>CAKMWI010000007.1 GCA_928722015.1 Candidatus Gastranaerophilales bacterium | reverse complement strand
TCAACTGTTTCACAAATTTCTTTTTCACTTACTGTTAAACATTTTACATTATCTAAAGAATCTACATAAGCTTTTAATGTAATCATTTCATAATCTTTTCTCATAATTTATCCCCTTTTCTCTTTTTATTTTTATTTCCCTTACATATATATAAAGTATTTTTTTAACTAAAAATTGCCTATTTTTTATCTATAAAGTATATACCTCGTTACATTTCTTAATATGAATAAAAAATAGAGTTCAATATTTGAACAAATCATGAATCTAATCGTTATATAAATGTAGGATAAATTAGAAAGAAAAAGGAGGGTTATAATGATAAAAAAAATTATGGTACTAATATTCTGTCTATCAATAACTACCCCTTGTTTTGCTTTTTGCAGACATAATAAAATGTACACTCACCGCTCTTATAACTCTCCTAATTATACATATATTGTTTATGATAACAACCATCACAAATACAAAAAACATCCGCATCGAATATCAGATAGAACAAAAGTACTAGCTACAGTAAGTGGGATTGCAGGTGCTGCAGCCATAATTTCAGTAATTTTAGACTAATATTAAAGACTAAATTAAATATATCGGGATACTTCATATATCTTTTTACCTATGAACCATACATATCAAAATATATTATTTACTCCATTAATCTTAATCCCGAACTCCATAAATCACCTTATTTCATAAGGTGATTCTTTTATTTAATTATTTGTAATATTTATATTAAAAAGTATAAAAAAAAATATATGTTCAGTTTTATTAATAAATACACAAATAAGGAGATATTTATGGAACTAGGAATTGAACCGATTAGACAATATCATAACCAAAGAATAAACGCACAAGTAACAAGACATGAACTGGATACACGATTTTATCCGGATGATTATGGCGAATATTCTTATGCCAGACACCTTGAAGATACTATACAAAAACCTACCGTAGGAATGCTTGCAATGCAAGAAGCAAAAAGAAAACCTTTACTAGACTATCCGTATCATTTTGAACGTAATCAGAAAATTCTTGAAAATAAAAGCGCAGAAGTACAACTATTAAAAAAGACACTCAATGATACGATAAAATTTCTATATCCAAGAACAGAAAAAATAAGAGAATTTATTATAGAACATAACCGATTAGAGTTTGATAATATAAAAAAATCAAAAGGATACAATTGGTTTGATAAATTAAAACTATTTTTAAAAAAATAAACTTTCAACTACATAGAAAAAGGGCTGCTATTGCGGCCCTTTTTGTTATATGTAATATTTCTTAATAAAAGGCTTAAAAAATTAAAGATTACATTAGCTTAGTCCGATAGTAAAAATATAACTAATCAAAACTAATTTTTCCTCCTTTTCCCCTACTACTAAACGGAACCTTCAAGGTTCCTTTTTTATTAGTTAAACTTATTTTTAAATTCCTCTCTTAGCCAACAGCACCAAAATATAAATAACAGTGGAAGAATAATAAAAACAAGAGGATTATAATCATAAGCCTGCTCAAATTCCAAACGACTTAATGCTGCAACAGCTCTGGTTAAGCCACACCCCCAGCATTCGTGATGAAAAAAAAGTTTAAACAAACAAAAATTTTTAAAATGAGCAAAAGTAGCAAGATTAGCAGCTACAACAACCAACAATGGCAATATTGCAACAAAAAACTTTCTAATATTTTTATTCATTTTAGAACCTGACATTACAAACAATTATCAACAAGTACAAAATAATAATAATAAATTTTGCAAAAAGCAGTATCGGAAGTACCTGATACTGCTTTTTGCCGGATAAAACATTTTATTTACGGTGCTATTGGAGCATGACCGGAACCTGCCACAGATGCTGTTGCAGCAAAAATAGCAGATAAATACAATAAAATTACAATTATAGTAAGAACCGATACTGCGATATAAACATAACCAAGCCAATTGATTCTTTCATATAACTCTTCTCCATCATCATGAGTGAATTTTCCAAGAGCAATCATAATACCATCAATCAAAGCCCAAATATAACTAATTGGAGCTAAGCATCCGGTTATAGACATAGCAGCCATTGCCCAAGCTGAACCTGTTTTTCCAGTATAAAATCTATGTGCACCTAAATAACCAAAACTCCAGCACAACATCATAGTTGCAACCCAGTTTTTTCCCTCTAACTTGTTCAAAGTCAAATCAGAACCATACTCACTTACTGTCATCTAAATCTCCTTTTCTTTATACTTCACTAATAAGACGTCCCATTATGTAAATAACAGAACAAAAAAATTCTAGAACAATTATATGAATATGTAATCATCTGTTAAAAGTATATTTACTTGCCAGTAGAGCCAAATCCACCAATACCGCGAACAGTTTCAGACAATTCTGTTACGACTTTAATCTGGGCCTGCTCAACTTTTGCAATAACCATTTGCGCAATTCTTTCTTGAGGGTCTATCGTATAAGATTCATTTGACAAATTAACAACAGGAACACACAATTCCCCTCTGTAATCCTCATCAATTGTGCCAACACAGTTTATCAAAGTTATACCATGCTTTATGGACAATCCTGAACGAGGACGAATCTGTGCCTCATAACCGTGCTCTAACTCTATTTTTAACCCTGTAGGAATTAAAATTCTTTCTAGAGGTTTTAATGTAACAGGTTCAGCTATTGCTGCACACAAATCCATACCGGCTGCACCTGCAGTTTGATATTCCGGAACATATTGATTATGCTCCAATCTCTGTATTTTTAATACTGTCATAAAACTCTCCTTTTCTATTATTTAAATCTATTACTCTAAAAAATTTCGGAAATATGAGAAGGAACAGCTTCATAAATATCATCCATAGGCACTCTTTCCATTTTTGGAGCATTACTTATAATATCAAAATGTTTATTAAAATCATCTATACTATTCATTTTTAAAGATGAAGAATTCAACACTTTTCTTGATGCATTTTCTTTTGCATACTCAGCCATTGTTTTTCCAAAGAAACCTTTATCAAAAAATTTAAACTATTTACTTTAATCATACATATCTCCTTTTATATCTGATAATAGCATAAAAACCCTGACAAATATTTTTTGACAGGGTTTTTATAAATTTTCAATTACATTTAAGCCCCTACTTTAGAAGATTTTAACTCTTCTTCTAGTTTAGCTAAAACCGCATCTAATTTTGATGAATCTTTAACTCCACCCTGAGCAAAATTAGGTCTTCCTCCGCCATTTGCACCAGTTGCCCTTGAAATTTCACCAACAATTTTACCGGCATTTATACCCAATTTGACAAAATTAGCAGAAACTTTCACAGCAACAGTAGTTTCACCAGCAAGAATAATAATGCTATCACCTAATTTTTGAGATAAAAATTCCAAACCTATCTTTATAGAAAGAGGTTTTAATGCTGCAACTTTTGAAATAAACAACTTGCCGCCTTCAATATCTTGTGCTCGGGAAATAAATGTTGCAAATTTATTTCTTGTATTTTCTTCTTCAAGTTTTTCTACCTGTTTTTGCAACTCTCTGTTTTCTTCAGATAACTTATCTACTCTTTCAACAACATCATCAAAATGAGCTTTAAATTTAGCTGATAACTTATCAAGTTCAGCAGATTTTGCATTCAAATAATTAATGGCAGAAGCTGATGCTACGACTTCAATACGTCTAGTACCTGCTGCAATTGCACTTTCAGAAACTATCTTAACAACACGCAAATCTTTTAACAGCCTTGCATGAGTACCGGCACAGAATTCTTTTGAAATAGATTCACCGTCTTTTTCAATAGAAACAACTCTGACCGTATCACCATATTTTTCACCAAATAACGCTGTCGCTCCGGTTAATTCAGCCTCTTTAATACCCATAACCTGAGTATTTACGCAATAACCTTCACCAATCCATTTATTCATCAAATCTTCAACTTTTTTGATTTCATCATGAGACATAGCTCTTGAGAAGGTAAAATCAAATCTCATACGGTTTTCTTCAACCTGAGAACCCGCCTGCTTAACTTCATCTCCTAGAACTTTTACCAAAGCAGCCTGCAAAAGATGCGCTGAAGTATGATGAACCCTAATTTCTTCTCTGCGAGGTACATCAATATATGCTTTAACAACATCTCCAATAATCACATCACCGTTCAACAATTTGCATCTGTGGACATATAAATCATTCACTTTAAACGTGGTTAAAACTTCAGCTTTAATATTACCACTTTCAATATAACCACTGTCTCCAACCTGCCCACCACATTCAGCATAGAAAGGAGTTTTATTTAAAACTATATCTACAAAACCATCACCCTCTATTTGAGCAAGAATTTTTGCATCAGAACATTCATTTTCGCTATACCCGATAAATTCAGTAGAACCTACCTCTTTTTCAATTTTAGCGTACTTCATATCGCCGGTTACACTAATTTTAGCAGTAGCAGCTTTTGCACGATCTTTTTGTTCTTGCATTGCGACTTTAAAACCTGCTTCATCAACATTCAACCCGTTTTCTTGAGCAATTTCTTTTGTTAACTCAAACGGAAAACCAAATGTATCATATAGCTTAAATGCACTTTCACCGTCAATATCTTTTTTAGAATCAATAAACTCATCCAGCATTTTGTACCCTCTATCAAGAGTTTTTGCAAAACGTTCTTCTTCCTTTTTAATTGTATCAATAACTTTTTGTTTATTTTTAATTAATTCAGGATAAGCCTCACCATACATATCAACAATGATATCAACCAATTTATATAAGAAAGGAAGTTCCATTCCTAAGATTTTTCCATGGCGTAAAGCACGTCTTAAAATCATACGAAGAACATAACTTCTTCCCTCATTACCCGGAATTACACCATCAGAAATCAGGAAAGTAACACATCTTGCATGGTCAGTGATAATTCTTAAAGAAATATCTGTTTTTTCAGATTTTTTGTAAGGTACACCGCTCATTTCAGAAACCTTATCCATAATAGGCTTCAAAAGATCTGTTTCAAAAGTTGAAGCAACGCCCTGACAAACCATTGTTATACGTTCAAGCCCCATACCTGTATCAACATTTTTCTTACCTAAAGGAGATTGATTACCTTCTTCATCCTGATATAATTCAGTAAATACAAGATTCCAAATTTCAACCCATCTGTCGCATTCGCAAGTATCAATACCACAGCCTCTAGGGTCATCACATTTATATTGTTCACCTAAGTCATAGTGTATTTCAGAGCAAGGCCCGCAAGAACCTGATGCTCCTGGAGGTCCCCAAAAATTATCTTTTTTCCCTTTACGTTTAATACGTTCAGCAGGGACACCTACACTTCTCCAAATATCATAAGCTTCATCATCTGTTTCAAAAATAGTAATCCAAAGTCTATCTTTATCAAGCTTTAGAACTTCAGTAACAAATTCCCAAGCCCATGGAATAATTTCTTTTTTATAATAATCTCCGAAAGAAAAATTCCCCAACATTTCAAAAAATGTATGATGACGAGGAGTCCTACCGACATTTTCTATATCAGAATCTTTTCCTCCTGCTCTTGCACATTTCTGACAAGAAGCAGCTCTAGGTGGTTCATACGGACAAGGAGTTATACCTAAAAATATTGGTAAAAATTGTAACATTCCAGCAGTTGTAAGCAAAACAGTAGGATTGTCAGGCACAAGGCTGGAACTTTCAACAATAGTATGTTGAAGTTTAGTTTTAAAATAATCTAAATATAATTTTCTAATTTCATTTCCGGTTAGCATAATTTTATTTCCTATATTTAATAATCTTCTTATAAAATTATATCTTAAACATAAAAAAGGGATAACCCCTTATAAAAAAAATAGTAAAAATATAAATAATTATCTAATCAATAAAATATAATTATTTATAAAAATACTTGCAAGAAAAATTTTTCATGATAATATAAAAAACGTAGATATTGCAACATAAAAGAATAAATACTGGTTGCATTAAATAAATGCCCTGGTAGCTCAGCTGGATAGAGCAACCGCCTTCTAAGCGGTAGGTCATGCGTTCGAATCGCATCCAGGGTATTTTTTCGTAAAACAGAGGGTTGATACGGTTCAAACCCTCTTTATTATTACTTTTTGAGAGTTCGATTAAATAATATTTGCAATATTTGCTAAATTCACATAAAAAATCGCAAATTGTACGCTATAAGTGCATTTGCAATAGTTCGACTAAACACAGAATTATTTGTTAATATTCTGCTTTATGTAATCTACAATTCCGCTAACATCGTCTAAATCACATTTTGCAAAGTAACAAAGGGTTTCTTGTATGTGTAGTGTATAAGCCTATCTTTAACAGTTATGCTCTCAAAGATTACATCTAACAATCTGCGTTTTTCTTCTATTGTCTGTTGTTTATACAAATTATATGTCTGTTTGGCAACCTCAATAATATTTTTCCCCTCATCTATAAACTGCTTTTCTGATAAATCCATCGTTTCAAGCTGTTTTGTTAGTAAATTTAATTGTGTATCTATATCAGATGTTTTCTTTGTCCAAACATCTTTGTCTATATCATTATCCATGTACATTTCAAGCAATTTATCCTTACGTGTCTGTGCCTTTTTAATCTCCGTTGTTAAATAATCATACTTCTGTTTTGTACTAACCTGCATTTCTTTATAGCTGTCTTCAAGTAGTACATTAATGTAATCTGCCAGGCTATCATCTATTACAACACGCTTAATTGCTTCATCAACTTGTAAATCTAATTCTTCCTGTTTTATGTAATTTTTCTTCTGTACACATGGAACTTTTGAATTTCCTGTACAATGATAATAAATCCATTTACCTTTTTTAATCTCACTTGTAATAGCACAACCGCATTCGGCACATTTGAGCATTCCTTTATACAAAAAATTATGTCCGCACTTTGTATCAGGTTTTCCGTCTTTTTTAAATGCCTTTTGTGTTTTCATAAACAACTGTTCTGATACTATTGAAGGATGTTTGCCGCTATATAATTTACCTCTGTACCTTATACATCCGATATAACTTTCATTTTTCAACATTTTTTCAAGTTGACCTGATGATATTTTTGCATGGCTTGATGTGTAAATATAACCTTCTTTGTATAACTGTTGTACTAGATTTTTTAATGAAATATTTCCTTGTGCATATAATTCAAATGCACGCTTAACGAATTTGGATTTTTGCTCATGTAAAACAGTTGTACATTTATCAAGTTTTTTATATCCATAGGGAACTTGACCTATAAAAAAGCCTTCTTCCACTTTCTTTTTTCTACCTTTTTGTGTTTCTTCTCGCAAATTGTCTATGAAATTTTTTGCAATTAACACCTTTAAACCATGCATAAGTTTTTCATGTGATGAAGATTGTGAAGTCAGAACTACTCCTTCTTTAACTAAATACACGTTATAACCTGTTTTGTCTACATCTAAATCGACATAATCTTTAAAATTACGATAAAGTCGATCTGTTTTTTCTACGAGAATTGTATTAACTTCACTGTTCTTTTTTAAAAACTGCAACATCTCATTAAATTTATGTCTTCCTGCATTTTTTGCAGTTTCAGCCTCTGAAAATTCTTTTACTATTTCAATATTATGTTTTTCTGCAAACTGATTTAACAGTTCTTTTTGTGCAGATATTGAAAACCCTTTTTCCTGTTCCACACTTGATACACGACAATAAGTTACTGCTTTAATTTTTTGCTTTAACATAAGTTTCCTTCTTTCTGGGGTTGTCGCCCAGTTATTATACTCAACTTTTTAAAGTTTCATGCATTACAGAATTTCAAAAACCTATGCAGATTAGCAGTAGAAGTGTTGTATTGTCTTGCTATTATTGTTTTTGGAACTTTTAATTCTACCAGTTTTAATATTTCATCTCTGTTTTCGTCCAGTTTTGATTTGCCTCGCCCTTTGGGTCTGCCGAGTTTTACTCCGCTTGCTTTCTTTGCGTGCAAAGCTTCTATAGTTCTCATACTTATTAAATCCCGTTCTATCTGTGCCACAAGTGCAAATATTGTTGTTGTTACGGTAGATGTTATTGTTTTATCATTGTTTGAAAAATCTTCTTTTATTGAATACAAGGTTATGCCTTTACGCTTAGTTATGTCTATTACTTCAAATATCTGCGTTATTGACCTTGCTATCCTTGAAAGCTCCGGAACAATTAAAATATCCCCCTGTTTCATTTTTTCTAACAATGCACCCAGTTGCCTGTTTTTAAAATTTGCTTTTCCGCTGATTTGTTCTTCCACAAATTCAACGTTACCTAACTTCCTGTCATTTGCAAATTTCAAAACATCAAGTTTGTTCTTCTCTGTGTTTTGTTCTATTGTACTTACTCTTAAATATGCATATGTGGACATGTTTTGTCTCCTTTCCAGCCTAAAATGCCTGCCGTTACTTAAAAACCTATCTTTTATATTTTTATTATCAACCCTTATATACAAAAAATCACGCCTTTTCGGTTTACTAATCAGTAAAATAAAAACGTTCGTTTTTAAGTCCTACTGCAACTTTTTCTATTAAAATAAAGGAAACAACTATGGATATTGAAAAAATCAACAGAAAAATTCAGCAGATAAAAGACAGATATAAAAATAAAATCAATCAATTGGAAAAAACAAAGGTAAAAGAAACAGAGCATTATACCCGAGATTTACAGTACTGGCGAAATAAAAAAGAACAGGTTAAAAACTCAAAACAATGTGAGAAGTTTGATGTATTTATAAATAATATTGATAATCTGGTTAAACAAGCATTAGAAGATTAAAGATAAAGCATTAACAATAATGTTCTAAATTTTCTCATATTGCATTCATAGTTAAAATTTATAAGAGGTCCAATTGTGCCAAAGCCCTGTTGCGTATATACATTGTAATAATCTTCAACCTCTTTAAGCCACTGTAGTTCACTTGTAATAAGATGTTTAAAGTCCTCAGGAGGAATTTTTGCTTTTACTGCTTGATATGTTTCGTTTAATAAACCGTCAACAGCTTCATATTCTTTTGACGCAAATTCATCCATATCACGTTGTGTCGTTCCGGGATTTTGAGCATACTGTTGCTCTATTCCATAATATTTTTGCAAATAATAATTATTTTTATTAATTTTTTCTTCAACTTCCTTAAAAAGCTTATTTAAATCGTTAATATCCTGTTGATGCTCTTCACTGTCATATATTTGAAGCAAAACATCATTTCTTTTTACAATATTAAAATATCTTGCTTGTAATTCATCAATCTGCTGTAAAATCTGTGCAGGGGTTTGGGTTATTTGTTCCTGTTTTGTTTCTGGTACCGTAGTAGTAACTTTATTTGGTTTTAAAATTGCATAAGTTATTAAAGCTAATGCCCATATCACAAGCAAAATTACTACCCATGTTTGTAAAGAAGAGTTAATATTTTGGGTGCTAATTTTGCTTCCGCAGTTTGTACAAAACTTTTGATTTTCTTTTAATTCACTTCCACAGTTTGGACAATTCATTTTCATTACCTACTTGAACCTATTATATTATAATCAAACGTAAATTGTATATCTATGCTTTCTTCTGTGTATGTTTTTGGAAGTGGTTCATAAGGGGCAGATATGGCAATTGCCATTAATGCGGCTTTGTCTGCTGCCTTATCCCCAGAGGTCTTGAAGATTTCACTTGAGAGTAAACTCCCATCTTTTCCAATCTTGAACAATACAACAACTTTTTTAGTCTCACTTCCTTTGGGAGGTTCCCAATTCCTCTTTATTCTGCGTTGTAATCTTCGCATATATGGTCTGAAATCCACATTATCTGCTTTATTGATACTTTGTGATTTTTGTTGATTGTTATTATTTATTTCTATTGCTCTTGCATTTGCATTAAATAACAATGAGCTTGTATTTAATGGATTGAATGAAGTTGCAACTTTCGGGGTTAGTGCGTTGATAAAATTTTGGTTATACTGAAAATCTGTACAGCTTGATACAATACCTGTTTTATTGTCTTTGTTTTGAATTATTGAAACTATATATGTTTTTTTTTGTTGATTATAATATTTAACGCTGTAATACAAACTGTTATTGTGCCAATTTACACTATCTCTATCAATGTAAATTTCTTTATCGCCGTTAAATGCAGCTTCCCAGTTTATTGCATAACAGACATTTGAACCTGCAAGAATAAGCAATAAAAGTATAAATAATTTAGAATAACGCATCTTCTGCCTCTTTGTTCAGTTCTTCCTGCATTTGTTTTTCTTTTAAAGCCCGCTGTTTTGCTTGTAATTCTTTGGCTTTTGCTTCCTTTTCTCTTGATATTTCTAATAATGACTTATGCGGTTTGCCATTTGGGTCATATACACAAATAACATTCTTATTATATGAAAATTTATCTGCTACATATTGTTTAGTCGTTTCATCTCCCCAGATAGTATCTTTTTTTCTCATATAAGCTCTTTCGTCATCAAATTCTTCATTTTCCCATAAATATATACCATACATTTCTTTTTTAGGAGCAATCCGTTTTAATATTTCATAATTTGTCGGGATTTTTGTATAAGAAAATTTTGTGGTGTCAATATCAATGCCGCTATATATTTCAATGCCAAGAATATCTCCAAATAACGACCTTAATTCATAGTCATTTGGTAATTTGTATCCTTTACTTTCGCAAGCGTCTTTTGCACCAAGCCAATAATTGTATTCGTAACTAGTTTGAGTTTGTACTTTTATTGGTTCAAATTCAAATATTTGAGTAGTAAAGCAAACTCCGTCAGATGTTTCGTAAACACAATTTGGTTTCGGTGCTACTGGTTTTTGCACTTCTTGCGGTTCTTCTGTATATGCGGTTGTTTCTTCATCTGTATTTGTATCTTCCACAACCTCATTGTTCACATTATTGTTTGATGTATTTGCAGACGGACTATTTTGTGTTGCAAGAATACATGTCCCAAAGACAAGAGCGATAGCCGCAATAGAAATTACAAGCCATTTGATGTTAATAATCTCCTGCATATCGTTTTCGCCAATCTTTGCTCCGCATTCACTGCAAAATTTTTGGTTTTCGTTTAATTCTTTTCCACACTTCGGACAGTTCATGTGTTATTCCTATTGAGTAATGTTAAGTAGCAGAAATATTATTCCTATTGCAATTGCAATAATGCTACATTTTAGCAATACTTCTAACTCTAAACTCTCATGTTTAAATATATTGTTTAATTTAGACATACCGCAATTCGTACAATATTCTTGATTATTACTTATTTCATTTCCACAATTTTTACAAATCATATTCTACCTCACAAAAACTGTAACACCTAAAAAAGATAGAATAACAAAAATTATTATTCCAACAGCAAAACCGAACCAAGTCAATAACCTTTGTGATGGTTCTGGTTCTGCTAAATTTTGCATTTCTACAATTCTTTGTTCTATTCTATTGAACTTGAATACACTCCATAGTGCAAAAACAAATAATAAACCTATAACAATTACGATTGATTGTTCTACAAAAGTGATTGAAGCATACAGTTGCTCAAAAACATTATCTGTATTACTAATCCTAGTTTGTAATACATCTACAACATGAAATACAGGAGCTACAGATGTAAAAAATACAATTGTAAAAAATGCTATAATTTCTGTTACAAAAGAAAACATTAATTTTTTTTTCGTTTGTATTTGTTGTAATGCTTTAGTTTTAATATTATCATTTACAATCTCTTTTAATTTTGCCCCACAAGATTGACAAAAATTATCTTTTCCGCTGTTTTCTAACCCACATTTCGGGCACTTAATTGTTTCATCAGACATAATGCGCGCCTATTATTTTGAACGTCCATGTTTATATTAACACGAATAAAATATTTTTCTACATGTATTACGATTTATTAAGCTATTATTTATCGTCAATTTACGGTGTATAAATCTCTTACTTTTATCAAAAATTAAAAGAAAGAGGTGTTAATGTTACAGAATAATCTAGGTGAAAAAAATCGTCTTTTAAGAAAATCTCAAGGGCTTACACAAGAACAACTTGCCGAAAAAATAGGGATTGATAATAAACATCTTTCCAGAATTGAAAAAGGCAAACATATGCCGACTTATCATATACTTAAAAAGCTTGCTTTAGTTCTTAATTTTGATGTATACGAGATTGATGATTTATCTGCAACAGATATTAAACAACCTGATAAAAATTATACAAAAGCTTTGCATATATTGAACTCTGCAAAAAATGCTGCAGAAAGAAAATATTATCTTGAAGCTTTACAGATAGCACAAAAAGGATTAAAACTTGGGGCGACAGAACAAAATTAATTTTATCATTTGTTGTTCTGTACATTAAATATAGCTGTTATTTTAAAAATATTTCCATGCCAGTTCGCTCATTTTTCTTTCTACAGCAATTTTGAATTTTAGTACTATGTTTTATCAGGATGACGTTTATTCTTACTTTTCGTACTATTACAATATTTATTTGCTTTCTCATTTTGCTCTTCTAAAAACTTATTATAGGCTAATTTCATATTAGCCTTTAATTTAGGTGGAATTGGATATTGTGTATTCCTCGACTTTAAACTTTCTTGAAAGTTTATCCTTTTCTTCTCTTTTGCTAGTGCTTTTTTCATATCATTAGCAAACTTATTATCCAATTCTCTTTGCATATTCTCATCAACTTCAAAAAGTTGGGTTTGTCTGTTGACAAATTTTACTATTCTTCTTCCAATCTTTACTTCTACTACTCTACACATAAATGTTCTCCCTTCTTATTACAAATACTATTTACAAATATTGCTATATCCATTGGTTGAAAATCATGCCGATTTAAAACGGCAATAAGTTCATCCTCTAAATCGTTAATATCTAAAAAACATTCTCCGGAAGCCTCATAGACCTCTATACAACAGTTACAATAAACATAAACTATTGCAGGTATCTGCTCGGGATTCTTTAAATGCTGTCCAATAAATTCAATCAATGCATTTGTCGAATTTTCAAAGTTCCAATGACCTCTTGGGTTTTGAACATTTAGCAACCCCCAGTTCCATTCATGCAACCGAGCATCCATTTCAAATTCCTGTTTAAACTCGATAATATTTTCTTCATGTATATATATTAATATTGTATCGTCTATGCCAGCAGGATTGACAGTTATAAAACCTTGTCCTTCTAAAATTTTTAAAGCCCATTGCAAGTCTTCATCCGTAAATCCGAGATAATCTTTAATACGTGTCAAATTTGCTAAAAAATACTGACTTAAATTCAAATGGTTATTGCTGGCATAATTATATTCTGCTATTAACTGACATAAAACTAATGCAGAAACTACATCTAATGATCTCAAAAATGTATAATTTGCCAATACAAAACCACCATTTTTAAAATCATTCCATATCTTGATTGTCATTTTCTTTCACCTCAAACTTTCTAATAAATTCTTCAACATAATCACAACAAGCGAAACGCTCTGTCTTATCAGTGATAATCTTTTTGAAACTCTTCATATCTCGTGAGAAATCATAGCCTACTGGCAAATGATATCGTGCTTTCAAATATTCTTTGATATCTCTGATATCATCATTACATTCTTCACAAATAGCGGTCATGATTTCCCATAACATTAATTGTTTTAGACTCATTTCATCCTCCTTATATAAACAATTCACTTAACTGTTCACCTAATACATCAACATCATTTGCTAAAATATTTGCAAATGTTGTTTCTTCTCTCTTACCTAAATGAAAAGCATTTCTAATCATCTCAAAACCGGTAAACTGAACCTCTGCCCTTAAGCAACAGTCCAATGTTTCTAAATAATCATAGTTAAACATAGACCTAAATGGCTTATTCTCAGCTCTTAATAACTCTTCGCCTTTGTTGTATATTGAATAACGATATTTTTTCTGTGCCTTTGGTGTAATGTTAAAACCGTTTTCATACGTCAATTTGTAGCATTTGCCCACATCAAATTCTGATGTAGCCCGTTTAAACAAATTTCTTAAATTTGAAATGTAATAACATGGGTTGTCATCCATTATCCTGTCTTTTTTTACATCTACCCTTCCCAATGGCACTTTTTCGCATAAATAACCTGCATTTATCGTAATGCCAAAAGATTTTTCTATAATTTTGGCAATTTCTTCAAAATTATTTTTTGTAATTGCTCCTAAGCATGTAGCAGTTGCAAATAATTTACTTGAGATATTAAAAAAAATGTTGTTTTCTTTAATTTTATAATATGCACCTATAATACGACCTTCAGGAGCTATACCTTTATCGTACTGGCAATAGCATTTGTCGATATGAAAGTGAACTGTATCCAGTTCATTTATGTATTGTGTTAATAAAGCCATTTTTATTACATTCCTTTCTTTGTTATTTACTCTTGTTTTTGTTGCATAATTCGCACATCTAAGCGGCATATAAATGCCATCTTTTTCGTTCAGCGAAAAAGAAATTTTTATGTATTTTTTTTATTTTTATTTTTATAAATCATATTTTTTACCTTTATATTTAATTTATTTATCCTGCAATTTTGCTGAAATTTTTATAATGTTATAACAACTCTTATCCCGTATCTTCTTTCCAACTGATAATAATTTTAAAAAATGTTTTAATATTTTCTTCTATTTGATTCGCAATCTCTTCTGTTATTGATTGCTCTGCGTAACTCTGAAAAATTTTTAATACTTCTTCCTTCATGTTTTCTCCTTTCGGTGTTCAATGTATTTTACTCGATCTTTTTTAAAAACTTACATTTGCAAAATCCGTTATTAAATTTTTAAATTTTGTCAATTGATTATACTCGACAAAAATGCATTTCATTCTTTTCTTATACAAAACTGCCAAAAAACAATAACAGCAGTAAATTTAATCATTCACTACTGTTATTGAGCTTATGTTCTGCCGATAAACAAAACAATTTAATCTATAAAAGTTATACTACCAACCTCATTCGGGTAAATAAGACAGGATGACTTTCGTTATCCTGTCTTATTTAGTTTGTGATAGCGATGAGAACGCCTTCCGCGTTCGAGCGCGAACGAGCGGAGGCTGAAGTACTTTACCAAGTGATGAAATCTCGAATGCAAAACGCGAAATTGCCGTTCAACGCGAAGCACGGTGACTTGGTGAAACAAAACTATAGGTCAAGACAAAAAATTAAAATCGAAGGTGAGCGAAGTTATTAATCGCATTCAAGGTAAATAAACGTAAAATTATTTCAAAATCAAACTTAAGATGATAAAAAATAAGTTTATAAAAAATAAAACAATTATAGGTATGGAAAATACAGCGTATAGAATTGTTGCTATAATTCTTTTGCCTTTAATTTTCCTGTCATATTTTGTTAAATAGCCAGGATAGTTATTATTCTCTGAATATAAAACTAAATCTTCTGTATAATGGCTGCTGAATCTTTGTTGTAAAATATTATGTAATATTACGTTTATATCTATATATTTTCTTTCTATTTGTATGAGTTCATTATACATTTTTACTTTTTCTTTTTCACCATTTTTAAAAGTAATGTTATAAACGCCGTAATACATATATGACATTTTTTCTATATCTTCAAATTTATAACTTTTTGATAAGTTATTTCCCTTCAATAAAGTTAAAGAGTTATCATTTATTGTAATAACACACTTGTTGTTTAATAAAACAAAAATACCTCTAGATATAGCTATAATAACTATAAGGAATAGAAATATTGTATCTTTTAATTCAAATGCTATTTCAAATTTATCAAAAATTACAAGAAAAATACTCCCTAAGATGAGTATAGGAGCTAGTTTTTCTATAAATATAACAAATGAACTTTCTTGCAAAATAAACATTTTATTCATTTATAATAAATCCTTTTATTATTTTTATTATTAATATAATTGTACAAAATCATGTATTTCAAGTCAAACCACATTTTCTGCCAAACAAGTTCGAAACTTGTCAACTCTGTGGTAAATTTTAAAAGCCGTTTCATACGGCTTTTTATTTTTGCTAATCTCTCCTTTTAAAAATATTTTACAAACTTACTTTTATATCAGGTTACTATTGAAATAAATGAACAATGAACATATCCTGTTGCTAAAACTTTTATTTTGCTATTATAGCTATAAATAACATTTAGTAAAATGTTATATGTTACTATGATTCAAATTATACAAATCAATTCCTCCAACAGCTTTGTATAATCCTATTGTCGAAATTATTGAATTTATTTTATTTGAAACATCATCTTTCTTGACCATCAAATATAGTTCTTTTGCATATAACACATCCAAATCGCTTGCAGAACCAATTAAAGCCTTATCTTCAGCCAGGCAATATGTTTTATTCTGCATCTTCAAACGTTCAGAACTTTCTTTATGATTTGCCAAAGCCTCTTTATATTCTACGATTCCTGAATTTACATCTTTTATTCCGGTCAAAATAGTTTTTTGATAATTATTTAAAGCTTCTTCATATTCAAACTTTTTCAATTTTAACAATGCAATTTTTCTGCCCCCTGAAAATAAATCAAGTGAAGGTAATATCCCCGCACTAAACATTTGAGAAGCAGAATTAAATAGGGTATCCAAATGATAAGCATTTAACCCTATTTGTCCAAATATCGTAAATTTTGGTAAAAATTCACGTCTTGCTATTCTGACATCAAAACCTATTCTTTTTATATTGGCCTCTTCCTGTTTGAAATCCGGACGATTTGTAATGATTTCAGTACTAAATTCCTGTGGAATATCTTCCAATACAGTAATATTATCATAATTATTCCGTACAACTTTATCTGTAGAATCAGATAAATAAACACGTAAGGTATCTATTAATATATCCCGCGTTTTAATATGTCTATTACGCTCTTCTCTTAATGTTGTTAAAATTCTTTGCTCCGCAAGTAACTCATTTATAGAACAAAGTCCAATATTATATTTATCTTTAATTTTTGATACAATTGCTTCTTGATTTTTTATAAGCTCATTTTGAATCTTTAAAAATTCATCTGCTTTTATAAGATTAAAATAATCAACAGCAAAATCTGAAGTTAATGCAATATATGTTGCACGCTCGGCTTGTTTTACAATTTCAAGTTGCTGCTTCATACTTTTTGTTCGAAGCCTGTTTGTCCCCCAAATATCAACTTCATAACTTGCAGTTATTGGTAAATAATAATTATATTGTGCAAAACTTGGTATCTGCATATCGCCAAACTGCTGCATTGATGATCTCAAATCACGATATAACTGACCGGACAAACCTAATTGAGGGAGTTCATTAGAAAATTGCATTTTTACAGCCTGTTCGTTTTCTTTAACTTTTAATGCTGCATTTTTAAGATCATAATTATTCTCATATAGTTTTAAAAGATTATTTGATAAGTATTCATCATTATACTTTTCCCACCATGCCAGATTCATGTACTCAATATGATTGGCCCTTTGCGGCACAGACGTTTTCGCAAATGCAGGAACTTGTATATAGAGAATGGTTAAAAATAAAATTATAAAAAATTTTTTCATTACTTGTATCCTCAAAATTTTTCTTGTGCTATAATTACAGCACAAGAATATTATAATGTAAACATGGAAATAAACAAATGTATAGAGAATACCTAAAAGGAAGAATAGGATCATTAATTTATATAACCGGTACATTGGTAAGAGGGCTATCATCTCAAACTTTTACCGAAAAAAATTTTGAATTAACACCAGATCAGTATGTAATTTTAAATTTACTCCTAGAAAATGAAGAAATTATGTGCCAAAGACAACTCGCAGAAATCACATTTAAAGATAGAGCTAACATTTCAAGGATTATTGATATATTACACCAAAAAGGGTTTATTGAAAAAATTCCCGATTCAAATGGCAGAAAAATCTACAAACTAATTGTTACTCAAAAAGGAAAGGATGCACGCGATAAAATACTTAGCACAGATATAGAATTAAGAAATATAATAACCAATAATATATCAGAAGAAGAACTAGCTGTTACATTTAATACTCTTGAAAAAATGAATTTAAATATAAGAGATAAAGTTAAATTACAAATATAAAAGGAGAAAAAATTGGAAGAACAAAAAGCCGATAAAATAGTACAGAATGAAAAGCGCCCAATATATATGAAAAAACGTATTATCATCCCTAGTATTGTTGCAATAATAACTGTCATTCTAGGAGCAATCGTTTCAATAAATTCATTGTATTTTAAATCTACTGATGATGCTTATGTTGAGGGACATATAATTACAATTGCACCAAGAGTTTCAGGTCCAGTAATAAAATTAAATATAGATGATAACCAAGAAGTAAAAAAAGGCGACTTATTATTGGAAATTGATCCAAAAGATTATGAAGTTAAACTTGAACAAACAGAAGCAAAATTAGAAGAAGCCAGAGCATCTTTAGGAAGTGCAGATAATGAGGTAGTTAAATCATATTCTGCTCTTGATTTTGCCGAAGGAGACTATGAAAGATACTCAGCTATGTATAAAAAAGGGATATCATCAAAACAAGATTATGATTCCAGCAGAAACAGCCTAACAGCAGCTAAATCAAATAACAACTCTTCAAAATCAAAAAGAGAAGAGATAGCAGCCTCAATAAAAAGACTTGAAGCAGAGGTTAAACAAGATAAATTAAATCTATCCTATACTAAAATTTACGCCCCACAAGATGGTTTAATTACTCATAGAACAGTTGAACAAGGTAATTATGTCCAAGTAGCTCAACCTCTATTCGCCATTGTTCCGCGTAATGTATGGATTGTAGCTAACTTTAAAGAAACACAAGTTGCAAATATGAAAAAAGGACAAAAAGTTAAAATTAAAATTGATACATACGGACATAAAACTTTTAATGGTGTGGTAGACAGTATTCAAATGGCATCAGGAGCTAAAGCAAGTCTTTTCCCTCCTGAAAATGCTGTCGGAAGTTACGTCAAAATTGTGCAAAGAATACCTGTAAAAATAAAATTTACAGACGACATATCTAAATACAATATAATTCCGGGAATGTCTGTTGTTCCTACGGTAAAGGTGAAATAGATGGATGAAATAACAACCCAAAAAGAAAAAAAAGTACCGCTATGGCTTATTGCTGTATCTATACTTTTACCAACATCATTTTCTGCGCTTGCAACATCCGCAACAAATGTTGCAATACCACATATTTCAGGATATTTTGCAGCTACCGATGATGAAGTAAAATGGGTTGTAACTTCATATATGATTGCAAATGCGTGTCTTATAATGCTTTCTGGTTGGCTTGAAAGTCTTTTAGGAAGAAAAACTTTTTTAAAAGTTTCTATTTCAATCTTTACACTAGGAGCATTTATTTGTGTTGCTGCACCATCTTTAAATGTTATGGTATTCGGTAGATTTATTCAAGGTATTGGAGGTGGTCCGATGACCCCAATGGCACAAACAATATTATTATCCGCATTTCCAGCAGATAAAAAAGGCGTCGCTATGTCTCTCTTTGGTTTAGCCGTTATGGTTTTTGCCATATTAGGACCTTCGTTTGGAGGATTTTTAGTTGATAACCTTAGCTGGCAATATATCTATTCGGTTAATATTCCGATAGGTATAGTTTCGTTACTGCTTATAAACAAATACATCGCAGATACCCCTCATGAAAGTAAACAGCAACACATAGATTTCATTGGAATGACAGCCCTTATATTATGGCTTATGTCAATGCAAATAGTATTAGATAAAGGACAACAATACAATTGGTTTGATTGTGAATGGATTTTTTGGCTAAGCATATTTTCTCTTATTGCATTGACATTTTTAATTGTTTGGGAAGGTGAAAACAAAGATTCATTTATAAAATTAAGACTATTTAAAGATAGGAACTTTCTTATCGGAACAATAATTTCAACATCTGTAACAATGATTATATTCACCACAATGTTTTTGGCTCCACAGTTTTTACAAAATGTATTAGGTTACACTGCATTATTGAGCGGTTACACTCTGGCACCGAGAGTAATTTCCTGTGTAATAATGCTTCTAATAATAACACCGTTGATGAAACTCTATGATAACCGCATTTTAATTGCAATAGGTTTCTTCTTTTTAGGAATTGCCACATTTATGTTTACTAACGTAAACTTATCAGTATCATTCCTATATGTTTCAATACCAAATATACTTTTAGGAATAGGAGTAATTCTTACATTTATCCCAGTATCTGCACTTGCACTGGGCACTTTACCACAAGAAGATCTTGCTAATGGGGCAAGCTTACATAATTTTTGTAAAACTATAGGTTCCGCGGTTGTCGTTTCTATATCTTCCACTATTGTCGCAAGACATTCGCAAATTCATCAAAGCTACCTTGTAGATAATCTTTCAAATTTTAATATAATCTTTCAGCAAAAAATGAACTCTTTTGTTCATACATTTATCAGCGGAGCATCAAGCACATTTGCTCAAACTAAAGCTGATGCCTATGTATACAAACAAATGCTTGTTCAAGCAAGATTAATGTCCTATGTTGATGTATTTGCAATTTTTGCACTACTTGCATTTATACTAATACCTATATCTTTCCTAATGAGCACGAATATAAAAAAACAAAAATAACTGAAATATACTAACAAATTAAATTTTGTTTTTATTTAATATATTTATGAATATCGAATATACTAATCAACACACTTCATTTGGAACATTACTTCCAACTAAACCACTTATAAAATCTGCTCTGGGTAATCAAAACTTTCAGGAAGCTAAAGAACTGAATTTAAGTTTGGGTATAAAATATTCCGGTCATATAGGATTCCATAAGAGAGCTGTTAACATAGCCAATAAAGTTTGTGCAAAAAATGAAAAATTTAATGAAATAATACAAACTTTAAAAAATCTTCCATCGGAAAAACAAGAACAAAAAATAGAACAACTCATTTCAACTCTTGGAGATAAACTTGATGTTTCCATATAAATAGCCATTCAACTATACCGCAATATAGAATATATATTTCTTATAAACGGATATTTAATATAAATTGTAAACAATTGAAAAATTAAGGAGAAAGTTATGTTCTATAATGTATTAAAGGCAAAAGAAACAGTGAATTTAGACAATAAAAAATTAGACAAAAAAATTCTGATGGAAAACAACGAAAGCAGTTTCAGTACAATTGCAATCAAAAAAGATGAAATCATAGATACACATACATCTATTTCTGATGCGGCAGTTTATGTTATTGACGGAGAAATTGAACTACATTTTGATGCTGAAAAATTTAAAGTTGATAAAGGAGAAATTCTTATGTTTAAAAAAGACACTCAACACAAAGTTGTAGCCCTCAAAGATAGTAAATTCTTTTTGATAAAAATATAAAATTTAAATTAAAGACCTCTACAGAGGTCTTTTTTATTTATTAGTAATAACTCAGTGCTACTTTTAAACAACCTTGAGGCTTTTGCTCAAAAAATGCATAGGCATCAATAATTTCCTCAAAATTAAAATTATGAGTTATTAAAAAATCAGTATTAAATACCCCTTTAGAAATCAACTCGATAAGTTTTTCGCAATGTACGGCATCTACACCTCCGGTTTTAAATGTAAGATTTTTTCCATACATTTGTGGTAAAGGAAGAACCTGATTATCCTCATACATTGCAACAACGCCCACAATTGCATTTGGACGGGCAATTTTCCAAGCCAATTCAAAAGTACTATCGCCGCCAGCCGCTTCAATGACTCCATCAGCCCCCCTATTAGAAGAAAGATGTTTTATTTCATATTCTATATCATCAATTAAAGGATTAAAACCATAATCAGCTAATCCATATTGTACGGCAAAATCCAACCTGTTTGAATCAACATCAATCGCTACAATTTTTGCCGCCCCCATATATTTTGCACACATCATTGCACATAAACCAACAGGCCCGCAACCAATAACAGCAATTATATCCCCTTCTTTTATTTCACACATTTCAGCCCCAAAATATCCGCTGGATAAAATATCACCTACAAATAAAGCTTCTTTATCTGATACATTATCCGGAAGTTTTACCAAACTTGTCTCAGCATAAGGGACTCTTATATATTCAGCCTGGCAGCCATCAATCTTACAACCTAGCAGCCAACCACCTTTTTCGCAGTTATTAACATATCCATGGCGACAAAACCAACATTCACCACAGTAAGTTTCACAATTTGCACTAACTCTATCCCCTACCGAAAACTTTTTCACACCTGTACCTACTTCGATAACTTCACCAACAAATTCATGACCTAAAACAATTCCCTCAACAGCCTGAGGAACAAAACCATTTATTATGTGCAAATCACTTGTGCAAATAGTTGACAATGTTACCTTTACAATAACATCCATAGGGGATTGAATTTTAGGAACAGGTTTATCAATTAATTCTATTTTTTTATTATTACTCCAAACAAGCGCCTTCATAACTTCTCCAATTAAAAAGACAAGATAGAAAACTACCTTGTCTTTTTAAATTAAATTATAACTTTATTTTATTCTAAATGTAACATTCGCAACAGATGTAATCTTTTTTTCAATTGTTGTTGTATCATTAATGCCCATATCAGATACATTAGTTGAATCTACAGGAGTAATCTGGAAAACTCCCATTCTAACTGATTGAATTTTTCCTACTCTGTTATGCGTAGCCTTTAACATTGCAGAAGCACGCTGTTTGGCATCTTTCGTTGCTTCTTCAAGCAATTTAACTTTTACATCAGATAATTTTGAATAAAAATATGAAGGTTCATAAACATTAATATCAACACCTTTGGCTGTCAAATTTGTAATATCTGTTGAAACCTTTTTTATTTTTTGTACATCAGTAGACCTTACAGTAAAACGTTGGGATGCATCAAATGCAACAATTTGATTTGTTGACATACCATTAGGAGATATTCTATAAATATCATATCCACGTAAAGCTTTCACATCAATTTCGTCCTTTGAAAATCCTTGTTCTTCCAGATATTTAATAACAAGAGGACGCTGCTTATTAATTTGCGCATAAGATTCAGGCTTCGTAGATTTTCTTGCCCTAATCTCAAACTCAAAAGTTCCACTATCCGATACAACATTTTGAGAATAAGAACCTGTAACAGAAATTACGTCTTTTGATACAGCACCGGTTAATATACTTGCAGCAATAATACCCCCAAGTGCTATAACTACAGCAAGCAATAAAACCTGAAATTTTTCTAATTTTTCTAACATATTCACCCCTAAGCACTTAACTGTTAAACAAAACTTATACTATCTTGTAAAAAAAAAAAAGCAATACCCTCTTTTTTTCACTAAGAAACAAAACATTACAATTCAATGTACAAAAATATATTTTGTTATAAAATATTTGTGTGTATTTAATAAAAGGAGATAGCTATGAAAAAGATTTTATTTTCATTATTTATTGCCGTAGCAATAACTCTTCCATCTTCAGCTGCTACATTTAATGCAGCAAACAGAGTTCCTACAGTTGGACAAGATTTATTAACTAAAAACGGTATCCCTGCAACTAATGTTAAATTTACAGTTGTTTCAGGAGCTGTAGATAATTCTGATTATGCGACAAATAAAGTCGTCAATATTTCAAGCAATGAATTATCTTATGCTGGGAATGATAATGAAGTAGCAGCTGTAGTTGCAAATGAATTAGGACATATCATAAGCGGCCATGCTTCTAAAGGAAAATTAGTTTCCCTTATAACAGGAGATACAGGTATTAGCTCAGACTCAACTACAGGTACACTTGTCTCTAACTATAAATTCACAAAAGAAGAAAAAGAAGCTGATGTAATTGCAGTTAACCTTATGGCAAATGCCGGTTACAATCCTCTTGCAATGATTGTTGTAGCAACAAAACAGACAGGAACTTATTGGGAAGCTATACAAGGGAAACCAGCTAACGCAGAAAGAGCCATGAATATATATGACTATACAGGATATGCATATCCTGCCAAACTTAGTGCCGGATACGGATGTAATGAATATAAAAACTTTTTAACATACGCAAATACAATTGTTGCTGAAAGAAAACAAAATAAAAAACTTCAAGCAAAATATGAAAAAGAAATGAAAAAATACAGAAAAAATAGTGTATCTCAAATCTCAAAATTCAAAACCAGAGGTGGTTTGAGCGGATGGGATGCAGCATTTGAATTATTAAACAGCTCAAATTAAAAATTCTATAATATATTTATATTCAAAAAAGACATAATTTAAATAAAATTATGTCTTTTTTTGTTACAATGTTGAATTTATAATTGAATTTATTAACAATAAGAAATATGAAAAAAAATAACAAAATAATAAAATTTAAGCCAAAAAACAAATATTCCCTACAAAAAGGATATGCCCTTTATAATGAAGGGATGTGTCTATATAAAATCAACAAAAGTGAATTGGCACTAAAAAAATTTATTCAGGCAAAAAATTCAGGATATGAATCTGCCGAAATGTATTCATGTGTAGCTTCAATTTTAAAAAATGATATGGAAGAAAAAGCGGCAACAGTGTTAAAATATCTTGACAAAGCTATAAAACTGGATAAGGAATGTGGCTATGCATATTATCTCAAAGCTTTTATTCTTCAGTGCGAAAAAAAATTTGATAAAGCCATAGAAAATTATCTAAAAGCAATCGATAACCAATACTCTAATCCTGATATATATTATAATCTTGCCCAAATTTATGAATACAAAAACGAACCCTTAAAAGGACTTGCTTACGCTTCAACCGGTATTTCTCAATATCCAAATGATATGGATTGCTATGAAATTAAAGGTTCTATATACTATTTTCAAAACCAGTACAATGAAGCTCTCAGATATTTTTTAAAAGCTGAAGAGCTCGGGATGAACCAAAATACAGACTTATATTTTAAAATTTCTTATTGTTACAGCCAAATATCTGATAATAAAAAGGCTTTAGAATATGTTAATAAGGAAATATTTTTAAATAAAAAAGACCCTTTTGCTTTCTATAGAAAAGGATTTATTTATTATGTAGAAGAAGATTACAACAATGCATTTGAAGCATTCTCAGAGGCTGAAAAGCTTGATGCTGAAAATGACTTGTTTTACGATATGTATTCAAGAATGTCCTGGATATGGCAAAATATAAAAAACAATCTAAAAAAAGCTAACGAATATGCTGACAAAGCAATAAAAATTTATCCAAAGGACAGCTTTGCACAATACAGAAAAGCCTGCATATTATCTTACGGATATCAAAATTATTCTGAATCAATTAAATATTTTAAAAAAGCTTACAAACTGGATAACCAATATCCTGAACTATTTTTTGACCTTTCAAACGCGTATATTCAATTAAAAAAAATTAAATTAGCTCAAAAATATATAGAAGAAGGTCTTGAAAAATTTACGGATAATCTTGATTTGCTTAAACAAAAAGCAATGATTTTATATAAAAAGAAACAACAATATGAATTAAAACAAATATTGGAATATTTATTAAAAAAAGAACCTCAAGAATCTTGGAATATTCAAGCCTATGGATTGGCAATGTATAGTGAAAAAAAATATACAGAAGCAATCAAATATTTGGAAAAACTAACTACTGAAGAACTAAAATTTTATAACCCTGTTGGCTTTGCTATTTTAAGTTTTGCATACCTAAAAACAGGTGAAAAAGAAAAAAGCTTAAACAGTTTTTTAGAATATTCAAAATATGAAAATCTTAATGACCTTGAATATAAAGATAAAATTGAAATTCGCTCACATACCAAAAAACTGGAAAAAATCTTCCAAAACAATAAAAAAGTAAAGCAAATAAAAGACTCTTTTGCTTCCATTTTATAACATTATTTAAACAATTCTGACATACAAAATAAAAAACTATATTCTAGTTATATGGCGGCGGTAAGGGGAATTGAACCCCTGTTTGGAGAATGAGAATCTCCCGTCCTAACCACTAGACGATACCGCTATTTACTTAATAATTATAGTTAAATAGTATTTATTTTGCAAGAATTAATCTTATTTTTCATATATAATTAAGTAGACTGGATTTATAACGAATTAAAGGGTTAGAATAGCAATGACAAAATATGATGAACTTAATACAACGGAATTGGAAAAATTAATCAACGAAATTTTGCAAAAACACACAGATAAAGACAGCCTATACAAATTATCAGAAATCTATGATAAACGAAGAAATTGCAAAAATAATTTAATACTGGAAGAAAAAATCAAAGAAGTGCTAACCCCTTATAAAAATGGCTCAATAGGCCTTGCCCAAATTAATCCTGTTGCAGGAGACTTAGAACATAATGCTAAAAAAATCGTACAATATATCAATTACGCACAAAAGATAGGGCTTGACCTTGTTGTATTTCCGGAACTCGCTTTGATGGGATATCCTATTGAAGATACTATTGATCGCCACCCTATCATTGTAGAAGAAAACGTAAAATGGCTAAAAGAAATTGCAAAAATAACAACGAAAGTAACTGCAATTGTAGGTTTTGTAGAACCAAGAAAATATAATCACTTAACAGGTAAAAAATATTATAATTCTGTTGCAGTATTACAAAATGGAAATATCCAAGGAATTATCAGAAAATCCTTACTCCCAACATACTCAGAATTTAATGATTACAGATACATTGAGCCTTCTCCGATTGTAGGAAATCAACCAGGCATGACATTAGGACAATTTGATAGCGAAAAAATAATAAACTGTGCAAAAACCAATATTATTAATAATAAAAAATATGGGATTTCAATATGCGAAGACTGCTGGAACAATAAAGAATTTTTTAATGATACAACACTATACTCTCTTGATCCTATAGAAGAACTTTCAAAAGAAAATCCTGATGTATTTATCAACTGTTCAGCTTCACCAACAAGAGCAAAAAAAGAACAACTAAAACACAATATGCTTTCTTTTATTGCAAAAAAATACTCAACCCCGATAGTTTATGTAAATCAGGTTGGTGCAATTGATAATAGCTCATTTGATGGTTCAAGCAGAGTTTTTGATAAACATGGTAAACTACTGGCAAGAGCTAAATCTTTTCAGGAACAATTTTTAATCGTCAATCCAGATAAAAATCTTGGAAAAATTTACCCGTTAACTAAAGGATTAGAAAAAACACTCACTGAATCTAAAGTATATACTCTGGAATATGAACCTGATTTAGAAAGAACATACAAAACTATCATTCAGGGGATTAAAGACTATTTTAGAAAAACCGGATTTGAAAGAGCCGTGTTAGGTCTATCCGGAGGTTTGGATTCAACAATATGCGCTGTTCTCCTAGCTGACGCTCTAGGGTGTAAAAATGTTTTTGGTATAAGTATGCCTTCCAAAATAACTAGTAAAGAAAGCAAATCAGATGCAGAAACACTTGCTAATAATTTAAAAATTAATTTTACAGAAGCCCCTATTAAAGATATGGTAGAAACTACAAATAACTGCTTGCAGACATTATTTAAAACTATAGAAAATAATTGGGATAACAGATACAAAGAATCTTATACAATGGACAATATTCAAGCCCGCTCAAGAGCAATGTTTTTATGGGGAATCAGTAATGAATTTGCAAAATGCTTACCAATAGCAACTTCAGATAAGTCTGAATTATATATGGGGTATGCCACTATAAATGGTGATATGTCAGGAGGGTTTGCTCCAATTGCTGATGTACCAAAAACGAAACTTTTTGCACTTGCTCGCTGGTTAAATAACAACAGAGAAGAAAAAAATGCCATTCCTGAAAGTATTATTTTAAAAAAACCAGGAGCTGAACTTGCAATCAATCCTAAAACAGGAAAGCCGCTAATAGCTGAAGATGCACTCATGCCTTATGAATTTCTAGATGAAATAATTTGGAGAATTGAAAATAAAAAAGAACATTACCATGATATGCTCCATTCAGAATTTTTATATGAAAAAAATCATCCCGTTTCTCAAGAACAAAAAATTCAATGGCTTGATAAATTTTACAGAAGGATGTCTACAGCTTTATATAAATGGTCAATTCTCCCACCTTCGGTAATAGTAGATTCAAGATCAATCAACAAATATGATTATAAACAACCTATTACATCTTCCCATATAAATTATAAAGGACTTGATGAAAATGAAATTCACAACAAAATTATAAATTTTATAAACTAATATAGATGTAACAAAATATTAAGCAAAAATAAAGAACATAAACGGTCTAGAATATAGATAGCTCAACTCTTTCATATAAATTAACACTTATAAGCATAAAATATCACAAAAAAGAATATAATTTATGATATTATAACAGCTAGAGGGAATCTTATATTTAATGATAAAATTTAATATATTAAAATGGTTATTTAAGCGCGCTCCAATGAATTTTTATTTACATTCTTTGGACGGCACCACAACAATAAAATCTATAAATAATACTTTTCTTGGCTATAAATTTTGTCAAAAATTTACTCCTGAAGAAATTGATGATATTTGGGATAATATAAAGTTACAAAAAAGATTTTCTACTATTCTAATATTTTTATCATTTGTGATTCTTTTGTATGGAATAATATTTCCCAATTATTATTTCATCAGTTCGCAAAAATGGTATTATACAGCATTACCTCTACTCATAACAATATTTGTATTATATCAGCTTATTACATATCTGAATACTAAATATTTTGAAAAAAAATTAAGAGAAAAATTTGGAGAATACACTACTACAGTTTTTATTCCATCCGATGAAATAGATAAAAAATATTACCAATTATTTAAAATAGAATTAGCAAAAGCTTTGACTTTAATTCTAATAATTATAATTTGCTTTAATTTTGGCTCTCCATTTAAACTGGTAACTAATTGTATTTCACACAAAAAATATAATGAAGCAATTAAAATTGCCACTATTGGTTCAAAAATATTTCCTATTGCCCCTGAATGGTATTCATTGAGAGCGTTTTCAAAATTTCAAATAAAAGACTATACCGGAGCAATTAAAGATTATGACAAAGCTTACAGACTTGGCCCTGATGAATACAATGTTATGAATTTTGATAATAAAATTTATATTAAATATTATATAAATGAATACAAAAGTGCACTCAAAGATTTTGATTACGAAATAGAACATGCTTCTGATGAATATGAAAAAGATGCATTTTTGTGGGATAAAGCACAATTTTTATATAATATAAAAAAATATAATGAAGCTCTAAAAATATATAACGAATTAATTATTAAAGCTGAGAATGATCGTATTTTTCTTTTAAAAAATAGACTATATTTCGAAAGAGCTCAAGTATATAAAAAACTTAAAAAAAATGATTTAGCAAAACAGGATATAAAAAATGCTGAAAATTTAAGTATCGAAGATTCTTTCAAAAACCCTATTCCAAAACCTTCATTATTACTTGAAAATATATAATTAACGCAAATCTTTGAGTATTACTTTTAAATTATCAGAATTTAAATTTCCTTTTACTATCACCCTGAATATTGATTCTATATCTCCGGATTTAAGCTTAATTGGAGGAATCATTGAGACTTTACACTGATAATACTCCTTTGTTCGTTCAATTCTAAAAATCAACCTGTATAAAAACGTAAAAGGCAATTTTAAAATTCTAATTTTTTTCTCCTCGGTTTTATTATGTCTTCCCCAGATACATAAATGAGAAAATTGAGTATCAATATTATAATGCCCCTCTATAAACAATGAAAGATAATCACTCTGTGAAAATATTTTTATCTTATTAACATCACTATTATCTAAAATAAAAGAACCATAAATATTTGAAGCAAGGACTTTTTTATTTGAGAAATCAATATTTGTAATTTTTGACAATGTAAACTTTATTTTATCAATATTTATAAATTTAATTTTTTTAGATTTTTTCACAATAAATTCAGTTGAACCAAGTTTTGGCAAGAAGCCCTCATTTATCGCAAACGTTGCATGAGCTTTAATATCATTAAGTTTATTTTTTGTTTTCAGATGTAATGTCGCAAAAGCCAAACCATGAACCTGATTAGGAAGATTAAATATATGAGTTACAACTTCATTTGAATCTATATCGGAAGCAAAGAATTTAATATCAGAAGAATGATTTTTTATATTATAACATCCTTTAGCACTGAGAATTCCCTTAGCATAATTAGTTTCAGGAATCACAAAATCTACGATATTATTCTTTAACATTCCTAAAATCTCTACATCATGCAAAGAAAATTTAGTATGCAAAATATCGTTAACATGAATTCTACCCCTCTCAACTACAACTTTATACTCTTTTTTATTCTGAACTGTAGCACTGTTTAAAGTCTTTGCCGGAAAAGATGTATAATTACCTTTTTTAATAAAAAATTTATCTAAATGAATATCAATATCATGTATTAAAATATTATTCCTAAAGTTATTATCCGCAGTCATAGATATACGTATGGGAGAATCAAAAAAAGTTCCGTCAGATATCAATTTTAACCTATTATTAGAAATCTTTATATCAGTATTTTCCAAAAATAAAAAATCCGAATGTGCTACGTTATAAACTTTCACATACCCGGATAACGTTTTAGTCAAAAATTCATACTTCAAATCAGAAGAGAAAACACCACCATGAATAAAATTCTTTGTAAATGACTCAAAAATAGATATCGGAGCGCGAGATTGTGTTTTGAGTGTAATATACACAGGAGAATAGTGCCCTGATAACTTTTCAAACAAACCATTTCCATAAAGAAGTATATTTTTATTCTTTCCATTCAAAAACTGATATCTATATTCTTTAATATAAATCTTATCAGCTTGCTTATTTGTTTGAACAACAATTTGTCTATCTCGCTCAACATTATCAAGATTTCCGTAGGTAGAAAGTAAATTATCACCTTTTTTAACAGTAAGAATGTATTTAACACCTACATTACCAGATTTGGTAAAATATTTAACAACAGCATCTGCACTTCCAGAAATTTTTATCATTGGAAAATATTTTTTTGAAAACTTATTCGTTAATTTTGAATGTACATTTCCTCTAACTACAACATTTTTTGTAAAAAGTCCTTTCAAATAAAAATCCGTTTGAACCGGCTCAGAACCAAAATACCCTGAAGTTACAGCATAAATCTTACCTCCAGAAAAATAAAACTGAACTTTAGGCAGCAAAACAGGGATTTTATATTGAGAAAATAAAGCCTGCAAATTATTAGCAGTACAGATACCAGTTAAGCTTCCATTTTTCAAAACTAAATCAATATCCATTAAACCAGAAAAATTTTGAAAATTTTCAATGAAATTTTTCTTATTTGGATGCCTCAATTTATAAAAATGCAAAAAACTTGTTTCCAATTCATTAACAGGAAGCTTATATCCTTTAAAACTCAACTTGTTCAAAGGTCCTGAGATATAAATCTTTGAACTGTTAAATTTAACCAAAAATTTATCAAAATATAAACCATGGTAATATATTATATTATTATCAGAACGTAATATTACCGGAGCGTTAATATAAGGTATTTTTAACTTCCCATGGAAATTATATAAAAGCTGTCCCCCGGAATAAGATGTTTTTATATTCAAAAGTTCAAGATTTGATAAGTTTCCAAAATCAATATAAATTTTACCAACATCAATCCGTGGAAAATCTTCAATATTAAAAGAAGAGGTTGCTGATGAATCTCTCTTCGGAAATATACCAGTAATATATGGATAATTTACATAAATTGTTTTTGCTGCAATAGATTTTGGCTTAAATGAAAATGCTTTAGAAACAAAACTAAAATCTTTTACACTAAAAACACCAATGCCTTTTGGGTTATTAGCAGAAATAGATTTTATAATCACTTCGAACGAAATATCCGGTTTTGAACGAAATTCAAAAGATTTTATCTGAACTGAACTATCAATTTTCTTCGACAAAAAATCTTCGTAAAAACGGACAGAAAATTTTGAATTCAAAATAATTGGAAAAACAAACAAAAATACTAAATAACTGATTACAACAAAAACAGTTACAATAGTAAAACTATATATAAGTATTTTTTTTATTTTCATAGTCAAATTTTAACATAGAAAAATTTCAACAGTATAAGACAAATAACAAAAAAGAGGCTAATAATTTTAGCCTCTTTCGTTTATTATTTTTTTAATTTTTCTTTTATTTTTTCTATAAATGTTTTGTTTTTTTGTTCTTCTGACTCTATTGATTTGCCCTGAGCCGCAGCCGCTGCCTGCTGTTCTCTAAGCTTGATAAGCTCTTCAACTGACAGAGTTTCTTCTCCTAGTTCCGGAGTTGGAATAGTATCGACAAAATTTTGTGCACTTTGAATTTCAGAATTTAATGCTAACCACTTAAACGATCTTATCATTTTTAAAGGTTTTCTTGTATCTCCTCTGAGCACAATCTGAAATTTAGTTGCATTCTCATCAGTTTTACCTTTACCAAGATGCGGCAGAGCATTCATTTCTTCTTCGGAGACCTCTTCACAGAACAAGGCGAATGCCTTAACAGCAACAGCATTTAATCCAGGAGTATTTTTGACAAGATTAATCGGATTAATATTTGCTAAAGGTCCTAATTTATCCGAAAAAGCAGATGCCAATTTTCCGCGAATTTTCATTTCTGCACTATTGTCAAGAAGATTTACTTTACCAGCAATATACATAGACATAACATCTCCTTGAGATTTTATCGGTGCAATGTCAGCAACGCCATCACTAAATATTATATGACCATATAAATCATTAAAATGCGAAGTATCTATAGTTACCAAATTAGTAATTATAGAACCAACAGCAGATGAGAAAAATGCATTTTCTCTAATATTTTCAGCCATAAGGAAATTCTCAAATTTTCCAAAAGGTCCAAGTTGTCCATCTTTAACTGTAAAATCAACAAAACCTTTTAATGTTTTCATCTGTTCTGTTATTTTAGCGCCCCTCAATGACACATCTGCAACAAAATTAAGTTTGCCTGATAATGTATCCTTCATTTGCATGATATCAAGTAAGACTTTTTCAATATCAAAATTATTACCATGCACTTTAGCATTCAATTCAGTTGTCAATAAATTCATTGAAATATCCCCATACACATTTCCTCCAAGCGGATATGTTTTCAATTTATTGAGATAAAATACATTATTATACAAAGAAATTTTACCTGTTGTATTGTTAGCAATAATATTACCTGATTTTATTCTACGTAAACGGACATTTCCTCTCTGGATTACAACAGGAATATCTGACTTTTTAGCAGATACTGAAGAATTAGAAGGAGACAGTGTTTTCACAGCTGCATTAGAAACTTTCATTAATTTATCTACATTAATAAAATTCGAAGAAACTCTTACTTCTGATAAAATCATTTTAGGAATTAAATTCCAAGTAGTTTGTATTCCTAAATTAAAATCCGAACCATTCGAATCAACATCATTAATAGTAATATCTATATCTTTAGAGCCAAGATTAATAACAATCTGCCTTGCTGTTGTATATAGTTCAGGAATTGTTATGTTTCGAATATTAAAATTACCATTAATATGAGGTGCTGTAGGTTTGCCAAAAGCAAATAATTGTCCGCCTATATTAAATCTGGATTTTTTAAATATACATATTGTACCATCTAAACTTCTAGGAATAGAAACCTTAAGAAGATTTATAAACGGATTAATACTTAAATTTGAAATCATTGCTCTTACACTAACAATTTCTTTAGCTCCGTTTAAATTTGAAGCTAAATCATGACTAAACTTCATATCAGGTTTTCTAACATATAAACCTGTTTTATTAATTTTTAAAGTATCATTACGTTTTTCAGCCATTACTTGTATAATAGTCTGTTTACCGGTTAATTCATCAAGTTTTATTGGGGTAATATAATTTGAATTATCAGCTTTTAATTGAGCCGTAAATTTCATATTTTTACCTTTTGATGAAAATTCTCCTCTAAGAGGAATTTGCCCCTTTATTTCAAAATATGGTATTGTCTCTTTTCCCAATAAATAAGCAATATCAGTAGAGGCTAAATTTCCTGTAGCAAATAATTTGACAACAGGATCACTAAGATATTTTTTAACATTTCCGTAAAACTTCACGGAAGAATTTCTATTAATTTTTACAATTGAAGGTTTTGCAATAATACTTTTATTATCAATATTCACAATTAAAGAATCATCTTTGATTATTGAACCGGTTTTTGGTAAATATAAATTAAATCCTGTATTTTTTAACTTTCCGCGAATAACACCTGCATAATTAGCAACACCAAAATGAGATCTTTTATTCGAAAGAATAAAATTTCCCGTTCTATCATTTAAAACAAAATTTTCCAAATCAGCTTTAAATATAGCAGCAATATCTTTTATTTCACCAGTTACTTTTGAATCAAGAGTTAAAACTCCTGATTTTAAATTGTATGATTGCTTAACTTCTCTCGGCGCAAATGCGGCATACAAACCGGGAAGCGGAATTTTATCACCTTTTATATGAAAATTTGCTATAGAATTTGAATCCACCTTACCTGAAATATTTAATAGATGATTATTAATCAATACATGAGTATCTAACACTTGTAAAATATTATCATCGAAAAATAAATTTGCATTTATATCATTAAATAACAACCCTGTATTTTTATCCGAAACATTTCCTTCACGAATTATAATCTTACCATCAGAAATAATATCTACAAAATCCGTTTTGATATTAGCATTAGATAATAAAAATCCACTGGCTGTCATATTTTCAATATCATTTCTTATATGAATTGTATCCAAATAAGCCCTAGCTATTTTCAACACATTAGAAAAATGAACCTTTGGAGATTTCATAGATAAATCAAGATAAGGTTCTTTCCCGTAATCAAAATTACCTGCTAAATTTATATATTCACTATCCGTAAGATAAATATACGTATCAATATCTGCAGTAGTTCCCTTTGCATTAAATCTAAAATATGATTCCGGAAGTTGAAGGCCAGACATAGTTAGTGTAGTTCCTTCTATATCTACAAAGCCATTCATTCTCAACTTATTATCTTTTTTATTTTGTCTTATTTTTAATTTAGAATTTATATTAGATTTCAGCGTATAATCACGGTAAGCACTAACAGGATTTATAAACGGAAGAGCAAATACAGCTTCATTATCCTCTTCTTCTTTTTGAACAGCTCCAAATGGCGGTAAAAAAGTATCAATATCTAAATTGGCTGTAATATTTTTATCCTTATCACTATAAAACTCAGCTTCCGTTTTTAATTTTACATTTTTACCATTAAAATAACCCAGCTTTAGTTCTTTTCCTTTTAAAGTTAATTTATGCGCAGATGCAGTATCATCAATAACAGCTTTATAATCCATTAATTTTACAACAGGAATGTTTAGTTTAATATTTGATATATCAAACGGAAACTCTTCAGTTTCATTAGAAGTTTTTGGAGGATTTAAACGTCTCTGCTGTCTGCGTTTATTCACTAAATCTTCATAAACTTTAGCTACTTTAAACTTTTCTCCATTTAAAATTTCGACATTCAAATGCGGAGATTCAACTTCTGCGCAAGAAACCCTTACCGTTAACCATAATAAACTAGGAAGAAATACTTTACCCTTGAAAGAATCTGCACTAAACAATATAGAATTATCAGGAAGTGTAACCTTTATATTTTTAGTTTTTAAGCCGGCTTCAAGCCAAGGTGTTGTTATAATATCAACTCTATCAAAATTTATATTTAAACCGGTATTCTCTGTAACAAGTTTTTGAATTTCGGGTTTGTAAACATTTAAATCAATCTTTCTTGGCAAAACAAACAGAAAAGATACGTACAACAAGACTAAAAAGCCAACCAATATATAACCTGCAACCTTTAAAAAATTCTTCATATTACCCTCATATTTTTAACTTTGATAAGATTATAAAATAAAGAAACTATAAAATCTCAACAATATAAAATCCCATTAATAAATATTTACTTCAACATAAATGAATATTGCTGAAGTAAAGCACTAAGAGAATCCATTTCAGATGTTCCTAATCGTTTAAAAGAAAGTAAGGTATTTCTTGAAGGATCAATAACACAAAAATGATTACAATACTCCAATAAATCTTTATAGGCTATATTATCATACGAATTTTCATAAATAGTATTATTATTTTCATAAAAATATAAAACATTAAAACTCTGAGAATAATTATTCAATTCTTTTTTTAATGTGTTATAAAATAATTTAAAAGAATTATACTCAGAAGCATTATCATTTGTCGGAGCAAATAAAATTATACTATATTTAGGTTTTTCGTTATAAACAGATTTAAAATCCTTATTCAAAGATAGAAAATCTGTCATATAATTTGGGATGAGGTATAATTCATATTTTGCATGTCTTTCCGCCAAATATCCTGCCAAAACAGGAGGTAGTATTGATGCATTTAGAGATTTAAAAGATTCCTGTCGTTTTCCATACCTGGTAGTAGAAAAAATATTAGATTTCTGAAATGCAAAAGTTAAACAAACTATAGCTATAAATAATATTATAAAATCTTTCATAAAATATCCTTTACGAAATTATTATACCCAAAATATATTTAAAACTATTCAAACAAAGGTAACATTTCCATCATATTCTTCAATTTTATTGCAATTCTTGGCATAGGTTCTGCAACTGTCAAGGCTATAAGGTTATAATTATTTGAAATATCATTAATAACCCTGACTACTTCATTAATTTTCATTCCATGCTCAACAACTCCAACAGCAGGAACAATTTCAGAAGGCTCCAACACATCCATATCAAAATGAATTAAAATATTTTTTGCACCGATTTGTTCTATCCATTCTAATATTTTATTACTATTACTACTAACCTCTTCCGGTGTTAAATGTTTTATACCATATTCCTGCTGTCTGGATTTTATAGACTCTCTTTCCCAGTCTCTCAAACCTACAAAGAGAATATTTGAAGGTTCAATCCTGCACGGCAATTCAGATAAAATTTTTGAATCACCTTTTCCCATAACTGCAGCCAATGCCATTGCATGATACCCATTATATGTATTATCTTCTGGTAATGTAATATCAGGATGAGCATCTATCCAAATAACTGCGACATCACCTTTATATTTATTTGCCAAATATGTGAACGGAACAACACTAACAGAACAGTCTCCTCCAAGTGTTAATATTTTATCAGGCATTTCATCATTCAGAAGTTTCAACGCATCCTGTGTTTGTTTAGCAATAATATCTCTATCCATAACTCCAGAAATTTCACATCTGTTATATTCTGTAGAAACAGGAACAGTTAGCGTTTTTTGAGTAGTTTTTGGAGCTAAAAAGCTTAATAATTCCGCACCTATATAATATCCCTTTGAAGAATCTTCCGGTGTTAATTCTGGAACCAATGAGGAAATCATGCCTCCTTGCCATTGCGGATAAATTAATCGTATTGTTTTCTTCTTATTATATGACACTGTTTTTAACTCCTCTTATAGAAATAATAATAATATTTTAAAATATATGATTATATATCAATTCATACTTACAAAAAACATACTAACATAAAAAATAAAAGGCACAAATTATATAAGTGTCTTTTACGGAGAGGATGCCAAGTATGTACTCCTTTTCCAAGGCTTGTATATTCTCCAAGAACGGGAACAACCAAGTCTCACTCGAATTTTGCAACTTTTCTCCACTATCTCACATCTCAAAATAAAAAAGCCTCGAGACAAAAGTCTAAGGCTTTTTTATGGAGCGGGAGACGAGGCTCGAACTCGCGACATCCTCCTTGGCAAGGAGGCATTCTACCACTGAATTACCCCCGCATATTTCGGTTACTTTTTTATAATACATGCTAAAAAATATTTTTCAAGCACTTTTTTATCTTTCTTTCCTAAATATGTAAAGATTTTCTTAACAATGAAAAAAACTAAACAAATTATTATATGTTCACACTTTATGCTAATAAGGAATAAAACAAAAGGAGTATTTTTATGTCTATTATTTCAAAACTAACTACAGCTATAGTTGATGAATCAAAAACTCTTCCAAACAGATTTTCATCAGGAGGTTTTATGCCTATGGGAGCTGTAACCCGTAAACCAAGAACTAATACCACCGAAGAACTCATCTCTTCTATAAACGCCTATGCAAAACAAAACCCGGAAATTGCAGAATTCGCAAAACAAATAAAGGATATGAACCCTAAACACCTTGGTTTAGCTCAAGATATAATAGATTTAGCTCACACTCAGGAAATGATAAATACAAATATTAATCTTAATGTTGAATCAAACATTCCTGGTAAAAGTAACTTCGGAATTATTCTTAATATGCTCCCGAAAATTAGCCGAGAAAACCCTGCAGCACTAGAGCTGACAGAAAAAGTTATCAATAATTCTGATGCTACTAATGCAAAATATTTCTTGACAAGATTCTTCGGCTATGACCTGGTAAATGCAAAAGTTGCGTCAGAACAAATAAAGGCCGTTGAAGAAGTTGTCCCTATGATTGCAAAAGATACCTTATCCGGCGGATATACAATGGATTATAGTAAAAATAACGAATTCTTTAATTTTATTATGAATCTTTGCTCAACAGATTCAAAACCTGAAAATATAAAAATTTTAGCTCCTATTATGAAAGCTATCGATACTATATGTAAAAAAACTTCACCTCAATGCAACCTCGATGACATAAGACTTGGTGATACTAAAACTATTAAGCGTAATCTTGAAGCTCTGCCATATTTGTTAGAAAATGCTGAGGCTCAAGGCAAAAATGTTGATATCTCAGGATTTCTTACTAAAAATGTTAACCTCAATTAAAATAAAAATGAATTTCATAATTAATTTTGAAGCGGTTTAATATATTAAACCGCTTCTTTTAAATCAGTATCCATTGATTTGATAGATATTTCAACCTTACTACCAAAACCTTTTTTTAAATTATTGACCAAATCATTTGAAGAATTTACCCAAAACATTGACGATGTTAAAATTTTTACCTCTCCGGTTAAATCTTTTAATTTTAACATAACCGGATCAGAACCATTATGCTGGCATAACATCTGTTTTAATAGAAACAGTTCTTCATACTTCATTTCTTCATTCAACTTGATTGTAAAAATATTAGAATTATCAACAGGCTTCACGGTATCTATCAGAATTATAGGAGGTTCATCCTCACTTCTTCTGCTAACTTTACCTGAAACAATAATCCGCTGCTCTGCCTGTAAAAAGTCATTATATTCAGCAATTTTAGAATTGAAAGCTAAAGTATCAATCTTTCCGGTCAAATCCTCGATAGTAACAAAACGTACAAACTTTGAAGGATCATTTTTGGTCGGAATTTGTTTTGTAGCAGTAACAAGACCGCAAATAGTAACAACTTTATCTGTTGCGACATCAGGGATTTGAGATATTTTATGTGTCATTAAAAATGGCAATTTATCTCTTATCGTTGCAAGAGGATGACTGGTTACATAAAATCCCAAAAATTCCTTTTCAAAAAGTTGAATTTGGCGAGCATCATATTCCTCATCCGAACCTGAAAGATGAAACTTAGCATCATCCACAGATTCTGTATCTCCAAGCATATCAAAAAGACTGCCCTGACCAGATTCTTTTGCTTTAGCTTCTTTTGATGCTGTAGCAGTGATATATTCAAGATTCTCCATCAATTGTTTTCTACTTTTTTCAATTGTTGAAAAAGCACCTGCTTTAATAAGTCCCTCAAGTGTTCTTTTGTTTGTACACTTAACGTCAACTCGTTTAATATAATCATAAATTGATTTAAATTCACCATTTTCTTCACGTTCTTTAATAATATCTTCAATAACACCTTCTCCGACCTGTTTTATAGAAGCAAGACCAAATCTAATATTTTCTCCATCAGGAGTAAATGAAGAAAGTGAATGATTAATATCAGGAGGTAAAACTTTTATACCTTTTTTTAACGCTTCTTCTATATATAATTGCGTTTTTTCAGCATCACCGGCTACACTCGACAACAAAGCAGACAAATATTCAACAGGATAATGACATTTCAAATATGCTGTTTGATAAGCAACAAAAGCATAAGCTGCAGAATGAGATCTGTTAAAACAGTATGATGCAAAACTTAAAATCTGATTAAACAAAGCCGTTGCAGCTTCAGAAGTCATCCCATGTTTAGCTGAAGCTTCAATAAACTTACCTTTTTGTTTTTCCATTTCGTCGACTTTTTTCTTACCCATCATACGACGAACCATATCTGCTTGACCGAGAGAATAATCAGCCAAAACCTGAAACACTTGCATAATTTGTTCCTGATAAACAATAGTTCCGTATGTATCCTTCAAAACAGGCTCCAAAAGAGGATGAGCATAAGAAATTGCCTGCCTGCCATGTTTACGTTCAACAAAATCATCTACCATACCAGAATCCAACGGACCAGGCCTAAACAGCGCAACCAAGGCGCCCAAATCTTCAAATACGTCCGGACGTAATCTCTTAACAAGATTTTTCATACCCTGTGATTCAAGCTGAAATACACCATCTGTATCACCTTTCATCAACATTTCATAAGTAGGTCTGTCATCCAAAGGAATATCATTAATTGCTAATTCAATTCCTTGACGCTGCTTAATCATATCCACAGTTTTATATATAGTAGTAAGGTTTCGTAACCCTAAAAAATCCATTTTGAGCAAACTCAAAACTTCTGTTACGGCATGAGGCGGATAACCTGTTTGAATAATTCCGTCTTTTGATGGCTGTACAGGCAAAATTTCGTCCAGTGGCTTTGGAGCAATAATAACACCGGCAGCATGGGTACCAGTATTATTTTTTAATCCTTCAATTCCGATGGCCAAATCAATAAGTTTTTTCATACCCACAGTTTTACCTTCTGTAGGATCAATCATAATTTGCTCATCTTTATCATAAAGAGCTTTCAGCTCCGAACCGTCAAATTCCATAGCACGTTTAAGAGTTTTTGCTTTATCGTCAATACTCATAGCAAGTTCAATTGCAGGTTCAATCAAACCGGCAAGCTTATTTGCTTCCGAGAATGGAACTTTCATTATTCTGGCAACACCTTTAAATGCAGCTTTTGCAGCATAAGTACCAAATGTAATAATCTGACAAACTTTATCTTCACCATATTTTCTGGTTACATAATCAATAACTTCCCCTCTTCGCTCAATACAAAAATCAATATCAATATCAGGCATTGTATAACGTTCAGGGTTTAAAAATCTTTCAAACAATAGTTTATGTTTAATAGGATCCAAATCTGTAATTTCAAGAGCATAAGCAACAACAGACCCTGCAGCCGAGCCTCTTCCCGGTCCTACCGGAATCCCATGCGTTTTCGCATAATGAATAAAATCCCAAGTAATCAAAAAGTACGCAGAAAAACCCATCTGCTGAATAACACCAAGCTCATATTTTACTCTGTCTTGGATTTCTTTAGATACATCACCATAACGCTTTTTTAACCCAATATGAACAATATATTCCAAATATGTATCAATAGTATACCCGGCCGGAACTTCATATTTAGGTAAAGGACTTTTTCCAAGTTCCAGCATAACATGACATTTTTCTGCTATTTCAACAGTATTTTTTATACATCTGTCAAATAGTTCACTATCCATCCATTTAAAAGCATCACGCAATTGTAAGGCTGTTTTAACATAGAATTCATTATTTGCAAAATGAAATCTATTCGGATCATCTTTATCACTATTTGTCTGCATACATAAAAGAGTATCATGCATATCTGCATCTTCTCTGCGCAGATAATGTGAATCATTAGTAATTACCATTTCAATCCCGAGTTCTTGCGCAATTTTTATTAAATCAGGATTTGTTCGTTTTTGCTCATCCAAACCATGGTCTTGCAACTCAATATAGTAATCATCTCCAAACAAATCTTTATATTTTTTAGCAATAGCTTTAGCAGCTTCATAATCATTTTTTAAAAGATGCTGCAGAACTTCGCCACCAAGACAAGCTGAGCAACATATCAAGCCTTCATGATACTTTTCCAACAATTCCCAGTTAATACGAGGTTTGACATAACGTCCTTTACACCAAGCTATAGAAGTTAATTTAATTATATTTGCATATCCGGTATTATTTTTAGCAATCAACACAAGGTGATAACATGGATTATTATTTTTATCATGTTCTGTGATATCTCCATCATGAACATAAAATTCACAACCCATTAATGGTTTCACACCCATATCTCTTGCCAGTTCATATAGCTCCATATCGCCATACATAACCCCGTGGTCTGTTACAGCAACAGCAGGAAAATTATTTTCCTTACAAAATTTTAATAACTCCCCTATTCTAATAGCCCCGTCAAGCAATGAGTATTCCGTGTGCAGATGGAGCGGTACATATTGTTGATTCACTTCTACCATAATAACGTAATTTTAACATTAAGAATTTTTGATTAAAAGTGAATATTAACAAGTATAAATATTAAATTTATTTGATAGCATTATTTCAATAAAAAATAACAAAGCCTATTTAAATATAATAACAGACAATAAAGCCATAATAATCAGAGGAATGTTATAATGCAAAAATGTCGGAATACAAGTATCCCAAATATGATTATGCTGACCGTCAGCATCCAAACCTGCAGTAGGACCTAATGTGGTGTCTGATGCAGGAGAACCGGCATCGCCAAGTGCTGCTGCGGCAGATAAAACGATTATCATTGAAGTTGTACTAAACCCTAATTTTACACATATTGGAATATACAAAACAGCTAATATTGGAATAGTACCAAAAGAAGTCCCGATTCCCATTGTTATAAAAAGTCCGATAAATAACATTAAAAATGCTGCAATGAATTTACTTGACATCATATACGGAGTAATTACATTTATAAGAGAATCAATTCCTCCAGTAGCTTTCATTACACTTGCAAATCCAGCAGCAACAAGCATAACAAATGCTACATATCCCATTAATCCAACACCTTCATTAATAAGTTTATCCATTTTATCATGGTCAATAGCTTTTAAGCCAAAAATAACTGCTAATCCTACTAAAGCTCCGAGCGGAAGCGAATTAGTCCATAATTGAACAACCAAAGTTAAAACTGCCGCAGCAAGAGTGATATAATGACTTTTATTTAATGATAAATCTTCATTACAAACGGTAGTTTTAATATCTAAATTTTTATAAGATCGAGGTTTTCTATATGTAATAAATATAGCAACCAACAATCCAATAAACATCCCCAGTCCAAGAAGCCAATTAGACTTCCATATATCATTTTTAACAACTTCTACACCGTTTTGCATCATATTTTCTGCAATTAAGCCTTGAAATATCAATCCAAAACCGGCAGGAATTACAATATACGGAGCTTTTAAGCCAAATGCTAACCCACAAGCCACAGCTCTCCTATCAATTTGTAATTTATTCATAATAGCAAGTAACGGCGGAACTAATATTGGAATAAATGCTATATGCACAGGAATTAAATTTTGTGAAAGAATTGCTATACCGGTTAAAATAAATATAAGTAAATATTTTTTAGATTGAATTACTCCGGCAATTTTCATTGATAATATAGGCGCCAAACCGGTATGAGTCATAGAAGCCGCAAACGCGCCCAATAAAATGTAGCTTAATGCAGTTTCAGAATTCCCGCCCATTCCATGAATAAAAATATCCATTACCTCTGATAATGTCATGTGTCCGGCCAATCCGCCGATAACAGATGAAACAATCAATGCCAGTAGAACATTAACCCTGCATAAACACAATATACAAAGTAAAACTACAGATATTATTATCGGATTTGTTAGTAATGTTAGCATAATTCCATTTTAGAATAGCATGAAAATATAATTACTTAAATTTTATTTCGTAACATGGGAAATTCTTAGAACAACCTTCCATACGTTGAATCATTACATTTACATCATCTTTCACAATAATTTGATTAGAAAATTCACCTATTTTCATTTTCTTGCTCTCGTTTGGAACTACATAATATTTATAAAATTCTATTCGAGAATCGTTAAGAACCATAAATTTATTTTTATGTTTTGAATACTTTAAAGTTAACGTTCCCTTCTCCAATGTTGAAACTTTAATAATCTCAAAATCTTTAAATAAAGCTTGAATTTCTTTTTCTGTCAATTTTCTAGGTTTGAAATTAGTTCCATTAAAAACAATTTCATAAAATTCGTACGTTTTCGGGAAATATGAATATAATTTTTTATTCCTTATAAATTCCTGACTACCTTCACCAATTAATACATCTTTCTTCGGTATAAGTATATTTCCGGTTATTAAATGGTATGAAGTATACCCTCCATTGCCAACGGGCTCCTGCACCTGTAAAATTATTATTTCTTTTGAAGAATCAATATCTGTTTTATCATTATAATCATGCCAAGCACGTTCATTCATATTATAAGTCAAAACTTTTTGACCAATACGAGGGAGCATAGAATTTATTTTTTCTTCTTCTTTTTTATCCATGAAATACAACAAATAAGAAAATAATCCCACTATAACTAATATAATTCCAGTTACAATAATATAATTTTTATTCATTTTATCCCCCTATGTACTCTAATATAATGAAACAATAACACAAACAGGTATATATTTTTTCACAAAGCCTAACAAAAAATATAAATATAATTAGCCTTGTAGTGAATAGATAAAAATTTAAAATAAATGTTTAATATAATTAATCTTTTTCATACTTCCAGCTATTCTTAATTCCAACGAGCCTCATTGAAGGCTCTTTTTTTATTTAATTACCAAGTAAATAACTCTTTTGTGGAATTAACAATACTCCTAAACATATTAACTTTTCGATTAACTTTCTGAACATTTTTATAAGTGTCAGAATTCCAATAAGCGTACCAAGCATCGTCATCCCAAGAACGTTTACCTAGCCAAAAATCATAACTACAGTTATCCCCATTATTTTTTTCACAAAACTTATTCCATTTTTTATACTGTTTTTGTTTACACTTTTCAGAATCCCCATACCCCATACAACAAGGATTTATTCTGGATGATATAACACCACAATAATAACCATCCTGAAAAGTACCTGCAAAAACAGGTCCGCTTATTAATGTAAACAACATTATAACTGTACAAATTCTAAACATAAAACACCCCATATATATTATTAGATGCGGTTTGAATTTTACAATTCAAACCGCATCAATATTTCAGATGATAAAAATTAATCTTTTTTCTTCAATGTTGGAAATGCTATCACATCTCTTATAGAAGGAGAATTTGTTAATAACATAATCAATCTATCAATACCTACGCCTAAACCGCCCATAGGAGGAACTCCGTGTTCAAGAGCACATATATAATCTTCATCAATTGGCATAGCCTCTTCATCACCGGCAGCCTTTGCTGCCATTTGAGCCTCAAAACGCGCTCTCTGGTCAATAGGATCAGTTAATTCTGAAAAAGCATTGCTAATTTCCCAACCATTTACACGTGTTTCAAAACGTTCAGTTAATCTAGGGTTATCTCTGTGAACTTTTGCAAGAGGAGAAATATCCCTTGGATAATCATAAATGTGAATTGGTTGGATTAAAGAACCTTCAATTTTTTCTTCAAATACTCTTTCGATAACTTGTCCCCAATTATCACAATCATCAGCATCAACATGGACTGATTTTGCAGCTTCTTTAGCTTCTTCAACAGTTTCAACCTTATTAAAATCAATACCTGTAGCTTCTTCCACTGCTCCTAACATTGTTTTTCTATCCCAAGGAGGGGTTAAATCAATTTCATTTTCACCATATTGAATTTTTGTTGTACCAAGAACTTCTTTAGCAACATAAGCCACAAGATTTTCCGTCAATGTCATCATATCATTGTAATCTACATAAGCCTGATATAACTCCATCATTGTAAACTCAGGATTATGTCTTGTATCTATACCTTCATTTCTGAAACTTCTGTTTATTTCAAAAATCTTTTCACTAACGCCACCAACCATCAAACGTTTCAAATAGAGTTCAGGCGCAATTCTCAAGTACATATCCATATCAAGTGTATTATGATGAGTAATAAATGGTCTTGCATTAGCTCCGCCGGCCTGTGGGTGAAGCATTGGAGTTTCAACTTCCATAAAACCAAGATTAATCAAATACTCTCTAACTTTTTGAATAATCAAACTTCTTTTTTGGAATGTTTTTTTAACATCATCGTTGACAATCATATCAACATACCTTTGACGATATTTTGTTTCTACATCTGTCAATCCATGAAATTTTTCAGGAAGCGGTAGCAAAGACTTTGATAATATTTGCAAAGATTTTGCTTTAATTGTCAATTCTCCACGAGGGGTTCTTCTAACAGAACCATAAAAACCGACTATATCGCCAATATCAATAGTTTTTAAAGTTTTCAAATCTTCTTCTGAAAGATTTTCTTTGTGCGAAAAAATTTGAATTTTTCCGGAAGCATCCACTAAATCGATAAACATACCGGTATTACGGTTAGCCATAACTCTACCGGCTACATGATAACAATCTTCCAATTCTTCTCCGACAGCAAGATCTTTATATTTATCTTGCAGCTCCTGAGCCATAATATCTTTATCATATCCATAAGGATAAGGATTCAATCCTCTTTCTCTCAAATTTTCCATCTTTTGGATTCTTACCTGACGAATTTGTTTTTGAGATGAATTTGATTCTTGATTTTTTTCCAATTGTTGAGTCATAATTTTAATCCTCTTTTTATTATTAAATTCGCAATACGATTGTAACACAAAAAGTTTTAAAATAAAAAATTTTGAAAAACCTTAATTAAAGCCAAAACATCAAAAAGCTTACTTCTTGACTCAAAATAAAGATAGTGAGATAATTTGTTTATGTTTAAGTATTATGGAAAAATTGCACCATATTTATTTTTGCTTCCTGCAGGCATTGTTTTATTGATTTTCTTTTTTATACCATTTTTCCAAACTATAGGACTAAGTTTTTTTGATTATTCAAACAATATTTATCATCCCGATTTTACCGGTATTCAAAATTATATTAAAATATTACACAATCCAATATTTTACAAAGTTATGTGGAACACTGTAATCTACCTGATTGTTGCAGTTCCAATTCTTGCGATAGTACCTTTATTTTTAGCAATTCTAATAAATCAAAAAATAAGAGGAATAACTCTATATAAAATTTTAATATATTTACCTGTAATTGTTTCAATTGTAGTTGCAGCAATTGCATTTAAATGGCTGTATGCTCAGCAAGGAATCCTTAATTATATATTAAGCATCTTCCATATAAACGCAATAGGTTGGCTAACAGACCCTAAATATGCTATATATTCTGTAATATTTGTAACTATTTGGAAGGGTATAGGATATTATATGATGATTTATCTTGCGGCTCTAATGAGCGTACCCAAAGAATTATACGAAGCTTGCGATATTGACGGAGCCGGTTTTTTACGAAAACATTTAACTGTAACAGTACCTCATATTATGCCGACAATTGCACTTGTTACAACGATAAGTTCTATTTCTGCTATGAAGATATTTGCAGAAATCTATGTAATGACAAAAGGCGGTCCACTTAATTCTACAAAAACAATAGTATATTATATTTATGAAAAAGCTTTTGAAAACCTTGACTTGGGTTATGCTTCGGCAATGGCGGTAATCCTACTTGGTATAGTTATGATATTTTCATTAATCAATATTTGTTGTTTTGAGAGAGGAAAATATAATTTATGAAAAGTACCAATTTAAAAAATTTTTGGATTCATTTGATATTAATAGTTGTCTCTTTGCTATCAATATTTCCGTTTATATGGCTTTTATCAACATCTTTAAAAGGGGCTAATGAAAATATTTTTGCATATCCGCCAACAATAATTCCAAAAGATTTTACATTAGCAAATTATATCGGAGTCTGGCACAAAGTTGATTTAATGAGATATTTTATTAATAGCATGATTGTTGCCGGAGGAACTGTCATATTAAACTTAATTTTGTCTTCTCTGGCCGGTTATCCTTTAGCCAGAATGGAATTCAAAGGGAAAAAAATAGCATTTTTTTCAATTTTGGCAACAATAATGGTTCCTTTTCAGGCAATAATGCTTCCTGTATACTTAATAACACTAAAACTTCATCTCGTTGACAGTGTAAATGATATACTGGGATTTATTGGACTTATTATGCCATTTGCAGTTAGTGCTTTTGGAATATTTCTAATGCGTCAGGCATTTTTAGCAATTCCAAGAGAAATGGAAGAAGCAGCAATAGTTGACGGTTGTAATGTTTTTCAAGTTTTTTGGAAAATACTACTCCCAATGGTCAAACCTTCTTTAGCTGTTCTTGCAATTTTCACATTTATAGGTTCTTGGGGTGAATTTCTATGGCCAAGTATTGTCTTAACAAAAGAAACAATGTACACACTACCTGTTGGAGTTAATAATCTACAAGGAATGTTTTCTTCAAATTGGCGCTATATCGCAGCAGGTTCTATTATTTCAACAATACCTATTATAATTTTCTTCCTTGCAATGCAAAAATACTTCATATCGGGAGAAAATGAAGGAGCTGTCAAAGGTTAAATACTAATAAAACTTTATACAATTATTAGCTTAATTTCCAAAGAAACGTTTTGCGTTTTCTTCACCAAAAACCCTTATTTGAACAGATTTTATCATCTCATCATACTCATCAACAGGAAGACCTATTTTTTGCGCAAGCTGTTTCATTGCGGAGTATTGTTGGACTTCAATTTCGCCAACTCTCGGATTATTTAAATCATAACCTTGCTCTTGCGCAGTCTTAACAAATTCATCATGCGCATTTTTCAGAAGATCAATTTGCTGTTTAACATAACCATCAATTGGTTTATTTAACTTTTGAGCTTCTTCTATTTTTTTTTGCAAAACCATAAAAGGATTATCTGCCGGACCATTCATTTTTATACCCATATAATTTTACCTCTTGACCCATTGTACATTATATTTTAAAATTTGCAAGTATTAATTATCTATGGCTCGTTTATGCAAAAAGTTTGTAATAAATTCAGGATACTGATTTATTATTTCATTTGATGCCATATCGCTTTTATACCAGAAAGTAGTAATTCCGGACCAATCAGGAAATATAGCAGAATCGTTCAATAAATTTCTGATTTCTATCTGGAATTTATCCGGATCTATTGCTGGATTCGGGTTTTTAAACAATTCATCATTAATTACCTTGCCAAGTAAATTTTTTGACGGTGTTGCCCCGTGCTTAATTTCCCATTCAAGATTATCGATTATATTTACAACTGTTTGAGCTCTTTTTGGATTCATAATCCTTGTAATAGACTTAATTTCGTCTGAGCGTAAATTTTCACTATTAATACCTTCAAAATTATGAGATACAGTCTTAACTTCAGGTTTATATTCACCTGAAATTCCTTTAGTTTCTCTAAACACCTTTGTATTAACAGACATTGTTGTAGGATCTTTGCGATCCAAAATTCTTTTTGGAGTTTCTAAATATTTTGATATAGGTTTCCATTCATCAAACTGCTGTATACAAGATAACACATTGTCTTCTAATTGGCGAACATTAACTCCATGCTTAGGACCAATATCTAAAATAGTTGCCCTCACTAAATCATAAGACGGCATTTCACCTTGCTGAATTTTTTTACCGATTTCATTTAAAATTTCAGGAACTGTTTCTTTCATGCCACCACTTAAATTATCTTCAATATAATCTAATTCAGATTTATTGAAGAATGTTCCTTCACTACGATTCAATCCCATTCTGGAAGGAGTTACTTTTACTTCTTTTATCCTAAAACCATCTCGATATTTTTTCACAAGAGAATTTGCCTGTTCTGGATACAAATCTGATGAAGACTTACGGAAATCTCTCGCATTCCATACATCGCTATCTTGCATTTTTAATAACAAAGTGCGTTCTATATTATCTTTATTAAGATTTGTTCCTTGAATTCTTTGTGAAATCACATCACTTAACAATTCTTTAGAAGGTGCCTCTCCTGCAGCAATCCTAGAACCCAATTTATTATATATATCAGTCAATACTTCAGACTGTGCAGAACTTAAATGCCCTACCGAACGACTCATACGAGCATCTAAATAGTTTAATGGCAGCCCGATTTCTTGACGCAATGCATTAAATGTATATTTATCGATATTTTTTAAATTATAGACCCCGCCTTTAAGTTGAGCCTTATTATACAAATTTTCAACACTTCTTATCGCAGATTCAGGGTCAGCAACAGAACCACTTCTTACCTGAGTCAATACATCATCAATTGCAGCATTAAGCTCATTTAATTCAGAAGGTCGTAATGAAGATATTCCATAATTATTAAATTCATTAATTGTTGAAATAGACTCATTTATATTCAAATCATTTACAGATGGAAGTTCACTCTCAGATACAGCAAAATCATAAGGTTTCTGAGACATACTGACCGCATCATTATTTACTTTTACCATAGTTCCCTGTGCTGCATTTATTTTAGCGGTATAAATATTATTTACATATTTTGATAATTCATCAACAGGTATTTCTATAATATTTGCAGCCTGCCAAGGATTTGAAATATAAACCATCCCGGTCTTTTCATTATATCCTTTTATGGCATAAGCATGAGAGGAATATAAATCATATTCTTGAGACAACAAAGATTCTGCTGAAGCATTCGCCTTTGGCAATGTTCCCAGATTAATTACAACATTTTCATCATTTGCATACTTTTTAATAAGTTCCATTTTTTCTAACCTAGTAAAATCAGAACCATAAAGTTTAACTTCAGCCGTTGGACCCAATATTTCAGAAAACGCATCAGTACTCCATCCGCCACGAAGATTCGACATAACCCTCTCAATATTTGTCAACTGAGCCATATCTGTAATTTGACTAGTATTACTAGTATAACGTCCAAACCTGTGAACTGCATAAGCCTGCTCAATCATTTGTAGTCCTTTTGCCGCTCTACATTGGTGCCCACTGGCATCAATTACTTCGCCATGTGGAAATTTGATTGCTTCATATTTATTCTTAGGAAAAACTACAAGAATATCATCACCTTTTTGAACCAACATTTTATATATTGCAATTCGACCACCTGGTAAATCCATCATATTATCCAGAGCAGATATTAACCAACAATCTCCTAAGGAGCCTTGTTCCATATTTACACTGGAATAAGGAGGAAATAAATCATCAAATTTCTCTTTCGATATTCTTAATTCAACAGGCTTGCCATTGTCATTTACATATAGTTTACCGTTTAACTCTGCAACATTTCCATTTTCAACGTAAGCACTGATATTATTAATATTTGTCTTTCTTGGTAATACAGTAACTATAGAATTTTGATTTTTAAGCCTTTGAATATCTCTTAAAAGTTTCTTAGATAAAAATCTTTTACCATTAACATTCATTAAAATAGATGGTGAAATCTTCTTATCACGAATTAAATCAAATAAACCACTATTTACTATTTTATTAAAGCGCTTAGGATTTGCATTTCTTAATTTCATTAAATTATCAGCATAATTTATAGGTATATTATACTGCGCCAGTAATTTACGCATACCGGAAATATCCGTTATTTGTGATGACGGAGCCGGTTTTGAAATAGACTTTACAGGTCCTGGATTTGGACCTGGGGTTGGATTTGGTCCTGGGGTTGGAGTTGGTCCTGGATTTGGTCCTGGGGTTGGAGTTGGTCCTGGATTTGGTCCTGGAGTTGGAGTTGGTCCTGGATTTGGTCCTGGGGTTGGAGTTGGTCCTGGATTTGGTCCTGGAGTTGGAGTTGGTCCTGGATTTGGTCCTGGATTTGGTCCTGGGGTTGGAGTTGGTCCTGGATTTGGTCCTGGAGTTGGATTTGGTCCTGGAGTTGGAGTTGGTCCTGGATTTGGTCCTGGGGTATCCTTATGAATTGCACCTTTGATTTTTTGACCAGCACGCTTTAATACACCCGATTCAGCAGCCATACCAACAGTTCCTAAAGCAGCATTCAATGCAGTACCACCAAGAGTTACTTCTCCAGTTTGAGCATATTCTTGTGCTGCACCCATCACAACATCACCAACAGCATTAGCAGCTGATCTTGTTACCGTCGCAGCAGTTGAAACTCCCTTTATAGTCGCTTGTGCAGCTTTTCCAACAACACCGCCGGCCAACACAGCAGCGCCATCCCAAGCAGCATTTTCAAGAATTTCACCCATTTCACCTTCTTTTAAACCTACGTCTGAAGAAAGTCTATCTGAAGCATTAATCGCTACGCTAGAAGCTGTAGTCGCAACTGCAGCAGCACCCAGAGCAACTAAACCTGTACCACCTGTAGCTACGCCTATTGCTACACCGGCAGCAACAGTTGCAGCACCTTTAACAACAGCAGCACCTGTTTGTTGGGATTCATTGTATCTTGATACTCGCTCACCTATGTTATTCTTTGTGCCAAATGCTTTTTTGTAATTCGTGCTTGATGGATTCAGCATATAATCTGCTATTGCATTTTGATTATACTCCACTCCGAACATTTCTTTAAATTTCTTTTTGAATTGGGGTTCACCTTCTTGAGCGGCGGACTTCAATTCATTCATGTTTTCTCTATAACGGGCTAAATCTTTTCGCACGCGCCAGGCCTGATTCCCGTCTTTTTGGAACACTCCCCAGATATTACTTATTCCATCCGCCAAATCACCGGCCCAGCCATCTTCTTTCATTTGGGTTTCGAAGGCTGATTCCGCAATATCGAGTTGTTGGGTTAACATGTCTACGGTTGCTTTTTGCGCGGTTGAGCTATTGCTGCGGATTGCGTCGGAGTAATTACTTTTGGCTACATAGTTATTATCCAGTATTACTCCATCGTGGGACATTACCCAGACTTTTCCGTTTGAATCGACTACGGCTTTTCTTCCTTTGGGTAATTTTGTATTTGGGATTTCTACATAAGTTTTTGTTTGGATAGTACTTGAACCATCTGAATTTTTTACTTTTATTTTTCCTTGGAGTTTTTTACCGTTGGAGTATATGTTGGTTAATTGGACATATTCATCTTTCAGAATTATGCCGTCGTGGGCGATAGTTACGAGTTTTCCATTTTTACTTTTTGCCAGATGGCGACCGTTACCGGACTCACCTATTACGGTAAAGCTTTCTTTTTTACCGTTTTTGTATGTTCCGATAATTTTTGAACCTTGGCCTTTATGATTTTGGAGACCCATTGATTTGTATATACTTTCTTGGGCGGCCCATTGGGCATATTCTGCGATTGCTTCATCTGCGCTTTTGCGGCCTTGGAGCTGAGGGGCATCGGCTTCCAATTCGCCTGGTATTTTTATTTCTGTACCTACTTGAAAATACTTTTTACCTTTCAGGATATCTTTGTTCAGAGAGATTATGTCTTGTTCGCTGCAGCCAAATTTTTTCGCCAGAGCGGGGATTGACTCTCCATTTTGGACGATGATACCTGTTGTATTTCCTGCTCCGTCGTAGAGGACTGAATATTTTTGGCCATTTATTATTTTTTGCTGGGCCAATTTTTTATTATCCAGCGAGTATACGTTTACGGTTGGGAGGCCTTTAGAATCTGTTGTTTCTTCTTCGTAGCCTTTTTCGTAGTAGGTTCGTTTGGATATTTTTCCATTTTCGTTTATATTTTCTGAGATTATTGTAGTACCTTTGCGGAGGCGTTCTGTTGTTTTTCCGTACTCGGTAATATTTTCTGTTACTGTACCATCTTCATTGTAGGTATATGATGTCCGTTTTTCTTTTGTGGGGACACCTTCATTTTCTATTTTTGAATTCAGGAGTTCTGTTCCTGATTCATCGTAGATGTAGGTACTTGTGGTTGTTCCGAGTTTTACTTGTTTTGTTGAGGGGGAACCATCTTTGTAGGTTATTGTTGAGGTACTTCCATTTGGGGTTTTTGTTTCTGAGGTGAGGGGGGTTTTTCCGTCTTCTGAGTATTCGGTTGTTATGGTAGTACCATCTTGGGTTGTTACGGTATCTTTTTGGAGCGTTTTATTTTCGTCCAAATATTTTGTTATTGTGCTGCCGGCGGAATCTGTTTGGGTAATTTGGGAGGACTTGTCGGGATTTATTATTTCTGTTGTTCCGTCTTTGTAGGTTATTTCTATTGTTTTCTTATTTTCGTTATCGATATTTTTGACTTTTACATTTGAGACATTTTCTGTATTTTCGATATAGGAATTGAGGGCGGACTCAAATTCTTTTTTGTTTATATTTGACAGTTTATTTTCTTTCAAATATTTTTTTATTTCTTTTTTGCTTATTGTATTGTTGCCATTTTTGTCCAAGCTTGTTTTAAAGGTGGTTAGTTCTTCTTCGTCTAGTATTCCATTTTGGTCTTTGTCTATTGTGCCAAATATTGATTTTTGGCTATCTGTTTTTAGGCTCTCTTTTTTGAGTCCACCTTGTAGTTTCCCTAGGTCTATTCCCTTGCTGATAGCTTGCTTGCCTACTTCTAAATCTGCCATTTAATACCTTTCTTTTATCCGAAAAAAAATTAACAAATAATATTACGACATATTTAAACTATATCTTTAACTCAGAAACAAAAATTTAGAACATTTATAAGCCAAAATATACATTTTAACGCCATACTCAAGCATTTGTATTGAATTTTACATTTTGTTACAAAGCAACTATAGTTATCTGAATAAATTCTAAATTTACAATTTTGAAATATCCAAATTCAAACGATGCTTTGATTGTTCATAAATAGTTCTTTTAAAATCATGAATATACCTTGGGCTAATATTATGTCTGGCAAAAACACCATTATGATAAAGTTCAATAAGTCTATCAACATATTTTTGACAATTTACTTTAGCCTCAGGATGAAGTTTCAGCTGAGTAACAAAGTCAATACTTTTTCGATTAGAATTTGTACGTGTAGTAGCTCCGCCAAAATTTGCCATTACATCTGCCCCGCCGCAAGAACGAGGGAGAATATGTTCAACTGAAGCCAAAGATGGCCAAAGCAATCTATGTCCAATCTTATCAGGAGGTTCCGACACAACTTTCAGTATATATGCAGATGTACTCTGTTGTGAAGTTGGAAGTTTTTGTGCAATAGTTATAAGTTTTTCTTGAAGTTTTTCATCAGGAACATCTGATATTATTTTTACTAAATCATATATAAAAGCTTTTCTTGAAAACGGAACAATAATTTCTTCCTTTGTCAATCGGGATTTAGAGACTTCTATCAAATTTTTTAATTGCTCATTATTTTTTAAAACAGATTTTTTCAAAATAATTTCTAAAAACGAAAGTACTTTTTTTTGATTTTCAATAGTGTTTGCATTTGTTGAATTAGAAAATTTCTTAGATTCTTTTATAAGTTTGTTCATTACCTTTTTAGACTTAATATCGCCACCTTCAATAATATCATCTTTAATCTTTGACAATTTATATTTGAATTCATAAGAAGAAAATGGAATTATAATAGGTTTTTCATTCAATTTCTTATCTGTTTCAATCATAAGCTTTTTAAACTTATACTGTTCTTTTTCCGGCAATTGATAAGAAGCAACAACTAATTCATGGAAAATCGGAGTTTGTTTTTTACGCAATCGCCTTCTAAAAACAGGCTCAACTTCTTTTAACAATTCTTGAATATTTTTATCTGGATGAATCTTTGAACGTTCTCTAAGAATATCCAAAACTTTAGCTTCAATACCAACTATACTATCCTTATATTGCTCAAGCATATTAATAACTTCAACTGAAGGTCTGTAAAACACTCTATTTTTAAGCATTTTTGTAAGAACCTTAGGATCAATCATTGTAACTCCGCTATACATGCATGGAAGTTTATATCCGAATAAAATTCTTAACTTTGAAGAATTTTGTATTGATGTAAAAGATACAGGATAGATATATGGCATTTTGCTTAAATCACTAACAGATGAAGAATCCGGCAAATCTTTTCCTGAAGTTTTATCTTTTAGTATATTAGATTTGTAACCATTTATATTATTAAAAGTTACTGCCGGAACTTTCATACTCTTTAACCCTTAAATTAGCTAACTATTATAGCTATCGGTTATATTGTACTAAAACTTAAACAATTAAGATAATTCATTACGATTTGTAACCATTAAAAAATATCATCTTCTTCATAATCAGAAGTAAAAATTGACATTGATGGACATTTACCAAAATTTTCAAGCATTGCCTTATCCAACTCTTCAGTAGCAACAATCTTTCCATTAACAAAATTAATTCCAACCGAAGTAATTGAATCTTGTTGCTTATCTTTGTCTGTTTCTCTAGCCTTTATGTCTTTTTCCGAACGAGCCATGTGCTGCCTTGTCTTCTTTTTTTCTTCCTCTAATATGGTTCTTAAATGTCGTTTATATTCTTCGTTTTGATACAAGTTTCTTGTTATATCATTCATAACTATTGCAACATATTGTTGAGTTGCGGAATTCTCATCCAAAGCAGTAATTAATGTTGAAGCTTTATCAATTTCATCATAAGATTCTTGATAATGTCCAAGTTTTCTTAATAACACCGCAAGATTATAATGAGCCTCATAATTCATCGGAGAAATACTAATTGCCTTACAATAACATCTTCCTGCTTCATCATAATTTCCTGAAATATGATAAGCTAAACCTAAATTATATTGCGCGTCATAATTTTTAGGATTTATTTCAATAGATTTTTTATATGCCTGAATAGCTTTTGCCAAATATTTTCGTTGTAATTCCCAATCATCATTCGAATACAATGATTTCATTCTGTATGTTACACCAATATTATAATAAGCAATTGCTCTATTTTCTTTATAACTAACCCTATTATTGTAAACATAAGGAATAGATAACAAATGCCTTTTTGTCTTTAATACCATATTGTACTGTTTAAGTGCAGAATCAAAATCCCCTAATTTCTCAGTTGCAATAATTCCATAATTCATTCGAGCAACCATCATTCTAGGATTATGTTTAAAAGCCTGAGAATATGCATATAATGCAGAATAATAATCCTCGTATTCAACATAAATATTTCCAAGGTTATACCATGCCCCATAATGTTCAGGATATAATTTTAACCCCTTATTATAAAATCCGATAGCTTTTTGCAATTTTAAATGACTATATGCTTTATCCCCTTTATATACATAATACATTCCTCGAACTTTATCTGCTTGGATTTTCACAAATTGCTGATTAAAATACACGGCAACAGAAATTGCACCGAGAACAAATAATGAAAACAAGGCTGATAATAATTTTTTCAATATTGAATATCCTTATAGTCCTGCACAATTACATAATAACCAACAATAAAACCAACTACATCAACTAAATAATGTAACATAATGTAACACAAATTCATTTATAAGCAATTTTATAATAGCAAAATTTTTTATATAAGTAAGGTAGGTAAAAGGTTAATATTTTTTGGAGGTTAAAGTATGGTTAGTAATGTTAACGCACTCAATAGTGTCGCACCAACGTTTCAATATAATCCATACGCATCATCCTATGGGTTTGATGATTTAGATATAGATTACAGCATGTACCCATTGGGAATGGGGGGAAGCATTTTTAGCGGCTACGGAGGAATGATACCAATAACATCTCCTGGAACAATAGGCAACCAGTCTTATTTTGATAATATGAAAGATTATCAAAAATTCTGGATAGATTACAACGTTGATCAACAAAAAATGCAAAGGAACGCTGATTTACGAATAAATGCATCTGTTGAAGGAATTAAAGGTGCAGCTACAAACCTTAAAGATAAAATTCTGCAAAATGAACAAGATCAGATTCCAAAAGCCTTTAAAGCTTATGTTGAAAGTGTAAGAAGAGCTTATGGAGATGGAACACCTCAGGAAATAAAAAGTCGAGCACTCTCACTATATGCTCAAATGAATGGAGGTAAATCTTTAGTACAAGATTTACGGGAAAATAGTCATAGTTCATTTACACAAGGCTTTATCCAGTCATTAACATTTGGTACATATTTCAGGCATTCAGCTGAAGATAATATTTCTGCAATTACAGGTCAACCTGTTGGTACAGGTGAAAAAACGACACAAAATATTGGTCGAGTTGCAGGAGCTGGAGCTATCGGTGCTGCAACATACGGAATTGCAAAACATTTAGGTAAGCTTAAAGGTAAAGCAGGAATTATAGGTTTAATAGCAGGTGGAGTTGCTGCAACAATATCCTTTATTACAGGAAAAGCAACCACTTAACTTAATAAACAAACTAAATATAAAAACATTTATGCCGGCTCTCAGCCGGCTATTTTTTATAAATAAAAAAAATCCTGCTAAAAGGAGTAATAGCAGGAAATAGTTCAGTAAAAGAGACATCTGATAATATTATTACCATTTTTTTATTTCCGTCAAATTTTTTATTCAATCTTATTATGGATATTTTAAATATTTTAGTCTATAATTTTGATATGAAAAAATTACTAATAACATTAATTATTTTATGCGGAACTTGTTCAAATTTAACTTATGCTGCACTACCGTGGCAAAAACAGACTGAACCTGAAGTTGTTGATCAGGTTTCAGAACAAGCAAAGGTTTTATATGCCCAAAATGATATTGACGGAGCACAAAAAATACTTTTAGGGAAGAAAGAAGAAGACAGATCAGCTGAAGATTGGCTATTGCTAGGAAATATTTTACAAGATAAAGATAAAATAAATGAAGCTATCTATATGTACAATCAGTCTATAATAAAAGATCCAAAATATTATAAAGCTCATTATAATCTTGGGTATATCTATCTTATTCAGGAAAAACCAAATATGGCACTGGCAGAATTTAAAAAAGCTACAAATATAAAGATGACTTTTCTTATGGATATTACAATATGGGCTGTGCCTATCTTAAATTGAAAGACTACAGAAATGCAAAATACAATTTTTTTAGAGCGCTTGATTTAAAAAATACAGAACCAAATATTTATTATAATTTAGCATACTCATATAAAATGCTAAAAAAAGACAAACAAGCTCAAACATATCTTGATTTGTACAATAAAATGATGGGACAACAATAGAACAAAAAGAGGTTCAGTAAACATGACTTCATATAAAGGAATAATTTTTGATTTTAACGGCACATTATATTGGGATTCTCCTAAACATAAAGAAGCTTGGATTGAATACTCTAGAAAGCTCAGAGGAACCCCGTTTTCTGATGAAGAAATGCTTAAATACATGTTTGGAAGAACTAATGAAGAAATTATAAAATATGCAATAGGGAAACAACCAACTAAAGAAATGGTTGAAAACTTTGCAAGAGAAAAAGAAGAATGTTACAGACAAATGTGCCTTAAAGACAAAGAAAACTTACATCTTGCAGATGGGGTTGAAGAATTTTTAGACTATTTAAAAGAAAATAATATTCCTCGTACAATTGCAACTATGTCAGAAAAAGATAACGTAGATTTTTATATAGAAAATTTTCAATTGGCTAAATGGTTTGACATAGACAAAATAGTTTACTCTGACGGAATAATCCCAGGCAAACCTGCGCCCGATATTTATCAAATAGCAGCGAAAAAACTTGAACTAAAACCGGAAGAATGTATTGTCGTAGAAGATGCACTTTCAGGTATTGAATCTGCAAGAGCTGCAGGTATTGGAAAAATTGTTGCTATATGTTCAGAAGAAAGTCCAGAATTATACAAATCAATACCTTATGTTAGCAGTATTATACACAGTTTTAGAGATTTTGATAAAAATTTATTTGAAATAAAATCAACTATTTTTTAATAAAATTTATCCATATTTACTACGGATAAAAATACCCGACTGGCTATTAATTTTAAAAATACCACCCATTAGTATTGATTATTTTACTATTAAAACCTATAATTACCACATAGGAGGTGGTAAAATTGCAACAGGAAATATTAGAACTTGTTGATAATATTTATAAATCTTGTGTTGTTCTTGACGGATACTGTCAATTTAATAAAGAAGATAACAATATAGGAAATCTCACATATAATATACATGATTTAAAAAAGAATACTGCAAAATTGTGGGAAATAGTTATGAAAACTGACTACAACGTAAAATAAATTACTCAATATAATTACTTAGAATTTAAGTTAATTTCTTATTTGGTCTTTTAATAATTCTTCCACGTTCTTCAATTCTCTTTTGTCTATAACCATAAAAAGCGTATATTAATACTCCGACAAATAACCATAATAAAAAGTATATCGAAGAAGTTTTTAAAGTTTTCAAAGAGAAAACAATTAATATTCCGCAAATAAAAATTCCAGCAATAGGAAACCATGGACAAAACGGAACTTTAAATGGTCGCGGAGTTTTAGGATTTGTTTTTCTCAATATCAAAACAGCAAGACAAATAATCACAAATGATGTAAAGGTACCAAAATTACAAAGAGCTGCAGATATATTCAAATCCATAAATAATCCGCAAACAATTACTACTGCTCCTGAAATCCAGGTCATAACATGAGGAGTTCTGTACTTTCTATGAATTAATCTCCAAGATTTCGGCAAAAACCTATCTCTGCTTATTGCATACAAAATCCTTGTTGTTCCAAGTTGGTAGATTAATAAAACTGAAGTTAAAGCACACAATGCTCCAACAGAAATCAAACCTGCAAACCAATTAATACCAACATAATTCATAGCATGAGCTATAGGCGCCTGAATATCTATTCTTTCAATAGGAACTATTCCTGTTAAAACAAGAGCAACACAAACATACAAAATTGTACATATAATCAAAGTACCTAAAATAGCAATAGGTAAATCTCTTTGCGGATTTTCAGTTTCTTCTGCTGTAGTTGAGATTGCATCAAATCCAATATAGGCAAAAAAGATTAAAAATGCTCCCATAATAACCCCTGATGGGTCAGATGGGAAAAACGGAGTCCAATGTTCCGGTTTAACATAAAATGCTCCTACAATAATAAAGGATAATATCATAAACATATTCACCCCTACCATTATACTTGCAACTCTTGTTGATTCCTTAACACCACGCACCAAAAGCAAGGTTAAAACAAGCACAATAGCAATCGCAGGCAAATTAACCGAAACAGGAATGTGCCCAAAAAGATATGGGATTTTGTCATGTATATCCCAATGATTATGAGTACACAACGCTGACATTGTTCTATAATCATATCTTAACCATAACGGAAAATTAACTATAAAATCCGGAAGATATTGTTTAAAACCTTTTAAGAATTGGATAAAATACCCCGTCCAAGCACTGGCCACGGTAATATTACCAATTGCATATTCAAGCATCAATATCCAGCCAACCATCCAAGCCATAAATTCGCCCATTGTGGCATAAGTATATGTATATGCACTTCCTGCAACCGGAATCATAGCAGCAATCTCCGAATAACATAGAGCAGAAAACACACAAGCAACTGCAGCTAAAACCATAGAAATTACAATTGCCGGTCCTGCACCTGCACTTTCGGAACTTCCGGTAATAGCAGTACCGATTATAGTGAAAATACCAGTTCCAACAACTGCACCTATCCCTATAACAATAAGGTCAAATACGTTTAATGTTTTTTTTAATTCTGAACGTTTACTTGTATTTATCAAGTCGTCCATACTTTTTTTCTTAAAAATATTTCGGCTAATTTGTTTTAAATCCATTTGCTATATTTCTTCCTGATTTTCAAACATTCCATGTACTAATTCTTTATGGATTCTATTTTCGTTATTTCTATTCTTAATAAATCCGTATAATAAATAAATTATGGCACCAACCCCCAACCATACCGGGAAAAGTAATGCGGAACTACCTGCTTGCATAGATTTATAAACCATCAAACCTCCACAACAAATAATTCCCAAAGCCGGCGTAATTGGAGAAAAAGGTACTCTAAATGGTCTAGGGCGGTTAGGATCTGTATGACGTAATATCAAAACTGCAACACATACAATAATAAATGATGTGAAGGTTCCATAATTACATAACTCTGCAGCAACATCCAAATTCAAAGTTAAAATACCAATAATAGCTAAAATACCAACAGTCCATGTTAATAACGCAGGGGTTTTAAATTTAGGATGAATCTTTTGGAATCTTTGCGAGATAAAATGATCCCTACTCATTGCAAATAAGATTCTTGTTGCAGCCATTTCCAATACCAACAATACCGAAGTTAACCCAGCCAATGAACCTATAGAAATAAAACCTGCAGCCCAATTTTGTTTTGCCATAGACATACAGTATGCCATAGGAGCTTTTAAAAACTCCATAGATACCGGTCCTGAAGTATTTTGCATACCAGTAAGCACAAGAGCAACCAACACATACACAATTGTTGTTATTAACAAAGAACCGATTATTCCTATAGGCAAATCTTTTTGCGGGTTTTTACATTCTTCGGCAGCTGTTGCAAGAGCATCAAATCCAATATATGCAAAAAAGATTAAAAATGCTCCAGCAAATATTCCCTCTGCACCGTTAGGAGCAAAAGGTGTCCAATTTGATGGGGTTACAAAAAAAGCCCCTACTAGAACAAATAATGCGATAACAGCTAATTTTATAAATACCATTAATCCTGCCATTTTTGCAGAATCTTTAGTACCCTTAACCAAAATTGCGGTAATTAATAGAACTATTAATATTGCCGGCAAATTTATACAAATAGGTAATATTCCAAAAAGCTTTGGCACATGCAAATTCGGATCAATTGCAGCCAATTTTGACACTGTAAACACGTCATTAGTTAACCATACCGGAGGGTGTGCAAGCCAAGCAGGTAAAACTTTATCAAAACCGGCCATAAACTGAATAAAATGATTTGACCAAGCACAAGCAACCGCAATAAAACCAATTGCATATTCAAGCATCAATACCCAACCGACCATCCAGGCAGCAAATTCACCAAGAGTCGCAAAAGTATAAGTATATGCACCTCCAGCAACCGGAATCATTGTTGCAAATTCAGAATAACATAGTGCAGAAAAAATACATGCAATTGCGGCAATTATCATTGAAATAATAAGAGCCGGACCGGCCCCAACACTAGAACCGTCAGCACTGCCTGCAGCAGCAATACCCACGACAGCAAAGATACCGGAACCTATAATTGCACCAACACCCAGAACAATTAAATCGATAACACCAAGAGTTTTTTCTAACCCTTGAGCTTTTGCTTCTGCAAGCATCTCATCCGGAGCTTTTATTCTTGTAATATGTCTTAAAAAACTTTTTGTAAAAGTCGCTCTGTTAAATTTTTCAGCCATTAATATTCCTTATTGTTTATTTTTGCACTCTGTCAGATAAATTTCTTCCAGATACATTTCTTGTTAATATATCATTCTACAAAATCGAACTAATATAATTTACACCTTGCATAGAGGGAACCCCATAGCTTCTCTTTGTTCAACATACAATCTTGCTACAGCAGAAGCCATCGTTCTAACTCTACCTATAAAATTATTTCTTTCATCTTTACTGATAACACCATGTGCATCCAGTAAATTAAAAGTATGCGAACACTTTAAAACATAATCATAGGCCGGTAATACAAGTTTAGCTTCAAGGCAATTATCAACTTCTTTTTGATACAAATCAAACATTGCAAATAAAGCTTTTGTATCCGATACTTCAAAATTATATTTTGATTGTTCAATTTCATTTTGGAGGTAAATATCACCATATTTTAGGGTATCATTCCACATAATATCATAAACTGATTCTTTATTTTGAAGATACATCGCTATTCGTTCTAATCCGTAAGTTAATTCTAAAGCTACAGGTTTAACTTCAACGCCTCCAACTTGTTGGAAATATGTAAACTGGGTAACTTCCATACCATCAAGCCATACTTCCCAACCCACACCTGCAGCACCTAGAGTTGGAGATTCCCAATTATCTTCAACAAATCTTACATCATGCTCTTTTAAATCAATACCCATTGCTTCCAAACTTTTTAAATATAATTCCTGAGCATTATCAGGAGAGGGTTTTAATATAACCTGAAACTGAAAATAATGACCAAGCCTATTAGGATTTTCTCCATATCTTGCATCAGTAGGTCTTCTACAAGGTTCTATCATTGCAGTATTCCAAGGTTCAGGACCCAATGAGCGCAAAAAAGTTGCAGGGTTCATTGTTGAAGCACCTTTTTCTATATCATAAGGCTGCTGTATTATACAACCATAATCTGACCAAAATTTCTGTAAGTTAAAAACAAGTTCTTGAAAATTTAATGCCATAACATAATCCAATATTGTACTATCTACACTCGTTATCTTATACTATTACCAACATAGTATGATTTCAATTATTTTAGATTAAATATTAAAAATTATTCACAAACCTTAAATTTTAATAAAAATTTTCTATCACTTCAACTAAAAATTCCACATACAAAATTTATATGCTATGATAAAAAAAAGGAGACATAATGGCTAATAAAATCATAATTTTTTCAGGAAAACAGTATTCAGGAAAAGATACAGCAGCAAAAATAATACTTGATAAATTAAAAAATTATAAACGCTGTGCAATGGGAGACATTATAAAATATACTTACGGAAAAGATAAAGGAATTACTTACGAAGAAATTGAAAAAAACAAAGCTTTATACAGAGCTGATTTAATAAAATTGGGAAATTGGGGAAGGGCGCAAGATCCTGATTATTGGCTAAAAAAAATTCTGGAACAAGAAGGAAATATTATAGTTACAGACGTTCGCGTTCAACACGAATACGAAATTTTTAGACAAGCAGGAGCCATAGCCATTAGAGTAGAAGCTTCTCGCCAAACAAGAATGCATCGTGGAAATCTTATAGGTGAAGATGATATAACCGAAACCGGTTTGGATAATATAGTTGACTGGGATTTTATAATAGATAATAACAGTGATTACGATAATTTAGTTAAACAGGTAGATTCAATTATTCAATCTCTGGAAAATGCAAACAAAATTTAATTAATTTTTACTAAATTATTATGGACAAAGAGTCTCCCAATCGGGTTCTTCCGGTTCTTCTCCAGGTTCAGTAATATGCTCACCACGCTCTAACATTACCATCAATGATAGTTTTAATTGGCGTTTATAATTTTCTCTGGCTCTTGCCAATGTTTTAGCACAAAATGTAAAACTTGGGATTTCTTTAATTTCTATATAAAAATAAGGATTTCCGTCAAAATCTAAATCTCGTCCTTCTATTAATGTCCAATTCAAATTTAAATAATAATCCAAATCTTTATGTTCTTCCATATAGTTATGCCTAATTGTCCAAAGATGAATTACTCAATGGTTGAGACAACATAATGCCTTCACCGCCTACAACATCAGCCTTTTGTCCATCTATATATAAATATACAGGTAATGTTGAATTCAGTTTAGCTGTTTTAATTAACTGGTAAAGTCTTTTATACAAACTATCAGTTCCACCACCGTTAACAAATGCTGAATTGAGGTTTACTACAACCTTATCTGATTGCTCTGTAATATTTATAATTTCAGAGGAGGATGGAATTTCAGTATAGACACCTCTTTGTTTTTCTTCAGGTCTGGGACCAAGAATCAACGAAGAAATGGCAAACTTTATCTTAGAACCATCTACATCCTTATTGTAAACACGCTTTACAGCTTTATACACCTCTTCATTGTGTTCATTCTTCCCGATAAAATAAATATTAACATATTCTTTTGCTTTTACCTCGGGTTGTTCTGCAACTTCTTCTTCTACCGAACGTTCTGAGACCTGTATATCTTCAGCTTTAATTTCAGGTTTAGGCATCAATACATTGAAGGCAATTAACCCTACAACCAAAAACATACAAAAACCGATAAATATTAAAAGAAATTTTTGATTTTTATTCATATAAATGTACCCTTTTATTAGTCTTTAGGTATTATTGCAACACCTTCTGCCCATATCACGTTATTTTTAATATCGACAGAATCCACAGAAACTTTAGCATCTTTATTATCAAGAATATTTACAGAAAAATCTAGAGGATTTAAATAATTCAAAATAAAATCGACTTTTTTCAAATCAAGACTAAATGAATCAGATACCAGTTTAGTATTAACAAAATCAATTTTACCTTTTCTTACTCGCAAATCTGAATTAATAATTAACTTCTGCTCTAATCTAATAAATGGTATTGACAGACCAATAACATAATAGAATTTGTTAGCACTTATAGCAACTTTAGTAGATGATATTTTTATTCCACCACCATAAGAATTGCCTAAACGATTTAAATCATTAATGATTTTTTGATATCTTTCTGATTCCATTGTTTTATTAATATCATCTGCTGTCATTTGAATATTAAATGACATTGGAAAATCTTCCATAAATACAACATCATTACCGGACTGTTTAATGTAATTAAAATCACATAAAGTATTCATTTCAAGGTAAGATAAATAAATATCATTGATATTCATATTTTCAGCCTTTAAGCTCAGAGATTTGAATATTCCATTTTTCAAATCTTTTGAACTGTATGAATCTAGTTTAACTTTTAAAGTATCACTTGGTGCAACTTTAGAAATTTCTCTTTTTAATATTTTTTGTGCAGCCTTTTCAGATGTAAAATTCAAACCTGAAACAGAACTCAAAAATGTTCTAAATTTTGTATTCATATTATATGGTGCAACACACTCATAATCACATGCAGCTAATGACGCAGTATTAGCTAATAATAACATTCCTAATAATAAAATAATCTTTTTCATAATACCTCAAATACTTTTTTGACCAATATTCTGTTTGTATCTACCATACCTATAGCATATATTTTACCACTATAAACTAAAAATACAATATCCGAATTTATATTACTCTTATTTGTCAAACTCATGCCATGAATTACTCGCTCTTTTTCCTGCTCATTCATAATATACTTAGGCAAAGTCATAACATCTAACGGATTAATTATATTAGATATAATATCTGAAACATCATGCAATTCATCCAATGCTACAGAATTTTTTAAATTAAATTGACCGGATTGTGTTCTCACTAAGCCTGTTAAATAAGCCCCGCATTCTAGTGTACGTCCTAAATCATAGGCAATTGAACGAATATATGTGCCTTTTGAACAGGCTATCAGGACTTTTGCATTCTGAGCATTTTCATCAAAATCAATAAGCTCTATGCGAGAAATAAAAACTCTTCTTGGTTTTATTTCTACTTCTAAACCTTTCCTTGCATATTCGTACAACTTTTTTCCATCAACTTTTATTGCAGAATATATTGGAGGCACTTGTTCGATTTCTCCTTCAAATGAGCGTAAACTATTTTTCAAGTCTTTTTTGGATATTTTTTTATCATAAGTTTTTAATATAGTACCTTCCAAATCATAAGTATCTGTCTCCTGACCAAATTGAATAGTAGCAAGATATTCTTTATCTTCTTCTAAATACTCTATCAATCTAGTAGATTTTCCTATGCAAACAGGCAGCACACCCTCAGCAAAAGGATCTAATGTTCCGGTATGCCCAATTTGCTTTATTTTTGTAATTTTTCGTAACCTTGAAATAACATCATGCGATGTCATTCCTTTAGGTTTATAGATATTTAAAAAACCGAAAATCTCTATGGTATTTGTCAACTCATACTCCATTCAGCATTAATTTCTTATCTAAGAGTATTCTTAAATTTCACCTCTAGAAATTTTATTTATTAAATCAGTAACTCTTGCACCTTCCTCCAAACCGTTGGAATAAACAAATTTTAACTCTGGAGTAAGACGTAATCTAAGCATTTTACCAACATGATAACGGATGTTTGGTGTACTTTTTTCTATAACAGATTTCGTTTTCTCAATCTGTTCCTCAGAACCCAAAACACTATATATGATTTTTGCATAAGAATTGTCATGAGATACTTCGACATCTACAATGGATACAACACCCTCTAAGCCGCGAATTTCTTTTCTCAAAATTTCAGAAATATCCCTCATTAATTCTTTTCTAACACGTTCATTTCTTAATGTCATATTTATTATACCCTTTTATCTAAATGTCCAAACAAACTTTTATACTCTGGGTCAAACTTTGGAAACAATTCAAAAAATATATGTTTCACATTTTCTAACACAGAGGTTTTATTATTTTCTTTTCTTATAAGTTTATCAACAACAATTTCTTTACCATTATCGCAGATAACTGAAATTTTACGATTAGGTTTGCAAGTACCAAACTGTACATTTTTATTATAATAATCTAATTGAATTTTTGGAATCATATATCTTCACCAAAGTATGTATATCGACGCTATACTACCAGATTATTACACAAAAATGAAAGATTTCAATAAGTCAAACAGTAGAAAATAAATAATAAAAATTATTTATAAACTACAAATAAATAAATTATTAAACATGATTGTTATTGAATATTTTTACAAGTTTATTACAGGCTTTTTCTTTCAACTTCTTCCGTTGTAGACACCTCAATAATATCACCTACTTGTATATCATTAAACTTGCTAAATGAAATTCCACACTCAAAACCTTGTGCAACTTCTTTGACATCGTCTTTAAATCTCTTCAATTGATCAATCGCACCACGGAAAATTTCTTCTCCGTTTCTGAATAATACTGCATCTTTTGAACGTACAATTTTACCTTCAAGAACATAACATCCTGCAATTTTATTAGTTTTTCCAATTGTAAAGACCTGTCTAACTTCAGCTTTACCGAGCTCAACCTCTTTAACCTCCGGTTCAAGAAGAGATAATAATGTTTTTTCGATATCTTCAAGTAACTGATAGATAATATCATATTTTTTAATTGTTACACCTTCACGTTCTGCAGAAGATAAAGCGTTACCATCCTCTTTCACTGAAAATCCTAAAATTAAAGCATTAGAAGCAGATGCTAACATAACATCAGCTTCAGAAATATCTCCAACTCCAACATGGATAATTTTTGTTGTGATTTCTTTTGATTCTACACCCGCAATAGCTTGAGCAACAGCTTCAGCAGAACCATGAGTATTAGCTTTAATAATTAAATTCAATTGAGGGATAGCATCATCACCGGCAACAGCCTCTTTTCTAATATGGGCAGGAAGCATAGCTTCAAGACGTTTATCACGTTCCTTTTCTTTTCTGTCTGCAATTATTGATTTCATTTCTTTTTCATTTTTAACAACTTCAAAATAATCTCCAGCCTGAGGAACTTCTGACAAACCTAATACTTCAACAGGAGTTGATGGCTCAGCCTTTTGAATTCTTTCGCCGCTATCAGAGAGCAATGCTCTAACCCTACCGCAAGCGGTGCCAACTACAATACAATTTCCTGCACGAAGGGTTCCATTTTGTACTAACAGAGTTGCAACTGGCCCTTTTCCCTTATCAAGATTAGCCTCAATAACAACACCTGAAGCTTCAGCTTTTGGATTTGCTTTCAAATCTTGAACGTCAGCAACTAACAAAATATATTCTAATAATTCATCAATACCGGTACCTTGCAATGCTGAAACTTTCACCGTTATAGTTTCACCACCCCATTCTTCAGGTACCAGACCGTGTTCTGTCAATTGCTGCAAAACTTTATCAGGGTTTGCTCCCGGCTTATCAATTTTATTCACAGCAACAATAATAGGAATTTCTGCAGCCTTTGCATGATTAATCGCCTCAATTGTTTGTGGCATAATACCATCATCAGCAGCAACAACCAAAATTGCAATATCTGTAGCTTTTGCACCACGAGCTCTCATTTCGGTAAAAGCTTCGTGCCCAGGTGTATCTAAAAATACAATTTTCTTTTCTTTTTTGTCTCCCAAATATACTGTATAAGCACCAATAGACTGCGTTATCCCTCCGACTTCAGATGCAACAATCTTATGTTTTGATGCACGTATACTATCTAATAACGTAGTCTTACCGTGGTCAACATGCCCCATAATACTAATAACCGGAGCCCGTTTTTTCAATAATTTTTTATCCACAGAAGACAAAGCTTTTGCTTTTTCTTCTTTTTCCAATTCTTGCTCAATATAAGCGTCCAAATCTTCTTCAAGAACTTCTAAACCATATTCGGCACAGACTTTTTTTATAACATCAACATCTATCAATTGATTAACAGTTGCCATAACACCATTGAGCATTAAAAATTTAACAATCTCTGCCGGAGTTTTTTTAATTTTTTCAGACAACTCAGATATTGTCATTGCCTGATTTACAACTATTTGTTTTATTTCTTCAACTTCTTCAACTTTTTGAACTTTCTTTTTATGATGCTGGGCAGCTGCTTTTTCTAAAGAAATTCTTTCTTGTTCTTCCTTTTTAGAATTATAATCTTTTTCCTTTTTCTTGCTATCGGATTTTCGTTTTGATGAGCCTTTATTATCATAAATTTCCTGTGGAATTATTCTTCTTTGTATTGGTTTTTTCCCAACAGAGTCTTTAGCAGCACTTTCAGAAGTTTTAGCTGGCATTTTCGCAGGTCTGTCTGAACGCTGCGATTTACGTTCTCCACCTTGAGCAGCTTCATTTTTAGACACTCTTCTATCACTATCTTGCCCAACTCTGGAAGGTTGATGTCTCTGTATCTGATTAGTTTCACCATCTGCCACTTGTTCTATAGTTTTTTTAGGAGCACGTCTGACTATTTCCAAACGACTCACAGGCTTAACAACTTCAACTTTTGGTCGTTTTACAATATCAACAGAAGATGTTGAAGTTTTTTCTTCAACTACAGGTTTTTCTTTCTTTTCTTCTGTTTTGGCAGGTTCTTCAGCTGGCTTAGCTTTCTTTACAACAAAAGCTTTTGGCTTGCTTACTTTTTTAACACCGCCATTAGCAATAAATTCTTTCAATCTTGCTATTTGATCTTGTGTAACAGTACTTGAATGAGTTTTATTTGTAACTCCTATTTTGGCGAACTTTTCTACAACTTCCTTACTCGGAAGCCCAAGTTCTTTTGCTAATTCACTTATTCTAACTGTTTCGTAACTCATCTAGTAACTGTCCTTTCAATTCATTTGGTACAGAGGTTTTCAAGTGTTTTGCCAGTCTGTTTTTTTTGAATGCCGACTCTATACACGTTTTATTATAACAAAGATATGCTGATCTGCCAAATGTTAAGGAATCAGGGTTTATTATAACATTTCCGTTTATGTTATTTGAGGTAATTTTAATCATTTCATTTCTGTCTTTTATTTGCCAACAACTAACACAACGTCTTTCTGTCAATTACCCACCTCTATTGTTCCTGTGCTAATTTTTCTAATTTTAATTTTTGATCATATTCGACCAGCAAATCAATAAGTTCATCTAACTCACCATCTATTACAGTCCAAACATTCAAATTATGATTTAATCTATGATCTGTTAATCTTCCTTGTGGGAAATTATAAGTTCTGATACGTTCAGACCTATCTCCTGACCCCACTTGAGAACGACGTAAATCTGTAATCTCCTTAGTTTGTTTTTGAACTTCCATATCATACAATTTTGCTTTTAAAATTTCTAAAGCACGTTCTTTATTTTGCAACTGAGAACGCTCTTCCGTACAGAAAATCATAATTCCTGTAGGCTTGTGAAATACACGTGCAGCGGTTTCAACTTTGTTTACATTTTGACCACCCGCACCTCCGGATCTGGCTGTAGTAATCTCGACATCATTCATATTCAAATTAACTTCAACATCATCAACCTGTGGCATTACAGCAACAGTTGCTGTTGATGTATGAACTCTACCTTGAGATTCAGTTGCAGGAACCCGTTGCACTCTATGCACTCCGGATTCGTACTTCAAACGAGAATATATACTATCTCCTTTAATTGAAATAATTACTTCAGAAACTCCACCGGCTTCACAATCTGTTTTGCTTAAAATTTGAGTCTGCCAGCCCATTTTATCTGCATAACGCAAATACATACGCATTAAATCACCGGCAAATATATTGGCTTCATCGCCACCTGCACCGCCTCTTATTTCTAGCATAATATCTTTATCGTCCATAGGATCACGAGGAAGTAACAAGACTTTCATCTTTTCTTCATAAATAGGGATTTTTGCCTCGTTAGCTTCTATTTCAGCCTTTAAAAACGAACGCATTTCATCATCCTTTTCTTCATGAAGCATATCTTTTGCATCTTGAATTGCATCCGTCGTTTTTTTCCATTCATAATACAATTCAACAGTTTCTTCCATTGCTTTTCTTTGTTTTGAAAGATCCCTGAACTTATTATAATCCTGAATTACAGCCGGATCAGACAAAGTTTCACCCAGCTCTTTATATTTCTTTTCTATTTGTAATATTTTATCTAACATATCTTTCATACTTAAATGATAACAAGAACATGTTTTTTTTACAAATAGGGTCTCTGATTTATAAAAGACAAGTCAATTATTTGGATTTTAACTTATTTTTACGACGGAGTTCACGAATTTCTTCTATCAATTCATTTGATTCATGTGCAAGCCTGTTATAAACCTGTGAATTGATTTCTCCTCCTATTAAAAGCAAAATAGAAGTATAATAAAGCCATATCATTAAAATAAAAAATGCTCCAATCGTTCCATATACAAGGTTATATGTACTCAAATTATTAACATAGACAGAAAATCCCCATGAACCAACCAACCAAAAAGTTGTAAAAAATACGGTTCCGGGTAGCGCACTCTTCCTTTTAAATGCTTCATTTCCCCGCAAGTCCGGTAATATATAGTAAATTAAAAATGCCATTACATATAATGCTAAAAATGCAACCGGCCATCTTAGAGTTAAAATCGTTATAGCAACACCTTTTGACATCCCAAAATGCGCAACTAAAAACATTATAATAACTTTACCAAAAATAATGATGTTAATAGTTAAAAATAAAACTAATATATTAACAAAAACCATTAAAAAAGATAAGATTCTGGTATATATAAAACTTCTTGTCTCTTCTACTTTATAAGCTCTATTTAAACCTTTTAATACAACAGCAATACCATTTGTAGACAACACTAGGGTTGTAATTATACCAATAATTGCCAACAATTTCCCATGATTAAAAATCATTGTCTCAGCAAGTACAGATTTTAAAAGATTCATTGCCTGATTTGGCATAATATTTGATAAAACTCTTAATATGGAATCAAGGTAAGATTTATTTCCCATCCAGCCAAACACAGCCATTAAAAAAAGCATAAAAGGAAAAATTCCTACAACTAGCATAAATCCCATTTCTGCAGCCATACCGTAAAAATCATTTTTTATAATAGATTTTACAATCCGAATGAGCATTCTTATATACTTAATTTTTAAAAATTTCTTTAGCATAATCCTTTATTTTTAATCTCTTCCAAAATAAGCTTTACCGCATGCTCCGGTGCAGCCTTGATAACTGCTCCTGCCGCAAGTTTATGTCCTCCACCTCCAAATACAGAACATACTTGTGCTATATCTTTTTCTTTACTGCGCATTGATAATTTTGAAGTAGTTGAATTTAATTCTTTTACCACAAATGCAATTTCTGTAGACTTTATTGCTCGTAATTTTTCTGTTAATCCGTCTGTATAATCTTCACTTCCATCATAATTATATTTTTCCATATCCTTTTTGTAAACTATTGTATAAGCAACTTTATCATTATACAAAAACTTTGCTTTATTCACACAATAGCTCTGAAATAAAACCATATCTTTAGAACTGGATTCATAACATTTTTGATAAATTTCAGAAGGATTAATCCCGAAATCAAGTAATTTTCCGGCATATTCCATAGTTTTCGAAGTTGTATTTGAAAATTTAAAACCGCCTGTATCTGTTAATATACCAGTATACAAACAAACCGCACTCTCGTAGGAAATATGCCATCCTAAATTACCGGCAATTCCAACAAGCACTTCCGCGGTTGCAGAAGAAGTTGGTTCAATACAATTTATCATTCCATATCCCGGATTTGTTTCATGATGATCAATATTTACAGTATTTTTTGCCTTATTAAATAAAACCTGAGCATCCGAACATCTATCTAAAGATGCAACATCAACATTAATAACTAAATCATATTCTCTTGATAAATCAAATTCATCTATTTGTTTAACTTTATTTATATTTGGAAGAAATAAATAAGATTCAGGAATATTTGAAACTGCAGCCATATCACATTTTTTTTTATAATTATCATTTATTAAAGAATATAAACCGCACATAGAACCTAATGTATCTCCATCCGGATTTATGTGAGATACGATTAATATATTTTTCGAATCTTTTATGCTAATATCTAATTGCTCAATGGTCATTTCCAAATTTTATCACAAAAAAGCACTGACACAAAATATGAAGAAAATTTTATATACAAAATTTCAAAATATCGATGAAATAATAGCAAAGCTGATGGAACATGCAGAAATAAGAAAAGCTATCACTCGAGCAAACTTGTGTAAATTCTGGAGAAAAGTTGCAGGAGAAAAGTTTGCTCAAAATTCCAAACCATATTCCATGATTAAAGGTTCAATTATGGTAATCGCCTGCAAAACACCAACTGTTGCTCAGGAACTGATGCTTAGAAAAACGCAGCTTCTGGTTAAATTTAAACCCTATGTTGAATCATTAAATATCAAACTTACAGACTTAAGATTTGATTCAAAAAAATGGGTCGATGAAAAAACAGAATAATATCATATATCATTTTGATAAACCATTCTAGCCGGCAGAGATTAAATTTGCTTTATCATAGTTAATTTTTGCATCAGATATTTTATTCAATGCAGAGAGTATATCCCCCTTTAAAATATAATTTTCAGAGTCTTTTTTATAAAGTAAGGATCTGTTTATTGAATGCAAAGCATTATTAAAATCTCCCAAATGATAATACGTCAGAGCAAGCCCCCAATATAGAACATCTTTTGTATCATATTTAGCAGTATCGATAGCTCTAAAAAAAACGTTTAGTGCCTGTTTATACTCTCCAATATTCATCAAACATAATCCCTTAAGGGTATAACTTTCCGAATCCGCATTAAATATTATTGCTTCATTAATATATTTCAATGCCTGCTCATATCTATTAAACTCATATAAACAATTAGCTTTCCAATATGAATAATTATACATCTCACCGGACATATCAATAACCTGTGCTCTTTCAATATTTTTCAAAGCTTTTTCTAACTCTCCGAGATGTTTATAACAACGCGCCTTGTACATATATGCAAAAGCAGATTTGTCTTTAAGTAAAAGTTTGTTTACGATAGACAGACATTTTTTAAAATCCCCGCAATTATAATAAAAAACTATCTTATCTTTATATTTAACTATTTTTTGTCCGGAAAATATTTTTGTAGTATCCAAATATAAAACTCCCTCATTTAAAATAATATTAAAAACTAAAAAATCCATATTCCACTTCTAAATAAGAGTATAAGTATTTATATAAAAACGTCAATAAAATTTTCACTTATTAAAAATATTACACAGAACCGGAGCGTAAATCAGAAAAAAACTTTTCTAAAATTTTATTACATGCATCTTCTTTTATACCTCCGTATACTTTAAGCTTAGTTCCAGCTGCGAGTTTACGTAAATCTATATTAGAACTAAATGCCCCATAATTACTATCGTAACTACCAAAATAAACTTTATCAATACGGGATTGTATAATTGCCCAACCACACATCGGACAAGGTTCCAAAGTAACATATAACTCACAACCATCTAAACGCCAATTATTTAAATGTTTTTCAGCTCTTCTTATCGCTAAAATTTCTGCATGAGAAGTTATATCATTATCCCGCTCCCTTGTATTAAAAGCTGCAGATAAAACTTCACCGTCTTTAACAATAACCGCACCAACAGGGATATCCCCGTTGGAACAATGAGCTTGTTGAATAGCTATATCCATAAAATCTACTTTATTCTTCATCTTTTGCCAGATTTAATACTATAGTCGTACAAAAACCATATTCATTCGTTGATGATAAACTTATTTCACCATCCATAGCCTCTATCAAGCCTTTTACAATAAACAAACCAAGCCCGGTTCCTCTTGTTGTCCTTGTCATATTATCATCAAGACGAACAAATTTTTCAAAAAGTGTATTCAGCTTCTTTTCAGGAATTTTATCACACTGGTTTTTTACTTTTATTACAGCTTTGTTCTTAACAACGTCTGTTTCTACAATTATTGGAGTATCCGGATACGAATATTTGATAGCATTTTCATAAAGATTAACAAAAACTTGCTCCAATCGACCTTTATCAGCATAAATTTGAGGGAAATTTTTATCAATATGAACCACAATTTCACGCCCATCACGTTTTCGTAATAATAATTCAGCTTGCTCTAAAACTTCATTTAACCATATATTTGTATTTACGGTTCTAAGCCGCATTCCTTCAATATCCGGAATCGTCAACAAATCTTCTATCAATCTTTTTAATCGTTCTGATTGTTCCTTGATGATTCTAAGTGATTTTTGTTTTGTTTCATCGTCTATAACAATATCCTGCCTCATAAGCCGAGAAGTATATCCTTGTATACTTGTTAATGGAGTCCTTAATTCATGACTAACGGTATCAAGAAGATTAGAACGAAATTCATTCAGTTCTTTCAATTCTTTGTTTTTTCGTTTCAATTCAATATATGATTTATGAATTTCCGATGCCATATTATTAAATTCATTTGCAAGAAATACAATTTCATACGGAGTAAAAGTTGTTGTTAAAAGTCTTATTTGTCTCTGATAATTACCTTTGGACAATGCAATAACAGCTTTAAATAATTGTCTTATATTTATATACAAATAATAAATATAAAACCCTATTAAAACCATCATTGATAATATTGCTGATAATACAGAAATAATTATTTTAACTCTATTATCCAATATAGCATGTTTTGCTATATTTTGGGTTGTGTTTACAACAATTGTTAAATCAGGATTTGTCCTGTGCAAATATACTATTGGACGGTTCTTTTCATCCCCGAATATAACAGGGTCTTCTACCGCCATATCTTTTGGTAATAAATCTAAAGTTTCTTTAAATACATCCGGAGTAAAATTATGTGAAGATATTAAATGATTATTTTTATCCATTATATAAATTTGTCTATTATCATTTTCTAATGACTTAAACAGTTGATTATCCCAATTATTCGCATTAAATATGATTACAAGAAATGAACCATCTTTCATCTGGGTTGATAATATAGGTTTTTCATTAATATGAGCATCATCCGTAACTTTTTCTAACTCTATAGGATTTCGGACAATAACAATATCTTCACAATTCGGATATCTTTTAGCAACCTCTTTTATAAATTTTTCTTTCAATGCTACTGAAGGTAAATATTCTAACGTATCTGCAATCTGTGCTAATGTTGTTTCATTTGTTTTTAGAAAGAAATCTATTTCATCCGAAACCATACTTGCAACAAGAATAGCAGATTCTCTCAATTGATGACGAACAGATTGTTGATTGATATTATTAATAATAAATCCACTTATTGACATAGGAATAACAACTGCAATGAAAAATACTATCGCAATTTGTTCTATAATCTTTAATCTTTTTAAACTGTAACTATATTTCTTCATAATCAGCCTTGTGCAAACGGAGTTAACTTATAACCCACATTTGTTACTGTATGCAGATACTTTGGTTCTTTTGCATTTGATTCAATTTTGTTTCGCAAACCTCCTACATGAACACGAAGCATTCTAACATCTTCATTACTGTCATATCCCCAAACTTCATCCAATAAAGTAGCAAGAGTTACAGGATGATTAAAATGCTGCATCAGACAATATAGAATTTCAAATTCTGTAGGTGTCAATTTAACACGTTTATTAACAATAACTGCCTCCAAAGATTCCGGGAAAATTTCAATATCACCGCTTCTCAATACTTCGTTTGAAAGAGGAGTCTGTTCAACATTAACAGAGTTTCTCCTTAACAAAACACGAATTCTAAGCAAAACTTCCTGAATATCAAATGGCTTAACCAGATAATCATCAGCCCCGCAGTCAAATCCGCTGGTTTTATCATCAATCGTCCCCTTAGCCGTAAGCATAAGAATTGGAATAGAAAGCTTTGCCTGACGAATATTTTTACACACATCAAAACCATTCATTTTAGGCATCATAACATCGAGCAAAATTAAATCATACGTATTATTTAAAGCTTTGTTTAATCCTTCTAATCCATCAGATGCCGTATCAACAAAATAACCGCTACTCCGCACATCAAATTCTAAAAGTTCTCTGATTTCGTCATCATCATCAACAATTAAAATTCGCTTTTGTATTTCTCCCATAAAACACTCCTTTTATTTAGAAATATTTTACAAAACAAGTCTATTTTTTTCAAGATTTTATAAAGATATAATAATAATTTATAATACTAAAAAGAGTACAATATCATATTTAAAAATAAAATATTATACTCGAAACATATAATACAACACGTCATTTATAACATAATGCAAATTAGTTTAACACAAACCAGTGGAACAAATACGCAAAACAAACACCAAATACTGCTCCGACTAAAACTTCTAAAGGAGTATGACCCAAAAGCTCTTTTAATTTTCCACCAACAGATTGCAAATCATGATGATAAAAATCTTCCATCATTCTATTTAAACAAGCAGCAGTTTTCCCTGCGGCACGTCTCAATCCTGCTGCATCATACATGATAATCATAGAAAAGCCTAATGATACTGCAAAAATTATTGAATCAAAACCTTGCAAAATACCGACTATCGTTGATAATCCCATTACACCGGCAGAATGAGAACTTGGCATACCACCTGTTGTTGAAAATATTTTAAAATTAACTTTTTTATTTTTTATTGTAAATAATATGAACTTAATAACTTGGGCAAAAAAAGCAGATGCCACTCCACAAATTATGACCTCATAACCGTTATTTGCAATAGTGGTTCTGACTATATCAATGCACATTAAATACCTACTCTCTTCTTTATATTCTTAATCATATCATCAAAAATTTCAGACTCAAAATTTTGTGTTTTTATTATATCATAGCATTTTTCAAATAGGCAAGAAAGTTTACATTTTGCCTCTTCTAAACCATACAAAGAAACATAAGTTAATTTACCTTCTTCTCTATCTTTACCTAATGTTTTACCCATTTGTTGAAATGTAGATATTTCATCCAGAATATCATCTGCTATTTGAAAAGCCAGTCCAAAAATTTTAGCAAATTCTGTTAATACCAAAATTTTATCATCATCTGCACCAGCTATGATAGCACCCGTTCTCATAGCAAGTTGAAACAAATCGGAAGTTTTATGCAAATGCAAATACTCCAATATTTCTGCATATTGTTTTTTGTCCGAAATATCATTCTTCTCATATAGCATTCCCTCAGATTCAATATCCACAACCTGACCTGCTATAACCCCTCTTGCTCCTGCAAATTGAAAATACTCATTAAGAATTCTAATCAACACCGAAGGGGACAAATTTTTAGAATATTTTGTAATAACCTGCGGAGCATAAGTCAAAAGTGCATCACCTGCTAAAACTGCTATAGCTTCACCAAAAACTTTATGATTTGTTAATTTACCTCTTCTGTAATCATCATTATCCATACATGGTAAATCGTCATGTATCAGAGTTTGAGCATGGAGCATTTCAATAGCACAAGCTGTCGGGATGGCATCTTCTATATTCCCGCCAAGCATTCGACAAGTTTCAAGACACATAACAGGTCTTAAACGTTTTCCCTGCAATGTTACAGTATATTTCATTGCCCGAAAAATATTTTCTGGATATTCAATAGGAATAAACTCATCCAGTTTATGATTAACCAGCTCAATATAATCATTCATCTGCATTTTCTTCTATTTCCTTATAAATCATTTGTTTTCTTGTATTTCGTGAAGCTTGACGTTTTTTACCGCTAATTTTTACATAAACTTTATTATTATTGTATTTCTGAGAAGTTTCTTGCTTCACCCCATTATATTTAATCTTCTCTTTATATTCAAGAGCTTCTTTTACAAATTCTACATAGCTCAAGTATCTTGTTTCATCAATATTTTCAATATTTTTTAATACTTCACAATTATCTTCATTTATATGCAAACAATTGCCATACTTACAAAAATCTCTATACTGCAACATTTCGTCAAATAGTAAATCAACTTCATGTGGTAAAATAAAATCAAAACGGACATTACTAAAACCGGGAGTATCAACAATACTTGTATTTTCATCTAAAAGAATAATTTCACAATGTCTGGTAGTATGAGTTCCTCTTTTTAATTTTTCACTCACGGATTTTGTCCTTAGGTTAACATTTGGATTTAATGCATTTACAAGACTCGACTTTCCAACACCAGAATTTCCGCACAATGCACTTACTTTTCCTTTTAAAACTTTTCTTAAACCTTCAATTCCTCTTTTTTCAATGGCAGAAGTAAATACTATTTTGTAACCCAAAACTTCATAAATAGCTAAAATTTTATCCTGCATAGAATCTTCCAAGCCTAAATCTTCTTTATTAAAACAAAGAACTGCCGGTATTTTATAATATTTTGCAAGCGCAATATATCTGTTCAACTGATTAAAATCCAAATCAGGGTGTTTTAATGCTGAAACAATAACAATCTGATCTACATTAGCAACAGAAGGTCTTGGGATAAAAGTTTTTTTAGGTAAAATTTTAGTAATTACACCATCTGAAAATTCAACAAAATCCCCAACTACAATTTTTTCACGTTGCTTTTTTAAAACCTCACGAACTTTGCATTCAAAAGATGTTTTCCCTTTTTGAACATAATATAAATCCGAGTGAATTTTATAAATTTGACCTTCCATAACAAAACCAAGTTTACTAAAAAGAGTAATTCTTTGCAAATATTCTGTTTACTTTTACCCATATTGTGCGATAATTTAAATATGATTACAAAAACCGAATTGGATAAACTAGCTGCAAATTACGAAACATCAGATTTTATAAAAGATGATCCAGTAAGATTTCCAAACAGATTTAAAAACAAAGAAGATATTGAACTTGCAGGGTTTATAGCCTCTTTAATTGCGTATGGAAGGCGTGATGTATTTATAAAAAAACTTGAAGAGCTATTTAATATTGCTCAAAATGAACCATTAAATTTTATAAAAAATTTCGAACCTGAACTGCTCGGAAGATTTAACTACCGATTTGGAAAAAGTGAAGATTTTGCACAAATATTTTCAATACTAAAGGAGCTATACAACAAAGACGGGGGATTAGAAGAATTATTTAAATACGGGTATAAAAATAGAGTAGCGGAAAACATGTTTATTCCTGTTACTGATTATTTCTATTCAAGAAGTGAAAAAAATACAGGTCAGGGATTTTATTTTATGATACCAAATCCTCGAAAGGGCGGTGCAATGAAACGAATGTGCATGTTTTTACGCTGGATGGTCAGGAAAGGACCTGTGGATTTTGGGATTTGGGACTTCATGCCTGCTTCAGATTTGTTAATTCCATTAGATGTTCATGTTGCCAGAATATCAAGAGAAATGGGACTTTTACAAAGAAATGCTAATGATTTTAAAGCAGTAATAGAATTAACTAATAATTTAAAAAAATTTTGTCCGGATGATCCGATAAAATATGACTTTGCAATGTTTGGATACGGAGTAAATAATAAGAGATAAAGCCTTTTATTCGTATCAAAAACAAAAGGCGGTAGTGATGTTACCGCCTATTAACCAGATTTACACTATGTAAGTGTTCAGAAAGGATCTTTTTTATATCCTAAAATTTTAATACTAAACTGTTATTAGGATAAGTATGTAGTAATCGATTATCCTTCTCCAAGATTCAAATGGGAGAATTGAACAATCTTATTTTTACCACGTTTTTTAGCATTATACAAAGCATGCTCAGCATAACGTATAATTGTATTCGCATCTTCTTCAGTATCAGGAATGCATGGGAATGTAGAAATTCCTCCAGATATAGTAATAGGATGGCGTTCTTCCTCTCCTGCAGGAATGAATTCCATTTTTTCAATATCTTTACGGAATCTTTCAGCAAACAAGAATGCATTATCCTCTGAAGTATTAGGAAGAACAACAATAAACTCTTCATCACCGTAACGAGTTAAAATATCTTCCTTTCTAATTAGACCTTTTAATTTGTCAGCAATTGATTTTAATAACACATCTCCCCATTCATAACCGTAAATATCATTTACAACTTTGAAGAAATCTAAATCAAATAATAATACTGATAAAGCATTACCATATCGCTTAGAACGAGAAATTTCCTGATCCATACGTTCTAATAAATACTTTCTGTTATGCAGCCCTGTGAGTTCATCAGTAGTAGACAGTGTTCTTAACTTATCTCTCAAATCTCTGATTTTGAGCATATTTTTTACACGAACCAATAATTCCTGATTATCTACAGGCGTCTTAATATAATCAAACGCTACAGCTCTCACTGTACACCCTTTAAAAGTCTCACCAATAAAAAGAATCGGGAACTTGAACTTTGTAACCATTAAAATATCTTTTATATTAGGTACACTTTCAATTATAATAACTCCGGGATTCAAAGTTTCATAATCTTTTAAATTTGCAGCATTTTCTAATCTTACATTGGAATCTTCAATAGAAGAAACCACTTCTGCAATACTTGAAGAATTTTTATCTGTATAAATAACAATATTTTTCATAGTCTATCCTCTCTTTAATAAATTAGCATATTGTATTTTATCAAGCAAAATTGTAACGTTTTTTAATATTTTAATCTAAATTTATATTTATCAACTTCACAAACAGCCAAAACATAAATAAATCAACTAAAAAGAGGGCTGGCATATAAAAAATAAATGATAAAATATTTATTATTTATACAAGGATTTAAAATTATGAATTTTGAAATTACAAATAATAAGGAACGAGAATTCTATAAACAAGATTTTTCACAAATGAAAGAATTACTATCGAGAATAAGAGGTGCTTTAACTTCTAAATTTCCGGTAAATATTAACGACTTAAATTTAAGTGGAATATTTGATTATGACAGAGATATAACATTTACTTACATAACCCTTTTCCAAAAAGGTTTAAAACCTATCCGCTGGGGCTCTTGCAGAAAAACAATTGCAGATACAATTAACAGAAATATCGAAAAATTAAAAAATTATCCTACTTTTGCGGATTTTGAAGTCTGGAATGAAGATAAATGCAGAATTATGATTGAATATATAACAAATCAGACACCAACAAAAATAGAAAACATAAAATCATTTTCTTTTGTACCAACAAGATTTGAACCGGGAGTAACTGGCATCAAACTGATAATTGATAATACACCATATATTTATATGCCTTCAGATGCCTGGACACAAAGTCAGATGGATTTAAAATCTGCACTTAACACTATTATCAGAAAAACATACATAAAAAATATAACAAATAAAATTTCTGAAAGAATAGCCCTCCTCAAACAAAGTCCTTATGATTGCTACATAATAAAAAGCCGAGCCTTTGTTACATACAAAAATGATATCCTGCCGCTATATAGAGGAAACGTATTGTATGAATATGACAGCGAGGAAATCAAAAAACAAGCATTGAACGGTTCTGAATGGATTCTTGAAAACATGAACGAAGATGGTAGATTTTTATACTACTATGATTGCAAAGATGATAATTATAAAGACCACGAACATCCTAATGCACCTGAAGATAACCTATACTATAATGATTTGAGACACTGCGGGGGCATAATAACTTTGATAAGAGCATACCAACTGACAAAAGATAAAAAATATCTTGACGCAGCAAAAAAAGGGATTGATTTTATAACAACTATAACTAAAGAACATAAAATTAATGATGAAGATTGCGCCTATGTTTTTTATAATAACAAGGCAAAACTGGGCGGAGTCGGAATGATTCTTATCGCAATGATGAAGTACAGAAATGAAACCGGAGACAAAATTTACGATGAATATATAAAAAAATACACCCGTCATATACTATCAAGAATATATAAAACCGGAGAAATGCTCGGATATTTTATAAATCCGAAAGTGCAAAACGGAGCAGAATTAATTGATATGACTGATGAAGAACGACGAGAGACTTTTTCCTTTTATTATCCGGGAGAAGCGCTACTTGGATTAGCATTATTTGCAAACTATTTCAATGACGATGATGAGTTAAAACAAAAAGTTCTAGAAAAAAGTAAACTCGCACTGGATTGGATAGTTGATGAAAGGCCTAAAATTTATGCAGATTTATTTACAGCGCTGCCTTCTGACAGTTGGCTTATGCAAGCAATTGAAGAATGGGTAAACAATCCTGAATTTCAAAAAGACAATTACATAAATTTTGTCTTTAATGATGCCGAAACAATGATGAAAAAAACCTACCAAAAAGATGATTCACCATATATTGATTTCGAAGGTGGTTATTATTACGAATACGGAGATCACTTTTATCCGGATGGTGCGCGCTCAGAAGGTCTTATTGCGGCATATTATCTTGCAAAGAAATTAAATATGACTGAACTTAGCAAAAGACTTTTACTTGCCTGCCAAAAGACAGCAAAGTCCCAAATGCTACTATACAACTCAGATAAAAATAACTATGCTCACCTCAATCCTGATAAATCAGAAAAATCCATCAGGTTTAAAGCTACAAGACAATGGGTAAGAGTAGATTCAATACAACATGTTGCCTGTTTTTTCTTTAGATTATATTTTGCTGAAAAAAATATTGAAGCTTCTTAATGTTACAAATATGTAACATTCCTCTAAAATATTTTAAAGTTTTCCAAACAATAAACCGTAAATAAAAATATAGATACGAAAATTATTGAAAGGAATAGTTTAAAGTAATGGGACTTGCCGCTTCACAAGGTAAATTATTATGTATGACTGCCAGACTATCAAATAATGAATTTGAACAACAGTCTATTGCATATTCAAAACAACGCCTTGCAGAAAATTCTGAACAAATTAATGACAAGTACTTAGATGCTCTTAACCAAACTAAATTCCAAATTCTAACCGGTTACAACGGTTCTGAAGCTTGTTATGCAGATATTACATACAATCAACTAACAGGCTGCAATAGCGTTGCAAACGGGAAACAATACCTTGTAAAAGATAATAAAGGAAAAGTTCTTGTAACATCAGAAGTTGCTAAAGCTTATGAAAACAATAACGGGGACTTTAATAGATTTTTAAGAGACTTAGGTTATACACAATCAAACATAGATGTTTCTGAACACACACCTTCAGAAAATGCAATCCACGATGCTTGGGATAAATATTTAGTATCAGTTGGAAAAAGTATTGATGATGTAGATAGTCAACATATTTTAGGTTTTGGTTATAAAGCATTCAGCGATGAACCGTTTGACGGATATGTAACATACAATTCCGCATACGCAGCAACTGCAGATGGTTCAAGAACACTAAACCTTTTCAAAGATAGTGCAGGATATTATACAAACAGATATACTCTAGAAGCAAGACAATACACTGATGAAAATGGAGAACTTCAAACCGGAGTATTTTATCAAACACCTGAACAAGAAGGAACTGACAATTATACCCAACTGTTAGATGTAACCTATAATACCGAAACAAACAAATTCACATACACAAATGCTGACGGAGATCAGGTTGAAACAGATGTATTATATGCAAGCCAAGGACCTGACGGAAATGCAATTCTGAGCGAAAATGAAAAAGAATATTTAACATTAGTAGACGCTAATACCAATGAATACAAATCAGAAAGCGGAATAATTTACACAGTTACAGATACTCCAAAAGCTTTGAACTTTGAAGGAACAACAACTGCTCAAAGAGAATTATATGACTATGCTGTTGCTCTAACAGAAGCATATTACAACAACTCTAATTCTCATACATCAGATAAATTGAAGTATGACGCAGAACTGGTAAATTATTATAAAAACATATTTAACGAGATGAGACAATGCGGTTATACTACTACACCTGACGAAACAAAATTTAAAGATTCAGAATGGTTTGTTCGCCAAATAAAAGCAGGAAACCTTGTACTATCTTATTACTCTGCAACTGATAAATCATTTATTGGAACTTCCTTAGATGATGATGAATCTATAACAGAAAAAGAAGACAAGTCAGCAATCGCAATTGCAGAACAAGAATACACAAACAGCATGGATAAAATTGAACATCAAGAAAAACAATTTGATATGCAACTTAATAAATTGGAAGCTGAACATTCTGCACTGCAAACAGAATATGATGCAGTTGCTAAAGTTATCAGCAAAAACGTTGAAAAATCATTTAGTATATTTAACGCATAAAATAAATTATTTTATATTTCCCCTACACATTAATTTTCGTAACTTTTCCTTGCCACTTATTTAAAGTGGTATTTTTTTTGCTAAAAGAATACAGATATTTATTCGACAGTAATATCCTACATTAAAATTTATTAACAAAACTTAAAAATTAATCAATTTCCAAAGGGTATTTTTTTTTATAAATATGTAGGTTAGGAAAATTATTATTTAAAAAGGTGGTAAGGTTATGGGTATATCAGCAATCATTCCAAAATTATTTCAACGTGGCAACATACGAAGAATTGCAAGAGTATTACCTGAAAGTATTTTAGGTAACGGTGCAGAAGTTGCAGGGAAAGCAATGCGCGAAACAAAAGGGTCTTTATTTACAAAAGCAGAAAAAGGATTTCTAGCATTAGAAAAAGATATAAAAGAAAAAGAAAAACTTGGAGGCTTCTTTAAACGAATTACATCCAATCTTGGCGAAATTCCAAAATTAGCAAAAGAAGGATTTACTTCTGCAAAAGCAGCCGGAAAAAGTTCTATTTGGGGCGGTATAAAAGGTACATTCAAAGGGCTTGGTAAGAATATGCCATTTATAGCTGCAGCTTCAACAATTTTATTTGAATTACCAAATATCTGGAGTGCAACAAAAGAACAAGGAATAGGTCAAGGTATTACAGAAGTGGCAAAAGCAGGAACACGATTAGCCGGAGGAGCCGCAGGTGCAGCTATTGGCTCAGCAATTTGCCCTGGTATCGGAACATTCCTAGGGTGGATTGCAGGTGAGTGGTTAACAAGCAAAGTCGTAGGGAAAAGTTATACAGAGAAAAAAGAAGAAATGCTTGCAAAAGAACAAGAAGCAGCTATGAACCAACAACAAATCCAACAACCAGCCTTTACAGGAAACCCTTATGAAATGCCGTCAATGACAAATCCAATGTATGGATATAATGATTACATGAATCCTTATGCAGATGATATAATGATGAACAACTTAAACTTCAATACTATAGCATAATACCCCACATTTCATAATAATAATATACAGCGGGCACACATGTATGTGTGCCCGCTTCTTTAAATTTACAAACCTTAACAATAAAGCAATTTATAAAAAGAAAAAAACTTTAATTAAATATAGGGGAAAATAACGGGGAAACGAAATGAGTTTTAGCAGTTTATCTATTAATCAAAATCGAGCTGTAAATGATTTATCCAAGTATGTTATTGGTGCTTCAATAAACCAACAAGAAGAACCTTCAGGAATAGTTTCAGGTGCAGCCATGATGGGTGGCATTTCCGGAGGTATCTGGACATGGCAAAACCGAAAAGATCTCAAAGGCGGTTTTAAAAAATTAGCACAAAATGCACAAACACAAAAAAATATAGTCAATTCAACTAAAAAATATGCACCAAGTAGCCGTTTTAGTACGATAAGAAATAAATGGGCTGGCGCAGGAGAGTATACAAGTAAAGCAGAACTTGAAGCCTTGTCCCAAAAATTAGCAAAAAAACCTGAATATGCAAAACTTAAATCATATATTGATAATGCATTAAAGTCAGGTAAAAATTATACTGCAGCATTGAAAGATGTTGATAAGTTAAAAGCAATCGAAAATCTAAATAAATATAACGCAAAAGTAGCTTCTCAAATGGCAAAAGGAAGTACCTTAAGATCTATCAAAAATGCAACGGGAATAACAAAACTTTCAAAAGCAACAAAAGAACTTGCTGCTAAATCCGGCAAATTCAGAGGTCTTTTAAAGGGTGTTAAAGGGAATGCAGGATTTGCAGCTATTTCACTTGGCATAGGAGTTTTATGCGATGTTGTTCCTGCGTTTGGGCTAAGCACAGAAAAAGGATTTAAACAGCTTGGAAAAACTGCAGTAAAAACAGGATGCGAAGTTGCAGGCTGGGCTGCGGGTTCTGCTCTGGGCGCAAAAGCAGGAGCTCTTATCGGAACTTGTATCGGCGGCCCTATAGGTACAGTTGTAGGTGGAGCAATTGGTCTCATCGGAGGTTTTGTTGGAAGTTTCTTAGCTAGCAAAGCCGCTGACAAAATAGTTGGTCCAAGCGAAGTAGAATTAGCAGAGAAAAAAGCAGCCAACCAAATTGCTCGCAGTGCAAAAACATCCCCGGAAACAATGGATGAATTAGCATTAACATCTTACGAACAACTTGTTGAAAAAGCTAAAACCGGTCAATTAGACGAAAATGACTTAAAGGCAAAAGAAGCATTAGAACAACTTCTTGGTTGTAAAATCAATTTGGAAGAAGAAGTAAAAGCAGCAACAGAGGCAACAGCAGCAACTCAAACAACTTCGCAAACTCCAACTGCAACTCAAGTTAACACAGAAACTAATCAAACAACAGAACTTGCAACAAATGATAAGACATCAGAAAAAGAACCTGAGGAATCATCTGTTTCAAATACGACAACACAACAGCAAACATCAGTTCCAGGATACTCTATGTATTTAAACCCATTTAACAATATGTTCCTTAACTCAATGTATCCAAATTTGTACGCAAGCAATCAATATACAAATCCTTATACAAATGATATGTACTTCACAAAAATGTTCGGAACAACTCCGACAATATATCCTACAACTAATCAAGGAAATACATTTCAATATACATTATAATAATCAGTAAAGAAATATAATTTAAAAAGAGCAAATATTAAATATTTGCTCTTTTATAACTTTTTATACACCACAAACATGGAAATCTCGTTCGGAAACAGATGATGTACATTCTAAAAGTTGAGTTAACAATTTTTCGATAACACTCTCAACTGTTTTGACTTCACTTTTTAATGCCTTTAAATTTTCTTCTTTTGAATCTTTTAATGCACTCTCAAAAATTTCATCCTGGTACATAAATTATACTCCTATTTATCTCAACAGTATAATAATCGGCAATTTAAATAAAAACTTTAAATTACAATAAAATTTTTGTTACAAAATTTCATCTTTAGTGGAGGTTTAAAATATTTTAAAGTAAAATATTAACATGTTTGCAAAGGGGAAGTATTAAATGCTTAAGGATTTTGAGTTAACTAACTATGATTTTTATTCAAGCCGCAGAGATATGGAAATTATATCAAATATTGTTGATGCGCTAAAAAAAATCTTAGAAGAAGATAAAAAAGAAGAACAACCTTTATTTCTAAAAATTTCAGATAATTTAATTATGAATATAGCAAGAAAAGTTGTTCAAGAAAAGAAAAAAACTTTTCTAATCGGAATAACAGGTGAAAGTGCTTCAGGGAAAACAGTTTTTGTTGATAACACAATAAAAGCTTGCGTGAAAGATAAAACTCAAGGTATTTATACTGTTATCAGATGTGATGATTATTACAAAGATACATCTAAAGAGCTTAGAGAAGCTGGCAGCTATGAAGAATTATTTAAAACAGGATTCAGCTTTGACACTCCTGATGCTATAGACTTAGACCTTATGAAATCACATCTTGTAGCTCTAAAAGAAGGATTAACAATAAAATCACCAAAATACAATTTTGTAACTTGTGAATCTGACCCGAATGGAGATGAAAAAACTCCGGCAAAAGTTATTTTAACAGAAGGTCTATATGTTCTAAACGAAAATGTAAGAGACATTATGGATGTAAAAGTTTATGTATTTACTCCGCTGGAAGTTATAAAAGACAGATGGTATAGAAGAGCCGCTCAAAGAGGGAAAACAGGAAATGCAGCAGATATGCAATTTGCAGATGTTAACAAAACGGCTCAAGAATATATCCGCCCAACATACCAAATATCAGATGCTGTTATTAATGGACTTGTTAGCCAGGAATATATTCAACAAATTACAGATAAAATATTCCATGCATTAAAAAATATTGATTACTAAAAAGAGGAGCCTCAATAAAGAGGCTCCTCTTTTTTATGCATATTACTTGCTAAAATGCCCTTTCACATCTCATACATTTTGGCTGTTGAATAGGTGCAGCACATCCACAGACTTGTCCATTTTTTATTTTTACACCGTTCAGTTTTTCACACTTTGTTAATTTTGGTTTTTTACATTTACATTTTACCTTTTCAACTTTAACACATTTATTACACTGACGAAATCCGGTGAAAGGATTTAGACTATTTGGACCTTCATAAGACCAAGCAAAAGCGCCTTGAACAGGTATTGTTAAAAATGCAAACAATGTAAATACTGCCAATAAATTTTTCATACTATCTCCTATCGTTAAATTGGGTACATTGTTATTTTAAAAGTTTTAAAACTAAATCCTATACCCAAATGGTGATAGCTCTTAATATAATTGTATTAGGCCTATCAGTTAATTTTTTTTAGTTTACACAAAAAGGAAGGTTGGGTAAATACCCAACCTTCCTTTAAACTAATAGTATTAAAACAAATTATAATTTAGAATCTGTTTTATAAATACTAGCATCATCTAACAAGATAACCTTGATTTCTTCACCAGATTTTGCACTATAATTTAAACCTGGAGTAACTAAACCGGTAATCAAACCAATACCAGCACCAACCGGAGTACCGATAGCAATACCAGTACCTATTTTATCTGGACTAGGAATGAATGAGAATCCTACACCAGCACCTGTACCTACAGCAGCACCACCAACAGTATATAGTGCAACTTTACCAGCAGTCATCCATGGACCTTCTTTTAATGCATAATCTTTGTAGAAAGGTTTTGCATTTAAGTCAACAGTTTTTCCATCCGGAGTAACAACTTTGTTCAACTGAACATAAACTCTTGCATTCTTATTGAACCATTGAGGATCCTTAATATCAAGAACATTACCATAGAAAGTAGAACCGGCAGGAATTAATAAAGTACCTTCATCTGTTAAAATATTTTCTGGGTTTGTGAAAGTAACAGCATCACCTGCAGCATGCAATTTTGATTTAAATTGCTCATTAAATGCAACTTCTAAAACATTACCTTCTTTTACAATATTTCTTAAATTAGTAACAGTAACATCATGGTTAGGAGCTTTTTTAACCATAGTCAAATGTTCAGTTCCTAAAATAGTTTCTTTTTTATATTGAGATTTAACTAGATTTAGTCTTTGGCTCAATCTATGTAATAAAACAGCAGCTTCAGCTCTAGTTAAATAATCTGTAGGTCTCAATTCTTTTTCATCAGGATGATTTACATAAATTCCATAAGACAAAGTTTTTGCATAAACATGCTTAGCCCAAGATGGAACTTTTGATGAGTCTGAATAATTTGCTAAAACATTATTATCATCTACATTACCTTCAATTGTGATATGACTAATAACAGATTGAGCCTCATCTCTTAACATTGCATGATTAGGTTGGAATGTACCATCAGGATATCCGTAAACCAAACCTATTTGATGAGATCTGGCAATAGCATTGTATGCATAGAAAGAAGAAGGAACATCTGAATAATGAATTTTAGTCTTAATTTCTAAATCATCATTACCTAAAACCTTCAATAATGCGCTAACAAAATCTGCTCTTGTGATTCTTCCTTCCGGATTAAAATTTCCGTTAGACAAAGACATTACAGAATCACCAACAACACTGGCAATCTCTGGTTGAGCCCAATAATCTTTACTTACATCGTCAATTCCATTGTAAGCAAAAGCCGGAACAACATTAACAGAGAGCATACCACAAACCAATAAACCCGCTAATAATCTTTTCATCTTTTACTTCCTCTTTTCTATTTAGTAAAACAAAAATTTTATTTTTATTATATTATAATCATGATTAAAAGTAAATAGTTTGCCCCAAAATTCCAATAGGAGGATAAAATGAGGAATTTGACACCAACAAAAATCGTATCAACATTAGGCCCCGCTTCAAATTCAGAAGATATGATACGAAAATTATACAAAGCCGGGGTAACCATGTTCAGAATTAATTCTTCGCATGGTGATATGGAAACACACAAAAATACCCTTGACGCAATCAGAAAAATCGAACAGGAAGAAAATGATATTATACCTGTTTTGCTCGATCTTCAAGGTCCAAAAATCAGAATAGGTAAGCTGGAAGAACCTATAAAAATTCAAACCGGAGAAGTATTGAAATTTAAACACCAGGAAAAATTTGAAGACGGCATTATTCCTGTTGATTATAAGGGAATAGCTTCAGACGTTCGCCCTGGTGAAAAAATTCTGATTGATGACGGGAAAATTCAACTTATTGTTGAAAAAGTAGAAAATGACATAGTATGGGCTAAAGTCTTAACTTCAGGAGAAATAAAACCGAGAAAGGGATTAAATATTCCTGGTGGAACAGGTAGTATTGACATTTTAACTCAAACTGACTTGAAATATGTCGAATTTGCAATGAACAATGATATTGATTATCTTGGATTATCATTTGTCAGAAGTAAAGAAGACTTATTAAAACTAAGAAAAATTCTATGTACAAATGGTTCAAGATTAAGAATAATATCTAAAATAGAAAAACCTCAAGCTATAGAAAACATTGATGAAATCATCGAATACTCTGACGGGATTATGGTAGCAAGAGGAGATCTTGGAATTGAGATTCAGACAGAGCAGCTGCCTATAGCACAAAAGACTATTATCAAAAAAGCAAACATTGCAAGAAAACCTGTTATTGTTGCTACCCAAATGCTTGAAAGTATGACAGAAAACCCAATTCCAACAAGAGCTGAAACTTCTGATGTTGCAAATGCAATTGTAGATGGCGCGGATGCGGTTATGCTGTCAGGGGAAACTGCGATGGGAAAATATCCGGTTGAAGCTGTTTCTGTTATGAAAAAAATAGCAGAAGAGATTCATAACAGTCAATTCATAAGAAAAAATGAATTTATACAAAATCTTTCAAGCTGTACAAACGGAATTCCAAAAGCAATTGCATTATCTGTTGCCGATACACTTAAAAGTTTACCGGATATAAAAGGAGTTATTGCTTTAACTGCAACAGGATATACTCCTGCTTTAATGTCTGAATGTCGACCATCAGTACCTATTTACTCATTGTCTTCAGACTTAAAAGTATGCAGATGGCTACAATTGTATAACAATGTTTTTTCTCTAAAAATCGATAAAAGTATAGGACACGATTTAAACATAGATAATCATACTCTAATTTTATTAAATGAATTTCTAAAAAATGGTTTGGAGATGAACACTGATGATATCGTAATAGTTACAGGTTCTATTCCACACCTAATGTCCGGAGAATCAACAAATTTCCTAAAAATTCACAAAATATCTTAGGATAGCTCAAATAAAAAGCGACGGAGTGAAAAATTCACTCCGTCGCTTTTTATAACTAATAATTTTTAATTATATCTTATTTTGAAAAATTTTCAGGATGCGCAGAATTTGATAAAATGATTTCATAATACTCATTCTTGTCAATATTCACACCCATAGTCTTTATATCACAGTATTTTTTCTTCTTTTTTTTCAGCAATTTTTTATAATCTTGTGGCATAATCGCAGCATAGCATAAAGAAATAATTTAGTATACTTCAAAATTCTTAAGTATTGAATCATTAGCTACAGCTATATCTCTATCTTTATTTACCTTATCAATAAAAATATCCCAAAATTTTTGTTGAAAATCTGTAGGATCATTATTTTTATCTCTTTTCATAACAGCTTCAATATATTTTTTTGCTTTACTAATTTCTTCATCTTTATTCTTAAAAATTTCAAATAATTTTATAAACTTTTTAGATATAAATTCATCAGAATTTCTAAAAAGTTTGTTCCATTGCTCAGTGGTCATATCACAGCAATTTTCCTCATCCAAATCTTTATCAAAGTGATAAATTTGATAACCATGCTGCTTTGTTCCATTTAGTTCAAATGTATCTTGAGCAAAATCTTTAGTTTGAGCTTCAAAAATTTCAGAAATTTTTCTCACACGTTTAAGATTCACATCATTCGTAAGAATATTCATTCTCGCTGTGAAATTAACATTATTTCGAATATTATTTATAGTGTCCATAGTTTTAGTTTCCTTAAAATACATTGTTATATAAAGCTGCTCATAACTAATTTTGTCAGAATGTTAAAAAAAGTTTACACTAAAGAGATTTTGAGGATTACACTGCTTGCAAAATAACCTTCTTTATTATAGTATTTATAATACGAACGTGCGTCGGTGGACTTTTGTGTGGAAAAAGTCTTTAACACCGATAAAGGAATTACACTTTAAATTAAGTAATAGATTAGAAATATAAAGGAAAGCAACAATGAATAACCCTATTATTGATGAATTAGAAAAAGATTATTTAGGCAAAGATCTTCCTGATTTAAATGCCGGTGATACAGTAAAAGTTTTTGTTAAAATTATCGAAGGAAACAAAGAAAGAATTCAGGCTTTTGAAGGCACAATTATTAAATTGCATGGTTCAGGTCTAAACAAAACTATTACTGTCAGAAAAGTATTCCAAGGTGTTGGAGTTGAACGTGTATTCTTAATCAACTCTCCAAGAATTGACAAAATCAACGTATTAAGACGTGGTGATGTTAAACGTGCAAAATTATATTACTTAAGAGAACGTTCAGGTAAAGCTACTCGTATTAAGGAAAAAATTGAAAAAAAATAAAACTCACATTCACTGGTATCCAGGACATATAGCAAAAGCAGAAAAGAAGCTAAAAGAACAGCTTTCTCTTGTGGATGCCGTGATTGAAGTTATTGATGCGAGAATACCTTTATCAAGCAGTTATGACAATATATCGGGGCTACTTAACGGGAAGCCTCGATTTTTGCTTGTCAACAAATCAGATCTTGTCGATAAAAATGAATTAAAACCATTTATAGAATATCTAAAAAATAAAAATAATACTGAAGTTATACCAACTGTAGCAAAAAATAATAATGATATAAATTTAATCGTAAAGCAAGCGATTGAATTAGCAGAACCTAAAATCCAATCATTAATAGCTAAAGGTTTATTAAGACGACCGGCAAGAATTATGGTCGTAGGAATGCCTAATGTTGGGAAATCAAGTATTATAAACAAATTAACACGTTCTTCTAAAACTAAAATTGGTGCAAAAGCCGGAGTAACACGTCAACAGCAGTGGGTTAGAATAAATCCTCAACTTGAACTTCTGGATACTCCAGGAATTATACCAATGAAACAAGAAGATCAGCAACGAGCCCAAAAGCTGGCTTTTGTAAACTCTGTTTCTGAAAATGCTTATTCTAATGAAATTGTGGCACAGGAATTACTTGATTTACTAGACAATAAACAAGCAAAAATCTTACGTGAATACTACAAATTACCGGAAGATAAAGAACTCAATATTGACAATATCGCTATTGAAAGAAATTGGCTTTTAACCGGAGGTTCCACAGATAGAGAAAGGACATCCGTTTATATACTTAGAGATTTCAGAGAAGGTAAAATAGGAAAATTTATACTGGATAAATTACAATAGAAAAGAAATATTTTAAATTTATATTGAGGCACAAATTTAAATATGCTAAAATATATATAGTATTACTTTAGGATAGAGAGTATCAAACGTGAAAAAGATTTTTAAAGCAGTAATTGTATGTATCACATTAGCAATCACAACAGAAATGTCTTTGGCTACTGATTTCTATTGCAGATGGCGCAGCGGCTATATGTATCAAACAAAAGAAATTACATTTGGACAGTCAGCTTTCGAATTTTGCGCTGCGGAAAAAGCAATTAGTGAAAGTGCTTTCCACAAATGTGTAACAATCGATTATCCTGAAAGTGTAAACGCACTCAGGGAAGGTAATTGTAGAGAAATTATAGAAAAAAACTTTAAAATAGGAGAATCCGACTGTACGGCAAAATTTCTAAAACCTAATATGGAATTTTATTCAAAAGATTGTCAGGGACCTGATAGAGATGCAGCCCTTATAGAACTCGACAAAATTTTAAAATCTAAAAATATAAATAAATAACAAAATAAAAATGCCGGGTGCACACGCTTCCGGCTTTATTAATACTCTCTATTCTTATTTCAGTTATCGATAGGTCATTTTACTACGGCAATATTTGCCTTAATTCCTGCATCAGAATTAATCATTGATGCATTTGCATACGCAAGTGTTCTGCGTTTTTTTGCTCCTCTTAATATTAATTCAACACATTCGCATCTATTTTTTGACGGTGTTGTTATCTTTTTTATCATCTTATCCTTACTCCATAGATTCATCTGATTACAAATAGAGTATCGGCATTATTCCAATAAACTTTAAAATTATTACCCTGATATTAAGAAAGGTTAACATTTTATCATATCAAAAAAGTATGACAAACAAATATGCTAATGATAAAATATTAAAATGGGTGAAATTTTTAATGATTCAACTACAGCACAAATTGACGCCAGATTACATAGAGATATACTTGCGCATGAAGACCGAATTGAACAAATAGTAATAATTGTAATAATACTATTGATAATAATTTTTCGCGGCTGGATATTATACTGGTTAAAATTTGGGGTAGCAATACCTTCAACTATAGAATTAAAACCTATTAATGTAATTGAAGAACCTATCCAAACTAATTATACACCGGAGGTTCAAGAACAAAAAACTTTTACTTATAAATCATTAATTAATAACAACACTATGGAACTTATTCCTCAAGCACATTACAAACTCTCCGGTACTGTTGTAGCATTTAATCATGACTTTTTATTTATAAGTAAATATTTTGACAGTGCCGCGTTGTATGATTTAGGACTTTCTTGGGGGGAACTTGCAGATCCAGACTTTTTTAAAAAATATATAAAAATCTATAGCCAAAAAGTTGAAGTAACCGGCTCAAGAAGGTTAAACTGGCAATGGAAATCTAATATTCCACTAACAGGAGAATATATTAATTCACATATTTCACATACACATATAATTCCTGCTAATAATAATATAATGGCTGCAATGCTAAAGTTAAAACTATATGAAAAAGTAACAGTGGAAGGAGAACTCGTTGATATAATTTATCCAAATACAAAAATGCCTAAATACTATACCAGCATGTCCCGTAAGGATACAGATGCCTCCAGTCGAGGAAGCGGAGCCTGTGAAACTCTATATGTTACAAAAGTAAAAATAGGAAATATGATATACAAATAAAAAATATCCCCTAAAAAAGTGTTAATTGTTTTTCAAAATGTTTCCTTAGAAAAGAAGGCCTATGATACGGAGAAAGGCCATATTCATCAATTGCCCGGATATGTTCCGGAGTTAAATAACCTGCATTACGATTCCAACCATACTGCGGATATTTCGAAGCTAAATCATTCATATATCTATCTCTTGTAACCTTAGCTAAAATACTGGCTGCAGCAATTGATGCTGAAGCCGCATCCCCTTTTATTACATATTTTTGAGGATAAGCATAATCTTTTATTAATTTATTACCATCAACAAGAGTAATAAAATTTTTTAAACCTGTATCTTTAATTACATTTTCGCACGCTAATTTCATTGCTTTTAATGAAGCATTTAAAATATTTATCCTTTCAATCTCTTCAACATCAACGCAAACTATGGAATTCACTGAAGTACTTATAATAATATTATATAAATTTTCTCTAAGTACCTTTGAAAGTTTTTTAGAATCATTTAATCTGGCCAGACTTACTTTTAATTCATCCGTAACCTTCGGGAAATAAACTGCCGCAGCAAAAACACCTCCTGCAGCCGGGCCTCGCCCAGCCTCGTCTGTACCTAAAACACATCCGTTGGCATAATCAAAATCAAATAAGCAATCCATACAATCAATTATAACATAGATTAAAAAGGATAAACTAATCAATTCAACTTTCTTATATACACAACCCTGTATATTGTGCTAACTTAGCAAAAGTTTGACATATAATAATTTGCAGGGTATGAAGCCGCTAACTCTTTGTTAACTTCAACAACTTCTTCATTTAAATTTTTATTTGCATAAGTTGAATCTATAATTGGTAACTTATCTGCCTGCTGTTGGGATTTAATTACTTCCCCGGCTGGAATATATCTATTATCGGAAATTTTTACACCAATAACTTTTGCTGCAGGCTCAATAACAACATTATTACCTATTTCAGATTTATAAATAAACGACTGCATGCCAGCAAAAACATTATCTCCTATTTTTGCCGGTCCATGAACCTGAGTTTGGTGCGCAAGACTTGTATTGTTCCCAATATAAACAGAGTATTCTGAATTGCCATTTTTAACCCTACCATGTTTTAAACCATGAATAATAACACCATCTTGAACATTAGTGCCCCTGCCAATATAAATCGGCGTTCCTTCATCTCCACGAATAGAAGCAAATGGAGCAACGTTTACCTCAGGGTTAATAATAACATTACCAATAATACTGGATTGAGGATGAATTGCTGCACCCGGCATAATCAAAGGAGTGATACGCTTTGGAGTAAAACTTGTAATAGGATTTGACATAATTGTACTTTGATACACAGTTGGGTAAATGATTTGCATTTTATCTCCTTATATTTCTTATTATATTAATAATTCTATTATAAAAATAAGAAATACAAAATCATACTAATAAAATACACCCAAATAGCATTACAAATATTACAAAAAAAAAGTTGCCATTAGAATTAGTGGCAACATTAAATAAACACGAGGATATTAAGAGAGAGAGAGTATAAAAAAACTTTTTTTACTTAAATCCTTTTATTTTACATATAAATAATTAACTCGCTTAAAATCTAATTTTCCTTTTCCGAATGGCTTTGCATTCCCCTTACATATATATAAACGTTTTTTTTATTTAAGAATTGCCTAATCAATTGTAATGTTGTTAATAATTCTTAAACCTGTGCGCATCTTATATTTTAAGTATATACACTTTATTTAAAAATCATTTAAAATTGATATTTTAAGCTTTACAATTAATTTTCAAAAGTGATAAAGAATTAAATTATTTATTTAAATTTGAGAAATTAGTTGAATATTTATACCCTAATCGCTTTGAATTATTCCTCCAAAAGCTATCAATAGCTTTTATTGGAGTATCACTATTACCCAAAACTTCATAGGTTTTAAACTTAATACAATCCATCAATTCTTGATTAGATTGCACAATTTTTCCCAGATGAGCGAGTTTCCTATCTGCCAATAATTCATTATCAAGATTAGAGTGAATCAATACTTCGACTACTTTCTGCAAATCTTTTGGAAATAACGTTGACCACATTTTTGCATATTCAGAAACTGCAATTGAACCTTTACCGACATTTTGCGCAAACTCAAGAAGCTTCATAAATTTTTTAGGCAAAAATCTGAAAAATTTTGTCTGTACATTTTCAATTGTAGAAAATTGCCCCTCTTTATTATAAACAATCATTTTATTTAATTTTAAACCTAAAAAAGTTAAATAATCTTCCAAACTAACAGGAGTTGTTCCAAACTCTGAAATATCAGGATGCCCATGCACAAATTCACAACCTTTAAAATCAATCTTAGGTAACTGACCTTCTAGTACTATGCGAGAATTGTCCCCATTTATTTCAGAAATAATCAGATTATCCTTTAAAAAGATTCCTCTCTCAAAAGATTCTTTACTTTTCAAAGCCCGGATAACTCTATTTTTTGCATATTTTTGTGCAACATCACAAGATTGAAAAACTATTGATTTATCAGGTCTTACCCAACCTAATTCTGAAACATTTACATTTTTAATATTAAATCTAGGTTTTAAAATTCCAATCAATGTCATAACAGAGTCCTTATATTTATAAGGAATAAAAGCTAAAAATATAAATTTTTGCTATAAAAAGACCTTTGTTGATTTAACAAAGGTCTTTTTACTTATATAAATATAAAATTTATACTATTTGCTCATAGCTTGAGAAACCGCAACAGCACATGCAACAGTTGCACCTACCATTGGGTTATTACCCATACCAATTACACCCATCATTTCTACGTGAGCAGGAACAGATGAAGAGCCGGCAAATTGAGCATCTCCATGCATTCTACCCATAGTATCTGTCATACCGTAAGAAGCAGGACCTGCAGCTACGTTATCAGGGTGAAGAGTTCTACCAGTACCACCACCAGATGCTACTGAGAAGTATTTTCTACCATTTTCATAGCACCATTTTTTGTAAGTACCAGCGACAGGGTGTTGGAAACGAGTTGGGTTAGTTGAGTTACCAGTAATTGAAACGTCAACACCTTCTTTAATCATAATAGCAACACCTTCAGATACATCATCAGCACCGTAACATTTTACTTTTGCTCTTTCACCATCTGAGAATGGAGTTTCTTTAACAACTTTTAATTCACCAGTTTTATAATCATATTCAGTTTCAACAGAAGTAAATCCGTTAATTCTTGAAATAATATAAGCAGCGTCTTTACCCAAACCGTTTAAGATAACTCTTAAAGGTTCTTTTCTAACTTTGTTAGCATTTCTTGCAATACCAATAGCACCTTCAGCTGCTGCAAAAGATTCATGACCAGCTAAGAAACAGAAACATTTAGTTTCTTCTCTTAAAAGCATAGCACCCAAATTACCATGACCTAGACCAACTTTTCTAGTATCACCAACCGAACCTGGAACAGCAAATGCTTGTAAACCGATACCAATAGCTTCAGCAGCTTCTGCAGCATCTTTAATACCTTTTTTGATTGCAATAGCACAACCTAATGTATATGCCCATGATGCATTATCAAATGCGATAGGTTGAATACCTTTAACAATCGCATCTACATCAATTCCTTTTGATAAACATAATTCACGAGCTTCGTCCAAGTTTTTAAAACCATATTCTGGTAAAACTTTTTTCAAAGTAGATTCACGTCTATCTTTTCCTTCAAAATTTGCCATAATTATTTTCCTCTTTAATTAAAATTCCTACAACTACTCTTTTCTTGGATCGATAGTTTTAACTGCATCAGCAAATCTACCGTAAGTACCAATATTCTTTTCGTAAGCTTCTTTAGGATCAACACCAGCTTTAATAGCATCCATAACTTTTCCTAAGTTAACGAATTTATAACCGATAACTTCATCATTTTTGTCTAATCCTAATTCTAAGATATAACCTTCAGTTAATGAAAGATATCTAACGCCTTTTTGTTTAGTTGAGTGAATAGTACCACACATTGAGCACAAGCCTTTACCTAAATCTTCAAGACCTGCACCAACAGGTAAACCGTTTTCAGAGAAAGCTGTTTGAGTTCTACCGTAAACGATTTGTAAGAATAATTCTCTCATAGCAACATTGATAGCATCACAAACCAAGTCAGTATTTAATGCTTCTAAAATTGTTTTACCAGGAAGGATTTCACCAGCCATAGCTGCTGAGTGAGTCATACCTGAACAACCAATTGTTTCAACTAATGCTTCTTGAATAACGCCTTCTTTAACATTCAAAGTTAATTTACAAGTACCTTGTTGAGGTGCACAACAACCACAACCATGAGTTAAGCCAGAAATGTCTTTAATTTCTTTACACTTTGTCCATTCACCTTCTTGAGGAATTGGAGCAGGTACTCCTTTTACACCGCGTTTTACACAGCATTTTTCTTGAATTTCTTGTGAAACTTGTATATTTGTCATTTTCTACTCCCTTCACCTTATATACACCTAAATTTTAACCTGCTCAAAATATTCAGTCAAGGCGATTGAACTTTTTGCAAAATAATGTTAAAATAGTATATATAAAGATAATGCCATATTAAACTTATTTAAATAATTGTCATATTTGATAAACTTTGAATTAAGAAAAATGGCAAAATTTTCACTAAAATAATACGAGGATTGGTTTTATGATTAAGATAAAAAAGGACGGTTTTACTTTAAGTGAAGTCCTTATAACACTCGCTATTGTTGGGGTCTTAGCAGTACTTGTTATACCAGGACTTGTCAAAGACACAAATAATAAAGCTATGATGTCATTATTGCAAGGTACTGTTTCTATATTTAATAATGCAGTGCAAAATGAACTTACCAGTGTAGGAACCAGTGATATAAAAAACACAGACGCATATAATGATCCCGTTAAATTTTTAAAAACACGCTTGGAAGTAAGAAAAGAATGTACAGGAGGAACACCTAATGCGTGTTATGGAAAAGCTTCAGAATACAGAAATTTAAATGGCGGCAATGTCGGAATTTGGACAAATAGCGGTGTTTTACTAGCTAATGGAGTCGCTATAGACATTCTAAAAAACAACATCAATAATTTCGCTGATCAGAAGTATATGCCTGTCGGTATCGATCTTAACGGTTCTAAAGAGCCAAATATAGCTGGCGTTGACAGATGGATTATATGTATAGCATTAAAGACTGATGACAATGATGGAATACACTCCGGAGATGTCGGAAGCTGTTTAAGAACAGGCTATACAACATCCTCACCTAAAGCAACTCTAAAAAATGCCTGCAAAAACGGTTCAACCGAAGTTTGTTATTATCTGGCAGAAATATCCGGATTTGATGCAAAATACTTGGACAACTAAAGGAGTTTAAATAAATGAAAAAAAATAAAGCTTTTACATTAACAGAATTATTAATTGCTCTTGGAATTATTGGAGCAATTGCAGCCATATCTATTCCAAGTCTTATGAGCTCTATTAATAACAGAATTCTTGTAACTCAATTAAAGAGTATCAATGGTTCTATCCAACAACTAGCATCAGACCAATTAATTACAAATAAAACAAAAAGTTTAAAAGAAACTGATTTTGCAAATCCTACATTACTCCTGAGTGATGCATACTTTGCAGTTGCTAAAACTTGCAGCACGGCAGATAAAGCTGCAGCTGACTGCTGGAAAACAAGTGGAACAAACGCTATTAAATATAGAAAAATTTCTGATAAAAGTGATGCTACAGTTTCAGGCCCGTCATATACATCTATTGTATTGAAAAACGGAGCTGTTTTGGGTTATAAAACCCGTCCTGATGATGCAATCACAGGTAACGCAGATGATAAAATTATTGGAGAATTTTGTTTTGATGTTAACGGCAATGATTACCCTAATATAGTAGGTCGTGATTATTTTTGTCTGGTTGTAACTAAAAAAGGAAAAGTTATTGATGATAATAATCCTACTTTATCAACAGCAGCAAAGACAACAAATTGTACAGGCGGTGATGCCAATTACTGTTATGGCGCCATTGTAGATTCCGGCTGGCAAATGCCTTACTAAACAAAAACTTGATGAAATAATTCATAATAAAAGCACTGCATCTGCAGTGCTTTCCTTTTTAATATTTACAAATCAATATCTATATTCTGAGGCAATATCTTTACGATATTTTATTCCGTCAAATTGTATTTGTCCTAAATCCTCATATAAATAGTCTCTTGCCCTCGACAATGTTGAAGCCATTCTGGAAATAGTAAATACTTCCCCCTTTGAAGTTACATATTCACCTTCTTCTGATTTTAGTATTCCTGAAAAATCAATATCCTCAAAATTTTCTGCCATTTCCAACCCTTTTACAACCTTATTTTCCTTACAAGATAGCACGGTGGCAGAAACACTTGTATAATCATTCATTTTTATCATTTCATATTCATCCGCAAAATACCCATCAATACAAGCTTTGAATATTCTTATTAAATCATCATCTACCAACTTCAAAACAGCAGCGGCATCATGCTCTTGTAAGAACGGTTTAAATTCACTAATATAAAATTTATCATCATACGTATATATACCTTCCACTCCCAAAATTCCAACATAAGGAGAACCTTTTCTCTCTAGAATATTAAGAGTACTAACAACTATATTACGTACTCTTTCCATAACATTTTGTGAAACAAATGGACTTGGAACAATAGCTCCAATACCATTTGTTAATAGACCACTATTACCATCTTGAGTAAATTTATAATTTGCCACAGAAGTTAATTCTACTGCACTATACCCATCTGTTATAAAGTATAATGTAAAACTCTGACCAAAAGTATATTCATCCACCAAAATATCTGTTTCATTTTTTAATGTGAGATTAGAAAGAAACTCTTTTGCAATACTCATAGTCGGGCAAACAAGCATATCATCAAGAATACTTGAACATTCATAAGTTCTAATAGTTACAGGAAAAGTTGCATTTGATAAATATTCTTCAGCAGCCTGAGCTTTATCAAAAATGCCAAACCTTGATGTCTGAGCTCTTAATCTATATATAAATTTCTTTCCGGAAGCCTTATTTATCGCTATATTACATGCCTGCTTCGAAGGCCCGAAAATATTCTGCCCATTTGATAGAAAAAAAGAGACAATATCAGATTTTAAAGCTCTTTCCGAAACTGGAACTGTTAAATCTATTTCATGTTCTAATACAAATTTAAGAAGACCTGTCAAATCTTCTTCTCTTAAATCTATATTAAAATAACTATCAGACTCTACCCCATTACCAGGGGCTACAAAAATTTTTTCAATACCTGAATTCTGTTTTAATTTTTTTGCAAGTGCCGAAGCTACAGCTCCTTTTCCAACTATTAAAATATTTTTTATATTTTCTTCCATGAGATAATTATACTACATAATATGTATGATTTTTATTAAGTTATTTTAAGAAATTTTATAAGATTGTGGTATAATAATGACAAAATAATTTTAATTATTAAATAAACTACTATAGTAGAGAGGTTCTAGTAGATGGCAGGTTTAGTAAATTTTCTATCAAATGTATTTCAAGCACCAAGCGTAAAAGTTGCTTCACCGGTAGTTAAACAAACATCCAGCAATCCTTATAGCAATAATCCTTTTGTAAACTATAATGGTAATAGCTTTTCTTCCAGATACTATGCCCAAAATAAACCAGTGAAGGGCGGTTATTTTGCTGGCTACTATAACGGAAAGCAAAATATTGTCGGAAGAAGACTTTTCGTCGAAGTATAATTACTAATGCGATTAAATTTGTTTATAAATAATTAAAAGACGTACAAAATGTACGTCTTTTAATTATTATAAAATAAATTTTTAATATCTAAACCCGTCTGCTTTCATTCGCTCAATAACTTCTTTTAATTTTTCATCACTACAAACAAAAGACAAACGGAAAAACCCTTCTCCATATTTTCCGAAAGCACTTCCTGGAACGATTACAATACCTGATTTTTCAAGAATATCCTCACAAAATTTATAAGACTCCTTGTATTTTCTAGGAATAGGAAGCCATAAATAAAAAGTCGAATGAGGTAACTTTTCTTCATCAATTGGCCATCCCAACTCTTTCAACCCCTTAACCATTATAGTTTGCTTACGTTTATAATTTATATTACCCTGCTTAATGTAATCTTCACCTTCAGAACTCAGCATAACATAAGCACATGCTTTCTGCAGAGCTTTAAAAATTCCATTATCAATTGTAGACTTTGCCTTTGCAAAACGTGATATAACTTCACTATTTCCACAAAGCCATCCAAGTCTCCAACCTGTTATAGCGTATGGTTTTGATAAACTAAAGAATTCTACAGCAATATCTTTTGCCCCCTTGAGTTCTAAAACACTAAATGGTTTTTCATTTTCATCAAAATAAAGATCACAATATGCGGCATCAGACATCAATAAAATATCATGCTTTTTACAAAAATCAACAACTGATTGTACATATTCTCTAGAGGCTGAAACTCCTAAAGGATTATTAGGATAATTAATTATAATAGCCTTAACTTTTTGCGGATTTAGTCCGTCAGATTCAAGAGAAGCAAAAACATCTTCCATCTCAGGTTGATAATTATTTTCACAAGTCAAAGGTATAGGATATGACTTTCCACCTGAACACTGAACCATTTGAGAATATGACGCATACCCAGGATCAGGTATGAGAATAATATCTTTTTCTTTCTCTTCGTGTACAGGAGTTATAATAAATCGAATTAAATTAGCCAAACCATCTTTTGAACCAAGTAAAGAAAAAATTTCTTTATCCGCATCCAAATCAACTCCAAAACGGTTTTTCATTCTCTGTGCAACAGCTTGACGAAAATAAGGTTCTCCTCTTGTTACTGAATATGTATGAATATTCGCTTCGGTCAAAAATTCTTTTAATTTTTCAATCAAAACTTGAGGAGGATTTGCAGTTGGAGCCCCCATAGATAATGAAATAGGCGCTCTATTTTTTTGAGTCAATTTTTCTGTTAATTGAGCCGTTTTTTCTTTTAATTTAACCATAATGTAGGTATCTAACGACATTGCATCTTCATTAAATAAATTTTTTTTCATATCAGATTCCTCAATTTATGCTTTCATTTTCATTGGACCGTCAAGCGAAGCTGTTACAAACTGTTTTGTATAAGGATTATCTTGTTTCAACAATTGCTCCGGGGTACCTTCAAAAACAATTTTCCCATCATATAACATTATAACTCTATCTGCAGTTCTTGTTATTGTAGACATCTGGTGAGTAACAACAATAGAAGCCGCATTTGTTTCTCGTTTCAGTCTGACAATATAATCTTCAATAAGAGTGGATGACATTGGATCCAAACCAGCAGTAGGTTCATCATATAAAATAGTATTTGGCTTTGTAACAATTGCTCGAGCAAAACTTACACGTTTTTGCATACCTCCTGACAACTCAGAAGGGAATTTATTTTCTATACCCTGCAATCCAACGAGCTCAAGTTTTTGTGATACAATTTCTTTCAATTCTTTTTCACTATACTTTTTCCTTAAATCTTTACGCTCTCTCAGTGCAAAAGAAATATTATCAAATACATTTAAGGAATCAAATAGTGCTGAATATTGAAAAACCATGGCTATATCACCTTCAGAAGTAAGTATTTCACCATTATCAAACGGTATTAAGCCACAAATAAGTTTCAAAACAGTACTTTTACCGGAACCTGAAAAACCTACAATGGCAAGAATTTCTCCATCTGCAACCTTAAATGAGATGTCATTTATAACCACTCTATCATCAAATTTTTTTACCAAATTACGAACTTCTATACTCATAAAAATTATCCTTAAACAAATTAAAAGAAAAATAAAACTGCAAATATCATATCCCAAACAACAATCGCAATAAAGGACCAAACTACAGCTTTTGTTGTAGCAATACCCACACCTTTAGCTCCACCTGAAGCAAAAAAAACCGCAAGTGCAACTGATAAGCGAAATTGTACCTCCAAATACAGCAGCTTTTAATAAACTTACCCATAAATCTTTCATATAAAGTCCCAACCAAGCAGAATCAAAATATGCTCTATAGGTCAGTCCTGCAAACATATCAGATGTAACAGCACCTAATAAAACACCGAAAACAGATGAGAGTATTACAACAAAAGGCATCATAATTATTCCTGATAAGACTCTGGGAACAAATAAATATCTGACAGAATCAACCCCCAAAACATCAATTGCATCAACTTGTTCAGTTACCCTCATTGTTGCTAACTCTGAAGCCAGTGAAGAGCCAATCATTGATGTTATAGCAAACCCAGACATAATAGCCCCGACTTCTCTAACTATCAGAATTGTCATTAGCATTCCCACAAAATTACCGCCGCCTTGTTTAACCATCTCATGAGCAACTTGAGATGCCACAATAATAGATGTCATACCGACAATTGAAAGAGTAATAGGTAAAGAACTGACACCAAACCTATCACATTGCAATAATAATTCTTTAAATGCAATTTCACCTTTTAAAATACACTTTGATACATGGAAACCTATTTGAGCAATTTTACCTATTGTGTCTAAAAAATCAGCAAATAAAGCCCAGAAGTGGGAGAAAACTTTATAAGTCGCAGATTGTCTCAAATATTTACTTAAAGTTACCATAACAAAATTATACTAAAAACTACAACTCATTGTCAAAGGTGCCTGAAAGTATCCGTATACCCCGACTAAATTTTTGTAAATTCAGAAATTGTAGGATCCAATAATCGTCTACCTACATTTTCAAATGATATTGAACAAAGGGTTTTATTACCGTATTTAATAATTTTTTCAATAACACCTCGGCCATATCTTGGATGAGAAACACTATCTCCTTGCGAAAATGCCAAATTTTCCTCCGAAATCTCAGACGTAGAATCATCAGCCGGATAAACAGGAACAACAGGAGGTTGCTCATTTATATACGGGGATTCTTCATAAGGTTCCTCAACTATTTCCTCAGACGAAACATTTACTGAGCTATCAGCAAAAAACTCATCACTTGATACTACCTGAGAATCTTCAATGAAATCTAAATCATCTTCTGTCAAAACATCATTCTGTTCCAAAGTATCTTCTATAGATAAATCATCTTCTATCAAAGAATCTGATTGTAAATCTGAAACTGAAAGTTCTTCCTCAAAAGAATCATTAAGAGGAGCTTCTTGTATAGATAAATCTTCAGAATCCTCCATAATATTTGCAACAGGCTCTATTATTCCGGCCACATTAGTTTCAGAAGTTGTTGCAGCACTTTGAGTTGTATTAGCTGAAGTCATAACCTTGGAAACATCAGGATACTCAATTACCACATCATTATTATTTTCAGATGCAAGAGCTGCCGTCTCAGAATTAAAATCCTCTGAGGTAGAAGTATCGAGTTCGGATTCAGGCTCTTCTACAACTTCAATTGGAGGCTGAGAAATTTCAGGAATCTTTGAAATAGATTGATTTTGCTCTATCTGCTCTGAAACTTCTTCATTTTTAACAGTAACACCTTCTTCCGCACTTTCTTCATCCTCTACCGGAACAAACGAATTATCCATCAAAATCCTATTACCATCCTCATCAATTCTTACAAGAATTGTATCCTCTGTCTTAGGCACAAATTGATATTTCTCACCCAGAACATCCTCTTTTGTTAAATCTAAATCTAAATCCGTCATATCTATAATAAATGGGATTCCCTGGGTTAATTTACCATATACAATACATTCATTCATATTTAATTTATTTAAAAATGTATTATAAGAAGCAAAATCATGCGTTGGAGTCTGAGGTGCAAATAATACTATATTTTCAGCATAATTTTTAAGCTCTCCGGCATATTTATAAGAATGAGGTGTTAAAATTGTTGTAAAAACATGGTTATTATTAATCAACTCTTTAATAAGCTTTTTATCAGAATTTCCATCAGTTAACGGAACAAAGAAATACACATATTTATCAAGAGAATTTAGAGCATTATGTATAAACATGATAACTTCTTTTTGTAATGATTCATGAATATTTTTTAAATCAATAATTGAACAATTTTTTTGTTCTAGTTTTTCATTAAATGCAAAAACTTCTTCTTTAGTATTTGCAAAAACATTTGCATCACGATACTTAAGTAATTTGTTCTTTAATAATGCAAGTTCAGGCATTTGAGTTTCTTTATATTGGTTTGCCACAACATCAACAAAATTATCAATTGGTAAAAATTCAAAATCTAAAGATTTGATATATTGCTGAACTGCATAAAATATATCTTGAATAACAGCTTTAGTGGAGGCATCAACTTCAGTCAATTCATACTCAAATAAATAATCAATCATCGCAGAATTTAAAGGAAGTTTAAAATCTTTTGCAAACTCTATTTTCGGATAATCTTCAAACATATTATCCGCATCAATAATAACACTTTTTTCTTTCATTTGGAAAAGTTGTCTCACACAATTTGAAATAAAAGTAGTTTTATGCAATTGATGCTCAACAAATACTGTAAAATTCCGTTCAAAAACAGAAATATCCAAATTAAGCATCTCATCTTGCTGTGCTAGAGCACCAAATTTTACAGGAGTTTCAATGGGCAAAAGATCCAAAAGTTCAGCTGATGATAAGAAAGATAACTCTGAAGTCATAACAGGTATAGAACCGTCATAATTATCAACAACACCATCAGATGTAAATGTAAATAACAATTTTGCAATAGCAAAATTGTTAACATTATCAGATTTTAAGTTAACAAACTGTGCAACATAAGATTTTTCATTTGATGAAAGGACTAAAAACCTTCCCATTATAGGATTTTCGTTCTCACCGTAGGATAATTTAATTAAATTATTCTTAATCTCAAGTAATTTCATCTATGCCCTCACTCTTTAAATGAAATTGTACCATGAAAAGTAACGAAATATGTTAATATATTAAGTTACTTAACATTTACAACATCTTCCAGATTATTATAGATATCAATGGTTACAGGACAAATCTTTCAAATCTCGCTTGACTAAGACTTTTTATTGTTTCCTTATAGCACTTCAGCAGAGCCTTGTTTAATCCGTTTTCCTCATCCAAATAACCTCTTACGTCTTCCAAATAATCTTTGTCCCGGGTTCTTGGCTCTATTTTATCCGCTAAAAATATTATTTTTTCAAAATCAGTCATATCTATCTTTCCTAAAGTATGCCACCTTATAGCAGATAAGATTTCTTTATCTTCAACCCCGAAATTCATTTCTGGCAATATAATGCACTCACAGGCGCATGGAGTGTTTTATAATTCATCAATTCTACTTTTTGAACGTTGAGGTGATTATTCGATAATTTCCATTAAGTTTTTCATTTGAAAAGCATTTTGCACAATCATGCAAAAGGCCTGCCATATATGCTTTCTCTGGATCCTTGCTCAAATTTTACAGCCAAATCTCTTGGCACACTCGGCCGTGCCTAATTGAATGAACAGAATCGCTTTTCACTCAAGATTTTCTCTGTAACCAGCCGAGCATAATTCTTTTCCATTTCATTCTTTGTATAACTCCATTTTTTTGTATATAATCCTTTACTTCCTCTGTAACATACTCTTCTATATTTTCGTTATTCGTAATTTTTTTTCTTAATTCTGTTGAAGAAATATCTTTGTATGATAATGTTTGAAATTCAAAATTATAACCAAGCTCTTTAAGACGATTATACTTGGAACAATCAAAATTGTCCTCCCTAACAAAGACTATAAATTTAACCAAATTTTTCAATTCATTTGCTTTATACCATGATTCTATATAATCAAAAGCATCTGTCCCTATAATAAAATAAATTTTCCCATCAATCATATACTTTTTATACAATTCACAAATTGTTAAATAAGTATATGATTTTCCGCCCAGCTGAAATTCAATATCAGAAACATCAAATTTTTTATTATTTTTCACGGCAATTTTCACCATCTGCAAACGATGATGGGACAAACCGGTATCACAACTCTTATGAGGGGGATTAAATGCAGGGATAAAAAGCAGTTTATCAAAATCATACTTTTGAATAACATAATTTGCCATACGTAAATGGGCGTTATGAATAGGATTAAATGTTCCTTGAAATACACATAATTTCATAACTTGATTATAACATAAATGAGACTCAAATTTAGCAACCGGAAAATCGTTCGTTATTCCTCAATATGCTAAATAAACCGATACAAATATTTAAAGACTGTTTACTGTCAGATTATATTAGAATTTAAACGGATAATCGCCTTTAAACTCCCATTGGTCATTTTGTAAAAGTCTTGAACACCAAGAGGTCTCATTTTTACATTTTGTAATCATTGCTTCTCGAGAAACATTTTGGTTTGCTAAACCGGACCCATAAGTTCCCCAGAATATTTCATTTGAACCAAACCAAGAAGTTCTGTTTGCATCGTCAAAACAGAATAGAAATCTAAATCTGTCATACCCTGATCTATTAGGAGATTTATCACCATTAACATCATAGTCTACATCCAAACATCCACCGGTATAAAAAGTCATTAGCTTTGAACCATCTTTGTAATAAACCTGATTATTTTTCACATACTGATGACCGATATACGGATCAAGATACTTCATATACCAAGTATATCCCTGCCCCTGAGCAGGTTTTTTCAAATCTCTAAATGAACCGTAATCATTTTCCATATCTAAAATTGCATTATCAATTCTACTGTAAAAATTCTTCAATTTAACAGTATATTCTTTTTTAACCCTCTGATAATGTAATGTAGGAATAGTCATTGCTGCAACTACACCAATAATGGTCATTGTTAAAAGTACTTCAGATAAAGTAAATGCTAATTTCTTTTTTATCATAATAAAAATCTTTTTTCCTATTAATATCCATTTTAATTATAACATATTTTTCATTCTGTCTCAATATAAATATTGAAAATACACAATTTGGTGTATAATAAACAAAAATAAGAAAGAGGCACAATAATGAAGATTGCACAAGATTTGACAGAATTAATAGGAAATACTCCATTAGTAAAATTGAACAAACTTAATTCTGGTTATGCTGAAATACTCTTAAAACTTGAATACTTTAATCCCGCAAATTCAATTAAAGATAGAGCAGCACTCCAAATGATAAAAGATGCACAAGAATCCGGAAAAATCAATAAAGATACAGTAATAATTGAACCAACAAGCGGGAATACCGGAATCGGTCTTGCAATGATTTGTGCAATAATGGGCTATAAAATTATACTTACAATGCCGGAAACCATGAGTCTGGAAAGACGCCTACTTTTAAAATCTTATGGAGCAGAACTTGTATTAACCGATGGCAAACTTGGAATGAAAGGCTCTGTTGATAAAGCCATAGAACTAAGTAAGCTGTATAAAAACTCTTTTATACCATCACAATTTGACAATCCTTCAAATCCTAAAGCGCACTACCTGACAACAGCTGAAGAAATTTGGGCTGATACTGACGGAAAAATTGACATAGTCGTCGCAGGAGTAGGAACAGGCGGCACAATTTCAGGAATAGCAAAAAGATTAAAAGAAAAAAACAGCAATATAAAAGCAATTGCAGTAGAACCATATTCATCACAAGTACTAAAAGGCGAAAAAGCAAATCCTCATAAAATTCAAGGAATAGGTGCAAATTTTATTCCTGAAAATTTTGATAAATCCGTAGTTGATGAAATTATTCCTGTAAAAGATGAGGATTCCATTATGATTGCAAGAAATTTATCATCAAAAGAAGGAATACTTTCCGGATTTTCTGGAGGTGCAAATGTGTGGGCAGCCATTGAACTTTCAAAAAGAAAAATAAATAAAGGTAAATTGATTGTTGCAATTCTTCCAGACTGCGGAGAAAGATATTTAAGCAGTGAGTTGTATTCATAAGACTGACAATAAATAAACGCAACACTCAAAAATACAAGAAAACTATTTTCTTAAATCTGATGCACCTTTTAGATAGACAAATTCTGGCTCAAAATCATCTTTGCAATTTACTACTATCAAAACACGTAAACACATTTTTAATGCGCCGGGAACACTCAGTTCATGAAAACACATCATTGCAACTTTATCCCACCCAAGTTCTTCTCTTGCATATTTTGCAGGAAAAGCAGCATTTAAATCATTTGTTGTTGTAAATATCACATGAGAAATATCATCTACCTGAATATTATTTTTACAAAACAATTCCTTCAATAATTCTAATGTCGCATCCTTGATAGATGCTGTAGTATTAGCATCAACAGTTATTGCTCCGCGAATTCCTTTTGTTTTCATTTTTTTACACCATTATACCAATCTCTGGCTAACATTTCTGATTTACCTTCCGGCTTAACCCTGATAAGCCGCAATAAACCAGAGCCACAGGCAATATCCACCCCAATTTTATTAAAAGAAACAACCTTACCCGGCTCACCTTGACCTTCAACAGGAATTGTCTCTATAACCTTAATTATTTTATTATTAAACATAAAATAAGCACTCGGACAGCGACATATTCCGCGGACCAGATTGTGAATTTGAAAATTAGATTTATTCCAATCTATCAAACACTCTTCTTTTGTCAACTTATTTGCCATGCAAATACCGTCTTCACACTGTTTTACAGGTGTTAAAGTTCCATTTTTAAGACTTATAATGGTATCTTCAATCATTTGCGGAGATTTTTGCGCAATCTCTTCCCATAGTTGTTCACAATTCATAGTATCCGAAATAGGAATGACGAGTTTTTTACATATATCCCCGCAATCAAGACCTAGCTCCGTAATCATTGTACAGATTCCGGTTTCTTTATCACCATTTATTATAGCTCTTTGAATAGGATTAGCACCTCTGTATTTAGGAAGAAGAGATGCGTGTAAATTAATAGTCTCATATTTTGGTATATCCAAAACTTCCTGAGACAAAATTTGCCCGAATGCAAATGTTACAAAAAAATCAGGAGTTAGTTGTTTTAATTTTTCCTGAATATCAAACTCCTTACGAATAGATTTAGGCTGAAATACCGGAATATTATGCTCCATAGCAAACTTCTTGATAGGAGACATCTGTAACTTATGCCCTCTCCCTGCAGGTTTGTCAGGCTGAGTAACAACAGCGCAAACCTCAATTTTATCCGAATTATAAAGATACTCAAGAGATTTTAAACCTATATCAGGAGTACCAAAAAACACAATCTTAATCATTCTTATTCAACTCATCCTCTAAATCTTTTTCATCTATAAGGAAATTTGGATCTAAATCCGGAAGATTATATTTTTTTAAAACAGCTTCAGCATCAAAACGGTTTATACAATGGTCGATAAATAAAATTCCATCAAGGTGATCATTTTCATGTTGAATGGCACGAGCTAACAAACTACCGTCCTTTGCTTCAAGCACAAAAGATTTACCATGCTCATTCAAAGCTTTTACCATAATATTTTTATAACGTTTTACATCCGTATACGCTTCCGGAAAGCTCAAACAACCTTCATTACTTTTAACCGCACCGCTTTTCTTTATAATCTTAGGATTTATAAAAACAAGCGGATTTAACGGCTCATTTCCTGTTGCCGTATCTATAACAAAAACCCTTACATTCTCCCCTATTTGAGGTGCAGCAAGACCTACCCCATTTTGAGCATACATAGTATCCAATAAATCTCTCACCAAATCAGCAATTTTTTTTGAAACTTTATGAACTTCTTTTGATGGTTCCCTAAGTGATTTTTCTCCGTAACGTAATACTTTTCTTATTGCCATAGTAATAAACCTTCCTAACTATATTTTTTAATATCTTACTATAAATTAATTACGTTTGCAATTAATACAAATTCATAAAGGGGTAGCAGGCAAAATAAAAGTATGTTATAATTAATCGTGTTTATCATCTGAGGAGCTATATAGTGAAAAAACTTTTAATAATTACAGGGTTATTTTTAATGTTATTTTTAAACGGAGCAAATCAAACATTTGCATCTGATATAGACAAAGTTAAAATTATTTCCGAAATTGGAACACTCTCAAACAATGAAAAATACGATGAAGCTTTAGAAATGTGCGATTCTGCATTAAAAACGTATCCTAATGAACCAGATTTGTACTATTGGAGTGCAACAATCAAAAGTTATACCGGGAATAAAAAAGCTGCACTTGAAGATTACAACAAAGTTATTGAACTAAAACCAAACGATTCTAATGCTTATGTTATGCGCGGAATTTGTAAATCAGATTTAGGCGACCCTGCAGGAGCAATTGAAGACTTTAATACAGCTCTAAAAATAAATCCTAAAGATAGCTCAGCTTATTCAATGAGAGCCTGTGCAAGAATTGATCTCGGAGATTTAACAGGAGCCAATGAAGATTTAAATATTGCAAACCAATTGTACGATGAAACAACCCAAGACAAAACGAAATAACATCTTACCTTGTTAAGACGTAATAAAAATTATACTTATCAAAATCGGCTACTGAACCCCTATAAATTTATGTACTTGAGGAATTAATCGTACTTTCGGATATCTCATGATAAATTTATCCAAAATACTACTGCAAAAATTTGAAGATACTGACATGCCAGATGATGTCATTTTGGGTTGAAGAATTAGTTCTACATCAAATTGCTGTGCTAAATCAGTACAATCTTTAATCTCTTTTTCCGTAATATTCTCATCAAATACAACTTTTGCAAAAGTATCAATATTCGTACATTTATCAAAAAAATTTTTATGCAGCTCCATTGTATTTAAACCTGTTGAGGATTCAAGTTTTATATCTGCAGAAATTATATCAATATAACCCTTTATCTTTTCCAAATTTTCACCAAGGGTAGCATTAGTTTCAAGATAAATTTTTGTTTTCCCATAGACTAAAGGCAAAAATTCTTGTAAAAAAGCCACTGATAATAATGGCTCGCCACCAGTTAGTGATATTGAATGAAAAGTTTCCAAATCATAATCCGTTGTTATTTTTTCAAAAAGTTGAGCCGGAGAATACTCTAACGAATCATTTATATTAAAATCAGTATCACAATAACGACACCTTAAATTACAATCACAAAACCTTATAAATAACTGTTTATACCCAACAACAGGACCTTCTCCTTGAATAGAGGCAAATATTTCTTTTACTTTAGTATTCATTTTGTAAATTCTTTCTCACATCATCTTTTGATAAAATTTTAAGCTTTTCATAAAGCTTAATTTCATCTTCTGACAAATCATGAGAAAATTCAATACTTACTGTTACAATTAAATCGCCAATTTTACCATTTTTTTTAATGCCTTGCTTAGCAATCCTGAATTTTTGTCCGGAGCAAGTATTTTTCGGAAGTTTTAACTTAATTTTGCCGTCAAAACAAGGTATTGTTATTTCTTCACCCAAAGCGGCTTCATAAGGAGTGATTGGAACATTATAATAAATATTTAATTTATCAAAATGTAATTGAGTTTTTGTTTCAACCTTGACATTAATATATAAATCACCACAATTGCCACCGTTTTTACCAGAAGCACCTTCTCCTTTCAATCTCAATTTTGCTCCATCTTTTATGCCCTTTGGAATTATTACGGTTATTTTTTTTCGTTTTGAAATTTCTCCACTACCATTACATTCACTACATTTTCCTCCATTCACAAATCTGTGTCCAAAACATTTTGGACATGTTTGAGTTGTAAGAATATGTATTATACGTTTTCCTCCAGTTATAACCTCTTCAGGAGTGATTGTAACATCTGTTGTAATATTATCACCTTTAACAGGTTTATTATTATCTACTGTTCTTTTATATCTTCTAAACTTAGTTATACACAATTTAAAAAATTTCAACAGCGAAAATTTTTTATCCTTCTTCAAAGAAGATTTCTTATCGCTTGAAGTCTGCTTTGCAGACGAAGTTTTTTTTGTGGTATCCTTAACTTTTTCGGAACAATTTGCACTAAACGTATTTTCTTTTGCTGATTTTAAAGATTCTGCCCTATACTCTTCCTCTGCCTTTTTTGAGGATGTTGTAGTTTTTTCTTTTCTGAAAAAGCCTTTTAATGTATTGTATTTTTCACGTTCTACAGGATTTGATAAAGTTTCATAAGCTGAAGTTATATTTTTAAATTTATCAATTGCATCCGGAGATTTATTTATATCCGGATGATATTTTCTTGCAAGCTTTCTATATGCTGACTTTATTTCTGCAGATGAAGAGTCAACATTTACACCAAGAATTTCATAATAATTTTCGGAATTATTAAACACCATATCTTTTATCTAATGATAAATTATTAAATTTCAACATCTCTTATTCTCTTAATTTAAAAAGATAATAAAATAAAGCTCTATATGTTTAGTAATCAATCAGAAATAAAAAAAACAGGCAAGCAAAAGCCAGCCCGCTTATTTCATTTCTGAAACAAAAAAGGATTCACATTAACCTAAAATGTATAATTTAATTAGTATTCTATACCTTGTCTAGCCATTACTCCGGTATCAAAGTAATGTTTAATAGGCTTCATCTCTGTTACAAGATGTGCCATTGCTACCAATTCAGGGTGAGCATAACGACCTGTCAATACAATCTCAAGATTTTCAGGCTTATGCAGCAATGTATCTTTAATATCACTAACTTTTATCATATTCATAGATGTACAAATATTTATTTCATCAAGAATAATCAACTGATATTCACCGGAATTAATTGCTTTCTTAGCAAATTCCCAACCTTTTTTAGCTTCTTTGTAGTCATCCAAACAAACATTATGTGAATAACAAACTCTATCCATACCAAACTGTACAACATCTAAATTAGGTAAAAATTTTGAAGATGAAGTGATTTCACCGTAAGTAGTAGCGCCATCTCCTTTAGTAAACTGAATAACCAGAACTTTCCAACCATGGCCTAATGCTCTAAGTGCTAAACCTAAAGACGCTGTTGTCTTACCCTTGCCGTCTCCTGTATAAATTTGAATATAACCATGCTCTAACACTCAACTACCTCCAAAATACACTTCCTCTTTTTACTATAATAATATCCTATTTTTGAATAAAGATAATCGTTCAATGGATGGATAAATTAAAGTAAAAAGAAAACTCATTTTCTTCTTATTTTGTCTTAATCTCGTTCCCGATTTGTATAATTATAATAGAATAAATTTAACTCTTTGACTAATATTTTAATGTCTGCATGCCAAAGTTTTTACAATTATTTTATGTTCATTTTAGAAAGTGCCCATTTATAACCTTTTTGGGTAATATGCAAAAATTTAAAAATTTTACAATTATTTTGTTAAATATAATTAAAAAACACTTGCACAATTCCAAAGAAGTCAGTACAAGTGGTTTTCAAAGATATATACCTTTTATGAAGAATTTTAACATAACTAAAAAGGTTATTTTGCAATAGGTCGTTAAGATAATTTACGAATTAATTCTTGAGCTTCTTCGCATTCAGGAAATGTCTCTGCTATTTTTTCGGCATACTTAAGAGCTTCGTCCGTATTGTTTAAATTTTCATAACATTTTGCGATATTTAATAACACATTTATATTCATTGGAACTTTTTCCAACATATTCTTAAATATAGAAAGGGCTTGTTCATAATTACCAAGCTCAAAATAACAAAGTCCTAAAAGATTTTGAACATCCGGCATTTTTTCCAATTCATAAGATTTTACAAGATACATTTTAGCAGTCTCATAATCACCAGCAAGATGATAAATACGACCGGCAATAAATAACAAAAATGCTGAATCTGAACATTTCTCCATTGCTTTTGTAATTTGTTCTTTAGCTTCAACAATTTGTTTCAAATGTGTTTTATTCAACGCAGAAAAAGCTAAGCCATTTGGATTGTCCGGCTCCAATTCAATAGCCTTTTGATAATATTTATCAGCACTCTCAAAATCAGATGTAGAATGAAGATAATTGGCGTACTCAAGCACTATTGAATAATTATCAGGTTCACAACTATACGCTTGTTCAAACTCATCTTTTGCATAATCAAATAATCGTTTATTTAAATAGATAACTCCAAGATCTTTATGGGCAGGAGCAAATTCCGGATTTAAACGACAAACTTTTTTCAACATTTGCTCAGCTTTATCTATATCATCAGTTTTAACACAAAGCAGCGCCAATTCATAATAAAGTTTGTAGGATGTTGTTCCTTGCGTAATAATCCGCTCATAAATTTCCTTTGCTTTTGTATATTGCCCAATTGACATATATATACCAGCAAGCTTCTTTAAAATATTAGTAGCTTTAGGATTTAATACTACTAATTGTTTCAATAATGAAATAGCTATTTCATACTCACCAATAACCTGATAACAACAAGCAAGATTATACTTATAAGTAAATTTTTGCGGATAAGTTGAGGCAAGATAAGTATAATGTTCAATAGCCTCTTTAAATTTACCGGCTTTTACCTCAGAAAGAGCCCATGCAACAATATAGCTATCCTCTTCCGGTTCCAATTCATGCGCTTTTGCAAAATACTCACAAGCTTCTTGATGCTTATTTTGCAATTGAAGAATTGACGCCATATTAAAATATGTCAAAGAATCCGTTGTATCAACTTTAGATGCTCTTTCATAAGTTTCAAAAGCTTTATCAAACTGTCCTATAGTTAAGTAAGATGTACCTAAATTATTGTACAACTGCACGTTTTCAGGATTCAATTCAATGGCTTTTTCTATATAAAATACACTATCTTCAAAATTTTTAGAAGCCATACAGGCAGTACCGACAATATAGTATAAAGAATAATCATCCTCACTATACTCCAGACCTTTTTTACCAAGTTCTATAGCTTTATCATTTTCATTAGTTTTTATATATACAATTGCTAAACTTTTATATGCATCTACATATTCCGGACGCAAGTCCAAAACTGTTTGATAAGCATGTTTTGCGGCAATAAAATCACCCAGATTATCATAACAGCATCCCAGATAATACCAACATAAAGCATCATCCTGACGATATTTTATAACATCTTCAAGAATAACCCTTGCAGCATCAAAATTCTCAAGATTAACTTCGCACAATGCCATTAAACGCTGTGCATCAATATCTTTTGAATCTTTTTCCAAAATTTTTGTTATTTCTTCTTTTGCCTCTGTATATTTAGAAGAATCAATCAATTCATATATTTTATCAATTTCTTTATTATCCATAATTAAATTATATCGCAAAAACGAAATAATACCAGGCAACAAAAGGGAAATTACGCTTATTCAAAGACATCTTTATATTGTTCCAATAGTTTTGGCTCTTTAACATACTTTCTTAACAAAATCTTAGCATCTTCCTTAAAAAATTCAGGAATTCTTACTAGCGTATACAATAACCGTTCATGTAATGATTCATTTTCAATCTTTACTAACTTCGTATATTGCCTGGGTATATTTTCTTTTGGAAGTAAATGTACAAAACTGGCAAGATGCTCTATAGCCTCAGGCAGGACATAACGTTCCGCAATGTTATAATACCTATCAATACGTTCCGGAACAATTTCAGCTAATTGTGCAGAAATATCATCTTTAATATTTTTAGCATCAGGTTTCAATTTTTTAGCCATCAATGGAATTTCATTTAATAATATCACCTGAGTTTTTACATCTTTTGTCAGCAGCAACCTTTTATAATAAGGAAGAGAATCTTCATATTGAAGATATTTCAACACATAAGCCAAAGCTTGATTTATCTTTGGTTTATTTAAAGCAAGACATTGTTCTATACATTCTTTCTGACAATTGGCAGGAAGATATTTTATCGCCAAAGCAAGGCCTGCTCTAATATCATCTTTATTCTGTCTTTCTGAAAATAAGCTTTGCCATTTTCGAATAACATCATATTCAGGAGTTTCTTTAATTCGATTAAGAACAGCTAAAGCTATCTTATTCTCATTCTTAACCCTGTTTACAACACGGCAACCACCCCAATCATAATTATAACCTTTTATTCTGTTGTAACCGTCAATAACCTGTCTATTAGAAGCATATTTATCCTCATCAGTACATTTTATACCTCGACTATACTCATCAACAATTCGTTTTGGAAGCCTTGTATCCTCATCAAGAAACTTATTTACCATATATCCGCTTTTTAATCCCGCAAAATAAAATTTCCCGCGTTGTGTATATCGCCCTTCATGTTTTGTCCAATAATTTGCACTGTTTGACTCTGCATAAGCACCATGACTTTTAAATGGATGCCATCCTTCACCTTTTAATTGGTGATAAACTTTTATTACAAATTCATCAGGATCATCAAACATTTTATCCACTTTGGATGATGTCCATCCCTTTAAACCCTCAATTTTATATACAGCACCCTTTCCGCCTTTATCAAGATAAACAATATCAATATCATCATCAACAAAAGGTTTGATAATTTTGTACTTTTTAAAAACTTTATTTAAAATTTCTACAGCAGAATCCGGACGAGATTTCATAATTTCATTCATTGAAGATTTTGAGTCCGGAGTATACCCTCTAAGTAATAAAGTAACTTTATCAAAAGCCTCAAATATCTCATGAATCGCCGTTTTTCGAATTTCTTTTGGTAATTTATATGTAATAAATTCCGGCAATTGACCACAAACAGGATACGTGTTCGGATGCTCCTCGAGAAGTCTAGATAATCCTTCTGTCCATCTACAAAAATTCGCTTTCCTAATTATTTTGTCAAACCTGTAAAAGTAGTTCGCTTTTTATTACAGGAATAATTTTCATATCCTACAGCTGAAATTAACCTATTTTATACTCCATAAACACTAACATTATTATAAAACTTCTAAAAATAAATTTTGATATTATATTTATTTTTATTAACTTTTATTTAAACCACACAAAATAATCTTCTTATTTCAACTATTTGACCCGTAATTTCAATCCCCATTTAACAAGACTATTTATTATACCCTGCGGTAATAACGAAATTATATGAGCAAACTTAGCATCATACCCTATAGTATACGAACATTTAGGATTAGGCTTTTCAGAAATATTTTTTATAAAAGCTGCAACATATTTAACATCTAATCCACGATTTGAATTTTTCAAAGCATTATTCTTTAAAAATTCAAGCTCTTTTTTATATTCGATGCACCCCTCTAAATTAGACAAATTATTATCAACAGATTTTTTCCAAATAGGAGTTGCTATTACTCCTGGTTTCACAGAAATAACTTTGATATTTTTATGGTTTTCCAAAGATAGAGCGTTAAAAAATATATCCAAAGCTCGTTTTGATGCACAATAAGGACTTATAAAAGGAAAATTCCCAAAACTTGCCATAGAACTGATATTTATAATTTTACCATTTTCTAATAAAGGTAAAAGCTTTTGAGTAAATTCAATATGCGAAAATGTATTAACTTCAAACTGCTCGCGTAAACTATCTGTACTTAAACATTCCACCGGGCCAGCAACTACACACCCGGCAACATTTATCAAAATATCAATTTTCTTAGTCTTTGATTTTATAGCCTCTGCAGCATCGACAATTGACATCTTATTCGTCATATCCATATAAAAATATTCAACACAAGAATCCGTAATGATTAAATCTTTATTTCTATAAGCTGCAAAAATTTTAAAATCACCGGACTCAACAAAAATCTTTACTAATTCTTTGCCAATTCCTGATGTTGAACCTGTTATTACAACTGTTTTTGTCATTCAATACCTCATTTCTGGAACACAATGGATAAGTCCTTTTTGACTTATCCATTATAACACTTTATTTGATTCACTTTTTGGGAACTACATACCCATGTAAGATGCAAACAATGGTAAATAAAGAGCTGCAGCCAGTACAAGTACTATAGAACCGATTACAATCAACATTATCGGCTCAATCATCTTAGTCATAACATCGATAATCGTATCCAACTGTTTATCAATATAATTTGTAGCCTGTCCCAACATATCACCCAAACGACCTGATTGCTCACCTGTAGCAATCATAAACAAAATCATTTTAGGCATTGTTCTTGTAGCCCTTAATGCAGCTGACAAATGTTGACCTTGTTGAACTCTTACGGTAGCCTCTTCAACTCTTGTTTCTAATGTATGATTTGTAAGAGTCATATTTGACAAATATAAACATTCCAAAATTGGAACACCCGCATCATACGCAACCTGCATAACTGCAATGAAGTTTGCAAAATTTGAATACTGAATTAAATCTGTTAAAACAGGAACCTTTAATACAAATTCATCAATTTTCCATTTACTAGGTTTCCATCGGAACAAGAAGTTGATAAACATACCAACCGCAGCAAATCCTAAAGGTATTGCTAACCAGTTCTTTTTAAGGAAAAGTCCCATTTCCATCAAAACTCTTGTAATCCAAGGTAATTGCATCCCCATTGAATCAAACATCTCTTTAAATACCGGAAATACAAATACCAACATGACAACAACAATAAATACAGCCAATAAGATAACGAAAACCGGATACATTAATGTACCGATAACCTTAGATTTAATTGCAGCTTGCTTATTAAGAAGCTCCAATAAACGATCCAGAGTTTTTTCAAGTTCACCGGAATCTTCACCGGCTCTTACCAGACCGATATATACCTGCCCAAATTGCTCAGGGAATTTTGCAATTGTACCGGCAAAGGTACCGCCGTTCATAATCTGTCGTCTCAATTCTGTTGCACACTGACGAATTCTTAATTTTGCAGCATCATTTTCAATAAACAGCAATGATTCAATAATTGGAATACCGGCCGCCGCCAAAATCTGCAAAGTTGAAGTAAAATCAATCTGGTCAGCTAAACCAAGTTTTGGCATCTTACCGGTCGGTTTTTTCTTATCTTCTTTTTTTGCAGCCTGCTCTTCCGCAACATTTGTCGGTGTAAAACCTAATCGTCTGATAGCTGCACGTGCTTCACGCAAATCATCAGCTTCAACTTTTCCTTTTACAAGTTCATTTGTACCATCTTTAATTGCTGTATATGTATAAACTGTCATAATTCCCCTATTCGCCTGCCATACCTAAGACACGAACAAATTCTTCAATAGTTGTCCAGCCCTTTAAGATATGATTGTAACAAGATTTATGCAATGTAGTCATACCATTACCCACTGCACTTTCTTCAATTTCCAAATCGTGTGCACCTTGAGCAATAAGTTTTTTAATTTCTTTTGTAATTTGCATGATTTCATATACACCCAAACGGCCTTTATAGCCCTGGAACCCGCATTTATTACAACCTTTTGCTCTATAAATAGGTGTTTCCATAATCTTTTTAATTTCATCTTCATTATGAGTAACCATCATTGCTTCTTCTCTAGTACAATGATATTCTTCCTTACAATCATCACAAAGTTTTCTTACAAGACGTTGTGCAATTACACCTGATAATGTTGAAGATACCAAATAATCTTTTGCACCCATTTCTATCAAACGAGTAACAGTTGCTGCAGCAGAGTTGGTGTGAACAGTACTTAATACCAAGTGCCCTGTTAGTGCTGCTGAAATTGCAATTTCAAGAGTTTCATAGTCACGGATTTCACCGACAAGGATAATATCAGGGTCCTGACGTAAGATAGCACGCATACAAGAAGCAAACGTGATACCCGCTTTTGCGTTAATCTGAGACTGGTTAATACCTTCAAGCTTAATTTCTATCGGGTCCTCAATTGTTGTAATATTAACAGATTCATCATTCAAACTTTTTAACACTGAATACAGAGTTGTAGTTTTACCGGAACCGGTAGGACCTGATGTAAGAATAATACCGTTTGGACAAGATACCATTTGCTTAACTTTTTGAATATCAATGTCATTTGCACCAACAAGACTGATTTCTTTGTCCCCAGATTTCAAACTAACCGCAGGAGCAAGAACACGAATACAGACCTTTTCCTTTCCGGAAACAGGCAACGTGTTAATACGGAAGTCATACGAACAGTTATTATATGATATTGAAAACGTACCATCCTGCGGACGTCTTTGCTCTGCAATATTCATTCTGGACATAACCTTAAAACGTGCAATAACCGATGTTTCAACCTTTTGTGGAACATCCAACACCTTTTGAAGCATACCGTCTTTTCTATATCTCACGATATAACCATTCAATCGCGGTTCTATGTGAATATCTGATACCTTATTATCAATTGCGTTTGTAATAATCTGATTAACAAATTTTGCAACTGAACCGGTAGAATCCTGTAATTCAGCATCAACTTGTTCCCATAGTGTAGCTTCTTCTTCTGTATCAAGAGTTTCTGTCTTAATTTGTTCGATAATTTCTTCGGTCTGTCTTTTTTGTTCAGAGAAGAAAGTATTAATAGCAGTCTGAAACTCATAATGAGTCATCAATAACTGCTTAGGATTTTGCCCAGTCAAATAAATGATTTCTTTCAATACATCCATTTTGATAGGCTTAACTACACCTAAAATAAGGGTTTTTCCATCTGATGAAATAGGTATAACAGAATTAGCTTTTACAAAATCTTCAGGTAATATGTTAACAAATTTCTTTTGATTTGCTAACTGATCAGCAGAAACTAGTTCATAACCTGTTTGAGTATGTAAAACTTCCTTCAATTGCTCTAAACTAATAAGCCCCATCTCAAACAACATAGAACCAATAGGAATACCTTTTCGCTTAGACTCTGAAAGAGCCTTCATTAATTGAACTTCAGTCAGGATTCCTTTTTCTATCAACATTTCACCTAATTTGGCATTCGTACCGGACTTAGGAGGTTGAGTATTTGAAGCCAATGGAGATTTAGGAGCAGCAGGTGCAGCAGGCTGCTGCGCACCAACTGCAGGAGCAGAAGGGGTTGATACCGTTGCTCCTGGCAATAATGAAGTCAACAACTCTTTTAAATCATCATCTCCAACCAACATAAATTTTATTGATTGTGAAAATGTTTTCTTTAAAACACCATTGATATCATCTTTATTTGAATTTTTTGAAACTGCAACAAAAAGAAAATTATCTTTCACACTAATTGGCACAAACTGATATTGTATCATCAGATTTCCGTCAATACTGTCAAGTATCTTTTTATCTATGCTGTTTTTAAGTCTTAAAATTAGTGCGTTCATTATCCAGGAATTTTCTCTTCAATTTTTTATACAAAATTTAGTAAATTTATATAATACTTATAAAATTATAATGCAGTATCATTACCAATTGCATCTTCAGTATCAATAACAATTTGAGGTGTTAACATTATAACCATCTCTTCTTTTGATTTAGTAGTACTTGTACTTCTGAAGAACATGCCGATTACAGGTAAATCACCTAGGAATGGAATCTTGGTAACGTTTTTACTTTCGTTTTCCTGAACCATACCACCGATTACAAGAGTTTCACCGTCTTTAATACGTACACCTTTTAAATCCAAGTTTCTTCTTTGCAATAATGTTGCAACCAAATCCTGATCTCCGGTTTCACCTGTAGCGTATAATTGGGAAGCAATAGTAGAATAGTCAGGTTTCACATCCAAAGTTACATAACCATCAGGGCTGATAAATGGAGTAATTACAATTTTTATACCATTATCATCTTTGATTTCATAATCCTTTTGAACCTGAGCTGAACCTGAAGATGAACCGTTATCCAAATATTGTGAAGTAACTTTAGCAACATAGTCTGAAGTTAAGTCGATTGTAGAACTTTGTCCACTAGTTAACAGAACTCTAGGATTTGCCAAAACTCTGCCTTTTCTGCTTTCAATCAAATAGTTTACGGAATATACCAATTGAGGAGATGTTCCCCACTTAGTAACTTTACCAACAGTATCATAGGACTGAGTTTCATCATCCCAAGAGTCAGTATCAACTAATGTATATCCATGACCTGCAAAGAATACAGGGTATTGCCGGTCAGTAGCAAATCCTTGTCCACCACCGGCATTGAATGAGAAGTTCTTACTTAAGAATTGCCAAGTATTGTCGAAGGTCTTACTTCCTTCTTCTGACAGTGATATAATTTGAACTTCTAAATAAGCTTGTGGAGTCTTTTTGTCATTTGCAAGAATATAATCTCTAATCATATCTATTTGACTTGGAGAACCACCGATAATTTGAATTGTGCCAAGAGTTGGAAAATATGACACAGATAAGTTTTTAAATGGTAACCCTTCAATTCCTGTTGCAGACACAGATGAAGAAGCAGAACAAAGCAACTTACCTCCACCTACAGCGATAGAACCACCACCTGAAGAGCTTCCTGAATCACTATCACCACCACCGTCATCGGCAGCAAAACCGGTAACAACACCTGCAGCAAAACCTGAAGCACTACCTGCATCTCCACCGGAACTATCAGAGGATTCTTCCCCTCCACCTTCAGCATCATCTCCACCAGATGAAGTTGTAACAGCACCACTAGAGATGGTAGAAGGAAGAAGGTTATCACAAATCAAACCTGCCATTTCTGCCGGAGTAGTATGATTAACTTTAAAAGTAGTAATTGTTGGTTTTTTATCAAACTGTTCAACAATTCTTCTTGCCATAGCAACATCATTTTGAGTACCCATTACAATCAACTCATTTGTAGCAGGGTTGATTGTAACAACAGGTTTAATTGAAACACCTGGGTTGATTCTATTTTTATTAAAAATATTTGAATTCAAAAATGAGGCAAGAGCAGAAGCATTAACATATTTTACAGGAATCAAAGTCATACCTTTAGAAGCAACAGAAACTGCCGCATCCTTTTTGGACACAACCATTGTATTAGCTTGAATATCATAGAACAGATTATTAGTTTTAACAACAAGATTTAATGCTTCTTCAAGAGATATGTCCACCAAATCCATAGTAACAGTACCTGATACAGATGAAGAGAAAATAATATTCATGCCTGCTTGATCAGCAAACATTCTCAAAACCTGCTTAACATCCGCGTCTCTTAGACTTAAATTAACAACAGAATCAGCGTTAGGAATCTTAACACTTGAATTTATATCCAAAGAGGTAATCTCTTCGCTTGATCTTATTGCCGGTGCTGAAGAATTATTATAACTAAACAAATCTCCTACCGCAAATGCTGCTGTCATAGAATTTGTTACCACGAATGCTGATAACATAACACTTGCAATAATTTTTTCTCTAATCTTATTTTTCATATCTGCTCCTGCTTATTAAATTATCCTTTTCTACCACCAAATCTGTTTTTTAAATTATATAAATCGTTTTGGGTTTTACTAAAATCTTCTCTTGAGAACAACTCTCCTATACCTGCGGCGTACACGTTAGAACCTAAACTCACCGTAATCCATGAAGGATTAATTTGTAAAACTTTATATTCCTGTCCGATAATTTTATCACCTTGTCTTACCAGATAATCTTTATCATCAACATTGATAATAGCTGAAGGGTTCATCTTATTATACATAATACCAACAACCTTAGTTCTGGTAATTTTTGCTGCCGCAGAAGAGCTAGATGCCAAAGAGGTAGGAGGAACAGGAAGATTAAAACTATATGGACTTATATCATCCGGCTCCCTTATTACTGTATCTTTAAGCTTTTGTAACTTAGCAATTTCTGAATTATGAGCAGCAGCTTCTAACAATGCTGAATTTTTAGCATCCTCAAAGGCTTGAATTTCATCAGAAGGCATAAATGGATCCGCACGCCCTATGGTTGTAACATCATAAGAAACCATAGTACTTGCTTGATTTGAATCAACGTCAATGTCAACATTACCGTCTTTAGGAACATCTACATCAGCTTTTGGAGCAGGTGTAGGATTAGCAGCTACAGGTGCAGGAGCTTCTTCTTTTGCTCCCCCAATATTTTGCAATACTCCACACCCTCCGGCAATTATACCGACAGAAAATACTACAGCTAACAATGTTAATACAAACTTTCCACGCTTGCTGAATGTATTATCTACCCAACTCTCATTCCTATAATAATTTGTGTTCACGTTATTCCCACCCATCTAATAAGTTTATATAACAACATTATATTAAAGCTCTTGCATTTGTATATCAGTTATTTAATGTATTTAACTTACAAATGACTACTCTCATAACAATAATATCATAATCCAGCATTTAAGGCAAAAAACATAATAATAAGACAATTTTTAATACAATTCACGTAAAAACCCTTATTTGATGGGGTTTTTGACAGTTTATATTTTGTAACAGTTGTTAATTCAACAAAAATTTCAATCTATTGATTTAGATCTAATTAATGACGAATACTCAATCTTTCTAATTTTCTAACAAAACGAACAATCTTTGCCTCAGATTCAGCAGTAATAGAATCAACCAGAATAGTTTTACACCCGAGGAGTTTACCGCATAAAATATCTGTTAACGGCCTATCACCAACAATAACACATTCAACAGGGGTAAAATCGTATTTACTTATGAATTTCATTATATTTTCTGTTTTAGGCTTACCCGCATTGAATAAAATAGGGAAATGTGAAATTTTCTTAACTTTTTCTATATAATTTTTATTTTTATTATTAGACACAACAGCCATGAAAAATTTACTCTGAACCAGCTCGAGCCATTTTAACATTTCATCGCTATACATTGCAGATTTAGAAGCCATAAGAGTACTGTCCAAATCAAAAAGCACAGCCTTTATACCTTTATTTTTCAACTCCTCAAGATTAATTTCATAAATACTTTTCAAATTATAATCCGGCTTAAGAAACATTTTCTTTAACTCCTATTGTACGAGCTAGCGCAACAGAATAATATTCTGGCTCTTTAGTTAATTTCAAATATACATCAGCATTAGTATTTGCAACGTCAAGGCTCTCACCTTTTTCATCAATAATTTCAACTATTTTTGAAATAAATTGTTCTTTAGGTGTAAGGATTTCAACTTCATCGTTTAATAAAACTTTATTTTTTATTTTTACGAAATATAAATTATCTTCTCTATTTGAATCAAAAACAACCTCTGAATATTTTTTCTTTGCATGAAACTCAAATAAAAAATCAGCCCCTGCTAACCCTTTTGAGATATCATAACTATAACTTTCAGAATCATTATTACCAAGAGCAAAACCTGTAGTATAACCCCTATTTCCAACTTTTTTTAATTCGATAAAATATTTTGATAAATCTGCATCAGGATTATTTATGACTTCATCAATCGCTGCTCTATAAGTTTTTGCAACTGCAGATACATAATACAAACTTTTAGTTCTGCCTTCTACTTTAAATGAATTTACTCCTGCATCAATCATATCTTTTAAATATTTAACAAGACATAAATCTTTAGGACTTAATATGTGAGACCCGCGATTATCCTGATTTATTTCATAATATTGACCGGGGCGTGTTTCTTCTACCAACTTATAACTCCAGCGACAAGGTTGTGAACAATTACCATGATTAGCTTTTCTTTCACCATTTGTAAAATAATCACTCAATAAACATCGTCCTGAAAAAGACACACATTGAGAACCATGGACAAAACATTCTATTTCCATATCTGGAACATTATTTTTAATCTCAGCAATTTCAGGAATAGACAATTCACGTGCCAAAACAACACGTTTTGCACCCATATCCTGCCAGAACTTAACACATTCGTAATTTAAAATATTTGTTTGTGTACTTATATGAAGCTCAGTATCCGGCATATATTTGCGCAACAGTCTTAAAATCCCAAAATCGCTAACCAATATTGCATCCGGATTTGCATCCTTAATTATATCCATACAAGATTCCAAATGCTTGATATCGTTATTAAACGCAAAAATATTTAAAGTCAGATAAGCTTTTGCCCCCAACTCATGTGCCAAATCAATCGCCTTTTTTAAATTTTCAAGAGTAATAATTTCACCTTTGCGCATTGCTCGCAAACTAAAATCTACAACTCCGAGATATACAGCATCCGCACCATACTTTACTGCATATTCTAATTTTTCCAAATTGCCCGCAGGCATTAACAACTCAACACTTTGCATAAAACAATGATACGCTAAACTAAATTAATAATCAACCGAATAGGTGATGTTGTTTTTTGATAAATATAGAAAATAGATTATATAGAAAACAGTTTTTAGGAGAAAATTATATGCAAACAATTACTAATGCAACAAGCACATTAAAAGAAATATGGTCATATCAACATCCGGTTATGCATACTTGGTTTTTATTCAGTGCTGTCTCATTAGGATGCATGTTTACACTATTATTTTTCGTCTTTTAATCATTTAACTATGATAAATATATAAAGATTTAACAAGAACTGACCGGTTCTTGTTTTTTGTATTCTAAATCATAATACCTTTTTAATTTAATAATCATAATAAAACATAATAATACCGCAGCGGAAACCAGACCAAACCAAAAACCTTTTAAATACATCTTGTATTTAAAAGCAAGCATATAGCCCAATGGAATAGCTACGCACCAGTATGCAATAAAATTGGCAAATAATACAATATTTGTCTGTTTGATACCCTTACAAATACCTGCAAGTGAAATTTGTAAACCATCAAACACTTGAAATATTGCTAATATATACATAACAGGAATTGCTATTTTAAATAAATTATTATCAACAGTAAATATTCCTACAATATTTTGTGAAAATGAAAGAAATATAATTGCACTAAACAACATAAATCCTACTGATAAAACAGTACCTACAAGAGAATATTTTTTTAAATCAAAAATATTCTTAGCACCATTTGCAAAACCAACTTTTACAGCTATAGCATTCGATATAGCAAACGGTATCATAAATGAAATAGTTGTTAATGTACAAACAAGATTCTGTGCGGCTGCGTACAGTCCGGAAACTCTTCCCATAAAAATAGCAATGCTGTTAAAAGCAACAAATTCTACTAACACAGCCAGTGAAATAGGCATTCCTATTTTTACCATATTATAGTAATAAGCCTTTTCCGCATAATTTTTAAATGACATATTAATAAAACAATATATTAATAAAGCAAAACCCATAAAATATCTAACAATTAAACTAGCAATAGCTAATCCGATAACTCCAAGTGATGGCACAGGTCCCCAACCAAATACCAAAATAATATTCAAAAGAACATTCAAAAATACGCAAAACATTGTAACTATATTTGGAAACAAAACGATTTCAAAAGCTTGCAAAAACTCTTTTAAACAAGCATGTAAATAGGCACCGAAAGTACTTAGTGCCGTAATAAACATATAATCCTGTATATGTGATACCAATTTTTCTTCAAATCCCATCTTAGGAATAACAGGAATTATAGCAACTATAGCCAATGAAGTTATGATTGCCAATAACATAGAAAATCGTATTGAAGGATAAAAATATTTCTTTATAGATTTTTTCTCTCCTCGATAATTCGATAAAAGAGGTGAAATACTAGAAATAAGCCCCATTCCAAAAGTCAAAATACAGTTTGATATTGCAGTAGCAATGCTAATAGCAGCAAAAGTATCCGTTGAATGCCTGCCGGCAATAACAACATCACCTACTCCAATTAATATAAATCCTAAGTTCCCCATTATAATAGGGGCAGCTATAGTTAAAAGTTCTTTTATATAATATTTAAGATTTTTCTCGCACATCACTTCTTCTATAATAACACAAACAAATCAAAAATAGTTCATGCTAAATGCAGAAAACACGAGTTTAAATCACTATAAATAACAGTAGATACATAATTTAAAATAAGAAAAATTTTCATTGACTACATTTGTGGGGGTATTTTAGGTTGAGAAGATGCAGAGGCTAATACACTACCCAAAATAAATCCAATCACAGTTCCCCAAGTAAAATTAGTCCATCGAATTTTACTAAAAGCTTTTGAAGCAACAATATCCATTGAAGCTTCAGATTTTTTAAATGTCTTAAAATTGTCTTCAAAAGACTTTTTCATATTCTTTACAATATCACTATCTGTTATAGATTTTTTTAATTCCAAACATTTATCATTTATAGCATCTATATTTTCTGAGACACCGAGTTGAGAAAGAAATATTTTATTTTCCGGTCTAAGCTTTTTATTCGCAATTTGTATAGCAGATTCATTAAGTAAATCAATCTTGTCTTCAGTTAATTCTCTAGTTATATCAAATGCGTTTCTTACAAATCTGTCTTTTGTAACCGGTAAAAAATATGCGTTCATACCAACCATACCTAAAACAGCACCCGTACCTAAACTTTTTGAACGATCCTTTGACGGCTGAACTCCTGGAATAAGCATTGACATATCTGACACTCCTAAATCTTGTATTCTTTTCTAATGTAAAACTTGTAAATTAAAAAATTTGCTACCATAAAATTACTAAAAAAAATAATTCCCTTGAGTGAAGCAAAAAAATATGTTATAATAAAAAAGAACATAAACGAGGAAAAGATTTTTATTATGATAAAAAAGTTTTTAGCATTCACACTTGGTGAAATTCTAATTGCCCTAACAGTAATCGGAGTAGTTGCAGTACTTGTTATGCCGCAACTTTTGGTTGGACAAAAAGCAGCAAAGGCACAAGCTCAATTCAATACCGCATATTCTCTTGTTGCAAAAGCACTTGCTGAAATGGATGCTGATGAAGTATCAACTGATCCGGCCAATTATCCGACAAGAACTTTTTATCCTGAATTTAAAAAATATAACAAATATACAGTAGATTGTGGAGTTAATAATGATTCACCAAATAGCAGCGTTTGTCCAACAACTTCCGACTATAAAACTCTTGCCGGTACGGATGCTGCAAAAAACCTTTTGGATGATGGTGCACTTATTCTAAATAATGGTATGATGTTCGCAATAGAAAATTGCAAAGGTTGCGAATTTGGAACAGATCACAATATATGGGTTGTTGTAGATATAAATGGCAAAAACCAAAGACCAAATCGCTTAGGATATGATTTATTTGCATTCCAAGTTTTAAAAGATGGAGATATGCTTCCGCTAGGAGCACCTGGAACAGATGCAAAATTTAGCGCAAACCCAAGTTCTTATTGTAATTATAAAGATAAAAAAGCTGCAACAGGTGGAACTTATGGTGGATACACTTGCGCATTCTATGCTGCAACCGATAAAGATTACTTTAAAACTATTCATAGCGGATACTAAAACAATTAGATTATTAAAAACAATAAAAAAAGTCGGTTTAAAACCGACTTTTTTTATTGTATATATTCTATACTTAAACTATTTAGAAATAGTTTCAAAAAGAACATTAAAAGCTTCTGGATCTTTAACTGCTAAATCTGCAAGCATTTTTCTGTTAACAACAACATTAGCTTTTTTACATGCATTTACAAATCTAGAATAACTCATACCGCGTTGTCTAACTGCAGCATTAATTCTAACAATCCATAATCTTCTCATATTACGTTTTGTAGTACGTCTGTCTCTGTATGCATATTTCAAAGCTTTCATAACTGCAATATTAGCAACTTTAAAGATTCTGCTTCTTGCACCAATAAAGCCTTTAGCAAGTTTTAATATTTTTTTGTGTCTTTTAACACCTGCATTACCACGTCTAATTCTCATTTTTTATGCTCCTATCTTGAATACTTCTTGTATGGTAACTCTTTAGATACCAATGCTACATGTGACTCAGAAACGCCAACCATCTTGAAAATTCTGCGTTTTCTTGATGCTGACTTGTGTTGGAGCAAGTGGCCTATACCTGCTTGTCTTTTCATAATTTTGCCAGATGCTGTTACTTTATAACGTTTTGCAGCTGATCTGTGTGTTTTTAATTTTGGCATTTTCTTCTCCTTTTTCTTAAAGTAGTACTAAAAAATTACAGGCATACCAAAGCCTATAACTTTCGGCTAAATTCATAATATTATGAAAAAGTTTTATTTGCAAGTAAATAGTAAATATTTCTTAAAGTAAAAGAAACACAATTTATTCTATATTTATTCCAAAATGCTCAAGTAACTCTGCTATCATATACAAAGAGCCACAAATAATAGTCAATTTATCCTCATTAAAATCAAATGTTGTATTAAAAGTAAATTCTTTTGCTTCAATAGAACATACGGCCTTTAAATCGTCGAAAGTACACGAATTTTTATGTTTAAAATGATAAAAATAGACTTCATCCCCGCGCTCAAACAGCAAATCTACCATCTTGGTATAATCTTTATTTTTCAAGCAACCAAAAATATATCTTCTTTTTACTCCGGGATAATATAAATCTAAACTTTGCTTCAAAGCCATAACACCATTTGGATTATGCGCTCCGTCAATAATTAAATTTTTAGACTCTATATATTGAAACCTGCAAATATGCTTAACTTTCTTCAAGCCTTCTTCTATTATATCTTTTGAAATATCCGGAAATACAGTTTCTATTGCGGCAAGAGCTAAAGACAAATTTTCTTGTTGATAACAACCCTTTAAAGCCAAATTGGAAGAATACGCATAAGGAGAAACCATCACTAACATTGCAGATTTCTCATCAGCGACATCTTTATAGATTTCACGCCCTTCCATAACAATACAAGGACAACCGTATTTGATAATTCCAGCCTTTTCATAGGCAATTTTGTCCAACGTATTACCAAGCCTTTCTGTATGGTCATAGTCAACATGAGTAATGATTGAACATAAATTTTGTTTAATAACATTTGTTGCATCGAATCTACCGCCAAGACCAGTTTCTATAACAGCAATCTCAACACCATTATCAGCAAAGTATTTAAACATAACTGCTGTTAATATTTCAAATTCGGTCAAATCAATTTTATTTTTATCAGCCAAATTTGAAATTTGAAAAACATAACTTGAAAAATCTTCATCCGAAATTTCCAGCCCACAAATTTTAATACGTTCAGTATACTTAAAAATATGCGGACTGGTATACAAACCAACTTTCTTACCTGCACATGCTAGTATTGAAGCTAAAATAGAACAAACTGACCCTTTTCCGTTAGTTCCCGCAACATGAATACAGGATAATTTATCCTGTGGATTATCTAACAAACTTAAAATAGCAGATATTCTTTCTAATCCCAACGATACATGAAATTTACCAACAGAAGTTAATAAATCAACCGCATCTTTATATGTTTTTACCATATTCTCTCTCATATAAAATCACCTAAAAAAAGCTCTCAAAAATGAGAGCTTTTAATTATTCATCCTTTAAACCTTTACGTTTATAGAAATCCTCAATAAAGCCGGTGTTAAAATTACCGCTCATAAAAACTTCGTCCTCTATAATTGCTTGATGGAAAGGAATGGTTGTTTCAACACCTGTAACTACATATTCTTTTAATGCTCTATACATTCTACGTCTTGCCTCATTTCTTGTTCTTCCCCAACAAATGAGTTTACCAATCATAGAATCATAATACGGCGGAATTGTATAATCCTGATACACATGCGAATCTACCCTTACACCAAAACCTCCAGGTACAAGATACCCTGAAATTGTACCAGGATTAGGCATAAAATCTTTTCTTGGATTTTCAGCATTTATACGGCACTCTATAGCATGACCTCTCAGCTTGATATCATCTTGTGTATAGCTTAATTTTTCACCAGAAGCCACAAGTATTTGTTCTCTAACAAGATCAACACTTGAAATCATTTCCGTTACACAATGCTCAACCTGAATTCTTGTATTCATTTCCATAAAATACCACTTGCCATCATGATCAAGCAAGAATTCACAAGTGCCTGCTCCTTCGTAATTAATAGCTTTAGCTGCTCTAACTGCAGCAGCACCCATTTCTTTTCTAGTTTCTTCATCAATAGCAGGCGATGGAGCTTCTTCCAATAATTTTTGATGACGACGCTGAATAGAACAATCTCTTTCACCTAAATGGACAACATTACTAAAACTATCACCTAAAATTTGAACTTCAATATGTCTTGGATTTTCAAGATATTTTTCTGCGTACACATCCGGATTTCCAAAGAAATTTTTAGCTTCTGATTGACAAAGCTCCATATTTAATTCAACATCTTCATCGCTACGACAAATCCTCATACCTTTGCCTCCGCCACCGGCTGTTGCTTTTAAAATAATCGGATACCCGACACGATTAGCAAAATTCTGAACCTCTTCAACAGACTTAACTATACCGGTACCAGGAGTTACAGGTACATCATTTTCAATCATTGTCTTACGAGCAGTAGCTTTATCACCCATCTTTCTCATAGCTTCAGAACTAGGCCCGATAAACTTTATACCCTGCTTTTCACAAATTTCGGCAAAGTCAGCTCTTTCAGACATAAATCCATAGCCAGGGTGTATAGCATCAGCACCTGCCACCATTGCAGCCGACATAATAGCCGGTATACTTAAGTAACTATCAGAACTTTTCGCAGGTCCTATACAATAAGCCTCTGTCGCCAATCTTACATGAAGAGAGTTTACATCAGCTTGAGAATAAATCGCAACTGTAGGAATTCCTAATTCTCGACAAGCCCTAATTATCCTTACTGCAATTTCACCTCTATTTGCTATTAATACTTTTCTAAACATTTTTTAATATCCCTCTTATAAGATTCTAAAAATTAGGCAATAAGATAAATCTTATTGCCTATCAAACTTTATCTCTTATTCAACATACATAAGAACTTGACCGAACTCAACAGGTTGACCGTCTTCAACACAAATATCAACGACTTTACCTGAAATTTCGGATTTAATTTCGTTCATCATTTTCATAGCTTCAACAATACAAACAACATCACCAGGTTTAACATTATCGCCTACAGACACAAATGCATCAGCATCAGGTGATGGAGACTTATAAAATGTTCCAACCATTGGGGATGTTATAGGTGTACCTTTTTTAGCAGGTTCAACAGCAGTAGGAGCTTGAGCTTGAGCTTGAGCTGCAGCCGGAGCAACAGCAGGAGCCTGAATATTTGCAACAGGTGCTGCAACAGGAGCAACCACTACATCTTTTCTTAATGTAATTGCCTGTTCACCATCTTCTAATGAAATTTCAGTTAACCCTGTATCTGCCAAAACTTTTGCTAATTTTTCTATATAATCTGTTTCAAATTTCATAATTTACCTTTCATATAAGCGAAATATCAGAATTCTCCAAACTACATTGGTTCTACATAGCAAAACGAAGAAATCTATAAATATCGTCCTAAAATATCAATACTAACATCTGTCTAAGTATTCATTTGTTCTGGTATCAACTCTAATAACATCACCATTTGCAACAAAGAAAGGAACATTTACAACAGCACCGGTTTCAAGTGTTGCAGGTTTTGTACCGCCTTGAGAAGTATTTCCTTTTTCTGACGGAGGAGTATCTACAACTGTAAGCTCTACATGTGCTGGAATATCAACACCTATAACTTTTCCTTCATGTGTTAAAATCATCACATTCATATTTTCTTTCAAGTATTTGATACCACTTCCAATTTGAGCTTCTTCAACATGAACTTGATCATACGTTTCATTATCCATCATTACATAAGATGAACCTTCTTTATATAGGTATTGCATTTCGCGTCTGTCTAAAGTGGCTTTCGCAACTTTTTCACCAGCCCTGAATGTTTTTTCAACAACTTGACCGGTAATAACATTTTTTAATTTAGATCTAACGAATGCAGCACCCTTACCCGGTTTAACATGTAAAAACTCAACAACAGTCCAAAGTCCGTTATCCAATTCAACTGTAAGACCGGTTTTAAAATCGTTTACTGAAATCATATTTTTCCCCTTTTTTAAAAGTTTGTCTATTCTTGTGAATAAATAATAACACAAATATCTATTTTTACAAAATAGCGTTACAGAATGTAAAAAAAATACAGATTTTGTAGACCTCAAAAATAGCAAAAAAATATTTTTTCAGGTATTATTACAATATCTAATATAGGAGTATATATATGAAAATTTCAGCAGTTAACACTTATTCACAAAAACCTTACTTTACATCTTCACAAAAAGAAATTTACGAAAACCCTATTAATAGAAATACAGAAAAAGGCTTAGCCGTTCTTGGCTCAGTAGGAACAAGCTCTTTAGTTGGAGTTACGGCAGCAGGAATCGGAAGTTTCTTTATAAAAAAAGGAACAAAAGGCAGAGCATTGAAATTAAGCGGAATTGGAGCAGCAATAGGTTTGGCAGCTATGGCACTTACTTTGCCGGCAAAATTATACAATACAAAAGTAGGAGCATTTACCAGAGAGAAAGAAATGGATGTTTTCAGCAGAGATAGAGCATTGAAATCAAATATTATGGAAGAAGTTGATAAAGAAGTAAAAAATGAAGACATTGATTTAGATCAAAAAATTAACCACTACACTTCTGTTCAAATGGCAAATAACGGAAACGGATTACTTATAAAAGGGGCATAGAATGAGAATTTCCCCGGTAACAAACAGTCTATATTCTTTTGGTTCAGAACAAAATCAAAAGAATAGTATAAATAATGAGCAAAATCCTATTTCAAAAAAAGGAGAAAAAGCTTTACTAGTAAAAGCAACTTTTTTTGGAGGGCTTGCTATCGGCGGAAGGTTATTACTTGAATTGTTGGATGAAGATATAGTGTTCAATAAACTATCTGACAGCGCAAAAAAAATTGTTGATAAACAACATCAAAATATTTCTCAAAATAAAAAAGTATTCTTAACATTGGGGGCCACAGCAGGACTAGTTGCTGCATTTATTAGTGGATTTGCACTCCTATATACACTTTTTAATGCTCCGAAAATTAATTACAAAGGGAACATTAATGCCTTCAAAAAAGGAAAAGATATGGATGTATATATCAAAGGCAATACTGTTGAAAAAGAACTATATACACAAATGAATGAAAAAGCCAAAAATGCAACAAAAGAAGAAAAAGCTAAATTACAGGAACAATATATTCAAATGCAAATGGCAAAAAACAGAGTGCCCGATTTTGTTAAAAATTTACAAAAATAAGTACTTATACTAGGATAAAAATTATGATAGAAAGATATTCAAGAGAAGAAACAGCAAAAATATGGGATTTAAATTCGAAATTTAATTATTATTTAAAAGTTGAATTAGCAGTTTGTGATGCTTACGCGCAACTTGGAACTATACCAAAGGAAGCAGCTGAAGAAATAAGAAAAAAAGCAACATTTTCAGTTGAAAGAATAGATGAAATAGAAAAAGAAGTGCGCCACGATGTTATCGCATTTTTAACCTGCGTAAATGAAAGTCTTGGAGACTTAGGAAGATATGTACATGTAGGGTTGACAAGCTCCGATGTAATTGATACAGCCTTTGCACTGCAAATACAAGATAGCGGTAAAATAATACTGGAAGATTTAAACAAAACAATCAATACATTAAAACAACTTGCAAAAAAACATAAGCAGACAATTTGTATTGGAAGGTCGCATGGTATTCATGCAGAAATTATGACATTCGGAGTAAAAATGTGCTCTTGGATTGATATATTAGAAAGACAAAAAAATAATTTTAGCCATGCACTTGAACAAATTCGAGTAGGACAGATATCCGGACCTGTAGGAACTTATAGCAACATTTCACCTGAGATAGAAAAAATCACCTGTACAAAGCTAGGTCTAAAACCTGCAAGAATTTCCACCCAAATTATTGCAAGAGATTATCACGCTTATTTTATGCAGTCCCTAGCTTTAATTGCAAGCGTGATTGAACAATTTGCAACCGAAATCAGACACTTACAAAGAACAGAAGTCTTAGAAATCGAAGAGGGCTTTAGTAAAGGGCAAAAAGGTTCATCAGCAATGCCACATAAGAAAAATCCTGTACTCAGTGAAAATTTGTGTGGACTGGCAAGAGTAGTTAGAGCTAATTCGCTTGTTGCACTTGAAAATATTCCATTATGGCATGAGAGAGATATCTCACATTCATCAGCAGAACGCATAATTTTTCCTGACAGTATTACACTAATCGATTTTATGCTCAACAGATTTAACGGCTTGATGGAAAATATTGTTATACATAAAGATAATATGCTAAAAAATACTGACAAATTCGGAGGAATAGTATTTTCGCAAAAAGTTTTGCTTTCCTTAGTATCTAAAGGTTTAACCAGAGAAGATGCTTATATCATAGTCCAAAGAAATGCTTTGGACGCATTTCAAAATCACGGAGACTTTAGAGCAAATCTGTTACAAGATAAAGAAATTAATAAACTCTTAACCGTAGAAGAAATTAAAGAAATTTTTGATAAACAAGCATTTTTGAAAAACATAAATGAAATTTATTCAAAATTTGAAATTTAATTACTAATCAGATTCACTATCATCTAAAAAATCAGCAAGGATAACATTACTTACAAGTATCCCATTAATAGTGAATGCATAACCTTCTTCTGTTTTGGTTAAAAGATTTAAACCTTCATATTTTTTCAAAATATCATTATATTTCTCCAAAAAATTAATTCCGTACTTGAAATTGATATCAGAAATATTTATCCCTTTCATTCGTCTCAAACCGAGAAAAATTTCTTCTTCTAAAATTTCCCGAATACTTAAAATTTTAGATTCTCTTTTTTCAATCGGATTCAGCAAATACGAAGAAATATCTTCTTTATTTCCATACCTGACACCATTTTTATAACCGTGAGCAGCAACACCAAATCCATAATATTCATTATTATTCCAATAATTTAAATTATGTTGTGAATTATATCCATCCAAAGAAAAATTACTAATCTCATAATGCTCAAAACCTGAGCTTGTCAATAATTCAACAGCAGAAATATACATATCAGCCTGTTCATCATCATCAGGAAGATTTTCCGGCAGATTAGAATAAAAATAAGATCCCCGCTCAAGTTTTAAACCGTAAAGTGAAATATGAGGAACATCAAGTTCAATTGCTTTTTTTAAATCCGAATAAAACATATCTTGACTTTGACCTGGTAAACCATATATAAAATCGAGGTTAATATTTTTAAACCCCACTTGCTGTGCTATTTTTACAGCATTTATAACATCAACAGAATTATGACGCCTGTTAATAAGTTTTAAAATTTTATCATCAAAAGTTTGGCATCCCAAACTTATTCGATTTATTCCGACATCATATAATCCCCTCATATAATCGAAAAAAACATCCTCAGGATTTAATTCCATTGTAATTTCCGGACTTGCCTCAAAGTTAAAAATTCGAATTATATTTTCAATTTCTGAAATATCTAATAATGATGGAGTTCCTCCTCCAATATATAAAGTTTTCAACGGCTCTTTCTCATAAAAATGAATAATTTCTTTTGCTATGGTTTTTAAATAGTCTTTTTTTAAACTTAAATCGCAAAAAGAAACAAATGAACAGTAATGACATTTTGACTTGCAAAATGGAATATGAATATAAGCACTTTTTACCATAAAAGGATTATATAATAGAGAAAAGATTTTATAAAGAAAAAATCCTAAAACCTTTGCACAAAATATTGAAACAAACAATATAGACAATTGACTGAATTGACGAAATAGATATAAAAATTGTATAATTTTATTTTAGCCGATTGTCCGTCAAAGTTATCCTTGAAGAAAGGATAAAATATATATGGAAAATTTTTCTTGGGAAAATTTAGAAAAATATTAAAAAAATAAATCTTTGACAAAAGAAGAAAAGAATAAAATTATTCAAGAATTTGGAGAATTATATAACAAACAAATAGAACAAGAACTAAATAACTATCTATTAAAACAATATTCAGCTGCAGCCTTACAAATAGGAAGTTCATTGATTCCACTAGGAATGAGTAAAATTGGCCCCTCAATTGGAAAAGAAATTCTCAAAAAACAATTTGGAAGAAAAATTGCTGAAAATATTGAAAGTGGAGTTATATCCGGAGCAAGCAGCGGTTTCTTATTAGGATTGGGAGATGGTCTTACAAATAATAAGAATTCAATATCTTCATCAATACTTGGAGCTATTGAAGGGGCTATAACAGGTGGAAGTGCCGGTATACTAGGTGCAAATCTTCAAAAAGCAATAAAAGGAAACCAACTAAAAAACTACGGAAATATAGATAAACTTGACAGAATTATTAGAAAAGATTTTAACTACAAGGCAAAAAATTTCTATCAAGACTATATCCAAGAGATAAAACTTAATAAAGAGAATTCCTCATTTGGATTTACAAAACGCGGGATTCAAGAACAACTACGTTGGAATCCACATCAGGCACAAAATTTTCCTGAACTAATTGATGATATAAAACAGGCAACACGTTTATCGAATGTACCAAACCTGAAACCTGAACAAAAACCTAATGTTTCACACTATGAATTGTACAAAGGTAAAAACGGAATACACCATATTGAAGTAAGAAAAGATGGTGAAAAAAGGTACTATATAACAACAGACATCCCTAATAGTTCAACAAATACTCCAAGTGATAAAAAACCAGATAATTTTAAAAACTTAAAAGAGGAAACTCCCAACGGCTCTCCACATGCTACTAGCACGGGCGCCATCGAGAGTTCCAATATTATTATAAAAGATGGAGCTGAGAATTTCAATCCTGCCCAAGTGGCTATTTTTGATTTACCAAATTCACAATACTCTCCAGATACCTATCCAATGCTATTCCAACTAAGCATTGAAAAAAATGACTTTCCCACAAACCCATCAATTGACAATGGACTTACATATAAAACAACTGAACATATATTTACACCGGAAGAAATTATGCAAATGAGCAATGAAGAATTTCTAAAAAATGAATCAGAGATAATGAACCAGATAAAAAACGGATTATTCAATTCCAAACAAAAACATATTGATTATTCCGGCTATAAAAATCCAATTACAAATGATAACAAAATATATTCCAGAGAAGATATTTCTGCAATGAATATTGAAGAATATACAAGACTTGAAGCTCAAATTAACGCTCAACTTAATTCAATAGGAATACCGAGCAACATAGAACTAAAAAAAGCCTCCGAAAATTTTGGCGGTGTGATATATGTTAAACCCTACAAACGAAAAGATGGAACAAATGTCAAAGGGTATTATCGAGCAAAATAATAACCAGTATAAGTACTTAAAATATATCAAAAGACGCTCAAAAACATTTGCAAACCGAAGTTTTTGTAATAAAATCAGGGGTATGGATATCACATCTAACAGCAATATAACTCTTGAATTTAATAAAATAAAAGAGGAATTGGCAAAATATGCAAAATTTGAACAAAGTCGTATTCTATGTATTCAAGCTACGACGTTTAATGATGTTGCCAAAATAAAAGAACAACTTGAACTAACCAGAGAAGCAAAAAAAATTCTGGATTATGCAAAAGATACACCTACTGAATTTATTGCCAATATTGATAAAATAAAAAACAACAGTGCAGTGTCATACCTCATGGAAGAAGAATTAAATGACATTGCCAAAACAATGAAATCCTCCAGACTCCTGAAAAGATTTTTACTGGAAAATTCTGAAGAGAATTGGATAATAAAAAATTTAGCAGAAAATTTAGTTGCAGACAAAGAATTAGAAGACAAAATATTTGAGACTTTTGATGAGAATTTAAAAATCAGACAGAATGCATCTCCCGAATTAAAAGGTCTATATTCATCTTTGCGTGATTCTGAACAAAATCTGCGAGATCAAATAAATTCTTTACTTAATAATCCAAATTTTTCAAAATATTTGCAAGAAAATATTTATACTCAACGAGATGACCGAATTGTTTTTCAAGTTATGGCATCCAATAAAACCAAAATTCCGGGAATTGTTCATGACGTATCAGCTTCTGCAAAGACATTTTATATAGAACCGGCACAACTAGTTCCATTAAATAACAAAATAAGAGAAATAAAATCGAAAATCTATGCTGAATGCATTCGCATTCTGGTTGAACTTACAAATCTTGTTAAAAATTATATGCCAGAACTTGAAATTTGCGAAAAAATCATGGCTAAAATTGATTTTCACTTTGCAAAAGCAAGATATGCGGTTAAACTTCAAGCGGTAGAACCGGAACTGTGTAATGACAAATACATCTATTTTGAAAATATGAAACACCCACTTCTTCTACTTGGAAATAAAGAAGTCGTTGCCAACAACTTTGAAATAGGAAAAGATTATCATTCTGTCATTATTACAGGTTCCAACACCGGAGGAAAAACAGTAACTCTAAAAACTATAGGTGTATTTATTTTAATGGCAAAAGCAGGAATGTTTTTACCATGCACTTACGCTAAGCTGTATCCGTTTAAAAATGTTTTTGCAGACATTGGAGATGCTCAAAGTATCTTACAAAGTCTTTCTACATTCTCTTCACACATGACAAATATTATTGCAATACTAAATAACAGTGATGAAGACTCATTTGTTTTACTTGATGAAATTTGTGCCGGAACGGATCCTTCAGAAGGCGCCGTATTGGCCCAATGCATACTTGAAAAACTAGCTCAAAAAAAAGTTACCAGTGTTATTACTACACATTATGGAGAATTAAAAGTTCTTGAATATAATAATAAATTTTTCAAAAATGCATCTGTTGAATTTAACACAGAAACTCTTCAACCAACATATAAACTATTGATAGGAATTCCGGGTTTGAGTAACGCCATATCAATTGCCGCAAATCTTGGCTTAGATAAAGAGATTACAGATAAAGCAAAAAATATTTTGATTACACAAAAAGATTCTTCTGTTGCAGTTGTCGAAAAATTACAACAAACACACCAAGAATTATCAAAAAATTTGGAACAGGCTCAAGAACTAAAAGAATCTTCCCTTTCCATAAAAAAAGAGTACGAAGAAAATCTTAATCAGGTCAAAAAAGATAAGAAAAAGACAATAAAAAATATAAAAAATAAATTTGACCTTGAAATCTTGGAAGCAAGAGGAGAAATTAAAGAAATTCTTGAAGAGTTAAGAAAAGAAAAATCCGAAAAAATTGCAAGAAGAGCATATTCACGTCTGGCAAAACTTGAAAACGGATTCAGAGAACAAATTGATAAAATATCAGATAAAGAACAATATCTTGAAATTGACTGGGATAAAGTCCGTATAGGAGATACACTTATGCTAAAAAATCTGCATCAAAAAGTTAGTGTATTATCCTTACCGGATAAGAATAAAAAATTATTTGTTGACATGGGCTCTATAAAAATGAAAGTAAAAAAGGATGAATTAGCAGTCCTTGATGAAAACTATAAAGAACCAAACAAAACTAAATTCCCTACAAAATCCTTAAGCAAATTTGAATTAAGAAGATTGGAAATGTCTTCTACTCTGGATTTGAGGGGATATAGAGTAGAAGAAGCTTTGGATGAAATAGAAAACTATTTGGATAAAGCAAGCCTGGCAAATCTTTCACCAGTATACATAATACACGGACACGGAACAGGAGCATTAAAACAAGCTGTCAGAGATTTTCTAAATAATTCACCTTATGTTGCAAAATTTCGTCCGGGAGAAGATGCTGAAGGCGGAGATGGGGTTAGTGTAGTTGAAATAAATTAGAATAAAAATTTTGGCTCCATTAGATTGATATAATGTAAAAATGTGATATTATATTATGTAAAAAAGAAAATTGGAGAAATATATGGAATTGATAGATTTAAGAAAAGAGAATGAGCTGATTGATTTATTTTGTTCAATGGCAGAAATCCCTTCTCCTTCATTAAAAGAAGAAAAAATAATTGAATGGATATGTGATTATTGTAAAAGAAACAATCTACAATACGAACTGGATAATTATAAAAATATTTATATAACTATAGCTGCAACAGATTCAACTAAAGAACCAATATTATTATCTTCACACCTTGATGTAATTGGAGATGACTCTCCTGTTATAACATATCTGGATGGAGATTTAATTAAAGCTAAAGGAAGAACTCTTGGAGCTGATGATAAAGCCGGTGTTGCCAATGCCCTTTTCTTTGCAAAAGAACTAAATAAAAGAACAGACTTAAAACATGGAGGACTGGAAATCCACTTTACAAGAGACGAAGAATCAGGAATGACCGGAATTAAAAATACAGATTTTTCAAAAATTACATCTAAATATGTACTTGTTCTGGATAGCGATGCGCTTGGTCAATGCCTTATATCAGGAGCCAGCTATGTTATGGTCGATTTAAAACTTAGGGCACCAAAAGGAGGCCATTCAGGAAATGATATTGGGGATCCAACAAGAGAAAATGCGGCTAAACTTATTGCAGATTTAGTTTCAGAAATGCCACAGGGTGTCTTTTATTCAGAAGACGGCAAGGTTGTAACATCATGCAACATTGGAGGAATTCAAGCCGGAGATATTGAAGTTACAAATGTTATAAATACAGATGCTCATGTAACATATTCAATAAGAAGCTCAAGAAAAGATAAGGAAAATGAACTTATAAACCTTATGAAAGAAACTGTCGAAAGCTTTAATAAAGAATATGAAAATATTGCAAAAGCAGAAATTACTTTCACTGAAAAGATGCCTATGTTTGAAAAAAACGAAGATGAATATTTGCCTATTTTATTTGAAACATCTGCAAAAAAAGTCGGAATTGAACCGGAAATATCTTCATTTCATGCCGGCGCAGAAACTCATATTTATGCAAACAAAACAAATGCAAAAGGTGAAAAATTTTCACCATACTTAATAGGTCTTGCAACAGTATGTAATATGCATTCCAACAGAGAATACGTAGATTACAAAACAATGATTAAAGGACAAGAACTTTTACAAGTATTTTTTGAAGATTACAACAAATAAAGTATGCAACACGTTGTAAAACTTAATTTAGCAAGAAATTGTTTAAAATATATTATAAGAGTATACGGGATAAAAGAAATATTTATCCCGTATTATACATGTCCTATAGTTTGGGAATCATTAAGAGAAGAAAAATGCAAAATAAAATTTTACCATATAAATGAACAATTTATGCCCGAAATAAATTTTCATAAAGATGACTATATATTATATATAAACTATTTTGGACTGTGCAGCAATAACTGTAAAATACTTTCAAAAAAATATAAAAATCTCATTTTGGATAATTCGCAGGCTTTTTATGCCGATAATGTCGGTTTAGCTAGCTTTTCTTCACTAAGAAAATTTTTCAATGTCCCAAATGGTGCTTATTTATACATAAATAACCTTCTCCATGAAGATTTCATTGAAGATAAATTTCAGAATATACCTGTATTAATTCATAAAAATTATAAAAAATTTTTACAAAACGAGTTAGTTATTAATAATGAAAAAAATATAAAATATATAAACCCAAATATAGAAAATAAAATGAAAAATATAGATTTCGAAAAAGATAAAAAACAAAGAATTAAAATATTTAATCAATACGCCGAAATTTTTGATAAAGAAAACAATTTGCAATTTACCGCAAACAAATATAATATTCCATACTGTTATCCTTTTAGTCCAAAAAATAAAGACTTTGCACAATCATTTATAGAAAATAATCTAGTGCTACTTTGGTTATGGAACCCAATACCTAAAAATTTTATTGAACATAACTTTTTAAATAACACAATAGCACTACCGCTAAATGATACAAAATACGCAAATAAAATTATAAATATTTATTCATAAAAAAATGCGGGGAAGAGTTGCACAACACCCCGCAGAGTAACATAAATTGGGAATTTATATTATAAAGATTAAGAATAGTCTTATACTAAATTTTTACGTTTCATCAGTAGCACTAATGGAGCAACAAAGAAACAAGCTATAGCAAATATTCTAAATGTATCAATGTATGCCCAAAGTGTAGACTGTTGAAGCAATTGATTATATAAAAGTCCTTTTGCCGAATAAACTGCATTAGCTAAATCTGTATTAGCTAAAAATGCTCCGGTATAGCTTTGAACTCTTTCAATAAAAGCAGGATTAAGTTCACTAAGCTTACCGACCATCATATACTGGTGTACCTGCCCCAAACGCGAAATACAAGTCGTAACCAATGAAGTTCCAATTGCAGCACCGACATTTTTCAACAAATTCTGAACGCCACTGGCATTTGTTAACTGATCATTATGTAAAGTTCGGCAAGACAACTCGACCAGTGGAACCATTGCCATAACCATACCTAAACCAAATAAAAAATTCGGAATAGCAATATTTATTAAAGAAATCTGAAGATTTATCTCTCCAAAAGCTAATCCTCCGGTACCAAGAATCAACAGTCCGAAAAATACCATTTTTCTTTCTCCAATTTTAGTGATAAATAGAGCACTAAAAATAGTAGCAACAAAACAGCCTGCACCTCTTGGAACCATTGATATACCACTTAAGAATGATGTATACCCCATCATGCTTTGCAACATAGAAGGTAAAATTGCGCTGGATGCCATCATTACACCCATTAAAATCACCTGAATAAAAGTTCCAAAGAAAAAATTTCTATCTTTCATAATAGACAAATCAACAAGAGTATTCTTCCTTGTTACTTGTGAGATTACAAAAATGATTCCTGCAATACAAGAAATTGCAGTAAGCCAACAAACCCATGCGGAGCCAAACCAGTCAGCGTCATTACCTTTATCTAATACAATTTGCAAACAAACAAGCCATATCGCTAAAAATGAAAAGCCTATTGCATCTAATTTAACACCTTTCTGCCTTTTAGCATAAGGTGGCTCTTCTAATAGCTCTTTTGCCATAGCTAAAACTATAAAACCAATCGGGATATTAATATAATATATATAAGGCCAAGACCAATTTTCTGTAATCCAGCCTCCCAATGCTGGCCCGATAATCGGAGCAAACACTACACCCAGACCAAATAAAGCCATTGCTTGCGGCCGTTTCTCTTTTGGAAAACTTTCCATCATTATTGCTTGACATAAAGGTAAAATAGCACCACCGCCAATACCTTGTAAAAATCTGGCAAGTACCATCATTATTAAGGAATTTGATATACCGCACAAAAATGAAGATATTGTAAATATAATTACACTCATTAAAAAGAAGTTTTTTCTTCCAAACAATTTACAGAAAAAATCAACAGCAGGAATAATAACACCACTGGCAATTAAATAAAATGTCAAAACCCAAGTTGATTCATTATGGCTACAGGAAAAGGACCCTGCCATATATGGTAATGCGACATTAGATATTGTTTCATCCAGAGCATACATTGCAACCGCCAACATCAAAGGAGCAGAAATTAACCATGGGTTTTTCATAGGTCTCCATTCCTCTGGGTTTATAGTTGATTCTTTATTTATAACTTCCTCACTCATTATACAATCCTATTCAAATACTATCTGACTAACTTTTTCGATTGCATTACGTAACTTCTTTAAGTTATTTAAAACGCTTCGAATTTCTTCCTCTGAAATAACTTTTTCAAATTCCTCAACTGCAGGTCTGAAATTTTCAACTATTTTTTCATAAAAATCTTTTCCATAAGAAGTTACACATGAAACTTTTATAAGTTTCCCTCCGCGTTCTTCAACATGACGTTCAATCAAACCTTTTTCTTCCAATGACATCAAAAATCTTCCGGTATGAGCTTTACCTTTTAAAATTAATCTCGCTAAATCTGCCTGAGATAAACCAGGCCTTGCAATTAGCGTATCCAAAACAGAAAATTCATCAATAGAAAGTTCTTTTGTAAATGATTCCAACAACCTTTTAGCATTTTCATGACACAGTCTGGCAGTTAATTCAACTTCATAAGGAAAACTATCAATATAATATTGTTTTTCCATACACTCTCCAATCCGTAGAAGTAGCATATTCTTTTCTTAGATATATCTTTGCATAGATTTATCTACTTGTCAAGAAAAAAAGTTTTCTTTGCGCAAAATTATTTTTGTTTATAATTACTATACACAGGAGGCAAGACTCATAATGAAAACAAATCAAATTTCGAATAATAAAATTACATTTAACGGCTTTTACAAAATCAAAGGCTCTGAAAAAGAAATAAAAAACTTAAAGCAAGCTGTTAACCATTCTGATAAGGATATACTCGTAATAACAACAAAACGAGGAGAACACAAAAATACAGCATTGGTTCTCACCGGTAAAACATTTGATAAATTTATGGATATAGTTGGAACAATATATTTTAGAGAACTCAGAGAAAATTTACCCGAATATTTAAATAAAAAGCCTAAAACCATAAGCTTGGATTCAATAACTGCTAAGATAAAAAAAGATAATAAATAGCTATATCCCAACAGATAAACCCGCACAAAGATTTATCGCCTGTCCCGTGATACCTTTTGCGTCATCACTTATTAAATACTTTACAAGATTTGCAACTTCTTCAGGCGCTACAAATCTTTTCTGCGGAATACAAGATATAATTTCTTCTTCAGTAAACTCACTCTCTTCTATAGATTCTTTACCAAGTTCTGTATTAACCCATCCAGGATTTATAGTATTAACAGTTATTCCATATTCTGCAAGTTCTAATCCCGTGGATTTTGAAAGACCAATTAATCCTGCTTTTGTGGCAGAATACATACTTGCATAAGCCTCCCCCATACATCCGGAAATTGAACCAATATTGATAATCCGACCAAACTTATTCTTCTTCATATAAGGAACGGATTTACTCATTAAATATATCGGGGCTTTTAAATTAACCGAAATAATATGGTTTAACTCATTTAACCGAAGACTATCTATCCCTCCATAAATATATTCTCCAGCGTTATTTATTAATACATCAATTTTATTATTTTCAATAAAATTTCCAAGAGAAATTAATTCATTCTCTTTTGACAAATCACATACAAAATATGAATGACATGAAAGATTTTTTAACAGTTCCTCATTTCTGGATGTAACAAAAATATTACCAAACTCTCTTAAATTTTCAACAATAGCTTTTCCTATGCCTTTTGAGGCTCCAGTTATAAGAATATTCATTATTTAAAATCCTTTATAAAACTCTGAACTATATATGAGGCCATAAATATACCTGCGCAAGAAGCTACAAACGGAGTTGAAGATGGAGTAATTTTATTAAATTCAATATCCAATCCGCTGTTAGTTTTTATTTTTTCAATTTGTTCTACTCTTTTTTTTACAAAAGGTGTTTCCCTGCTCACTACAAATGGAATACCTTCAGATATTCCACGTTTTTTTAACTGATAAATAACATTAGAAACAAAAGGTGCTTTTTTGTTTTCTATATCCTTTAAATCGGAAATATACAACTGTGAAGGATCAATCCTATTACCTGCACCCATTGAACTGATTATTGGTACATGATTATTATAACAAGATTCAATAAGATGTATTTTTGCTCTCATCGTATCTATCGCATCTGCCACATAATCATATTTATTCTTTGAAAAATCAATTATAACTTCTTCAGAATTATAAAAATCATCTACAATCTCGAGAGTTATGTCAGGATTAATATCTAGCAATCTTTCCCTGAAAAGTTCTGTTTTTTTCATACCCACAGTTGAATTTAAGGCAACAAGCTGCCTATTTATATTTGACATTGAAACAGTATCAAAATCAACAATTGTAAGCTTACCGACACCAGCCCTTGCTAAAGATTCCGCGCAAAAGCCACCAACACCCCCCAGACCAAACACTGCAACATTCTTATCAAAAAGTTGTGCCTGCGTATACTCGCCCCAAAACAATATATTACGTGAAAAAATATCATTATTATCCATACAATTACTATAAAACAAAATTTATATTATGTCGCTCTTGTTAAGTACCTAAATTTGTCATCTCCGCTAAGTAAATCTTTTTTTAAAGATATAAGTGAATGCTGTGTTTTTTCATACTGAGATTTTAAACTCAATGAGTCCATAGTACTATGATAAACTTTATTTAACGATGTGTCAGAATCTAAAAAATTATTATAAATTTTTCTAACAATTTCTGATTTTTGCTTTTCCTGTTTAATCTTTTTGTGAGAGGCACCCAATGCTGCAGATGCAGAGGTTACTATCGCACCAGTTATTGCAGTTCCACATAAAATCGTCGTAGCTTTCATATTACTCCTTTAAACAAAAGCCCCACAATTATAAGTGGGGCTTTTGTTTAATTAAAAAATCGATATAACTTACTTTACAATACCGAATCCAATTAAAAATGTACAAATAATAAATATTGCACACACAATACCCGTTAATTTATTCAAGCCTTTTTCTGCACTTTTTTGTGATGCAAAGACATGAGAAGCCCCGCCAATTCCACCAATACCATCGCCTTTTGGGGAATGAAGCAATATCAGGATTATTAACAGAACTGCCGATATTGTCTCGATTGTCCATAATATATTAACCATTATATAGTTTTCTCCTTTTTGATAAAATGTGCTCTTTTTGAGTTTAATTCAATATTTTCAAAAGTATATAACCTTGCCGGTCTTTTTGAGGATGATTTTGTATATTCTTCAAGCTCAATAAGACCATCTGTAGCTAAAGCTTTTTTTCTAAAATTCCGTTTATCAAGCTTTTTACCCATTATAAGTTCATAAGCCTTTTGCATTTCTGTTAACGTAAATTTTTCAGGCAATAATTGATACGCTACAGGACACAATTCCAATCTTTCCCTTGTTCTTTTAAGAGAATATTGAATAATTTCTTTATGGTCGAAAGCCAAAGCCGGAAGATCAGCAACTTTATGCCAACCCAATTCCGGAGATGAAATAATTTTTATATCTTCAGAACGAACCAATGCAAAATATGCACAGGTTATTACACGCGCATTCGGGTGGCGCAGAGGATCGCCAAAAGTATATAACTGTTCAAGATAAATATTATCAACAGCTGTTTTTTCCTTCAAGACCCTTAATGCCGCATCATCCAAATTTTCAGACAAGCGTACATAACCTCCAGGGATAGCCCATCTGCCTTTAAACGGCTCTGTTGGTCTTTTTACAAGAAGGACCTGTATTGCATTATTTTTAATTGTTAAAATTACGACGTCGACTGTTATTTCATGTGTTTTTGTTTCGTTAAACATTGTTATATAATCCTTCGCCCTAATATTAATATATAATAAACATGAATATTTCCATTAATCAAATTATTAAAAATTTTAATATTTGTTAACAAAATAAACAAAATTATGCAAATTTTATATACTTTTTACCTTTATATTAATACAGGGGATATTAAAAAGCGGAGAAGAATATGTTATCAGTATTTCATCATCATATGCATATGTATTCTAACCCATTTGCAATGGGGTGCATGGCTATGAATCCTAGAGCTAATTTCTTTTTAGGATTAGCTTGTGCTACTTCTCCTATGGGTGTAACTCCATTTATGGGTTCTATTTTTACCCCTGTTTTTGGTGGTTTTCAAAATGCAATTGGATATTCAAATCCTTTTGCATTTAATAATATGACAATTAACAATAATAATTTTAACTTTAATTTTAATTCTTCACCTGCAAACAACAATTTTGTTTATTCTACTCCTGCATTTGGTTCATTAACAACAGGAAATATGTTACCTGGTATGCCTCCAGTTTTACCTAGCATACCAAGTTTCAAATTTTCATTCCCAACTTTTAACTTTTTACCAACTAACACAACATCATCAGATACAAGTTACAAAGCATCTTCAAAATTAAAACCGGGATTATTAAAAGGTAACTTGAAAGGTAAAGAAGGAGTTATCACTGAACTTTGTCAAAAATACAATGTTGATATTGCTCTTGTTGTATCTATAATCGGTCAAGAATCAGGTTTTGGCACAAGTAATTTAGCTCAACATAATAACTTCATGGGTTATAGAGCAGCCGGAGACTTAGGTAAAAGTTCTAACGGTTTTGGATATTTCTCAACTCCTGAAAAAGGATTAGAAGCAGCAATTAGAAATATTTCAAAATATCCAGAAAGATACTCTTCTGTTAAAAAAGCTGACATGAATAATATCGATGCAATTGGCAAAATATACTGTGAAGGCGATAGTTATGCAACAGCTATCAAAAAGATTTACAATACAACTGTAAAAGAATATTTAGCATAACTAATTAATATTTAATTACAAATGTAAAGAATTTCTTGAAGTCTGATAGTTTTTTATGTACTCTTATGACATGTAACCAATTTTGGAAAGGGAAAAATGGATAAGGGATATATTGAGAATGGTTTTATCGTTGATTTAACAAACACGAAAAAAACCTCTGAAATTATTTATGAACTTTCAAGAATTTTGGACATGCCAGAATCAAAAGGAAAGCATATTTGTCTAAAATTAGGTTCAGTAGATTTATCTCAAGCTGAATTAACAAGTATAAAAGCACTTGTTGAACTTATGGAATCTCAACTTGCTTTTATCAGTACAAGTTCAACCGAAACTCTTGAATCTGCAACCGCTCTTGATATTAAAATTTCTGAATTTACAAATGCTGTAGAAGCACCAACATTTGAATCTAACGAACAATCAGAAGAAGTTTCTAATGCTTTAGATAATATTTTTGGAGAAGATTCTTTGCCAAAACAGAATGAACAAACATTAAGTAATGAATCTGAAGAAAATAACCTGTCAATTGACAAAAAATCAAATTCTACAGACGAAAAAGAAATTTCACCAATTATTCATCATAATGATGAAATTGCTCAAAAAGTTGAAGCTCAGGAAATTAAAGATGAAAAAAATGAAGAAGTAACAGCTTTAAAAAATGAACCTGAACAACTTCCAACTCTATACATCAGACGAACAATACGTTCTGGACAAAGTATCTCTTCTGATGGGAATATAATTGTCATAGGTGATGTAAACCCCGGAGCTGAAATTATTGCAAAAGGAGACATCACTGTCTGGGGAATTTTAGGCGGAATCGCTCATGCCGGTTCTGACGGTAATAATTATGCAAAAATAAGGGCTCTAAAATTGAATCCCGTTCAAATCAGAATAGGGGAAATTTTTGCAAGACGCCCTGATACAATAAACCTGCCTTACATCCAAAAATCTTGTGAATACGTACCTGAAGAGGCTTTTACATATAAAGGCAGCATTGTTATAAGAAAAATACATGATGAAAATTAAGGAGATATAAATGAGTGGTAGAGTAATAGTAATTACATCCGGAAAAGGCGGGGTAGGTAAAACCACTACAAATGCTAATATCGGAACAGCTCTTGCCAGAGCCGGCAATAAAGTTGTTATGATTGATACAGACCTTGGTCTTAGAAACCTTGACCTGTTACTTGGATTGGAAAACAGAATTGTTTACACCATAGTTGATGTAGTTGAAAAACGCTGTAAGCTAAAACAAGCACTGGTTAAAGATAAAAAGAATCCTAACCTTTGTTTGCTTGCAGCTGCACAAACAAGAGATAAAACTGCAGTAACAGAAGAACAGTTAAAAGATATTTGTGAAAAACTAAAAAAAGATTTTGACTTTATCCTCGTTGACTGCCCAGCAGGTATTGAACAAGGATTCCAAAACGCCGTAGCTGGAGCATCTGAAGCTATAGTTGTTACAACTCCTGAAATGTCTGCGGTTAGAGATGCTGATAGAATTATCGGTCTATTGGAAGCGAAAGAAGAAATTAAGTCATATAAATTATTACTTAACAGAGTAAGACCAAATTTAATTAAATCTAACGATATGATGAGTGTTGAAGATGTAGTTGAAATTTTATCAGCAGATTTAATTGGTATAATACCTGAAGATACCGGTATCATTACATCGACAAACAAAGGAGAACCTATTGTTAATGATGAAAATTCTTTAGCCGGTAAAGCTTATAGAAATGTTGCACAACGTATAATGGGCGAAGAAGTTCCATTCTTAAATCTTGAAGAAGAAACCAGCGTTTTGACTAAAGTTAAGAAATTCTTCTCTCACCTGATTGGTAAGGAGAAGTAAAATGAGTGATAACATTTTTAAAGAACTATGCAATAGAGTTTTAAGTCTATTCAAACAAACAGAAACTAATAAAGAAAATGCAAAAGATGTTGCCTGCAACAGACTTAGAGTCGTATTAATGCAAGATAGAACAAATCTTACGCCGGAATTATTACAGCGTATGAGAAGAGAATTAGTTGAACTCCTCTCAAAGTATGTTGAAATGGATAAAGATGCACTTGAACTAAATTTTGATCAAGAAGGAGATCAAATGGCACTTATGCTTTCAATTCCCGTGATAAGAGCAAAAGATGAAGCAGAAATCGAAGCGGCTCTAAAAGAGGAAGAGACATCTGCTGATAATAATGACGAAGAAGATAAATCTGAAGAAGACAAAGATGATGATGAAAATAGCGATAATGAAGAGCCTTCGGAAGCAAACGATGAAGAACCGCAAAATGAAAACAATGAAAATTCTTCAGAAAATAATGATAATTTAGAAGACAATAATTCTGAAACAAAAAACGATGATATGAATTCAAATGAAAATGAAAATGAAAATAAAGATGAATATCATCAAGAAGAACACTATAATTAATCACTAAGTAATTTATTTATTAAACTTATAAAAGCAAAAGTAATTTTAATACTTTTGCTTTTATATTGCTAAATCTTTCTAAATACATATTCCATACATTCTTCAAACCCCTTAATATCAATAAAATCCAGAATTCCAGAATGTTTATCAAATTCTCCAAAAACAATCATGCTCCCTTGTTTTAACACCTTACCGGCTGTATTCGCCAATTTAAAAATGTCATTATAGGACAGATATGGAGTAACATTTCTACAAAAAATAATAGAATTTCCATTATCATTAATTTTTGATAAATAAGTAAGCAAATCACCATGATTAAAATCAACCATATTTCTTAATTTTTTACTTACTGCATAAGAATTACATATATCCGAAAAATTATCATTATTTATATTTAACGAAATTTGTTTATCAAAAAAATATTCATTACGAAACCTTGAAAATATATTTATACGATTCAAATCAGATTCGGAAAGATTTATCCTGCCGTGCTGTGCCGAATGTATAATCTCTAAGTCTTTATCAACAGCTATAATAGGAATAAATTTTTTATACCCCTCATTAGGAATTTTTTCCATTGCTGAAATTAAAAATGAATAAGCTTCCGAGCCATCAGAACACGCAAGATTATAAGTTTGCACACAATTTTGATTTTCAAAATTTTTATATACTAAATTAATAAATCTATCCCAATCTAAATCTTGCCTGAACATCCAGGTTGTTGTTGCAATATGCCCGAATGTCCTACTTTGCCTGAGCAGCTCAGAATTATAATAATTTCTGGAACTACTGGTAAAAGCAAGTTTTTGAACTTTATAAGAATTTCTAAAGTTTTTATTATATAAATTAGTACTGCTATTTATACGCATATTGATATTTAAAAAGAAACATAAAAATTTTTGCCTGCAATAATCATCACAGTTAAATTAAAATTATTTGAAAATTTTAAATATTTCCGGTTGAACTGTTTCTATCGTCTTCCAACTGCCTAATATCAATATTTTGAGAATCTTCATCTTCGTAGTTATTAATAACAGGAATATCAATTTCTACATTTACATCTGCATCAACCATTTCAATATCAGCTTTGTCAAATTCTTTAGTTTTACCATCCTCCAATTTAACCGCAACTTTGCCACTCATAAATTGAAGATAACAAACTTTGCCTAATCCATCTGTTGTCATTACAGATGAACCGATAGGAGGCATACCTTTTGCAGCATCAATATAATTTGAATATTCATAAGTCAGACAACACAATAATCTGCCACAAGTTCCGGAAATTTTTCCCGGAGCAATAGGCATACCCTGATCTTTTGCAAGTTTAACATTTATAGTTGCAAATTTTCTCAAAAAACTTGAACAACAAAATGGCTGCCCACAAATACCAACCCCTTCTAATATAGAAGTCTCATCCCTAACCCCAATATGTCTTAAATCAATTCGCACACGAGTGAAAGTTTGAGTCAAATCTTTTAATAAAGCCCTAAAATCTACTCTTTCCGGAGCAGTATAATAAAATGTAATTTTACGTCTATCAAATGTAATTCGACATTGGACTAAATTCATCACAAGCTTATGTTGTTTTACAAGAGCCTGACATTTAAAAAAAGCTTCTACTTCTTCTTTTTTTATCTGCTCAAGAGTTTGTAAATCTTTCTGAGAAAGAATTCTTATTAATGGTAAAGGCTCAGGCTTTGTCTTGGAATTATTCCAAATTTTTTCAATTTCAGAATTCACCAAAAATACTTTTAAAGCTTCTTCTCCTTTTTCAGTTCGGACAATTACCATTTGTCCATCTTCAAGTTTTATATTATCAGGTACATTCAATGGATAAAATGTATTTTTTAAATATCTTACGGCAAATTTCATTATACGTATCTTTCTTCTTCTTTAAGTTTTCTATTCATTAATTTGGATAAAAGCTGCTCCGGAGTAATATCAGTATATACAGCCTCATAAATTGCATTTGATACAGGAACTTCAATATCAAGTTTTTTAGCCAATTCACAAATAGCTTTTGAAGTTTTAACACCTTCAGCAACCGACCCCAGTTCCGCTAAAATATCATTAATTTTCTTTCCTTTTGCCAACATTGAACCTACAGTATAATTTCTTGACATTGGTGAAGAACAAGTTGCAATTAAATCTCCCATTCCTGACAGACCATATAATGTGGATGGGTTTGCACCAAGCTGAATACTTACTCTAACAATTTCTGCCATTCCTCTTGTCAATAAAGAACCTGAACAATTATCACCAAGATTCATAGTATGCGCAAAACCTGAAGCTATTGCTATTACATTTTTTAAGCTGCCACCAAGCTCAACTCCTATCACATCTGTATTTGTATAAAGTCGAAACTTACTAGGAACATTACAAGACTTTTGCACAAACTGAGCAATCTCAATATCTTCACAAGCAACACAAGCAGCTGTGGGTTTTCCCTGCAAAACTTCTTTTGCTAATGTCGGTCCTGACAAAATTGCTAATTTTTGATTAGGCAAAACATCTTTTATAACCTCTGACATACGCATTAAAGAAGGAAGCTCAATACCTTTTGAAGCATTAACCAAAATTTGGTCTGAGTTAATTCCGGCCTTTTTAAGATGCTCACAAACATCACGAGTTCCTGAAGTCGCAACGACAGATAAAATAATATCTGCACCCTTAATAGCTTCTGCCATGTCCGAAGTTATCTCAACTTTATCTTTCAACTGAACTTCTAATGGTTTTGAACAATGTTTATTTTCAAGTAAATCCTTAGACAAATCCTGTTCACGTCCCCATACAGTCAGACTATCAAAATTGTCAGTTAAAAGCCAAGCTAAAGTTAACCCCCAACATCCTGCTCCAAGAACTGTTAATTTCATACCTTTCCCCCCTAAACCAAACTTTCCGGCTTAATTATTTTTCTTAAAACACCGCCATGTTTTTTTAATTCTAACCGGGCCGAGTCTGCATCTATTTTCATTTGAATCATGATTATTGCAGTTTTTATCTCCCAATCGCATTTTAACAACGAAGCCAAAGCTTCACTATGAGAAACATCAGCAATCTGTGAGACAATCCTGATAGCTCTATCTTTCAACTTTTCATTAACAGCCTTAAGATCAATCATAAAATTCTCATACGTTTTTCCAATTTTAATCATTGCACCTGTTGTTAACATATTTAAAATCATTTTTTGTGCAGTACCGGCCTTTAAACGACTGGAACCTGCAATAACCTCAGGTCCAACTTCTGCGCAAATAACCAATCCTGCCTCTTCAGCAATATGCCCTCTTGAATTACAAGTAACAGCTATGGTTGCAGCTCCAGCTTCATCAGCCTGTTCTAATACTCCAAGCAGATATTTAGGATTTCCGCTTGCAGAAATTACAACACATACATCTTTATCAGTTAAAACTTCAGCATCTTTTTTCCCTTCGCCAAAATTATCCTCTGCACCTTCAGCTGCATTTAGTATAGCTTTTTCACCACCGGCAATAATTCCTTGCACCATTGATGGCGCAACACTAAATGTCGGAGGACATTCAGAAGCATCTAAAATCCCGAGACGACCGGAAGTTCCTGCCCCAAAATAGAAAAGTCTGCCACCTTTTAAAAAAGCTTTTGCAATAACATCAATTGCTGCAGCGATATTAGGAGCCTCATCTCCAACAACTTTTGCTACAATTTGATCTTCTTCATTCATTTTTCTAACCATATCGATAGTCGAAAGTAAATCGATATCTTTGGTATTTTCATTTCTGTACTCGGTAATTGCTTCCGTCATATCAAACTCCTTTTCACAATACCTACGGTATTGTAATTTACACTAATTTAACCAAATTTGCCATTTCGATTGCAGTTTTTGCAGCATCTGCACCTTTATTTCCGGCTTTTGTACCGGCTCTTTCAATTGCTTGTTCAATATTATCTGTTGTTAAAACTCCAAAAATCACAGGAATACCTGTTTGGAGACTAACATGAGCAACACCTTTTGCAACTTCTGAGGACACATAATCAAAATGAGGTGTTGAACCTTTTATCACAGCCCCCAATGTAATAATCGCATTATATTTACCTGATTGTGCGCATTTCAAAGCTAAAACAGGGATTTCAAACGCGCCAGGAACCTTTACAATATCGATATTATCAGTATTAACGCCATGTCTTTTTAATTCATCAATAGCACCAGATAAAAGCTTTGCACCTATAAAATCATTAAATCTTGAAATTATTATACAAAATTTATCTTCATTAGTTGTTGTTAACTGACCTTCAAACGTTTTCATCTACCTGCTCCTTAATATCTATAATGAACTTCAACAGTATAAATATAATCTACTAAACTAAAGCTATAAAATAAAGTTTCTTACACTTTATCCCTTTTACAACACCATGATACAACATCAATAGTTATTTTACAAGGATAGCCCAAAAAATCTTATAAAAAATATATAATGAAACAAGTAAAAGCAAAAATCCGCTAAATTTCATAATTTTTTCTGAAATATTATAAAAATTCTTACTTGTTTTAATTTTAGAAGTTAAACATCCGGCAACAATCAAAATTAATCCTTGACCTATAGAAAATAAGAACAACATTATCACAGCATAACTTATCTTTGCCGAAATAGAGGCAAAAGCCATAATACTAGCCAGAATAGGTGTTGAACAAGGTGTTCCTATAAGGGCAAAAACTGCACCCAAAATCATTGGATATAAAAATTCATTATTAATATTATTTTGTGGAATCTTCTTAATAATTACAGGAAGTTCGAAATCAATAAAGCCAACAATTTTGAGTCCCATTATCATAATAATAGAAGCAACAATTAAAGCAAAATAAGGATTTCCCACAAACATTTTTCCGGTAAAAGCACAAATTGCTCCGATAATAGAAAAAACAAGAGCCGTTCCTATTACAAAGAAAACCATTTGAACAAATGTTTTTAAAGGTCTTTCATTAGAACATCCGCCGACATACCCGATTATCAATGGCAACATTGATAAAGAGCACGGAGAAATTGATGAAACTAATCCGCCCAAAAACGACGCACCAAACAAAATATATACGCTACTTTGCGATGAAAAAAGTTGAGTTAAACTCTCCATTATTTTAATCCTTTAATACACTGCTCTAACTCTTCTTTCGGTAAAGAAGATTCAATTCTTTTATATTGAGTTCCATCGGAGTTTAACATAATAATAGTTGGAACCAAAGTTACATTATATTTTTTTATCAAATTATTTTTCATATCATTACGACTATCTACAACGACTTCCGTATAGTTGATTTTATCTTCATATTTAGGAAAAACTTCTTTAAAAACCTTATTTACATCCTGACATTCAAGACACATAGTTGATGTAAATTTTATAATCTGCGGTTTGCCAATGGCTTGAGCAACATTTGAAGTATCTTTATTAAATGTCAATCCCCAAAAAGCAAGAACAGGAATAATTAAAATTGATAAAATTGTTATAAGAGTTTTTTTATTCATAAACTTCTCCTTTAATTTATTTATATCATATTATTATAAACAAATTAAAAATTTTACAATAATACAAAAGAGTAGTACAGAATCTTTTCGAATATCATCATCCTGAATTGCCTGACTGTACAGGTTCTTTTATAGACGTATTATGCTATTTTAATATTTTTATATGAGGAAAAATGAACAAATATATGATGTAATCGTTAATATATATGTAGCATTCAGAATGAAGGCGTATTTAGCGTGAAAAACATAATCACAATAGCTTTATTATTTACACTTGTAATAAATACACTACCGGCACAGGCAATTACAGACATAAAAGTTCAACAGGGTTCTGTGTTAAATCTGAATGATTGTATAGCTATTGCATTAAACAATAATCCTGCAATCAAAAATGCAAGATATAATTATGGAATATCAAAAAGCAGTGTAGGCCTTGCACGTTCCGAATACTTTCCAACAATAGGAGTAGGAACCGGATATAATATCAATGACACCAGCGGAAGACGAACAACATATAATACAAATACATACTCAGTCGAAGCTACAATAAGCCAATTACTCTGGAATTTCGGCAAAACAAATGCAAATATTAAAATGCAAAAATTTTACCTCATTGCAGACGAATATAATTTCTACAATACCGTAAGAGAAACAACATTTGATGTTAAACAAAAATACTATGAAGTATTAGCTGCACGCGCAACAGTTTTAATCAATAAAGCTTATGTAGATATAAATGAACGAAATTACCAAAGAACAAAAGCATATTTTGATGAGGGAATTAAATCCAAGATTGATCTTGTCAATGCAGAAGTTACCCTGAGTGATTCAAAAATCCAACTTGTACAAGCTCAAAATGCATACAAAAATTCTCTGGTTAATCTTAATAATGCTATGTACATTGTTAATGCTCCATCTTATTCAATTTCAGGGAGTGAAGTTTTTTCAGATGTGAAAGATAATGTTGCGCCGGTTGACTTAACTCAAATTACCAAAACTTCTGACAAAGAATCGAGCAAACTTCCTGTAAATGTAAATGATGCTAAACTTACAAGTTCTGTTGAAACATTAGAATTATTAACGGACTTCAAAGTGGAAGAATTCCCATATTCTTTTGAAGAATGCATAAAAATGGCATATAAAAACCGTGCGGATTTAAAAGCATATACCTCAACCCTTGATGCAGTAAAAGAGAATTTGGTATATGTAAAACGAAATTATTATCCTTCAATTTCAGCAACTGCAGGTTATGGTTTTCGAGATACCAATTCAACAAATTCATTTAATGTTGGGGTAAATCTTTCCAGTTCAGTTAACATAATGAATCAAAAATACAAAGTTGATGCCGCAAAATATCAGGTTGATATTGCTGAAAATTCTTTAAACCAATTAAATCAGGATATATTTTTTGAAGTTCAAAATGCATATATCAACATGATTGAATTAGAAAAACAAATTCCACTTTTAGCAGTAAAAGTAAGACAGACGCTTGAAAATTATGAACTTGCAGAAGGCAGATATTATGTTGGTTTAGGCGATTACATACAACTTCAAGATGCAAAAGTAAATTACAATAATGCACAATGCTCATATATAGAAACCATATACAAATATAATGTTGCAAGAGCAAACCTTGAAAGTGTAATTGCGCTTCCACAACAAGTTACAATAACATTAGAGGATAAATAAATGCAGCTAAATAATTTAATAACAAAATTTGCAAAAAAAAGAGTAATTATTCCACTCGCTATTATACTGTTCCTTGGCATTTGCTATATATATAATTTAAATGCTCACAGAGTCAGATATGAAACAACCAAATTAAAAAAATGTACAATAACTCAAGTTGTTGAAGCATCAGGAACAATCAACCCCGTTAACACGGTAAGCGTTGGTTCTACAGTATCTGGACTTATGAAAGAAATATATGTTGACTACAACTCCGAAGTAAAAAAAGGACAATTGTTAGCACAAATTGACCCCGCAAACTTTCAAGCATCTGTAGACCAAAATAGAGCCCAAATTAATAATGCAGAAGCAAACCTTGCAAGACTTAATGCAGAAATGGTAATGGCTGAAAAAACATACAACAGATATAAAAATCTATATCAAAAAAACTTTATAGCAAGAAGTGAATTAGATCAGGCAGAAAGTGATTATTTAGCAAAAAAGGCTTCTATAGGAGCTCAAAAAGCATCTATTGCTCAAGCGAGAGCAAATTATAATACTGCAATGACAAACCTTGGATACACAAAAATAATTGCTCCGGTTAACGGAACAATTGTTTCACGTGATATTGACGTCGGACAGCCGGTAGCCGCAAGTTTCCAAGCTCCGGAATTGTTCACAATTGCACAAGATTTAACAAAAATGCAAATTGAAGTAAATGTTTCAGAGGCCGATATAGGCAAAGTTAAAGAAGGTCAAGATGTAGAATACAATCTTGACGGATACCCTGATACAACTTTTTATGGAAAAGTTACTCAGGTAAGACTTGATTCAACAGTAACTTCAAATGTAGTAACTTACACTGTTATTGTAAGTGTTAAAAATGACGATTTAAAACTAAAACCAGGAATGACCGCAAATGTTTCAATTATAACAAAACAAAGCAATGATGTTATGTGTGCCCCAACAATTGCAATGAAATTTACACCGGAAACTTCCGGTCAAAAATATAAACACAAAGGTATTTGGATACTTGAAAACGGGAAACCACTGAGAGTCAATATAAAAGAAGGCTCTAGCGATGATTCCAATGTAGAAATAATTTCAAAACGTTTAAAAATTGGAGATGACGTCATTATAGGTTCTACAGGCGGAAACAATAAACCAGTGAATACAACATCAGGCAGAAGACGAGGTGGACCACCTGGTATGTTTAGATAAGAATAAATGTAAATATTATTTTTCTTTTAATTTTTAGCGTCAAAGGATTGTTATGAATTTAATAGAAGTAAAACATGCTATAAAAACCTATCAAACAGGTGAGGATTCGTTTAATGCACTAAACGATGTCTCATTATCTGTCAAAAAAGGAGAGTTTGTTGCTATTATGGGAACTTCAGGCTCCGGGAAATCAACATTTATGAACATGTTAGGTACCCTTGATAAACCAAACTCAGGCTCATATTTTCTTGATGGAGAAGATATGCTCAATCTTGATAATAACCAACTTGCAATGGTAAGATGTGAAAAAATGGGTTTTGTATTTCAAGGTTTTAATTTAATATCAAGAACCACAGCTCTTGATAATGTATGTTTACCAATGATATATAAAGGTGTTCCAGAAGAAGAACGGATTGAACGTGCTAAATGGGCATTAAAAATAGTAGGCCTTGAAAATAGAGAAGATCACATGCCAAACCAAATGTCAGGAGGGCAACAACAACGTGTTGCCATAGCAAGAGCCATTGTTAATGATGCTCCATTAATCTTAGCAGATGAACCAACAGGTAATCTCGATACCAAAACAAGTATTGAAGTTATGGAATTTTTTGTAAGACTTAATGAAGAAATGGGAAAAACAATTGTACTTGTTACTCATGAACCTGATATTGCAGAATACACAAAAAGAGTTGTAAAATTTAAAGATGGAAATATTATACTGGATGAACCAAAAGAAAAATGGCTTGCTCACAGAACAAGAGAAACTTAAAACAGTATAAATTTTCTACTTGTGAAATGACGAAAGGTAAAAATGTTAGATTTTAAATCAATACTAAAAATGGCAACTGTATCATTAAGAATAAATAAAATGCGCTCAATACTCACCAGTTTAGGCATAATTATAGGAGTAAGTGCGGTAATTATAATGCTTGCAGTCGGTTCAGGAGCAAGTAAAAAAATTGCAAAAGATATGGAATCAATGGGTAGTAATCTTTTAATGATTCGTTCTGCGTCTGCAAAATCCGGAGGTGTCAGAATGGGAATGGGAACTCGTCCGACACTTACAATGAAAGACGCAGATGCCATAGAATCAAAATGCCGTGGAATTTTAGCAGTCGCACCTTATTCTTCTCAAACACAACAATTAACATACGGAAATCAAAACTGGTCAACAACAGTCGGTGGCACTTCAATGCCATATTTTATGATAAGAAATTATGAAATAGAATCAGGAAGAGGGTTTTTACCTGAAGATAACAAAAATAGCACCAAAGTCGCAATTGTCGGCCAAACAGTATCAACAGAACTTTTTGGGGATGTTGATCCTATAGGAAAAACTATCCGTATAGGCAATGTTCCGTTCAAAGTTGTCGGGCTTTTAAAAACTAAAGGTTCAAGTGGCATGGGACAGGACCAAGATGATATTGTATTCATTCCAATTACAACAGCTCAGAGAAAAATTTTTGGCACAGATTTCCCGGGAACAGTTAACATGATTGCTGTTAAAGCACAAAATTCAGAAATCATAAACGATGCGCAAAATGATATAACAGAATTATTACAACAGCGCCATAACATTGGAAAAAATCAGGAAAATGATTTTGAAATCAGAAATTTAGCAGAAATGCAAGAAACAATTAAATCCACAACTAAAACTATGTCAATGCTGTTAGGTGCAATTGCAGGAGTTTCACTTGTTGTTGGCGGTATTGGAATTATGAACATAATGCTTGTCTCAGTAACAGAAAGAACCAAAGAAATAGGTATACGTATGGCCATTGGAGCAAAAGCTTCAGATATCAGAATACAGTTTTTAATAGAATCATTTTTACTTTCTATAAGTGGAGGTTTGATTGGAGTTGCAATAGGAATATTTGGAGCCTGGTTAATGCAAAAATTTGCAGGAATGAATGTTTCAATAACTCTTTCATCGATTCTACTATCTTTAGGGTTTTCTGCAGCAATTGGAATTGGCTTTGGATATTACCCTGCATATAAAGCATCCTTATTAAACCCGATTGATGCATTAAGATATGAATAAATCACTAATGGCGGCTTGAATAATTCAAACCGCCATATTGAAACGTTTATGATTCTTGAGTCTTTGAACTTTTTTTAGTAAATAAACCACCAATCCACTGACCAGCAGGTTTTAAAGCATGATTCCATACCCAAACCGCACCTTTTCCTATCATTTTAAAAGGCCAAGCAATAACTTTACCAACAGTTTTTAAAGCTCCTGGAGTAGAAATTAGCATCCTTGCTGCCATACCAGTACACATACCGGCGGCTACCTCATTATTAGGGGGCACGATACCACCCGCAAAACCACATCCGAACAATGATGGCCCATACATTCCGCCCATTGGAAGCATAGGACCACCAATAATAGGTCCGCCCATCGGCATAAAGCCGTTATTATTTATTGTAATATTAGTATTTCTTACAATATTCATAGATTTATACTCTCACATATATAAAAAATATATATAATTAAAAATTGCTAATATTCCAGTCGTAAAATTAATATATTTTAACAATAAATTTCATCCGCATTCGCCAGAAATTCCAAAAGACTGACAACTTTTATTTTAGAAACTTTATTTGCAAACAAACCGTATTGTAACCCAGCTATACATGCAGGACAGGTTGTAATAACATAATCAGCTCCTGTTTCTGCAATATTTTTAGCCTTATCTTTCGATATTTTATTAAATAAACCAAAGTTTTTTAGAGCAAAACTTCCTGATAAACCACAACATTCATTATAACCATTCATTTCGATATATTCTACATTTTCACAATTTTTTAATATCTGCTTAAAAAAAGTATCATTTTTAAGATGACACGGCTTATGAAATGTTACTTTAACAGGAGTTTTGAATTTAAATTTTATACCTTTTACTGCAATTAAATCCCCCCAGTTAACAGACTTACTCTTTTTAATTATACAATCAGATTCAAGATAATCAGAATATCCTAACAAAGTATCTTCGCAGCTGGCACAATCAGTAACTAAATAATCATATTCTACATCCATAAGTTTCATATTATGTTGTGCTGCTTCTATAAACCTTTTCATATTTCCATCAGACAAAAAAGGTAGCCCACAGCATTCAAAATTCGGTTCAATAATTGACACTGAAGCATTTTTAAAAATTTTATTTATATAAATATCAGTTCGCGGACATATCTTATTTACACATCCTTTGAAATACAAAACAGTCGTTTCAGGATTAGAAATTGCTTGTTTAGTGGGTCGAAATGGTTTTGATAAAATTTCAAAAATTTTGATAATATTATTAAAAATAAATTTACTTTCCAAAAAGCCTATAATATACCCTTTTACAGTATGAGAAGAGTATTCATATTTTGCAGTATTAAAAATCCTGCACACATCTATATTGCTTGGACAAAACTCTTTACACTTGCCGCATTTAGTACACATATCAAGATATTTATCTATATTTTTAGAAAGCTTTAACTCTCCTTTTGTAACCCCGTGCAACATAATAAACTTGCCCTTACTTACAGCACATTCGTTTTGAGTAATTTTGTATATAGGGCAAGCACTTTGGCATAACCCACATTTTGAACATTTATTTAATTCTTCTTCAAAATCCTTCAGCCTTTTCATACTCAAATCATACCATAGTCAGAAAAGTTTTACCTTAACATTATTTAATATTAGAACATATAAATTAAATATTTTAGAAATTATGTCGATTACATAATTAATCTTAGTTAAAAAGGGTAATAAACATGGCAGATTCAAATTTTACATTTAATAGACCATACAAACCTTTTGGTTTTAACATTCAAGTTCCGGAAAGAACTCTTCAACAAGCCGGTGAAACTCTGGAAAATATTGTAAAGGCACCAACAGATCCTTTATTTAGCTTTCTTGAAGAAAATGAAGGAGTATTTAACGGAGATGTTGCATTTGAAATTAACAAAACAAATGCTCAAAACTTCACCATTGGCTCTGCTATGAGAATTGAAGATGAAAAAATAAATGGACGAGCCCCTAGTTTTGACATGCATTTTTAAATAGAAAACCTGTTAAATTCAACATTTTATATCAACAAATGAATGCCAAAGATTTGAAATTTACAATTATACAAATCTTTGGCAAAATTTTATACTTTAACAAATTATTTACCCAACTCATGAGCTTTCTGCGCAGTTTTTTCTAATACACTATAAAACAACTTATCAGAATGAGCTTCTTTCATTTCGCAAATTCCGACAAACGTACATCCGCCTTTAGTTGCAACATTATCAACCAAAGTTTGAACAGTTGTCTCTCCTCTATTAAAAATCATTTGAGCTGACCCAAGAGCAGTTTGGGTTGCAAGAATCAATGATTTTTCATACTCTAACCCCAATTGTTCCCCTGCCCTTGCCATATCTTCTATTACCTGATAAAAAAAGGCAGGACCTGAACCTGAAATTGCAGTTACAATATCCATCTGAGCTTCCTCAACCGTAATACACCGTCCTATAACAGACAAAAGACCTTCTATCAATTCCAAATCTGAATCAGCTGCTTTAGCACCTTTACACACACCAAACATCCCCAATTTCACAAGTGCGGGTGTATTTGGCATAACTCGTATTACTCTATTTTGAGGAATAATTTTTTCTATTTTTTCAGTACTAACACCTGCAGCAATTGATACTACCAGTGTTGACGGAGTAATAAAATCTTTTATTTCATTTAAAACATCAACAACATAATTCGGCTTTGTGGCTATAAAAACGATATCCGCATCTTTAACAAGTTTTTTATTATCAGAGAAAACATTTATACCAAGCCGTTCAGCTGCTGAAACTGCTACTTCTTCATTCACTTCGGATCCAGTAAGTGCGTAAAATTTTACTTTATCAGAAGATAATATGCCTTTAATTATTGCACTTGCCATCTTACCACATCCGATAAAACCTATATTTTTCTTCATAATATTTAACCATCCCTTCCTAATTTGTTGACTAATGAGTTTGTTTACTATAACATCTGAATTATACGATAAATAAATAGTAAAAGGAAATAAATTATGAGACGTACACTAGAAGGAACAAAAAGAAAAAGACAAAATGTAAGCGGATTCAGAGCAAGAATGTCAACTCCTGGCGGTAGAGAAGTTATTAATAGACGTAGAGCTCGTGGTCGCCACAAATTATCTATTACTGCTAAAAAACGTGCATAATAAACTTTTAGCTAGGATATTATATATTCTACTAATATTTTAAATGAAGCAAACCCTCTAAAGCTTACCTGCAAATACGGAGCGGTAATGTTACCAAAGCAGTATAGATTAAAAAAAAGATCCGCATTTAAAGCGACATATAAAGTTAAAAACTCCTCCCATAAGGGTGGAGTAACTTTGTTTGCAGGGATTTTAAAAAAAGAAAATTATCCGACCAAAGTTGGATTTGTAGTGAGCAAGAAGGTTCATAAACGTGCAGTAAAACGTAATCGCTTAAAAAGATTGATGAGAGAAAGTTACCGTATTTTATTAAAAGAAGGTAAGGTTGGAAATTCACAAAAATTTGTGTCATTAGTGTTTGTTGGAAGTGAAAAAGCTTTAAATAAGACTTTTTCAGATATCAAATCAAGTATCTATACAATGCTGGAGAATATATAAATGATTGAAGGTTTGTACGTTGATAATATAATGATGCACTCAGAAACTCGTGTTTATCCCACAGAACCTCAAATTACTGCAGGATTAATTGTAGGAACCCAATCTTTCTATAAATATTCCCTGAGAGAATCTTCGTACCCAACACTGTCTTTAGCTGATGAACTTGCAGATGCACAGGGAAATGTTATTCCTCCGGGCCACTATGAATTAGCATTGTCTGATGAAAGAGATTTTTTAATATTGATTCAATCCAAAAAAGCCATAGCTATTATTCCTGTCTTTAAAGTAGAAGTTGATATGTCGCAATATGCTATAGTTAGAGACAAAAAGGCTCTAAAAAAACAAAAAAAAGAAGAAAAAGAAATTGCAAAAACAAATGCCAAACGTGCGAAAAAAGGATTACCTCCTATAGACAAAGAAAAAGATGAAATTTATCAAGAAGCATCCATTGAATATATTAAATCCGGCGGATATTTTCTAATTAAATATGAACGTGGAGATGTCAGAGCATGGGGTGCTATTAAAGGTTAAAAAATTTAATCATATATTGATTAATATTATTAAATAGATAATAATATACATATTTTTACATGGTATATATAAATGAGAATAAAAATATTAAACAGTAAAATAAAAATTTTTCTACTTACTATCATTATTTCTTTAAATTGTTTAGTTATAAATGCTTATACAATATATTCGCCTAAAATTATAAATATGGCCAAATATTCTCAATCCGGAAATAATACTAAAGCACTGGGAATTTACAAAACCCTATCAAATTCCGAAAAAGACGAACTCGTAAAATATCTTGAAAAATATCCTGAAAAATTTCCTCCAATTTTCTATATACTAGTCGCAGATTATATATATGCAACAGATAAAGATAAAGCTGTCTTATGGTTTTATATTGGTAAAATTCGTAGTTATCAAGATGTATTTATGTGTAAAGACAAAACATCTAGAGGACAATTAGTATTTTATCCGCAAATGGCACCAAAAACACTTCAGTATATGTCTCAAAAATCATCCGATACAAAATATACAACCAACATATTGCAGCAATCTCTCGATTGGGATGACGCACACCCGAATCGAATAAGCCCCATTTGGGCTTGCTATCATGGAATAGAAGCATATACTAAAAAACCTGAATTAGTACCAAAAGAAGAATACCCTAAAATAAAAAAGCAAATTAGAGAACAAATAGAAACAACAATAAAAAGCCATAAAGATTCAGAATAAAAAATACAGTCAGTAAATCTGATACAAAATAAGTTAACCTAAATTATTATTTTCTAAAATTCTTTTATGTTAGCTTTTGGAATACAAAGATTATCACAGAAAATAATATAAATTTCTTCTCCTTGCTTTGCATGATATTTTAATCCGGGAGTAAGCAGTCCTGATACCAAACCTATAAAACAACCAACCGGTAACCCGATAGCCGCAGCTCCAACAGCAATTTTATGAGGTTTTGGAATAAAAGCAAGCCCTGCTCCTGCACCAGTACCAATTGCACCCAACCCAAGAGTATAGGCAGTTAACTTACCTGCTGTCATCCAACCATTTTCTACAAGAGCAAAATCTTTTGAAAACGGTTTTGCTTTTATATCTAACTCTGTACCATCAGGTAGTATAAGTTTATTTATACTCACATAAACTCTGGCATTCTTATTCAGTTTTTTCTGAGAAGTTATTCCTCTAATATAACCAACAAATTTAGAATTCATTGGAATAATAAGGGTTCCGCATGATGTACAAATATCTTTTGGAACATAAAAAGATACACAATCACCTTCTTTAACACATTCAGACAAAAATTTGCATTCAAATGCAACTTTTATAACATTCCCTTTTGAGATTATATAATAATTATCAGTAATTCCAATATTGGAACAAGGAGCCTTAGAATGAGTTTTTGCAATAGTATCTGTAGAATTTATACATTCGCACCCCGAGTCATCCATTTCATTTGCAAATGCATTTAACGGGATTAAAGATAAATATAATAATACTATAATTAAAGATGTCAGTTTTCTCATAAGCATACTCTAACTGAAAAAACTTAAAAAGTTATTGCCTGAATGGGGTAAACTAAATTTCTATAAATTTAAGTAATAAATTACCATTTTATTATATTAAATAAAGATATTGTCTTTTTTCCCCCTTTTCGTCTTATTTTTAAAATTGTCAACCCAAAAATTTTATATCGCTTTGTTAAAGATTCATGAGAAGATATATCAATATCATGTTTTTTAATAAACTCTTTAGCCGTATTATGCGCATATACAGAATCTTTATTAACCTTTTCAGATCTTAATGTTACTGTAGATTTCGAACGACGCCAATAGTAATAATACACACCAGGAACCGTAATAAGTGCTTTTAGATAAAATAATATTTGTGGAGTAAGAATCAAATCTTCATAAAATCTACCTTCTTCAAACCTGAAATTTTTATTTATAAAAACTTCTCTTTTATATATTTTATTTACAACATAAGATAAATCAGGAACATCACAAAGTTTAAATTTTTCATTAACATCTTGACTAATTATTTCATTATCAAATTTTAAATAGATTTTTTTATTGAATTTACTAAGTCGTATAATACCTGCAACAGCAATATCACAATTATTGTTTTCAGCTGCACAATAAAGTTTTTCAAAATAATTATCATCAACCCAATCATCAGAATCCACAAAGCCGATATATTTCCCTCTAGCTATCTCAATGCCTCTATTTCGTGCAACTGATTGTCCCTGATTTTTTTGACTAATAAGAACAATTCTCTCATCTGAACTTGCATAATTTTCCAGTATACTTAAAGAATTATCTTCCGAGCCATCATTAATACAAATAATTTCAATATCATGCAAAGTTTGCTTTACGAGACTATTTAAACATCTTGATAAATATTTTTCAGTATTATAAACAGGTATAATAATAGATACTTTAGGATTACTATTCATTTCAAATATTTTTAACTCCTTTTGATTACACAACTATTCAAATTAAAAAATGATATTAAATATCATAAGATACAATATTTAATATCATTAATTATCTTAAAATACAATATTAAATTCTGTTTAAATTATAAAAAGTGATTTTTATAATAGTTATTATTGAGGGAACTTGATGAATGATAACGAAATAAAAAATTTCTTTGGCAAAAAAGTAAAAGAATATAGAGAAAGATTTCACTTATCTCAAGAAGACTTAAGTGAGAAATTGGGAATAACACAACGCCAAGTTTCAATGATAGAGCGGGGATTATCATTTCCCAAACTTGGTACTTTAAATAAATTATCAAAAGTTTTCGATTGTGATATTACAGACTTATTTGATAATGACTATTTACAATCAGAGAGTGCGCTGAAAAATAAATTAAAAAATCTTATAGACTCAAGTGATTATAACAAAATAAAAATACTATATTTGATAGCAAAAAACTTAAAATAATAAAACAAAAATGAAAGGGCTTGATTTTTGTTTTTTAGCGTTTAATAATGGGGTGTAAGAGAATTTATCGCGGGATGGAGCAGTCTGGTAGCTCGTCGGGCTCATAACCCGAAGGTCGTTGGTTCAAATCCAGCTCCCGCAACCATTTTCAAGGATGTATTTCAGAATTATGTGTCATATGTGTGGCATTTAAGATATGAAACACATCCTTTATTTATGAATAAAATCCGCTCAAAATAAGACAGCCCCATATTTTATATAGGGCTATTGTATTTTAATGTCCAGTTCGTTGTCTATAGAATAAATTGTCAGTTGGACATACTCAATTTGCCAGATACAACTTGTGTCGCCTTAGTAAATCCAACCTGCACAACACTTCCATTTTATTTAACAATAGAAGCAAATAGCAAAAAAGAAATTTAGCTGCTTTCTATATTATTAACACAGTAATAGAAAGGTTAATCATATGCCGTATATAGATGACAGGTTCAGAAGTGCAGATAGAAATATTAAAGCCGTTTCACCCCGAAAAATAGAAAAACATGCTACGGTTTCACTTCCACAAGAAATATTCTCAGAAGTTGAGGATATAGAAAGTTTAAAATTTAAATCTAATGTTAAGAGTGTGTATAATGATATTTGTAAAAAGATTGATTTAAACGAGCAAATCAGACCGGAATTAAAGTTTGAGACTCTCGGTGTAAGTGGTGCAGCAGGAGGGTTTGACGTTGTGGACGGTAAGATTTATTTTGATGACTTTTTTATAAAGGGGCTTGAAAAATATGATATTGCTTTTATAATAAGGCACGAGCTTGAACACGTAAAACAATTTCATGATATGGAAAGGATGCTCGGAGTCGAGAATTTTATGAAACTAATGATTTCGAAAATTGCAAGGACTCATGGGGATAAAACTATTAAAATTAATACTGATTATTACAAAAAAGTTGAGCAGGTTCTCGGGAAAATAGATAAAAATTCTCCTGATGGCATACGCGCACAAAAATATATTGATGCATTTAACAAATATCCAGACTTTATGACCCTCAGGAACAGAAATGATATCTGCGAGCTTAAAAAGATATTTCTTTTTGCAAAAGAATTTATTGTCAATTACAAATTTAATTTTTTGGAAACCAGTGCAAACAAAGCTGCAAAAAGGTTTCTGAAAACCTTTAAAGTATAGTTGTTGTAGTTTTTTGTCCAGGTTGATTTGTACGGCTAGATAGATTATTTTGGTAAAGTTGGCTTTGTGTGGGCGTTTTCGAGTCGAAAAAATTAAGTGTTCCCTAAAAATCAAACTGGAAAACTGGACTTTTCTGGACTGTACGGATAATTTGATTATTCCGGAATAGTCCAGTTCCGCAAAATTTTACGAAAAGCAAATTTTTTAGGTAAAAATTCAAGACAAGGTTGGAAATAAACTTCCAACCTTGTGTTTGAATAACCTTATCAATATAAAATTTTAATTATTACCTGTAAAATTAAGTGTTTCTCCGTCATCAGGGATTAACAGATTACCAATATTATTTTTATTTTTAAATTCTTTTAAATCTTCCCTTGTAACCGAAAGATGGCTGACTGTATCTAAATGACTTGCAATGATTTTTGCGTCAGGCGCAGCATCCAGAACATTTTTTACATCTTCAATATTCATAATTATGCGTTCACCGTTTAATAGAGTTGCTGCACAGGCGTTTACAACAATAACATCCGGAGAATACTTTTTCAGTGAAATATCAACTTCCTCACACCAAATCGTATCACCTGCAATATACAATGTTTTTTCATTTTGTGTTTTAAAAACCACACCCATTGCATCATAAGGCAAACCAACAGAATCGCACAAAGGTTTTATTATCTCTCTTTTGCCATGTTGGGTTCCAGTTTTGTATAGAGTTATACCATTATATTCCGTTCCGGATTCTTGTATAATCTCAACATTTGTAAACCCTTTTGAAATGACGTAATCTTTATCAATATCTGACTGTACAAAAACTTTTATATTTTTATCCAGTGCTTTTTCTGCAAATTCATCCCAATGGTCAGGATGAATATGGGTAATAATAACTGTATCAACATCAACAATTTTTTCAATGCCAAAAGGTAATTCCACTCTCGGCTGACGAATTTGTGAGTTTATGGCGCTATCAAACCCCGGCATATAATCTTTCCGCATAAGCCAAGGGTCTATTAAAAATTTTGTATTATTATATTCCACTATAATTGTTGCGCTACGTACTTGTGTAATTTTCATTTAGGTTTCCTCCTTTAATAAAGCAATTTTATACATTTATTATCATTTTGACAAGAATGCACTTTTTTGTATAATACTTACTAAAAAGTAAATTAGGGAATTTAATTATGGTAAAACATAAGAAAGAGGAATATAAATGCCCTCTTGAGGCAACAATGGAGATAATCGGCGGGAAATACAAAGGAATTATAATCGGACACCTTATAAATAAAACATTGAGATATAACGAACTTCAAAAACTTATTTCTCACGCTACACCCAAAATGCTTATTCAGCAGTTAAAAGAACTTGAGGCAGACGGAATAATTAAACGGAAACTTTATCCGGTAGTGCCGCCAAAGACTGAATATTCCCTAACCCAAAGAGGTGAAACACTTATTCCGGCAATTATTGAGTTAAACAAGTGGGGTATGAACTATTTAAAAGAAGAAAATATCCACTGTGCCTACAAAGGTGATATGGAGTAATACACAATTTACCCTAAAAAGATTACTTGACAATGAGTGAACGTTTTGAAATTTCAATTTGTTCATTTATTTAAAATTTTAAGTTTAGGTTGCCCAAAATAATCAAACCATCTATAACAAGAAAACAGTTCGATTATTTTTGAAAAATATAGATGTTTAGGGCGATTGAACGGTCGAAAAATTTAAGATGTGAAAAATCATCTACCCACATCATCAGAATACGCAATTATAAAAATTAACTACAATTTACGTAAACCAAATAAAATTTAAACTCGATATAGTTACAAAATAAATAAAAATTATTTCGCTTGCTCAAAACCAAGTTCATCTAATACTTGCTTATTTTTGTTATCATTAAAAACATTCTCAATTGAATTTTTCATAAATTTCATAAAACAAGGTTCTTGAGAAAATTCAAACTCCGCGTATGTTTGTTTTTGAAGAGCATCATTTTCTATATATGTATCAAGATACTTTCTATAATCTATATTCCCATCTTGTTTATAGTAACCGACATTTTGAAATTCTTCAAATGCTTTTTGAATTTTTGGAGTTAAACAACTATCAGCTTTAATAACCCCGAGGTTATGTGTAATTTTTGCAGTTAGCGCTTGAAGCTGCTCTCTGTAAGAGGCGCTAAGGTTTGTAAAAAGATTATTAAAACCATCAACATCTTTATTTGCTAAAAGGGTTCTTGCTTTATCAAAAAACTCTAATTGTTCAGGGGTTAACTGCCCTGATGTTACCATCTCATCCACTAAATTATTTTCAATCAAGTTAACGACTGCTGACCGTTGCGAATCGGTATATTTTTCAACCATAACATCTATAGCTTTTGGTGCTAAAGTTTCATGCCTTAGTATTTGAGTATTCTGTACATAATGCTGAAGCTCATGCCTTAAGGCAGAAAATATCTGCGTATTATTAAAATTATTACATTGCTCAGGATCAACAATAATGATATTTTGCATAGGAGAGTATGCCATAGGAGTTTTTACATTAATTGGTAAACAATATAATGCAGGACGAATTTCAGATGAAAAGCCCATTTTCCTTGTCAATAATTCATAAGAAGCTAAAAGAAAATCTTCTCCTTCTCCATATTTAGACAACTCTGCAATATCTTCCGCTGTAATTCCAAGTCTATGAGTTTTAAAATTCACGTATTCTTGAATAGAAATCTTATCTATCTTTTTTAGATTTTTACAAACTTTTGTATCAGGAATAATTTCTAAAAATTTTGCAGGTATTGACCCTTTAAAACTTGTATTATAAGAACCATAATAAGACACTCGGTTTGACTGAATATTCATAAATTATACCTTTCAAAATTCTACTTATGAAATGTATAAAATAAGTAAATATATAAAATTGCCTTATACTCTAATATATTATTAAAATATTTTAACGACGCTACATCATTTAACAAAAATGCTCAACATAAGATAATAAAACATCTATATAAAAAGTTTATCCAAGTTAATGAGCCATTATATTTGGTATACTTATCATAAACTTATTCTTAACCCAAAAAGCAAAGCAATACCATTTCTGCCTCCATTACGAATCATCCCTTCTAAAAAACCGGTTACTCTTTCTCCCCAGCGCTTTTGTACTCCAACGCCATATTGGACATACGGTTTTATTGATAAATCAGTAAGATAAACGTCATTGGCCTGAAATCTTGCATGGTCAATTATATTCCAAACCATTGATACCGAAAGATATGGTTGCAAATAATTTTTAAAATTACCTATAAATTTTATTCCAGGTTCTATATGCAGAGCATGTAAAGGTTTTGTATTTATGCTAACGTCAGATGCTGTTCTATAATTAAAGGTATTAATAAATGAATATGAGGTTAGTATACTTGGCTGGATAATCATTTTACCTTCAAAAACTTCAAAATTATATCCTGATTTTTGTGCAATACCTGTATTTAACATTGCAAACTCTTCATGCCCGAAACTCGTTGATGCTTCTGCAACATTTGCTCCCACATTAGCTGTCCAGGCAGAAAAAAATCCACCCTTATAAAAAACAGCATCTGCGCCAATTAAACCTCCGTTATTATAAATACTATTTCCTTGATATGTCTGATGAGAGCCGTTATATGAAGCATACGCGCCATATAGCATATACCAATCTCGTCTTAATTTTGTCAATTCGCTTTCACCACCGACCAGAGCACCGTACATAACATTTGAAACCCTTGGCCCATGACATAATGGAACATTTTCAAACGTTGAATATGGTTTAAACCATATTCCTTTTTTTTGCTCCGGTATTACCAGTGGAGAAAAAGCAAATTGTCCGGCCGTATTTGCAGATTTATTCATTAGTGAAAAACTTTTCCTAATCCCTGATGGGGCGACCATAACCATACCTAAATTAGAAAAAACATTTTTATATGTTTCTAATTGTACTAAATAACCACCCAATTGAGTAGCTACAGCAGATGTAAAAATAGAAGGATTAAAATCTCCCCTTACAAAATTAAAATTACCATTAGTATTATCATAACTTACACGATAATTGTAAATAGGAGTTGAAAGAGTCTCCGGAGTATAACGGACATAATCCTTTAAAACCGGATTCGCAAAATGAATGGAAATATCGCTACTTTCCGGCGCACCATAAAGAGATAACTTCTTCACAAACAATACACCACTGCCACTAAGATTTTCAGCACTAATTGTATCCATTATTTTATCATTTAAATTCGCATCAACAAAAAGGTTTGTCTGACCATTAATGTGCAAATTATTAAAATAAATATTATTTATCTCTTTATTTTCTAAATTAAAATTTATATTATTTCCAAAATTAGTATTTTTTGAATTAAAATAACTGCCGCCTGCAAGCAGATTTACAGTGCCTTCCTCAAATATAAAATCTCCAGCAAAATTATTATTCTTCCCGCCCAAATTTAAGTTACCGGAATTACTTTTTATAATTTTTCCGCTGCCTGATATACCGCTTAGAATAGTATTTGAACCGCTGCCATTAAATTCAACAGTACCCTTATTATAAATATCATTAGATGTTCCATTATTTGTATTTGCTCTGAAAGTAGAATTCTCTATGGTTATTGTTCCATCATTACAAATAGCACCACCGCTTCCATCTACAGAAGAAGAGACGTTTTTATTATTTTCAATAATAGAATTTTTAATTGTAACTACACCATTTTCAGAATTATATAAAGCACCTCCACTACTTTCAAAAACAGACGATGCCGAATTATCAGCAACTGTAGAATTCTCTATTATTAATTTACTATTATTATAAATAGCCCCGCCTTTAACTAAACTCCCATCAACTCCTTGTATTGAATTCGAAGATACGACACTATTTTTCACTACCATATCACTGTCATTATAGAGCGCCCCTCCAAAAATTTGACTATTATTCCCTGCGTTTACTGCCGAATTAGTAATCATAGAATTATCTATATCTATAGATTTACTATTATAAATTCCGATGCCAAATATATTTGAATTACTGCCTGCTTGTACAGAACTGGAAGAAATTTTTGTATTCTTTATATTCATCTCTCCCGAATTATATATACTACCGCCATAAAAATAAGAATATTCACCACCACTTACACTATTATTATTAAAAATCGAATTAAATATATATATTTTATGACTACTATAAATTGCCCCACCATTTATCAAAGAATAATCCTGTGCTGAAGCATTATTATTCCTAAAATCAACATGATTTATCGATGCAATACCTTCGTTATATATAGCTCCGCCATAAACATAAGTACCTCTATCTATTCCTAAAACATAATTATCATCAAATTGAGTTCTTGAAATATCAATAACACCTAAATTATATAAAGCTCCGCCATGGGGAATAACAGAACCTTCCGAATAATTATTTTTCAAAACAGAATTACTTATTGTCATATAAGCATCCGTTCCAACATTTTGATATCCGTTTGCAATAGCACCACCATAAGATGAAGCTCCATCTGAATAATTATCCTCAAATAAAGCAGTATTAATATGTATAACCCCACCGTTTAGATTATATAAAGCACCACCTACAGCAAAATTGAAACCTGCAGCATCAACAAAATTACCATTAAAAACAGAATTATTTATATCAATAATTCCACCACTATTATAAACTGCACCTGCAAAATTTGAGTGGTTATACTCCTGTCCTTTACAATTTAATAGACTTACTTGATTAAATAAACTATCTTGATTTAACACAAAACCACCAAAAATATCATTACCATTAATAGAGTAATTGTTTCCTTCAAAGGTAATATCTAATCCGTAAAAATTATACCCTATTGTGTCGTCTGATGTCATATCATCCAAAAACTCTATAGTATCACCACTTATAGGATGAGAATTCATAAGTTCATCAAAATTTCTAACTTGAATATCATCTGCTTGAGCCTGATGTACACAAACCACTAACAATAGCACTAGTAATATATTTTTTGCTACTTTCATATATTTATAATTATTTTTTTAATAAAAACTTACTATTAGCTATTAAGATACTAATTACACACTAAGGACCTAAGTAAGTGTGGTATAATGCAAACATCTTACCTGCTGAGCAAACAAACTTCTTACAATCACACGGAATAAATTGCTCTATATATTCTGCTAAAGCATATTTAACTATACATTATAAGTATTTGCTATTTGTTCAATAATAATAAATAATGATTGTACCAAAAGGAGAAAATATATATTATGAAAATAGATATAGAATACCCGATGAGTATAGAAAAATTCAGAGAACTCTTACGAAAGTGTAAATATATTGATAAAGATTCTGATTTATTTATAATGTTTCATAAATTAGCACAAAGTGCTTTAAAAATAACAATGGAACTAAACAACAAATATCATACTCCGGATGAAATTGTAGAATTATTTACTGAACTTACAGGACATACAGTTCCAAAAAGCTTCCGTTTATTTCCACCTTTTTATACGGACTGCGGAAAAAACATAAAAATAGGTGAAAATGTTTTTATAAATGCTTGTTGTAAATTTCAAGACCAAGGTGGAATTATAATAGGAGACGGATGTTTAATAGGACATAATGTAACAATAGCAACCTTAAATCATGAAACTAATCCTGAAAATAGGACAAATATAATTCCCAGTCCGGTCAAAATAGGGAAAAATGTCTGGATAGGATCTGATTCTACAATATTACCCGGAGTTGAAATAGGCGACGGGGCAATAATTGGTGCAGGAAGCACCGTTACAAAAAACATTCCGCAAAATACAATAGTTGCAGGAAATCCGGCAAAAATAATAAAAAAAATTGATGTCAATTTTGATAAATAGCGTAAAGTATAAATAAATTTTCAATAATGTATAATTTAAATAATACATTACAGCATTGTAGATTCTCTTTAAATTAATAAAGCAGGTAAACTATATAAACAACTACCTGCTTTATATTTATAAATTTAACAAAGTTGAGCATCACCCATGCCAAATTGTTTTAACGAATCCGTTTTTGCCTGAATACATATAAATTCAAGCTCGGTGTCTCCGATACTCTTAAGAGTTCTGGCTCCATCCGGCATTATTTTTACACAATCGCCCTCTGTAACTTTCACTTCATTACCATCAACAGTCATAATTCCATCACCCTTTAAGAAAATATAAATCTCTTCATTTTGTTTATGTTTATGACTAAAAGGTAAAGCAAAATCTTTTGGTACACAATTGATAGAAATTTCACATGATGACAATTGTAAAGAATCATGTAAAAATACTTTTCCATTTTCTTTGTTAATAATATTCGATAATTTTCCAACTTCTAATTTTTTGTAATTCATAATTATATCCTCCTTTTTACAACTCAAGTCTAAAATACTATCTTCTTTTTGTAAATTACGCACTTTTTTGTAACTACTATATGAATATTCTTTTTATGTTATATTTTGATAGGAGATTTAATATGATAAAAAAAGAAGAATTACCAGCTTGTCCTGTTGCCACAACAGTTAACTTAATAGGAAACAAATGGAAGCTACTAATACTACGAAACTTGTTTCTAAGACCTTATAGATTCAATGAACTAAAAAAATCACTAGAAGGAATAAGTCAAAAAGTTCTTACAGAAAATCTCAAAGATATGATTGAAAGAGGACTTATTACTCGTATTGAATATGATGAAAAAATTTTGCATACAGAATATAAACTAACAGAATTAGGTCAAAGTATGGCTCCCATTATGCAAGCACTTGAAAATTGGGGAAATATGTATCAACAAACAATTAATTCATAATTAAGTCGGAATTTTATAATAAAATTCCGACTTCGTATAGACATTTACAATTTAATTAAAACTTTTACCCAAATTGTAAGCTTGATTTATATATTCAGTACCATTAACCGCACCAGCAGGCCATAAACCTGAAGCAATTATCTGTCCTGCATCACTCCATCCCAGATAATTCAACAATGTCTCATAATGATTTATTATAGGTTTTGCTTCTTTAGCAGAAGTATCCGCATATGTCATAATTAAAACTGATTTTTTAGGAACATGAATTTGTTCATTGATTGCATAAAATCTGTCTATTACAGCTAGAATTAACAAGATAAGCAGGACATTTATCAGTCAATACAAAGCTTTCTCTAGGATATTTTTTCAAAATTTCTCCAATTGCGTTTTCACTTTTACCATCTACATACATATAGGCTGTATCAAAATAATTTGCACCATGCTCCATCGCATACTCAACCATTTTGTCAAGTTCGACCATATCAATTTTGCCATCACGCATAGGTAAACGCATACATCCCAGAGCGATTAATGGCATATCTGTATTATCAAATTTTCTTCTCAGTACCTGATTTTCTGATTTTTTCACTTCTTTTTTACCGCATCCAGATAGTATAGCCGCTCCGCCTACTGCCAGTGCAGAATTGATTATAAATTCTCTACGTTTCATATTTTTCTCCTGAAATTTATTTCTAATCTACAGTTTGTATAATATTACAACAATATTCAGTTATACTAATAAAAATCCTATTATTACATATATGGTATACATTATAGAATTTACAGGCAAGTATATTTATTATGCATAAATATATTGATTTACATCGAAAATAATTAATATATTATAAAAAATATACCGACCATTACCGCTTACCACAATCAAATTTAGAAATTTAAATTTGATATCCATTTTTTTATATCATTAACATTGGCAGAATCTTCGTATGTTGTGTACCCTTCAATAACCTTAGCAGTCGGAGCAAGTTTTTGCATATCAGTGTATGTTGAAGATGCACCTCCGCCACCATGTGTACAGAATGGTACAATAATTTTTCCATCAAAATTATTATTTGATAAAAATGTTTTGACAGGTGATGCCATTGTATACCACCATACCGGCGTTCCAATAAATATTATATCGTATGGTTCTACATTACCATTATCTTTGAGCTCAGGATGTATACCATTCTGTTTTTCCACCTGAGCCTGATTAACAACGGTATTATAATCTTTTGGATAATCTTTTACCGGTTTTATTTCGAATAAATCACCACCAGTAACTGATTGAATTTTTTCAGCTGCAGCTTTTGTATTGCCTGAATATGAATAATAAGCGATTAAAACTTTTTTATCTGACATATCAATCTCCTTTCCAAAATTATTAGCAAAAACTTTATACATTCCTAATGCAAATAATACTATAACAATTGCTATAATAATCCAGATTTTTTTATTCATTTTTCACCTCTGAAATTTATTTATATATAAATTTTACAACCTGATAGCAGCTATCAGTCAATAGTTTTTTATTAAATTTTTATAAGTGCATTTATCTCATAAATTATTAGCCAATTGAATACCGGTTTAATAATTCACATTCACATCATTAAATTTTATAACCAAAGCAGGAGGGTATATTTATGAACAATATGTTTTGTTTTCAATGCGAACAAACAGCTTTTGGCAGCGGCTGCATCAAATCCGGAGTCTGCGGTAAAAAACCTGATACTGCAAATTTGCAAGATGAATTAATAAGTCTCGTTATAGAACTTGCGAATTGTTCCGAACAGAATAATGAATTAACAGAAATCATTATTACAGGTTTATTTACAACTATAACCAATGTGAACTTTGACAATCAGACAATTACAGAGTTCATTGAAAAAATTAAAAAATTCATAAAACGCGACGATATTTTTAATATAAAAACTGTATGGGAATCAGATATAAATACCCGCAGTTTAAAATCACTTATTCTTTTTGGATTAAAAGGTATGGCTGCCTATGCATACCATGCCAGAGTTTTAGGTTATAAAAATGAAACCGTCGACAGTTTTTTTTATGAAGGTCTACAGGCTATTACAAAAAATTTATCACAGGAAGAATTATTACATCTTGTATTAAAAACAGGTGAAATCAATTTAAAATGTATGGAAATGCTTGATTTGGCAAACACAAGTACTTATGGGAATCCTGTTCCAACTCAAATTAGTACCAATATTGAACCGGGTCCATTTATAGTAGTATCCGGCCATGACTTAAGAGATTTAGCGCTATTGTTAGAACAAACAAAAGATACAGGTATTAATATTTATACTCACGGAGAAATGCTGCCAGCTCACGCTTATCCAAAATTAAAAAAATATTCTCATTTTAAAGGTAATTTTGGAACAGCCTGGCAAAACCAACAAAAAGAGTTTGTAAATATTCCGGCACCAATATTATTCACAACAAATTGTATCATGCCAGTAAAAGAAAGCTACGCAGACAGGATTTATACAACATCAGTAGTAAGATATCCGGGAACAATTCATATTGACAAAGATAAAAACTTTAAACCTTTAATTGACAAGGCTTTAGAACTTGGCGGATATAACAAACTAAAAAAAATGACAGGAATAAATGGAGGAAATATTTTAACTGTAGGATTTGCACACAATACAGTATTATCGGTTATCAACAAAATCATAGACTCCTTAAAATCAGGAGAAATTAGCAATATTTTTCTCGTAGGCGGCTGTGATGGAGCCAGACCAGGCAGAAATTACTATACAAAATTTGTCCAGCAAACCCCGGCAAATTCTCTTATTTTAACCCTTGCCTGCGGGAAATATCGGTTTAATGATATTGACCTTGGCGACATTGGCGGCATTCCAAGACTTTTAGATATGGGTCAATGCAATGATGCATACTCAGCAATAAAAGTAGCCTCAGAATTATCAAAAGCCTTGAATTGCAATATAAATCAACTTCCATTAACATTTATTCTATCATGGTATGAACAAAAAGCAGTTTGTATTCTGCTATCATTACTATATCTGGGTATAGAGAATATTTTTTTAGGACCGTCTTTACCAGCATTTATTTCACCAGATGTTCTAAAAATACTTGTTGAAAAATTTAGAATAAAACTAACTACTGAACCCCAAAAAGACTTAGCAAAAATCTTACATAGTTAATTCTTGGCTAAATAAAAAACGGAGTTTAAAACTCCGTTTTTTATTAGTCATTAGTGAATATTTTCTTTATGTTCCTTGTGGAAAGTATTCCATTTAAAAGTTGGATATGCTTTACTCATTTCATCCCACGCTACAAAGACTTCATAATCTTGCATTTTAGATTTCCTATCGGTTTCCCAATGCTTTATATAATCGATGCAAGCATGGTCAATAAAATGCAATCTTTCTGTACATAAAGTTATATTTTTATCTTTCGGAAGTTTTTCTAATGCATCAATCAATGTAGGAAGCTGAAGAAAAGTTATATTTCCATGAATCTTTGCTATGATTCTATTTTCCTGTTCTATATTTTCAGTATCAATATCCACCTTTAAAACTTTATATGCGCTCTTTATAAAAGCACAGGCAAAGCCGATTAATATTCCCTCAAACAAATTAGTAAAAAGTATTGAGACAAGAGTAATAATATAAATTGCAAATTCTCCTTTGCTTAATTTATATATGTATTTTGCAGCTTTAACATCCACCAGTTTATAACCGGTATATACCAATATTGCTGCCAAAGCACAAATTGGTATATAATTTAAAACCGTAGGAAAAACAGAAACAAATATTAATAACCAAACCCCATGCATAACGGCAGACAACCTTGTCTGAGCATCAGCATTTATATTCGCTGCACTTCTTACTATTACTCCTGTTATAGGTAATCCTCCAACCATACCTGATAGAGAATTCCCTATTCCTTGTGCAATAATTTCTTTATCATAATTGGTTTTAGATCTATCACTCATTTTATCTATAGCAGCTGAAGTTAAAAGAGTTTCAGCACTAGCAATAAAAGTTATAACAAGAGCATTTATTATAATAGCAGGATTTATTAGGTTAGAAAATTCCGAAAGTTTTATAAAATTAATACCACTCCAAAAATTTGAACCTATTTGAATATAATTTATATCAAAATGTAACAAATTTGCTACAAATGATGAAACTATAATAGCAACAAGTGCCGCAGGAATTACCTTAATCTTTTTAGGCATATATACATTCCAGCCTAATATTATAGCAATTGTTAACAACCCTATTGTACATGCATGATGGTGATTAGAACCGTCAAAAGGTAACACTGAATTATATATTACACTGAATAAATCTTGAATATTATGTAAAAAATCATTTTTAGGCGTGCTATCAAGCATTATGTGAAATTGGGATAAAAATATTGAAATACCTATTCCGGCAAGCATTCCTTGTATAATAGCAGGAGAAATAGCTCTGAACCACTTTCCAAAAGCTAAAAGTCCGAAAATTATTTGTAATATTCCCACTAAAAAAATTATTAAAAAAAGTTTTTCAACTCCTAATTGATGAATTATATCCACTATTATGAGAATCAAACCAGCAGCAGGACCCGATACCTGAAGAGAATTTCCGGAAAATGTACCTACAAATATCCCACCTATAATCCCGGCAACAATTCCACTATATATAGGCAGCCCACATGCAATAGATATACCGATAGCAAGAGGTAAAGCAATTAAAAATACTATTATTGACGCCAATATATCCTTTTTTATTATATTAAGCATAGTTATATATCCCTCTAAGTTAAATTTCCAATAAAAATGTTATCATTTTAAATAAAAAAATACAATTAAGAAGTGTAAAGTATTTTGGATAATTATAAAAATCTTACAGGATTAAGTATATTAAGGAAGCTTTATTTTTATTCTCTCTGTATCATTAAAGTCAGACGGACGGGCTTTTTTTTCTGAAGAACCCAGCATTACAATCGCATCAACTTTAGCCCTGCTTCTTTTGCTATTTGCAGGAAATACCGTGATGTCTTTATATTGATAACTCTTAATAAGATTTGCAATACTTTTTCTATCCTCTGCGCTGATTTGCAATGATGAAACTTTTATATCGGATATAGAACCATCTTTATCAACATTAAACGAATAATAGAACCAAGAACCCTCTGGATATGTATCTAAAGATTTTATAGACATACTCCCATCAATAATTTCGTTAACAAAATTACTCTTCCATGTACTCCAATCAATATTCTTCACCATATATCTGTTCTGAGTCTCAGTTCTTTGATTTTTAATACGATTGTCTTTAAGACTGTTTTCTATATTTTTTAATCTGCTCTTTTGTTTTTCGTAATCAGAAATCTGCTTATCAAGTTTTGTATCTTGATAACTGCCCACATCTTCATTAGAAAAATCTATATCCCTATTGTGAAAATCATTATTTGACCGGGAAATGTTATTAGTATTATTCAGAGCAATATTTTGGTTTGCAGTATTTGTATTATTAAATTTTAAATCATTAGACTGAAGATTAATATTTTTATTAGACGATTGGAGCTGTTTATTCTGAATATTTGCCTGACTAAGATCAATATTTAAATCTTCAGTTTTTATTTCAGTATTTTCGTTATTAATAACAAGATTTTGATTTGTAAACTGAACTTTTTTTCTTGGCGAAGAATCATCCACTGCTAATACAAAAACTGTTACCAGAACAAAAATCAGTATTCCAATTGTTATCAAGCCTTTTTGCATTTTTCTAATCCAGAAGAGCTAATAACTCATTATAATTATTTATTTTATACATAGTAGAACTCAAAAGATGAGTTTCTGCAATTAACAGTGCCGTTGGAACAAGTGCAGTTACAAAACTCAGAAACATCCCCTGAATATCACCACCAATTTCTGTGATAAAGTACGACACATTCATTGTAAACTCTATTAAAATAATAAAGCATGCTATAAACATAACAACATTTTTTTCTCTATTAAGACTTCTCATAGAATCAATACCCAGAATAGTTACACCATGACTGTTATAATCATGGAATCCATCCATTTTTATAATTTCTGAGCCTTTAATTTGCTTTGCAATAGTAAATGCCCTTACAAATGAGAAAAATGCAAAGATAATTAAAAATGTTGCAAGAACAAGAAATATAGGACTAAATCTTAATCCTGAAATTCTCACCCAGTTTGCAGCTTCAGGGAAACATCCGGCTAAGGTATTAGACACACCATAAGCCAGAAAAGGCGCTGTTAATAACCCTACAAAAACCTCTATTATCATTCTTAACTGGCAATTAACAAGACTTCCTTTTACACTATTAATTCTATTTTCACTTAATTTATTAATAAAATTACCAATTAATGTTCTGTAACTTTTCATTACAGACTCAAAATCTTCTCGATATTCACAATTTGTTAATTCATATTGATAATTCTTTAATTGAAATTTGAAATATCCGCCTGCAATAGATACAGTAGTCAAAGCTCCTACAAAAAGCAATGAAATAAAAAATGATGCAGCTAAAAACCCTGGTATATCCTTGTAATAGAATAAATTAATTACATAAACTATAAACATAAATACAACAGCAACAAAAATAATACACTTTTGTGCAATATCAGAATCTCCAAGTCTCTTAGTTTGATTAAAATCCATAAGAGAATATACACCAAATTTTAAAATAAGAGCTATTGCCGCTACAATACCGGAAATACAAACAAGAAAACCGACATTTGTTGTAAGATTTAATACTGAAGATGAAGTATCAACTTTCAACCCCAATAAAAAATTTGTTATACCAAAAGAACATACTATAGAAAGAATTACCATAGCTGCATTAAGTATAAATGAAGTTATATTTGTTGATTTTACCGCATCTTTTAACGCTACTATTTTATAACCGATTTCTTTAATAATTGCAATTCTGTGAGTTTCAATATCATTATTAAAAGCCTCATTGGCAGTATTTTTTGTTGACGTTTGTATTGATTTATTTCGTTCAACTGTTTTTACAGGTTGAACTGGCTTTGATGAAATTGCATTATTAGTACTATTTTGAATCTGAACTGCCTGCGGAGCACTTTCAACCTGTATTGTTATAGAATCCGGAATATCGCCGACATTTACCGTAAAATTCGCAGGAACAAGAACTTTTGAAAAAACTTTATTATTAAATAGTGCTTCCTTAGTATTAGTCGAATTAATCAAAACATAATTATTATATTTTTGAGTATAAACAAGTTTTATAATTGCACCGTTATTTATATCTTCTACAATAAAATCACAACTATCATTATTTCCGATAACGATAGTTGATTTGTTTGAAAATTCTTGTATCTTATCTAAATATTTGATTCTAACTTTCATGCCTGAAGTTCTCCCGTAAGCTTGCGAACTTATCTTCCTATTGCGGATAAAAATTTCCGAAGAGCTTTATTCGAAGCTACTTCCGTTCCTATAATTAAATTCCTTTCACCCAATACCGGTGTCAACTTTTCTTTTACAAGATCAAGCTTTTCAGGGTCAGCAAAAAGAAACATCATTGTAAAATCTCCTGTTTGATTTTTCACCTGTGCAACTTCATCTGGCAAAGTATCCCAATTAATTTGCTTATCCACACTTCCTTCATTTTCTAAATCACCAATAACAACAACGGCAGGAATATATCCTTCTTTTTTCAAATTTAGAGCATGATTGAAAGCCTTCTTTAAGGATAAACCATAAGCAGTTCCAAATTCCTTAGAATCAAGTTGGGTAAATTGTTCCATAGATTTTCTTACTTCTGCACTTGATTGTGGAGACCCTTCAAAAATTAAATATGCATCTTCAGAAACTCTAAGCATTTTTATATGATCCTCTGGATCCAACATTGAACAAAGTTGACGAATAATCATTTTTTGTGCAGGTAATCTCTTTTGATTTGAAGCTGACGCATCAACTACAAAAACAACTCCCGCTTTATGAAAATCATCAACTTTGAGCTGTGATAAACCAAAAATAGATAAACCTATTATTATTATAAATACTATTGAAAACAGTATAATTTTTATCGTGTTATTCATAATATAAAAATACCATAAAATAAAAAAAATGGTAATCATATATATGATGTATTGAATACCTAATTATTTTACTTTTGAATTACATATCCCCAAACAGGTTTTGAATAATCTTCCATCAGACATATATATTTTATATTTTTACCTCTGCGATGTAAACCTTCTAGCTTTGCATCCCCATATACTATTGAAGATATAAAAACTTTACCTAAATAATCTTCATATTTATCTATGTACTCACTCTTTTGTTCAACATGTATACTCTTTTTATACTCCGCTGATAAATTCTGGGAAATATAATCAGTACAAACATTTGCATGTACAGGTAACTTACCCGCCAACATAAATAGTATTATAATATAGATTTTTTTCATATTCTAATTGTACCCTAAACCCAAGCTATTTTCAAAATATAATGAAGGCGAATCCTGTTCAAAACTCCAAGATTCGCCTTTCAAATCTATAATTAAACTTTGACCCTAGCTAAAATATCTTTTTAATAACCCATCAAAACCTTTGCCATGACGAGCTTCATCTTTAGCCATTTCGTGTACAGTATCATGAATTGCATCATAACCTAACTCTTTTGCTCTTTTAGCAATTGCAAGTTTACCTTCACAAGCACCGTGTTCAGCTTCAGCTCTTAGTTCAAGATTTTTCTTAGTTGAATTAGTAACAACTTCGCCCAATAATTCTGCGAATTTTGCAGCATGCTCAGCTTCTTCAAACGCATATCTTTTATAAGCTTCTGCTACTTCAGGATAACCTTCTCTTTCAGCAACTCTTGCCATTGCAAGATACATCCCGACTTCAGTACATTCGCCATTGAAATGAGCTCTTAAACCTTCCATTACTTCTTTATCTTCAACAACGCCGTCGCCTACATTATGTTCACAAGCGTATACTTTTTCACCGCCACCAATTTCTTTAAATGTTGTAGCACCGCAAAGAGGGCATTTTTCTGGGGCTTTATCCGCTTCGGTAGACCAACCACAAACTGTACATACATATTTCATAATCTAACCACCTTTCTTTTTCATAAACATTTCCTTATTTCTTACATGCTAATTATAGCAGTCAAAATCAATTTTGTAAAGTGGTAATTATTTTCATTTTCTACTAATAATACAATTATAATTGCATTTTATTTAAATATCGGCTCCCCCGGAATTTTTAATTTTAGTTAACACATTTTTGGAACCATCAACTTCTTTCGTATAATTTAGAACAAATTCCGTAGCTTCCTGATCTCTTGCTATTGCTTCCTTCAGAGAAATAATATCCTCCATTGTAAATTTATTAATAGCTTGTTCAGAATTATCCAACAAATATTGTTTAAATTTTTTTTGTACTTGGTATTCAAAACCAGGCAAATCTGATTTTAAAGAAAACCATCTGTAAAAATGGTGAAGCATATAATACTTATCAATTTCACCCTCTCTTAGTACGAACATCGGTTTTGTCCTAAATTTTATTCCTTGAGATGTTATTAGCGAAAGATAAAAGGCATTAAAGCCTTCTTGTTCATATATAAGACCTTCTTCTTCATGAATAAATGCAAGGAGCTTATCTGCATTTTTAATTTTATAAACAGGAGTATTAGCAGCTTTTACATAATTTAAAAGCTCTTCAGGATTACAATTAACTTTTTTTACAATTGCTTTAACATTACTTTTAACAAGCTCTATCAATCTTAGCGTTTCCGTATTTAGGGTAACATCAGCAGCAGAACCAAATATTATTTTCGATGTCTTGTTAGTAAAACTTCTTTTTGTAGTTTTTTTTAGTTTTTTTTGAAGCTGCTTTTCCTGTATAGATAAAAAAAGATACTTCAAATCTTTAAAAAATTTATTCATAAGCGTATTATAATTTATATATACAAGGATGTTTACATCTAAATATATGATTATGAATTTTATGATATAATCAACATTATATGAAAAAGTTTATTCTGGGTTTGCTACTGTGCATATTTATTCAGACAGCATCTTGCGGAATTGAAGATGTAAAAAAAGTCTATCTTCAAGAGGCCATTGATGCAGCTTTAAAAAACAACATTGACCTTCAAGCAGCCCAGCTGAATATAAATATTGCAAAAAATAATATAAAGTCCGCTAACAGACTTCAAAACCCATCTTTTGACGTTTTTTATAATTTTGGAGCATCCGGCTGGACAGAACCACGCCAAATAGGTTTGAGTGAAACTGTTGAAATTGCAAAAAGAAAAGCCCGGAAGAATTTGGCACAATCTAACTTTAAACTTGTAGAAAAAAATGTAGGCTATACAAAATTCGATTTAAAAATGGATGTTAGAGAAGCATATATAAATCTTGTTGCTGCAAAATCCATCTTATATACTCTTGAACAACAAAAGTTATTACAAGAAGAACTTTTATCAATTGCTCAAAAACGTGTCAAATCAAACAAAGTACCGGAAATAGATGTAATTCAAGCTGAAATTGCACTAAACCAAATGATAACTCAGGTTAATACCGCAAAAGTTAATGTAAAAAGTGCTCTTTCGGATTTTAACAAAATAATCAATGATCCTAATAACATAACTTACGATAGCATGGATAAAATTTTCTCAGAAGAGAACAATTTTGATGAAATGTTAACTCCGGCTCCAGATACGGAATTTCCACCTATTTCAATAATTATTGAAGAAGCCCTTAAAAACAGATATGATATCCAAATAGCAAAACAAGAAATTGATGTTGCAGAAAAAAATCTTACAGTTGTTGCAAGACAACGTATTCCGGATATCTCTTTAAGTGGAGGATACGGTTATCAAATGCCTAAACATACTGATGACGGGAGATTTAACAGTGGAGGCTATGTTGGAGCAAGCCTTGTCAATATTCCATTATTCTATAACTATTCCCCTGAAATCCAAAACGCAGCACTAAAACTACAACAGGCAGAATTAAATTATAAATCGGTTAAAAACAAAGCAGAAAAAGATATAGCTGCAGCTTATGACAAATTCCTAACCTCTGCTGAAAATTTAAATTATTATGAATCTAAAATTCTGGTAAGTTCAGAGCAGCTTATAGAAATATCCAAAAAAGCGTATGAATCAGGAAAATCCGATATAACCGCCTTGATTGTTATGAAACAATCGTACAAGTCAATTATTGTAGGATATACCTATGCACTTACCGATTATTACAACAGCTGGACAAATTTTTTAAGAGAAGTTAATGATGAGACATTTGATTTATAATTTAAAATCCTCTTTGAGTTAATTTGATTTCTTCTTTCTGTTGCAAATCTTCGAGTATATCAAATTCGTTTTCCAGTTTAGTTAGCTGCAGATTTACTAAGTCCTGCGTCTTTTGAATAGAACTAATCTCTTCAACAATTTTAATAGATGAGGTATCAATATGGTTAAATGCGCATGATTTACTACATTTAGGGGCTTTTATATTTTTGTCAATCTCATTTGCCCAGAGCATAATCCGTTTGTAAGGGGCATGCAGAGGAACCGGTGAGACTCTTATATCAGGGATATTAGTAATTTCTAATTGTTTTAATTCAGCTTTTATTTCTCTTTGATGAATTTTACCAATATTAGTTAAAAAATTTTTCCTGCGATATTTCAAATTTTTAATTCTTTGTCTAGTATTTACATCTGTTTCTTCAACTCTGTTGATATTTGTTAAAATAAGAGTAAACCTATTCTCCATACTACAGGCATTTAGTGATAGCTTCTGTATCTCTTCATAATCTTTAATATTATATTTATCAAAAATGCCCGTTAACTTTTTATCAATTTCAATGTGAAATCCAACAGCATTAAGAGCATCATCAAAGTGCATCTCAGGTAACTTTGCTTTTATATCGCTGCATGACATAAATAAAAACATCACAACCATTATAACTTTAACCCAACGTGGAAGTGATTGAAATTTTGAATCAATTAAAGAATTTATTCCTGTCCACTGAATAAGAGCGAATGTAATAAGTATTGAAGTAGTAAAAGTACACCAAAAAGTATTAGGTATTACAAGAAATAATACCACTGCCAGAAAAAAATTTATATATGGTATTGCTTTAAAATTTTTATGTCTTATATTTTCCCCCAGTCTCTCCCTTCATTATAGAGTGTAACATGAACACTCTTTTTTATCAACTTAGTTGTAATTTGAACAGAGTTTACATACACAAAAAATAGGAGTTACCTGAATAAATAACTCCTATTTTAAAATATCTACAGAATATATTATTGACAAGTTATATAACTTAATAAAGTTCTTACACCTGCTCCTGTTGCACCTTTGCAAAACTCTTTATACGGTTTATCTAAAAATGCAGTTCCAGCAATATCAATATGAGCCCACTTTACGCTATCTGTAACAAATTCTTTTAAGAACATACCAGCAGCCGAAGCTCCACCATTACGAGTACCTGTATTTTTCATATCCGCAACATCACTATTCATATTATCTCGATATTCTTGCCACATAGGGAGTTGCCAGTATTTTTCACCTGAATATTTTCCAACTTCAATAATATTTTTAATAAATTCATCATCATTACCCATTATACCTGCTGCTGCAGTTCCCAATGCTACCATACAGGCACCTGTCAATGTTGCGATATCTATAACCTCATCCACTCCAAGTTCACAGGCATAACACAATGCATCCGCCAAGGTTAATCGTCCTTCGGCATCAGTATTATCAACTTCTATTGTTTTTCCGTTTTTTGCAGTTAAAATATCTCCCGGTTTATATGATGATGAAGATGGCATATTTTCACAAGCCGCAATGATACCGTGCACCTCCACTTCAGGTTTTAATTTATTTAAAGCTTTCATTACACCAATAACACAAGCCGCACCAGACATATCATCCTTCATATTTAACATTGAAGCAGGAGGCTTTATATCCAACCCACCACTGTCAAAACATAATCCTTTACCAATAATAGCAATTCTTTTTTTAGGATTGTCAGAAGTATATTTCATGTGAATAAACTTAGGAGACTGCGAACTACCTTTAGCTACAGCTAAAAAAGCCCCCATTCCCATTTCTTTTATTTTTGGTTCATCATAAATTACAGTTTTAATACCTTCTAACCCTTGAGCAATTTCTGCAAGTTTAGACGGAGTAGCAAACGCAGCCGGCTCATTTGCCAGATTACGAGCAAGCTTAAGTGATTCCCCAATAGTATTTGCCAACTCAACAGCCTGCCCTGAAACATTTGAAACATAAACTTCAGATATTCTATGCTCCTTTTTTGTTTTATATTTATCAAAATGATAATTTGCTATTGATAATCCCATAATCGCAGGAATAATAAACTCATAATCTGTAGAGAAATCAATAGCCACACTTTTTGCCTTCAATTCAATACTCTTTTTTATAGCTTTTGCAATATTTTCACGGATTATATTATTATCCATTTCTTGTTCTTTACCTAAACCTATCGCTAAAATTTCCGTTGCCGGATATTCTTTTTGAGTATGAATTACAAAAATTTGACCAGGTTTCCCTTCAAAAGATTTTGGAGCAAATCGATTTACTAACGCATTTGAAGTCTCTTTACCCTCAAATTTATTAATAATCAAAACATCACATAAAATCTCTTTTGCATTTTCTACAATTTTAATTTCCATATAAATCTCTCCTTTACAATGCAATTATAGCACTGTTTTTATATATGGAACTGGTACAAACGATTGAAACTTATTTTTTAGCAGAGGAATTTAATGTATTAATAGCGAATGAACGTAAATCATAGGCCTGAGTATTTTTAGGATCCATCTTTATTACTATATTCAAATCATCAATCGCTACAAGATAAAGTTTTAATTTGCAAAATATTACAGCACGTGTAAGATACTTTTCTGCATCATTAGGGTCTAATTCAATAGCTTTTGTCAAATCTTGTTCAGCTTTTTTTAAATCTCCATCAGTCTTACTGATGAGAGCTCCTCTTTCTGCATAATAATCAGGATTTTTTGGATTAATTTCAATAGCTTTTGTAAAATCATCTATTGCAGAAACATAGTGGTCTAAATTGCTCTCAGCAATTCCCCTATCATAATACGCCAAATCATTCTGCGGATTAACCTCAATTTCTTTTGTAAAATCTAAAATTGCATCCTCATATTTTTTTAAACCTAATTTAGCAAGACCTCTATTGTAATAAGCTTTTTTGAAATTTTTATTAAGTTCAATAACTTTCGAATAATCAGAAATTGCGCCACTATAATCGTTTAGGTAATATTTAGCAACTCCTCTATTGTTATAAGCATCAACATTATCTTTATCAATTTCGATAACTTTTGAGTAATCCTCTATTGCACCTTTATAGTCTTTTTTATTACGTTTTGCAATTCCTCGGTTATAATACGCTGTTTCATTTTTATTATCAAGCTCAAGCACCTTTGAGAAATCCTCAATAGCAGAGTCATACTGCCCGAGCAAAACCTTTGTCGTCCCTCTGTTCAAATAAGCATTTATATTTTTAGGATTAACCTCCAGCTCCTTTGTATAATCATCTATTACTTCATTATAAGCTTTCAAATTTGATTTTGCTATTCCTCGATTATAATAAATATTTTCACGATTAGGATCTATTTCAAGAGCTTTCGTATAATCTTTTACAGCATCTTTATATTGCCCAAGCATATACTTCGCATTTCCGCGCTTTGTATAAGCCTCCGAATTTTGAGAATTTAGAGCAATAACTTTTGTATAATATTCGATTGCAAGCTCATATTGTTTCATATCAAAACTGGATGTTGCTACATCAAAATAATAAGCTTCTTTTTTTTCCCTTCTGGAAAATAGTGAAATCTTCGCAAAACAAACAGGCGTAAAACATGAAGTTTCACCTATCAATAATCCAAGTAATATTGCGCTTGTTAATATTTTCTTTTTCATAACCGAATTTCCAAAATTGCAAATATAATATGCAATGTATAGTTAGATTATTATAAACATACAAAAATGTCAAAAATAAGGATTTCAAATAAAAAATAAAGGCACTTGTCCTAATAAAATATTTGAGGCGGAATATTCCGCCTCAAATATTTTATACCTTAAGATTTCACTAGCTTTGACTTGTAGCAAAGCGAAAATCTTCCACCCAAACCTTAAAACCACCTTCCATAAGCATTGTAGGATACCCATACTCAGCAAGAATAAGACACGCATTATCTCCTAAATGACATTGCTGATTATAACAATATACTATTGTAATTTCATCTTTTGACAGCTCTGTAAGGCGCTTATCTAATTCATCTTTAGGTATTGATATTGCCCCAGGGATATGTGCAATATCGTAATCAGCTTTCAACCTTACATCAACAACTTTTACCCCGCCTTTTTCCATAAAATTCTTAAGCTCAACAGGTCCAAGCGTATAAGCAAGTCTTTTTGTAAAAAAATCTTCTGCTTTCTGGGTATCCTGCCTTATTTCTTTAATTTTTTCATTCATAAAATATATCCTTTCTTTTATTACAAAGAAAGGATATATCAAATTTCTAAAAAAAACTTCAGCAATTGGGGTAATTGCTTTAGTTATAAAGTGGGGTAAATGAAAGAGTTAAGTCTTTCTTTTTGACCACTATGCCATATATGGCAAGTGTATGTAATTAGATTCGGTTTGGGCTGCACGCCTTTTTGGAGTGCATAGTATATTATAAGCCTTTACAATATTGTACCCTATAGCTTTCAATGGGTTAGATTGAACAGGGTCTGCTTTTTGTGTAATAAATAAATCTTTTTCAAAATTGATTTTGTTTTTTGCATTTTTGTCTAATGACATTAAACCAACTTTAGAATTATTATTTATATTTCTTTCATTGAATGAAATTTGTCTTTGTGTATTTAAATTTATAGGATTTACTGTAATCATATCTATTACCTCCTTTGTTATTAAGTGTTCATTTAACACTTCATCTAACACTTTCACTATAAACTATAAAATATTTTTTGTCAACCCTAATTGTAAAGTTTTATGAACAAGTTTAAAACATAGAAAAATAGTGCATTTGAGGATAAAGTGCCCAAAGTACACTTATTATTGAACCTTAGAGACATTTACTTACCTGTAAATTTATATTGGATAATTAGTTTTTCAACAAATAATCCCCCAACCGGAGGATTATATTAGCATAATGGCTAATTGTAAAAATTCGACGAAACAAGTTTAATATAATTAATCTTTTTCATACTTCCAGCTATTCTTAATTCCAACGAGTCTCGATAGAGACTCTTTTTTTATTAAAAATAATAAAATTTTCCACGCAAAACCGTAATAAACAGACATAAAAACTGTTAAAACTCTTTATTAGAGCAACTTTAGCCTATAGATAAAGAAAAGATAAAGATTGTAAATCTTACACTTGATTTCATGACATATTTACTGTAAAATGTAATTGTGATAAATTTCACAAATTATACAGACATTAATATTAATAGTAAAATGCTGTGGTATAAAAAGGAGAAAAAATATGACAACAAAAAGCAAAAAGACTGTTGAAAACCTGGAAAAGGCTTTAACTAAGTCTGAGTTGGTTGACAACGCTGAACATTTAGAATTACTCATTGAAAGAGTAAAAAAAGCTCAAAAACTTTATTCAACTTTTTCTCAAGAACAAGTTGATAAAATTTTTAAAGCAGCTGCAACAGCAGCAGACAAAGCTCGTATTCCTCTAGCAAGAATGGCTGTTGAAGAAACAGGTATGGGTGTATTAGAAGACAAAATTATAAAAAATCACTTTGCTTCTGAATACATTTACAACAAACACAAAAATGCCAAAACTTGCGGTATTATTAAAGAAGATAAGGCAAACGGAATTAAAATAGTTGCAGAACCTCTTGGAATTCTAGCAGGTATTGTTCCTACTACAAACCCAACATCAACTGCTATTTTTAAATCATTAATCGCCTTAAAAACAAGAAACGCTATTATATTTTCACCACACCCTAGAGCTACAAAATGTACTATCGAAGCTGCAAAAATCGTTTTAGACGCTGCAGTTAAAGCTGGAGCTCCGGAAGATATTATCGGATGGATTGATGTACCATCAATTGATTTATCAAATCAATTAATGAAACACCCTGATATAGCTTGCATTTTAGCAACAGGTGGTCCAGGAATGGTTAAAGCTGCATATTCTTCAGGAAACCCTGCATTAGGTGTTGGACCTGGTAATGCTGCAGCTGTTATTGATGAAACTGCTGATATCAAAATGGCTGTTTCTTCAATACTTATGTCAAAAACTTTTGATAATGGTATGATTTGCGCATCAGAACAGTCTGTTGTTGTTGTTGACAAAATATACGAAGAAGTAAAAAAAGAATTCATATACAGAGGTGCATATCTAATTAATGAAGCTGAAGAAAAGAAAATGATAGATCTTCCATTCATTGATCCTAAACGTGGTACTGCACACCCTGACATCGTAGGACAAAGTGCACATAGAATTGCTGAACTTTCAGGCTTCGAAGTTCCTGAAACTGCAAAAATTTTATTAGCTGAAAGACCTGCAGTTGATTGGAACGATCCATTCTCAAGAGAAAAATTATCTCCTGTATTAACAATGTACAGAGCTAAAGATTTCGATGAAGCAACCGAAATGACTTATGAACTAGTTTCTAAAGGTGGTGCAGGACACTCTGCAGACCTTTACACAGATACTCGTCATCAGGAAAGAGTTGACAAATTTGCTGAAAGAATGCCGGCATGTCGTGTACTAATTAACTCTCCATCTGCTCAAGGCGGTATCGGTGATTTGTTTAACTTTAAATTAGAACCATCTCTTTCTCTTGGTTGTGGTTCTTGGGGTAAAAATGCCGTTTCCGGTAACATCGGTGTTGAAAACTTATTAAACTACAAAACAGTTGCTGAAAGGAGAGAAAACATGTTATGGTTTAAAGTTCCTCAAAAAATCTACTTTAAACGTGGTGCTATTGATTTAGCTCTTCGCGAACTTGAAGGAAAGAAAAGAGCATTTATTGTAACTGACAGATTCTTATTCAATTCAGGAGCTGTTTATAATATTACAAATGTCTTAGATGAAATCGGTATTGATTATCAAATCTTCTTTGATGTTAAACCGGATCCAACATTATCAACTATTAATCAGGCAATGGAAATGATTAGACCTTACGAACCTGATGTAATAATTTCTTTGGGTGGCGGCTCTCCTATGGATGCTGCTAAGATTATGTGGCTATTATATGAACAACCTGAAACAAATTTTGAAGATATTGCAATGAGATTCATGGATATCAGAAAAAGAATTTGCAGAATTCCTGATTTAGGTAAAAAAGCTACTATGGTTGCTATTCCTACAACATCAGGTACAGGTTCAGAAGTTACACCATTTGCTATCATCACAGATGATGAAACTCACGTAAAATATGCAATCGCAGATTACGCTTTAACTCCAAATATGGCTATTATAGACCCTAACTTTGTTGATGGTATGCCAAAAGGCTTAACTTCAGCTTCAGGTATTGACGCTTTAGTTCACGCATTAGAAGCTTATGTATCTTGTATGGCTACAAACTTTACAAATTCAAATGCATTGGAAGCTTCAAAATTAGTCTTCAGATATTTGGAAAGATCATATAATGAAGGTGCTAATGACCCTATGGCAAGAGAAAAAATGCATTATGCAGCAACAATTGCAGGTATGGCATTCGCTAACTCTTTCTTAGGATTGTGCCACTCTATGGCTCACAAATTGGGCGCAATGTTCCATGTTCCACATGGCGTTGCAAATGCACTTCTTATCAGACAAGTTATTAAATATAACGCTGTAGATTGTCCGAAAAAACAAGCCATTTTCCCTCAATACAAATATCCTAATGCTAAGACAAAATATGCTCAGGTAGCAGATGAATTAGGTTTGGGCGGCAAAAATGACGACGAAAAAGTTGAATTGCTAATTGAGGCAGTTGATAAACTTATGAAAAATATCAACTTACCAAATTCAATTAAAGACTTTGGAGTAGATGAAAAAGACTTCTACGAAAAACTTGACGAAATGGTTGAATTAGCATTTGACGATCAATGTACAGGAGCTAACCCTGCATACCCTCTAATGTCAGATATTAAACAGATTTATATCGATGCATTTGAAGGTGTTGTAAGAGATTATTATCCTACAGCTAAAAAATCAAAATAATTTGATTTGATACAACATTCAAAAGCGACAGGCATTTCCCTGTCGCTTTTTATTTTGATTAAATGCCTTTTTATTAAGCTTTACCACCTTTAGCTGCAGAAACAGCAAGAACTTTTTTCTTTTTCTTTTTAGATTCAATTATACTATCCATATTGAATCGAGAAAGTTTTCGATCTGCCTTATCATCAGTTATAGTAGTTGCATTCACATTGGCATTCGTTGAAGCTGAAGCTGCAAGAATATTAGTATCTTCAGAAGTTTCATCATCTTCTTCATTAACTACCGCAGGAACTTCATTAGATGTGTCTTGAGTTTCAATATCAATATTGTCATCAACCCCAAGAACTTCTTCTTCCGGTTGTGAAATCATATTAATACGATTGTTATTATTTGTAATAATTGTGTTAATTCTATCTGAACCGGATTCAAGTTCAGCTTTTACTGGATTTATTTCATCTGTAACTTCATCCGGATTTGCGTTTTGAATAGAAGAATTAAGATTTTCAAATTGCTGTTGAAGACTAGAAAGTTTAGTCATATTATTTTTAAGAATTTCATCAACCTTTTCAGAATTATCTGCAGCTGTCTGATTAGCATTTTCAAGTGAATTTATCTGTTCAGCCAAGTTCTCTTGAGATGTTTTAGTATCTTGAGCAATTATCTTAGTATTTTCCTGTTTTGCAATCTCTTCAACATTTTCTTCCTGAGTTGTTGAAGTTTCTCCGGTTGTTGATGTTGTATTTGTTTCCTGAGTTGTTGAAGTCTCGCCGGTTGTTAATGTTGTATTTGTTTCTTGAGTTGTTGAAGTTTCTCCGGTTGTTGATGTTGTATTTGTTTCCTGAGTTGTTGAAGTCTCGCCGGTTGTTAATGTTGTGTTTGTTTCTTGAGTTGTTGAAGTCTCGCCGGTTGTTGATGTTGTATTTGTTTCTTGAGTTGTTGAAGTCTCTCCGGTTGTTAATGTTGTGTTTGTTTCCTGAGTTGTTAATTGCATTACTTCTGAAGATTTTTGATTTTTATCACTTGCAGACTGAGAAGCTGCAAATGCAATATTAGTCGGCTTAGCAGCTCCGACTTTTGCCACTGCTTGAGTTCTTCCTGTAGCCAATGAATTTTGCTGAATTTGAGCAGTAGAAGATTGTATACCGTTGTTTTGCAAAGCATTAACTTGTTGTGCGGATATAGATTCTGCGGCATTTTCACGTGCCCCAATATTTGACTGATTTACATAATTATTAGCACCAGTTGTATTTGCTTCATTTTTTTGTATTGTAAATGTCTTTTGTTGCTTATTTTCAGCAGAAGTAGTTGCACTAGTTCTTGATATACCTGATGTTGAAGCTTTTACAGTTTCATTTACCTGATTAGAATTACTAGTTGTATCATTCTGAATTGGCTCATTTGAATTCTGAGAAGATTTCTTAGTATCATTCAACGGATTACTCAAGTTAGTAGGACCTTGAGGAATATTATTAATATCTTTAATATCCTTAAATGTCATTACTTCAGTTCTTGAAGTAGATAAATCACTATTCATAATATTATCTGAAGTATTGTTCTTTTGGAATTTTGGACCACTGTTTGCAGGATCAGGAGCAACAATTTGCTCTGATTGAGTTACTACATTATTTGCAAGTCTTAAAGCTTTATTATTAGCATTTGAAGCTTTTAAAACATCAGCATAAGTCTTATCGTGCTCTTTTATATCATCGGATACATCACCGCTGGCCACAAGTCCGACAGTACCAGAAGCAATTGCTCCAGGGCCCAAACTAAGCTGCAAAGATGCAATAATAATCCATTTTGTGGCAAATGCAACCAAAGCCGCACCAGTAGCTGCCGTTGGAGGGAATGATGACATTGCAATTCCGGTATGCAACAAAGGTACAGCTACAGCCATATTATATGCTCCCATCGCAGTAGTCATACCGCCACAGATGATTGTGTTACGTTGAACCTTTTTATTATTTGAATTTCTCTCATCAAGACTAGCATTTTGAGCTTTTAATGATTTTGCTGACTTTTGATTTGCTGCAACTGAAGATTTTGCTTTAGCTATTGGTTTAACAAGTGAAGCCATGATTTGTTGGTCAGCTGAAGATAAATAATTTAACTGTTTCATCACAGCATCAATTTCAGGAGATTGTTCAGGAGTTTGTTGTTCTGTTTCTTCTTCTTGAGTAGAATTTACTCCTTGCATATTAGCCATAGTTCCGGCTGCAACTGTCGTATTTGCTGCATTATTTTGACCATTGACAGGATTTTGTGAAGCAACAGAATTAGAACCTGCTTGTTTTTGAGCTTTTTTCTCCATTTCCTGTTGTGCCGCAAGTTGTTTTTCTTCTTCAGCAGCCACAAGCATTTCTAATTGAGCAGAATATGCGTCTGCCCTTTGCACAAATTCTGCATGCTTTTTCTCTATTCTATCTGCATCTCTTGAAACCTTTTGAACTTCTTTATTTGTCTTTTGTAAATCTTTTTTTAATTTCTTTTCTGTATTATTAACATCTTTTTGTTTATTTCTAAGATTTGCCGTTGAGATTATTGATGTAGTTGTTGCCAAAAGCGCCAATTCAGGTCTGCCACCCAATGGTAATACGAAGAAGTTAGGATTTTTACCTCCATTACTAACTTCAGTATCTTTATTACCTGTAGATTTTGAAACGTTACTAGTGTTATCACTATTTTGAGAATTTTTATTTACTTGTTGGACGGGTTGATTAACAGCACTGTTTGTTGCAGCATTCTGAGTTGAATTTTCATCCTGAACCTGCATTTTTTTACTCTCATCATTATTGCCATTTACACTTTTTACATTTTCCTGAACTCTTTTAGCCTCAGTTGTATATTCTGTTGCAAATTGGTTCAACTCAGTGCTTTCAGGAGTATTCATATCAGTAATTATATCATCTGACTGTTGAGCCAACTCTGTACCTGCATCTAGCGCAATTCTTTGTATGGTAGAGCCAGGAGCACCGTACAATAAATCTGTTAAAAGACCGGAGTTTGAATACACAATACCTGATGTATTATAAGTCTTTTGTTCTGAATTATAATTTACTTGAAATCCTGCAAGATCATTTGCAGCCTTAATGGTATCATTTGCTAATGTAATATTATCATTTGCACCAGTCATCAACAAATTCATTGATGATAGTAAATCATCCAAATCTTTACTGTCAACCTGAATATCATCCATTATTGAACTCTCATTACCCAGCATCCTGCTCAAATCTTGATATCTTTTTCGTTCTGATGCTGACAATGAGCCATTTTTACTTTTTTCATCAAGTTTTTTCCATTCATTAGTAAGATTGGTAATCTCTTTCATAGAATCTTGATAAGTATTTTCTTTTTCTTGTTTGATTTTAGAAGCTTTTGCTTTTAAGGTATTAAACTCTTCTAAATTCTTTTGAGCTTGCTCCTCTGCTTTTTCACTTTTTGTTGTGTATTCTTTAGCTTTTTTTTGCAAGTTATTTAAATCAAAATCTCCGGTAACTTCATCTGTTGAACTGCTATCATCTGTTTCTACACTACCTGTAATAACTTCGTAAGCAGTAACATCGGATTCTTGCTGAGCATGCGCCCATAATAAAACTTCTTCAGGAATTTTATAACCATTATTCTCCATTTGAAGAATTTCTTCATAGGAATAACCGGCCCAATCAGAGTCTTGAATAGGACAGGCTGCAGCCATTTGAGCCAATCCAAGCCCATATTTTCCGTTCATTTCTTGTAAGTCAATATTTCTGGCATATTCAAGATAAAATTCATCTGAATATTTATTCCCGTTTTTTGCTTTTAATTTAAGGGCATATTCAACTACACGAGGATTATACTGAGCAGCTAAATCCGCATCAATAGTAACCCCAGTTGTATTATCTGAGGTTCCTAAATTCGAATGTTCTTTTGATGAAACTTTCACTATATTTGCCCTTTATCCATTAAAGTTATACATATAGAATTATCGGAATTTTCACCAAAAACTTTAGTTGAATCAGGTAAATATTAAAGCTATTTAACAATTTGTTACACAAAAAATAACATGGACAATGCCCATGTTATTTTTCAAAAATTTATACAAACAAATTAAATATGCTTTTCAATGTTGGAAATAATTGTAGATTTTGGCATTAAACCGGTCATTCTTTCAACAGCTTCCCCTGATTTGAAAACTAAAAGACTAGGGAGTCCGCTGATGGAATATTTCTTTGCAGTTTCTAAATTTTCTTCTGTATTAACTTTCACAAACTTAACTTTTCCATCATAGGATTCAGCAATTTCATCTATAACCGGCCCGAGCTTTCTACAAGGTCCACACCAAGTTGCCCAAAAATCAACAACGACAGGTATTGAAGAATTTACAACTTCTTGTTCAAATATTTCATCATTTACATCAATTACATTTGCCATAATTTTACCCCATAAAGTTAACTAACACTTCATATTCTATCATGGAAAAAATTTTTGTGCTATCATCTATATAGCACTAATTAGGACAAAGAAATGGCAAGAAAAAAAGTAATTGAGATAGTTTTAGACACTGAAACAACAGGATTAGATTACACTAGAGAAAAAATGGTCGAATTTGCGGCTTTACGTTTAGAAAATGGAAAAATAAAAGATGAATTTCAAACACTTATTAATCCGCAACAACATATTCGAAAATCAAGTATTGCAATTCACGGTATCACTGCTGATATGGTAGCAGATGCACCTACAGAAGAAGAAATAATGCCTGACATTCTGGAATTTATTGGAGATTATCCCATAGTTGCACATAATGCAATCTTTGACTATACATTTATAAATGAAGCATCTAAAAGAGTTACAGGTAATGAAATTAAAAACGAAAGAATTGATACTCAACAAATGTTTAAAGAGGTTTATCCTGAACTTGAAGCCCACGGGTTAAATGCTCTAACCGAAAAATTTAAAGTTGAATTAAAAGATCACCATCGTGCAATGGGTGATACTATGGGATTAGCTTTAGCTTACCCAAAATTAAAAAAGCTTTACTTACAAAAATTCGACTGGGAAAATAAACAGCTGGATAATGTTGAATATTTATTTGAAAGATTTTTGAGAATACAACAAACAATAACAACCCTCCAATCAGAACTTCAAGATTTAAAGTCTGTTTTTAAATTATATTTTGAACAAGGAGGAGAACCTATCACTTCTCAAGAAGGAGATATGCTTATATACAATTCCAAACAAACTTTTGGATATGATTTTAATCAAATAAAACCTGTACTAGAAGAAATAGGTGCTCTGGAAAAAGCAACCAAATTAAATACAGGATTTATTGACAGATTAGTTAATGGTCATAGTTTAGACGAAGAAAAAAAAGAAATTATTAAAAACGCCAGACAAGAATTAACAGAAACCAGAAATATTCAAGTAATTAAGAATAAATAGGAGAATAAAAATTATGTTAAAAAGATTAGGGGCATTTTATAAAGAGCCTCCAATTCAAGACACTATACAAGATTCTGAAAAAGTAGATTCTATGTATAAACATTGGAGATTAAGAATATTTTATGCTTGTTTTATAGGTTACACAATATTCTATCTTTGCAAAAAAAATATCGCAGTTGCACTACCTGGAATTATGAAAGAATTCGGATATTCTGCAACGGAATTAGGCCTGTTAGGCAGCTCTCTTTACCTAACTTATGGTATTGGTAAATTTGTAAACGGAGTTTTGGCTGACGGCTCTGATGTAAGAAAATTTTTGCCTACAGCACTTTTAATGACAGCACTTGCAAATATTCTTTTTGCTCTAGCTCCAAATGCTGTAGCTATACTCGGACTAAGTACTAAAATGTCTGCAATAGTTTTACTATGGACTTTAGCATTCTTATGGGGTGTAAGCGGATGGTTCCAATCTGCCGGATTTCCTGCTGTTGCGAAAAGTTTAACATACTGGTATTCAAACTCAGAACGTGGTACTAAATGGTCATTATGGTCTTGTTCTCACCAAACAGGAACATTTTTAAGTTTTATTATTGCCGGCCATATTGCAGCTCATTTTGGTTGGAGAGCAGCATTTTTAGTTCCAGGAGCTTTAGCAATTATAACTGCAATATGGTTATTTGACAGACTTAGAGACAGACCACAATCTTTAGGACTGCCTGATGTTGAAGTTTATAGAAACGAACCTGTTAAACAACAATCTGCAGAAGAAAAAAAAGCAGAAGACGATATGTCTTATGTTCAAATTTTCAAAAAATATATTTTATGTAATAAAACCATTTGGATGCTTGCCATTGCATATATCTTTGTTTATGTGATTAGATTTGGGGCAGAAGATTGGATGATTATGTACTTGAGTAAAGCAAAAGGGGATTCTCTGGCTTCTGCTACAAATAAGATTGCATCCCTACCATTAGTTGGAATTTGCGGTACAATTTGTGCAGGACTTATCTCAGATAAATTATTTAAAGGGAAAAGAGCTCCTGTTAATTTAATTTATCTTGTTGGTGTCATTATTTGTATAATTGCATTAAAATTCAATACAATAGGACCTTTAGATTATGTAATCATAGGTTTGTTAGGAGCATTTACTTACGGACCTCAAATGATGATTGGAGGACTTTGTGCAGTAGAATCAAGTTCCAAAAAAGTTGCCTCAGCCGCTACAGGTTTCACCGGAACATTTGGCTATATTGGAGCATTCCTGTCAGCTACAGGTACAGGATTTTTAGTTGACAAACTCGGTAAAAACGGACAGGAAAATTGGGATGGTGCAATTTACTTCTGGTTGGTTTCTGGAATTATCTGCTTAATAATTTGTACCATACTTGCAATTGAAGAGTATAAGAAAGATTCTGCAAAAAAATCTTAATAAAGCTATACATATAAATACACATGAAAAAGCCGGAAAAAATCCGGCTTTTTATGTTACAATTTTCTAGGAGGACAAATATGAGAGCTGCTGAAATCGAAAATAAAAATATTGTGATAAAAGAACGTGAAGATGAAAAATTAAACGAAAGAAAAGGTGCTATAGTTAAAGTCTTGGGATGCGGACTATGCGGCTCTGATATAGTTAAACTTAAACAAGGTATTTCCAAAAACGGCACAGTGCTGGGACATGAAATTGTTGCTTCAATAATTGAAATTGATTCTGATACAAATTTTCAATGCGGAGATACTATTGTAACTTCGCATCATATTCCTTGTGGTAAATGTGAATACTGTAAAAACGGTAATATTTCAATGTGCAGACATTTTAAAGAAACAAATATCAAACCTGGAGGATTTAGTGAATATGTTTTTGTTTCAGAAGAACATCTAAAAAATGTCGCCTACCTTAAACCACAAAATCTTACTAATGATGAAGCTGCATTTTATGAACCTTTGGCTTGTTGTATCAGAGCTGTTAAAAGAACAAATCTGAGAGAAAACTCAACAGCCTTAGTAATCGGGCTCGGCTCTATCGGAATTTTGATGGCTCAAGCACTTAAGGCTTTTGGTATGAATGTTATAGGATGTGATTTAATTTCTTCCAGAGTTGAGTTATTAAAAAATCTTGGAATTGAAGCTTTCCTGGTTCCTGAAATGTGTGAAAGCATAAAAGCCGACGGAGTTTTTATGACATCAGGTTCAGATAAGGCTATTGCAACAGCTCTTAAATATGTCAGAGACGGTGGGAAAATCTTAGTATTTTCCAGCACGCCACAAAATAACGGATATCAAAATAACGAAATCTATTATAGAGAATTGACTGTCCTAGGAAGCTATTCTCCATCCCCATCAGATTTAAAAGATTCGTTAGAACTTTTAAAGTCAAAAAGAGTTAAAGTTTCAGGTTTATCTACCACTTACCCGCTGGATAAACTTCAAAAAGCAATAAACGATACTGTTGAAAATAAGATACTAAAAGCTTATATTTCAATTTCATCTCATCAGTAAAGTGTTCAATGATTTATTAACTGCAATAAAAGACATTCACTAATATTAATAAATTCTATTACCTGTTTTGGCATCAAACTTATATAAATCAGAACTCTTGATTGACAAATTTATATTCTTATCAATTTTACAATCTGCATCTAGCTTTGCAGAACATTTGTTATTACCTATAGTAAAGTAGACAATTTTTTCACTTCCCAACATTTCTGAAATTTCTACTTCTACAGTCAAGTTTATATCTCCATCTGATTTAATCATTTTTTCAGGACGAATCCCATATAAAATATTTTCATCTAAACCTAAGTCTTTACCATTAATGAAATTCATTTGTGGAGATCCAACAAATCCAGCAACAAATGTATTTTTAGGATTGTTATAAATTTCTTCAGGGCTATCAACCTGCTGAATATCTCCATTATTTAAAACAACAATTCTATCTCCCATAGTAAGAGCTTCTGTTTGGTCATGCGTTACGTAAATAAATGTTGTCTGAAGTTTTTCATGTAATTTTTTTATTTCAGAACGCATTTGCACCCTAAGTTTAGCATCAAGATTAGATAAAGGTTCATCCATCAAAAACACCTTAGGATTTCTGACAATTGCCCTTCCTAAAGCAACACGTTGACGTTGTCCTCCTGAAAGTTGTTTTGGCTTCCTATCTAAATACTCACCGAGATTAAGAATTTCCGCAGCTTCCTGAACTTTTTTTTCTATAGTCGCCTTATCAACTTTCCTCATCTTCAATCCGAATGCAATATTTTCCCGTACAGTCATGTGCGGGTAGAGAGCATAACTCTGAAAAACAAACGCAATATCACGATCTTTTGGAGCAATATTGTTAACCTTATTCTCTCCAATATATATTTCGCCTTCAGAAATATCTTCCAATCCAGCTATCATCCTCAATAAAGTAGATTTTCCACAGCCGGAAGCACCAACAAGGACTATAAACTCCTTATCTTTTATTTCCAAATTAACATTATTTATAACAGTTTTGTTATTATCATATGTTTTTCTAATATTTTTTAAAATTACGCTGCTCATCTATTTCCTTTTTCAATAGGGAAAACTATATCATACATTGTGCCCTTCATAACTTCAGAACTAACAAAAATATTTCCACCGGTTCTTTTGGCTAATATAGTTGCAGTTCCGAGTTTTAATGATCTTAAAAAGTTCTTCTTACCACTTTCCAATTGAGCATAGGGTTCGCATAAATATTTCATATCCTCTTCAGGAACACCAATTCCCGTATCTTTAACAGAAAGATGAATATACCCTTTTAGCTGTTCTGGAGATTTTAAACCAAATCGTGCCGCAGTTTTTTCATCCGGAAGACGTAACTTCACAATAATATATCCAGTGTCAGTCATAGCCAATGCTACTTCCAAGATATTACGCAAGGTTTTTTGTATCGCTTTAAAATCTGTATATACAGTACGTTTATCAATACTATCATAATCAAAATCAAATGCCAGTTTTTTAGCCTCCAGCTCAGGCTCAAAATCTTTGATTATACCTTTAAAAACTTCTACAATATCAAAATTTTGATATACTGCTTCATATAATGAAGATTCTGCATAGGTAAATTCCAATAACTTATCCATAAAATGATAAAGTTCGTTTGAATTTGAATTAATGATTTTAATATATTTGGTTTGTTTTTCAGTTAACTCGCCACCAAGACCATCTAAAAGCCCTTGAGAAAATCCTGAAATAGATGTAATCGGAGATTTTATATCACCTTCTAGCTTAACAAGCATAGCATTTTTCTCACTATTGAATTTTGCAATTTTTTCTTCAGTTACAATCTCATTAGTGAGTCTGGTTAAATCCCTGATAGTCAAACAAAAACCACTGCCTTTTTTTACTGCGTTCAATTCAACATAAAATTCTCTGCCGGGAATTGTTGCGGTCGCGGCAACAGGTCTTTGATATTTTATAGAATTATGTACCGCAGTTAAACCTTCTTTAATAAAATCTTCAATTTTTATAGGATTTGTTTCTTCAATTGTAAATCCAAAACATTCAAAAGCCTTTCGATTTGCACGTTTTACAAATCCTTCAGAATCTATAAAAACAACAGAATCAGGTAAATCATTAATAGTTTTAAAAGCTGTTATAGCCCACCATAAATTTTTCACCAATTTTTCTAAATTCATAATTTGCATTACATCCTTTTATAGTATATAATACATCATAACATGAAAAATTATTGAAGAATTACATGTAAATTTTTGTAATTTTTTGTACTTTAAAGTAGCAAAAAATATTATTTAGGTGTTTTCTAAACAGAAACCATAACATGATGATAGAGAATGAAGTTAATCTTCTGAAAGTAAGGTGATACTATGAGAGAAATAGACAACAATATCAACAGTGTAAACTTCAAAGGTATCCAAAAACCTGTACAGCCGGAAACTGTTCAGGAAGAAACCCCGGTTAGCCCAACTGAATCTAAAGAAATTAAAGATTTGGCCAATGTACCAGAAGCATCTTTAGGTAAATCTCAAATTTCATCAGATTCAATTGAAAATGACTTAAAATTCCTTGAAAAAAATCCAAAATTGGCTCAAGAATTAAATAGAGCTATTGATAATTATGCAAAAACCCATACAGAAGATGAAACTTTAAAAATGATTGAAAAAGTTCATCAAGAATTTGTTGCTAAAAAATAGCACGTTAAATAGTCTATATTAACAACATTTGCCTTAAAATATCTGCATCCTAACTTGGATTAGTCATTAGCACTGGTTAAAAAATTAACCAGCCCTTGAAGCCCTAATTTATAACTATCAATTTTAAAACCTGTAATTTGTCCCACACAAACATCTGCAAACATTGAATTATGCCTAAATTCTTCTCTTTTATAAATATTTGAAATATGAACCTCTACAGTCGGGATTTTTACAGAAGTTAAAGCATCACGAATCGCAACACTCGTATGTGTATAAGCTCCTGCATTGAGTATAATTCCATCGAAATTGCCAAGAGCATACTGAATTTTATCAATTATTTCCCCCTCAAAATTACTTTGGAAAATTTCTAAATTCACACCAAGCTCAAAAGAATACTCATGCAGTTCCATTTCTAAATCTTTATAAGACTTAGAACCATATTGCTCAGGCTCTCTTACCCCCAACATATTTATATTTGGACCGTTTATTACAAGTATATTTAAATCTTTTTCCATAATTTTATTATAATATAAAAAGTTAAATTTGTAAATTTTTGTTAAATTTTATATTTTAAATGTAACGAATTTGACATGATTGAATTATCATGCATGTACAAACTATCCCAAAATCTCCTCCCAAGATTATTGTTCAAGTCGCAAAGAGTTGTGACTTTTTTTTTACCCTTAACAACTTTACTTGTAGTTAACATATCACACGATATATAAATCTACTTGAGATTCAATGGACTTAGTTTTCATTTACACTTATCTGAGAAGAAACCTCTGCAACTATTCTTGCAATATCAGCACCTCCAATTGACACTTCTAAAATCAAAGGGCTGTATATCAACATTGTCTCACGATATTCCATTGTTTCAATATCAATAATATTAAACTCAATGAAATCATCTCCAACAAACATCAATTTACCATATTCACCGCCTGTAGCCCAGCGTATAAATAAATATTGATTTTCATATTCTTTAAGTTTCTCTACTAACTTCATTTTAATACACCTAACATCCTTATTTAATATAATAATTACTTTTATATTCTAGTCAACAATTTAAATTAAATTAAAAATTACGTTAAACAATAAAACTCTTCAACGAACCATCCTGATGATATAAACCTCCGCCACAAACTGTTTCGACAACTTTTAACACAACCTCGCGTGGAGCATCAATTTGATTTAATGTAAATTCCTGTCCGGTATGCTTAATTTTAAAAACGCACTTTTGATTTTGATCAGCAGGAACATATAATGAAGCAATCTCATTTTCTAAAAGCTTGACCATCTCTTCCTCTCTATCTTTTGCGTCTTTAATCAGTTCATTATAATTACCGCGAATGGCCATAATTCGGTTAGAAAATATATGTCTGCCATCTTCTCTAAATAAAGCCTGAGGCTGAAAATTACAACGTGTAGTAAAGCTCATTTTATGCCACAAAATATTTATTAACGCTACTGATTTTAATGCATCGGACTCCACATAAATATTTTGGGTAGTTACACCTCTGGATGAAAATGATTGTTTAAGATTATTAGACACGAGCTCAAGACAATCCAACATTCTGGAAAATATGTCATTCGTGTTAACCGTAGAATGCTGATAATCTAAAAACTGCTTATACATGTGAGAAGATACCAGCTCAACTCTTTCTTGAATAACTATATCTTTTTTTGTTGCAGTCTCTGAATTGTCAAAACTTTCAAAATTATTTAGCAATTTCGTATCCTTTTTATACCCTATATTTAGAATAAACATGTTAACTTGTAAAGATTATATATTTTTTCGTTACAAAACGGAATACTTAAACATACTTATTTACAAATTTTATTATTTGAAAAATTTTTAGAACAAAATCTGAAAACATAATTACTGAAAATTATTTGTAATAGTATAAATATATTCTAAAATTTGAGCAAAATATTTCAAATCGGAATTGCCATTAAGAACCAAATCAGCCTCTTTACGGAATGGTTTTACATATTTTTCACCGGCTTCAGCAATATAATGCCAATGCTTAAGAGCATTCTCTTCACTTTGGTTACGTTCTTCAATTGCTCGGCTCATAAAACGACTTTTTCTTAATTCATTCTCAGTTTCAACATATATCTTTATATCAAAAATATCTTTTACATCCTGATACATAGTAGCAATACCCTCAACAACAATAATTTTTTGAGAATGAACATCAAGTGCCTTAGGCATTGAAACACCTGTACCATTAGGTAAATACATAGGAGCTTTTATATCAAGGCCATCGGATAAATCTTCAAGATCAGACCTTAATATATCCAATTGAAAACTGCTTGGTGCATCAACATCATAGCCATTATCTCTTAGATTATCAAATGTGCCATATTTATTAATTAAAGTTGAAATATCATTAAAATAATTATCTGTACTAAGAACAGTAACAGGCATTGATAGTTGTTCTATAACATTTTTAATTTCATGACAAATAGTTGATTTGCCTGATGCTGATTCTCCTGTAACACCTATAAGTAAACGTTTTGTAGGTTTATTTATTAAACGTCTGGAAAACCTATTAACAAAATCAGGATTAACCGAATTGATAATTGGAACTTCCTGTTTTTTATCATATATAAATATTTGTCTGAACTTAGTTTGCAGATAAAACGCTAGTAATTCTCGTCCTGATTTTGAATTGAAATCGGGTTTAAATATTTTGTCCGAAGATTTTAATTCTTTATCTATTAACAATTGCATATACTTTCCATAATTTGTGGGATATGCATAACATAATACACGAGAAAAAACTTTTTTGCTAGTTTTTTTACAAAAAACATTAAATATTTTATAAAAAATAAAAAAAATAAAAATGTTATATAAAAATTTTTCTTGTTGTATAATATGTAAGTAATAAAAAAATTTTACAAATTTATTTATATAAGGAGAGGTATATATGGAGACACTAAATGCAACCGAAGGTTTAATTACAAAAATTATCGGCCCGGTAGTCGACGTTGAATTTCCTGACGGAAATTTACCTAAAATATACACTGCATTAAACATGTTTCAAGAAGATGGGACTAAAGTTGTAGCTGAAGTCCAACAAATGCTTGGTTCAAACAAAGTTAGAACTGTTGCAATGTCTTCTACTGATGGGTTAAGACGAGGAATGAAGGTTATAAACACGAATGAACCTATTAAAATCCCGGTTGGTAATGCTATTTTAGGCAGAATACTTAATGTTGTCGGCGATGCAGTTGATAACGAAGGTCCAATTCAAACAGATACATATCTACCTATACATAGAGAATCTCCAAAATTAGTCGATCAAAATACAGATATTGAAATTTTGGAAACAGGTATTAAAGCTATTGACTTATTACAGCCATACCAAAAAGGTGGAAAAATCGGATTATTCGGTGGTGCAGGCGTTGGAAAAACAGTTTTAATTCAAGAGCTTATACACAATATTGCAATGGCGCATAACGGTGTTTCTGTATTTGGGGGTGTTGGAGAAAGAACACGTGAAGGAAATGACCTTTGGAACGAATTTAAAGAAAGCGGAGTTTTAGATAAAGTAGGTCTTATATACGGCCAAATGAATGAACCGCCTGGAGCAAGAATGAGAGTAGGCTTATCAGCTCTAACAGCTGCCGAATATTTCAGAGACTACTCAAAACAAGATGTATTATTATTTATAGATAATATCTTTAGATTCACACAAGCAGGTTCTGAAGTTTCTGCGCTTTTAGGACGTATGCCGTCTGCTGTAGGATACCAACCGACACTGGCAACTGAAATGGGTGAATTGCAAGAAAGAATTACATCTACCAAAGATGGTTCTATCACATCAGTACAGGCAATTTATGTACCTGCAGATGACCTGACAGATCCGGCACCGGCAACAACATTCTCACATCTTGATGCATCTACAGTACTATCAAGAAATATCGCATCTTTAGGAATCTATCCTGCAGTTGATCCGTTAGAATCAAGTTCAAGAGCGTTGGACCCTCATATTATTGGAGATGAACACTATGAAGTAACCAGAAAAGTTCTTGAAATTCTACAAAAATACAAAGAATTACAAGATATCATTGCAATTTTAGGTATGGATGAACTCTCTGAAGAGGATAAAGAAACAGTTAACAGAGCAAGAAAAATACAAAGATTCTTATCTCAACCATTCTTTGTTGCAGAACAGTTCTCCGGAATCCCTGGTAAATATGTAAAAATTACCGACACAATCAGAGGTTTCAAAGAAATTATTGAAGGTAAACATGACAACTTGCCGGAACAAGCTTTCTATATGGTTGGTACAATTGATGAAGCTGTTGAAAAAGCAAAAACTATTGAGGAATAATTTATGAAATTAAAAATTATTACACAAGAAAGAGTTGTTTTTGACGAAGAAGTTGATGAAATATATTCAAAAGGCGTCGATGGAGAATTCGGACTATTAAAAGGTCATATACCAATGATGACAGCACTAGACATCGGTGTTACCAGAGCGATAAAAGGTTCTGAAGTTAAAATGTTTACAACAATGGGCGGGATATTGCAATTTAAAGACGAAGAATGTTTAATCCTCACAACACTGGCAGAACCAGGCGAAGAAATTGATGAAGCCAGAGCAAGAGAAGCTCTTCAGAGGGCAAGAAGAAAACTTCGTGAAGCAAATGCAAGAATTGATGCTAAACGTGCAGAAGCAGCTATTGCAAGAGCAGAAGCCCGATTAAAAGCAAAACTTTCAAAATAATTATATATTATTAAAATAATATCATATTAAGACCTGAAAATAATTATATTTTCAGGTCTTTTGCGGGTTATATTATTTATTAGAATAAGGATACACTATTTAAGCCTTTATATCTACCGGCTGTGAAACATTTTGTGCAGCCATATACATTTGAGAGGCATCAGCCGCCTTTGCTCTTTGTGAATTTATATAACTGTCAATCAATGAACCAATTCCAAATCCGGCAAGAGCAACAACAGGACAAGCAACTGCTAATTGTTTAAATTTGAATAAATCTTTAAATTTTCCACCCTTAAATAATTGGACTATTTTGCCTGCTGCAGGAGCTAAAAACCCCAAAAAAGCCAATGCTTTTTTAGTACTATTAGTCTCTTTATAAAAATTACCATTCTCAGTTACGGCAATATTTTTATCTTTTGCAAGTAAATAATTATCAAGTTGAGCAGAATTGTTAACAGAATTATTTACATTAGAATTTTCTAAAACTTCAGTATTTTGATTTGAAGTAAATGAAGACTGGTTTACAGTTTGTTGAACCTCTTGGTTATTTTGAACAGATTCAGATGGCTGCACATTATTTAAAGCTGACATTTTAAATTCCTGAGGCATCAACATATCTTGTTCATAATTATTTGTAACCATAGGAAATAATGGATTATTTAATGTTCCGGCAATGCCGGCACCTGTATTCAGAGAAGATATACCCGAATTCGTCAAACCTGTACTATTGCTCCCAAAACTTTGCGTATAACCAAAGTTATTTAAATTTGTATTTAACCCTACTGTCATAATATAACCTTTCCACCTAAATATAATTAACCTTACCCATGTATATAAAGTATTTAAATTTGGATAAATTGCCTGAAAAATCAATTTCTTAACTAACCGTAACAATTATAAATATTTACTGGTATCTTGATTTATGGTATACAAAAGATATGGAAAAATCTTTCTACAATATATTTAAAACATTTTTTAAAGTAGGAACATTGTTACTTGGCGGAGGTTATGTTATTCTACCGCTTTTAACCAGTGAACTTGTTGATAAAAAAAAATGGATAACTGCCGAAGAATTATGTGAATTCTATGCATTAGGTGCAAGTTTACCAGGTATTATAGCTGCAAATACAGCAATTTTTACAGGTAGAAAATTATTAGGAAGAAAGGGAGCTATTGCAGCCACAATAGGAATAGTTTTACCGGCATTTTTAGCAATAGTACTTCTAGCATCTATTTTAAGCGAAGTAGTTGATATTCCAGCTGTTCAACATATATTTTGGGGCGTTGGAGTTGGTGTTATAACCCTTTTATATCTTGCCGTAAAAGAAATGTGGTCAAAATGTATCGTTGATAAATTTTCACTTATTGTCTACCTTGTATGTCTTGTTCTAGCATTTACAGGGAAAATTCCGCTATCTTTAATAATAATTGCAGCAGTCATAAGCGGAATTATTTATCAAAAAATAGAAGATAAAAAAACTTCTATAACAAATGAAAAAGGAGGAGTATAAATGAAAATATTTCTCCAATTATTTATACAATTTTTTCATATAGGAGTATTCTCATTTGGAGGCGGATATGCAACATTACCGTTTTTGTACGCTATTTCAGAGAAATACCATTGGTATACAACAAAACAGCTGACAGATATGCTTGCAATATCATCCATTACTCCCGGCCCTGTTGGCGTAAATGTAGCAACATTTGCAGGCTTTGCAACTTCAGGGATTCTAGGTGCTGTAATTGCAACGACAGCAATAATATTGCCTTCTTACATTATCGTAACAATTGTATTTAAAATCCTTGATAAATTCAAAACAAATAAAAATATTCAAGGAGCCATAAGAGCACTCAAACCTGCAGGATGTGCACTTTTGTCTTCTGTCGGGATAAAATTATTATTCACTTCAAATCTCCATCTTCTTGGAACATTACTACTACTTGCACTTATAATCACGAGTATTTTAAAAAAACAAGATCCTTTATTTTACCTTGGAATTTCTGCCCTTGTTGGCTTATTCTTAGGACATTTCAACTGGATAGGAGTATAATTCAGCTATTTATAACCAGGGATTAATCAAAAATTTAATTGCCTTACCATCAATATGTTGCTGCATTGCATATTCAAGCTTTTCTAAAGGAAGAACATCTGTAATAAGTTTTTCAACTTCTATATTTCCAGAAGCAATATAATCAAGAGCCATCCTAAAATATTTTGGAGTATGATGAAATACACTCATCATTTTTATATCACCATAGTGCATTTTTGTTGTATCAAAAGACACTTTAGAACCAGATTTACATCCACCAAAGAAATGTACAGTTCCTCCCGGGCGAACACAAGAAAAAATTTGTTCCCAAATTTCAGGAAGTCCGACACATTCTACAGCAACGTCTAACCCTTTACCTTCCTCAGAAAATTCCTTGAATATACGCTCAGGATTCGGATATTTTTTTAAGTCGATAATTTCATCTGCATGAGCAAAATCTTCAGCAGCTTTTAATTTGATAGGATTACGACCAGCCACTATAACCCTTGCACCCATTAATTTTGCAACTCTTGCAAACATTAAACCAATTGGCCCAATCCCTATAATACCAACACTATCTCCATTTTTTATTCCTGTTCTCTCAGCACCGTGAACAACATTAGCTAAAGGCTCACAAAAAGCCGCCTTTTCAAAACTTAACTTGTCCGGCAATATAAGCATATTCTTTTTAACAATTCTTGCTGGAACAGTTATATATTGAGCATAAGCTCCGTTTAAAAGATTTAAATTTTCACAAAGATTGTACTCTTCTTTTCTACAATAAAAGCATTCTCCGCAAGGTGCAGAATTAGCCGCAACAACTCTATCCCCTACTTTCAATCCCTCAACATTACGTCCAATTCTGTCAATAATACCTGAAAATTCATGACCAAAACCTGATGGAATCTCTTTTATCAAGACAGGATGCCCGCGGCGAAAAGTTTTGACGTCTGTACCACAAGTTAATGCAGCCATAACTTTTACAACAACTTCACCTTCTTCAGGAGGTTTTACCATTACATTTTCAAATCTTATATCTTTTGGTCCGTAATATTGAATAGCTTTCATAACAATATCATACCAAAAAGAAAATATTATTATACTAAAACTTATTCTACAGTAATTATTAATTTTTCCTTAACTTTTAATTAAAATTTGGAAATCCATTATATAAATATATTGTAAGGTGTTATCCTGAAAATAAATTCAGAATACCAGATTGTTAGAAAAAGGAGAGAAAATCATGATTAAACCATTAGGTGAAAGAATTGTTATTAAAGTTATCGAAGAAACAGAACAAACTTCAGGCGGTATTTTTATACCTGACAGCGCAAAAGAAAAACCTCAAAGAGGTGAAGTTGTAGCTGTAGGCCTTGGAAAATTAAATGACAAAGGTGAAAGAGAACCAATGGATGTTAAAGTTGGTGATACTATCCTTTATGCTAAATATGCAGGAACTGATGTTAAAATAGACGGCGTTGAATATAAAATTTTATCAATCAAAGACGCATTGGCTATAATTGAGTAATAGGAAATAAGAAACACTAAATCCGGAATATTTCTTAAAATATTTAAATCATTCCGAATTTTATTTCCATTTAAGTTTGATTTATACAAAAAGGAGAAAATAAAAAATGGCAAAACGTATTATTTTTGATGAAGAAGCAAGAAAAGCTCTTCTAAAAGGAATTGATGCAGTAGCAGATGCCGTTAAGGTTACACTGGGACCAAAAGGAAGAAATGTTATATTAACAAAAAAATTTGGTGCTCCACAAATTGTTAATGATGGTGTTACTATTGCAAAAGAAATTGAATTGAAAGATGCACTGGAAAATTCAGGAGCACAATTGTTAAAAGAAGTTTCATCTAAAACAAATGATGTTGCTGGAGATGGTACAACCACAGCTTCAGTTTTAGCCCAAGCAATTGTTCGCGAAGGTTTAAAAAATTTAACAGCCGGTGCCAATCCGATGTCAATGAAACGCGGTATTGACAGAGCCGTTGAAGCTTCAGTTGAAAAAATTAAATCTATGGCAAGACCTGTTAATACAAAAGCTGAAATAGCTCAAGTTGCTGCAATTTCAGCAGGAAATAATAAAGAAATAGGTGAACTTATTGCTGAAGCAATGGAAAAAGTTGGACACGACGGAGTTATTACAGTTGAAGAATCAAAATCTTTCGGTACAAATTTGAAAGTTGTTGAAGGTATGCAATTTGACAAAGGCTATATTTCACCTTACTTTGTAACTGATCCTGAAAGAATGGAAGCTGTGCTGGAAGATGCTTATGTATTCTGCTGCAACAAAAAAATAAATTTAATTTCTGATTTGGTTCCATTACTTGAACAAGTTGCAAGAGATGGTAAATCATTATTACTGATTGCCGAAGATGTTGAAGGTGAAGCTCTAGCTACTTTAGTTGTTAATACTATGAGAAAAGTTTTGAGAGCTGTTGCTGTTAAAGCCCCTGGATTTGGCGATAGAAGAAAAGCTATGCTCGAAGATATAGCTATCCTAACCGGTGGTGAAATGTTCACCGAAGAACTTGGTATTAAACTTGAAAATGTTACAACACAAATGCTTGGAAAAGCAAAACGTGTTACTGTAACAAAAGACGAAACAACTATTGTTGTAGGTGATGAGACTAAATCTGCAGTTCAAGAAAGAATCAGACTTATCAAAAAACAAATCGAAGCTTCTGATTCTGAATATGACAAAGAAAAATTAAATGAACGTGTTGCAAAACTTTCAGGCGGTGTTGCTCTTATTGAAGTTGGTGCAGCATCTGAAGTTGAATTAAAAGAAAGAAAATTAAGAATAGAAGATGCTTTAAATGCAACAAGAGCCGCTAATGAAGAAGGGATTGTACCTGGAGGTGGCGTTGCACTTCTTAGAGTTCAACAAGAATTAAATTCTAAATTAGAATCACTTGATTTTGAATCTGATGATGAAAAAGTTGGTTTCAAAATTTTAACAGCTGCTTTAGATGTTCCATTAAGAGCAATCGCAAGAAATGCAGGTGCTAAAGCAGATGTTGTTGTTGATTGTGTTTTAGAAAAAGAAGGTGCTTATGGATATGATGCTTTAAATAGCAAATATGTAGATATGTTCCAAGCCGGTATCGTTGATCCTGCTAAAGTTACACGTTCTGCATTAATCAATGCGGCATCTGTAGGCTCTATGTTGTTAACAACAGAAGCTGCTGTTGTTGATATCCCTGAAGAAAAATCTTCAACACCTGATATGTCTGCTATGGCAGGTATGGGTGGCATGGGTGGTATGATGTAATTTTAAAATTATATCAACCTTTGCAATATTTATAAAAAGCGTCAGAGAATTGAATTCTTTGACGCTTTTTATTTCACTGGATGAATTATTCCAAAACATTTCGCGTCATTATTATCTTTTTATCTTTATCATAACAATTTTTTCCAATCCAATGAGCAATTAATTCACCATTATTGGTAAAAACATAACTCTCCGATTTTGAAACCCTCAAACTCATATTTACAAGTTTACCGGCTGGAGTATATTTATATGTTTTATAAGGATAATTCAATGATGTTTTGACTTCGGAATGCATTAATGCTCCATTATTATTATAATACCAGACATATTTAGGATTATCTTTATATATTACGCCATAACTTCCGTCAGAAAAAGCAGCCAGAGTTCTATCTTTCAAATCCGTAGAGCCTTTTAGAATATTAAGAAAATTTGCAATTCTATTCGCATCAATCAAATTATTATTAATCAATGTCAAATCAACACATTCCGGCGTAGTTTCAATCATCTCCTGTTGAGCCAAAGACTCACTATACTCTACTGCGCCTGTAATCACTTCAGCTGAAACAGATAAATTTAACATTAAAAATGTAATAATAAATATCATATATTTCATAGAATTATCTTAATGATACTAATATAAAATGACAACATTTGGGCTTTAAAAATTTAAATAATTTGATATAATATTGTAAAACAGTTAGTTTTTAATGTAGTTGGAAGAAAAGGGAAATATGATGAAAAAAATACTGACATTATTATTAGGATTAAGTATTACAGCTCCGGCTTTTGCAATTAATGATACTCCTAAAATCAGCAGAAAATGCAGAAAACATCCCGAAAAATGTCAGATACAAATGATATCACCTATTCAAGAACAACAAATGACTCTTGGTACAGCCCAAAGAAATATTAAAGTCGGCACCTCACAAGCCGATGTAGCATCAGCTTTGGGAGCACCAAATATTGTAACCCAGGATGCAGATGGAAAAGAAACTTGGATTTATGATAAAGTTTCTTCAATCACATCATATAACAGTTCAGGATTTGGAATCGGAGCTGGCGGTCTTGGAGGTGGATTTGGCTCAGGAGGATTTGGCGGCGGTCTTGCTAATGTAGGGTATAACAAAAAAGGAGGTACTGTTCAATCAGTCCAAAAAACATTAACTGTAGTAATTAAATTTGATGAAAATAATAATGTAGCATCATTTTCTTATCACATGAGCTCATTCTAGGAGAAATAAATGCTAAAAAAAATATTACTTATTCTTTTTATATTATGTCTGGCTCTACCTGTAAACGCAAAAAAAAGACAGGCTGAAACAATTATAACTCCAATGACACAGCTTGAGAAACGACAATTCCAAACCAGAACATACGAATCTTCTGATAAGGCTCTTGTTATGAAAGCTATGCTAAATGTCCTACAAGATGAAGGTTTTATTGTATACAACGCAAATCCTTTACTTGGGTTTATTTATGGGGTAAAGGATTTTGATACATCCGACCCAAATATTGATATATCTAAAGAATTTGGACTTTCTAAATCCAGACTCAACTGGAATGGAGTCAAAGTTGCAACAATTGAAACAACTGCAAATGTAACAGAATATGGAAAAAGTATGCGAGTCAGGGTAAATTTTAAGCGTAAACTATTAAATATCTATGGTAACGCACAGTTTATTGATGATGTTAATGATGAAACTTATTATCAGGACTTTTTCTCAAAAGTGGATAAAGCAATTTTTCTACAAAAACAAAAAATATGATGAAGAAATTCTTTAGTTTGATATTAGCAATAATATTTTTAGCTCTAAGTTCTAATTTATCGTATGCAAAAAAATCTCGCAAAATATCTCAACTGGAACTCAGAGAAATGGAAACGCGTTTTTTTGATACCCCAGATACTATTCTAGTTATGAAAGCAGCGGTGAATACTCTTCAAGACAGCGGTTTCATAATTCAAGAAATAGAACCCGAGCTTGGCTATATTAGAGCAAGAAAAACATTTAAACAACGTCATATAAATAAAGCACGTATAGCAGGATATTCACTATATTTAGCTGCAGCTACAGCATACACCGTTTTTTCTTATGGCACAACAGCCTTCACAATGTACAACCCAACAATGAGAATATCAAATGAACTCAAGGACAAAACAGTCGTGGTTGATTCTAATGTTAATATAGAAAAATTCGGAAAAAATAAAACAAAAGTAAGATTTGTACTTGTTGAAAAAATTCTGCAAAATGCTGACGGTTATTCTTTTGTAAAAGCCGCACCGATAAAAGTTATAAGATTATATACACCTGAAGTTTACCAAGAATTTTTTGCACAAATAGATAAAAGTATTTTTTATGAAGGGATATAAATATGCAATATGTCGCAATAAAAAAAGAAGAAAAAGATGGAACAACACATTTTATAGTTAATGCAATTACACTCAAAAATAAGAACAAATCTGTTGTTCAAAAAATTCCACATCCATTAGGCTCGGACTCCTTAATATTTAATACAATTGAGGAGGCAAAAGAAGCCATATTACGTGCTGGATTTTCATATATTCTTCCGGACGGGAAAAAGGAAACTCCATCTAAAGTTATAGAACAAATAATGCCAGCATCAAATGAAACTGACAAATTTATATTTAATACAATCAAAAAGAAAACCGACTCCTCAAATTCAAGTATTTGTGCAGCAGCAATAATTGCAATTGCAGAATTTCCAACAGAAGAAACTTTCGACATACTATTTAAAAAAATCGGAGAAGAAAACGATACAATAAGAAAAAATGCAATCTCAGGAATCTGTAGATACGGAAAAATTTTGCAGCAAAGAATAATTGATTCTTTACAATCCGAAAATTGGATTACACGAAATTCTGCAATTACATGTATTATAAACCTTAAGGAAGATATAAATATTGATTTGGAAAATTTTATTCATCCGCTGGTCAAAAATTGTGATGACGTGAATCCTATTGTTCAAGCAAATGCTTTAATGGCATTAGCTGCTATATATCAACAACATCAGAAAAATAAAAAAACTTAGTAACTACCTTTTCTCATCAGTTCTGATAATTTTAATTCTTTTGGCGGCTTGTTTTTTTTTGCAGGTTTTTCTACCGGTGTTGCGGATTCTCTAAAATCAGATAAACCTATTTTTGTACTATTATCTTCTTTTAGCATAAAAATTTCCTGAAAAAATGATATAATATTACCCATAATATTTCTCCTAATTATCATTATATCCGAACAGTTAGTACATATATCATACATTTAAACGATTTAACACTAAAAATTCATTGTACTTTATGTTATATTTAATGTGCAGGCTCGTTGAGGAATAAAATTTGAATAATAATTACTATGGAACTTTGGATAAAAATTTTACACAAGCGTTGAATCTTTATGAAACTAATCATTCCCATAAAGAATTATTAGAGCTTTTAAAAAACGGAAATATTGTAGAAAAACACATTGCAGCTTTAAAATTAGACACAATAACAGATTATGATGATGCAGAAATTCTTCTATCAAACCTCACGGGACAGGATGGAAAAATTCGAGAAGTAATATCAATGCGCTTAAATGAATTTATGGCAAATCCTGAACTGATAAAATTTTTTAATGCAGATAAAAATTACAATATTTTTTCGGAAGGTATAATTGATATCAATGCTAATATATGCCGTAATGTTATTTCTGCAATCTCAAATTTGAAAAATAATGATAAGTTTTGTTCTGTTTTTTGCACAAAACTTATTGATATGACAAATAAACTTTTGAATAAAATAGAACAATTTGATTTCCAAGAAGGTAAATATAAGATTAACAAAGAAGTTTTTAAACTATACTGGTGCTTGGAAACAATTTATGAATTTAAAGAAAAAATCGATTTTTATGCACTTAAACAGATTATTCTGCGGTCAAAAAGTATTCCTGAATACACTATTAGAGAAAAAGTTGCTAAAATATTGACAAAAAATTATATAGATAAAGACTTAATAAAAGTAAAAGAAGATCTAAAAAACGATTCTAACTATTATGTACGAAGATTCTAAGTTAGTTTAAGCAACTTTCAAAAAAGTATAATACCATTTTAATAATAAAACTTACTATTTTTATAATTTATAAATATATATCACTATATTACCTAGATATAAACAAGTTTGGTTTAATTATCTCTAAAAAAAACTTTAGCTACAAAAATTAAAACTGTTGCGCCAATACAAACTTCTAATGGCAAAATTGTAAGAACTTTTTCAGGTAATATTAGCGGAATGAGTAAAATTGCCCCGGCAGGAGGAAATAATGTTTTTACTTTATCAAAAGTAAAAAATAAGACACAACAAGAACAAACCGCACAAACAGTCAACGGCAAATGCATATATAAATTCAAAAATTCACGCAACATACACCCGGTTGTTGCAGCTAAAGTCAACAACCCTATTATATGAAACGGCTTTGAACGCAATGGACTTTTCGAATTTGCAAACTCCGTAAAGGTTACAATTAATGGTGGTGCTAAAAAATAAATCTGATGATTTTGAAAAGGAATCAGAGCCAATAGCGAAAATACTATTAATAACTTTAACCATTTTATAACTTGTTCCCTCCAATCAAAATCACAAGGGATATAATTATTTTTAGGTTTCAAATGATATTTTTCCATAATCCATTGAGCAGTAATTATAATCAACACCATAATTGTTACAGATATAGGATATATCCAAGTTTTTGTTCCTAGATAAACAGGTAAAATACAAGCCGATATAATTGGAATCAAAGTTGTTCTGGTAAAATAAAGAACTATTCCGGTAAAAGCAAAACAAGAGCAAACCTGAATTATTAGCGGGAAATTTCCCAGATACTTTGCAGTAAGCATTCCAAAAAGAGAAGAAACTGAAACAAGAAAAAACATTTTTCTTTTATTACAATTCCAAGGCTGCCGTTCTGATATCCAAGCCCCAATGGTTAATGCACAAATTTCCGGAAAAATAATTTCCTTTTCACCACTGAGTTCAGCAATAACAATCATAACAAATGCCATTATAATAGCAAATATATAACGCTCTATTCTTATTTGTCTTAATAATGCAACTTTCATATACAAATTAAATTATATATAAAAAGACCATAAAAAGCATATTAGAATAAAAAGAAATACCTCCGAATTGTTCAATCTATGGTATAATTTAACTATGGAATTGAATGAAATATATTGTCAACAAAAAACTGCATCTCCAAAAAATTGTTATCAAAAAAGGATAAAAATTTCATTTGAAGTTTTTCCACCAAAAAACAATGACATTTCTAATTTATTTGAAGAGCTAAGAATATTAAAAAAATATAATCCTGCTCTTGTTTCTTTAACCTATGGAGCAAATGGAACATCGAAAAGTTTTTCTACAGACATTTTACAAGCCATTATAGATTTAGAACTTAATTTAATGCCACATTTTACATGCGTATGTTCTTCCAGACAAAAAATTGAAGAACATCTCACTGCAATAGAAAATTTGGGTATTGAAAATATCTTAGCTTTACGCGGTGATATTCCTAATGGTATAAATCCGTGCACGTTTGACTTTGAACATGCAAATGAACTTGTTGAATTCATACATGAAAAAACCACATTATCAATAGGAGTGGCAGGTTACCCTGAAGGTCATATCGAGTCTCCAAACTTGAAAGCTGATATAGCAAACTTAAAAAAGAAAATTGATGCAGGGGCATGCACAATTTTTACCCAATTATTTTTTAATAATGAAAAATTTTATAATTACATAGAGCAGGTTAAAAAAGCAGGAATTGAAACCCCGATAATTCCCGGCATTATGCCTATAAGGAATCTAAAACAAATTGAAAAAATGATTTCTATGGCAAACGTTGAAATACCTAAAAATTTAATTACGCAACTTGAAAAATTTCCAAATGATGTAAAAAAAATAGGAACCGAATTTGCTATATCACAATGTCATGACTTGATTGATGCGGGAACTGAAGCATTACATTTTTTCACATTAAATCACTCAGATATGGTTTCTGAAATTTTAGATAATATTTTATAGTTATAGAGGAGAGATAATTATGAAAACTTTAAATCAATATATTGAACATACTATGCTAAAACAAGATGCAACAAAAAATGATTTAATAAAATTGTTTACAGAAGCTAAAGAAAATAAATTTTTAGGAGTATGCATCAACCCTTGCTATGTAAAATCTGCCAAAGAATATTTAAAAGATACTGATGTAAAAATAGTTACGGTTATAGGTTTCCCTCTTGGAGCTAATACGACAGAAACTAAAATTTTTGAAACTATACAAGCAATTAAAGATGGTGCCGATGAAATTGATATGGTTATAAATGTAACCAAAATAAAAGATCAAGAAACTGATTTTATTATCGACGAAATTAAATTAGTCAAAGCAGCTTGTGGGGGCCATAACCTTAAAGTTATATTAGAAACAGATTTACTGACCAAAGATGAAATTGTATATGCATGCGAATGCTGCGTAAAAGGCGGAGCTGATTTTGTAAAAACATCAACAGGATTTGTAAAAAATGGTGTAGGGGCAAAAACCGAAAATGTGGAATTGATGTATAAAACAGTATCTCCTTTTGGATTACAGGTAAAAGCATCTGGAGGAATAAGAGATAAAGAAACAGCAACCCAAATGATAAAAGCAGGTGCGGTAAGATTGGGGACCAGCAGCGGAATAAAAATAGTTTCTTAATAAAACTATAAATACCAACAAATTATTTTTTGTTGGTATTTAGTATAAAAAAGGAGATGCCTACAAGTGAATATTCAAACAATTTCATTCAAAGCAGATTTTACTAAAACTCAAATAAAAAACAGCGATGACTTCCCTAATAACAGAATTGAATCTGTATCAAGGAGACAATATAAAACAACCTGCGTAACTGGAGATTTCATAGCCGGTGGACTTACAGGTTATGCAATTATGAATGTTATAAGAACAAATATTGCTTTAAAAAGAATTGGAGAATTGCCAAAAGAAGATATAATTAAAAATGTTGGAAAAATTTTTAAATCAAACATCAAATGGGGATTTTTAACCGGTATTATATCTGCAGTTGCCGGATACTTCTGGTTTGATTATACAGAAGGATGGCAGAAAAAAATGATGACAAAAACTGAAATACTAGATGCTCAATCTAAAGTATTAAAGGCTCAAACAAAAGCAAAAAAAGAACTACAAATGGCTATAAAAACAGGAGACAAAGAAGCTCAAGATATTGCTTTAGATAATTTGAATAAAGCAACAGAAAAAGAAAAAGCAATAAAGGACGCCTGTTTAGGGCATTCAGAAAAAAATAATACCGAAAAATCTTTAAAAGAAAAAACAGAAATAATAAACTCTCAAGAAAAGACTTTGGAAGAGACTGACGAAGAAAATATCACAGAAAATAAATAAATCAGACCAGAAATACAAAACAATCATAAAAGATTGAATCTGTTAAAAATATAATTATTATCCATGTTATAATATTGATAAACAGAAAGGAACTTCGCAAAGGTTAATATGTCTCATCTATGAACATATACCAACGCAGAAAGGTTAATTATATAATATGGGTGATGAAGACAAACAGTTTGACGCCACCCCCAGAAAGCTGGAACAGGCCAGAAAAGAAGGACAGGTTGTAAAGTCTAAAGACTTTTCAACGGCTGTTTCATTGCTTGTTTTATTTTCTGTTATTTTTGGATTAGCACCATTTATATGGGACCAGATAGTTCAAGTTTTTACCCTTTTATATGAACAGATTCCAAATGCTCATGTTGATAAAATAGGATATATGTATGTTTTAACAATCGCAATTAAAGGAACTGCATTAATCATTGGTCCAATATTAGCAATTGCATGGCTTGTTGCAGTACTGGCAGACTTTATACAAGTAGGTCCGCTCGTTGCAGTTGCCCCACTTATGCCAAAACTTGATAAACTCAACCCCACTAAATATTTTAAAAACATAATGTCTATAAAAACCCTTTTTGAATTATTCAAAAATATTGTAAAAGTAATAATTTTAGGCTACATAGGATGGATGGTTTATAAAGACCATATAGAATCAATTCTCATGCTTGCTTCCGTCGATAACAATTTTGCAGTTATGGTCGAATTCGGGAAAATAATAACCGAGTTTATTTTTAAAGCTTGTATTGCATTCTTAATTATAGCAGCAGCTGATTATGGTGTTACAAAATGGAAATTTTTAAAAGACCAAAAAATGTCATTCAAAGAAATTAAAGATGAATATAAAAACTCTGAAGGAGACCCAAACGTAAAAGCAGCATTACGCCAACGACGTATGCAAATGCTTCAACAAGGGGCAATGGACGCAGTACCTACCGCAGATTTTGTTGTAACAAATCCAACACATGTTGCATGTGCTCTTAAATATGTAGCTGAAGAAATGGATTCTCCAATGCTTATTGCAAAAGGAACAGAACTTATTGCTAAAAAAATTATTGATATAGCAAAGGAACACAATGTTCCTGTTATTGAAAATCCTCCGGTTGCAAGAGCACTGTTTAAAATGGTTGATATAAATCAATCAATTCCTCCGGAATTATATAAAGCTGTCGCAGAAATACTAATGTTCGTTTACAAAATGAAAAATACATCAAATAAACGACCGCGGAATTAATATATTGTAGTATTATTGATGTGTAAAATTATGACTAAAGAAGATAAAACAAATTTACAACATTACATAGATATAGTTCAAAAAGTTGCAAGAGTTGAGCATAGACGAATTCCGTCTCACATGGTCGAATATGAAGAACTGCTTTCTATAGGTATTATTGCAATTCAAGTTATGATAAAAAATAAGACACCTGAACAATTAGCAAAATACAATTCTGCATATATAGCCACTGCTGTTCGCTGGGCAATCCGAAACGAATTGAGAATAAGATATAAATGGTATTCTTTAAAACATAAAGCTGAAGATGAATACGATGAAGAAGAAGCAGTTGAAGGCATGGACATGAAACAGGCAAAAGTTCGTGAAGCAATTTATGAGACTGTATTGTCAATTGATGGTTTAGCTGCAGCTGCAAGCGATAATGATTCCCCGTTCGATTTTGTAAAAGATCCACACGCAATGCCTGATGAAAATGCTGAAATTTCTGAAATGGGTAGAATGATTAGAACTGCAATATCAAAACTTCCACCAAAAGAAAGAACTGTTGTTGAATACCGTTTTTACAGAAATATGCAGGTAAAAGATATTGCTACTCAAATAGGATTATCTCCATCTCGTGTTACACGTATTGTTCAAGCATCTCTTAATACTGTCAGAGAATATCTCAATGCTCATGAACAATATGGTTATTAAAAAAACTTTGATAACAATATAAAAAGTATAAAAATCTGTCAGAAAAATAATTAAAATTTATACGAAAATAGAAACTATCACAGAGCTATTACCAACAAAGATTTTCTAATCCGGAAAAAATTTGTAAATTACCAAATATATTTACTCGAACAATTATAAAACATACTCTTATATGTTTGAATCAAACTAGCCTAGATAATTTGTATCCTTTTATCGTCTGTTATTTCTATAGGCTGGTTTAATTTTTTGATATAATCACATGCCAGTTTATTCTTGTCCATATTAAACTTTTGAATTACAAAATCAGGATTTTTATTACTTTCTAAATATCCATCTCCTCCTGTTGCATAAAAATCATCCGCTGCAACTGTATATTTTTTATTAGGATCAGGATTATTAATATCAATTTTATGAACCTGATTATTTTTATCAATAAATTCAAGATCCAGCAATTCTCCTTGCTTATTTGCTTTGTATCTTAATCCTGAAACAAGTAGAATGCCAGGTTTGTTAGAACTTCTAGGTATAGACTTACAACCAACTTTAATAGAATCCACAATTTGTTTTTCTGTTAATCCTAAAATCATCATGTGATCTTCGAATGGAGTAATATCAGAAATTAATCTGGTATCAATTGGCCCTTGAGAAAAACTTCCGCGAATATTACCTGCATTTAATATTGCTATATCTGTTCCAAGTTCACTTCTCATTGCATCTGCAATCAAGTTGCCATGAGGATTGTTTTCAGCAAGTCTTTTAACAGGTGGCTCAACTGCAGCTTTTACTCGCCCTATAACTTCAGGTTTACCCAAAATACTTTCTACAGAATCCTTAATAAATAGTGGTCTATTATATGATCTTGTTCTTATAACATTATTTTGCGCTTTTTGAATAATACCGTTTTCATCAAAATCTACATTTAAAATTCCAACATTTTCACCATCTTTACCCGCTTGTGTAATAATAGTTGGTTCTCCTGATTTTGAATAGAACAAATTAACTCCATCTTTTATTCCTTCTATCAAATCATGAGTATGAGCAGCAAAAATTATATCAATACCGCTTGTTTCTTTAGCTAATGCGATATCATTTTTGGTTCCTTCATGAGAAAGTATAACAATTTTATTTATTCCTTGAGCTTTTAATTTATTAACTTCATCCTGAACAATTTGTCTTGTTTTTTCAGCTGTTTCTACATGCACATCTTTAAGTGTGTTATTCATTTTTACACGCTCAAGCATATCAGGAGGTGCAATTCCGATGAGTCCATATTTTTCCCCATCTTTTTCAACCACCATTGACTTCTCAATTCTGCCATATAATGGAGAATCGTTATTAACATCTACATTTATAGCCAGCATCTTATATTTAGCATCACTTAATAACTTAGCCAAATCTCCGGGTTCAACAACATCCAATTCATGATTTCCCAGAGCTGTTGCAATAAATCCGCTCCAATTCAAAAATTTATCAGCAACTTGATTATGAGTATAATTAGCACCCAAAATTATATCTCCCGATGAAACTTTGAATTTTGAAATATTACCTGTTGTGTTTGACCAAAAACCAGGAGCAACTTCTGAGGCTGTAGTATTATCAAACTCTTTAGTCATATTATAAATACGTTCCATATTAGTCATTTTTCCATGGACATCATTTATATAAAACCAACTTGTATGAGTAAGTTTTGGCCCTGAAAATTGCGGCGAATCTACAGCTGTTTTTGAATACACAGGAACAGTTTCTGTAGGATAGACAGTAGCGGTGTATTCATAAGGTTTAGAATCATTTTTATTTACTAATTGAGACTTATCCGGCACCTGGTTAACTTGAGTGCCTAAATTATTTGCAGATTGATTAATATTTGGTATGTTTATCATTATTCTACCTTTAACACTTCACCATTATAAAAACAACTAAAAATATTATTTGCTTAAATCTAAATATTTATTACGATATGTAAAGTTAATAAACACAAGCATTTATTTCTTACCAACGTTTTATATTTTATTAGAACTACGCAGCAGAGCGCATTTCTTTATACATATCAATTCCTTCAACCCAATTAGGAACAATATTTAAATCTCCTTCAACTATATGCTGCGGAAGTGCGGCATGGTGAATTTTTGGAAGCAGATAATCTTCAGTATATTCAATAGGTCGTGAAATATTATCATCAGTATCATTACATATAAACGTCATTTTTCCTCTGTTATCGACTTTATAACCAACAATAGTTATTTCATGCCCGTTTACAATAATATTATTCTGATCAGTTTGTGTATACCCGATTATAACATTTTCACCTTCGTCCAATGCCTGCACAAGATGTCTTTTCATCGTACCCAAATCGGTTTCATACCCAATGAGTCTTGCATTCTCATCTACTGTCTGATATGTAACCGATAAAATATTTTTATCAAATACAACAGATTCCGTAAATGTTTTTTCAAACTCAATCAAACCTTTATCATTTTGATTAAATTTGCCGGCTCTTTTATCAGTTAAACTGTTATAAGATTGCTGAGAGCCAATTTGCATAAAAGTAGATTGCATTAATACATCGAGCGGAGTTCTTTCATAAGGATCTTTATTTGTTGTTTGAATTTGTGCTCTTATAATAGCATTCTTATCAGGAGCAAATTTCAATATGGCATTATTATAGTTGTCCATCTCATAAGGAACTTCAAAAGCATTTAACAACCAAACAGCATTTAATAAATTATCTGCTAAATTATTAAGACCAATCGTTTTATTAACAGACATCTTAGGAGAACTCAACTCCTGCGCAAATCTTGCAAATTCTGCAGGCATCTGCTTAGCCAATTTGAATTCTGTACTTGCTGCAACACAAGTTCCGGAATGTTCAACATTAATATCTCCCTGACCACGATAAATATCTAATAGATTCGATTTAGATTTATTATTAGCCTCAATAGCTCTTGTCTGATATCCAGGAGGAATATCTCCAAATTGCTGGGTTATAATATACGGATAAGCAATAGTTGCTATAGTATCTTTTAAAATAACATCCGCATTTAACCCTTCAGCTCTTGGTTCTGTTACTATTTTATATAAATTATCCAAAACAGTTGACCTATCCTCTGAGTTGGCATTCAATAAAACACCATTTTTAAGCATCGCATCTAAAACTTTTCTACCGTTTCTATCCAAATGCGATAGAACAGACGTATATTTATTTTTCTCTTCTTTTCCTGATAATTCGGTTCTTAAGTTTACTTTTGCATTTTGTGTACTAAACGGAATATATTTTGCGGCAGAAAAAGACGGTGAAAAATATTTCAAATTTCCATTATTTGAAATTTGTTCCTGGGGTTTAACACTGTTAATTGTGTTATAATTATATTGCTGGATACAAGAATTTACTTTTTCTACCATGTTAACTCCACAACTATAATAAAAAATAAACTTATAAAAAATTGCTAAAGATATATTATATTTGTAAATAAATATTAAAAAGAAGGTAGCATTGAAAAACTTAAAAGTCAAACCATTAACCAAATATCAGATAACAATTTCACTTGACAGACTAACGAGATTTAAAAATACTGAAACAAAATATCTCCGAGTTTTTCGTGATATTATAACTTCAAATTTAATAGAACCAAAATTTAAAAAGTCAGACTTAGAACAAATGGACTATACAACAATCAAAGATTTAGCAGAATATATCATAAATTTTTCACTTAATAATATGGGAAAAACTCTTGAAACTGATTATCTCATAAATCAACGATTGTACGATTATGAAAAATCCGTATTCAAACAGGATGAAAATACAGAAAAACTTTTAAAAAATAAAATTAATTACAAAGCATGTCTAGACCTAATTGAAGATAATGCTCCTACAAATCTAATATGGCTTAAATCATTACAAACAAGCACAAATTTAAAAGAGAACAGATTAAAAAAATCGCTAAAATTTCCTATCGAAAAAGTAATAATAGCAGAAGGAGCAACAGAAGAAACACTTTTACCTGAATTTGCTAAACTTTGCGAATATGACTTTGATAAAGAAGGTATCTTTATTTTATCTGCCGGAGGGAAAAATCAGGTAGTAAAATTGTATTACAGTTTGGCTGACAGTTTACAAATTCCAATATTTGTACTTTTGGATAAAGATGCAAAAGAAAATCTTGACGAAATTAAACCTAAATTACGACCTGAGGATAAAATACATTTACTTAACTGCGGAGAATTTGAAGACTTATTACCTGCAAATCTTATTAAAAAAACACTTGAATATGAGTTAAAAAATATATCGTTACTGGAAAAAGAAATTATTGACGATAGCATCCCAAGAGTAAAACTTTTGGAAGAAGTTTTTAAAAATAGAGGAATGCATGAATTCAAAAAAGTAGAATTTGCACAAATGGTTAAAAAGAATATTAAAACAAAAGAAGATATCTCAAGAGAAGTAATCGATATTATAGAAGAAATAAAGGGAATAAATAAAAAAGAAAAAATTTTAGAATGAAGTAGTTGACATTTAATTTTGTCTGGGATAGAATAAGTTTCGTAGGCTAAATAGCTAAGCCCCCATCGTCTAGAGGCCTAGGACAACACCCTTTCACGGTGTAGACAGCGATTCGAATTCGCTTGGGGGTACCATATAAATATAAGACGCCAATGAGGCGTCTTTTTATTTTTAACAATTTATTTTATCTAATTCCAACTTTTTAAAAGCTTGATAGCTTTAGGAATAACATTTTCTTTCCCGCGAACCTTATAATACTTTTTAGTTTTAGGGTTTATTATACAATAACCATTATTACAAGTTTTATATAACCATGCCTGCATACATAAAGTGTCCGGATTGATACAAAGAGAGCTATAATCTTTTTCAATATTATTATCTATATCTTCAACATCCACGTCAGTCTTGGCATTATCTTCAACTTTTTCCTTAGGTTTCAATAAATCATAACTAAGTATATATTTATCACGCAATAATTTTTCTTCTTTTTTAAAATTCTTCTCTATATAATCTTTATTACCTTCTGTTAACTCATCCTTTATTCTTACCCAATAAATAATAGATTTGTTAGACAATAAAAAGTCAGCATATTTATCTTTCGAATCAGTTTCGGAATAAACCTGCTGCGGGATATCTAACTCTTTAGAAACAAAAAATGAATAACTTTGTATACTTATCTCATTTCTTTTTGCCTTAGGCAAAGCTAACCAAATAATAGAACAAACAAGAAGAATGCTCCCGAATATTATAAACCACCACTTTACCCAAGCTCTTTGTGCGAAATGAAAATCCTCTTCATTAGAATATTGCACTTCACTCCAGGCCCATTGATTGCCATTCATACCTGCCCATATTGCCATCAGAAAAGCAGGAATAAAACCATACGGAATAAATATTAATAACAATATGAATAATAATACATATTTATTATATTTAATACCCCAAATCCAATTAAATAAAAATGCCCCCCAATTAAATTTATGCGAAATAGATTCAGGAGCATCCTCTCCCATTCCTGAATTGTTATCAGGTTTTATTATTACAACCGGCCTTGGTTGTTTATATTCTGTAACAGTAACTTTATCAAAAAACTCTTCTAAAGTAGTTTCATCTGATTCATATTCATCATTATCAGACGATAAATTCTGATTCTCCTCGTTATATTCTGAATCTTCAGGTTTTAACATAAAAATTTTCTCCATTGGCAATAATATTGCTAATCGTTATTAAGTATACAATAATACGAAAATTTTGTACAATTGTAACATTTTAAAAACAATTAAATGTTTAACATACACTATTGATTTTTATTCTAATCCATGATAATGTGCAAAAGGATATAAAATAAAAGGTTAAAATTATGTTTATACAAATCCGACGTAGCAGAAATATCTTTAAAGGCTTGTTTTAGTAAACGAGACATCTGTTGTGTTGGAAATAAAATTACAAAACAAGACCTTAAAACAAAGGTCTTGTTTTTTGTTACAAAAGGTTAATATAAATTATAAAAAAAGCAATTAATATTATTTAGAAAAGTTAAATAAAAGGTGAAGGTTAATATGATGATTAAAAATAACAATATTCGACGAAACTCAACTGTAAAAGCGAATGCCCCAATCGTAAAATTAATGAATTTAATCTGGGGATTGTAATACACAGTTGAGGCAGGACTATTTTGTCCTGTAAAAGGATAAAGGAAAATGATACCAAAAATTACAGCAAGTACAGTATACTCTATATTAGGAAATAACAGTTCTTATGTTCCACTAGCAATCAAAGATGTTGCTAACAGCTGCGGATTAACAGCAGCTTCATATATCGCAGGAGACAAAGCCGAGGGAAAAGACAGATTTATCGATGAATTTGGAACTCAAATTATATGGCTTGGAGGACTTCCGGCTTTTAACAAATTATTTAGTCTTATTTTATTTAAACCAGCAAAACTTGATTCCAAAATAGATGCAAGAATTTTAAAAAATTCAGAGATTTTAAAAGCTGCACAGGAGTTAGCCCCTTCTGAAACCATTAAAAACAGCTTAAAAGCTGCAGCTTCACATCAAAAACAATTTAAAATTCTTACTGTTGCAAGATTTGCCGCAGCATCTGTTGCCACAACATTAAGCTATCTTGGATTGACAAAATTCAGACATAAATATACTGAAGACCAAATTAAAAAAGAATATTTCGAAAAACAAAAAAATAAACATGTATCATTTATGGACAAAACATCTTCAGCCGTTCCATTCTCTGCTGCATTTTCGGCTGTTCACAATAATAAACAAAACAATAATCATCCAACCTTCACAGGAGGAGTGCAAGACTTTATATTCGACCCTGTTAGAAACTTGATGCTAGTAGATGGTGCAATAACAGGAGAAAGATTATCCCATTCAAGAAATCCTCAGGATTTCTTCGGGTATGTCCTTAAAGAAAGCGGTTTCTGGATATTTATGTACTTTGCAGGGCCAATGATTGCTAAAGCCCTTGAAAAAAACGCAGAAAATAAACATAAAAAATCTATCGATTTAGATGCTAGAGTTATTGAAAACGAAAGATTTAAAGAAGCATTTGCAAACGGAACAATAAAAAACCATCTTAAATCTTTTAAGGATGCAGATATATCAGATGTCAATATCTATAAATTTGCTGTTAATAATATAAATTCAGCTAATAATGAAAAAACAAATATTAACCTGATTGTTGATATGGCTAAAGAATCAGATATTATTGAATGTATAAAAATAAACAACAAAAATAAAGTCGATACAAGAAAGTTCATTGACTTAGAATCTCTAAGAGGTGTTCATCATAAAGTCGAAAAACTTCTTACACAATTTGAACAATCAGGCGAAAATGTTGATGACTTCTTTAATTCTGTTAGAAGACTAAAAAGAGCATCCGTATTGAAAAATATAGGAGCTTGTATTGGAGCTTTAGGAATTTTGGTTCCGTCAATTATGCTTCTGGTAAGACAATTCAGTCCGGAATATCAAGTAAAAAAAGATATTGAACAAAAATTAGCTGCAGAATTTGAAAATAAAAAAAGCTGAATAGTTGACAATCTTACAAAAAACCAATAAAATGATAATAGTTACCAATTTGAGTTAAAAATGAATTATTCAAAACAAAGAGAAATTATACTTGACGTATTAACAAAAAATGCAATTCATCCTACAGCAGAGGAGTTGCTTGAAATATTAAAACGTGATAATCTGAACGTAGGAATGACAACCCTATATAGAAATCTTAATCAACTGGCACAAACAGGAATGATAAAAAAAATAGACGGGTTGGAATCTCCTGCGCACTTTGACCATAATACTTTTGAGCATTATCATTTTATTTGTAAAAAATGTAATAGAGTTTTTGATATTCCACAAGAAGTAGCACCGGATATAATAAAAAATACCCGAAAGGCTACAGGTTTTGATATAATAAGTCATGATATAGTATTTCATGGTATATGTAGTGATTGTAAAAAGAGAAAGGAAAGTAATTAAATTATGGAAAAATGGGTATGTACTGTTTGTGGTTATGTTTACGACCCTGCAGAAAATGACAATGTAACATTTGAAAATTTACCGGAAGATTATGTATGCCCTTTATGTGGCGTTGGTAAAGACCAATTTGAAAAAGAATAATACAAAAACGGCGGGCATCATCATTTTTTATGCCCGCCGTTTTTGTAATTCAAACTTACCAAGCTTTCAATTGTTCTATAATACTTTCTATTTTTGCAATTTCAGCATCACCAATTCCGTCAATTGAGAAAATTTCATTTATCTTTGGATTAACAACACAGAATTCATGACACATATTTGAAAAAGATATATCCGCCTGAGCATCTTCCATATTTGAAAATGTTTTAGAACCTGAAGCTTCCTCTGCATAAAAATTATACGTATCCATATAAGATTCATTTGCTTTTAATGGTTCAAATGTTTCTATAAAAGATTGAGCGTAAGGACAATCTGCACCCACATAATAAATTACAAACTTTTTATCAGTATATAAATCTTTATAATTACTTTTATCTTTCAAATATGTTACAACACTATCAGGTATTTTTGTAAAAGAATAATTTATACCGTCAAGACCTGTAAGTTCAACAGTTTTCTGTTCCACTGCCGGAACTGTTGTACCTGTTGTTTTTTGGTCATTAGAACCGCAACCGCATAATAAAAATGCTGATAGACCTATTGTTAAGGCTGAAACAAATATTTTTTTCATACAATTCTCCTTTTTTATATAATAATAATAAATATAAATTTTAAAATCATATATTGAGTTTAACTTTAAATAAAACAAATCATGCTTAAAGAAAAAGAATTAATAAAATACTTTAAAAGTATAGGACTCCGAGTCAATACAACAACCAAAGCCCGGGGTCATCAGGGTTTTTATGTAAAAGGAAGAATAGATATCTCAAAAAACATTCCCCAGCAAAGGATTATTCCCACACTTTTACATGAATTTGCACACTATATACATTCGGGGATAGAACCGTTTTTTGAAAAACAAGGAGGCTCACTGGAAGTATTATTCAAAGATTCAAATATTTCCATATACAGAAAAGAACTACTTGAAGTTACACACTTTGTTGATACACAATCAAAATGTGAAAAATTAAACCAACATAAACAAATTCTCAAATCTCAAATAATTGAATATGAAAAAATAATAAAACATAAATATCCTAAATTTTTACGCTCTAAAAAATTCAAAGAATTTGAGAAATATATTAAAAAATCTAAGGCTAAATATTTGCTGAAATATGATCGTGTAAAATTAATATCCGGAATATTTTTTAAAAGAGAAGAAATCTTTTCAGTAGATAATATAGAAAAAGATTTTCACAACATGCCTGAAGAATTTGCCGCCTATATAAGATTAAATTCCTGTCAAAAAAAACAAAAGCGTATTTCTGCACGAATAAATCGTATAAAAAAATACTACACAAAACCAACCGAACTTTTTGCCAGACTGGTAGAGGGACTCTATTTGAACCCTGAAACTGTCCAAACCTTAGCCCCTCATACTTGTAAAAGATTTTATGAACTTTTAAACTCCGGATACTACAAAGAGCTCTCCGAGGTCTTTGAAACTTTTTATAAACCGGTTAACTTATAAAATATTTTCCTGACATAAGTTCTATGTGGATTTATTTCAGAATGTACTTTATCCAACTCTGCAAGCTCTTGACCTACTTCCTTATAAACATAACGCAAAATGTCCTCATCCCTTTGTTCCACAGTATCGTATTCTGCTCTAATTTTTACTAATTCGCCTCTATCTAAAAACTTTCCACCACAGCTATAGCAATCATCAACTTTAATTTCATTATGAATACTTGAACTATTTTTAACCATTTTAGAACCACAATTCGGACAGAGTCTTTCTGAAGACTCATCAATCTGCTCAAATTCTTTATTCTCAATCTTAGCCAATATAGCGGAGATATCTTCATCTTTCTCATCAAAATCATCAAATTCTCTATTATCAAAATATATACCGCCACACCCTTCAGAACAAATATCTATATTAATCCCGGCACTAGGAATAAATACTTTTTCCATATCTTTTCCGCAAGCCGGACATTTTAAAACTTTCAATGAATCTGCCATAATTATAATACCTCTTCATAGCTTCCTACATAGTTAATTTAGCATTTTACTAAATTTTTACATCCTACAGCTACATTATTTAGCTAACACCATCTAACTCGAAACAATAAAATAATTAAATTCCATAAAGAATGTAAAATATTTTGAATTATTTTTGAAAATATTGTACAATATACTAAAAGGTAATATATATGGCAAAAAGTAAACTAAAAACAGAAGAGGCAGAAAAGTTAATCCAACAGGGATTTAATTTTCTTGATGAAAAAAATTACCAGGATGCTGAAAAAACAATTAATGAAGCATATAAAATATTTAAAGAAGAAAATTTTGCAGAAGGTATCTCTATCTGTCTAAGCTTGATTGCATTTCTAAACTACTCCGAAAATAAATCTGACTTTGAATCCAGTCTGGCTTTAGCACAAGACGGAACATATATGGCTAACAGAGCAAATAGCATTTCTGCAAAACTTATAAATGAACTCATATTAGGGAATATAAATTTTGCAGAAAATAACAAAGATATTGCCATTATACATTACAATAATGCACTAAAAATGACTGTTGATGAGGATAAATATCAACTTTCAGATACAATCAATACCAGAATTAAACAATTGCAAAATGGTATGGATTATTCACTACCGACTAAAAGTGATCCACTAGTTTCTCTGGTAAAAATAAGCCGCTCTATAACTGCAATTACTGATATAGATGCTCTTCTACGTGTTATCGCAGAAGAGACCAAAAATGCTATTCAAGCAGACAGATGTACTGTATTTTTATGGGATAAAGATACAGATGAACTATGGTCAAAAGTTGCATTGGGTCTTGATTCAAGTCAGGAAATAAGATTCCCTGCAGATAAAGGTCTCGCAGGATATGTTGTAAAAACCGGAGAATCATTAAATATTGTCGATGCATATAATGATTCACGCTTTAACCCTGAGGTTGATACAAAAACAGGTTATAGAACAAAAACAATTTTGTGTATGCCGATTATGAATAATAATCGAGAAATTATCGGAGCATTTCAAGTAATTAACAAAATTGACGGAGTCTTTACTAAAAATGATGAAGATTTGCTTGTTGCAATTGGAGGAAGCGCAAGTATCGCATTAGAAAATGCTCAATTATTTGATCAACAACTCCAGCTATACAGAGAACAAAAATTACTATTCGAAAGCTTTATTGATACACTCGCTACTTCTATTGATGCAAGAGACAAAATTACCGCCGGTCATTCAACAAGAGTTCGTCTTTATTCAACATTATTGGCCGATGCTATAGGAATGGAAGCAAAAGATAAAAGTTTGTTAGAAAAAGCAGCAATATTACATGATATTGGAAAAATCGGAATAAGAGATTCTGTTTTACAAAAGGATGGAAAACTTACAGACGAAGAATACAAACATATTCAAGAACATGTAAGAATCACCCACAATATTTTAAATAAAATTTATATGTCTCCTGATTTTAGAATTATCACGGAAATGGCGTGCTCACACCACGAAAAATGGGATGGTACGGGTTATTATAGACATCTTAAAGGTGAAGAAATTACTTTAGGAGGAAGAATTCTTGCTGTTGCCGACGTTTTTGACGCTATTACATCAAAAAGACATTATCGTGATAAAATGCCGATTGCAAATGTCCTTGATATTTTGATAAAGGGGGCAGGTTCTCACTTTGATAAAAATCTTGTAGATACATTCTTATCTATTTCTACAGATAAAATAGTAAAAGTATTTTTATATGAATCAAATTCAAAAATTGCCCCTAAAGATGCTGAAGTATTAAAACAGTATGATCTTTTATCAATTTATAGAATGCTCAGTTCTGAAACAATAAATGAAGAACAAAAAACTATTATAGATTTATTTAATAAATATTACCTTGGAAAATTTGAAGAAAAAGGAGACGTACAATAATTATGAAAAAAAACTTAATTATTTCACTATTTATAATCTCCATTTTCTCTAACTCTGCTTCCGCTCTTGATATGAACGGAATTAATATGGTAAATCCGCTAGAAGGAAATCCTTATACTTATCAAGAGGTTGTAAATCAACCGTCTTTAGAGCTAAAAAGAGTTTCCCTAACGCGAAATGCCATAAAAAATCAATACAGTATTGCAATGGATAAATTTATGCAATCCAATGTTCGTTCTTCTTACCAAGATTTTCTTATGTTGATAGATAATGTAACCCCAAATGACTATATTTATATGCGCTTAACACAAGAAATGGCTGCGATAGGTTTTTTTAGCCTTTCCGAACTTGCTATGTCTAAAATTAAAGATGAAGAAATATCATCCTTATTAGAAGAAGATGTAAAAAATTTTTACTTTCCAAGCTACAGACTAACACATAAAGATCAGATTTATCTCGCAGAAATATACTCAAATATTATGTATAATGACCAAAGTAGAGAAGCGACAGGAGAGTTAATGAAACAACTAACTCTCTTATCCGAATCTGATTATGCTAATTATCTTGTAGCATTTGGATGTATGAAAAACGGAGAAATAAAACAGGCAATAAAATCTATCAATACAGCTATCGAAAAAAACCCAAAAAATATTAATTATAAACGTTTACGGGCAGAAATACTTGCTCAGTCAAATAAACCGCAAGACGGTCTAAAAGCTCTTGATGATTTGGACCAAAAGGAGATTAATACAGTTATTTTCGATAAAGAACTACATTCTTCACAACAATACATACTTTACAAAGCTGCAAAAAATGATTATTGGAAAAAATATCATTTGGCATACTATTATTATGATGAAAATGAACTAAACAAAGCTCTAAGAGTCCTACAATCTTCAATATCAGGTAAAAAAAATATAAACAAGGAAGTTTATGCCCTAACCGCTAAAGTATATTTTGATATGAAAGAATTTGAAAAAGCGCAGGATTATGCTTTAAAATCTATTGACATCGACAAAAAAAATACAAAAGCTTTGCTTGTATTAGGAGATGTAGCTTTTAGAAATCAGGATTATAAACTTGCTGAAAATTACTATAAAAAAGCCACAGGAAAAGATTCTACATATAATGCAGAAATAAAACTCGCAAAAACTTATCAAAAATTGAATAATGATAAAAAAGCTAAAGATATTTATTCAAAAATATTGAAAGTAAGCTCTAATGCCTATGAAGCATACTACCAAATGGCTCTGCTCGAAAAAGATAGAGAAACTGCTTATCTAAAAAAAGCAATTGCTCTAAATCCTAATTTTAAAGATGGATGGATTGACCTTGCTAGAATAGAAATCCTAAAAGAAGATTATGACAAAGCTCTATCATTCCTTGGAGTGGCAAAATATATTGACGAAAATGATTTTAGATATTATTATTATTTAGGACTTGTACTAAAAAATAAAGGCTTAACAGCAGAAGCGAACAAAAATTTTGAAAAAAGTCTTGACCTGAATCCTAATTATAATTTAGCAAAAGAGGAATTAAGTATATGAAGAAAAATTTATTAATTGTTGAAGATCATGAATTAACCAGATTCGGGTTAAAAACTACATTTGAAGATGTTGATTACATAAATATAATTTATGAAGCCTCTTCTGCTGAAGAAGCTTTAGATATATTCAAAAACAACCCTATAGATTTAGTTATAATGGATCTTGGTCTACCAAATATGAACGGTATCGATGCGACTAAGGCAATCCATGATATAAATGAAGATGTAAAAATTATTATTCTTACATCTCATAACGACGAAAAAGAAGTTTTAAATAGCCTGAAAGCCGGAGCAAATGCTTATTGCTCAAAAGAAATAAATCTGCAACGACTTGTACAAGTTGTTCAATCAGTTGCTGACGGAGCAGCATGGTTTGATCCAAGCATTGCCCATATTGTTTTACAAGCAACAACAAATTCCAAAGTAGGAGAGACAGAAACTACTTATAAAAATTATGACCTTACAGCCAGAGAAGCTCAAATATTGAAATTAATGACCGAAGGATACAGTAACATGGAGATTGCACAACATTTAGTAATCAGTGTTAATACAACAAAAGCCCATGTTGCAAGTATTCTGCAAAAACTCGAAGTAGACGACCGTTTACAAGCTGCTTTAAAAGCCCTCAAGTATCAAATTGTTTAAACTAAATTCAGATAAAAAGGATATTAAACTAATGTCTGATTTAACTAAAATTCTTTTAGTAGACGACAATCCTAAATATTTAGAAGATGTCCTACCATTCTATGGATATGAATTATGTTGCGCACAAGATGGAGTGCAGGCTCTAAAAATATTAGAAAGCGGAAAACATTTTGATTTAGTATTATTAGATATAATGATGCCAAATATGAACGGTTGGGAAACATTAAAAACAATCAGACAAAATCCTATACTAAAAAATATTCCTGTCATTATGCTAACCGCAGTTAATGAAGATCAAAAAATGATTTCAGGCTTAAAAATCGGAGCCGACGACTATATAGTAAAACCATTTATTCTTCCAAACCTCTTAGCAAGAATCGAAGCCGTATTACGCCGCAGTAACCGACAAAATAACAAAACCACAGATACTAATGTTACAATTGGTCAAATTAATAATTTTAATTCCTTGACTAAGAGAGAAAAAGATGTTTTATTATTAGTTACGCAGGGAGAAAGCAATAAATCTATTGCAGAAAAACTTGTGTTAAGTGAAGTAACCGTAAAAAGCCATTTAAATAGTATTTTTAAAAAGCTCAATGTTACCAATAGAACCCAGGCTGTACTTGTTTCAATGCAAATGAATTTAGTAGAAAAATAAATATATATTTAAGGAGATAAGAATGTTAGATTATACAAAAGAAGAATTATTATCTTTATTAGAAAACAACCCCGAAAAATTTAATGAATGGAAAAAAGATAGAGACGATGTTGACTTGAGTGAAGTGGATTTTTCCAACATGGTTTTAAAAGAAATTGACTTTTCTGATGTTGATTTGAATTCAAGTTCTTTTGCGGATTGCAGCTTATCTCTTATTAATTTCTATGGAGCGGATTTGACTTCTGTAGATTTCACACGATCTCGAGTTATAGAGTGTGATTTTTCTGAAAGTTTATTAACAGGCGCAGATTGCAGCTATGCTGAAATGACTTACTGTAATTTTACAGATTGCGATATGGCAGGATGCGTTTTATCTGAAACAGTTTTGACAAGTTCTGATTTATCAGCATCCGAAAACTTGGCTTCAGCAAGATATGACAGCGATACGGTTTGGCCTGATGATGATATGATGCCTGCAGAGTTTGATACCGAATGCAAAGATGATTTATCAGCACTAAAAGATGACGAAGATTCATCAATTGGAGACTATTAATCAAAAATTTTATTGTTAGAATTAAAAGATTCTTCAGTCTTTTTAACCTAAAGCGGAGAATCTTTTAATTATTGTAAGTAAAAGGAGAGAATTATGATAAAAGTAGCAGTATGCGGTGCTAATGGGAAAATGGGAAAAGAAGTTTGTAATGCCGTAGAGGGTAATTCATTAATGACTCTTGCTGCAAAAATCGATATAAAAGGAGAAGGATACAGAACAATTGAAGAAGCTAAACGGTACTGCGAAATCGATGTTCTTGTAGATTTTACACAACCAGATTCAATATATGAAAATGCAAAATTCTGCCTTCGTAATGGAATCGGAATTGTAATCGGCACTACAGGTCTTAAAGATGAAGAAATTGCTTTTCTGAAAAAATTATCCGATGACCACAAAACTGGATGTTTTATAGCTCCTAATTTTTCAACAGGTGCAGTTTTAATGATGATGTTTGCAAAAATGGCCGCAAAATATTTTGATAATGCAGAGATTATAGAATACCACCACAATCAAAAAAAAGATGCTCCATCAGGAACCGCTATTAAAACAGCACTTATGATGTCTGAAGCTAAAAATTCATTTAAAGACGGAAATTGCGATGAAGTTGAAACAATTCAAGGTTCAAGAGGTGGAACATCCTATTCGGATATTCAAATTCACTCAATTAGAATGCCGGGATTTATGGCTTCACAAGAAGTATTATTTGGCTCTTTTGGTCAGACTTTATCAATCAGACATGATTCAACCGACAGAAAATGCTATATGCCTGGAATTTTAATGGCCATAAAACATGTTCGAGATAATAAAGATTTTATTTATGGCCTAGAAAATATAATGGAATAAAAGAATTAAACTATTGTAAATTTATAAAAATTTTATAACTTACACAACTATTATTGTAGTAAGATTATAATTAGCTAAGGAAGGAATATAAAAAATTATGGCAAAACAGAAACCAAACATTGCAATTTTAGGTGCTACAGGCGTTGTTGGAAGAGAGATTACCAAAATTCTTGATGAATTAAAAGTTGAATTTAATACTATAAAATTTCTATCCAGTGCAAAAAGTGCAGGGACAAAAATAGAATTTCAAGGCAAAGAATATATAGTAGAAGAAGCTAAACCTGAAAGTTTTGATAACATTAATATAGTACTGGCTTCAGCAGGTGGTTCAACATCACAAAAATTTGCTCCGGAAATTGTAAAACGAGGTGGAGTTTTAATTGATAATTCTTCCGCATTCAGAATGGATTCCGAGGTTCCGCTAGTAATAGCTTATGTTAATGATGAAGACTTAAAAAAACATAAAGGTATTATAGCAAACCCAAATTGTTCAACTTCGCAATTAATGCTTGTTTTAAAACCTCTTCACGAAAAATTCGGAATTAAAAGACTATTAGTTTCTACATATCAAGCTGTTTCTGGAGCAGGTTTAAAAGCAATCAATGAATTAACAGAAAATACCAAAGCTACACTGGCAGGAGAAGAGTTTAAGAATGAAGCGTTTAAAAAACCTATTTCATTTAATGTTATCCCGCAAATTGATGTATTTTGCGAAAACGGCTACACTAAAGAAGAAATGAAAGTAGCTAATGAAACAAAAAAAATTCTTCATCTTCCTTCTGACTTACCAATTTCCTGCACAGCTGCAAGAGTTCCTGTTTACAACGGACATTCAGAAGCTGTTGATATCGAATTTGAAAAAGAAGTTACTCCTGATGAAGTAAGAAAAATCCTTCAAAATTCATTTGGTGTAAAAGTAATTGATAATCCTTCAGAATTCGAATATCCAACAACCCGTGATGCTTCTGGAGTAGATCCGGTATTCGTTGGGAGAATACGAAAAAATCTTGCTTTTAATAACGGTATATCTTTATGGTGTGTAGCTGATAATATCAGAATAGGCGCTGCACTAAATACAGTAAGATTATGTAAAAAAGTTATCGAAATGGAATTATACTAGCCCTATATAAAAGAAAAGGATATAAATATGAGTATTAGAAAAATAACACCATCTATAACAGATACTCTATCAAATAAATTTAAACAACAAAAATATATTGATAGAATTAATAAAAAAACAGCTGAAGAAAACAATCTTTCAAATTTAGTAAAATCGGTAGCTAAAGAAATGATGCCACTAAAAAAGCAACCTACATTAACTGTCAGTAACACTGATACGTATACACCATCAACTGCAATAATAGATGGATATTCAGGGAAACTTGCAATTACTGACTCAATATGGGCACCTTGGAGCTATATTGCTAAAAATAAAAAATAACTTTCAAAAATAAATTCATAAATTATTTATTAAATAAAAAGTAATAAAATAACGGTTTTTACACTGAAATTTTATTACTTTTTGTTAAATATAGAGTATTTTTTAGCGCTTTTTATGTATAATTAATGAATTAGAAGGTATATTTTTATGGGTCAAATACTTAGAAGAGAAAATGTAGCAGATTTTGTAAAAAAATTGCATCAAAGTGGGAAGACAGTTGTTGCTACAAATGGCTGTTTTGATATTCTCCATGTAGGACACATCAGGTATTTACAAAAAACAAAATCGTTCGCAGATTATTCAATTGTTTTATTAAATTCTGACAAGTCCGTAAGAAATATCAAAGGTTCTCAACGCCCAATAAATTCTGAACAAGATAGAGCTGAAATATTGTGTGCACTTTCTTGTGTTGATTACGTTGTATTATTTGATGAAGATAGTCCACGTGATTTACTGGATGAAATCAAACCGGATGTATATACAAAAGGTGCAGACTATACAATGGAAACTCTACCGGAAGCAGATATTATGAAAAAAAACCACATCAAAGTAGAATTCATAACATTTGTAGAAGGAAAATCCACAACAAATACAATTGAAAAAATGAAAGACCGCTAATAACCAATTATATTTAATATAAGGAGAAAAAGATGAGATCATTTACAGTAGATGAAATTACACAAATTGTAGGTGGCATGCTTACAAAAGTTGCAAGCCCTAGTATTACACATATTGCACCACCGCTACTGAGCGATGAGAATACATTAGCACTTGCATTGGGTGAAGAAGAAATTGCCAATCTTGCAAAATCTAAAGCTAAAGCTGCACTTGTGCCTCTAGGAGTACAAATTGACGGTTTCACTACTATTGAAGTGGAAAGACCAAGACTTGCAATGATGAAGTTATTAAATCTATTCTACGTTCCTCCTATTGTAAATAAAGATGTACATCCATCTGCAATTGTTGATCCTTCAGCTACATTAGGCCAAAATGTTTGCATTGGTCCAAATGTTGTTATATCTCCAAATGCTATTATTGGTGATAATACAAAAATTCTTGCAAATTCATATATTGGAAGTGGTGCAAAAATTGGAACTAACTGTTTCTTCCATCCGGGAGTAAACATCGGAGATAGAGTACAGGTTGGTAATGATGTAATTCTTCATCATGGCGTATCTTTAGGCGCAGACGGATTCAGTTTTGTAACCGAAAATCCGAACAATATTGAAAATGCAAGAAAAGATGGTGAAATAAAAGATTCTGAAATAGAACAAGTTATATTTAAAATTCCGTCAATTGGCTCTGTCGTAATTGGTAATAATGTAGAAATCGGAGCTAATTCAACAATAGACCGTGGAACTATTGAAAATACAACAATCGGTGATAATACAAAAATTGATGATCTTGTTATGATTGGACATAACTGTAAAATAGGTAAAGGTTGTTTAATAGTATCTCAAGTTGGTATCGCAGGTAGTTGTGTAATTGGTGATAGAGTTGTTATCGCAGGTCAAGCCGGCTTGGCTGACCATATCGAAATAGGCTCTGATACTATTATCACAGCTAAAGCCGGGGTTACAAAATCTTTCCCTGCTAAATCTATAATAGTAGGTATACCTGCGGTTCCTAGAAAAGATTTTATTAAACAACTTAAAACAATGAAAGATGCACAGGAAATTTTTGCAAAATTCAGAAAATTTGAACCTATGCTAAAATCATTTGAAGAAGCTCATCAAGAGGTTGAATAATAAAAAATGGTTACAATAAAAAAAGAAATTAAAATTTCAGGCAATGGTTTGATGAAAAACAAACACTGTGAAGTAACATTGTTTCCATCTAACTCTGGTCAAATTAGATATTTCGTTAAAGGTAAAGACTCTTTTTGCGCTAATGTAGATAATGTAGTCGCAACAGATCATTGTGTTGTATTAGGAACACAAAAAGCCAAGGCAATGTTAACCGAACATCTTACTGCGGCTTTAGCTTTTTGTCATATTGATTCAGTTGATATCTGTATGACAGAAGAGGAAGTTCCTATTTTGGACGGAAGCTCAAAAGGATGGGTAGAGGCAATAAAAGAAGTTGGAACTGATAAATCATTTTTCTCAAAAGAAAAATATTACACAGTTACTGAACCTGTATATTATCTTAACGGTAAAACCAGTCTTGTAATCTTACCAAGTGATAACTTGTTCATATCTTATGCGGTTAATTATGACCACCCTGATTTAACAAGAAGATTTGTAAATTATAATCCTAAAAATAAAGATGAAATTATAGAAGCCAGAACATTCGGATTTTATCGAGATTTGAAAAAATTCCAAATGCTGGGATTTGCTCAAGGTGTAACCGAAGAAAATACTGTCGGACTAACAGATGACGGAGGTTATACAACAGCCCTGCGCTCTGATAATGAACAAATAAAACATAAAATGCTGGACTTGATTGGGGATTTATACCTTTCAGGAGTTAATCCACTAAATATGAGATGCCAAATTCTGGCAAAAGAAGCAGGTCATGCTGTACATATAAAAGTTGCAAAAATATTAAAAGATAAATTAATAGAAATATAAGGAGAGAAATATGCCAGAAGAAACAAAAGAGGTACTAAGTTTTGATACAATGCAAATTATGGAAATGATTCCACATAGATTTCCATTTTTGTTAGTTGACAGGATAACAGAATGTGTACCTGGGAAATATGCTAGAGGCTATAAAAATCTAACAATGAATGAACAATTCTTTCAAGGTCATTTTCCTGGAAATCCAATTATGCCTGGAGTTCTGCAACTAGAAGCCATGGCTCAATGCTCTGCACCAATATTAATGACAATGCCTGAATTTGCAGGGAAATTAACATTATACGCAGGTGTTGATGGTGTAAGATTTAAAAATATAGTACGCCCTGGAGACAGATTTGATATAGAAGTTGAATTAACTAAAGTAAAAGGACCTATCTGCAAAGCTCATGGTGTTGGCAAAGTCGATGGTAAAGTCTGTGTAGAAGCAGATATGACTTTTGCTTTAAAATAAAAATTTTTCTAAAATTCACAAAAAGCTCTGATTATCTAACCATATCAGAGCTTTTTATTTTATACATATTATTCTATATAAACAAGAACAAATATTAACTTTTGTAACAAGATAAACATTTTATGAAATTACATACTTTATATATACTTTATATATATAAGAACATTAAATAACACACGAGATATTAAAAGAGAGAAAATTTAAATTCCGTTTAAATAACAAAGAGAGACACAATTATTCCTATTCCTAATTCCTAGAAGATTTTACCCCGCACCAGCGGGGCTTTTTTTTATTTTATTATTCAATTAATTTCAAAACCGTTCACCTGACAATAAGACATCAAAGATTTCTTGTGCTCATCGATTAAATTTCTAAGATAGGTATTTCTTGTCTTTTCACACACCAGAGCCATAGCTTTGTCATACATCTTTGCTGCACCTTTTAAATATTCAGCTTGCTTTTGAGAATGAACAGTACCTAAATCTTGATAATATTTACCGTAAATAAAATATATTTTAGACAAAAGATTATTCATACTATACTTTTTAGCCAAGATTATTGAAGATTCTATACTTATTTTCGCTGTTTCATAGTCTGATAATTCAATATTGGCTCTGGCAATCAGAATTTTTAACATAATAATAAAAAATGTATTATTAATTCGAGGATTTTGAGCGATTTCTAAAGCTTGAGATGCTATTTCAATCGCATTTTTCGGATTCTCAGTAATTATAGTAGCTTCAGCAATTAAATACCAGGATAAAAGTGCTCCAAGAGCCATTTTTTCTTTTGCAAAATATGTAATCTGCTCATTATAAATTTCAATGGCATGCTTTGCCTGTTGTTTATCTTTAAATATTTTACCTAACAAAACTTTTAAAATATTTTTAGTAAAATTATCGCCGGTATTATTAGCAAAAGTAACAGCATCGAATAAGATTTCTTGCAATCCATCATATTGCTTTCGCATAAATTTATTTATAATAAAAATCAGATTCCATCTTGAAATAGTTTCACTATCCATCACATCTTCCCGATAGATACGGTTAATATCTTCTAATATATTATCAGATGTGCTAAAATCACCCTTCATTGTATTTGCATAAGCCAAAACTAATTTTGTTTTACAAATAAACAAGGAATCACTTATTTTATGTTTTTCAATAATATCAAATAGAATTGTAAGAATTTCAAACGAACGATCATTTCCTTGCAAAGCCAAAGCTGTAGCAAGAACTAAATATACACGCAACCAAGTTTCGTATATAAACCCAAGAGGTATAGTTTTGTTAAGTTTAGGCCTTGCTAAACTTGAATCTAAAACCGGTAAAATATCATTATCAATTAGATTTATAACTTCACCACAATTTCCTATATCAAGTAAAGATGAGAGTTTTGTGGTTTTAATCAAAGCACACTCAAGCTCTTGTCCGGGTTTTAATTTTTTCAAAACATTATCAACACACTCAACATCTCCAAAATATTTACCTGTTTTTTTACAACATAATGATAGATAGCCCAAAAGTTCAATTTCTTTTTCATCATTATGATTTTCTTTAGCATTTGCAATAGCATCAGGCAAAAACTCTAAAGCTTCTTCAGGATCATACTCAGACAATAATTTTCCTAAGCGTTCACTAATATTATAACGAATATTTAAAGTTTCATTCTCATTAAATTCATTTAATAAAGCCAAACACTGTTTTTGCGATATTACATACAGATTTATATCTCCGATATATGAAGCAACCCTGGTTATTTTTGTCCAAATATCAAAAGCCATACGATTTTCTTTTAAATTGTGTGCAATCATAGCCATCGTTGCATTTGTATTCAAGGTAAATACGCTAATTGCCTTTCCAACTTTAACATTTATATCTTCAAAAGAACTATCTTTTGTAACATTTTTCAACACTGTTTCCCATAATAGAAGGTTGTTAAATTCATAATACATCTGATTATATGGACGAACGAAATTCGATTTTGCAAGATATGACATTATATCATTAAACTCTTGATGCTTATATCCAAAAATTTCCTTTAATAAGGCCAAATTTAATCTATCGCCGAGAATAGCTGCTCCACATAAAAGTTTATGAGCCTGATTATTAGTTTTTTTAAGAGTATCAAGCCTTTCCTTAATCAACTCTGAAAAACTATTTGGAAGGATAAAAGCTTTATCAGAAATCTGACAGTCAAAAGAATAACTGATTGCTTGTTCTACAAATGCAGGATTACCACAGCTTTTTGAAAAAATAACGTCTTTTTCTCTCGGTGTGATATAAGTTCCGGATTCTCCAGTTAGTTTTACATTTTTCTCCAATTCTGCAACTGTTAATGGTGCAATATTAATATCCACATAAGATTTTAAATCTCTATCTTCAAAACCAAAAAAACTGCTTATAGGTTTACAGGAATCATAGATTGCAATAAATTTAAGAGATTTCCATGTTGAATCTTTCTGCATAAAATTTGTAAAAAACTCAGCAGAGAAACCATCAATAAAATCAAAATTATCAATAACAAATACAAATTTTTTTGTATTAATAAATGCATCAAAAATTCGCATTAAAATATCACAGGTACGATGTTTATTAATTATAATATCCTCATAATCACCGTCTTTAAAATTATACAAAAAATTTATAAAGTCAGATATTTCTTTTTCATCCAAAAAATTAAACTCATTACTAAAAAATTTAGAAGCATCACGATGCAATTCTTCATTATTAATACAGTAGTTAGGCAGTTGAAATAAATTAAGAAGCATATCCTGAATAACACCGCCAGGAGTTAATTGTGTTAAAGAAGTACATTTACCGATACACCAGTGAAGATTTTCCGACTCGAGACTTTTTATAGCTTTTTTCAAGAGCGTAGTTTTTCCACTACCCTTTTCACCGGCAATAGAAAAAATCTTTTTATCCTTCGAATGCATACCATCAATCAATATATCAAGCGCCTGAGATGCATTATAAAAAACCGGAGAAAATTCAAGATTTAAAGGCTTACTTTTCTTTTTCTTATTTTTAGTAATTTTCATAGGGACACCAAACGGTGAACCGCATTTTCTGCACTTATTAGCACTTGGAAAATTAACACCTTTACAATTTGGACAAATTTTTAACAATTCATGTCCACATTTTTTACACACAAAACTACCCACAGGATTAACAGTATTACAATGACTGCACATCAATCCGGTACGAGTTTTACAATACGGACACCTAAGCGCCGATTCCGAAATATTTTTTTTACATACAGGACATTTCATATTAAAAATTTATCATTCTATGATATCTTTAACTTTTTCCATCAATCTGTATAGTCTTTTTGATACTTCAGATTGAGAAATTCCAAGTTGCTCAGAAATTTCTTTCTGTGTCATGCCTTTATCATAACGCAAAGTATAAATATGTAAATAGTCTTTATCCGGATCTTCTTTATCAATATTTCTAATAGTATTTGCTACAAACTCCAGAATTTCTTTTTGGATTATAATTTCTTCAGGACTTTCAGGAAGTTTAATACCGGAATAGTTGATAACAACATCAGAATAGTCAATACTGCTTTTTGCATCTAACCCAACTTCTTTTGTTGACATATATCCGGATCTGGTGCGTCTTAACCTGCCTGAATCCTTTAAAACATTAATAATAGATGTTGTAGCAACACGTTTAAGATAAGCTTCTAAAGTAGATTCTGATTCAATAGCATTCAAAATAGCAACTGAGCGTTTGCATGTTTCGTTAAAAAAGTCATCATACAAATCTTCATTATTCGGATACTTACGATCATTCTTTATTATCCTGCTTATTAAATCAATTTTGTCCTGTGTTATCTCCACACCAACTATCCTCAAGTCTACTTTAAGGATATTATATCATACTTAGAAATAAATTTTAAGTATAACAGTTGTACTTTCGTCATTTCCCACACTATGAGGGGCTTTCAAGACTTTTAGAGTTTGGTTAACAGTTTGTAACACAATTTTATCAATCTGAGACGATCCGCTTGATAACAAAATTTTCGCATCTTTGAATGTACCATCTTTATCATAAAGAATACTTACTCTTACCTGATCTGAATAACTGTATTCCGTAGCAAGAAGTAAATCACTTGTTAATGATAATTTCAAACTTTTTCCAACAGCTTGGAAATATTGCTTAAAGTGAGAATTATAAGAAATATAATCAGGAATTTCCCAAGTCAATTTGCTAACTTCCAAATATGAATTAGCAGGCATTGTATTCTTAGGCTTAGCAACAGGAGGTTGTGCAGCCTTCTGAACATCCGGTTGAGTTGGAGTTTGAACTTTCGGTTGAGTTGCAACATTTTGAGATAATGCAGGTGCAGTATTATCCATATTCACAACATTTTCCTGATCAACTTTAAGCGTATTAGCATCCGAAACACCATTATCAGTACTTGTAGGAACTGTATCATCAGTTATAGGTTGCGGAGTTTCATCTTTCGGTTGTTTTATCATCTTAGAAACCGAAAATCCAATAATACCAACAATAATTAAAGCAAGAAGGACTCCTAATATTCCTAATCCAACACCTAAACCGACTTTACTGTTTCCTCTAGCAGCAGAACCCAATCTGCCAGGATTTTGCAGCAAGGCAGAGCCAGGAACAGGGTTATTTGCATCATAAAGATCGTCAATTTGCTCAGGCCCATCTAATTCAGGCATTTCACTATTATTAATGTCAATAGGAATTTCTCCAACCTTAAAATTCATATCACTTATAACCGTTGAATTTTCTATAACATTGAATACTTTTTCCTGAGGTTCAGGTTCGGTAATAAATTCATCTTCATTAATTTCATTTGAATTATCAACAACTTGAACATCTGCAGGTTCAACATGTGGAAGTTCAACATCTTGAAGATTGTCATAATTAGTATCTTCCATCCAATCTTGTGCTTGAGTATTGCTATCCTGAACTGTTGTATCTTCTAATGACACATCTAAATTATCAGATTGCACAACCTCTGCATCTTGATTATTATCAACAGAATTAAATGAAGTATCTATATCCTCCTCAGATAAAACAGAATCAACATTATCAAGAGCTGTAATATCAGAATCATCCATAATATCAGAAGCAGATAAATTTTGCTCTAAACTATTATTATCTAAAATATCTTCATTATAAGAGGTATCAATCACTTCATCAGGCTGAACTAAATCATCTATAGTCGCTTCGACATTTAAATTCTCAGATTCAGATAACAAATCTTCGGTATTAGCTTCCTGAGGTTGTATATCATCAAATATTGATGTACCTTCATCAAAACTATTAGTAAGAGGCTCCTCTGCTAACGGCTCCTCAGTAATATTCAAACTATTATCAAAATTCTCATCCTCAATAACTAAATTATCCTCCGAAACAGACATATTCAACTCCTCGGAAATTTCAGAATTTGCCAATGAATCCGGAGCTTCATCAACACTAAGAGTGTCTATATCATTGAAAGAAGTTTCCAAATCTTCACTCAAAAGTGTTGAAGTATCATCTAGAGAAATATCATCTATTGCAACTGAGTCATCTTCAGCACTGGTATCAGTTGAGTCTGATAAAGAATTGTTGTCCTCATCACTGCCTGCATTTTCATCAGAATCATTAAAGAATTCATCCGCAAAATCATCATCCAAAACAGTTTCTGTTTGTTCATCCAAAGTAGAGGTAAAATTGTTAAATTCCAAAGGCTCACTTTTTTCAATAACTATTTGATTAGGATTCATATTTAAATCCACAAGATGTTCATCATGAACCCCCTCGTTTAAATTTATATCCAAATTGTCCAATGCAGAAGTTCCATCAGCATTTATAGTAAATGAAGATAAATTCGGTAAATCAATTCCTTCAGAAGAGCCATCCGCATTCAATTTATCATCTAAATCCTCAACAGGAGCTGTTGGAGAATTAACCTGAGAAATGTTATTAAAATCTATTACGCTATCATTGTTATCTTCCATAGGACCAATATCGACAGCTTCCATTTGATTTAAATCTATAACTTCCTGTTCTATATTTTCACCATAGCCAACAGGTTTTTGATCCACTGTTTTTAACTCAGACAAATCTTTTGGTGAATCAAATTGGCCCGAAGCCTCTGCTTCCAAATCCGCTTCCATCTTTGCTGTTGATAAATCATACGCTGCAATATTTTCAGGGATTTCAGTAGCGTTAGTCGTTGTTTTTGCATAATCAATTCTATCAAGATTAACATGCTGATTTTCAAGATTTTTCTTAACCAAATCATTAACTAAATCTCCGGAAATTCCGGCAAGTTTCATTGCACCAGCCGAAGCAGCTGCAGCTGCAATTGATTCTCCTGCAGCAGCACCGGCCATAGCTGCGCCACCGGCGGCAGCTGCTTCAGCAGTTTTTCCTAAGGCTTTTTTGACAGCATCACCGACCGTTTGTTCTAAAGAAAGTTCTTTTTCTTGCTTATCACCGGAAGAATTATCTTTCGGTTCAATTACTGATTCTTGAATTTGTTCAGAATTTTCAGTTGAAATATCAGAAAGAACTTCATCAACAGAAGTTTCCTCTAAAACAGTTTTAACATCTTCTTTTTCTCCAGATAAATCTACGCCATCAACAACTTCTTCAGATGTTGAATCTTTACTCAAAGAAATATCAGAATCAAAACCATCATCTAATAGCAAATCTTCACCATTTGGATCGAATTCATCCAAAGGTTCAAAATCTGTTTCCGTAGTAACAAAACCGGTAGTATCCAAAATATCAGCCTGCTCAGTATCAATAACCGATTCTTCTACTTCCATTGCCGGTTCTGTATCAATAGTAATGTTATCTAACTGCTGAATTTCCTCATTTTCACCTGTAACAATAGCAGAAGCATCAGTATTAATAAATTCGGAATCACTTCCATCTGTTGAGCTCTCATCATCAAAGAAAGACTCATCCAACTCAACATCATTTTCTGTATCTATGGCTAACTCAATATCCTCATTCAAAGCCGCAGGTTCTTCTTCAGTTTCAGAAGTATCAACTACAGTTTCTGTATCAATAATGGCAGATGTGGAATCTGTGTTACTGCTATCAGTAGGATTTAAAGTTGACCCCACACTATATGATAAGGTTTCAAAATTATCAAATTCTAATATACTCTCACGCAATTCATCACTCAAGAGAAGGAGTTCTATAAGTTCTTTTTGTTCCTCATCTGATATATTATGATCCGCCATAGCAATAGATAATTCCCTGCCTCTTAACATATCCTCTTGAGAAATTCCGCGGGAAGTATTTCCGGTAAACTCTTTAACAAATTTTGCCAAAGTTTGTGGTGCAGATAATTTTTCCTTTTCAAAAAAATAATAATCCGCATTTTGATTTTTAAGATTCAATAACTTAGGTTCAAAATAACCTAAAAATTCAACACGGCTGAAATCATCTACAAGCTTTAAGACCACATATACATCAGGAGTAATTTCAAATTGAAAATGACTTTTTGGGATAAATATTTTATCCTCATCAAAAACAACTCGAACATCAATATGAATATTCGGCAACATAATATCTGAAACATCTATCTTTTCTAAAATTTTTGAAATCGAATGGATATTATGAATATTAGAAACATTAATTCCTTCTGAAGCAAGGTATTTCGTAACCAATTCAGCCCCTAAAGCATTAATATATGCCCTGTTTTTAACAGAAGAATTAACAAAACTCCTGGACATAAACTCTGCTTCTATCTTATTATCCTGTTCTATATATATTAATGTTTCTTGTTTTTCAGCCATTTTAAATACTCTCCTCCTCTATATCTATATAGATGACACGACAATTAAAAATATTCCAAATTTATTGTAAACTTTTGTAACAAATATTTGCAAAATTCCAATATTAGGACAAAATTGAAATATTAGGAGTTTTATATTAGTGTGTAAAAAGTGTATAAGGAGGTTTTCTCATGATGGTTAATTCAATTTCAAGTGTGCGTTTTTGCGGAGATGCTGACAGTATCTTATCAAGACCGGGCAAATTTTCTAATCCGGCTCCGCAAACAGAAAACCCTACTACAACTCAAGAAGCAGAGAAAAAAACTTCAGGTAGTACAGGTAAAAAAGTAGTAGGTACAATCGCAACATTAGCAGTCCTTGCTGCTGCACTGGTTGCTCTACCTAAAATATTCCCTAACGCTATAAAAACCTTAGGCGATGATGCATTGAAAAATGCAAAATGGACTGAAAAAATCGGTCATTATCTAGCCAAAACAGGCGAAGCAATTGGCAAATATACTTACGAACCAATTGTAAAATTATTCAGCAAAAATAAAAAACCACAAACCCCTCCAGCTGACTCTAAATTTTTTGCATAACCAATGAGAAAACTCATACAATAAAAAAACAGCTGTCTTTTAAAAAAAGACAGCTGTTTTGCTTGACGATTCGCAGAAATATATGATATAATTGGATGTTAATTTCAATATTGCACATATTTTAGCCAAAAGAGTTGTTAAATTTGCCAGAAAGGAAATTATGACATTAAGTGTTCCATACTCTTTTGTGCCAGGTGCGAAAGCTAAAGCCGAAGAAGTAAATGCCAACTTTGCTTCAATACTTAGTAAAATAGAAGAGACAAATACTAAAATTGATGACCAAAATTCGAAATTGGATCAAAAAACCAATCTTGACCTTTCGAATATAAATGATGACGGGAAAGCTCTATTTGATGCAAAAGCCGATAAAACCGAAATTGACGGCAAATGGGTCAAGTCATATAAAGCTCTTGCTGAAGGGGTTTCTCTAAAAGGCACAAGCAATTTAACTTATAATATAAGCTCATATCTGCCTGCAGATGAAAATGTATATGAAATATTTGTGGAAGGATTAACTGATACCGGAACTTCAAATGGGGATTACGCACCTTTATATTTATCAACAAATGTCCTAAACAGTTCTGTATCAATATGCCGTGCAAGAACCCGCTCCGCTGCAATTATGAACTCAAGCGGTTCAACAATTATAATTGTTGATAAACAAAGGAAAATTATTATCAACAGAAGTTCAACTTGGACCGGTTCATTTCATTTAATATTACATGCATATAGAAAGGTGAGATAATTATGTATTATATTTTTGTAGAAAATAATAAAATAATTGGGGCAGGAGAATTAGAATGCCTAAACGAAGACATCTTAAATATAGAAATATCCGAAGAGTTATATAATGATTTTATCAAAAATCCAAACAAATATATTTATCAAAATAATGAAATTGTCAACAATCCAAATTATGCCAATGAACAATATCAACAAGAAATTCTTCAACAAATAGAACAAATAAAAGCACAACTTGATAATCTTGACTCAAAGCGCATCCGAGCCGTGTGCGAAAATGAAATAAAAGACAGCCAAACAGGTGAAACTTGGCTAGAATATTATAATTCCAAAATCATACCACTTAGAGATAAACTTAACGAATTATCTGAAAATCTTTTATAAACTTTAAACATTACAGTTGAAGAAAATTTACTCTTTAACTGTAATGTTTTATCAAACACTATCCCGCCTAGAATCAACTTCTAAATGCTAATACAAAAAATATGTTTTTGATATAATTAAAATATAGTAGGAGAAAGATTATGACAGAAATAAGAGAAGAATTTATAAATCAAGCAAAACATCTAGCAAGAAATGCAGAAGTGCTACCCGGAGGGATTGAAGAATTAGCAGCAAAATTACAACATGCAGCAGATACAAAAACTCCACTTCGAGTAAAACTTGGAATGGATCCAACACGACCGGACCTTCATCTTGGACATACAGTTGTTATGAGAAAGTTAAAAGAATTTCAAGCTCTTGGACATAAAATCGTTCTAATTGTTGGTGGAGCTACCGCAATGGTAGGAGATCCTTCAGGGAAAACCGAAACAAGACCAGCGCTGACAAAAGAACAAGTTGAAGAAAATGCAAAATCTTATTTCGACCAAATGTCAAAAGTACTGGATGTAACTGACGCAGAAGTTACAAATAATGCAGATTGGTTACATAAAATGAGCTTCACTGAACTTCTAAAACTATCAGCAAAAGTTACAGTAGCACAAATGATGACTCGAGATGATTTTGCTAAAAGATATTCTGAAGGAAAACCTATTTCTATTCATGAATTTTTCTACCCATTAATGCAAGCTTATGATTCTGTCGCAATTGATGCAGATATCGAACTTGGCGGCACAGATCAAAGATTTAATACATTATTAGGACGTGATATACAAACTGCTTATGGCAAAAAATATCCGCAACTTGTAATGCTTTTACCTTTATTAGAAGGAACAGACGGTGTTGTAAAAATGTCAAAAACCTATCCTGAGCACTGCATATCTTTAACCGACAGTGCAAAAGATATGTTCGGTAAACTAATGAGTATTCCGGATAATATGATTACTCGTTATTACAGCCTGTTAACAGATGCAACAAAAGAAGAATTAGAAACTTATGACAAACAAATAGAAAATGGCTCAGTTAATCCAAGAACTATAAAAATGCAGCTGGCACATATAATTACAGAAGAATATCATGGAAAAGAAGGAGCTGATAAAGCACAAGCTGATTTTATTAATGTTGTATCCAATAAAGGTATTCCTGACGACATTCAGGAAGTCAAAGTTGAACAGGGCAAAAATATATTGGATATCCTCACCGAATTAAACTTTACAACCAGCAGAGGAGAAGCTAAACGACTAATTCAAGGCGGCGGAGTGAAAATTGATGGTGAAAAAATTACTGACATGGCTTATACCGTTTCTTTTGATAACAGTATAGTATTACAAGCAGGAAAACGTAAATTTGCTAAGTTAGTAAAATAAGATTAGACATTTTGTTAAATTCTAATAAAGGATAGAAAAGATGTTATCTGTAATAAAACGTGGAATATCAAAAGTCAAAGAAGATATTAAAGTGATATATGATAATGATCCGGCAGCAAAAAATTTATTAGAAGTAATACTTTGCTATCCCGGACTGCATGCACTTATTGCTTATCGCTTTGCACACAGATTGTACAAATGGAATATACCATTAATCCCTCGTATAATTTCATATATGACAAGAATTATTACAGGTATTGAAATTCATCCAGGCGCCAAAATAGGCAGAAGATTTTTTATTGACCATGGTGAAGGTGTTGTTATAGGTGAAACAACAATTGTTGGAGATGATGTTTTAATTTACCAGCAAGTAACACTTGGAGGTACAGGGAAAGAAAAAGGGAAACGTCATCCTACATTGGGGAATAATGTTATTGTAGGTGCCGGTGCAAAAATTCTTGGAAATATTTCAATAGGAGATTATGTAAGAATCGGAGCCGGTTCTGTTGTGATAGATGATGTTCCTGAAAACTCTACAGTAGTTGGGATTCCTGGTCGTATTGTCCATCGCATGGTAATTGATAAACAAGGAAATCTTATGCACAATAGAATTCCTGATCCGGTAAAATGTGATATAAATAAACTAAAGGCTGAAGTTGAAATCTTAAAAGAACAAATCAATTCACAAAAATAAATTTATTAAAATATCAACAAAAATTGATATTCTATCTTTTGGAAATAATATCCATCAATTTTATTTCAATTTCATCAAAAACGCTTTTCCATTCACCATGATTTTTTTGACGGAATAACGTTACACTATCATACCAATCACAGTGATTAATATCTATATGCCAACGCCAGTTATATATATATGGAAGAAGTACCCAACAAGGTTTTTTCATTGCTCCTGCCAGATGAGCTAATGATGTGTCATTACATATAACCAAATCCATATTTTCTACTGCACCGGCAGTATCTGAAAAATTAGAAAAAGTTTTTCCTAAATCTATAACATTGTATTTAGCCTTTATCTTATCAAATTCTTCTGCCCCCTCGAACGTTTGACAAGAATAAAACTGAGTATTATCAAGTTCAAAAAGTTTGAAAAAATCTTCTACCTTTAAAACTCTTTCTTTATCATAATATGTATTTCCCTGCCATTTTATCCCAATTTTAAATTTATCATTATCAAAATACCTTTCTTTATAATAATTTATTTTGGCAGGATTAGCCTTCAGATAACCGTCGTCATGATGTATAAAAATATCTTCACCTTTCAAAGACAACGCATAAGGTACACTCAAAAACGGAATATGATAATCAAAATATACATCCTTCTCAAAATCATATAATTCCATAATTTCAGCACCATAAGAATTTTCTCTGAATAAAGAAGCAAGTTCTTTCTGAGGTTTCAAAATAACCTTTTTGCACATTGATGTCAATTGAGGCATATATCTGTAAAACATCAAAACATCACCAAAACCTGCTTCATAATATGTATACAAAACTTTATCAGATAAATCTTCTTTACCGGTCCACATAGGTTTTTCTCTCATCAAATTAGGATAAGTTTTTTCCTGAGAGACAATTGCACTATGTCTGCATAATCTTGATTCAAAACATTTTAATCCTTGTTCATAATTTTTTGTCTGCATATAAGCAAGTGCCAAAAAATAGGTTGATTCCCAATCATCAGGTTTAACCTCAAGAGCTTTTTTATAACATTCAACAGCATCAAAAGGTCTATTTTCATTAAAACATAAGTATGCAAGATTAAAATATGATTCATGACTTTGAGGATTTAGTTCAAGAGCCTTATAATAAGACTGTTTTGATTTTTCCCATTCATGATTATTTTTATATGCCATTGCAAGATTAAACCAATATTCATAGTTATCAGGAAAATCTCTTGTTAATTCTTCATAAAACTCTATTGCTAACTTGAAATCTCCTTTTTGTAAATATACTTTTGCCAAGTTCTCAAAATAATAAACTTCAGGATGGATGGATATAGCTTTTTTAATACATAATTCAGCTTCCATATAATCTCTAACTTGATAATATATAACACCAAGTAAGTCCCATACCTCAGAATTTTCCGGCTCAGACTTCAATATTTCCATATACATATCACGAGCAGCAGTTAATTTACCTTCTTTATGATATAAAAATGCTTCTTTAAATTTTTCCGATTGTTTCTGCGCCATATAAAATCCTTACATTATAACTGAATGCCAATAAAATTAAAAATATGATTTATATTTAACAAGTTATATTGAAATACAAGTCCTACGAATGTACTAACAAGTACAAGGCTTACAATAATTATCGCAGTATCTTTCTTATCACAATTTTTCTTAAATAAAACCAGAACACCCAACCCACCAGCTGAAGATAAACCTGCAATAAGCGAGCCAAAACTTATTGTATTTTTTACAAATAATAAAGTCATCATAACCGATATTGCACAGTTAGGAATTAATCCTAACAGAGAAAGCAAAAGAGGTTGAACAGGAGAATTAAGAAGACAATATTTTGCCAGATTTTCTTCTGTTCCAACTTTAGAAATTATAAATCCTAAAATAACAGAGACTATAAAAATAAATATAAAAATATTCAACGTATGTTTAAGAGGATGAAGCCAAAAATCTTTTGTTTTTGAGGCTGCTACAATCTGATGATGACAACATCCATGTTCATGCTCCATTTCAGCATCCGTAGGCAATTTTGAAGATTCAATAACCGGTTCTTTTGCTTTATATGTTATTAAAATATCAACAAGATAACCGACAACAATTGCAACAATAACTTTAATAATAATTATAGGAAGAATAAGATAAATCTTGCTAGGATATGTAAGTAATACCGGAATAGCCTCATCGGATGTAGCAAGATATACAGCAAGCAAAGTTCCGCGACTAAGAATTCGCCTAACATAAAGAGTACTTGCTATAACAGAAAAGCCACATTGTGGAATAGAGGCAAACAAACTCCCAAACAATGGCCCTATTTTTTTGATAAAAAATATAAATAAGTGTTTTTTCTTTGTAAAATATTGTTCAATAACTTCAACAAGTAAAAATACAACAAACAAAAATGGAACAAGATTTAAACTATCAATCAATGCATCCTTGAAAAATTCCGGTAAAAAATTAATCGGTTCTATTATATGTTCAGGTAGTGAAGTTATAAATTCTATAAAATGTAATATCGACTGAAAAAAAACATGCATGTTTTATAATATCCTATTTTATAAATAAATCTTTAATCATATTTACAACAGCAAGGTTATAATAAACAAATAATCCGGTAATAATAGCTGCAGCAACTAAAATTATAGTAATAATAGTATTATCATTACTATTTTGATTCCGTTTAACAAGAGTGAATAAACCAAGCCCCGTTACTGATACCAAACCTGATATAAGAGCAGGAAAACCTATAATCCCCTTAACATAGGCAATAGCAAGAAAAACGGAGGTTACACAATTAGATACCAACCCCAATAACGCCGTTCCTACAAGTTGATACGGGGTATCAATCATTAAAAAGGAAGCCAAATTTTCTACAGAACCGAATCCCAAAACTACACAATTAATAAGTGCTAAACTTAAAAACGTAAACATAAACATATTAAATGTATGAGTCAAAGGATGCATCCACCAATATGCCGGATTTTCCTTAGTTTGGATTCTATGATGGCAACAAGCCGGTTCATTTAAATCTGTATTAATAGCATTAATATCTTCGACAGGTTTTATTCTTCTATGAATAATAGTATCTACAATATCTACCGAATAAGCAACAATAATCCCCACAATTATCTTTATAACAATAATAGGAATAATGACCAACGCTTTACTAAAATCCAAAAACAACAAAGGAAGAGCATCGTCAGAACAGGAAATATAAAACGCAAGCAAAGTTCCGCGAGATATCATCTTTCTGGAATAAAAAGTACTTGCAATAACCTGATACCCACACTCCGGAATAACCGAAATTCCAACCCCAAATAAAGGTCCTAATTTTTGGATAAGCCTTATAAATACGTTTATACGAGTAAGGAAAAATCTTTCTAAAAGTTCAATACCGTAATAAAGAACATACAACCACGGAATAAAATTAATACTTGTTATTAAAGCATCCTTTATATATTCCGGCAAAAAAGTACAATGATTTATTAAAAAAGCAGGGACTCCAAGAACTTCCTGTATATGTTGTAATATCTCTTCCATAATAATCCTACCTGTATAATTTTACTTTAAAATAATATTAACATAACGCAAAGAAAGATGTATCAAATACTTGAAGGATATGTAAAAAATTTTTATATGAAATTTGCCGAGAAAAAAATTTTGTCATATACTAAAACTGCTATGAAAAACATGAGACAAACAAATATAAATAATCACAGAGATGCTTGGGTAGAGATTAATATTTCAAATCTTGAAAATAATATAAAAGAAATAAAAAAGAATGTTCCGCAAGGAGTAAAACTTCTGGGAGTAGTTAAGGCTGATGCTTATGGACACGGAGCAGTAATGCTTGCTCCAACCATTCTGGCAAGCGGTATAGATATGCTTGGGGTTGCATCCATAGATGAAGGTGTTGATTTACGACAAGCAAAAATTGACTGTGATATATTAGTTCTTGGTGCTGTTCCTGTTTGGGCAATAGAAAGCGCAGTAAAAAATGATATCAGTATTGCAATTTTTAACAATGCTCATCTAAAAGCATGTGAACAGACTTTTATAAGAACAGGAATTAAACCAAAAGTTCACATAAAAATTGATACTGGAATGAACAGAATTGGTGTTCGTGCTGATGAAGCCATAGAATTTATAAAAGATGTTCAAAAAGCTCAATACGTCAACCTCCAAGGGATATTTACACATTTAGCAGCAGCTGAAGAACTTGATAAAACAAAACTTCAAATAGAAAAATGGGATAGTGTTATAAATAATATTGATACAAAAGGTTTAATATTACATATTTTAAATACTGTTGGAACAATTTGTTATGATGTTCCAAATTCAAATATGAGAAGAGTAGGAATTGCACTATACGGATTATATCCTGATTTTCCGCCTGATATTGACTTTTATAAACCAAAACTCAAACAATTGATTTCATTAAAAGGCAGAATTGTTAATATTCATACCGTAAAAGATAAAGAAGGTGTAAGCTACTGCCATACATATCAAGCTAAAGGTGATAGGACAATTGCGACCGTTCCGTTAGGTTATGCTGACGGAATTCCAAGACTTTTATCAAACAAAATTACAGGAACACTTAATGGAGTAGAAGTTCCTCAAGTAGGAAATATAACAATGGATCAAATGATGTTTGATATAACTGGAGTTGAAGCATGCGCAGGTGATATAATTACACTTCTTGATGATGAAAAACACTCAATTGATGAATGGGCAAAAATTCTTCATACAATAAATTATGAACTGACCTGCCGTTTAAAAGTCAGGTTACCGCGTGTTTATACAAGATAAGGAGTAGATATGGAAGAATTTGATATAGGTATAGTAGGTGCAGGTCCGGCTGGTTACACCGCAGCGTTGCATGCTGCAAGTTCCGGTCAAAAAGTTGTCTTATTTGAAAATGATAATATAGGCGGAGTTTGCTTAAACAAAGGCTGCATCCCTACGAAAACAATTCTTCACATATCGGAATTATATAAACAAATTAGAAACGCAACAGACATCGGAATAAAAATCGATAATTTTGAATTAGATTATTCAAAAATCATTGAACAAAAAGATAAAACCATACAAAAGCTTAGAAAAGGAATCGAGCTTGCACTAAAAAATGCAAAAGTCAAAGTGGTATTATCTAACGCAGAAATATTATCAAGCAATGAAATTATAGCAGACAATACAAAATATATATGTAAGCAGATAATATGTGCAATAGGTTCATCCCCAAAAATTGTAACCGGATTAGAATTTGACCATGAATTTTTATTATCTTCAGATGATATTTTACAATTGAAAAAACTACCAAAAAATATTTTAATAATTGGCTCCGGTGCTATTGGAATTGAATGGGGAAGAATATTTTCCAACTTTGGAGTAGAAACTAGTATAATAGAATTAGCTCCACATTTACTACCCTTAGCTGATATTGAAGTTTCAAAAAGACTCGAAAGGCTTTTTAAAACAAATCAGATAAAATTTTACACTCAAACTTCTGTAACAGAAATAAAAAATAAAAAAGTTACTTTATCTAACGGTGAAATTCTTGAACCGGAAATTATTCTTGTTGCAATAGGCAGAACCCCAAACACAATTAACAAAATTGAAGGAGTAACATATATTGGGGATGTAACAGGAGAAATACAATTAGCACATTATGCAATAAAACAAGCTATTGAAAAAGTCAGCAAAATAAAATTTGATAAAACTCTTGTTCCAAGTGTAGTCTACGGAAAGCCTGAAATTGCTTGGGTTGGAAAACGAGAACAGGATTTAGAACATGAAAATTATAAAAAATCTATATTGCTTCTTTCGGCTCTCGGAAAGGCGCAATGTGATAATGAAACTGAAGGATTTATAAAAATAATTGAACAAAACGGACAAATTGCAGGTGCCCATATTGTAAGTGCGGAAGCATCAGCACTTATTCAACAAATTACAATTGCAATGCAGAATAAAATATCAGTAGAAAAATTAAAAGAGGTCTGCTTTGCTCATCCAACATATTCAGAAGGAATTTTTGAATCATTATTCAGATTACAGTAATACAACAAATAAAGCGCCTCATTTTATAAAATGAGGCGCTTTATTTGTTAAAAGAATGATTTTGTACCTTTGCCGCCGGCATTCCAATATGCATTGCCCTGACTTCTTTGTTTAGTTTGAACTCTAACTCTTGGTTCTTTCTTTTCAGGTACAGGTTTTCCCTCTGCTGCAGCATTTTGCGGAATCATATTAGAATCAATCTGTTTTGCAGGTGTAAAAGAAGCTTCATATACCCCATCTTTTCCAGGAACAGAAACTTCTACGCCCTTATTGTCAACAGAAGGTGAACTGACACCAGGAGTTGTAGATAAAACAGTAGGACTCAACGGTTCAAGCAAAAGTGGCTCAGCTGCACTTGCAGTTGATACTGTAAACAATGCTACTGCAAATAATAATAATACTAAATTTTTCATTTTGAAACTCCTATATAATTTTGAGTGATAATATACTTATATAACGTAATTAGACAAAAATCAAATATAAAAAAATTTGTTATATAATTTATATAAAAATAAAAGGAGTTAAAAATTGCGTGAAAGACTACCTCAGTATTTAAAACGTCCAATAATTGATACAGATAAAACTAGAACCGTAAGAAAAATTTTAAAAGAAAATTGTCTAAATACAGTTTGCGAAAACGCTCGCTGTCCAAATAAAAATGAATGCTATACAAAACATACAGCAACATTTCTAATTATGGGAAACAACTGTACAAGAAACTGCCGCTACTGTAATATTACATGCCAAAAACCGGAAAAACTCGACAAAGATGAACCTGCTCATATAGCAAAAGCTGTAAAAGATTTAGGGCTTAAATATGCCGTCATTACATCAGTAACAAGGGACGACCTTCCTGATGGTGGGGCTGAGCACTTTAGTCAATGTATACATGAAATAAGAAAAATATCTCCGGATACAAAAATCGAAATATTAACACCAGATTTTAAAAACAATAAAAATTCTCTGGATACAATTATAAATGCACACCCTGATGTTTTTAATCACAATATCGAAACTGTTAAAGAACTATTTAAAACTGCACGGCCTCAGGGAAGCTATGAAACATCAATCAATGTTTTAAAATATATAAAAGAAAACAGCAATATAAAAACAAAATCAGGCCTTATGATAGGACTTGGAGAAACCTTTGAACAAATTAAAGAAACACTTCAGGATTTATACAATATCAACTGCGATATTGTAACAATAGGTCAATATATTCAACCTTCAAAAGCACATCTGCAGGTTGCTAAATACTACACCCCTGACGAATATGAAAAAATTAAAAAACTTGCAGCATCAATAGGTATAAAACATTCTCAAATAGGACCACTGGTAAGAAGTTCATATAATGCTGCAAGTCTTATTTCATAATTAAAATATGCAAGATAGACTACTTTAATTTTTTTACGATTTCATCAGTAATATCATCCCCGCCAGAAATTACCATCCCTGTCGGAAGCACAAGATTATAGTTAGATTTCTTTGCCTCATTTGAAATAAGAGACTTTATACTTGTGTTAATTTTTGAAATTTTTGTATTATATTCTTGGTCCATATCATTTTTCTTCTTTTCAATTTGTTTTCTATAACTTGCCTCCATTTGTATAGCTTTATTTCTGTCAGCCTCATTCACTATTTCATTCTGAGCCTTTGAAATAAGAGTATTTAATTCCTCCATTTTCTTATCTTGTGAGCGCTTTAAAGATTGAATATCTTGAGAATTAGAAAGAACTGTTGAAACATCTACCACCGCAACTTTATAACGTGGAAAAGAAACGGCAACATCATTCATGTTATACCCGACAAAAAACACTAAAACACACGCTACAATAAACCAAATGTTATTTTTCATAATATCCCTAACCTTTCTGAAATTTATATCTGCACAAAATATTGCTAAATACACTATGGACTGAAACCTTTTAAAATATTATTTAAGAATAAAATTCCCGGTATCACAATATTTTTCCTACCTGAATACTAAAATGCTACAACTTAAAAAAAAAATTTTAATATCCACCAGTACAAAAAAATATCCCCCGACAAGGGAGATAATTATTTATATAATTCTAAATGTAAACATAAGGGAAATTATTTAAGGAATCATAAAATTACTATGCAAAAATACTTTTCAATGGTTCAACATCATTTTTTTCTTCTTTTTTAGATCTACCCATCAAGAGTTCTCCATGGTAGAAAGGATTTGAACCGTTCTTATCTTTAGAAGCTGCTGCTGCAAATATGCTGACCAAACCTGCTGCGGCATTTGTTTCAGATGCTTTTTGAGTTTCAGTTACTTCGTTAACAACCGGCATGTATTTACCATCAATTTTTTTAGAAATAGCAGCTTGAGAATTCAAATACTTAATTGAATTTAATGTAGTTTCATTAAATTGATATTGATAAGTATTATTCATTGCTATTTGTTTTTGAACTGCTGTATCAATTTTTCCCTGATATAAGTCAACACCTAATTCTACAGGTTTTGCAATTGAATTGATTTGAGTAGTTTGTGCAGAATTAGTATATTGGGTGCTCTTTTGTGCGGCACGACGTAAAATTTCTTGAGATACATCTTTTAACACAGATGTATCAATGCCTTTTTTGTATAATGAACTATAATTTACATTTAGACCCATTAGACTTATCCCTTTGTTTCCTTACAAATATATATTCGGCATATCCAGCTGAATCTTTAAAATATAGTCCTATATTATTAACATATTGTTACATTTTATCATGCTTTAAACTTTATTTTCAATTACATGTACTAGAAAAACTTTAATATCATCAAAATGTTTTCATCTTTTTAAATGATGTTTATAAAACCAGATATTATAGAATAGAAATGTAAGAAAGAAGGAATTGGGTAGGTTAATGGAACAAAGTTTTGATTTTTCATCATATAATAGCATCAAACGTTTATCTGAAGATGAACTTACCGCTTTATGGAACAGATATTTATCTGATAAAAAGGATAAACATGCTAGAGATGAAATTATTGTTCAATATATATACCTTGTAAGATATGCAGTAGGACGTGTAAAAGTCTCACTGCCTGCAACAATTTCTATAGAAGATATCGCAGGATATGGTGTAGAAGGTTTAATAAATGCAGTTGAACGATTCTCTCCACAAAAAAACACTAGATTCGAAACGTATGCACTTATAAGAATTCGCGGAGCAATTATCGACAAAATAAGAGCTCAAGACTTTTTACCCAGAAGTATTCGAAAAAAAATTAAAGAAATAAAACAAGCTTCTGAAATTTTAAAACAAGAACTCGGAAGAACTCCAACCTCGTCAGAAATTGCAAATTATCTTGACATGGATCCGGAAAAAGTTAACCAAATAATTTCAGAAGACATAACTATAACATCTATTTATGAAAAACGCGGAACTTCAGATGATAGTATGGAAATCATTGATACAATTGAAGATTCTACAAAACTAAATCCGCAAGAAAGAATGGAAGAACAAAACATTAAAACAGATCTTCAGAAAGCTCTTCAAAGATTACCTGAAAGAGAAAGAGTACTAATGGTTTTGTACTATCAGGAAAACATGACAATGAAAGAAATCGGAGAAACTCTTGGAATGTCCGAGTCTCGAGTCTGTCAACTACATGCTCAGGCAATAATGAAGCTGAAAAATATTCTCAATGAAAATCGTTCTTCTAGACTTCAAAAAGCAATTGTTTAGTTAAGCAATTCAACTTTTTCATAATTTATAATTACAAAATCTATTCGTTGATTAAAATTTTCATTATATCTGTTTTTCTGTTTAAATGGCATCATTTCACCATAACCAACTGCACTGATTCGTCCGGGATTTATTTTTTCCGTCTTAATAAGATAATCAACAATTTTTTCCGCTTGCACAATTGATAACTCCCAATTTGAATGATAAGTAGAGTTTTCAAATGTCTCAAAATTTGAATTACTTTCAACTATGCACTTATTATCCAGGACTCTAAGAATATCTGCAATATGATGTAATAAAGGTTTTGCTGAATCTATAAGTTCATCGTCGCCTTTCCTGAAAAACATTGTACTATCTATACTTACAATAAGGCCTCTTGGAACTTTTGTATATACAATATTATTTTCATTAGACAATTTGTCTTTAAATAAACGCTCAATATCATCTGTTGGAATATTGTAATTATTATGTATCAACTGACCTGTTATAGCAGACTTTTGAGAATATGCATTGTTACAGCAAAAATTAACCCAAAAGAGGACTGCCAAACAAATAAAATATGTAATTTCTCTAATTTTATTTCTCACATAACAATCCTCTCAAAAAAATTATTTTTAAATTTGAGAGAAAAAACTATTAGCTGACAAGTTATGGTTTTATAATTGATAGAACATATTTATCACTAAAACATTTTTGAGCACATTTTAAAAGCTGCTCAGATGTTACAGATTTTACTTTTTCTTTCATTTGCTCAGAATAATCAAATCCCAAGCCTAAAACACCATATTTTGCATAACTGCATGCCTGTTGAATATTAGTTTCATCGAGAAAAGCACATTTACCAATCAAATTATTTTTAGCATCATTCAATTCTGATTCTGAGACAGGAATTGTCTTTATTTTTTCTATTTCTTCATTAAAACCTTTTAAAGAAATATCTATATTTTTAGGCTCGGTAGCAATATAAATCATAAAATTAGCAGCAAGCTTAAATGTCTCATAAGAACTTCTAACAACATAAGCCAATCCTTTTTTATCCCTTAATTCAAGAAATAATCTTGAAGAAAGCCCGCAAGCACCTAAAATTATATTTAATAAAATTAAAGCAGGATAATCATCTTCGCCATAGGTAGGTACGAGCCATCCTTTTATAATATGCGCCTGATTAAGATCAGAACGGATATTTTCAACTTCTTTAACTTCATTTAATTCCGGTTTTTCTATATGTAAATTGTTATCAATAGACACCGGTAAAATTCCTATAGTACACTCAACTTTCGGAAGAATATCATCTTTATCCAATGCTCCAACAAGAGCAAGAGATTTTTTACTATTTTCAAGAATATAATTATACGCATCAATAACATCCTGTTTGGTAATAGAATCAATATTCTCCAAAATTTTTGTCATTGTATTGCCATAATAATGATTTGCAAACATTGCACTACAATAAGCATCCATTGCGGTCGTTCTTGGAGAATCCAATTCAGCAGTAATTTCTCCAACCAATTTAACTTTTTCTTTTTCGAATTCTTCAAATGTTGAATTTTTTATCACTTCATCCATCAATTCAACAGCCTTTGAAAAATCTTCGTTCAAACATACAAATTTCAATCTCAAATAATTTGGAAACAATTCACTTGAAAAATCAATTGCATATTTTTCAAATTCATTAGCAAGCTCTTCAGAATTATATTTTTTTGTACCCTGAAGAAGCAGTCTAGCCATAAGGGAATATACACCTGCAATTTTTTCAGGTTCATTTATTGAAAAATTCAAACAAAGGGCAAATCTAGGGGTATTATCATTTTTTTTATAAATATATTCAATATTATTTTTTAACTTTGAAATTTCTTTAACCATATTCTCACAACTTTCTCTTCTTTAAAGCATTTTAGCATAGTTTAAACTAAAAGACAAATAATTATTATCATGCTATACTGACGCTATGGTTAATAAAATAAAAACAGGAACAGTCATCGGATTAAATGCTTATGAGGTATGGGTTGAAACTGACGTGGTTAATTCTTTACCATCCATTTCAATTGTAGGCTTGCCAGACGCCTCAGTTAATGAAGCACGAGACAGAGTAAAATCTGCAATAAAAAATTCAGGCTATACTTTTCCTTCTAAAAAAGTTGTAATAAATCTTGCTCCGGCAGATTTAAAAAAAGTTGGAACAAGTTTTGATTTACCTATTGCAATAGGTATACTCATTGAAGAAGAAGTTATTGACATTGATAAAGTTAAAGATTATGCATTTATTGGCGAATTATCATTAGACGGACAGATTAGAGGAGTAAATGGAGTTTTACCTCTTGTTTTAGGCTTAAAAGAAGCAGGCATACAAAATATTATTGTCCCAAAATCAAACTCTAAAGAAGCTGCACTTATTGAAGGGATAAATATATATGGAGCCGAACACCTTACAGATGTAGTGAACCACTTTACAGAGACAAAGATTCCGCAAACACATATAGATGTAAGACAATATTTATCAAAACAAACAGAACAAGACTATCCTTTTGATTTCAAAAATGTAAAAGGTCAACAAAAAGCCAAAAAAGCTCTGGAAATTGCAGCTGCAGGAGGTCATAATATACTTATGATAGGCTCTCCCGGTTCAGGGAAAACACTTATGGCAAAATGTTTTGCATCTATTCTACCACCATTAGAACTTTCAGAAGCTCTGGAGCTTACAAAAATCTACAGCATTTGCGGCCTGTTATCAGAAAATGAACCACTTATGACAAAACGACCTTTTAGAGCAATTCACCACACAGCATCTGCAAATGGAATTATTGGTGGAGGAACAACTCCAAAACCCGGAGAAATTACTCTGGCTCATAGAGGAGTATTATTTTTAGACGAAATGATAGAATTTCCACGCCAAGTATTAGAAGTATTGCGACAACCGTTGGAAGACGGTGAAATTGTAATATCAAGAGCAAAACATTCCATCAAATACCCCGCAAAATTTATGCTTCTTGGAGCAATGAATCCTTGTCCTTGCGGTTTTTTAGGGGATAGAGAAAAACAATGCACATGCTCTGACTTTCAAATAAGCAGATATTTAGCAAAACTTTCAGGACCATTATTAGACAGAATTGATTTGCAAATTGATGTTCCTCGCTTAACTCCGGCAGAACTTTTAAACACAGCGGATGCAGAAGAAGATTCCGCAACTATCAGACAAAGAGTAGTAAATGCACGTAAAATTCAACTGGAACGTTACAAAAATGAATCTATTTTAACCAATTCAGAATTAACATCTGAACTAATAAAAAAATACTGCATAATAGATGAAAGTTCAAAAGAGATATTAAAAATTGCAATAGTAAAATATCAACTCTCTGGCAGAAGATATGACCGAGTACTTAAACTTGCCAGAACTATTGCAGATTTAGATTCATCTATCAATATCCAACAACTTCACTTGATGCAAGCCCTACAATATAGAATGTTCAATCCGGAAGAATACGGAAAAACATAAATATTAATAATTATTAATATTTCATATAAATTTAACAATAAATAATATTCATATATTTTATTGTCAATGACTTTACCCCAAAATAAAGGAGGAATTATGGAACCTATAAGATGTCTATTAAATACCAGTTCAATTAATAACAAAACTGTAAATGAATACTGCTTAAAATCCGGTAAACATATCACAGAAATTATAACTGATCTTGGAAACAATAACCAATCAATTAAAGAAATTTATAAAGATACTCTTGGTTGTCCGGAAAAAATTGTTGATAAAGTATTCGGTAAATTAGAAATTTATTATCCAGGTAAATCATGTGTTATAAAAGAATCAAACGGAGAAAAAACAATATTACCCAATAACACAATGGATATAATTGTTAATAACTTACTTAAATAAAAAAGTTATGGATTATCAAACTTGAAGAATTTTTTCTAAAAATTCCTTTAACAAATTTATTTTTTCAGAACCGATAACAGTAAATTCAATATCTTCCTTTTTTAACAACAAGTGAAACTTTGCTTGTTGGAATAATATTATTTTATTATTAATAAAAAATATAATTTGCGGTTTTTTAACATCTGCCCTAAAATCTTTTATGTCTCTGAAATTTATACCAACACCGTTTATCATAATATAATCATCTATTATTTCAATTTTATCTTTTGTATAAAATTTTCTAATAATCAAAAAACGAGGTATGTAAGCCAAAGTCAAAAATATACACAAAGCTAACGTAGCAAATGCAGATATTCGATGAAGAAAAAATAAATATATAATAAACCCTGCAATCAAAGCATAAAACGTTAAAATCCCTAGAATAATCATCCCCGGACGTTCATCTGTATTAGACTTTAAAAACTCTTTCATACCCTTCAACCAAACTTATTATTCGTTGTATTGATGCTTATGAACATCATATTCATCCATAAGCTTATTTTTCATATTTGAAGAAATTACTGCAGATATTATTGCGCCCAAAGATAAAGAAGCAACTACGGAAGCAATACATTTCAACAACTTGTTTTTACCCATACCAAGTACAATTTTTGCTGCTCCGATACCCCCAATAATACCAGATATTCCCATAATAGTATTTGTCATCTTATGCAACTTATCAGACTGAGAATTATATTGTCTAACAAATTCGTCAGCTTTAGTATTATCAATTTCGTAACTCGGAACATTATTAGGCTTATCAGGACTATTTCTAAAATCCAGTCTAACTTTATTATTATTAATATTTGGACCAATCATCAATTTCATATCAGAATCTTAACTCTCTTTCAATAAAAATAAAATTACCTTACCTTCTTAATATTCTTGCTGATAGTCTATTAAACAACTCTTTAGCATATTCCATTTTAAATAATAAATTAAGAGGAATATATACAGCCAAACAAACTACGGCAACAAGTGTAATTTTTAATACTTCAAACGGGACTTTAGGAAGGTGCACAAATTTATCAAATTCTGCAGCACACAACCAACACCCTATACCAGTTATAACACCTGCAAGAATCATTTTCAACAAATTTACAAATAAAGTTTTATAATCCATTTTCAATTTTTTTGTAATCAACACACCTAAAACACAAGCATTGAAAAGGGTAACAAGAGATGTAGAAAGAGTAATTCCACCTATTCCAAAATGCATTTTTGAAATCAAAATATAATTCAGTAAAAGTTTCAACACAATAGATGAAAATGCCACAACAAACGGAGTTGCCGAATCATTAAACGAATAATAAACTCTAGTAATTGAATCTCTAAAAACATACGGAATAATTGAAACAGATAAAAACCAAAGAGCTTCTGTAACCATAAATGTAGCTTTAGAATCAAATACACCATGTTCAAAAATTAAACGTACGGCATCCATTCCCACAACTAGAATGCCTATAATAATCGGTATTGCTCCGAAAAATAATACACCAACCCCTTTATTAAAATAATTTTTAATTCCATCATAATCTTTATCTGCAACCAGTCTTGCAAAAATAGGGAATAATGGAACTAAAAATGCAGTAACCAAAATGCCTACAGGAAATTGAAAAACTCTGTTAGCATAACCAATAGCTGTCCATGCACCTTCTGAAATAGATGATGTAAAAAACATATCTACATAAATATGAATTTGCCCCACTGTAGAACTTAATACTGCAGGAAAAAGTAGTTCACAAATCTCTTTAAAATATTGATTATTTACAAAATTAAAATTTGGCTTTAATTTATATCCAAGCTTTCTGATATTAGGATACTGAATAACAAGCTGCAATACTGCACCAATAGTAGTTGCCCAGGCTAATGCATATCCTTTTTTATCATTTGGACAGGCCATTACAACCCCTATTATTGCAAGACTCATAATAATAGGAGATAAATTAGGTAACATAAATTGCCTGTATATAATTAAAATCCCGTAATATATACCAACAATTCCTCCAATCACAAGCAATGGAGTCATAATTTTTAAATGTATGGCAGCAAGATTAATCATTTCTGCAGAGCCGCTCGAAATGATAAGCCCCATTATTTGCCTGGGAAAAATAAACATTATAACAGATAACACAAGAAAAAATATTATTGTAGCTGTCATAAATGTAGAGTATAATCTATTAACTGTATCAGAAGGTTTTTCATTGAGATTTGGAATAAGTTTTGAAAAAATAGCTACTGTTGCACTATGAAAAGGACCACCAACACCACCAAGCAAAATTAATGATAATGACGGAATTTGATATGCGTAATAATATGCATCTGAAACTAAAGAAGCACCATAATAATTTGCAATAATGATATCTCTTATAAAACCTATTAATTTACTAATAATTGTAACAACAGCAATTATCCATGCTGCTTTTAATAAACTTGGAGTTTTATTTTCACTAGTCGCTGTACTCATCTTTTCCTGCCAATTCTATATACATTCTCAAACCTTTATTATTTTCTTCCGATGTCGGATAATAAAAAGTAACTGTATTCATCCCCCTTTTTAAATATTGCGATAAATCAACCCTATTAAACCTTTGCGTTGTATCCAATACAATTTTTTGATTCACATTATTTATTTTTGCATCAACAAAAGCAACTTTATATTTGTTATCAACTATTAAATATGCTTTTTTATCCTTAGAATAAAATTCTTGAGTAATTTTATTCTGCTCACCATTTGCAGCCAAAATAAACGGCTTGGTTGTTAGAGATATTCCCGTATAATAATGCTGAAGAATTTTTTCATACGGCATTTTCAATTCTGTCGCCATATAACCTGCACCATACTGGCTCATACCAACACCATGACCATAACCGCCACCGTAAGCTTTTATATATATTAAATCACCATCTTCGTTATATTCATGCTCAAAAACTACATTAGCACTTGGCAGAGCTTTCCCTTTACAAGTCAAGAGTCTTCGGATTACCAACTCTTTTTCAACTATATAATTTCCATCATCAGTTTGAATTTCAAGTTTCATAATCTTACCGGAATCGCCACGTTTTTTTACAACAAGCTTTTTTATAATGCCTATTGTTTCTCCAGGTTTGACAGCAGGAGACACAAATCCGGCAGCACTTTGTGCAGCTATATTAGCTTGAACTGCATCTTGAATTTCCTGACCGTTCCATTCTCTTTCCCAACGAAAATATGAAGAATTAACATCAAAAGACTTTGGTTTTGATTTATAAAATTCTGCAGCAGCTTCATCCGTATTAAGAGGCTCTATATCATCATAATCAGGTTTTGCAGATAAATAGGGTTTAGGAGTTGCCGGAAATTTTTTTGTATACGGGTCAGAAAAAGCATTTTGATAACTCTCTGTATATCCTCCGGCAGTAGATGAATATTGTGCAAGAATTAAATCCCAATCATATATTGCAACAACACCAAAAGTTTCATTAACTGCTTGATTAGAAAGTTCTTTTTCTGTATTCGCACCAAAATAAACCTGACTGGCTACAGAATCCACCACATCATAATTCGGATTTGCTTTTACTCTTGGAGAAAGTACATAATTTCTTGCTGCAACACTTTGAGCTTTCAAAGCTTCCAAACCAAAACGAACAGGCATCTCATTAGGAACAACTCCCTTTAAATAATCCTCTAAAGCAAGCGTATTTACAATATGAAATTTTCCATCTTTTGTTGCAGATACAAGTTCAAGCTGACCTCTATATAACGCATCTCTACCAGCACGTTTAAGATCTTTTACACCCAATAAGCCATAATCCGTTTTAAAAATAATAGGACCGGAAACTTTTGCAATTACTTTTCCATCTGCATCTTTTAATACAAAAATTTTTCCTACCATTGAAACATTAATAGCGTTATTACTATCGTAAGTATCAATATAATTTTTATTATTATAAAGTTCAAATTCTCCAGTTGCATATATAGATGCATTATTCCACTCATAAGTAGTAAAATTTTGTGTTCCTATTCCTACTCTGACAATAGGTGAATGAACAGAATCAGTATAAAAATTTGTAACAGATTCTTTTGCAATTTGTAATGTCGTTTGTGGAATATTTACATAATGCGCAGCTGATACAGGCAACACTGTCAGCACAAACAAATTTATAAATAAAAACACACCCAATTTTCTCATAAGATTATTATATGACAAAGAAAAAAAGATGAAAAACAGATTACAAAATACAATAAAACTAAAAATTATTTATCTTTTTCGCGAATAACAAGCTCATATCCAAGATAATCCAATATTTCCTGAACTGTCTCAAACCTGATACGTTTATTTTTCAACTGAACAGACATTTGCCCTGATTGAGGAATTTCATAACCGTCTTTTCGCATACGGTCAATCAATTTTCTCATTGACAGACCGCCGCTTTTCAAAAGAACAATTCCTATTTCCTGTTTTATATCAAGCATAATAACAGTTTAAGTTTTGTTCTAGTAATTGACAAATATATAAAATATTGCTATTTTATAATTAGCAATATTGAAAATTGAGTAGCATATATTAACTAATGAGAAGCAACAATTTCCAAAACATCTTTGACGAAGAGGATGATATTATCCTGCCTGAAACATTCTGGGGGGAGATTGTTTATATAAAATTTGTCATTGTTGATATGATTAAACATCAGAAAAATTTAAAAGAAAAATTGATTCGATTAAAGCGTCAAATATACTTTTTCCTACGCCAGATGAAATATAAATAATTTTATGGTATTATTCGTCTATGTTCGGATTTTTTAAAGATAAATTTGAAAATTTAAAACAAGCTGTTTCAAATACAGCACAATCGCTTGTTGGAAATGTTTTATCAAATGTTGACCAGACAGAAGAAGAATACTCTGAATTTGCTCTAGACGATATTGAAGACACTCTGATTAGTGCAGATTTAGGAGTTAACTATGCTGCAGAACTAGTTGACAACCTCAGAAATAAAAAAGATGCAAAACCATCCGAATTAAAAAACTATCTTAAAGAAGAATTCAAAAAAACATTATCCCATGCCGGTTCTACAGAATTGAATTACAAAAATGAAGAACTGAATATTTATTTTATTACAGGCGTTAATGGTGCAGGGAAAACAACCCTCATTGCCAAAATGGCTTATAAATTTAAACAAGATGGGAAAAAAGTTCTTATTGCAGCAGGAGATACATTTAGAGCTGCAGCAGAAGAACAACTAAACATCTGGTCCGAAAGAGCCGGAGCCGATATAGTAAGACGAGATAAAGCTGATCCTGCTTCAGTTGTTTATGAAGCAATTCATAAAGCTAAAAACGAAAATTATGATGTTATTCTGGTTGATACCGCCGGAAGATTGCAAAATAAATTTAACCTTATGGAAGAATTGAAAAAAATTAAAACAGTTATTGATAAACAAGCTCCTGAAGCATTGCGAGAAAGTATTCTGGTAATAGATGCAAATACAGGACAAAATGGTTTACAACAAGCAAAAGTTTTTTCGGATTCCGTAAATCTTACTTGTGTCGCTCTAACTAAACTTGACGGCAGTGCAAAAGGCGCAATAATTATTGCTATTGCAAAAGAAATGAAACTACCTGTTAAACTTGTTGGAGTAGGTGAAAAAATGGAAGATTTGAAAGCTTTTGATGCTGAAGACTTTATCAACGCACTTTTTGAAAATTAATTAACAATTCTACAAATGAGGTACTAACTCTAATGGAAGTTTTAAACAGTATTAAGACACAACTTGGAAATACCATTGAACTTATTGGAAATAAATCAAAAAATAATATTCTAATTGTTGGAGTGGTTCATGGCGATGAACCACAAGGCAAATATTTGATTGATAAGTATATTGAAAAATCTACCTGCAATATTTTGTCATCAACAAATAATGGACATAAAGAAAATACGAAAAAAAATTTCCTTTTTATCCCTTGCCTCAATCCCGACGGAATGCAAGAAAATAAAAGAACAAATGCAAATAATGTTGATATAAATAGAAATTTTCCAACACAAAACTGGGGTAAAAATCAAGGAGATAGTGCCAATTGCGATGATGAGACATCTAATTACTTTGGTGGCAAATATCCTGCAAGTGAAATAGAAACACAGTTTCTCATTGATACTATAGAAAAATATAAACCAAACCTTATTATAACTCTACATGCGCCATATAAAGTTGTTAACTATGATGGTCCGGCACAAGAGATTGCAAAAATTATATCAGATATAATTAAATACCCTGTGGAAGAAAATATAGGATACCCAACTCCAGGAAGTTTTGGAACATGGGCAGGAATAGAAAAAAATATCCCTACAATCACTCTTGAACTTGACGAAAAAATACCGGTAACAGAATTACTGCAACCGGTACACAAAATATTTGATATATTAAAAATTTAATTATTTCTTAAAAAATACAGATATTTGGTATTCTTCTTTTTTACCATGAGAATTTGTACCATTATGTATTATACTTAAACCTCCGTTTGTTGTAACTGAAACATCTTTTACTCTTGCTCCATAACCGGCCCAACTTACATGTTGGTGAGTAAGATTATCAACCATATTAGATGCTGATGCCTGTTTTGCAGCTTCTAAATCCTTGTGATTTAATACATATATTTTCTCACCTTTATTATTTGTATATCCGTCTTCATGCGCATGAGACAAGCCCAAAACATTATATGCATCCTCCTTAGAAAGATTTAAGACAGGCATTTTACCTGGAGAATTATATGATTTTGGCTTATAATCATATTTTCTTGATTGCTCAAAATTAAAGGTAAATCCTTCCTCAATCTTCATTGTCCGTTGCTGCACTTTTCCATTTTCTGTCCACCTTATAACGGTTGGAACATACTTGATTTGATCTGTCATAATAGACTTCTCCTTTACTATTACAAATATATTGATACATGTATATAAACAAATTTTTATATTTATAATTGCTATAAAGTGTATATATTACGTATATTTTTTTACATTAGTTTACATTTGGCGGTTTGTTTGTTATACAATTAGGAAAAGGGGATTTATACATGCGATTATTTAATTCATATACAAATAAAATTGAAGAATTCAAACCAATTGAAGAAAACAAAGTAAAAATGTATGTTTGCGGACCAACTGTCTATGATTACGCACATTTGGGACACGCAAGATGCTATATTACATGGGATGTTCTATACAGATATTTAAAATTTAAAGGATATAATGTTACATACTGCCGAAATGTAACGGATGTTGATGATAAAATTCTAAAAAAAGCGGAAAAAGAAGGGAAAAAACCTGAAGAAGTCTCTCAATATTGGTACAAACAGTTCGAAAACTCAATGAAAGCTTTAAATACTTTAAAACCTGATATCGAACCTTTTGCTACAAAAACATTGGGTGAAATGATTTCTATTATCAAAGATTTAATAACTAACGGATATGCCTATGAATCAAACGGTGATGTATATTTTAGGGTTAAGAAATTCCAAAAATACGGATATCTCTCCAAACAACCAATTGATCAACTAGAAAGCGGTGCAAGAATCGAAGTTGGAGAACATAAAGAAGATCCGCTTGATTTTGCACTCTGGAAACGAGATGAAAAGTTCGGTTACAATTCACCATGGGGGATAGGAAGACCGGGATGGCATATTGAATGTTCTGCAATGAGTAGAAAATATCTTGGCAAAACTATTGATATACATGCCGGCGGTGCAGATTTAATTTTTCCTCATCATGAAAATGAAATTGCTCAATCTGAATGCGCAAATGGGTGTAAGTTTGTTAATTATTGGTTACACAATGGATTTGTAACCATAAATAAAGAAAAAATGTCTAAATCTTTAGGAAACTTTTTAACAATTGATGATATGCTAAAAAATTATGATGCAAATACTTTGCGTCTTTTTATCTTAACCAATCATTACAGAATGCCTGTTGAATTTTCTGACGAAGCACTATCTGCAGCACAAACAGGAGCCAAAAGGTTAATAAATGCTAAACAAACACCGATTAATGAAGAGTTTGATATCACATCATCAGATGAATACAAAGCTTTTGTCGAAGCTATGGATGAAGACTTAAATACTTCAAAAGCACTCGCTGTTTTATTTGACTTAGCAACAAAAGCTAATAAAGGCGAAGAAAATGCTTATACAATACTATATAAACTAGGCACAACTCTGGGATTCACATTTGAAAAAGCAACTCTATCAGAAGAAGAATTGTCAAAAGCTGTTGCCCATGTTTCAGAATGTTTGGAACAAAAATTTAATTCTATGGATGAAATCATTGAACTCAGAAAACAAGCCCGCTCCGAAAAAAATTGGGATATAGCTGATAAAATCAGAATTGCACTTGATGAATCAGGAATTATCATAAAAGATACAAAAGACGGAACAACAATAGAAGCTAAATAAATTAAAAAAAGGAGATTCTAAATCAAGAATCTCCTTTTTTAAACCATAGTAATATTACTATTTTAAGCCATTATCAACAATAACCTTAGCCAGAACACCATTGATAAACGAAGCGCTGTCATCCGTAGAATATTTTTTTGCAAGTTCTAAGGCTTCATCTACAACAACTTTCATTGGTGTTTCTTTTATATATAACAACTCTGAAATTGCAATTCTCAAAATATCTTTATCCATTTTTACAAGACGATCAAAATCCCAACCTGTAGAATATTTTTTAATCATTCCATCTATATCATTATGATGTTTTTGGAAAGTTTCTGCTATTCTGATTGCATAGTTTTTAACATCTCCTTGAGATTCTAAAGTAGTAAACTCTGCAATTTCCAAAGCTAAAAGCGCTTTTTCTGCAACATCTATCATCTCATCAATTCTTCCGGATAAGTCAGAGGTCATTGGCATTGGCACAGGAATATTTGCAGCTTCTATTGGTCTGTTCAAATTTATTTCATGCTCAGCTTCATAATCCTCAATTCTATTCTTCATATCAATTAATGCGCCTAGGGAAATTTTTAATTCATCCCCTGCATTACTGGAAAGTATTCTTACTGATTTTAAAATAATATCATCCAGATTTTCCTTAGAGTAATTTGTAATTTTTTTATCAAATTGTGAAAACAATATAAATGCCAATTCTCTGGCGGCTCTGCGGGCTTGCATATTTTTACCTCATAAAATTTTCATATTTTACTTATGGATTTATGCTATCATGAAAAAATTTTTGCGTAAAGAATAATTACTCCTTAATAGCTTTTCCAAAAATATTTGAATACAATTTTTTGAATAAACCTGCATAAAAATCAATAAAACCCTTTATATGATATTTTACAATATCTATTCTACTGGATTTATCAGGACACCAATTTATTTTGCCAGGAGCCGTTCCGAATTCTTTGCAAATAAAAGGTCTATGCTCATACACACTACATCTTCCGATATCAGTTATAAAAGGACAATAATTTTTAAGGCTCTGTCACAACAAATGGTTGATTTTTGACGAGAAATAGCGTATAATAATAGTAAGAAACAGTACCACCGAAGGAGGTAATTGGATATGCCTACTATCAAAGACGCATTAGATATTATCGGTAAGTTGACTGTCGCAGAGCAGGAAAGCCTTAAAACAATGCTTTTAAGTCCTGCCTTTGTAAAGTCTTTGAATATTGAAGATTTCGTAGCAAAGGAACGCTTTGCAAATGGTCGTGTATGCCCTCTTTGTGGCTGTATCCATGTGGTTCGCAATGGTCATCGTAAAGATGGCACACAGCGATATGTATGTAAGGATTGTGGCAAGTCCTTCGTGATTGCTACGAACTCCATTGTGTCTGGTACAAGAAAAGACTTGTCCGTGTGGGAGCAGTACATTGATTGTATGATGAATGGCTTATCCATTCGTAAGACTGCTGTTGCTTGTGGGATTCACAGAAACACCGCATTCCTTTGGAGACACAAGATTTTGGATGCACTTCAGAATATGGCAGACGATGTTACCCTTGACGGCATTATTGAGGCTGACGAAACTTTTTTCGCCATCTCGTACAAGGGCAATCATAGCAAGAGTAAGACATTTGCTATGCCACGCAAGGCTCATAAGCGTGGTCATTCTACACATATCAGAGGCTTGTCCCAAGAAAAGGTATGTGTTCCTTGTGCGGTTAATAGGAATGGCTTGTCTATCTCCAAGATTACGAATACTGGTAGAGTTTCTACAAGAGATTTACATCATATTTATGATGGTAGGATTAAGACCAATTCCACTCTTGTTACGGACAAGATGAACTCCTATGTGAGATTTACAAATGCCAATGGCATTGACCTTGTGCAGTTAAAGACTGGCAAAGCCAAGAAAGGCATTTATAATATCCAACATATCAATAGCTACCATAGCCAGCTAAAGAGGTTTATGCGTGGCTTTAACGGTGTTTCTACCAAGTATCTGAACAACTATCTTGTGTGGAATAACCTTGTAAATTACGCCAAAGAAAGCGACATGGAGAAAAGGAACATCTTCTTAACTTTCGTTTTGGCAACATTGAAAACTGCTAAATGCAGAGATTTATCAAACAGACCAGCAGTTCCTCTGGTCGCCTAATTAGAATTTGTGGAGATGATAAGATGGTCAATATAACAGATGTAAAACAGATTCTTCAATTTGCAATAGATGCGGAGATTAAAGTCTTTCTTGATGGTGGCTGGGGTGTAGATGCTCTTCTTGGATATCAGTCAAGAGCCCATAATGATATTGACATTTTTGTAGAAAAGAACGATTATCAGAACTTTATAGAAATAATGAAAGCTAATGGCTTTTATGAGATTAAGATGGAATATACAACATTGAACCATACTGTATGGGAAGATTTGAAAAACAGAATTATTGATTTGCATTGTTTTGAATATACGGACGAAGGTGAAATTCTTTATGATGGGGATTGTTTTCCGGTAGAAACTTTTTCGGGTAAAGGAAGAATTGAGGAAATAGAGGTTTCCTGTATTGAACCATATAGTCAAGTAATGTTCCATCTGGGATACGAGTTTGATGAAAATGATGCACATGATGTGAAGTTATTGTGTGAGACACTTCATATCGAAATTCCAAATGAGTATAGATAACTGCAAATAACAGTTTGTAGGGGAGTTCTGATACTCCCCTATAAAAATGGCTATTTATCAACTGTTTGTTGTGACATAGCCATTTTTAAAATCTTTATACTTATTTATTAATGCATCAATTTGCTCCATACTCTTTATTTGAAGTTCCTCAAGGACTTGTTTAGGTATTCCCATCAGCTTATTACCATACTGATCAAATCCTACAAGCTGAACAGGATTAGGTGTTGTATTATAAATAATAGAATTAAAAGTATCTCTGGGATCATTTTGTCCAATATTAATAGCACTATAAATCGGTCTTTGAATACGACTTTTGAATCTTGGTAAAAAATCCTCCGGTAATGGTGCATCAATACAACATCTAGCTTTACATATAGGTATATAACACTTTGTAGGAGATTTTAAATATGTTTTAAGTTTTAATATTTTATTCATAATCATTTTAAAACACAACAAAATATTTTTTGCTATAGAAAATTTTACAAAAAATAGACCCCGAAAAAATTCGGAGTCTACTTTTTTGATTAAATTGTAAATCAACTATTCGCTTACAACTTCTTCTTCTTTATTCATATCTTTAATACTCAAAGCAATTCTGTGTTCTTGAGGTGTAAATTTCTTAATTAAAACCTCTACACTATCACCAACTTTGAATTTGTTGAACGGGTTAACATTTTCTTCTGCCATTTCAGAAACAGGTAATAGAGCCTCTACTCCAGGGAAAATATTGATAAAAGCACCAAATCCGGTAACTTTATTTACTGTACCGGTAATAATTTGACCTTCAGAGAATTGGCCTTCAATTTGTTGCCAAGGATCTTCACCCATTCTTTTTAATGATAATGAAATTCTTTTCAATTCTGTATCAATTTTGATAATTTTAACTTCTAAAGTTTCACCTAAAGAAATAACATCTGAAGGATGTTTAATTCTTTGCCAAGAAATTTCAGAAATAGGTAATAAACCATCAATACCATTGATATCAACAAATGCACCAAAATCAGCAATTCTTACAACTTCACCCTTAACAACCTGATCTTCTTGCAATTCTGATAATATATTATCCACAACTTGATCACGTTGTTCAGCAACAGCTTGTCTTTGAGACAAGATAAGTTTATTTTTCTTAGGATCAGCTTCAAGAACTTTAACTTCTATTTTTTGGTCAAGTAAACCATCGAATGGAGTGCCGGTTCTAAGTTGAGAAGATGGAATAAAACCTTTTAAGTCTGCAACGTCAACCAAAACACCACCTTTAACAACTGAAACAACTTTTGCAAGAATTGTATCACCTTGAACTTTTGCATCATTAAGTTGTGCCCAAGCTTGAGCAAATGCAAGTCTTTTCAATGATAATAACATACCATCTTCATCATTTTCTTCTTTTAAAACATAAAATTCTTTAACATCACCAATTTCAACCGGAGTTGCATCTTCTGCTGTTGAAATTTCTCTATTTGGTAAGAATGCTTCAGTTTTAGCACCTCTTACACTAACAAGGTATCCGTCTTGTTCTTTTTTAAGAACAGTACCTTCTACAATATCAGCCACTGAATGGCTTTCAGAAAAACTTTCTTCTAACAGTTTTTCAAATTCATCTAATGTTGCTTGTGTCATTTTATTCTCCTTTTCTTTTACAATAAATATTATCTATTTATTATTTTATTTAAGTTTTTCAATAACTTTTTCTATAACACTATCAGGAGTTGATGCTCCTGCTGTTATCGAAATTTTTTCAGATTTATCAATCAAAGTTTTATAATTTTCCAATTCAACTTCAGTTTCAATATGAATTGTATTTGTTATATCTTTTAAAATCTCTGCTAAATGTGTTGTATTAGCACTCTTTTTAGAACCTACAACTATCATTAAATCGCTTGTATGTGCTAATTCTTTCGCTTCAGTTTGCCTCATAGAAGTACTTTGACAAATTGTATTGGCTATCAAAAGTTGTTTTGTTAAGGGAGTTAAATATTCAACAATTTTATTTAGTGTTGAAAGCATTTGTGTTGTTTGCACAACGACTCCTATTTTCTTACTATTTTTTAATTCTTTTTCAAAAGGTTTCAGTTGCTCAACCTCTACAGCGACTATTACATTTTTACTATATTGTTCAGCATTTGCCTTAATTGCAATAACTTCAGGGTGTTCTGATTTTCCTACAATTACAAGATAGTAACCCTCTTTCGCCAATTCTATAGCTTTTTGTTGAACTTTTTTTACATCAGGACAGGTTAAATCATAAACTTCGAAACCGGCTTTTTGAATATTTGCAAACACCTCAGGACTTTCACCATGACTTCTTACAACACAAATACCATCACCATTTTCAGGTAATACATCCAAAGAACTTATTCCTAAAGCATTTAACTCTTCAATAACTTGTGAATTGTGAATAAGTTCACCTAACACACAAATATTACGCTCAGGATTTTCTTGCTTCAATTTTTTAACGGTTTCAACGGCCCTTTTAACACCGTAACAAAAACCTGCAAATTTTGCTAATCTAATTTCTTTCGGCAATTTTAAATTGTCTTCTTTCAATTGGACTTGTGAAGAAAACTTCACTGTAATACAATTACAGCACAAAAATATTTTTAAATCAAGCTACTATAAAGACATTTAAGCCTTCATATAAAAAGGACCATTAATTTTCATTTTATACTGTCCTCTCATCGGTTTTTTACTTGAACCAACAGGAAGTCCGTCATTAAGTGTCGGTATCTCATTTAGGTCATTATTATCTGCAAGAACAGGCTCGCTTGTGGTACCGGTTTTCATATTTTGCTGTCTTGCAGCAAGCCACTCATCAGACCCGGGAATACTACGCAACAACGCCATAAGTTCACCTCTATAGGCCAATGGCATATCTTTAAAATATTCTTTAATTTGTTGTGGAGACATTGCTCCTAAATTATTTTTAATATAATCAAGAAAATCTTCCGGCTCAATTTTATTCTCTCTAACGAGTTTTGCAATATCTTTCAGTGCTAATTTCGGAATCAGAACTTTAATCTGATTAGACGGTAAAAGTCTTATCAACTCAAGTTTCAGTGAATCACTGTTTGTATAATTTATTAATTTTATAATTGTATCTGGATTACCTTTATTATTTTGAGCAAAAGAAATAATATCAGCATCTTTACCTTTTGATGCGAAAACTTCAATAAATTTATCTTTACCGCTTTCTCCAAGAGTATTCAACAGTTTATCATAAGCTGCACTAACACTGTTTTGACGGAAAATATCCGTAATCACAGCCCGCAATACATCCTGCTCATTTTCTGTCAATATAAGCTCTTCTTCAGGTTTTACTGTATTGTCAGAAGAATTTAAATCAATATCTACAAATTCTGATTTATCTTCAGCATGAATATTAGAAGCAGAATCTACATCACTTTCAATTGCTTTTTCTTTTTCAGTTTCTTTTTGGATTATTCGTTCTGCTTTTGCAGTTTCATAAGAAACTATTTTTTCCATTAGCGCTTCTTTTTTCTCTTGCAGAGCCTGAAATTCTTCCGTTTGCACAGTCTGAGACGGAGAAGTTCTTACGTTATTATTCTTAGATGCTGAAACCTTATTTTCAGAAACAGCTTCTGCAGGAGAAAATGTAGAATTTGTTCTATTATTATTATTTGGAGCAGAAGTTTTAGATGCGGAAGAGGCTTTTGTTTCTGTAGTATCTAGATTCTGAATGGTTTTAGAATTCTCATTTGCAGATGAAGAAACAGTATTTTGAGATAATGTTTCTTTAGAAATTTCACCTGTTTGCATAGCAGATTTAATTGCTTCTTGCTGCTGCGGAGGATAATTTTTTGCAGCAGTTTCAACATAAGAATTGTATTGATTGCGTACACTGGAATCAACCGAATTAGAAGCTGCAGCCAAACCTTCTGTTACAGCAGAATTATCTATCTTTGATAATTCTCTACCAAAGTAAAGTTGTTCTTCCGGACCATTTTTAGCCGCAGATGTTATAAATTCTTTTGTAAAAGTAGCTTTATTTGCATTTGGCACATTGTCTGAATTTAGGATTCCAGTTGAAACATAAGCAGCATCTTCTTTAGTTATATATGCACGATTATTGATACTCTCAGTAAACGGTTTCATTAAAGGTTCATGTTGTATAGCAGTTTCACCAACTGTTATCAACTCTTCACCTTTTAAGTATTTAGCAGATAAACCTACACCCTTAGCGCAAATATTAATTTCGGCTTTATCACCAATACTCATTACACCATCCATAGAAGCAGCTACGAGCTTTCCATTTCCTTCTGCATAACCTACTGATCCAAAGTCATTATATCTTTTAGCAATTTTAGCCTTTAAGTCATCGGTCATAACGCCTTTTTGTTTTAAGATTTTAGATAACAAACGCAATTGTGCTGTATCATCAGCACCCGCAATAAAATTATCAATAGTTTGTTGATATTCTTTAATATTATCAGGCTTTAAATCCTTTAAGCCGGAGTTAAACATATCATTAACTTGTGCATTAATACGTTTTGCCCTAACATTGTTGCTCTCCATTTTAAATCTTGCATCAGGGTTAAAACGTTTAAGCTCAATATCAACTCTAATTGTTTTTAATCTTTTACGCAGCTCTGGAGTTAACTTGTTTTCTTTTTCCAACCTGCATAATACATTATATTCATCTCCTTGTGTAGGTTTATCTATTCCTGCACGTTCAAATTCTCGCTGTAAAGTCAACAATGTATTTAATTTACTTAAAAGTTTTGTATCAGTATCATTGTTAGATTTCAACTGTTTAATTATATATTCAGTTTGAACACTTGGCTCAAGATTTTTAAAATCAGAAAGGGTCTTACCGTCATTTGCAAGACTTTTTACTGTTACAAATGCACATTTTAATATATTAGATTTTTGTTTACGGTTACAATATTTCCATTCTGAAAAACCTAAGTCTTTCATTATAAAATCATCAACTTTATTTTTAGCATATTTTATTTTCTCTACACCTTCTAAAGTCTGATATTTCTCATCTGTAGCAGACAATACAAAATCGACATAAGTGCCCATTTGTTCCTCAAGATTTTTCCCTTCTAATTTGTCAGCAGGAATCATATTAACAAGGTCTTTCATAATAGCTTTTTCGCCATCTGAAACAATTGTTTCTATTTGCTCAGGACTTAGCTTATTCAAGTCTTCGATAGAAATCCCTTTTTTATCTGCAGTCTGCAACAAAATCATAGATTTAGCAAACAAAGCTTTTTCTTCACGTTCAGAAAGCTTCTTATTATCATAATTAAGCATATTAACCAATTCTTGTTTATGTTCTTGGATATGCAATTGTTGCTCTTCTTTAGACATCTTACTATATCCGTCTTCATTTTTAGACAGATAAGCATTAGTTAACATATCTAATTTTTCTTCATTGGTCATATTACGAAATTCTTCAGAAAACAAAGTTTTCATTGGAATAAGTAATTGAGATTCGGTGGATGAAGATTGTTGCTTAGATATATTCTGCTGTTCATTAGAACGCAATTCTTTTAGTATGTTCATTTGCTCTTCTGTTATTGTTCCGTTTTTTTCCAGTAACAGAAGCTGAGCTTTCACTTCGTCAATATTCCCTTTTAACCCGGATTGTTCAATAGCAGATTCAAGAGCTGTCTGACTATTATCAGATTTTTGCGCAGAAGTTGTTTCGATTTTTTGTACATCCGCTGATTCAGCAGGAGTTATGTTTTCCTGCACAACACCAACTTCCGCAGTTTGCATAGCAGCCTGTTTTGCCTCAGTTACATATTGCTGAATTTGTTCTGTCGTTGCATTTGGGAAAAAACGTTCTTTAAGCTGTTTAATTTGCTGTTCCGGAGGAAGATTCTTAAATTCTTGAGAATTTATATAATTGACAATTTCAGTGTTATTATCAGTATTTTGAACATTTGAATTTGTAAGATCAATAGGCTTACTACTAACGGCAGTAGACCCGGCATCCGTATTATGGGTTGTCGGGGTCGTAGAAACTTGCGTTTTCCTTATTTTATTTACATCTAATGCCATTATCTTTCTCTATATTTTTACTTACTACTTCATGTAAAAAATATTTTTACTTCCTATTTCAACGAACTTACAAACTTTTACAATTCTTAACCTTAGTAATCATTAATTTGCGGGGACATTAAATTTGGATTTGTAGTTTCATGAAAACCAATTAAAGTATTATCCTTCCACTTTGAATCACCTGCAATTAAATTGATTATTAAGTTTGCTGAATCGTCATCAAGTCTAATTTCGCGAATCATTGCGCCTACCTCTGTATCACCTTTTAATATAGGTTCTACAACTTTAACAGAGCAAAATTCTTTATCTTTTCCTATATTATGATAAATCAAACCATTAACAACAGGAGGAGTTACAGAAATATTATTACAGCCTTTAGAACCGTCTTTTATAATATAAATACTATTAACATCATTTACCCCTGCAGCCGGAGATTTTGTAAATAATAAATGATATTTTGTACCATTACCAATAGCTAAATGATGCATTTGAATATCCTGATTCTCAAGACTTGCCCAATTGCCATAATCTTCAGAGTTCTGGTTATACATTTCCGGTGATGATATATAAGTTGTTTTTAATGCTGTATCAGCTGCTTTAGCTAATAATTCTGTATTAAGCCCGCTATTCATTGGAACAACTTTCATAGGTTCTTTTGCATTTAACAAAGATGGACTCATTGCCATTAAAACAACCACCGGAACAGATGCAGCTGACATTTTTGCTTTTTGCGAAAATTTGTCTTTTCTTTTTTCTTCATCTTCACGACCATTGCCGCTAAAACTAATCAAATTTCTTTGATTTTTCATAACACTAATGCTGTTAATAGGTAGAATAGCCATACTAACACTCCTTTTTTGTATTCAATTTTACATTTTCCAGGATTAACCCCTTAATCCTGTTCATACTTCATTAACCTTTCTTACGATTATAACAACCGTTTCGAATTTTGTAAATATATATATGTAATTTTCATATATTTTTACGATTGGATTATGTGATAATAAACCTTAAAAATATAAATTTTTGCTATTTTATCAATAAAACATTACAAAATATTAAATAATCAACTAGAATATAATTACAATCCTAAGCCAAAACAAAAATATACTAATTAAAAAATATCAGTATGAGAAGTTATACCGAGAGTTTTATTATTATCAATCTCAATAACATTTTTAATAATCGAATGTGCCATTAGTAAAAGATATGGATTTATTTCTGTTGTCTGAGACATATTAATATTGGCAGCCGCCTTATCTACTGTTGGAGTCAGTTCTTTCTTAACTTCAAAATTCAAAACAGAATCCATTGCATAATGTTTCCCATTTCCCTCTATTCTCAATTTCAACTCAGATTTAGGAAAACTTTCATTGCACTGTATTGACACCTGCACAGAATTTGAAGTTTCTAAGACAAGAGTCGCAACAACCACTCCAAAATTGACAGTCGTTATAGTAACGGTTAAAATACTATCACTTTCTTCTCCTGATTCTGATTTCGTTTCTACTTCAAGGTCAAAACCCACTCCATCTTCTAACGGCAACCAAGGAAGATACAACATAATAAGAAGTTTTAATGTTTTTTGAGGATTATTCTCAGCTGCCACTGCAATACTTGCGTTTATTAACTTCGCCATCTCTTTCATTTGGGATAAGTCATTAACTCCTGATTTTGATACTTCTGTCATAGACATAATAAGTTTAGTTAAAGCTTCTTTCCCATTTTTTTGTAAAAAAATAGAAATTTCACCTAAATTTATCATTCCATTAGACAGAATCTCAAGATTTTTCAGCGATGCCTGAACCTGACTCGATAATTGGATATTAACCATTTCTTTAACATTTGAAACACTAAGCCCCTGAAGCTGCGCTAAAATCTGTGCTTGTAATTGAGATAGAGAATTCCTTTGAGCTGCAAGTTGATTTGCAAACATTTGATTAAACTGGCTTTGAGTCAATCCTCTTTGCAGCATATAAATAAATTCATTTATATTCTTAGGCATTTGCAAAATATCTTTTACATAAATTGCACGATCAATACTTCTTAAAGTATTTAACTGAAGATTTTGTTCAATATTAGCCGCAGAATTAGACAGAGAATTTTGCACAATATTTGAAACAGCAGATTCTGGCTTATTAGCAGGTTGAGCTGAAGGCTGTTGTATCACTGCATTATAAGTTCCTTTTGCACTAAACATTCTTTGCTGTGCATAATTTTTATTAAAATTATTCAAAAATCTTCGTATATCAATACCCGACATACATTTAATTTAACTGATTTTTCATAAAAAGTCTAGTTTTCCATAGGAAGATACGATTGAGGATAATTATAATCCTCAATAAAACCAAGATTCTTGTATAACCTCAAAGCTTGGAGATTATTAGTTTCCGTTGTTGTATTTATTTCAGTTATCGGACTATTATAAATATCAATTTCTTTAAAAATTGTATCCATAGAATGCTTTAGCATAATGGTAGAAAGTCCTTTACCCTGATGTTCCTGTCTAATACCAACAAGAGGAATATTAACAATTGTTCCACTTGTTACATTCATAAAAGAAAACCCGACAGCTTCTTTCTTATATAACAAAACACTTGTTGCATTCGGCAAAAATTCAGCATAAACATTTTTAACAATTTTTGTAATAATATCACAAGTTCCTTCAATAGTTTTAAATCTCGGATCGAAAAGTGCATCCGAAGAATCATTGAAAGCTTCTTGAATTATATTTACAGCATCATCAAAATATTTATCACTCCAAGAAACAACTTCGTAATCTTCAGGAAGATGTACAACCCGCGCTCTTGAAAATAAATCTCTAGACGGAGTCCCAGCCATTTTAAATCTTAAAACTTCAATCCCGACAAACTTAAATCCTAACTTTGCAATAACACTTATTAACGATTTCTGTTCTCCTAGCATAGGATAACATACAATTTTTTCTTTTCTTAAATTTTGAGTTACATCTATAAATTTCTTCAATAATTCTTTAGCATACTCAATAAAATGTTCTTTGTTATTACAATGAATGATATTTAACTCTATAGACTCTGAAATTGCTGTTGTATAGACCAGAAAAGCTGAAGCCTTGTCTTCCTGATCATACAATACAATACATTTTATTAAATCTTTATCTATAGCTTCTAAAAAACCATCATAATCTAACGGTTCTAATTCAAAATTATATTCAACAACAGCTCTTTTCCGAAAATCTTCATATAAAGATTCAAATTTTCCATAACTATCAGCAGTTAAAAATTTTATATTATACATCAATGTGCTCCTTATAAAAAGTGGTGCATTTTCTCTTTTTTAGTATCCAAATATCTCTGATTAAAAGGCGTAACTTCTGAGGATACTTTTATTGTAGAATTAACGTTTAAACCATAACCTTCCAGCCCTTTAATCTTTTTAGGATTATTGGTAATAAGATTAAAATTAGTATAACCCAAATCCACAAGGATTTGTGCACCTGTACCATAATCTCTTAAATCGGATTTAAACCCTAAAGATAAATTAGCTTCAATGGTATCTTGTCCCTGTTCTTGCAACTTATATGCCTTAACCTTATTGCAAAGCCCTATACCTCGACCTTCATGATCTGTAAGATAAACTACTGCACCTTTTCCATAATCATTAATATATTTTAAAGCATTATGCAACTGAGAATTACAATCACACTTCAAACTATGAAAAACATCACCTGTTAAACACATACTGTGAACTCTTACAGCAGGAATTTTATCAGAACCATCATCTTTTACAAGAGCAACATGTTCTGTACCGTTAATCTGATTTTTATATGCATACAAAGTAAAATCCCCATAAGCAGTAGGCAAGAAAGCCTCAGCTTCACGTGTAACAAGTTTTTCCGACTTCAATCGATATGCAATAAGCTCTGCTACAGAAATAAATTTAATTCCATGTTCATCAGCAAATTTTCGCAAATAATCTCTTCTGGCCATGTGTCCGTCAGGAGCCATTAATTCGCACATAACCCCTGCAGGTCTGTGTCCGCATAGCCTTGCCAAATCAACAACCGCTTCAGTATGTCCGGTTCTTTCCAGTACTCCGCCGCGTCTTGCCACGCACGGGAACAAATGTCCAGGACGTCTTAAATCAGATGGCTGAGCATCACGAGCAATCGCAACTTCAACCGTTTTAGCTCTATCATAGGCAGATATTCCTGTTGTTACACCATATTTTTCCGCAGCATCAATACTAATTGTGAATGCTGTTTTCATCCCTTCGGTATTTTGCTCAACCATTTGCGGTAAATCAAGCTGCTGGGCAATATTTTGATCTATTGCCAAACATATTAAACCTTTAACTTCTGATGCTAAAAAATTTATAATTTCCGGAGTAACTTTTTCAGCTGAGCAAATTACGTCGCCTTCATTTTCGCGATCTTCATCATCAGCCACAATAACCATTTTTCCTGCCTTGAAATCTTCTATAGCATCTTCTATTTTATCAAATCTAAACTTTTTATCTTCCATTATAAAAATCCATTCTCTTTTAAAAAATCCATACTTATACTGCTATTATTATCTTGCACAGATAAAAATTTTTCAACATACTTGCCCAAAATATCTGTCTCTATATTTACATAATCTCCAGGGTTAAGATAACATAAACTTGTATTTTGATAAGTATGAGGTATTATTGCAACTTTAAAAACATTTCCACAAATCTGTGCAATCGTAAGACTTATACCATTAACGGCAATAGAGCCCTTATGAACAACATATTTTTCATGCCCGTCTTCCAATTCAAAGGATAAATTATAAAAATCTTTTAACTGCTCTTTGCCTAAATATCTAGCAGTACAATCAACATGTCCTAAAACTATATGCCCGCCCAAACGTGAATTCAAAGTCAGAGCTCTTTCCAGATTTACGACATCTCCTCTTTTTAATTTGCTAAAGTTAGTAACCCCTAACGTTTCCTCACTAACTCGAGCACTGAAACAATGAGACGACAAATTAATTACAGTTTGGCAAACCCCGTTTATAGCAATACTATCCCCAAGTTTACTATCTTGTAATACAACATTTCCCTCTACAGTTATTGTAGCACCGCTACTATCTTTTACAAAAGATTTCACGATACCGGTTTCTTCAATTATTCCTGTAAACATACACTAAGCTTAACATATTTTTCTATTTATTGATACAAAAATGACAAAACATTTACATATTAAAATAGCAGGGTGTATCCTGCTATTTTAAGTAAAAATACATACTCTTTACTATCTCAAACTTTCAGGAACAGCCATTGGGATAGGAGCACGACCTGAATTTGGAACCGGAGCATTTTGTTGCTTATAACTTTTTACAACATCTGCCGGAGTAGAATCTTTAGTAATATTATTTAAAGGTTTTGGAGCCGCGGATGAAGTCGGAGTAGAAACAGGTTGAGCTTGGTTTTCCGGTTGTACTGCAGGTATCTCACCCTCAGGTACAGCTTCTTTTTCTTCAACTGCTGGACTTTCTTCATTACCTATAACTTTCGATTTTCCAAAAGTACCATGATAATTTTCAAGTTCAACTTCAGGATAATCAAAATCTCTATCTCCATAATCCTTTGTTGCAACAGTCATAACATCTTTCCAAATTCTAGCCGGAATAGTTCCGCCATATAAACCCGGAACCTTTTTATTATTATCATCACCAACCCAAACGCCAGTAACAACATCAGGTGTATAACCAACAAAATATGCATCACGAGAATCATCAGTTGTTCCTGTTTTTCCTGCTGCAGGTTTTCCGATATTAGCACCAGTTCCGGTTCCGGAAATTATTACCGTTTTCAACATCGCAGTCATCTCTGCTGCAGTTTTAAGACTTAACTGATGAGATGATTTTGTTTTAGGAGCTCTGTATAATACTCGACCTCGAGAATCCTCAATTCTTTCAATTGCATAAGGCTGAACAACATACCCTCCATTTGCAAAAGCACCATAGGCCCTCACAAATTCAAATAACTTAACTCCATTTGAACCTAGAGAAATAGTATAATCATATTCTAAAGGAGTTGTTATCCCCAGTACTCTTGCTATTTGAATAACAGAACGAATACCTACTTCTTGAATAACACGTGCAGCACAGACATTTGATGAAATCATCAATGCCTTATATATCGGTATCTTTCCTCTATATTTATGACCATAGTTATGAGGAGACCATTTAGCTATTGTAATTGGACTGTCATCAACTATATCATTCGGAGTAATCCCTTTTTCCATTGCAGCAGCATATACAAATGGTTTGAATGCAGAACCCGGAGGTCTTATAGCCTGAGTTACCCTATCATATTGACTGTCTCCGTAATTTTTTCCTCCTGCAAACACAAGAATTCTGCCGTCAATAGGGTTAAATGAAAATACCGCAGCTTGCTGAGATTTATTTGTAAGCCCATAAGCTTTCATATTTTTTAATATAGATTCATTTGCTGCAGCTTGAGCTTTTGAATCAAGTGTTGTAATAACTTTATAACCGCCATGAATAATATCTGTTTCTTCAAAACCAAGTTTTTCCATTTCTTTAAGAACATAATCACTAAAATATGGCGCCTTATTAGTAGTATATAACTGCGGAACACTGCTCAAATGAATTTCTGCTTTAATGGCATTATTATATTCCTCTTCTGAAATATATTTCATTGTCAACATTCTTTTAAGAACCTGATTTCTTCTCTGTTTTGCAAGTTCTTTATTATTGTAAGGATTGTAAACAGAAGGAGCCTGAGGCAATCCCGCAATCAATGCAAGTTCAGGCAAAGATAATTGATTGAGCTTTTTATTAAAATATATTTGGGAAGCTGCAGAAACACCATAGGCACCGGCTCCCAAATAAACATTATTCAAATACATTTCCAAAATTTGGTCTTTGGTAATTGTCTTTTCAATTCTTGCCGCAACTTCTATTTCTTTAATTTTTCTAGTCAACGTCCTTTCATTTGAAAGGAATAATATTCTTGCAAGTTGCTGTGTCAAAGTACTTGCACCTTGAACTGTTCGCCTTGCAATAACATTCTGAATTGAAGATCTTATAATGCCAAAAATGTCATAGCCGCTATGCCTGTAAAAATTTTTATCCTCAGTAGCAATAAGAGCTTTTTTTAAATCTTCCGGAACATCTTTCAACTCTACTTTATTATAAGTGTAAGCAGTAAAAGTTTTTATAACTTCACCATCTTCAGAATAAAATTTTGTAACAATATTTGGTCTAAAATCCTCTAAGTTTTCAATCGGCGGTAATGAAGACAAATAAAGATTAAATGCAACGAACCCGGCAAGTAACAATGCAGTAGAAGTTAAAACAAACAATTTTAAATTTGTAAAAAACTTATTTTCACTTCTTCTAGAAATATTCTCTCTAGCTATATCCTTAGCGGCCCTCAATCTTTTATATTTTTCGTACGAACTTGACATGATACTCTCCCATTATAGCGATATATTATAACACTTAAAGGAATATAGCAAGTTTTTACACATTGTTATCCCAAATTATGTTCAAATTCTTAATTATGCAATACAAAACATTACTGCAAAGTATTCTACATAAAAATGAAAAATTTTTAATACACACATATATAAACGCCAAATCCAAGATTCGTACACTATTTTATAAAAATCTTTACAAAGTATTTAAATAAAAAAATGTTCGAGTTATACTTAAACGGTTGACAAATATGGAGAATAAGTTAATGTATAATGTAGCAATTATAGGCGCTGGCCCTGCAGGAATATTTGCAGCTTTAGAAATTATGAAATTAAAACCGGAATGGAAAGTGGTTTTAATTGAAAAAGGGCAAAGAATTGAAAAAAGAAAATGCCCTATAAGAGAAGGTTCCCCAAAATGTGTAAACTGCAAAAGATGCGGTTTATTATGCGGCTGGGGTGGAGCTGGAGCTTTTTCTGACGGAAAATTAACACTAACTCCCGATGTTGGCGGTCATCTAGTTGATTATATGACCAGAAAACAAGCTGAAGACCTAATCGGATACGCCGACGATTTATATTTAAAATATGGAGCTACTGAAGAAGTTTTCGGAACTGACAGAAAAATTTTTGAAGAAATTGAACACCAAGCTGTTCTTGCAGAATTGAAACTTGTACACTCTCCTGTAAGACATCTTGGAACAGAAAGAAGCTTAGATGTATTAAAAAACATGCAGGACTATCTTGACGAAAGAATCACTATTCTTAATAACGTTTCCGCTAAATCATTAATTGTTGAGTGCGAACAAGTTAAAGGAATTGAACTGGATAATGGTGATATAATTTCAGCAGAATACACAATTATCGCCCCTGGAAGAGAAGGAGCTGACTGGTTAAGTCAAGAATTTGCAAAACATAAAATCGGTATGGTAAATAATGCAGTTGATATCGGCGTTAGAGTTGAGCTTCCTGCACCTGTATTTGAACCTTTAACTTCAAAATTATATGAATCAAAATTGATATATCATTCCCCTACCTTTGGAGATGAAGTAAGAACATTCTGTATGAATCCAAACGGGGAAGTTGTTCAGGAAAATTACAGCGGTATAGCCACCGTAAACGGACATAGTTATGCAAATTACAAAACTCCAAATACAAACTTTGCACTACTGGTTTCTGAAAAATTTACAGAACCTTTTAAAGAACCTATCCAATACGGACAACATATTGCACGATTAGCAAATATGCTTGCAGGAGGAATTCTTGTTCAAAGATTCGGAGACTTGCTGGATGGCAGACGTTCAACACCTGAACGTATCAAATCAAGTATAATTACACCTACATTATCTTGTGCAACACCAGGAGATTTAAGCCTTGTAATTCCATATAGACAAATGACCAGTATAATAGAAATGCTTAAAGCATTGGATAAAATTGCTCCAGGAACAGCATCAAGATACACACTTCTTTATGGTATTGAAGTTAAATTCTACTCTGCAAGAGTTAAATTAACAAATGAACTGGAAACTGAAGGTGTAAAAAATCTATTTACTATTGGAGATGGTGCCGGTGTAACAAGAGGCCTATTACAAGCTTCTGCATCAGGTGTTTATGTCGCAAGAACAATTTGTGAAAGATAAAACACCTTAGATTATAAAAAGAAGACTACCGATATGCAGGTAGTCTTTTTTTTGGAGGTAAATTGTTATTATTCCCCAACATTACCCGAATTTGAATTGTCGCCAGGCAAACAAACACCAAATTGACAAGCTGCATTATATGGAGTGTTAGTTTCGCTGTTTTCAGGATTAGAATCTACATCCATATTTATAGTTTCAGGAATATAATGCGGAACATTTTTAAATTCCTTTGAAGAATCCCTTGTTGGATTAACCATTTGATCAAGATGATTCGGAACTAATTTATCTCTGATTGTTTGAGACTGCCTGTCCAAATTTGCTTTACACGCTTCCATATCTCCAATTTTGCAAACACTATAAGCCTGTAAACATGAAAATAAAATTACTGATGTAAATATTATAATCTTTTTTATCATTATACTTCCTCCTTTATTTATCTACATGGCTAATGACATGTTCAATATAAGTGATATTACAACCAGTTACATTAGAAGAAAGTCTAAACTTTTAGAACCACTTTCGGATAATATTTTTTCTCTTATTACGCTTTTCTACATTCGATAATACTTCCTTAAAAGGAACAATCGGTTCCATTTTATAGCCGCAATCTTCAGATAAAGTTCCACCCATTGAAAAAAGCTCCTCTTGAGGATATCTTCTACAAATTCCAGGACGCCAAAAATGAATCTTGCAACGCTTAGTTTGACTATCAAGATTCTTACATTCAAAAATCAAGCCCAATTCATCCTTGCCTATTATTTTTAAATCTGAATAAAACTTATGCAAATATTGCAACTTGTGAAACTCTTTTTCATCCTTTAATACATGTTTAAAATGTTTAACATAAATGTGAGTACAACACTGCCCGCAGCCCTTACATTTGCCTGTACGCCAGTAATGTTTTTTTAAAATTTTTGCATAAATAAACTTTTTTATTTTTTCCAACATATAACCATAATAATATCAAACCGACATTAAAAACGTTAAGAATTGTAAATATTAAAAATAAAATAAGCAAATAATAATCTTGAGGATAATTTAACCAGATGTAAACCAAAAATTCTAAATAGATATAAAACTGACATAATACTATAACATAACCAAAAATAACCAACCTTGACCTCTTCTAAGAGGTCTTTTTTTTATATTCAAAAGTTTACATATTAACTTTTTTTGTATAATAGAATTATGGAAATGAAGAAGAGAATACTTGCAATAAATTTCGGCGGAATAGGAGATGAAATATTTTTTCTCCCTACTTTAATTTCTTTAAAAAAACAATTTCCAAATGCTGAAATCACTCTGGCACTTGAGCCAAGAAGTAAAGGTATTAAAGACTTAACTGATATAATCGATAACCTAATTCTTATTGATATAAAAGGAAAAAATAAATATAAAGAATTAATAAAACTTATTTTTAAAGCCCGAAAAGGGAATTTTGATTTAGTTGTTTCTTCGGGAGGCAATAAATTTATAAGTATACTTCTTTTCTTAACAGGAATAAAAGAACGTTGCGGATATAATACAGGAAAACTAAGTAAAATATTACTAACTCATGCAATGCCTTTAAACAAAAATCAATATGCATGCAAAATGTATCACGATTTGATTCGCAATATTACTGATTATAATACTGAACTACCGGAAATAAATATACAACGAAGAGAAAAAATAACAAATTCTATCCTTATCCATCCCGGAGTAAGTAAATTAAGCATCGAAAAAGGGTGTATCAAAACCATAACTCCTGAAATTTGGGCAAAAACAATAGACTTGCTTGTTGCTGAAGGAAAAAAGGTCAGATTAGTAGGTGGTCCTGATGACAAGGAATGCATTGAAACTATTTTGGAAAAAGTAAGAACACAAAATTTTGAAAACCTATACGGGACAACCAAGAATTTAAAAGAATTAGCTGAACTTATTTCTTCTGCTGATATATTTTTATGCTCAGATTCGGCCCCTTTACATGTTGCAGTTGCACTGGGAATTAAAACTTATGTAATTTTCGGACCAACAGATGATAAAGCTCTAATTCCGCAAAATAGTAATATAACAGCTATAAAATCTAATGATAAATGTAAATTAAAACCTTGCTTGTGGGCAAAACGTCAAACTACATGTGCTAAATTAGATTGTCTTAAAATCACAGCCTCACAAATTGTAAATACTATTTGCAATAAATAAAATTTTTAAAAAATGTAAACAAATTATTAACTTGTGCAATTTCACACAAAAAAAATACTTTATATACATGTAGGTTATAGTGTGAAAGGTTTCATTATTTATGTATAGTGGCGTAGCTACAGGTATATTTGCAATAAGAAATGCCGATAAAACAATGAATGAAAATATTGGCAGATTACCGGTTACTATTGGTCAAAGCGCATCTTTAATTAAAGCAGGTGCTCAGTATGCTGATGATTCAAAAAAAACCTTACAAACTATGCGGACAATTAAAAATATTAATAATACAGATAAAGTATTTAATAACATATCTAAAGCCGCAAATTACGCAAGCAAAAAAATAAAGACAGTTTTAAATACACTGGACGATATTGCAAAATCAGATAAGGTATTTAACGGATTATCTAAAGCTGTAAATTTTGCATCTAATAATGTTAATCCGCTTATTGTGGCCTCAAGCGGCCTGAATGTAGCACTTGCAGACAAAAAAGACAGAAAGAAAACACTTATCGCCGAATCAGGAAGCATTGCCGGGATGTTTATCGGTGAAGGCCTAATGAAGAAAAAACTTGATGGAGTTTTGAATAAACTTCCAATTAATAAGAAGTGGATACCTATAATAAAAGGGGTTGTATTTGTTGCTGGTTCAATCACATCTTCAAGTATTGGACAAAAAATCGGTAAAAAGATTGCAGAATATTGGGATAAACCGATTTCACAACAAAACACACCTCTGGTAAAACAATACAACAACACTCAATGCTATAAAAATCTGGATATAAAAGCTTAATTTACAGCAACATATTTATATTGTATAATTTATCCCAAAGAGGTAAATTATATGACAACAATAAACATAACAAAAATGCAGGGTTGCGGAAACGATTTTGTAATTTTAGACTATTGTGAATTTGAAAAAACCAAGCTCACAATGTCTGAATTAGCAAAAAAAATATGTAATAGACACTTTGGAATAGGCGCAGATGGTATGATTATTCCTGATATTAATTCTGCAAACGAAACAGATATCGGCTGGTATTTTTATAATTCTGACGGCACAACAGCCCAAATGTGCGGAAATGGAATGAGATGCTTTGCAAAATATGTCTATGATAATAAATTAGTTAATAAAAAATCTTTTTGTGTTAATACACTTGCCGGAATAATTAAACCAGAAATTTTGGATAATGGTTTTGTAAAAGTAAATATGGGTACTCCTATACTTGAAGAAGAAAAAATCCCATTCAAAGGGAATCATCAAGTTCATATAAAGGGTGAAAAATTTAATATAACTCCGGTATCAATGGGAAATCCTCATTGTGTAATCTTTACAGACAAAGACACTATGTATTGTGCCAAAACATACGGTCCGGATATGGAAGTTCATCCATATTTTCCGGAAAAAACAAATACGGAATTTGTAAAAATAATTTCAAAAAATGAAATTGAAATGACCGTTTATGAACGAGGATGCGGAATCACCTTAGCCTGTGGAACCGGAGCCTGCGCAAGTACAGTAGCTTGTGTTTTAAATAACTTAACAGAAAACAAAATAAAAGTAAATTTGCCAGGTGGGGCTGTAAACGTTGAATGGAGCGGAACAAAGGATAATCCTAACCAAGACATTTTCCTTATAGGCCCTGCAGAATACAGTTTCACTGCCGAATACATGTTGTAATAATTTTTATGTTCATGATAATATTTAAGCATAATACATAAGATAAAATTACTAAAAGGAGACAAATAAATGAAAACTTATGAATTAATGACTATATTCAAACCTAATCTGGATGCCGAAGAAGTTGATAAATTAATCGAAAAAATCAGTTCAACTATTAGTGAATTTGGTGGAGAAGTTAAATCAACAGACAAAGTAGGCAGAAAAAAATTAGCTTATGAAATCCAAAATTTCAGAGACGGATATTTCTCAACAAGCACACTTTCTTTACCTGCTGATAAAGTTGCAGAATTTAAAAGACAATTAAGATTAAATGATAATATTTTAAGAATAATGTTTATGGAAGTTTCTGAAAAAGCTTCTGTATAACATTTAATTGGTAATAATATAAAATTACCGAAAAATAAGCTAAAAAGGTTAAAGGAAATAAGAATGACATTAGCAAAAGCAGTAGTTACAGGTATAGTTTACAAAACACCAAAAACAGGATTTACATCTAACAATGTTGCTGTTTCATCTTTTGTAATTAATGTAGGTCAACAAGAAGAAACATTAGTAAGAGTAATTGCTAAAAGACAATCTCTAGAAGAAGTTGTTTCTTCTCTTTCTAAAAATCAAAAAGTTTTGGTTGAAGGTAGATTACAAAATGGCATCAGCAAAATGGATGACGGAACTGAAAAAAAGGTTTTTGAAATCGAAGCTGCAACTATTGAACTTATGAGTGGTAGCTCAACTTCTTCCCAAGATTCTTCTGAAGAGGGTGATATCTTAACATTCGGAGAAATGGAAACCTCTCCTGAATCTGATGCGGATGTATTGATGGCTGATGAAGAAGTGCCATTCTAAATTAAAATAAAAAATTAAGTAGTAAAATAATAAGGCTAGAAAGGCAATTAACACAATGGCAAGACAAGATGATAAGAAAAAACGTAAAAATTGTAGTCTATGTGCTGATAAAGTTACATCAGTAGATTACAAAGATGCTGCTAAATTAAAAAGATATTTAACTGAAGCTGGTAAAATTATTCCAAGAAGAATCACTGGAAATTGTGCAGCTCATCAAAGAATGATTGCAAAAGCTATTAAAAAAGCTAGAGAAGCAGCAATTATCAGTTACGTTTTTGACTAATAATTGATTAAACAGATAGAAAAATACCGGTTAAGAATAACTTAACCGGTATTTTTCTATAATATATACTTATTAACCCGCATCTGAAATATAAACATTATTCATAAGAATATTACGGTATTCATCATAATCAAGATATTTATTATTATCAATATCATATAATTCAAATTCGTCAGATAGTTCTTGAATTTTTTTCATTACAGAATCAGGTCCTTCTTTTTCTAATTCCTGAATATCATTTGCCAAAAGTTTTATAAAAGTAAGCATCCATTCATTCTTAGAAATTCTATAATTCTCATCCATATCCATACTTAGATAATCTTTAATTATCTCTTCATCAGTAAGTTGTCTATAACCTGCAGGTACTGGTTTATCATCATCAGAAATTATCATAAACATAAGCATTCCTCCATTATATTATATTGCCCTAATTATACTTTTTATGTTTTCATCTGATACAGAATTCAATGCAATTTCCTTATCTTGTTGAGTAACAGTATCAATACGCTTTAAAACTTCCAGAGCTTTTAGTATAACCGTTGGATTAGAACCTGCAAGCATATTACGTATAATTACAGTATCATTCGAAAAATCAAGCGCTGTAAATACAAACAAACTGTCTTCTCGCAATTCTTTACTTACAAAACTTATCAAATTATCCTTATTAACAGAAGCCAAAAGAGTTTTTATTTCCTGAACTTCTCTTTTGACATCATTTGTCTCATCAAATAAATATTCATCATTTTCAGTTATAACACCAAATTTCTCTTTTGCATTTAATAATACAACTGCAATCTCAGAAGAGATATTACCTTTTAATAAATACGCAAACACATCATATAACTGGAAATCAAATACTTGAGCTAAACTTAAGATTTCTCCCAATCCATTAATTATTGAATTCAAAACAAATAAACCATCCTGCATATTGTCTTTTATAAGAGAATATAAATCCATTAGATAAACAACTTCACCTGCCATATTTTCAGCAAGCGAAGAATGCTTCATAACCTTTATTATCTCTGAAACAGAATCTTTATCCCCATAAGACACCAAAAATCTCACCGCATCAAGTTTTTCAAATTCATCATCAGATTTAAGTTTCTCTATAGCTTCATCTAAAGAAGTTTTATCTCCAAATACAGCAAGAGCAGATGCACAATTTGAACTCAGAGCCGGATTTTGGCTATATGCATTATCTTTCAAGAACTCGATTGCTAAAGGATCTTGAATATATGAAAAAAACTTAGCACAATAAGTTTTCTCATCATCAGTACCTGACGCAAATAACTCAAGCATTTTATCAGTCAAATCTTCATTTGCGTATTTTACCAGATTTGAAACAATAAAATCTTCGTATGATGGAGAATAATATTTTAAAAATCCAATCAAATTCAAATAATTAGATTCATCACAAACATTATTCAAACGGGATGCAACATTTTGTTTTACAAAATCAAATAAAAAATCTTCTTGACTAACCAATTCAGCAAATAGTTCAATATCTGCATTATTTATAAGATGAGAAGCAACAGGTTCAAAATCTTTAGGATTCTTACCAGTTAATCTTTTTAATTTATCACTCATAAAAAAACCTTATTAATCTAAGTAAAATACAGTGATAACTTTATGTCCCTCTTCTGCATATTGAACAGCACTATGAAGAGTTTTACTAGTATGAGATAAAAAGCAAATTAATTGATTACATTCATCAATAATTTCTCTGTTACAAACTCTTGATGCATCAGCCAATGTCATCATTGCACGATCAGCATGTTCAATAATATTTGGCACACCAATCAGTTGATCTTGCACATCTGAAGGTTGTTGACCTATAGTCTGAGGGAGGACAACACTTAACTTTTGCGGATTAGCCTTCATTGCACCACGAATAGCCGCAGCATTAGTACCTGAAGAACCACCTGAGGTTATAATAGTATTTCCCTGCATAACAAGAGCAGTAGCAAGTGTTTCAATCATTTGTTGATGAGTGATAGGGAGATTTCTACTACCTATAATAGCAATCTTTTTAGCTGATTGTTTAATTGTTGCAAGTTCCATAGCTAACTCGTCAACTGTATTAGGGGCATCGGATTTAACAGTATCCATTTCATCATCAATCGGTACAACTATCGATTTTTGGGCATCCTCATTTTTGTCATCCGAACCCAATAAAATTTCCTTATCACATTCTGTCATTTTTTCATTTACCTTCTAATTGCATTAATTACATTTTTCGATTATGCTTAATTATAGCATATTTTTTTTTATTTGGGAAGAGGGCATGGAAAATCTATTAGAAAATCTTAATGAGCAGCAGATTGAAGCTGTAAAAAGCACACAGGGACCATTGTTAATTTTAGCCGGAGCTGGTTCAGGAAAGACCAAAGTTCTTACTACAAGAATTGCATATATGATTCAAAACGGGGTAAAACCAAGAAATATATTAGCCGTAACGTTTACAAACAAAGCTGCTAAAGAGATGAAAGAACGTATTGGTAAAATTATTGGTGAAGACACTGTTAAATATATGTGGGTAGGCACTTTTCACGGTATTTGCGGAAGAATTTTAAGAGAAAATATCGACAAATATAATACAGCTACTGGTAAGCATTTGGACAAAAATTTCACTATTTATGATGACTCAGATACAAATCAAATTATTACCAGAGCAATAAAAAAGCTCAATCTTGATGATAAAGTTTACCAACCAAAACTTGTAAAATCAGTCATCTCAAATGCTAAAAATAAAATGCAGGATGCCACAACTTTTGCTACGTATGCAAGAGATTTTAAATCACAAAAAATTGCCTCTATATACGAAGAATACGAAAAAAATTTAAATGCAAATAATGCTATAGACTTTGACGATATGCTAATGTTGACAGTCAAACTTCTCGAACAAAATAAAGAAGTAAGAAACCAATACCATGATAGATTTCAGCACATTATGGTAGATGAATATCAGGATACAAACCTGGCTCAATATAAACTCGTAAATATGCTGTATACTAATCTTCAACCCGCAAACGAACTTTCGCAGCAAAGATCGTTATGCGTTGTAGGAGATGTTGACCAGTCAATATATTCTTGGCGTGGAGCTGATTTTACAATTATTATGAATTTTCAAAAAGACTACAACAATACTAAATTAATCAAATTGGAACAGAATTATCGTTCTACAGCATATATTTTGAATGCCGCCAATGCTGTTATTGAAAATAACAATGAACGTTTAGATAAAGTCCTATATTCAAATAAAGGTGAAGGAGAAAAACTAAGTTACTATATAGCGGATGATGAAGCTGATGAAGCTAACTATATAGTTTCTAACATAAAAAGAACAGCCGGCGGTAACTATAATAAGTTTGCAATACTCTATAGAACAAACAATCAGTCCCGCGCTCTTGAAGAAGCCTGCATGGCAACAGGATTACCCTACAAAATATATGGTGGAACCAAATTCTATGATAGAGCAGAGGTCAAAACTGTTCTTTGCTATCTTAAACTGATTAATAATACTGATGATTCGCAAAGTTTACGTAGAGTAATTAATATTCCAAAACGAGGAATCGGCGATACTACAATGCAAAATCTAACAAAATTCGCAGCGGACAGAGATATCAGTCTTTATGAAGCAATAAAAATTTGTGAAGAATCAGAAATCAGCCCAAAAACACAATCAAAACTAAAAGATTTTGCTAATTTAATTTATAAATTTCAACAGGCAAAAGACTCCTATACTCTTAAAGATTTTGTAACTCTTGTTATTGAAAAATCCGGTTATCTGGCAGAATTACAATCAAAAGCAATAAATGACCCAGAATATCAAGATGATATAAATAACCTTCAAGAACTTGTCAATGTTGCAGAAGAATTCATTCCCGAGGAAGAAGATAATATTTTAGGAGAATTCTTACAACAGGTGGCTTTAGTTTCAGATTTAGATTCAATGGACGAAGAAACCAATAATATAACAATGATGACTCTTCATGCAGCAAAAGGGCTGGAATTTCCTGTTGTTTTTATAGCAGGTATGGATGAAGGAATTTTTCCAAGCCAAAGAACACTTCAAGTCCCATCTGAAATTGAAGAAGAACGCAGACTAATGTATGTAGGGATAACACGTGCAGAAGAAAAATTATACCTTGTATCAGCAAAACGCCGTCAAACCTGGGGGGAATACAGATACTATAATCCATCCAGATTTATTGAAGAGATTCCTCAAAATCTTATAGAATCAATGGAGTCTGATGGCAATTTTAAAAACACATCTTCAACATTCAGAAGTGCCGTATCTAAAGCAAAAGAATACCATTCTGCGCAATCTGACAGTTATGGATATGTTAAACCTTCTTCTGGATTTGGTACAAATTTTGTAGCCCCACAAAGGAAAGGACTTGCATCAGGTGGTAAAACTCATACTCAAAATTCCAAATCCGAGCAAGGTTATACAAATTCCTCCAAACAAATGGTTAACAGAACTCCTAGAAGAGCAATGATTGTAAAATCAGCAATCAATAAAAAAAGAGAAGAGGAAGCACGAAGAATCGCAGGAACTAATGCAATAAATGCACTCAGACAAATGTCTGCTCAGCGCCAGAATGAACGCCGACTGGCTGAAGAAAGAGAAGCTAAAAAAAATACAGCTTTATCTCTTGATGATATCTTTGAAGTAGGTCAACGCGTTTTTCACGGTCAAATGGGTATCGGACACATTACAGATGTTACCACAATAGGCGAAAGTGTAATGTATACAGTTGATTTTGGTACTAAAGGTAAAAAAGCGATGGACGCTTCTTATGCAAAATTAAAAAAATTTTAAATATATATACTGCCGCTTTTGCTAATTGCGGATATGCAAAAATAGTTAGTTTGCTGCCTCTGTAAATAATTAAAAGTTATAAAAAGACTTCAAGAAACAAATCTTGAAGTCTTTTTATTTAAATTATCATACAATAAATCTTAGCCTTCTATAGCCATATGTCTTGGTTGACCTTTCTTTTCTTCCCAGAAATCAACAAGCATACTGCAGAAGAAAATACTAGAATATGTACCAACAACAACACCAATCATCATTGCAAGAACAAAATCTTTTGTAGTAACACCACCAAAGAAATACAACGCAGCAAGTGTAATAAATGCAGTTAACGAAGTATTAACACTCCTTGCAATTGTTTGATTTACAGAAGCATCAACAATTTCTCCGTATGTCATCTTTTTACCATAATAACGTAAATTTTCTCTAATTCTATCAAATGTTACAATTGTGTCATTAATTGAGAAACCAATCAACGTCAAAATTGCGGTTAAGAACAAACCATCAACCTGCACATCTCCGAAAATTCCGAGTATAGAAAATACACCTACAACAAACAAAACGTCATGCACTAAACCTAATATAGCAGCAACAGCATATTCCAACTTGAAACGCATAGAAATATATATAAGCATTCCTAATGTAGCCAGCACTAGCGCAATAACAGACATCTTAAACAATTCATTTCCTAAAGTAGGACCTACTGATGTTACTTGAATTAATTCAGAATCCTTAAATTCTTTTTTCATAACATTTGTAATATCAGAAGCCAGTTCTGAACCTTCATCAATAAACTTTGTTCTTATTGAAATTATTGATTTTATATTATTATTTTCAGCAGTCGGAGTAACATTCAATACTTGGATATATGGATTTTTCACATCTATTGAAGCAAGATTTTCACGTGTTGTTCCTAAATCATCACTTGTTACAGCCTGCTTTGTTCCATACTGCAAAATAGTTCCCCCGGTATAATCAATTCCGACTTTTACAGGAGAATGAGTAGGATATGTAATCATTGAATATATCATTGCAATAATACCAGGAAGTAGTAATAAGGCCGATAGACAAATCCAGACTACCCTGTATTTAACAACATGTATTACATTTTTCTTAAAATTAAACATTTTATATTTACCTCATACTTTCTTAGTCTAAAATACCAAAACGAGCTTTTTCACGTTTTGTTTCTGTAACTTCATAACCTTTACCGATATCACTTTTAGTAAGACCAAATAATGCAGGGTATTTTAATTCCCCTGTACCGAAGATTAAGTGCATGAAGTTTTTAGTAACTGTAATAGCAGTAAACATTGAAACAAGAACACCGATTGCAAGAGTTAAAGCAAATCCTTTAACAACACTTGTACCTAAGAAATACAAAATAACACAAGTTAAAATTGTAGTCATATTTGAATCGAAAATACTTGTAAAAGCTCTGTCAAATCCTGAATTAATTGCAGTAAACAAATTTCTTCCTGCTTTTAATTCTTCTTTAGTTCTCTCAAATATTAAAATATTCGCATCGACTGCCATACCTACTGAAAGGATAAAACCTGCAATACCAGCAAGAGTAAGAGTTACAGGAATAGCCTTAAATAAGGCAAATAATATTAAACCATAAACAATTAATGCAATATCTGCTATAAGACCAGGTAATCGGTATGCAAAAATCATAAACAACATTACAAAACCAACACCTACAATTCCTGCAAATTTTGATTTTTCAATACTATCAGCACCAAGAGTAGGTCCAACTGTGTTTTCCTGAATGATTTCAGACGGAACAGGCAAAGCACCTGCATTTAACAAATTAACCATTCTTTCTGCTTCTTCATATTTAAAACCACTGCTACCGCCTGAAATTTCAGCTCTTCCGCCAAAAATAGCCTCTCTAATAACAGGGGCAGAAATTTCTTCATTATCAAAGAAAATAGCCATCTGCTGACCAACCAATTTTTGAGTCAACTCAGCAAATTTAGTAGCACCTTTACCATTAAATTCCAAAGAAACTGTCCATTGTCCGGATTGATCAGAACCAATTGACGCAGATTTTAAATCTTCACCAGTCAGACCGGTAGATTCCCACATCAACATACCCTGCTCATCTCTCTTTGGCTGTTTATTTGCATCAAACACAGGCTGTTTAAATTCCAATTGTGCAGTTTTACCTAGAAAAGCTTCTGCTTCTTTCAAATCAGTAACATTCGGAATTTCAACCAATAATCTTTTATCACCTACTTGAGCAACACTTGTTTCAGAAACACCCAGTTTATTTACACGGCTTTCAATAGCATATTGTAAACGGCTCATAACTTCAGGTGTAATTTTTCTGACTGTATCTGTAGTTCTGGCTTCTAACATAATTCTTGAGCCTCCTACAAGATCCAATCCCAGTTTTGTCGGCATCTTGCAAATTGTGATAATAGATGCAACCACAATTGCTACAATTACCCAAAACATAATAATTTTGTTTTTCAATTTTTTACCCTCTTTTATATATGTACTACTATAATTAAACTATATGATATTATTTATATCACCAAAAATACGAAAAGGAACTAGCCCTCTTCGCTTAATTCCTGCTTAACACTATCAATAACTTTAAATAATTGAATCTTTTCATCATCAGTAAGTGTAACAAGAGGTTTCCTTACATAATCCTCTATAATACCTTTATAAGCTAAAGCTGCTTTTGCAGGTGTAGGATTAGGAGCCATAAACAATGCTCTAAAAGCAGGATATAATTTTTTATGCATATTTCTTGCCGCAACAACTTCACCTGTTTTAAAATTTCTAATCATAGATTTGATTTCAGAGCCAAAAAGGTGAGATGCAACAGAAATAACACCATAAGCACCTAACGACATCATAGGTAGAGTTAAGCTATCATCTCCGGAATATATCACAAAATCATCCGGACACAACATCTTCATTTCGGTAACTTTATCCATATCAGAGCAACTCTGCTTAACTGCAACTATATTCTCAAAAGTATTTGCCAAAAATGCAACCGTTTTAGGTTCCATCATAACCCCTGTTCTTGAAGGGATATTATATAAAATAATTGGAAGAGTCGTATTTTTAGCAATTGCAGAAAAATGCTCAATAATTCCTCTTTGATTAGGTTTGTTATAATAAGGCACTACAGATAAGATAGCATCAACTTCCTCTTTTTGAGCAAATTTAGAATACTCAATAGCAGATTCTGTAGAGTTAGAACCTGCTCCTAAAATAATTTTTGCTTTATTTGCAACTGCACGTTTAACCGTACTTACCAGCTCAATTTCCTCTTCATTTGTCAATGTAGGAGATTCCCCGGTAGTTCCTGCAACCAATAAAGCGTCGCTGCCAGTTGCAATTAAGTGTTTAGCAAGAGCCTCAACTCTATCATAATCAATAGCACCTGAGCGCTCCATAGGTGTAACCATTGCTGTAATAACTTCGCCGCAATCATATCTTATTACCATATAAATACCCTCTATTTCCCTAGTCTGTCAATTTTATTATATTACAAAAGAACAGAATAAGATTAATTATTAAGGAATGTTGAATTCTTTACGTTATACAAGATAGAAGAAAGCAATTATAAACACAAAAACAAAAAAATAAAATGTAAAGATGTTATATTTTTATTTGATTATTTTACTATTCCCTTTTCTTATTTTGTGCTAAAATTCATGTTATGAACTGGAAAGAATTACCAAAAAAGAAGCGGTTATATGTACTGGTATTATTGGCTCTTGGCGGAATATTAGCATGGGCATTTATTACTGCCGGAATTATCACACATGATTTCAACAGAAAACAATTGGAAGCTCAAGGCGACCAACAAGAAGCAGTTGTACAGGGTATAATTTTAACAGAGACAAAAAATGAACAAAAATACTGGGAAATATACGGTGAAACCGGTAAGTGGGATAGTGCCAAAGGAATTGCTCAATTAAATAAAGTAATTGGTAATTTTTATAAGGATAATGAAGTTTCTATGAGTTTTGAATCTTCAAAAGGAACATATAACTCAAAAGAAGGGGATATTACTTTATATAAAGATACATTTATTGTCTTGAAAGACGGAATTACATTAAAAGCTGATAAACTGCACTGGCTAAATTCACATTCACCAATTGTTGCAGAAGGACACATTAGAATTCAGAAAGGCAAAGAATTGTTGTCCACAGCAGACAAAATTGTAATCAGCCCGGACTATAACAGCTTTAAAATAAGCGGAAATACTGTATCAAAAGTTTATGAGGATAAAAAATAGTATGAAAAAAATATTAACAGCTCTTGTCGCAATATTATTGTTAACAGGTGTGGCAGTACAAGCATCTGACCTTATTATTGAATCTAAAAACCAAACCTTTAATGAAGCTGATAATAAAATTAAGTTCAATGGTAATGTAAAAGTTACAGTAGACGATTTAAAAGTAGTTGGAGACAGTGCAGATGTTAATATGACGCAAGACCAAAAACTTGATACTGCAACATTCTATGATAAACCTTATGCTTTTGAAATTAAAAAAAATAAAAAAAGAGAAGTTAAGGCAAATATCTTAAAAGTTTCATTAATTACTAAAATAGTTAGAGCAGAAGGCGACACACAATCAATCGTATTTGAAGGGAAAACACCTATTGTTGTTATAAACTCTGATGTTCAGGAATACGATACAAAAACAGGCGTAATGACAGCAACCGGTGCAGTTACAATGCTATATAAAGAAATTGAAACATTCTCAAATTCAGCTCAAATCACTACTGATAAAAACGGAGATTTAAAAAGACTTGTTTTAATAGGAAATGCAAGAGTAAAACAACAAAATAATGAATCTTATGCCGATAAATTTGTATATGAAGCAGTATCAGGGAATTTGACAGCTTATGGAAATACAACGTCAAATGCATCTATGGACGACGGTTCAAAATTAACATTAAAATCAAGCTATCAAGAATACAACCAAAAACGCGGTATATTTAATGCCAGCGGGAATGTTCGAATATGGTATCAGGATTACTATGCTGTTGGACCGAAAGTTACATTATATCCCGGAGCAGATTCAAAACCAAACGAAGCTTACTTCACAGGGCGTTCAAGCATAACTCAGGGAGTTAGAACAATTTTTGCTGACAGAATAAAAATGACAATGAAACCAAAAAGCTTTAATGCCGAAGGAAATACAAGAACAGTTATTAAAAATATAGGTTCCGGAAATGACGATAATGTTACATTAGGCTTATAAATAACTGCAAGATGAAAATTTAAAGGGATAATTATGAAAGAAAAAATTGATAAAGCAATAGAATGCTTTAAAAAACAAGATTGGAACGGAGCAATAGACCTATTCACCTCAATATTGGAAGTTGAAACAGATAATGCTGAAATTTATAACAACCTTGGACTATGCTATGCAAATATTGGAGATGATGAAAAAGCTGAAAAAAATTATCTTAAATGTATAGAATTAAATCCCCAAATTCCGCAGTGCTACATAAATTTGGTTGATATTTATTATAAACAGGGACGATTAGGTGAAGGAATCAATATATTATCCTATGCAATAGATATGATGCCAAATGATTTAATTTTTAGACATTACCTTGCAAGATTTTATATGGAAGATGCAAAAAGAGACCTTGCAGTTGATGAATTAGAATATATACTTGACAGACAACCTGATAATTATGATGCATATTATGATTTGGCAAAAATTTATTTTGATTTAGGCAATTATGATTCTGCTATAGAAAACTTTGAAAATGTTTTAGAATATAAAGATGACAATGAATGGATATATTACTATCTTGCTGAAGCTTATCAGGCAAATGATGAAATAGACAAAGCCATTTCAAACTTCTTAAAATCTATTGCCACCAATAATAAATTTCCTATCCCATATAAAAAAGTTGCTATTTTATTTATGGCAAGAGGAGATTTTGATGATGCAATTGAATATCTGCAAGATTATTTAAATTTTGATATTCCTCAACAGGAAAAAGATAATACCTTGGCCTTAATCGAAACAATTCAAAAGAAAAAAGGTACCAATGAATAATAAATATTGGATTGCATTTTCATCAATTGAACAAATTGACAGTCGTTTTATTCAACGATTATACAATTACTTTGGAAATATTGAAACTGCATTTAATACCTCATTAAGTGAACTTAAAAATATTGATGGATTAAGTTCAAAAAAAGCAGAAAACTTCCTCAAATATCGAGATAAGGTTGATATAGACAGAACATTTACAAATGTAGAAACCAGAGGAATAAATTTTCTAACTTTTGAAGATGAAAATTATCCAAAAATGTTGAAAAATATTGAAAATCCTCCTGCTGTTTTATATTATAAAGGTAAATTATTTGAATGCAATTTAGAAAAAACCTTAGCAATTGTAGGTTCAAGAAAAGCCAGTACAAATGCAAGAGATAATCTAAAAAAAATCATTTCAGGATTAAAAAACACTGATATTTGTATTGTATCAGGACTTGCATCCGGCATTGATACTGTTGCACACTCAGCTGCAATTGAAAACAACATAAAAACAATTGGCGTTATAGCAAGCGGTTTTGATTTTGTATATCCGGCAAGTAATAAAACGCTATATCAGAATATTGAAAACGGTTATGGAGCAGTTGTAACAGAATATTATCCAACATTTGAACCTATAAAATTTAGATTTCCGCAAAGAAACAGAATTGTCTCAGGATTATCTTACGGTACACTTGTTGCAGAGGCATCCTTAAAAAGCGGGGCATTAATTACCGCAAATTTAACACTTGAACAAGGACGGGAACTCATGTGCATTCCTGGAGAAATTTCAAATCCAAATACTCAGGGAATTTATAAATTATTAAAAAATGGAGCGACATTAGTAACCGAAAGTGAAGATATTTTAAATGCATTGAATTGGGAAATAAAAAAAGAAATTCCTACAAAACAACAATTAACACTACCAATGCTAACCCCTGATGAAGAAAAAATATTTTCAAATATTGCAATAGAACCCAAAGGTGTTGATGAACTATTAACCTTAACAGGACTAAAACTTGATGATTTACTTATGAACTTGACAACAATGGAGCTTAAGGGCATAATAAAACAATGTAACGGGGATAGATACAAAAAAATATAAAAATTAGTCTGATTTTATAAGAAGATAATAAACAAATTTTAAAAGGTTAAAAATGGCAGAAGCAAAAAGTAAAACAAAAGAAAAATCATTAGTAATAGTCGAATCACCGGCAAAATCAAAAACAATAAAAAAAATTTTGGGTAACGAATTTCAAATTGAGGCAAGCTATGGTCATATCAGGAATTTGCCAACAAAGGATTCTGCAACACAAAATCTTGGATTTGACGTTAATAATAATTTTGAACCAAAATTTGAAATTATTCCCGGGAAACAGCAAGTTGTACGAAAATTAAATGATTTGGCAAAAAAAGTTGATAAAATATATTTGGCATCCGACCCTGACCGTGAAGGTGAAGCTATAGCATGGCATGTAAGACAAGTATTGAAAGTGCCTGACGAAAAAATATGCCGTATTGTATTTAATGAAATTACCCCAAAAGCTGTAAAATATTCTGTAGAGCATCCTAGAAGTATTGATATGGATATGGTTCAAGCACAACAAACCAGACAAATTTTAGATAAACTTGTAGGTTTTAAATTAAGTCCTGTACTATGGAAACAGATAGGAAACAGAAATCTATCAGCAGGAAGAGTCCAGTCTGTTGCCTTAAGAATGATTTGTGAAAGAGAAGAAGAAATTGAAAAATTTATTCCGCAAGAATATTGGTCGATTCATGCAAATCTTGATAAAGATGGAAAAATTTTTGAAGCTGAATTATCTAAAATAAAAAATAAATCTATTGAAAAAACAATAAAAAATAAAGAAGAAGCCCAAAAAATTGTTGATTATCTTACTAATCCAACAACTGAATTTGAAATCTCTAAAGTTACAAAAAAAACAATCAAAAGAAAACCAACTGCGCCTTTTATAACATCAACAATGCAACGCGCAGCATCTTCAAAACTTGGTTTTGGAGTTTCGAAAACAATGCAGGTTGCCCAAAAACTATACGAAGGGATAGAAATAGACGGAACACCAGTAGGTTTAATTACATATATGAGAACAGATTCAGTAAGGGTATCTGATGATGCTCAAACAATGGCACATGACTATATATTGCAAAATTACGGTGAAAAATATTACCCGAAAGAACCAAATATTTATGCCAAAGGGAAACAAAATGTTCAGGATGCGCATGAAGCCATACGTCCTTCATACCCGGAAAGAACTCCTGACAGCATAAAGCAATATCTGGACAATGACCAATACAAATTATATAAACTAATTTGGGAAAAATTTATGTCTTCACAAATGGCTCCTGCAGAAATCGCCAATAAATCTATTGAAATAAATTCAGGAGATTACACACTTAAAGCAGGAACCAGTAAGGTTATGTTTGACGGATTTTTAACCCTTTATAATGATTCTGAAGAAGATGAAAAAGAATCAGGAGCTAAAATTCCGGATCTTGAGAAAGGTGATAAAGTAGTTTGTAAAAAGGTTGAACCAAAACAACATTTTACCCAACCACCTCCGCGATATAATGAAGCCTCACTGGTTAAAGCTTTGGAAGAGCACGGTATAGGACGTCCATCAACTTATGCAACAATAATTACTGTTATCCAAACCCGAAAATATGTAGAAAAAAAAGATAAAGCTTTACGCCCGACTCTTCTTGGACGCACAGTTGCAAAACAACTTGTAACCCAATTCTCTGATATTATGGATTATAAATTCACTGCAGGAATGGAAGAAAAACTGGATAAAATTGCAGAAAAAGAAGCTGCCTGGGTAAAAGTTCTTCAAGATTTTTATACTCCATTTATGGAAGAAGTAAATTCTGTTATGCAAACAGCACAAAAAGTTACCATAGAAACTAAAGTAACATGTCCTAATTGCGGAAAACCAATGGTGTTAAGAACAAGCAAAAAAGGAACACAGTTTTTAGGTTGTTCAGGTTATCCTGATTGCAAAACAGCAATGTCTTTAAATGTTATGCAGGAAATGGAAGAAGAGCAAGCAACAAATGCTGATGGTTCATCCGAAAAACCAAAAGAAATATGCGAAGAAAAATGTGAGTTATGCGGTTCTGATATGACATTTAAAACAGGTCCTTACGGAAAATATATGGAATGCCTAAATGAAGAATGCAAACATCGCAAACCATTTAGAAAATCTACAGGAGTTACTTGTCCTAAATGCGGAAAAGGAACTATTGTAGAAAGGAAATCAAAACGCGGAACTGTATTTTTCGGTTGCGACAAATATCCTGATTGCGATTTTGTATTATGGAATGAACCAACAGGTGAAAAATGTCCGAATTGTGAAAGTTTACTTGTCAAAAAAATTCTGAAAAAAGGGACTGTAATCTCTTGTTCTAACCTAAAATGTGGATATAAAAAAGAAACTCCAGCTGAAAATACTGGCAATGAAACTAACGAAACATAAAGGATAAACATTATGGCTGTAAGTAAAGAATTATTGACACGCTATAAAGAAATGAAAGCAAAGGGGATACAAATAACCCTAACTGAACTCAAAGCCCAAATGGAAGCTGAAAATAAAAATTCTGAAAATAACTCAGGCAGCAATCCTTCTAATTCTTACGAATCACATGATAATTTAAATACAGCTTCAAACTCTACCAATTCTGAAAGTTACAATATAAATGAAAACCAATCTAACAGTGCACAAACAATAAGCGCTGACAATTATTCTGCCAACGTAAATACAACAACAATAAACAATATAAAAAATGAACAAAACGAAATACATAATAATATTTCTCAAAGTTCGAATTGGACAACAACATACTCCAGCTTAAATGAACAAACATATTCCAATTACTCTAACAGCTTCAATGCTAATTACTCAAAAACTATGCAACCGACCCTCAATCCAGAAACATACTCAAAACCAATCCAACAAACGCACATTCCATCTAACATAAATTCAAGTATCACAAGCAATAACAATATTCAGGTCTCAGAACCTCTCAAACAACAATCCGTAAATGGTGAAAATCAACTTATACCGGATTCAATTGCTGCTCCAACACGTAAATTTGCATTGATTGGGTATCCTTTGGGCCATTCATTATCAACATATATTCATGATGCCGGATTCAAAAGTATGGGTTTAAAAGCAAGTTATGAAATATTAGAAACTCCACCAGATACTTTAGTTGATAGAATAAAATATTTAAAAAACCATAACTATCATGGATTTAATGTTACAATCCCATTAAAACTACCAATAACAATGTTTTTAGATGAAGTAGATTCTTCAGCAGATATTGTTAACGCGATTAATACAGTAACAATTAATCCTGACACAAAAGAATTAAAAGGATATAATACGGATGTAACAGGATTTAACAATGCAATACCTGAAGATTTTACTTTATGTGGAAAAATTGCAGGTATTCTAGGAACAGGCGGAGCTGCCAGAGCTGCAATCACAGCTTTAGCTCAAAATCAAATAAAAGAAATCAAATTGTTTACAAGAAATGTGCCTAATAGTTTGGAATTGGTAAACTATCTGCGAAAAACATTTCCAAATGTTGAGTTTAACACATACCAAATTGAAAGAATTCGTAATTTATCCGACATAAATATCCTTGTAAATACTACTCCTATTGGTATGCTCGGAAGAGCCGCAGACATGACACCTGTAGAAGAAAATGAATTACGCACATTACCGCCGGATGCTTTAGTTTATGATGTGATATATAATCCTAAAAAGACTCTGCTTTTAAAACTAGCTCAAAAGTATAATTACAGAACAGTTAACGGAGTTGATATGTTTATTCATCAGGCTCTTGCAGCAGAACAAATCTGGACAGGAAGAACTCCTGATTTCAAAGATATGAAAATTGCAGCTCTTGAAAATCTATAACTATCCAAGATTAACATATAATAGGTAGAAAGATTTTTAAAATAGATTACTCTTTATAACGCTCCATAATTTTATTTGATAATCTTCCCATCTCGTTTGCAATACTATCCGGCCAAATTTTATTCCACTTACAATATTTTGAACGAATTTTTTCAATAGTTTCCAGATTAGAACCAATATAATTATTCTTTAAATTACTTCCAAGTTTATCTATGCACTCTTTATAAGATTTTGGATTTTGCCCGACAGCACCAACAATATTATACGGTTTACCTTTCATTGGTTTATTACCGTACCCTGATTCAACTTTAACTATACTCATTAGAAATAATGCATTAATTCCATATTTATTTTGAGCATCAATAAATATTTGTCCCATCCCTGCCAGTTTTGTATTTTTCAAACAATAATTTAAATCATCCGCAGTTCCGTCAAACAAATTCTTCGCAACATTAAAATTTGTTTGATATTTTGTTTTTAATTGAGGTACTTTCTTTACTTCTGCATTAGAATTATTCTTTATAGATTTAATTACAAAAGGAATAACCGGTTTTACAACACGGATAGCGTCAGTCTTACATATATAATTTTGGGTAAATAAATTATCCGAAATGCTACTGAATTTAATGTAACCCTTTGTATCATCAAGTGATTGCTTTGAAGTAATATTTGAATTATCAAAATTACACCATCTAGAAAAATTATTTTCTCTCTGAGATTTATTCCAATCAAATAATAATTCTTGCTTTTTATTATTTGATGAATGTCTTAATAACATTGACGGTGTATTTGTGTTTGAAGTTTTATTGACTGTTGAAACAGTTCCCCCATCATTGAAAGCCATAATTCAATCCTCATTTAATATATCCCTTACTTATATTAATGATATTTAGAAAGAAAAATTGCCCTCTTAAAAATTTCATTGCCCTAATGTAAAAGATTTTTTCCGAGCTTTTTAACTGTTTCAATATCTTCACTAGGATTTTTACCAACAGTAGTCAAATAATTTCCAATTAGAATTCCTTCAACGCACGTTTTTAAAGCAAGTTCTTGATTTTCCTGAGATAATCTCATTCTACCTCCGCAAAAACGAATTACCGCCTTAGGATTAGTAATCTTAAAAATTGCCATAGTTCGTAATACATTTTCTTCATCAATTTTATCGTGATAATTTTCAAACGGAGTTTCAGGAATAGGCATCAGAATATTTATTGGAATTGAATCCGGTTGAATTTCCGCAAGTTCAAGTGCCATTTCAATTCGCTGCTCTATACTTTCACCCATCCCCAGAATTACACCACAGCATAATTCCATACCATATTTTTTTACAAGCTTACAAGTATTTAGTCTATCCTCCCAACTATGAGTTGTACAAACTTCCGGATAATAAGAACGACAAGTATTTATATTATGATGAAATCTTTTTAAACCGCTCTGAGCAAGTTGTTTAGCTTGTTCTTCATTCAGAATTCCAATAGATGCACAAGATTTTAAACCACCTATTTTATTAATTTCTTTTATCATCTCAAGCTCAATTTGAAAATCACGACCCTCATCAGGAGTTTTTCCACTTGTTACAATTGCAAAACGTGAAACTTTATTTCCCTTAGCCTCGAGTGCAACATTTTTAACCTCTTGAATATCAACCAGCGGATAAGATTCGATATTTGTACAGTAGTGAGAACTTTGTGCACAATATTTACAATTTTGTGAACATTTACCATTTCGTGCATTGATTAATGAACAAAATTCCACATTATTAGACATATATTCAGAAGACTTATTTAATAATTCTTCTAACGGTAAATGGTAAAGAGCTAATAGTTCTTCCTTTGTATAAATTTTATTTTCAGCAACGCTATTCATATTCTTATCCCCTTTTATAATAAATGTATATACAAAAAATCTTATTCCAGACACAGCCTTATGTCAAAGATTAAATTCGATTGTGCTAAAATAATATAGATAAAAGGAGATAACATGGCAGGAATTTTAAGTATTCAAATGAAACCTATCATTGGCAAATCAGAAATCAATCTAAAAAAGATAAAACATTTTATTAAAAAAAATTCTGATAAAAAACTTGATTTAGTTGTTATGCCTGAATTTTTTTCAACAGGAATTGATCATGAAAGCTTTTTAAACAATCCAACAGATGAAAACGGTTCGGACACTATTGAATATATAAAAGAACTTGCTAAAGAATACAATACAAATATTGTTGCAGGAACTGTCATCGAAAAATCCGAGGATAAATTATATAATACTTCTTTTGTAATAAACAGGCATGGTGAAACCTTAGCTAAATATAGAAAAATACATTTGTTTAATTATATGGGAGGAACAGAAGGAGAACGAATTACTCCTGGAGATAAAGAAGTTGTAGTAGAGCTTGATTTTGGGAAAATAGGCCTTGGAATATGCTTTGATATAAAATACCCTCTGCACTACAAAAAACTGGCAAAACTTGGAGCAGATATTATAGTTCTTCCAACAGCCTGGGCTATTCCAAATGATATATATAATAATACAGAAACCCTTAAATATGCTCAAGAAATGTGGATTGCAATGAATAGAACAAGAGCTTATGACAATCTTGTATATGTTATTTCCAGTAATCAAACAAAACAATCAAACGAAAATGTCAGCTGTATTGGAACTTCATTAATTATTTCCCCAACTGCAGAAATTTTGGCTAATGCTAAAAATGATGAATCAGCAATCTGGGCAGATTTAGATTTAGAAACGGTAAAGTACTTCCGTCAAATATATCCTATAGCGCATATTGATTAAAAATTTACAAAATATCTAAAGGATCAACATCTACAGTCATTTTTATATCCTTTGGCGCGCTAATTTTATTTAAAAAACTTGATATAAACTGATGCCCTTTCTCTCCCAATTTATTTTTTATAATAATTTGAAATCTATAATAACCATTTATCCGTTCAATAACACACGGAGTAGGTCCAAGGACATCCAATCTTTCTCCAAAACCAAATTTCTCAATCATTGTACACAATCTTAGAGCAATCTCTTGAGCCGCCTTTTCTGCTCTAAAATTATTTGTAGAACTCAAAATTAATCTTATTATTTGACTAAAAGGCGGATAGTCAAACTCTTCTCTTGATACTATTTCCTTTTGATAAAAATCAAAATAATTTTGAGATTTCGCACTTTCTAAAGCGTAATATTCAGGATTGTAAGTCTGGAAAAATACTCGACCTTTAAATTCACCCCTTCCTGCCCGACCAGCAACCTGCGTAAGGAGTTGGAACCCTCGTTCAGAAGCTCTAAAATCAGGCAAATTGAAACTTGCATCAGCTGAAATTACACCCACAAGTGTAACATTAGGATTATCCAAACCCTTTGCTATCATCTGTGTTCCTACTAATATATCAATATCTCCATTTTGAAATCGCTCTAAAAGCCTTATATGCTCACCTTTACGAACTAACACATCGCTATCAATTCTTTCCACTTTATAATTTGGAAACAAATCTTTAATATATTGCTCTATTTTTTGAGTACCTGTACCGGAATTCTTTAAACCATCAAAACCACAGTTTGGACATACATCAGGGAAGTATTCTACATGATTACAATAATGACACTTCAACATATTATCCTTTGCATGCCATATCATAGGAATTGCACAGTTAGGACATTCAATAACATGTCCGCACCCTTGGCACTGAGTATAAGTAGAATATCCACGACGATTAATAAGTAAAATTACCTGTTGTTTATTATCAAGAGTTTCTTGAATTGCAGTTTGTAATGGTTTAGAAATCAAACTTTTATAAGCCGCTCTACCATATTCCTGCATATTAATAACCGTAACAGGAGCAACTCTTGCATTGTTATATCGTTTTAACATTTCAAACAAATGATTTGAATTAATCGCTCTATAATAACTTGAAATATCAGGCGTTGCCGAGCCAAGAATTAACGGGCAGTTATTAAATTCTGCAAGTTTTCTTGCCACAAGTCTGGCATCATACCTTGGCGCAGGAGAAGTCTGTTTATATGCACCTTCATGTTCTTCGTCAATAATTATTAACCCTATATTTTTTAACGGAGCAAAAACAGCAGATCTGGCTCCTGCTAAAATTTTTATTTCATTATTATAAAGCTTTTGCCATACATCATATCTTTCTCCTTCTGATATGCTGCTATGCCAAATTGCAACATCTTTTGTCCCAAATTTTTTTGCAAGACGTTTAGTCAATTGAGAAGCAAGTGCAATTTCCGGCGCAAGGAATAAAACATTCTTTCCTGATTTTATAACATCGTCAATCAGTTTAAAATAAACCTCCGTTTTACCGCTCGCAGTTACTCCATGCAATAAAATCTGAGGGAATTTTTGTGTCTTAATTTGAGTTGTAATACCTTCATAAACTTTTTGCTGGATTTCAGATAATTCGTACAATTCTTCTTTTTTATCAATTCTTAAAATATCCAAAGGATTACGATAAATCTGCTCATCTGCCAATTTAACGCAACCTAAATTTGCCAATTTTTTTACAGTTGCCCTTGTTGTTTTTGCAAGTTTTTCAAATTCAATTAAAGACATTTTCCCCTTTGTCTGAAGAATCTTTAAAATCTCTAATTGACGTTTCGTAGCTTTGTCTAAGGATATAAATTCTATTGTTTGTTCAGTCTTTAAAGATTTTTCAATAAGTTTTAAAGGAATTGCCGTATTCAATACTGTAATCAAATCCGTACAATAATAATTGGCAACCCATTCTAATAGTTTAAGATATTCAACAGAAAAAAGCGGAGTTTCATCTAAGATTTTGCTAATTTTTTTAGCTTTTATTTCTGGCGGTAAATAATCTGAAAACCCAACACAAAAAGCATTTATCAGTCCTTGACGACCAAAAGGAACCAAAAGAGCCTGTCCTATCTTAATTTTAGCTGCCATTTCAGGTGGAATAATATAACTGAAAGTTTTTACCCCAAGCGCTTTTACATTCACAAGACACACTGCATAGGTATGATTTTCAACATCAGAAACAGCATCTCTTTTTTTTAGCGAAAGCTTACGTGCAGGAACTTCAAATAATTTATTTTGTTTACACTCTTCCATATAACTATTCTACCATTAAATCAAAAATTTATAATCAAAAAGATTCTTTAACCTACCCACTCAGAATAACAATATCTAAAAATACATTACACTATGTGAATGGTAAAGAATCTTTTTGCCAAATAAATTTACAAATTAAGCTTCTTCTGCAGACATAAATTCTTGTTTTGCTTCTTCAATAGCTTCTGTCAAAATATCTAATTGATCAGGTGTAAAAGTTACTCCTTTTTTGGTAGGTAACCAAGTAGCACCATCATCTGTAGTATAGAATATTCTCATATTAAGATAACTTCTACCTTTATATTCACTAACAGAAATTTGTAATTGTTCTGTATCTGATCTTTCAATAGTAGCCAAAATTTTAGAATCTGCCATTTTTCTCTCCTTATAAACTGTTCTATCTGATATTAACACAAAGTGCTTATTGCGTAAATATTTTTATATAATAAATAAGCCATAAAAAAGATACAAGTACAAAAAGCGACACCTTTTTATGATGCCGCTTTTTAATATATCACATTTTTACTTATTATTTTGAGGGTCGCTAAGTAAACTTGTTTGCTGTACATCTTCTGTTAAAGTTTCAGCATTAGATGAAGAATCATTCTTAATTGTTACATCATCGTCATCAGGATTCAAAATCTTATTTACCGAACAAACAGTATCATTTTCTGACAAGTTTTGAGCTCGAACACCTGTAGCCGGTCTACCCTGCTGAGAAATCGAACCTGCATTAAGTCTTGTAACAACACCATTCGCTGTAACAAGCATAATATCATCCGATTCTTTAACAATAGTCAATGCAACAAGTCTTGATGCAGATGACTTGAATTTGGTTGCAATTAAACCAATACCACCTCTATTTTGAGTTCTAAATTCAGATAATTTAGTACGTTTACCAAAACCGTCAGAAGTTACAACAAGTAAATCTGCATCATAATCCTGCGGAACAATATCACAGCCTACAATTTCATCTCCGGCACGTAACTTCATTGAAATTACACCTCGTGCACTTCTACCTAACGGTCTTAAATCCTGTATAGGGAATCTTATTGCCATACCGCATGAGGTACCTATAATTATTTCATCTCGTCCGGTAGCAAGTTTCACCCAACATAGGCTATCACCTTCATCAAGTCCGATTGCGATAATTCCATTTCGTCTGATATTAGAAAAATTATCAAGTTCAATACGTTTAATATAACCTTTTTTAGTTAACATAATCAGATTCAAATCTTTAGAGAATGAACTTACAGGAACAACCGCCGTAATTTGTTCATCCTGATCTATAGGCAGAACATTTACTATCGGTAAACCTTTTGCTTGTCTTCCTCCTTCAGGGAAATCATATACATTCAAACTGTATACTGTACCTTTTGAGGAGAAAAATAATACCTTATCATGCATCATTGCAGTAAAGAAATGTTGAATATCATCATCTTCTTTAGTTTTCATGCCTGATTTACCACGTGTAGCGCGGTTTTGACGTTCAAAAGTATCCAATGAAATTCTCTTTAAATATCCCTGATGTGTAATAAATACAGCCATAGGAGTATTTGGAGTTAAATCTTCAATTGTAACTTCACCTTGTTCAGGAAGAATTTGAGTTTTACGCTCATCACCGTATTTTTCTTTATCTTCCAACAACTCAGCTTTTATTATGTCTAAAATCTTCTGACGACTTGATAAAATAGATTCATATTCTTCAATTTTTTTCAATAATTCATCATATTCTGCTTTAACTTTATCTTGTTCTAAACCTGTCAATCGTCTTAATTGCATTTCCAAGATGGCATTCGATTGATCAACATCCAACCCGAATCTGCTCATCAAACCTTCACGAGCATCATCGGTAGTTTTAGATTTTTTAATTAGTTCTATTACTTCATCAATAGAGCCTAAAGCAATAATTAAACCAGCCAAGATATGAGCTCTGACTTTTGCTTTTTTCAAGAAGAAAATAGTTCTTCTTGTAACTATTTCAATCCTATGCTCAACAAATTCATTTAATACTTCGTATAAATTCATTAAACGAGGCTGTTTACCACACAGAGCCACCATATTTACCCCGAAAGTTGTAGACAACTGTGTATATTTAAACAAATTATTTTTTACAACATCAGGTTTTGCATCGCGTTTTAACTCTATTACAATTCTCATACCTTCACGATCAGACTCATCACGAATATCTGAAATACCGTTAACTCTTTGGTCTTTAACTAATTCTGCAATCTTTTCAATTAGCTGAGCCTTATTAACCTGATAAGGAATTTCTGTAACAACAATAGCAGTTCTTGCCTGACGTCCGCCACCACCTGCAATTTCTTCAAATCCTGCAACTGCAGACATCTTGATTGAACCTCTACCTGTTTCATAAGCTTGCTTAATATCATTTAAACCAATAATTGTTGCAGCTGTAGGGAAATCCGGTCCTTTTATATATTCCATCAATTCAGGAATAGTAATTTTTGGATTATTAATCAATGCAATCGTTCCATCAACAACTTCGCAAAGATTATGAGGCGGAATATTTGTAGCCATACCTACAGCAATTCCTGACACTCCGTTTAATAACAACATAGGAAGCCTTACCGGAAGAACAGAAGGTTCTTGCAAGGAGCCATCAAAGTTTGGTTCAAATTCAACAGTTTCGCAATCAATATCAGCCAGCATTGATTGGGTAATCTTATGCATACGAGCCTCAGTATAACGCATTGCAGCAGCGCCATCACCATCAACAGAACCGAAGTTTCCATGCCCGTCAACCATTAAATACCTTGTTGAAAAATCCTGAGCCATACGCACAAGAGCTTCATAAACAGAGCTATCACCGTGAGGATGGTATTTACCAAGAACTTCACCGACAATACGGGCGCATTTTTTAAATGGCTTATCCGGATACATGCCAAGTTCATTCATAGCATATAAAATACGCCTATGTACAGGTTTTAAACCATCACGAACATCCGGCAGTGCACGCCCTACAATTACACTCATCGCATAATCAATATATGAACGCTTCATTTCTTCTCTAATATTGACAGATACGATTTTCCCGTCATCAAATATATTTTGCTGAGTCAATACTCTATCCTCCAGTCTATACTCCTTAACTACAGTATAGCACAAACAAACTGTTTATGGCTTTTTTAAAATAATCTTTACATTATATTAGATTTATCAAAAACCAAAAAAGACTAAATAGTAAAATCACAACATAAATTATTGAACCTACATGAGTAAATTTAACCCTGTTAATAAATTTCTCATTTTTTCTAAACTTATATTCAATAAAAAAAGGAATCAGCAATAATAAATTCACAATAAAAACAACAAAACTAACTCCAAAAGCAATTAATAAAGTTCCTCTTGGCCGAAAAGAAGAATTTTCCATAGAGTATATATATATTAAAAAAGCAGGAATAGATATAAGTTCAATATAACCTAAAATCGACAAAAATTTATACATAGCACAGCTTGCCGATTTATTCACTATTTTTTGTTTATCCACTTTCATTACCACCCTGTTTTTTCATATACTTAGCATAATCTTCTCTTCTCCATTCAACATTAGAACGAACTTTTTTTGCCGGAGTACCTGCAATTAATATATTTTCTTCATCGAATCTTTTATTCACTAATGCACCGGCACCTACAATTGAACCATTTGGAATGACTGAACCCTTGAATATTAAAACTCGCATTCCTACCCAAACGTTATCTCCTATAATAATATCTTCAGGAGGATTTAAAACTTCCTTCGTATTTTTATCCAAAATTATATGGCCGTCATTATTTCTAATCATAATTTCTCGAGCAAACATACATTCATCACCAATAGTAATATTTTTACCATTTTTGGCAACAATATTTACATCTCTATAGACAGATAGTCCGGAGCCGACGCTAATTTGAGATCCCCCTTCAAGTCCAAATGTCGTATGGCGAATGGTTCTATGTTTTGTTGTTTTTAAGAAAAAATTATTATTATCCCCGTCTACAACTATTGAAACCCCGACAAAATTAACAGGAAGTTCTATTGTTACACTGTTATTATTACCTGTTATTACAATACTCAACCCGTTAACCGACAAATCCTGATATTCTTGTCCATCTTTTATAAACACAATCTTATTTCCATAACCATTAATTTTATACTTTGTATTATCAACCATAAATGCAACCTTTCTAACAAGTTGAATAATAACATATTTAAAATAATAAGTAAAATAAAAGAAATCATTTATTTATATTATGGTAAGCCTTCTCTGTCATTTCCAGCCATTTTGCGTGATTATAATTTTCATAACTTTGTGCAAATTTTATCAGTGCACTAACCAATACTCTCCCGCTATCGGATTTACCAACAATCAGAGAATCTCCCTGAGAATTTTCACAATAAAGAATTTCCTTATGAATAATTTTATCAATATTATTTTTAGGATTTTTGTTTATAACTGAACGTACCCATTCAGGCAAAAGTTTTAAGGGGGTTATTTTTCCAAGCAATAACTCCTCATTGTGTGTTTGTAAATATTTAGCAAATTCAGAAATTATCATATAAAAGCCTTTTTATTATATAAAAATAAAAAATATTCTTAAGAATTATCCGTCCCAGGGTGTAGTCGCGGCAAAACAAATTATATCATAAATACCTGCATCATTTAAAGCTTTAATAATTTCTTCAAATGTTGCCCCCGTAGTACAAATATCATCAATTAATAAATATTTTTTATTACATTGTATATTATTTTTATCTATTTCAAAAGCTTTATCCAAATTTAACATACGCTGTACTTTATTCAATTTGTACTGTGGTTTTGTATCTTTTATCCGTCTGACAAAATTTGAAGAGACTTCATATCCGGCCAATTTAGCAAATTCACAGGCAACAAGTTCCATGTGGTTATATTTTCGTTGCTTTAATCTCTTCGGATAAAGAGGAACAGGAATAATTTGAAAATCACCTTGAATATTGAGTTTTTGCCAGTATTGATACATAAATTTTGCAAGATAATATGCCAAATCTTTTTGTCCGTGATACTTCAATCCTCTTATCATTTTTTGTAAATTTTTTGAATAAACTCCGGCACAATATATATTTGTCCCTTTATATTTTCTATTTACCTGTACCGGTAAAAATTCTAATTCATCAAAACATTTTGAACACATTCTGACAGATTCTTTAGAATCCTTACAAAAATAGCACTTCTTTTTATATATCCAATCAAGTAAGCCAATCAAAAAATTTTCCATATTTAAAATTTAACACGTAATTGAAGTATTGTAAAAAGTTAGTTAGATATATAATATTGTGATAAAATTTTTATTATGAAAAAGATTTTATTAATAATACTTGCTTTACTATCATTACAATTCAGTGCTAATGCTCAAGATACAAATCTTACATTTATATATATCAACGGCTCTAATAATAATGATGCAAAGATGAAAGACTGGTACATCAAAGGGGTAAACAAACTTCACCCTGTGATGAAAGAAAAATTTGAAAAAAATTCAACAATAAAAAAATGGGCTCAAAAAAATAAACTAACTATTGAAGAAACCCCACAAATATTTTTCTGGGGATACAACAGTAAAACTGATTTAGATTTTGTAAAAGACAGATTGAATATTTCAAAAGCATACAGTTCAACTTTAGCTTATGAAGTAAGAAGCCTCTTAACCCAGTTTTTACATGATGCAATTTGGGTACAAAAAACACACAATATGTTACCAATCATAGATGCTTTAAATGATGACGTAAAAAAACAGGCTGAAAAAAATCAAAATGTTATTTTATACGGATATTCCGCAGGTTCTTTTGTTACGTATCAATATATGTTATACAAACTTCCATATATAAATATAGAAAAATTATTCAAAGCGCTAAATGCTGATAATGAAACATTAGATTTTATAAAACAAAATCCAAGAAAAGACACCTGCCTTTCAGCACTGTCCTATGATAAAGGAAACCTTGGCGTAATAACAAATACCGGACATTTTGTTTTAAATCAGGATATAGAAGAATTAAAAAACAATTACTTAAAAATGGATGAAGCCACAGACAATTATTGTGCCCCAAAGGGTTATGTACGTGCCGTTGTTAACTTTGCAAGCCCTGTACCTTTATTCTATTCTGATATGGCAGACCCTAATTATGATTTTACTTTTTACAACAAATATCTAACAAAATATATTTTGGAAAACGGAATCTATTTTTTAACAGTAAACTTTAGAGAAGACCCGCTCGGCTTTCCTTCAAGCAGGAATCTGACAATTGAACAAATGGAAGACCTCCTAGGATTAACAATTGAAAATCCTACAGGAGTAATTTATGACCACTCAAATGTATGGTCTAAACGCTCTGCATTTTTTGCACATACATCATATTGGTCAGCAAGGGGTACATTTGCTAATGGAGTTGTAAAAAGTTTTATTAATGGAACAAAATTTTTATATGATGAAGAATACCAAAACAAGGTATTAAAAAAGAAAAACAAAAAATCAGAGGTATTATAAATGATAAATTCAACATCTAAAACTGTCCTTTTTGATCCAGGATTTGCACAGCATACAACAATTTTGTCAATAAGTGCAGAGTATATTTATTCTGAAATTAATCATTTCAAAAATCTTGGACAAAGAAAAATGAAATTTAAAATGCTCTATCCAAAAATTATCAAAATGACAGATAATAACGTAGGTTTTTGCCTTGGGAGTCTACTATGGGCAGTTTATATAAAATCTATGGGGGATAGCATTGAAATAGAAGGGAACCCTTGTTTGGGCGGAACATATAACGAAGAAGAGGCGATTGAAGAGGTTGATTATTCAATAAACTTTTTCGAACAGTTAAAAAAAGATATAAAATATTACCTTGGAAAAGATTATCAAATTAATCCGCTTCATATACAAATTCTTAACCTATATAAAGAATTCTTAAAACTCAATTCCGGATTTGTAAATACAAAAACTACAAAGGATTTAAATCTCCCACAAGATTTGCTGATTCCAAATCAGGATGACTTGAATAAAATTTATGAAAAAATTCAAGAAGTAATTCAAACAGGAAACTTACTTGATTTAACATCTGTATTCAAAATAATAATAAAAGGCTAAAATGATTAAACTAAAAGAAAAACTAAACCAAATGTTTATCCTTGGCACCGAAGGAGAAGAATATAAATCATTATTAAAAGAAGGACTTGGGGGAATTATATTTTTCTCAAAAGATATTCAGACATCCGAACAATTTAAAAAACTTATTGATGACATAAACAAATCCTCAAAAATCCCACCCTTTTTGTCAATTGATCAAGAAGGAGGCAGGGTAGAAAGAACTGAAAATCTATACAATGGGAAAAAGTATTTATCAGCAAAATATGCGTTTGAAAAAGGAGAACAATTTCTAATTTCTCAAACGCAAGATATCGCAAATAACTTGAAAACATTCGGAATAAATCTGAACTTTGCCCCTTGCATAGATACAAATACAAACCCTGCCAATCCTATAATTGGAGAAAGAGCTTTTTCTTCAAATCCTGATGAAGTTATTCAGGGTGAAAAAATTGTATCCGGAATATACAAGAAAAATTGTATAATTCCTTGTATTAAACATTTTCCGGGTCATGGTGATGCCAATACAGACAGCCACCTTTCACTGCCGGAAATTAATCTTGAACTGGAAGAAATGGAAAAATCTCATATAAAACCTTTCAAATTTGCAATTGAAAACGGTATCGAAATGATTATGATTGCTCACCTCCATTGCAAATGTTTTGACAAAGAAAAAATCCCAACTTCACTAAGCAAATCAGCCATTTCATATCTTCGAAACAAACTACATTTCAAAGGGGTAATAATTTCTGATGATATGATTATGAAAGGAGTATCAACATTTGATTCTACTAAAGCATGTGAAATGGGAATCCGTGCAGGATTAAATATGTTTATCTATAGATATTCAAACAAAGCTATATCTGATATAATATCCAATATTTATAAAAAAGCAATTGATGATAAAGAATTACAAAATAATATAGAAGTATCTTTTGATAAAATTATTAAACTAAAACAAAAATATGCAATACTATAAACATAAGGAGATGCTACAATGAATACAAAAATACGTATACTACTAATATGCCTGGTTGTTGCAGTAATTATCATAGGAGGATGTTATTACAAATTTGTACAAGCACCTAAAATGAATATCGCAACTAATGAAGTTGATGAAATAGAATTTGATACCAGTGAACTAAGAGAAGTTAAACATCTCCCAAAAAACATGAATAATCTCATTGATAAATTAGATTTATTCCCTGATATTTATAAATCAAATAAAAAAGTTCTCATATATGGGTACATAAAAGGTCAAGATGATGAGACAGAATATTTCCACAGAAAAATACAAAAAACAATATCTAAATCAACAAGAAATGAATACAAAATCATTGCGGTAGGAAACGTAAATAAATTTCTAGAAAAAACATTAAGACAAGCCGGACTGGAAAAAACCAAAAATATACCGGAATCAGATATTAAAGAAATTTCAAAGAGCTATGATATTATAATAGATTGTCTGTCAAACTGCTGTATTATAGACCCGGAAACAAAAGATATTATAAAAATGAATAAAAATCCTTATCTTGTTATAAAAGAGCTCGAGCACTCCAAATAAATCAAGAAAACATACACTTTAACAAACTTGCGAAAATTTGTATTCTTATTATATAATTGCATGTAAAAAGGGAGAGTGTATGAACATAGAAAATATAAAAAAGACAGATCCACAAATAGCTGAACAAATAGAACTTGAACTGCAAAGACAGCAGGAAACAATCGAACTTATAGCAAGTGAAAATTGTACCTCTGAAGCGGTTATGGAAGCATGCGGAAGTGTATTAACAAATAAATACGCAGAGGGAAAACCTCATAAAAGATATTACAACGGCTGTGAACATATTGATGTAATTGAAGAAATTGCACAAAAAAGAGCTTGCGAGTTATTTAACATGGATCATGCCAATGTTCAACCACATAGCGGAGCTCAGGCAAATATGGCGGTTTTTATGGCTACAATGAAACCTGGAGACCGAGTTTTGAGTATGGATTTATCAAATGGAGGCCACCTTTCACACGGCTCACCCGTTAATTTTTCCGGCATGTATTTTGACGTAAAAAGTTACGGAATTAATGCTGACGGAGAAATTGATTATGAAAATGTCAGACAAATGGCTCTTGAACACAAACCTAAATTGATAATTTGCGGAGCAAGCAATTACTCAAAAATAATCGATTTCAAAAAGTTTAAAGATATAGCAGATGAATGCGGAGCTTTATTGCTGGCAGATATAGCACATATAGCAGGACTTGTTGCAGCAGGAGTCCATCCATCTCCAGCACCATATTGTGATTTTGTAACAACAACCACACACAAATCACTGAGAGGACCTCGAGGCGGTATTATTATGTGTAAAGAACAATTTGCAAAAGATATAGATAAAGCAGTGTTCCCAGGATTGCAAGGTGGACCTTTGGAACATATTATTGCAGGAAAAGCTGTCGCATTATTAGAAGCTTCTAAACCTGAATTCAAAGAATATGCAAAACAAATCGTAAAAAATGCAAAAGCACTAGCTCAAGGACTGCTTGATGAAGGTATGGATATAGTTGGAGGAATGACAGAAAATCACCTCATGACACTTGATTTAAGAAAAACCGGCAAAACAGGTAAAGACATGGCAAATGTTCTTGAACGCGTAGGAATCACTGCCAATAAAAATACTGTACCTAATGATCCTCAAAGCCCATTCATAACAAGCGGTATTAGATTAGGAACTCCTGCAGTTACAACAAGAGGCTTTAAGGAAGATGATATGATTGAAGTTGCAAAAATTATTGCATCTGCAGTATTTTCGTCAGATAATGAAATTGCACTAACTAATTTGAGAGAAAGATCTCTTAAGTTATGTAAAAAATACCCATTATACAGTTAACATTAAGGAGAAAAGCCATAATTATCAAATTAGCACACTCACAAATAATCGGAACAATTATAGCCTATATTTTTGGGGTATTCTTAGTTCCTATGGTTATAAATTTTTCGAAAAAGGAAGGACTTGTTGATGTTCCTAATGCAAGAAAAATTCATACCAAACCAATATCCAGAATAGGCGGAGTAGCTATTTGGGCAAGCACAATGTTGACTTTCCTTTGTTTGGTTATTTTGAGTTATTATCCTTATGGAAAATTAATGTCAGGCATACTACTGGGCAGTTCTCTAATGTTCCTATTAGGTCTGATTGATGATGTATATGGCCTAGGTGCAAAATTTAAATTATTTATTCAAATAGCTATAGCAACAATAGTATATTTACTTGGAGTTCAAATAAACAGTGTTCCATTTTTTGGAGGCTTAGATTTAGGATGGTTATCATACCCAATTACACTCTTATGGATTGTCGGTATTTCAAATGCCTTAAACTTTATAGACGGAGTTGACGGACTTGCAGGTTCTGTCGTAACAGTTAATGCCATAACTCTTGCAATTTTAGCAATTACTGTCTATCCTCCAAGTCCTATTAGCGCATTGATAGGTTTTATTCTTGCAGGTTCAATGCTGGCATTTTTAACATTTAATTTTAATCCTGCAAAAATATTTATGGGAGACAGTGGAGCTTTATTTTCTGGATTCTTACTTGCAACAATATCAATTACAGGGGTAATGAAAGTTGCAACACTTGCTATTTTGTTACCTTTTGTAGTATTGGCTGTACCTATTATTGACATTACCTATGCAAGCTTAAGAAGGATATGCAAAGGCCAATCACCTTTTGTTGCAGATGCAGAACACATCCACCATAAACTATTACATGCAGGTTTCTCCCAGAAAAAAACAGTGTGTATTTTAACTTCTGTCGCAATAATTGCAGGTGGACTTGCATGTTTATTTGCAAGCCATAACGCCATAAAATATGACTTTTTCCTCACTCTTGCTTTGGTGGGAATAATGCTTTTATTAAATTTAATAAGAGTCTTGACAAAAAAATAATTTTATTTTATAATGCGTAAAAATAAGAATTTGATTACTCAGTTTTAGTAGGCTTTTTTCTGCAGTCTTATTAAAATATTTAAGTGCAGGTTCTTCCATATTTTAAGAGTTAAGTGATGAACTATTCAGACTTAGCCAAGGACATGTATTATTAAACCGGATAGAAGGATTTTTAAAATGAAAGTAAATGCAATAGATAGTAATGATAAAAGACGCAGTTGTATTGTTCCTATGGCACAAGGAGCACTTATTGGAGGTATAACAGGATCAATAGCTAAATATCATCCTCTAACACCTCAAGAAAAAGAAAATCCTGAGTATATAAAAGTTATAAATAAAATTAATGAACAAAAAACCCAATATGGTCCACAAACTGAAAAATATCTTAAAGATTTAAAAGAAAAACCTCAAAAATCATTAGCAGAAGATGTTTTTATCAAGATGTTTGATGGAATGAAAGATGGAGACCATGTAAAAACTGGTAAAATTCGCAGCGCAATATCTACACTCCAAAAGAAAAATCCAGGCGAGGTTGAAGAATTTAAAAGATTATGCAAAGATTCTACTGAAGTAGCTAAAAAGACGGCAAAACAGTGTATCGAAGCTTACAATCTTGTAACAAAACATATAAGACCAACATCTTTCTACCTGATTACAGGTGCAGTAATTGGAGCTGTTATTGCACTGTTACGAGATATTATGAAAACAGATGTAAAACATTAAATATATAGATATTTTTATTAATTGAGTCTAATAAAAATAAAGACAGGTTCACCACCTGTCATTTTTTTAATAATTCTATTTCAATGAACAAAATTTTTCATCAAACTCACTCTCATATCCAAAATCAGAAAACAACTTTAACCGATTTCTAGCCATGTTTTCTTGAGTTTTTTGTTCATATTCAAGAATTTTTCGCCTTAACTCTTTATCATGTTTTGGAAAAAGTTTAAACAACTGCTCCAAATCAAATAAACATAAACTGATTTCAGGCATAATCAAAATCTCCTCATAAGCTTCACGTATATATAAAATATTTTTTTATATACAAATTGCTAAAAATCAGAGAAATATAAATTTATGTAAAGTTTATATATTATTTACATAAACAAACCTAACAACAATACCACTAACACAAAAAATATAGGAATAATTATAAAAAGATAACTAAGCCAAGAACGCCTTAAATCATTTTCATCAAAAGAGGTCATATAAATTTTAAACCCGCAAAACTTTAAATATTTAATAATATCCTGAGCCTGAAGCCTATCTTGAATTGCAAAAGAAATGCGTTCGCCAGACATTGTTTTTATCTCTAAAAAAGAACAAAATTCATTTAAATTATTGAACCACTCATGCCTGCTTCTCAACCACCAAACTCTTTCAGGTGGAGAACAAACACTGAAATTCATTTCCGATACAGCTCTAAAAGGAATTTTTAACTTATTATCAAATACTAACAATGCATTACCAGTATCCACAGTAATTACTCTATAACCATTAACATCCCAACGCTTAAGCTCTTCCCAAACCCAATATATATAAAAGCAATAACAACCTATTACTCCTAAAGACACTTCAAGTTTATTAAAAATATATAATATACCGGCAAAAATAAAACTAAATATTCCCACAATAATCAGTAAAAAAGGATTGTAATACCAACAACTTCGTTGTTGTGGAGCCCATGATTTTTGCATTTATCTTCCTCCTGTTTTAACCATTTAATAATATTATATAAATTTATATTTTAGAACAATACATCAGTTTTAGGAGTTAAATTTAACTCTAAAAATACAGAAACAGATACCAAAAATTCCAGTAACAAATAATATAATCGATATAACTTCAGCAATAGGAAAGCTCCCCAAATTTAATGCACTGTCAATTCTTATTTGCTCAACAAAAAATCTTATTATTGAATATATTGACAAATATGCAAAAAACGGCAACCCGCGATACTTTTTGCCGAATTTGAAATATACAACCAATAAAATCAAAAATCCCAATATATCCAATACACTTTCATACAAAAAGGTTGGATGGAAAAGTTTATATGAAGCATATTCAGAAATTCTTTTTGTCTCCGGAATAAAAAGCCCCCATTTTTGAGAACTAACAGGAAGTCCATACGCTTCAGAATTAAAATAATTGCCCCAACGACCAATTGCCTGGCCCAAAATAGTTGCACAAGACATTGAATCAATAATACTCATTACAGGAATTTTAACTTTTTTAGCAATAAAAATCATGCTAAGAACTCCTCCAATGATTGCTCCATGAATAGATAAGCCACCTTGTCTTATATCTAAAATTTCTACAGGATGAGAAAAATAGTAATCAGGATTTAAGCTACAGAAATATAGTCTTGCTCCAACAATACCAAATAAAATTATATACGGTGCAAATTCAATAATAACATCTTTTCTAAGTTTCTCATTTAAAGTATTATATAATTTATTAGCAACTATCATGGCGACAAAAATTGCACAAGCCATCATAACACCATACCAATAAATAGGAATACCAAACAATTTAAATGCGATATCACAAGGGGCTGGTATAATCATATAAGTTATTCCACTATTTGATTCTCTGGATTTTTTTGTTCAGAAATTGTCTTAATTTGAGCTTCAACATCTTGTCTATCCTGTGCATTCGGATTTAATTCAAGATATTTCTGATAATTTGTTACCGCAGAATCATAAAGTTCATTAATAAATTGTTTTTCCTGATCAGAAAGTTTTTCAGGATTATCAAAATCAACTTCTTCCGGATTTGGAGTATATAAAGAAGCATCCGCATTCATACGAACTTTGCCTTGAGCCATATCAACCGCAAGATTATTTTCTGCTGTAGCAAGTGAATAATAAACATCCGCAACATCAGGTTTTATTTCAAGAGCCTTTTTATACTCTTCAACAGCATCAATATAATTGTCCGATTTTGTATAAGCAACAGCCAGATTATAATGTGTTTCAAATATTGACGGATCCAAATCTATACTTGACTTAAGTCGTTCAATTGCTTGAGTATAATCGCCTTTTTCCATATAATTTTGAGCTTTGTTATTTAAATCCTGAACGGCCAAATTATTTATACATGCTGTAGATGCAACGGCAACAAACAGAATACTGGCAATTAAAAGCACTTTCTTCATATAAATCCCTCTTTAAAACATGTTAAGTTGTTGTTAAAGTAATTATAATTTAATAATAAAAATATGGCAAATTTAATTAATTTAAGTTACAATAAATGAGTACAAAAAGGAGAATTTATATGTCAGATGACAAAGTCGTCAGCCTTGGCTCTAAAAAAAAGCATACTACTGATGAAAAACAACATAGAGAAGAAAATATTACTAATCAAGAATTAGTATACTGCAGTTTCTGCGGACGTCCTAATACCGAAGTAATAAAAATGATACAGGGACCTGGAGTAAATATTTGTTCAGAATGCACAATGATAGCTGTACAATACTTGATTTTGCAAGACAGAATGCCGTCTGCAGAAGCGCAGCATATATTAGATGCATTTTGGGGAAAGGCAAGATAACACTATATGACAGGCTCAAAATTTAAACAACTAAATCCTTTTGAGTTAAAATCATCACTAACTGCTCTTCTTGGAAAAATTAATTCTGTCCAAGACATTCAAGACTGCATTACAGATTTTGAAATGCTGGATGCACAAGAAGACAAAACTTTTTTATCAAAATTGTTGTTTAAAGAACTTGCCAACGCTACAGTAGAAAAAATTCCTGTTATTTGTTTTTTACTGGAACGCTATACTCCAAAAGAAGAAATGATTAATAATCTTTGGGAGACACTCAAAAATCAAAATCTTCCAAGCGAAGTTAAAATAACAATACTTAATCTTCTGAGAGAACTTGATGCGGATTGGTCTTATGAAACTTGTGAAGAATATCTTGGAGATGCAGAAGATATTCTTGATGAAAATACCAAACATCTTTTAAATACAGCAATAATAAATCCGGAAGTACAAATAGACTTTATGGATTTTTTAGCATCTATCAAAGTTCAAGACAAAATTACTCTTTTGAACTCATTTGGGCAGGATTTTTCAGATGATGCACTGGCAAATATCCTTATCCCTGTTTTTGTTTCCGAACCTAACAGCGCAGTAGGCAAAGAAGCACTTAAACTTCTTGGCGAAACTAAATCGCAATTAGCATTACATGTTCTTCAAGAAATGAGCCAGACAGCAAAAGGCGAACTCGCACAATTAATAAAAAAAAGTTTATCTACATTAAAAATTTCAGGGATTAGAGAAGACAATACAAAAGAATTTTATGCAAAAATTCTTTCTAACAGTAAACCTCACAAATTTTATATTACATATCCGGATGGACACGGAGATCAGGCTTTGATATTTACAAGACGCACGAACGAAGAAAAAATTCGGTTCGTATCAATAGTTACTAACATTGAATCAGGTATCAAAGATTGTTTTGGGTTTTTTGAAATTTCACAATTTGAATGCGATAAAATTCTTGAACGTTTTTTAAGGGATGAAAAAACCGTTGATATTCCTCCGGAGTCTTTTAAAACTATCTTATATAATGCTGAGACCAAAACAATAGAAAAAAATAACAATAATTGGAAACTCTCTTATGAATATGTATGTTGGAAAAATCTTTTGTTAGATATTGATTTCGATAATGAATCAATTTCCAAAATTTTACATGAACAAATTTTGCCGACAAAAACAGACAACACTATCATTGAAAAACTCCAAAAAATGAAAATTTCATCTCATTGGTTTTTGGATGCTCATTACAGTGATGAATTTGAAGAACTCATAAAAGAAGCTAAATCTCAACACAATCTTGACAAACTAATAAACCAGTCCATTGATAAAGTATTTTATCCAGAAGAAAAAATAGCGTGGACCGATAAACTTTTAATGTCTGCTTATATGAAATACGCTATAGGAAAAGACGACGAAGCGTCCATAATTTATGGACTTGCTCTCGATGAAGAATTAAAAAAAGAACTGTATAAAAATATATTACAACGTAGCTTATATGAATATTTTATGACAATTAAATTTAATAAGGACTTAAATTTTGAACAATATACAGATGACGATATTGATTTAAAACTAAAATATATTGAAGAAAAGTGGGTGCAAAATGTATAAAGTTATGGCGCTTGATATTGGAACAAAAAGAATCGGTATTGCACTCAGCGATTATCTTTTAATGCTTGCAAACGGGCATTCATATATAAGTAGAACACCGGAAGAAAATGCTATTGAAACAATTTACAAAATAGCAAAAGAAAATAATGTAAAAAAAATAGTTGTAGGAATTCCGCTAAATATGGATGGTTCAAAAGGTTTCCAAGCTAAAAACTGCGAAGAATTTGCATCAAAAATCAAAAACTATGAAATCATCTATGAAGATGAACGATTAACCTCAGACGCAGCAGAAGAAAATTTAAGAAATAAAAAAATTGATTTCAGAAAAGACAAAGGATTAGTTGATATTGAAAGCGCTTGTATTATACTGGAACAATACCTGTCAAAAACAGCACAATAATAAAACAAAGGAGAAAAACAAATGACAGAAGAAAATGAAAATTTAATTGAAATTACAGATGACGATGGTACGGTAATCAAATGCGAATTATGTGATATAATTGAATTTGAAGATAAACAATATGCATTATTAATTGAATCTGATTCTGACGAAGAAGAACCGGAAGTAGTATTAATGAGATACCTAGAAGAAGGTGAAGAAAGCTACTTTGAAACAATTGATGATGATGATGAGTTTGAAAGAGTTTCTGAATACATAGAAAGTTTAGACTCTGAAGACGAAGAAGATGATGATAAAGAATAAGGATTAAAATTTTGTTTGAAAAATTCACTGAAAAAGCACTCAATGTTATAGTTGAAGCTCAAAACATTGCAATTTACGACCACTCGGATAAAGTCTTATCCGAACATTTGCTTTTGGCTCTTGTAAAAGAAACTAAAGGCTTTTGTGCAAAAATTTTTAAATCATACAATATAACTTATGAGCGTCTAGCAGAAGAAATCTATCTTACTCTAAATATAGAAGAAGCAGATATGAATTCTGCTATACCATTCAGTGAAAATTTCAAACAAATACTTCAAAAAACAATGGAACTTGTAGAAAAATCAGGAAATTCTACAGTGCACTACGAACATCTTGTTCTTGCAGCAATTTCGGATAGTAACTCTAAAATAGTACAATATCTCGAAAACCTTGGGTTTGATATTGAAAAATCTAAACCCCTTATTGAAAAACTTGTACAAAGAAAAGTAAAAAAAGATTTCCACCCTGAACTTGATGAAAATAAAGAGCCTGAAATTGACTTGACTCAAGAAACAGATTCATTATTTGACAATAAAGAATCTGCAAAAGTTTTTGAAAGAGCTGTTTCAAAACTTTCAGCATCAAATTATGAAATTCTGGGAACTGAACAAATTATATCTTCAATTTTAGAGGACAAAAACTCTGATTTAGTAAAAATTCTTGCACACTTTGGAGTAACAGAAGAACTGTTTGAAGAAAAATTGTCAAAAGTCCAATCCCGTCAAGCTGAATATGAAGGGAGACAAATAGTCTTTACGCCAAATGCTTTTATTGCAATGAGTCTGGCACTTCAAACAGCAAAAGAACTTGGCTCATCAGAAGTTTTACCGGAACACATGGTTCTTGGACTACTTAAAACAAAAAAAGGAGTGGCTTATAATATATTCAAAGAACTTAATATCAATGATGATGATTTAGCTCACGGAATAATCAAACCTATTGAAAAGCAAATGCCTGAAACGCTTACCATTCTAAGGCTAGCCAAACAGGAAGCTAGAAGAATCGGTCGTGGAGTTGTTGGAACAGAAATGTTCTTATTGGGTATTATAGGTGAAGCTACAGGTGTTGGGGCGATTGTGTTAAACGAATTAGAAATCAATATTCGTGATGCAAGAATTGTTATTGAAAAAATTGTAGGTTTCGGTAATGAATATTCTGAAAAAGAAATGGTGTTCACTAAACGTGCCAAAAGAGTTTTAGAAACAGCATGGGAACATGCTAAAAAAGCTAACAAAACAAAAATAGAATCTTCTGATCTTTTATGGGCAATAACAACAGAGCCTTCATCGCTTGCTATGCAGGCATTAGAACAACTTGGAACAGATGTCGTTGAAATCCGTGAAGGAATAAAAAAACACTCTGCCAATTTATAATTATGAACGAAATTCAAAAAAAAATAAAACTATTTTTGAACAAATACAATTTGGACAAACCTGAATATATATATATTGTAGCGTTTTCAGGCGGTTATGACTCAATGTGTTTACTTGATTGCTTAAAAAAGATCTCTCCAAACAGGCTAATTGCAATACATTTAAATCACAATTGGCGAGGAAAAGAAAGTGATCAAGAAGAAAAAAATTGTGCAGAATTTTGTCAAAAAAACGGAATAGAGTTTTATAGTGAAAAATTATCAAGCAATATAGCCCATACTGAAACGGCCGCACGCGAAGCCAGATACAAGTTTTTTGAAAAATGTGCAGAAAAATATAACAGCAAAATTATTTTCACGGCTCATAATAAAAATGATAATATAGAAACTCTACTTTACAGAATTTGCAAAGGTACAGGCGTTTATGGACTACAAGGGATTGCTCAACATCGTAATATATACTACCGTCCGCTACTGGATATTTTAAGAAAAGATATTGAAATATATTGTGAAGAAAATAAACTCCAACCAAATAACGATAGTTCAAATAAAAATCCAAAATATAAAAGAAATTTTATAAGAACTAAAATAATACCAGAATTACAGCATATTAATCCTTATTTAGTTTCATCAATTGACAATTTGTGCAATGTTGCAAAAGAAGAAACTGAAATTGTTGAAGAATATACAAATATTATACTGAATAAAATATGCAAAAATGGTAAAATCCAAACAAAAAAATTTTTGAAACTGTCTGATGCTATTCAAAAAAGAATCATTTATAACATATTTATAAAATATAACCTTGATTATGACAGAACAAAAATTGTCAATATTCTGAATTTTATCAAAGAAAACTCCGACTCAAAAGCCGGAAAAATATCTTCCTTAACAACTAATTTGTGGATTTATGCAAATACAAAAGACATAGAAATTATAAAAAACAAACAGAAAACTCCTATATCCATAAAAGTAACTACTGAAGGAACGTATGAAAATGATGACTATATTTTTAAAATAGAAAAATTTACAACATCCGTAGATAAATTTCCATCTGATGAAGAAAATTATGCCTATGTAAATTTAGACAATCTGCCAATAAATTTTAAAATAAGACCGCGTGAAAATGGTGATATTATACAACCGCTTGGACTTAATGGAAGCCAAAAATTAAAAAAATATCTTAATTCTAAAAAAATACCTAACCATGAAAAAGATACTCTGCTATTTTTAGCAACAGAAAAAGAAATTCTATGGGCGATAGGACTTGGAATTAGTGATAAAATAAAAGTAACAACCAATCCAACACATAAAATTACATTTTATAAAAAGAGGTGAACAAATGGAAATAAAAATCGAAGAGTTAAAAGTATTATTCAGTGAAGAGCAATTACAAAAAAGAATTAAAGAATTAGCCCAAGAAATGAATGAATTTTATAATGGAGAAGAAGTAATTGCTATTTGTGTTTTAAAAGGTGCTGTTATGTTTGCAACTGACTTGGTTAAAAGTTTAAACATGCCACTAAAACTTGAATTTATAAGATTATCAAGCTACGGTTCTTCAATAACATCCTCAGGAAAAGTTAATGCCGTTGATATTCAACTACCGGACTTAAATGATAAAAATGTTCTAATTATAGAAGACATCGTTGACACAGGATTGACCGCAAAATTTTTAATAGATTTTATGCACTGCAACTTCAATACCAAATCTATTAAATTCTGTTCATTATTAGATAAAAAAATAACCCGCAAAGTTGATATTGAGCCGGATTATTATGGTTTTGAAGTTGATGACAGATTTGTTGTAGGATATGGTTTAGACTATGACGGATATTACAGAAATTTACGCTACATCGGATACAAGGAAACAATTTAAAATCAGTGTTTAAAAATGCAATTGAAAAAATAAATAAATTTTATAATATAGATACCTCCGATAATGCTCATGCACAAAAGGTATTTGAAATTCTTGAAGAAATTATAAATTTTGATTCAGCCGGTATTTTTTATCTGAGTCCGGAAACACTAACACTTGAAGCCGGGAAAAATATAAACTGCTCTAAATCTATAAAAATAAATAAAAATTTATCTTCTGAAATTTATACCAACTCAAAAAACATTCCACAAGAACAAATTAAAAAACTTCTCAACATAAATTCAGAAATACTAATAAATAAACTTTCAATAAAAGATGCTACATACGGACTTTTAATTATAGAAAGAGAAAAAGAGTTCACTCAGGATGAAAAAATCATTTATAATACTTGTACAGCAATTATATCAAACCTAATAAAAGATATAGAATTATCAAAAGTGCTAAAAATGCAGGTTGAAGCATTGCAAAACGGAATACAAGAAACTAATAAAGCATACGAAACAATAAAAAAACAAAATAAAAAAATCAAACAAAATGAAAAACTTCAAAACGAATTTATTGCGAATATATCACATGATTTACGTACTCCACTAAATTCTATTATAGGATTTTCAGAAATTTTATCACAAAAAATATTTGGCGATTTAAACAAAAAACAACTTGAATATATTGAAGATATAAGGATTTCAGGTCTTAAATTACTGGCAATGATTAACGAAATTCTTGACATTACCAAAATAGAATCTCGAACAATTAAACTTAATATTTCCAATGTTAATATTAATATATTAATAAACGAAGTATGCAATATTTTAAAACCATTATTTGAAAAAAAGAATATACACCTAACTAAAAACATTAACACAGAAATAGAATTAGCCGCAGATTATATTAAATTGCAACAAGTTTTGTTTAACATTGTAGGCAATGCAATCAAATTTTCTCCACAAAATTCTGAAATAAAAATTTCAGCAAAACAAACCGATAAAAATGTCATTATAAAAATCAAAGACTCAGGTATAGGTATAGAAAAAAAATATCACAAAAAAATTTTTAATAAATTTTTTCAAATACAAAACACAATGACAAAAACAGAAACATCAACTGGCCTTGGGTTGACTATATCCAAAGAATTTATAAAACTGCACAACGGTAAAATAACAATCGACAGTGAACCTAATAAAGGGTGTGAATTCACAATATTCTTAAAAATTTAAATCTTTTGAACCAAAACAAAGTATACATACCAGTATTACGATAAATTTTTTTGTAGTATAATCTCATTAAAAAAGGAGAGCAAAATGGATCAAGAAACATATATGAAAATAATGGGCTATGTTCCTACAGTAATTGAAGCTTCCTCTCGTGGAGAACGCTCATTTGATATTTTCTCAAGATTACTAAGAGAAAGAATAATCTTTTTAGGCACAGAAATTGACGATGATGTAGCAAACTCAGTAGTTGCGCAATTATTGCTTCTGGATAGCGAAAACTCTGAAAAAGATATCATGCTATATATTAATAGTCCGGGAGGCGTAATTACAGCCGGTATGGCAATTTATGACACAATGAATCTTATTAAATCAGATGTTTCTACTATCTGTTTGGGTGAAGCCGCATCAATGGGAGCATTTCTCCTTTCTGCCGGTACTAAAGGTAAAAGAATGGCTCTACCTAGTGCCAGAATTATGATTCATCAACCTTTAGGCGGTGCACAAGGTCAAGCTACAGATATTGAACTTGAAGCAAAAGAAATAATGAGAATGAAAGATATGTTAATAGGTATTATGGCTGAAAATTCAGGTCAACCTTTTGAAAAGGTAAAAGAGGATTGTGAACGAGATCATTATCTTTCAGCTTATGAAGCCAAAGATTACGGATTGATTGACAAAGTAGTCGAAAGAACTCATTCATAGCTCAGTTAACAAAACTTAATAAACAGCCAAAAACATGCAATTACGGGTAATTGCATGTTTTTATATAAGTGTAGGTTAAATTAAAGGTTAGTTATAAAAATTAAAAGGTAGGGTTAGGACTATGGGCATTCTGATTTTCACAGCTCGAGTGCATGATCTGATATTCCAAAAAAGCAATCTAGAATATCGGTTATCAAAACTCACAAAGAAATTAAGAGACGTACAACAGTATGCAGCCACAGTTGGAAACGGTAGTATTTCAATCGGAGATTTATTGAATTCACCGAGTTCAATGATGGGCAGAACAATGAATTATCTGGCATTTGCACACAACAGCTCTTTGCAGTATATGCAACAAAACTTGCCATACATGCAACAGATGTGGCAGCAACAAATGCAAGGACAACAACAAAATGCACAACAAGCTCAACAAATGCAAAATTATATGATGAGAACATTATATATGCAAGGCAGAGAACGTGCAGCACAAATAGAAGCAAGAAACTTAAATATGGAAGAGCAAAGAATAGCTCAGGAAAAAGAAAGATTAGAAACTCTATTAGCTGAAATCAGCCAAGAACTTAAATCCGCTAAAGAAGCTCGTGATCAAGGGATTAAAGATATGGCTCCGAAATATACAGCTTAACAAATAATTTAACTTAACCCCAAAAGATAAACTAACCCTAATTTACAAACGGGACTTAAATATATTAAGTCCCGTTTTTCATGCAACAATTATTTCATCAATTTTTCTGTCAAAATCTTCTCTCGGAAGCTTATTTACTAATAATTCTTTTGGAATAACAGTTAAAGTCTTTGTTTTAGGCGCACAATCTGACAAAAATCTATCATAAAAGCCACCGCCATAACCAAGTCTATATCCAAAATTATCCGCCATTAGCGCCGGAACTATAACTAAATCCAAAATATCAGTCCTAACGGGATTTGAACAAGGTTCAAATATATTAAAAGATGATTTTTCTAATTTGCAATATTTATTATACGGGCAAACTAATAATTTTTCACCCTCAACTTTAGGAAGATAATAATTTTTTTCATCCGCAATTAACGTTAATAGATTTATCTCATATTTTGTAGGATAAAAAATCATTATATTTGAAGAATTTATATAAAATCTATGTTGTTTGATTAATGTTACAGCTTTTGCAGAAATTGCTGAAATATCTAAATTTTTTCGAATAGACTTTGCTTTTATTCTTAATTCAGTTTTATTATCCATCTTTTTAATATATAATAAATAGGTAAATATTGCTACCAACTACGGAGCTAAAGATAAAAATGAATAAATGTGATAATAATCTTATAAATCCTAACTGGGCTCAACATGGATATATTCAAGTTTATACAGGTAATGGTAAAGGTAAAACAACTGCATCATTAGGACTTGCAATGAGAGCTCTTGGCAGATGCTGGAAAGTGCTTATTATAATGTTTACGAAAGGTGGCAATGATTATGGAGAATTAAACTCTTTCCGTGAACTTTCACCAGAAATTGCCAATAATCTCAAAATTGTACAAGCAGGCCTAGACAGAATTGTATATGAAAATAATAAAACACAAGATGATTCCGAAGCAATAAAAAAAGGTTGGGAACTAGCAAAACAAGCAATTAAAAATCACGAATATCAACTTATAATCTTAGATGAAGCAAACATAGCAATTGATTTAGGTATTCTTGATGTTGATGAAGTTGTCAACGTCCTAAAAAACAAACCAGATGAGATGGAAATCGTTTTAACCGGACGTAATGCAAATCCTAAAATAATAGAAATTGCACATCTTGTATCCAAAATCGAACCGGTTAAACACTACTGGGATACAGGTATTGCAGCAAGAAAAGGCATTGAATATTAAAAAAGGAAATCTAAAATGGGCAATTATGATGATTTAGCAATTCAAATAGTTAATCGATACATGAAAAATAGATATAATTTAACAACAGAAGAACTCGATTATTACATAAAAAATATTTTGATAAATTATAACAATATTAAAGAAACTATCATAGATGGCATATCTTTTCAATTTTATGATTCTATAATTTCAAGAACTGTTGACCTTGTTTCCGCAGAAATAAATGCAGGAAGGGAGTATGATTTCAAAAATTTTGATTTTAAAAAAGGAGATTGTGTAATAGATATTGGCGGGAATATAGGCATGGTATCAATCTATTTGGCAAAAAAATATCCTTTTTTAAAAATTTATGCATTTGAACCTGTTCGTCAAAACTATAAAAATTTCAAAGCAAATATTGAACTTAACAAAATTCCATCAGGAACAATAATTCTTGAAAATAAAGCGGTAACAAAAGATGCAAGAATTGTAAATATGAGTATTAATGCACTTAATACAGGTGGTTCATCTATATCCGATGTCGTCTCAGTCGGTGCAATAACTCAAGATATTAATTGTAATATCAAATCTACTACTCTAGAAAAAATTATTAAAAAACACAAAATAAAAACACTTAAATTATTAAAAATCGACTGTGAAGGGTCAGAGTATGAGATTTTATATAATACCCCGAAAGATATACTGCAAAATATTCAATCTCTACGAGGAGAATTCCATGAAAACAAAAATTTAACCGATAATTATGATATAGACAAACTGTATGCCTATATTCAACAATATATTAATGATATAAAAATTGTTGCTGCACGTAGCTGTTTTATCATGTAAAACAAACAAAAAAGCCGCATTTATACTTTGCGGCAGGATAGATTAAATAAACACGAGAAATATATTAAAACTTAGCAAATATAGCAGGATAAAAGTGATTCTCCTGAAATCTTCATTTTTTTCAGAGCACGTAATTCTGTTTGACGAATACATTCTTTGGTAACACCGTAAATATTACCAATTTCCTCCAAAGTATACCTTTCGCTATCATCCAAACCATAGCGCATTTTTACTACTTCCTGTTCTCTCTCCTTTAGAGTAGAAATAACATTAAGAATATCATTTTTCAATGATTGATATTCTATATTTTCACTAATCAACGTAGTATCATCCGCTAAAATATCAGCGACATTAAGTTCTTTACCGTCATTTCTTTCCATACCGTTTTCTATAGAAATTGTCTTAGTATACGCAGAAAGAAACATCTCAATTTTATCAGGGGCAATATTCATTTTTTTTGCAACATCCTCAGTTTTTACCTGAGAATTTGCAGACTGCTCCATTTGATACTTAACTTTTGAATATTTTGAAAGTGTTTCCTGAATATATACAGGAATCTTCATACAATGAGACTGTTCTGAAATAGCCTTAAACATAGACTGCTTAATCCACCATCCAGCATAAGTAGAAAACTTATATCCAAGTTTATAATTAAATTTTTCAGCTGCAATCATCAACCCAAGATTTCCCTCTTGAATTAAGTCAATCATAGGTAAAGCTGACATGTGAATCGCCTTTCTCGCAATGGTAACCACAAGCCGCAAATTAGCTTGAATCAACTCCCTTTTAGCTTCAGAATCACCATTTTCAATTTTTTGCGCCAATATTTTCTCTTCTTCAATAGTTAATTGAGGATAATCAGCAATTTCTCTTAAATATGCAGTTAAAGTACTATCATTTTGAACATCCAAAACTTTAGCTTTTGCAGGATCTGAACTCTGTGGTCCAATCTTCATTTCAACCGGCTCTTCACTTCTCATAAATTAAACTCCTTATTTTAGCAACGGAAATTTTGACGGAATCTGGTAACCGCCTCTGGGGTAATGTAACACGAGATTATTATATACTTAGTATATACCCAAATATATATCAAGTGTTACATCATGTTACAAAGTGTTAAGCAGAAATTATGTTAAATTATGTTAAATGCACTCCATAACGGATTTTCGTACTATAATTATAGGAAAAAGAGGAGCTAAAATATGAATTTAAAAGAAAAATTACAAAATGTAAACAAAAAAAATGTTGCAATTGTAGCATCTATATTATTCGTTCTGGCAGTAATTGCTATTTGCGGTTATGAATATAATCAGATGCACAACTTAAAGAAAGAAATTACACGAATTGAAGAAGGGGCTGTAGTTCCTGATTTAGGAGGAGCACCAACCAAAGAAAATGCTGCAGAACAAACCGCTGAAGCAGAACCAACTAAAAAACCTTCAGAATACAATATTGGTATTCCTTATGAAGAAGCCTTAAAACAAAATAAACCAATACTTACATTATTCTATGCAGATTGGTGTCATTTTTGTATTAAATTTATGCCAACATACCAAACTCTATCTAAAATCTACAAAGATGATTTCAATTTCTCAAAAGTTAACGTAGAAGACCCTAAATATGAAAAACTTGTAAAAGAAATAGGCATAACCGGATTTCCTACAGTATTTATCATAGATCCAAAATATGACAATAAAGTTTTACTATCAAATTCAATTTTTGGAGATTTAAAATTGTTTAGAACTGAATTAGATAGATTTTTGAGAATACGAAAACTTCTTGATAAAAAAGATTAATAAATCGTAATATATTACTTTTATTTTAAATATGTGTTTTGTATAATAAAAATGATTCTGCTATGCAGAATCATTTTTGGGGTAGATAGATTAATTAAAAAAGAACTTCTGCTCAGCGTATCCAAAGTGGTAAGAAAAGCATTGTTAACAATTATTTACAAAGTATGAAAATTTAGCAATTTTTTTTGTGTTTTGGATTCTATATAAATAGAAGGACTTAGTAGGTGTAACAAATGGGTATTGAAAAGATTAGAAGCAATTTTGAAGCTAATTCAACTGCTCAACTCCTATCAGGAAAAAACATTAAAAATAGAATTTTCCTCGGAGAGATAAAAGATAGTACATCATTTACGGGAGCTGGTACAGTTGCAAAAGATTCAATAAAACCTTTAAAAGAGATTTTATTAGAAATCATGCCTGGCTCAGCTAAAAGAATGGTAAAAATGCATGAAGGCATGGGAGAAATCCAAAACCAGTTAATAAACGCAGTTGGAACCGGTCTTATTGCTCCATTATTTATCAAGTTTAACCCAATTTCCGACACAGATGAAGACACCAGAACATATACAGCATGGAGACAACCGGTTTCTGCAATATTAGCAGTAGGTACTCAATGCGCTATAGTAAAACCATTTAACGATATAATACGTTACATGTCTGACATCGGATATTTAAATCAGAGATATAACGCGTCTTTATTCCCATCAGAAAATTACATAAAAAAACAAATCAAAGCTGATAATCCAAATAAACATTTCACAAAAGATGAATTAAAAGAAGAAATAAAAAAATATAAAGATAAAAATAAACAAATTTTATCAGACATGATTTCAGATGATAAAATAGTATTTAAGAAAACTGAAATAAAAGGGGGAAAAACAGTAGTTTCAGACCTTCCAATGGAGGATAAAGATTTTAAAACATTATTTAATGAAACACTGGAAAAAATTATCAAGGAAGAAAAGAAAGAGCGACTTAACGCAATCGAACATAAGCTTCCTAAAAAAATTGAAAGAGGTATTTTCTACCACACTAACCCTGAAGAATCAAGAAAAGTACTCCAAAGAATTAGCAGCAAAATAAAACAAACATATAACCAATCTGATTTTGCAGCAGATAAAATTAAAACTATAAGTAGTGAATTAAATAAAGAATTTAAAGAAATAATTTCAGAATTAAAATCAGAAATAAAAACAGATCCAAATAAAAAAGATGTTAATACAGTATTAATAAATATAGTAAAAGAACTTAAAAATAAAAATACAGACAAAGACTCTTCTGCAATCCGAATTTTAAATAATAAAATAAATGGTATGATAAATACAGTTGACGTTGTAGCCAATAAAAAAACTACTCAAGAAATTATTGAATACGTTAACCAACATATCTATGAAAGAACAAATGCAATTGATGAACTTATAGATACTTTAAAATCAATCCAAGATAGACTATTAAGTTCAGGAATAAGCGTAAAAGAAGCTCAAAAAATTATTAACCAAAAAATCGAAAAATCACAAACTGAGTTATATACGAAATTGCAAGCAAAAGGTCTAAGTGAACAAGAAATCAAAGATTCTTCAGAATTTGCAGAAAGTCTTGCTGCGAGATTAAAACAAAAAGCAGGCTCTCTTGCAAATTGCATAGGCGATCAATTGGAAAAACATGTAAAATCCAACCTAGACGGTTATAAACGCTGGACAGGTCTTGGAGTATCTCTTGCAATTCTTCCTGTAACCTGCTGGTTACTTAACAGAATATATCCTTGGTTTATGGATTTAGCATTCCCTAAATTATCAAATAAAACAAAGGGACCAAAACAAGATTCTGCAACCGCAGTACAAAATGATAAGAAAGCTGAGGTGAAATAATGGCTGGTATACCTAAAATCAATCCTTTTCTAGAAACAACCGTTATGAAACCTCTAAGATGGGCTTCAGAAAGAAGTTTTATAAAAAAAGCAGGTAATAAAGTTTTTGACAATAATAGAAAATATATTGATGGATTAGGCGTTGCCTCCATTGTTGCCAAAGACGGATTAGGATGCTATTTATATGTTACACAAAGTTTAAATAACAAAGAAATCCCTGATGATAAACGTAAATTCGTTGCGGCATTAGATCTTACAAACGGCCTTTTAATGATTGGTTTCCAAATTCTAATGTTCTTTACAGTATCACATAAAGTTTGCCAAACAAAAATGTTTGATAAATTCTTTGGAAAAATGTTTGACAGACCTATTAAGAAAACTTATCAACAACTTATCAAAAATAAACCTGGATATGAAAATATCAATGGTGTAAAATTCACTCAAGAATTTGAAAAAATCAGAGAAAATGTTAAAGATGCATTTGGCGGATTGACATCCCTTGCCGCTGCAACTATTGTTGGAAAACGTATGTTAGTTCCATTCATAGCAACACCTCTAGCAGGTAAAGTTGAAAAGAAAATGAATGAAAGAGAAGCAAAACAACATAACGGGAATACTATACCAACAACAAATAATGATGATAATTCCAATCCAACAATGAAAGGTTCAGCCCAAAAAGTCCCAATAACAACAGCTGCAGCTCCAAATTCAAATCCGGCGTTGTCAGCTAAAACCACGGACGAAAATACTAATTTACTCCAAAAATATAAAAAATAATTTATAAAATATACACATTGATAAATATAAATGGTTAAATTAAGATATCTTAATTTAACCATTTATATTTTCTGTAATTCTGAAACCAATTTTTGAATATGTTTTTTTACTGCCGGAGTAATAATAAGGTTAGGCTCAGCCATTGCAAACTCATCAAATACGATAACCGCTTTTCTTTTATCGCCTGACAATTCATATAATAAACCAAGCATCACCTTATTTAACGGATTTGAATCCTTTGTTTGATAATATTTAATTTGCTTTTGCAGCTGTCCAAGGGCTTTGTAACAATTTGCAAGATTTTGATAATACTCAAAATTCAAACTATACTGTGTTACTGCATTGTGAAAACAATCCAAAGCCAATTCAGGATAACCAATCGTCATATAAACTTTACCCAAATTATTAAAATAAACAGCAGTGGACTGCTTTTTTGGATTTAAACTTATAGCCATTTTAAACTCCTGAATTGCTGCATAATAACACTTTTCTTCAACATACATAACGCCTTTATTATTATGCTCAAAAGCATTTTTTTCAGGATCAATTACATAAGTTGCAGTTGTACCAGCAGCCGCAAAACCCAATGGACAACTAAAAAACATTATAAAAAATAGCACAAAAAATTTCTTCATTTCATTACCTGTTTAATTATAAAAATGAGAAGTTCAATAACTTTAAATAGTAAATTTCAACCCTTCGTATGCAAAGTGAACATTTTTATAATTAGTTAAATAATATTCTTTAATACTATCAAGTTTTTCATCATCATAACCGGGATCATAATGAAAAAATACAAGATTTTTAGCTTTGGATTGTTTCATTGTTTCAACAGCCATATCAAAAGTTGAATGTCCATAACCCTGCTTTGGTGAATTAGGATTTAAATAATCCTCTGTAGTATATTGAGAGTCATGAATAAGTAAATCACAGTTTCGTGCAAACCTTATAAATTTTTTATCACCACCAAGATAACATTCTTTATCTGTTGCATAAACCAATGATTTATCCTTATATGTTACACGATATATCATAACCCCATCCTGAGGATGGACATAAGATTTATAAAATGATATTAAAACATCATCTTCACTCGGCTTTATATCATTTAGTACTAACTTTGGTCTCTCACCTTTTGACAATATTATTGAGTTTTCCTCACAAAGATTATGAATATTTAACTTACAAGCAATATCTCCTAAATCAAGAGGAAATGTTTTTCCAAAAACCAGTTCAGACAAATTTTTAGACAAATCAGAAGTTTTACTACCAGGTCCAAAAATTTCTAACTCTGTAGATTTTATATGAAGAGGTTTAAAAAAAGTCAATCCCAGAAGGTGGTCCTGATGAATATGAGAAATTAAAAGAGTAGCCTTAACTGCTGTTCTATTTTCAGGTTCGACAGCAGAGGCAATATAATTTTCCATAAGCTCATCGCCGGTAGTAACAATACCTGTTCCGGCATCAAGAATAATTAAATGACCACCAACATTAATTTCTACACAGGATGTATTGCCTCCATAGTGCAAAAAGTTTTTGTTTGCAACCGGAAAACTACCTCTGACACCTCTGAACTTAACATCAAAATTGTCCATATTATAAACCCTCAATTATTTCTTTATTTCATAAATTCCTGATTGATCCTTTGCATCCCCTGAATATATACCTCCGGAAAATACAAGTAATTTAGCCATTTTTTGAATTGTTTTTTCTCTGGTTTCAACCCACTTCAAGTCAAACACTGTCTTATCTTTGTAATTACTTACAGTAATCAATCTAAATGCATTAGGATAAGAAACAAGTGCTGGAGAACTCACATATAACACATTGTCGTGTTGCACAACTCTGGCCGCATGATAATGTCCTTGAAAAACCCCTATAGGATTTTTGTAACTTTCAATCAAACTCATAACTTCAGAGGCATTACGTAGTTTATGATTAGGACTCGCAAATGGTTCCACTACAGGGACATGCATAAATATTAAAACTGTTTCATTATTTGATTTATCAAGTTCCTTTTTCAGCCATCTTAGCTGCTCTGAATCAATATAACCATTAGAAGTAATTTCAGTTGTTATAATATCATCCAAAACTATAACTTTATAGTTTTTCTTAGGTTCAAAAGAATAATACGCCTTTTTAAATGTAAAATCTTTATTTATACTTCTAAGCATTTCTAAATATACAAGAGTATCTAAGTAACCGCCTACACATCTGTCATGATTACCAAAAGCAAAGTACCAAGGAGCATTTAATTTTTCAACATGTGGAAGTACTGCTCTTAATTCTTTTTCAAAAGGTTTATCAATCAAATCTCCGGTTATCATAACAAAATCTAAATCTTTGTATTCATTAATCTGGCTAACTGCATCATCAAGAAGTCTCGGAGACTCACCAATCATTTTAAATGTCGAGTTTGAACCATTCTCAAGAAAATGAACATCACTTAACTGTACAAATTTCAAGCTTGTTGAACCGCTATAAGCCTGTAAGCCCCATAACATTGCCGAAGTCAAACATAGTGTAATCAGGGCATTTGCACACTTTGCTAAGAATCCTTCTTTTTTCATATTTCCGGAACTTTTTCGTTTCCCGCGTCTTTTCATTCTAATTACTTTCCAATATATCTTTTATCTCATTATACTTTTGTTCCAAATACATGTCATCGTTAGAGAGTATGATTGCTTTATCAATATTCATCAACGCACTTGTATAATTCTGCAATGCATAATCACACAATCCCATATATTCATAAATTTTTGAAGTTTGAATATCAGATGCCAAATCACTAAAAAGTTGTTTTGACTCATTATAATTTCCTTGCTTATATAAAATTTTGGCTTTATCAAAAAGATAATCCGAACAATTATTAATCTCAAGGGCTTTAGCGTTATTCAGCTGTGCATCATCCATCATTCCCAGCTCAAACTCTGCTCTGGACTTAACCGCATAAGCTAAATCATCATTAGGATTGAACGTTAAATATTTATCAATTGGATTAATAACAGCATCAAATTTACCAAGTTCATATAATACAATTGCTGAAGCAAGATATGCTTGTGAAAAATCAGGACGCGCAGAAAGCGCAGAATTATATGCGTCAATTGCCTTTTGATAATCTTTTTTATCACGATAAAAGTTTCCCAGATAATAATATGCAAGATATGAATTTTCGCTATTTGCACCTTCCAAAAGTGTGGATAGCTCCATTTTTTCATCTCCAACACGTTTATACTCCTGAGCTTGTTTTACCAATGGATTTACAGCCATAATAAATGATTTTTTATCTTGAGATATCACATGCTCCAATCCTTTTTTCAAATCAATAACCTGTTTATTGTCAGGATTTATTGCCAAAATTTTATCCAAATACTCCATTGCAGAAGAGTAATCCCCAACAACACAATAGTTTGAAGCAATATCCAAATAGTCCTCTTCCATTTCACTAGCATATACCGGAAGAACAGAACAAATACTTAGCATAAAAACTATGGATAGTATAAACTTTTTCATAACTGCATTATAACATAAAATACATTCATTGGATATTTTGCCAATTTTGTTAGATAATAAGCATAAACAAAGGATACAATAATGGAAAATAAGAAAAAGAAAATTGCAGCAGTAGCAATGAGCGGAGGAGTAGATAGTTCCGTAACTGCACTATTATTACAGCAACAAGGATATGAAGTAGTGGGAATTACAGGTAAAATGGTAAATACACAATGTGCTGAAACAGTTTGCCAAAATGCCCAAAATGTTGCTGATAAACTTGGAATACAACTTTATATCCTTGATTTATGCACTAAATTTAAAAAACAAGTTATAGACTATTTTGAATTATCCTATAAAAAAGGTGAAACACCAAATCCTTGCATAGCCTGCAATGAATTTATAAAATGGGGAGAAATCTTTGAATACGCAACAACTCAGTTACATGCCGATATTTTTGCAACAGGCCACTATGCGCAAGTGAAATTCATAGATGGAGTTTACAAACTATATCCGGCAAAAGATGAACATAAAGATCAGTTATATTTTTTATATAGATTAGGGCAAAAACAATTATCCAAAACAAATTTTCCTTTATACGATTATGAAAAATCTCAAGTAAGGCAACTTGCATATAAATACGACCTGCCTCCAAAATCGTCTAAAGAAAGTCAGGATATATGTTTTATCCAAAAACCAAATACCACAAAAAAATATTTAATTGAGAAATTTGGCAACATACCAGGAGATTTCATAGAAATTTCAACCGGTAAAAAACTTGGAACTCATTCCGGATACTATCAATATACAATAGGACAAAGAAAAGGAATTGGAATAGCTGCTCCATATCCATTATACGTAATAGATATAGACGCTGAAAAAAACATTGTATATCTAGGAAAACGAGAAGATGATTTAAGAACAAAACTTGCAATAAAAGATTTGAATTTTTCTTACCCAATAAAAGAAAAAGAATTTGATGCAATGGTAAAAATCAGATACAATATGCAAGCTAAAAAAGCACATATAAAAGTTTTAGATGACTTAGCAGAAATAGAATTCTACGAACCGGTAAATTCAATTACCCCGGGACAAGCCGGAGTAATTTATGACATAAATGATGGACACCTGATAGGTGGAGGAACAAATATTTATTAATTTATTAGGTTAATAAATTTCTACATACAAAAAGACGGGCTTTAGAACCCGTCTCTTTGTATTTTTATTACTATTGAATATTAATATTAGATTATTCTTTAGTATATTCTGCATCAATAACATCATCGTCATTGTTACTACTGTTATTTGCTGATTCATTTGATGAAGCATTTTCAGAATTTGCACTTTGTGCTGAAGCTCCTTCTTTTTGAACAGCTTCATAAGCCTTTTGTGAAATTCCAAACATAGTTTGCTGCAATTCCTCAGACAATTTTTTTAATTCGTCAGTTGATTTATTTTCATCAAGAGCTTTTTGTAAAGCATTTTTCTGTTCCTCTAATTTAGATTTGTCTGCAGAGTCAATCTTACCTTCAAAATCTTTCATAACTCTATCAGCAGAACCTATTAAACTTGCAGCATTATTTTTAATTTCTGCTTCTTCTTTTTTCTTTTTATCTTCAGCTGCATTAGCTTCAGCTTCTTTAACCATCTTATCAATGTCAGCTTCAGACAAGTTAGAAGAATTTGTAATTGTAATTTTTTGTTCTTTGTTTGTAGCTTTATCTTTAGCTGAAACATTTACAATACCGTTAGCGTCAATATCAAATGTAACTTCAATTTGAGGAACACCACGCATTGCAGGAGCAATACCTTCCAAGCGGAACATACCTAAAGACTTATTATCTTTAGCCATTGGTCTTTCACCTTGTAATACCTGAATATCAACAGCAGTTTGATTATTTTCAGCAGTTGAGAACACTTGAGATTTTGAAACAGGGATTGTAGTATTTCTTGGAACAAGAGGAGTCATTACACCACCTAATGTTTCAATACCAAGAGTTAATGGAGTTACATCCAAAAGAACTATGTCTTTAACTTCACCGGCCAATACACCAGCCTGAATTGCAGCACCAACAGCTACAACTTCATCTGGGTTAACTGATTGGTTAGGTTCTTTACCTGTGTATTCTTTTACTAGTTTCTGTACAGCAGGAATTCTTGAAGAACCACCAACTAATACAACTTCGTTGATATCAGCTTTTGAAATTCCAGCATCTTGAATAGCTTGTTCAACTGGTTTTTTACATCTTTCTAATAGGTCGAAGCTTAATTCTTCAAATTTAGCTCTTGTTAAATTCAAGTCTAAGTGTTTTGGACCATTTGCATCAGCTGTGATGAATGGTAAGTTGATATTAGTTTCAAATACAGATGACAATTCACATTTAGCTTTTTCTGCAGCTTCCTTAACACGTTGCATAGCTTGTTTATCACCTTTAAGATCAATACCTTCTTGTTTCTTGAATTCGTCACAAATCCAATCCATAACTTTTTGGTCGAAATCATCACCACCTAAGTGAGTATCACCTGATGTTGATAATACTTCGTGTACACCATCACCAATTTCAAGAACAGATACATCAAATGTACCACCACCTAAGTCAAATACTAAAACTTTTTCAGCTTTTTCTTTTTCCAAACCATAAGCCAAAGCTGCAGCGGTAGGTTCGTTTACAATACGTAAAACATCCAATCCTGCAATTTTACCTGCATCTTTAGTTGCCTGTCTTTGAGAATCATTAAAATATGCAGGTACAGTAATAACTGCAGATGTTACTTTTTCACCCAAATAATTAGATGCATCATCCGCTAATTTTCTCAAAATCATAGATGAAATTTCTTGTGGAGTGTAATCTTTTCCATCAATATTTACTTTATAATTTTCACCCATGTGTCTTTTTATTGAAGCAATAGTTTTATCCGGATTAACAATTGCTTGACGTTTAGCTAATTGACCAACAAGTCTTTCACCGGTTTTAGAAAAACCTACAATAGAAGGAGTTGTACGAGAGCCTTCTGCATTTGCAATAACGGTTGGTTTACCACCTTCCATAACTGCAACAACTGAGTTTGTTGTACCCAAGTCAATACCAATAGTCTTTGCCATAATATTTTATCTCCTTTACTTAAAATAATTAATCATTGTTTCTTATAATAATGTTATAACATCGATTTTTTAAAAATTTAAAAAAATAAACAAAAAATTAACATTTTAAAAAATAAAAAATTCACTTCAATATTAACTATTCTTTTTAGATTTAATAATTGAATAGACCATATAAACAATAAATATAACAATAGCCGTTCCGGCTACTAAATTCACAGAATCAATAGAATTTGGCTTAGCACTCCTGGAAATAGGATGTGATATAAAAACAGCTGCCAAAATTATAATAAGTATTATCTCAAATTTGTCCATAAATTATAATAAATTATACTAAATTATTCTCAGAATCATCAATTAAGGTTAAATCAATTGGCAAAGTAAAACCAAATGTCGCACCATGATTAGGTTGCGAAATAACAAATACATGTCCGTGATGGTGTTTTTCTATAGTAGTTTTAACAAGATGCAATCCGAGACCTGTCCCTTTAACACTATGAGTCTTATTTTCCACCCTAAAAAATCTTTCAAAAACCTTTTTTTGAAACTCAGGGGCAATACCAATACCTTCATCTCTAACAGTAACAACAACTTGATTATTATCAATTTCTTTATACAGTCTAACCGTTATCGTTGAATCTTGTGGAGCATACTTTATTGCATTTGACAGATAATTAGTTAAAGCTCTTGCTATACTGTCATAATTAAACATTAATAAAGGGATATCACTTTCTTTTTCAACTTCAATTTTCAAATTATGTTCTTTTAGCAAAATTTGAACCTGATTAACACATGTATCCACAAGTTGTGAAATATTATTTTCACTTTTTTCAATTTGTGCGTTTGAATCAAGTCTTGAGAAATCCAATATATCATTCACCATACTATTTAAACGTATTATTTCAGTATTCAACGTTGCTATAAATTCTTTTTTAGTAGTCTCGTCAAACTCATCACCATAACTGTACAAAGTATCTATATAACTTCTCAAAACAGTAACAGGAGTTCTCAATTCATGAGAAACATTAGATATAAATTGAGACTTCATTTGATCCATTTCAATTTCTCTTGTTACATCAATAAGAACAATAATATAACCGACATAATCATGATTTTGAGTAAACATTGGTGAAATTATAGATTTTAAAATTCTTCCATCAATTGTAATATTAAACGTAATAGGCTTGGTCGATTTTTCTTCTAAAGATAAATTCTTATACTCTTCAATTTTATCTTTAAAACAATACTCACCTTCTGTATCAACATAACTTTGAATATCTGTATTAAGTAGTTGGTCATCTTCCAATTCAAGAAGTTCTTTAGCATGATTATTTATCAATACAACAGTATCATTGTTATCACAAACAACTACTCCGTTAGCAATACTCATCAATATTGCTTCCAGCTTATTTCTCTCAAGAGTCAACTGCTCGATATTTTGCTCTTCATAGATATTTAACCTTGTTGACATATCATTAAATGAATCAAACAAACTCTGAACTTCATCACTTACGTCTTTTCCCTCAATCTTATAACCAAATTCTCCTGAAGAAATCCTTTGAACGCCATCATGTAAAATTCTTAATTCTCTCGTTATAAGATATGTATTAATCAATACAACAAAAGCAAAGACAAGCCAAACTATTACAAAAACAAACAATATTGAAGCCCTTGTTGTTGATGAAACTTTTCCAACAATTGAACCAGATAAACCTACAGTAACAGAACCAATATTAGCTCCATCAGCAACATTAACCATTGGAGAAGATACAGAGATATTAGGACGCTTAGAACTCTTATGCATATTATTCTGAGCCCTGTAAATTAATTTTCCGCCATTATCTCGAAATTCTATAAATACTATATCTTGGTGTGATTTCAATATCGAATCAGAATGAGATTTTAATATTTGAAAAGTATCTTGTGTAGATGCATCCTTAGTAATTTCAACACTTTCTATAGCAAGAATCTTAGAAATTACCTGCCCAAAATTCTGATAACTTTCATTTAAATTCTTCTGAATATTAACAGTTGCAAAAATAGCAATCGCCATAATCAGAAGAGTACTCAAGACCAATCCAAAAATAATTAAACGGTTTTGTGTCGTAAAACTAATCTTTTGATTCTCACTCATAAATCAATTATAGCACCATTATAATATTTTTCATAGGTATTTCATCATAAATTTGAAAATAGTAAAAATATAAATCACTTGCCAATCAATAGTCCTATTTGATTTTTTTAACTGTTAATGCGAATATAAAATTATGATATACAATAATAACGAACGAAAAACACAAATTTGGCTTTGTGGAGCCCATTTTATAAACGATATTTACACAGGAATTTTAAACCCCATAATGCCTTTTATCGCTGAACAGGTCAAAATTACTATGCCCGTTGCCACTATAATATTAAGCTGTTCACATATATTTTCATCTCTTTTGCAACCAATTTTCGGATTCTTTGCAGATAAGATGAGAAAAAGAGCATTAATATTTTGGGGAATTTTATTTACCTCAATATTTATTTCATTGGTTCCTGTAGCATCTCATATACCAATTATGATTTTATTTATAATCCTAGGCAGCCTTGGTTCAAGCCTTTTTCACCCACAAGCCTTAGGATTTATAGTAAAATTTTCTACCACAGACATTGTAAAAAATATGGGAATATTTATTGCAATGGGAACTCTTGGTTTCTCACTTGGACCACTATTATCCTCATCTGTTGCCCAATATTTTGGATTATCTAAAATGCCTTTTTTAGCTATACTTGGAGTACTTTGGGCTTCCCTAATGTTTTATTGTGTACCTAAATTTTCACATACACCTCAACCACAAAAAGAAAATTTTTGCCTTAAAAAAGCGTTCAAAGATATACTCTCTAATAAAAAATTGAATATTCTAAATTTAATCGCTATGCTGAAATCGCTAATAACAAATTCATGTTCAATTTTATTACCTTTTTTATGGAAATCAATGGGCTATTCAAAATTCCAAATAGGAATTGCATTATTCTTATTTTTATTTTTAGGAGGGATAGGCTCTCTGCTTAGCCCAAAAGTTGAAAAAATAATAGGCACAGCAAATGTATTTTACATTTCAATGATAGCAACATTTCCAATGATGATTCTATTTATGCTGACATATAAAACCCTACCGGAAATTTCTTTTGTGATTTTTGCATTAATGGGATTTATTACAATGTTTGCAACCCCAATTACTATGAGTCTAGCGCAAAAAATTCTTCCAAAATACAAAAGTATCATCGGCGGATTTATAAATGGATTTTCTTGGGGAGTAGTAGCAATAGCAATGTCTATAATTGGCTATATAGCTCAAGCAACAAGCATCGTCCCAGTACTTGTTATACTATCAGCCATCCCTGCTGTATGCTCATACTTAGTAAAATATCTATTTCCTACCAAGCAAAATCTACATTAATAAAAAAATAATATACATAACTATCCAATAAGAGATAAATATTTTTTACTCTCATCAGCCTTAGGTGTAAACATAGATTGCAAAGATGATGCCCAATTAGTAAATAGATTTGAATTATTTTTATAATTAGAGTAAGGCTCATTAAAATGTCCAAAACCTTCACCCAAATTATATTTATTATTCTGATTTTTGTTTACATCAATTCCGTACATGCTCTTTGATACAGAATTTATATACCCAATCTCGGAAACTAGCATATTTCAACCCCAACTAATCTCTTGCTAGAAAATTCTACATCAAAAATAAAAAAAAATCAATATTAAAAAGTATAAAAAAGTTAATAAAATCACTAATGAAATATCCCCTCAAGATATAACGGATAAAATCAACGCACTATTTGATTAATCATTCTGAAAATAAAAAGCAAAATGGAACCAATTATTATTCTGGAGCCGTTTTGCTTTATTTTTGCATAATAAATACTAGCCAGGTAAGCTAGGTAAAGTAGCACATAATAATCCCCAGTTATGTAATTGTAAAAAATACACTTATTTATTTAAATTGTATATATTAAAAATCTTTTTCATACTTCCAGCTATTCTTAATTCCAGAGAGTCTGTTTCAGACTCTTTTCTTTTGAGCTTCTTTTCTTTATACATAAAATTAAAGGTGGAATCGATATATCTGCTTATCAATTCCACCTTTTAAATTAGGTGTCGGCAACTAGTTATCTTCCCAGGGGGTGGCCCCCCAAGTATTTTCACCGCTATGAGTCTTTACGACCGTGTTCGGGATGGGAACGGGTGTTTTCCTCACGCTTGGTCACCGACGAACTTTTACCTGTCTGATTTCTTGTGAAACTTTTGTCCACTCTTCAAACAGCTTCGTACGCTGAAGATTGCATAATGATTATAAGTTTAACGCTTTCATCAATTTCCTTGCTCAGCCTTTAAATAATGTTGAGTTTTTCTTTATTTGACTCGCTTATCACAAGTTCAAATAACTCTTCATTGGCTTCGCTTGCTAGGAAAAGCCCTCGTCCGATTAGTATCAGTCGACTGAAAATGTTGCCACTCTTACATCTCTGACCTATCAACCTGGTAATCTGCCAGGGGACTTACTAGCTTGTGCTATGAGAGATCTCATCTTACGGTGGGCTTCGTACTTATATGCTTTCAGCACTTATCCACTTGGAACACAGCTACCGGGCGTTTACCGCTGGCGCGATAACCCGTACACTGGAGGTCCCCTCTTCCCGGTCCTCTCGTACTAAGGAAGACTCCGTTCAAATCTCTTGCGCGTATACCGGATATGGACCGAACTGTCTCACGACGTTCTGAACCCAGCTCGCGTGCCGCTTTAATGGGCGAACAGCCCAACCCTTGGAACGTACTACCGCTCCAGGATGCGACGAGCCGACATCGAGGTGCCAAACCTCCCCGTCGATGTGGACTCTTGGGGGAGATAAGCCTGTTATCCCTATGGTAACTTTTATCCGATGAGCGATGGCCCTTCCATTCAGAACCACCGGATCACTATATCCTGCTTTCGCACCTGCTCGACGTGTTTGTCTCGCAGTCAAGCTCCCTTTTGCTATTGCACTCAATGGTTGATTTCCGACCAACCTGAGGGAACCTTTGAACGCCTCCGTTACTTTTTAGGAGGCGACCGCCCCAGTCAAACTGCCTACCAGAAACTGTCCCTTGCCCTGTTCTTAGAGGGATCAAGGTTAGAATTCAAATTATTACAGAGTGGTATCTCAACGATGACTCCACAGAAACTGACGTCCCTGCTTCAATGTCTCCCACCTATACTGCACAATAAGAACCCGAATTCAATTTCAAGCTACAGTAAAGCTCAATAGGGTCTTTCTGTCCTGGTACACGTAATCCGTATCTTCACGGATAATCCAATTTCGCCGAGCCTCTCGCCGAGACAGCGCCCATATCGTTACGCCATTCGTGCGGGTCAGAACTTACCTGACAAGGAATTTCGCTACCTTAGGACCGTTATAGTTACGGCCGCCGTTCATCGGGGCTTAGTTTCAGAGCTTCGTCTTACGACTAACCCTTCCACGTAACCTTCCGACACCGGGCAGGCGTCAGCCCCTATACATCGTCTTGATCGACTTTGCAGAGACCTGTGTTTTTGGTAAACAGTCGCATGGGCCTATTCACTGCGACCCTATCACGCTCCAGACGCGTAGTCTTTCACGCTACCAGGGTACCTCTTCTCCCGAAGTTACGAGGTGATTTTGCCGAGTTCCTTAGCGAGAGTTATCTCGCGCACCTTAGTATTCTCTACCAACCTACCTGTGGCGGTTTCCGGTACGGATACCTATTAATCTCGATAGCGAAGTTTTTCTTGGCAGTGTGGAGTCAACACCTTCAAGTCCGTAGACTCTCCTCATCGCGCCTCAGTTTATAACGAATAAGCGGATTTTCCTACTTACTCTACCTACACGCTTAAACAGCCTCTTCCAGTCGGCTGCGTGTCTATCCTCCTGCGTCCCTCCGCTTCTGGTATCGATTAATCGATAGTTCAGGAATATCAACCTGATGTCCATCGCCTACGCCTTTCGGCCTGAGCTTAGGGTCCGACTAACCCCACGCGGACGAGCCTGCCGTGGGAAACCTTAGGTTTTCGGTGCATTGGATTCTCACCAATGTTTTCGCTACTTATGCCGACATTCTCACTACTGCCTCGTCCATCAGTCCTTTCGGTCTGACTTCGTCCTACTGCAGTACGCTCCCCTACCCATATAGTAAACTATATGACGCAGTTTCGGTTATATGCTTTAGTCCCGGTGTATTTTCGGCGCGGAGTCGCTTGACCAGTGAGCTATTACGCACTCTTTCAAGGGATGGCTGCTTCTAAGCCAACCTCCTGGTTGTCTAAGCAACTCTACCTCCTTAACCACTTAGCATATATTTGGGACCTTAACTGGCGTTCTGGGCTGTTTCCCTCTTGGCAACGGATCTTAGCACTCGCTGCCTCACTGCTGGATAGTAACATTACCGGTATTCGGAGTTTAACATGATTTGGTACGGCATTTCGCCGCCCGCACCAGACTAGTGCTCTACCTCCGGTAAGATAAGTCCAACGCTGTGCCTAAACGCATTTCGGGGAGAACCAGCTAGCTCTTGGCTCGATTGGCATTTCACCCCTAACCTCAACTCATCCACCGATTTTTCAACATCGGTTGGTTCGGACCTCCACGTAGTGTTACCCACGCTTCATCCTGGTCAAGGTTAGATCGCCAAGGTTCGGGTCTAATTCATGTTACTTAACGCTCTTTTCAAACTCGCTTTCGCTGTGGCTCCGGATATCAACTCCTTAACCTTGCAACATAAATTAACTCGCCGGCTCATTCTTCAACAGGCACGCTATCACCCTATCTATAGGGCTCTAACTGATTGTAAGCTAACGGTTTTAGGGTCTATTTCACTCAGCTTCTCACTGTTCTTTTCGCCTTTCCATCACTGTACTCGTTCACTATCGGTCATTGACTAGTATTTAGCCTTACCGGATGGTCCCGGTGGATTCAGACAGGGTTTCACGTGCCCCGCCTTACTCGGGATTCTTACTTCAGATCTTTAGTTTTCGATTAAGTGGCTATCACACTCTATGGCGCAACTTCCCAGTTGTCTTCATCTAACTAAAAATTTTGTAACTGATTTTATATGCTGTAACATATTCTGTAAGTCCCTCAACCCCCTTAATACAACGCTTACAGGCTATCACGTATTAAAGGTTTAGGCTCTTCCAATTTCGCTCGCCGCTACTTTCGGAATCATTTGGTTATTTTCTTTTCGTCCTGTTACTAAGATGTTTCAGTTCACAGGCTTTCCTCCTTAAACCTATTGATTCAGTTTAAGGTTCAAGAGTTTTAACTCTTGAGGGTTTCCCCATTCGGAATCCTACGGATCAAGACTTTTTAGCAGTTCCCCGTAGCTTTTCGCAGCTTTACACGTCCTTCTTCGGCTGTCAATGCCAAGGCATCCCCCATTAGCTCTTTGTAGCTTTACCTAATATGCTTATTAACTTCTAGCACCGCCTATTTACTAGTTCGGTACTTTTGTTAATGCTTTTAGTTTCATTGATGATTACGTTTATCTTCAGATATTTAATAACAGTTTTATCAAATATTTTCGATTTACGCTTATAATCTTATGCAATTTTCAATGTACGATTCAGCTTTCACTGAAAGTAGAACAGTCTGAAAACTCTTGCTAATTTCTAACCTCTGTTATTGCTTGATTCCTGACAATAACTTCATCGGTTAACGACCTTGGAGTGGCGTCTTTGCTTTGTTTCTTTGTTTCCTGCTGACGCGGGCTCCCTAGAAAGGAGGTGATCCAGCCACACCTTCCGGTACGGCTACCTTGTTACGACTTCACCCCAGTCACCAACCCTGCCTTAGGACGCTGCTTCCTTACGGTTAGCTCACGTACTTCGGGCGTGGTCGACTTCCATGGTGTGACGGGCGGTGTGTACAAGACCCGGGAACGTATTCAACGCAGCGTGCTGATCTGCGTTTACTAGCGATTCCGACTTCATGCACTCGAGTTGCAGAGTGCAATCCGAACTGAGGCCAGGTTTTAGAGATTTGCTCACTCTCACGAGTTGGCTGCTCGCTGTCCTGACCATTGTAACACGTGTGTAGCCCAGAGCATAAGGGGCATGATGATTTGACGTCGTCCCCACCTTCCTCCGGTTTATCACCGGCAGTCTCGCTAGAGAGGTCTATATCAGTATACCGATATCACCAACTAACGACGAGGGTTGCGCTCGTTGCGGGACTTAACCCAACATCTCACGACACGAGCTGACGACAACCGTGCACCACCTGTCTTGACGCTCTCCGAAGAGCACCTCTCTGTTTCCAGAAAGTTCGTCAGATGTCAAGCCCTGGTAAGGTTCTTCGCGTTGCTTCGAATTAAACCACATGTTCCACCGCTTGTGCGGGTCCCCGTCAATTCCTTTGAGTTTCACACTTGCGTGCGTACTCCCCAGGCGGGATACTTATCGCGTTGGCTGCGGCACTGCAGGGGTCGATACCCGCAACACCTAGTATCCATCGTTTACGGCCAGGACTACTGGGGTATCTAATCCCATTTGCTACCCTGGCTTTCGTTCCTCAGCGTCAATTACGGCCCAGTAAAGCGCTTACGCCACCGATGTTCCTCCTGATATCTAAGCATTTCACCGCTACACCAGGAATTCCCTTTACCTCTACCGCATTCTAGCTTGCAAGTATCAAGTGCCGTACACAGGTTGAGCCTGCGCCTTTAACACCTGACTTTACATGCCGCCTACGAACTCTTTACGCCCAATGATTCCGGACAACGCTTGCACCCTCCGTATTACCGCGGCTGCTGGCACGGAGTTAGCCGGTGCTTCCTCTGTGGGTACCGTCATCTTTCGTCCCCACTGACAAAACTTTACACCCCGAAGGGCGTCTCGTTCACGCGGCGTTGCTGCGTCAGGCTTTCGCCCATTGCGCAAAATTCCCTACTGCTGCCTCCCGTAGGAGTATGGGCCGTGTCTCAGTCCCATTGTGGCTGATCATCCTCTCAAACCAGCTACTGATCGTCGCCTTGGTGGGCCATTACCCCGCCAACTAGCTAATCAGATGCAGACTCATCCTTGAGCACCGGAGTTTTCAAGAATACCATCTCAGGTACGCTCATATGGGGTATTAGCAACCGTTTCCAGCTGTTGTCCCCCTCTCAAGGGCAGATTCTCTACACATTACTCACCCGTCCGCCACTTTCCACTGACCGAAGTCAGCTTCTCGTTCGACTTGCATGTATGAAGCACGCCGCCAGCGTTCGTCCTGAGCCAGGATCAAACTCTCCATTGTCAGAAAGTTTATGTCCATCGATTACTTAGGGCTAACTAAGCAATCTGCTCGACTTCTTTTTTTCGCTAGCTTTTACTAGTTTTTGTCTTTTTGAATCATTTTCGAAATTAACAAGTTGTGTGTTATATATTTCTATATTTCACCATTTGTTTTCAGCTATTCTATTTTCAATGTCCTATTTATTTTGACTCCAACGCTTTGCAACATCTTGGGTTGCTCTCGCTATCGGGGTAGTGGCATCCGTTCGACGCCGTTCCTTTAGTCTACTTCTTAAATCTCTTTTGTCAAGTAGATTGTTAATAAATTTTAAAAATCTTTTTGCTATTTATATTTTCAAAATTCAGTGTGCCTTAGCACGTCTTTAAGTGTAAGACAAACAATTTTAAAAATCAACCCCTTTAACCAATATTTTTTTATTTATTTTAATATTTTTTAATAATCAGCCTGAATTAGCCTTGTTGCAATAGATATCGCGCTTCTATCAGGAACAAATATTTATAATTTTTCAAATTTTATATTATTTTACATGACAATTTTAATAATTAAACATGACTAAAATATTGGCATGTGATAATAATAAATTTCAAAGGCATGCTCTTCAAAAATAAAATATCGTAAGCAAGCGAGTATTGTACATATTTGCGGCAAATAACAAAATTCCGGATATATAAATCCGGAATTACTGTTTGACTAAAGTATTAATATAAAATTTTATATTATTTATCTTCTGGTTCTATTGGATTTTCATCCGATATGTCATATTCATCGCCTAATTGGTCTTGATTCGGTGCTGAATTTACAATTTGAACTCCGAATTTTGTTCTAAATAAATGCTTAACCGTATCACTTTGAATTTCATACATCATTTTATTAAATAAATCGTACGCCTCTTTTTTATATTCTATCAACGGATCTTTTTGACCATAAGCTCTTAAACCTATCCCTTCACGAAGCATGTCAATATTATGAAGATGGTCAATCCACTTACTATCAACAACCTTTAATAAAACGTCTTTTTCCAAATGTCTGACAACATTATCCTCAGCAAAAGGTTCTTGAAGTTCATAACCTGCGTTGTAATCGCTTATTACCTGATTATAAAAATTGATAATTTGTATTTCATGATTTTTATAAGCTTCTATTACAAAATCTTTAATCTTATTATACATAGGTTCAAAACGCATATTCTGAATATCAGAAACATCGAAACTTTCTGCAAGCTGCGGAACCGTTGAATGAAGTTCTTTAATCATAGTTTGTAAATCTTCATAAACATACTCTTCGACTTTTTGTTCCGGAGATATATAACTTCTCATCAGCCTATCTACTTCACGTTCCATCATATACAAAATATCTTCGTATAATCCGACACCTTCCAAAACTTTTCTTCTCTGACGATAAAATTTCTCACGTTGAATATTCATAACATCATCGTATTCTAGAACTGATTTTCTTATATCAAAATGGAAAGTTTCTACTTTTTTCTGAGCTGATTGAATTCTTTTTGTAATCAACGGAGAATCAATTGCCATATTTTCAGGAACATTTAACGCTGTCATAAGTTGAGTAATTTTCTCGCCACCAAAAATTCTCATAAGGTTGTCTTCAAGAGACAGGAAAAATCTTGTCGAACCCGGGTCCCCCTGACGGGCTGCACGCCCCCTTAACTGATTATCTATACGGCGGGATTCATGGCGTTCTGTTCCTATTACATGCAAGCCGCCAGCTTCAACGACTTTGGCATGTTCTTCTTCTGTAATTTTTCTTGCTTTTGCTAATGCTTCTTGTTTAGCAAGCTCATAATCCGGATGATTTTCATCAATTCCCATATCATCAAGCTCAGCTTTTGCAAGATACTCAGCGTTACCGCCTAAAAGAATATCGGTACCTCTACCAGCCATATTAGTAGCTATCGTTACAGCACCATATCTGCCAGCCTGAGCTATAATATGAGCTTCCCTTTCATGATGCTTAGCATTCAAGACATTATGCTTTATACCCCGTTGTTTCAATAATGCAGAGACATATTCTGATTTTTCAATACTGATTGTACCAACAAGAACAGGTCTACCCTGTTTATGTTGAGTCAAAATATCATCAATAACAGCTAAATATTTTTGAACCTCAGATTTATAAATAACATCAGGATAGTTAATTCTAATATCCGGCTTATTTGTCGGAATCGTTGTTACTTCAAGATTATATATCTTGCCGAATTCAGCTTCTTCTGTCATTGCAGTCCCTGTCATACCGGACAATTTAGGGTACAATCTGAATAGATTTTGGAATGTAATACTTGCTAGAGTTTGAGTTTCATCTTGGATTTCTACACCTTCTTTAGCTTCCACAGCTTGGTGCAAGCCATCTGACCAACGTCTACCCTCCATTAATCGTCCGGTGAACTCATCAACAATCATTACTTCACCATTTTTGACAACGTAATCAGTATCTTTTACAAACAACTCTTTTGCTTTTAAAGCCTGCAAAAGGTGATGCGCATATTGCGTATGAATATCAAATAAGTCTTTAATACCAATAAGTTCCTGAGCGTGGTCTATACCTTCTTCTGTCAAAATTACATTTTTATTTTTCTCATCAACAGTGTAATCTACTTCTTTTTTTAATTGCGGGGCAATCTTTGCCATAAGCTGGTAAGTTTCAGCAGATTGTGCCAACCGACCACTGATAATTAATGGAGTTCTGGCTTCATCTATCAGAATACTGTCAACTTCATCAATTATTGCATAGTTAAAAGGTCTTTGAACAAGCATTTCCTTACTGCTTGCCATATTATCTCTCAAATAATCAAATCCAAATTCATTATTTGTGCCATAGGTAATATCACATTGATAGGCTTGTTTTTTTAGTTCAAAATCCCTTGCGCCTTCACCGTTAGATAATACAACACCTACGCTCAGACCAAGAAATTTATAGATTTTTCCCATCCATTCACTATCTCTTTTGGCAAGATAATCGTTAACTGTTATAACATGGACTCCTTTACCTGTTAAAGCATTAAGATATGCAGGTAAAGTCGCAACAAGAGTTTTACCTTCACCTGTTCTCATCTCAGCAATATGTCCATTATGTAAAAAATATCCGCCTATTAATTGAACATCAAAATGGCGCATATTCAAAACTCTTTTACCGGCCTCTCTAACAGTTGCAAAAGCTTCAGGTAATATTTTATCCAAGGCTTCTTTTTCAAGCTTTAAATCTTCTTTGAAATTCTTAGATGTAGGACGTTTAGCTAATATTTCTTTAAATTCCTGAGTTTTTGCTTTTAATTCTTCATCAGTCATTTGAGCAAATTCAGGTTCTAATGAATTGATATGCTCAACAATCCCCATCATTGCTTTAACCTTTTTTTCATTTGGATCGCCCAAAAGCTTTAATAACCATTTTAACATTAATTTAATACCTCTCCAAGTCTATCATTATCTAAAATATAACATAAACATATATTAATAATAGAAACTTAATAAAAAATTAAGGTTTCATTATTAAGTAATCAATAAAACTCAAAGATTTATAGACTTAAATAAACTTGGCATAGAAATTTAAAATCAATAATCTACTATTATGCAGAAAGTGTAAATATTTCATAAATTTCTTCATCTGAAAGTTCTGTAATAATTTTTTCACCTTCATAGACAGCTAAGTCTGCCAACTCTTTTTTAGATTTGAGCATTTCATCAATTTTTTCTTCAAAAGTTCCTAGGGTTATCATCCTATGAACCATTACATTTTTATCCTGACCTATACGATATGTTCTATCCGTTGCCTGCTCTTCGACTGCAGGATTCCACCATAAATCATAGTGAATAACATTTGTAGCACTAGTAAGGTTCAAACCGGTTCCTCCGGCTTTTAAAGATAAAATCATTACTTTCGAATCATTATCTGTTTGGAATTTCTCAATAAGTTCTTCACGTTGAGGAACAGTTAAACTTCCATGGAAAAATAAAGGTTCGGTGTTACACTCTTGAGCAATAATCTTACATAAAATATCACCCATTTCTTTGTACTGGGTAAATATAAGAGTTTTTTCTCCACGGTCTATTATACCTTGCACAAGATCAATGCATTTTTCCATTTTGCCGGACATTTCTTTACCCATTTCTCCTGATTTAATAAATTGATATGGGTGATTACATATTTGTTTAAGAGCCGTAATCAGTTTAAATATATTTCCACGTCTATTAATTCCGGTAAATCCACTAATCTTAGTCATCATTTCATTAAGAGTTTTTTCATACAGTACAGCCTGAACCTTAGAAAGATAACAGTACTCATTAAGTACCATTTTTTCAGGCAAATCAGAAATTACATGCTTATCCGTTTTTAAACGACGCAATACAAAAGGAGATATTGACATCCTTAACTTTCCTGCACGTGAATTTTCTTTAAACCTCTCTATTGGAATTGCATAACTTTTTTGAAATTCTTTTAAAGAACCCAAATAACCTTTATTAATAAAATCAAATATACTCCAAAGCTCTGTTAACCTATTTTCTACAGGAGTACCTGTCATTGCAATTTTTACATCCGATTTCAACATTTTTATTGCCAGAGTTTGCGCTGTATCCGGATTCTTAATATTTTGTGCTTCATCAACAATAATAACGCTCCAAGCATGCTTTTTAAGTTCTTCAACATCAATTCTCATAATTGCATACGTTGTTAATATAACATCATGATTGACATCAAGCTGTCTATCTGCACCATGATATATTGTAGCATCCAAACCTGGAGCAAACATCTGAAGTTCTTTCATCCAATTACCCATTAACGTAGTCGGACAAATTACAAGAACAGGTTTCTTAAGCTTACCTTCTTCTTTCATCTTAAGAATTAAGCTAATTACTTGAATTGTTTTACCTAATCCCATATCATCAGCCATACAAGCACCAAAACCTTTAGAAACATTTGTCCAAAGCCATTTCAAACCTACTTCCTGATATGGTCTCAATTCACCCTTTAAATCTTTTGGAATTGTCATATCAACAGGTTTTGTAAAATCAGATAAAACTCTGGCAAAAGCTGCATCATAATCAAAATCATATTGATTTAACTGACCGGATAATGACGCATGAATAAGTTCCATTCGAGACATAGATTTCAGGTTAGATTTTGCAATCTGTTCAAAAATCTTTTTACTTTCATCTTTATCTATAAGAACATATTTATTCTTATATTTTATTAATCCACTACTTGTTTCAACAAGCTTTTGAAACTCTTCAAGTGAAATTTTCTCATTACCGATTGCAATTTCATAAGAAAAATCCAAAATATCATCCAGAGAAACCTTTGATGAAGAAGTATTATTATTAATCAAATCAGCTAAATCATCTGCTCTGGAAGCCTTGACTTTTGCATTTATTGATGCACGCGGAATTACTATATTCACAAGCTCATCCGGAAGAATAACCTCTATTTGAGCCTTTTGTAAGTAATAAGCAGTCTGAGTTATAATTTTATATACTTCATTCAGATTCAAATCTAAATATAGTTTATCTTCATCTTCAAATAAATCTTCTAACTCAGGCATATAACGCAACGCATAATTTAATTGTTTCTCAACAATTCGCGAAATATCTGATGCCTTTGCTCCAAAAACATCTTCTTCCGTATATAATTTATCAATTAAAACATTTTCATCGGTCTTACGATTTTTAATATAAACCTTCAAGCGGAATATTTCATCTTCAACTTTTTCGATTTTAAATAATGGAATAACATCATATTTTCCAAGATAAAGCTCGTCAAACCATTGAGCAAAACTTTCAGCAATATCTTTACCTTTTAAGACGGCTCTTTGCTCCAAATCTTTTAACAAGTATGTTCCTGATTTAACATCTTTAAAACGATACATTTTTATACCAAGGAATTTATAAATTACATAGTTTAAGTATGTATAAATAAATTCATAAACAAAATCTTTAGGTTTTTCACCCTGTATAAATAAATCATCAGGTATACATTCTTCAAACAAATTAACAATCCGCGCCATCTTTTGATTATTTATAATAGGTTCATACACAATACGGAACATCTGTCCGTAACGTTTAACCGTCGGGATAAAATATAACTTTTCAATAAGCTTCATTACAAAATATGTAAGCTTATTCAAATAAACAAAAGTAGGAGTTAAATCAGCAATATCCACAATATTACCAAACCCACCAAAATAATCCATTACTAAATCCCAACTCATAAAATAACCGACTTTATCATCTAATACTTCGGATTTAAAACGGAATAATGACCCTTTAGATTTTAAATAATATTGAAAATTATTGGTTGGAGTAACAAAAAAAGACAATTTAGGTGAATGAACAGGACTTTTAGAGACCTGCTTATTTATAAGATAAAAATGAGTATTACGTGTTGGAGAATTCGGACTTAAAAATACACCGGCAAATTCATCTTCTATGATTTGATAAATCATACTCAATGTATAACGAAAGTCTTTATTTTTAAAACCCTCCGGATTTTCACTCAGATTAAAAAACAATTCATCAACATTATTCTTTTTAAATGAAAAATCAATATCTAAATTCTCTATTTTGTTAGTCATATTTTTACCTTTTTAGAAGTTACTAAGACATACAGGGCACTAAGATTATTATATTTAATTTTAATAAAATCTTAGTGCCTTATCTTAATGCTCTAATGATTTTCATATAATCAATGACTTTCCGGTCATCTCTTTTGGTTGTTCAATATCAAGGAGTTTAAGTACTGTCGGTGCAACATCACAAAGAGCACCAGAATCGCGCAATTTAATATCTTTTGGTGCATTTATTACAACAAAAGGAACTTCATTGGTTGTATGTGCAGTTTCAGGAACACCAGCAGCCTCATCAAACATAACTTCAGCATTGCCATGATCTGCAGTTAAAAGCATAACAATACCATTTTCTTTACAAGCATCTGCAATTTTGCCAACACATTCGTCAACAACCTTACAAGCCTCTGTTGCTGCCTCAATCACACCAGTATGCCCAACCATATCCGGATTTGCAAAATTAACCAGAATAAATTGATATTCAGGATTTTTAACAGCATTTAAGACATTTTCACAAACCTCTCTTGCACTCATCTCCGGTTGCAAATCATAAGTTGCAACTTTTGGAGACGGAACTAGAACTCTTGTTTCATGAGGTTGAGGTTTATCAATACCGCCATTGAAGAAAAATGTAACGTGTGCATATTTTTCGGTTTCAGCAGTTCTAAATTGATGAATACCGTTTGCTTCTAAAACATCTCCTAAAATATTCACAAGTTTTTCTTTAGGGAATGCTACAGGAAATGTAAAAGTTGCTTCATAGCTTGTCATTGTTGTATACAGAATATTTTTTAGAACTTTTTTTCTGTTAAATCCATCAAAATCAGCAAAATTTATCGCTTTAGTAATTTCTCTTGCTCTATCAGGACGATAATTGAAGAATATAATTGAATCATTGTCATGAATTCTTGACTCTTCACCGCCAACTATTGTAGGTAATACAAATTCATCGGTTTCACCTTTAGCATAAGACTGCTTTACACCATCAATCGCAGAAGGTGCATGTTCACCTTCTCCAAATAATAATGCATTATAACCTTTTTCTACTCTATCCCAGCGGTTATCTCTGTCCATAATATAATAACGTCCGATAACTGTCGCAACAGGAGGAAGATTATATTTTTTCAATTCTTCTTCAACAACTTGCAAGTATTCACAAGCACTTGAAGGAGGAGTATCACGCCCATCCAAAAAAGCATGAACATACACTTTTGTTAAGCCATGGTCAGCAGCCATTTTTATTAACGCCAACAAATGATCCAATGAAGAATGAACACCGCCGGTTGAAACAAGCCCATAAATATGCAATGATGAATTATTCTTTTTTGCATGCTCAATTGCAGCCAAAAATCTTTCATTCTTAAAAAATGAACCGTCCTTTATAGCATTATTGATTTTTGATAAATCCTGATAAACAATTCTACCTGCACCTAAGTTAAGATGTCCTACTTCGGAATTTCCCATTTGTCCTGCAGGTAAACCTACATATTCACCATCCGCTCTCAAATGTATAAACGGATCATTTTCTTCCAATGCATCAACATGTACCGGATGAGATAGCTTAGTTGCATCATACTTGGCTGAACCTTTTGATATTCCCCATCCATCCATTATACATAGCAAAACTCTTTTAGCCATATTAAAATCCCTTCTTTCTATTATGCTGGCAAGATTCTAACAAGAACATGATTTTTTTTCAACAGCAAATTAATCCCCAATACTCTTAACCCTGTTGAAAAACAAAAAAAAGCTTCTTTGATAAAGAAGCTTCCTTGGAATCTTTTCAATTCCTCGTGTAAAAGGTTAGTAGGTAGAAAGTAGAAGGTAGTAGTGTATATAAATCTCTTTATATATCCTATATATATTATATAAGTATTTTAGATATGCATAATTGCATAAATCAGAAAGCTTTGTTACATTCTTTAACATACACAAACTCACCTGTCATAGCGAATAAACAAAGAAATCATAAATACAACAATCTATTGAAAAAAAACTTTATTCTGATATAATCAGCAGAGTAATAAATAAGCTGACAACAGCTAAATTATTCACTGGCACACATTAACAAAGGCATAATATGAAAATTGCAATTTATCCGGGAAGTTTTGACCCGATTACAAAAGGACACCTTGATATTCTGAAAAGCGCAGCTGGAATATTCGACAAAGTAATAATCGCAGTTGCTCACAATGGAGAAAAAAAAGGTTTTTTAACCGTAGAAGAACGCGTTGAACTTATAAAAAAAAGCATTCCGCATCTTGATAATGTAGATGTTGATTCTTTTGAAGGGTTAACAATTGAATACGCAAAAAAACACGGAGCCGAAGTTCTAATACGAGGTCTTCGAGCAGTTTCTGACTTTGAATACGAAATGCAATTATCTCAGACAAACAGCGCTCTGTGTGAAGATATAAAAACAGTATTCTTAATCACAAAACCCAAATACAACTTTATTTCTTCAAGTACAATCAAAGAAATACTTTCTAACGGAGGAGATATATCCAAATTTGTACCAGAGGCTGTAAATAAGTATTTAGTTGAAAGGAGAATTAAAAGTGGATTTTAAATTTCCTAAAATACTAAAAGAACTCGAAACCCAAATAAATAGTAGTTATAAATTACCTATTTTTAAAGGGTATATTGCAATTAATAAACGAGGAATAGAAAAACTCATTGATGAAATATATGAAACACTACCAATCGACCTTATGGAAGCCAGAAACTATTTAAAGAGCAGAAATTACAACATTCAAAATATAACAAATGAAAACCAAAAAAAAGAAACTTACGGACATCTAAAAAAGCTTGAAACTAATTTGCTGTACTCTCCTCTTCAATTGGCAAATTTTGTTATTATAAACATTAAGCAAGCAGAAAAATTGATTGACAAAGTTAATAATTCAATACCTCAGGAAATCATTGAAGCAAAAAAATTAAGCAAGTAATAAAATACAAATTTGACTACATGTTAAATTATGTAATTACAGAAATAATAATTATTTGACAATTAAAAAGCGCTTATGTAATATATTAATATCATAAAATGCGAAAGGGATAAGGGATAATAAAATGCCACAAAATGGAGTGTATGATTTACTAAAGATGTTAGAAATAGCACTTGATGAAGGCTATTCAGTTCTAAAATACACTGTAGTAAATAAAAGGGAAATTGAAACATTAATCGATAGAATATATGCAGCTCTTCCTGTTGAAGTTCAAGAAGCAAGATTATTTTTAAAACGCAAAGAAGAATTACAGAATGAAGCCCAACAGAAAGCTACAAAGATTATACAAGATGCTCAGAATGAAGCTGACAGAAAATTATCCGAATCCGACCAAATTAAAGCTATTGAACGGGAAGGCATAAGGATTAAAAATGAAGTTGTTGAAGATTGTGAAAAAATCAAACATATCGCACTTCAAGATGCCGAAAACATCAGGCTTCAGGCAACAGATGAAGCAATGAAAATCAGAGAAGGCGCCGAATTATATGCCGAACAAGTTCTGACAAGCCTAGAAAACAATCTTACACAATTACAACAAGTTGTAAAAAATGGACAAATTTATATGGAACAGTTGCGTACGGATGCAATTGGTAAATATTCAACCCAAACTCAAACTCCTGTACGCCGCTAAGTAAATAAATTACATCATATAAAAAAGATTGGAAATATCCAATCTTTTTTATTAACAATTTTTAACACCAAACTTGATATTTGAAATAAATATAAAAACTTGTCAAAACTGTAGTATTTGTTAACAATTTGTTTGCATTTTATTTTGTTTGGTATAATATAAGAGCATAAGCCGAAATAGATAGAATGTGTAATATTCACATTCTATTTTAAATAGGAAACAAGTTAATAAACTAAATAAAGGAAATAACAATGGGTATCAAAGGAAAAAATGACAGAATGGTAGTTTTAGCATGTGAAGAATGCAAAGAAAGAAACTACACAACAACTAAAAACAAAAAAAACATTAAGGAAAGATTAGAATTAAACAAATATTGTCCTAAATGTCAAAAACATACCAACCACAAAGAAACTAAGTAACACAAGTTAGCAAAAGGCGTTGGTTTTGCAATATTATATTTTATATCATAATAAAACCCAAAACAATTATTGCAAAGTAACAAAACACGGGGAATAATCCCCGATAAGCGTCCTTAGTTCAGTTGGTAGAACGTCGGTCTCCAAAACCGGATGTCGAGGGTTCGAGTCCTTCAGGGCGCGATTTAACTTTAAAATAAAGGAAGAAAAAATGAACGAAACAGTTGAAGCTATCAAAACATATTTTAAAGGTATAAAAGCTGAATGGGGCAAAATTAGTTGGCCTGAGAGAAAACAGGTTATCTTTGAAACCTTATCAGTAATTGTTATCGTGTTTGTATTCACTGTTGCAATTTATTTGATGGACCTGATATTTAAAGGTTTACTTGACCTTATTAAATAAGTAAGATTTAACCAATATAATAAAAGGTGGCTTATGACTAAAAAAGAAAAAACAATGGAAGAACAACTTAATGAAGATATTTTAGCAGAACAAGCTGAAGCTCAAGCTGTTGAAAAAGAAGAACAGGAAGCTAAAGAAGCTAAAAAGAATCAGAAAAGATGGTATATTGTCCACACATATTCAGGATATGAAAATAAAGTAAAGGTTAACCTTGAAAAACGTATCGAATATATGAATATGGGGGACAAAATTTTTAGAATTGAAGTTCCACAAAAAACAGTTGTCCAAATGAAAGGCGGGAAAAAACAAGAAAAAGAAGAAAAAGTATTTCCTGGCTATGTACTTGTTGAAATGATTATGGACGAAGACAGCTGGTATGTAGTAAGGCATACATCTGGTGTTACAAAATTCGTTGGTTCTGTTAAAAAGCCTATTCCGGTTAAGGAAAGCGAAATTAAAAGAATCTTACACAGATCATCTTCTCAAGTTGAAAAAGTTGAACTTGACGTTAAAGCCGGTGATAAAGTTAGGATTATTTCAGGACCATTTGCAGACTTTGATGCTGATATTATTGAAGTTTATCCTGATAAATCTAAACTTAGAGCAAATGTTTCAATTTTTGGTCGTGAAACGCCTGTTGAGTTAGAATACAAACAAATTAATAAATTATAAAAAAACTTCGGCAAGTATACAGAATGTATATTCGGTATACGATTAGAAATAATAATTCTAATCAGCCACTGATTCAAAAAAACAGTTAGTACAACAAAATGTGGAAGGATCCTTTCCAGCCAAAGGGAAGAACCGCTATTACCACAAAAGGAGAAAAAAATGGCAAAAAAAGTAGTAGGAAAAATCAAGCTTCAAATTGAAGCAGGTAAAGCAAATCCATCACCACCGGTTGGTCCTGCATTAGGTCAACATGGTGTTAATATCATGGATTTCTGTAAGCAATTCAATGCAAAAACTCAAGATAAAGCAGGGTATATTATCCCGGTTATTATTGATGTTTACGAAGACAGAAGTTTTACTTTCGTAATCAAATCACCTCCGGCTCCTGTATTAATTAAAAAAGCATTAAATATTTCTAAAGGCTCATCAGTTCCAAACAAAGATAAAGTTGCTGAAATTACACGAGCACAATTAGAAGAAATCGCTAAAATTAAAATGAACGACCTTAATGCAACAACAATGGATGCTGCAGTTAAAATGATTGCAGGTTCATGCAGAGCAATGGGCGTAACAGTAAAAGAAGATTAATTAGATGGAAGGAAGCTGTCATCTGTCATTCTGACTTTGAAAAATTTTAGCATGACAGATATGACAATCCGTTAATACCACGAAAGGAAAAGTAAAATGTCAAAAATAACTAAAAAACAAAAGAAAATGCAAGAAATGCTAGAGGGTTTTGTTCAACCGTCTACTGCAGTTGATGCAATAAAAAAACTACAAGAAATTTCAAAAGAAGTTTCAAAATTTAATGAAACAGTTGAATGCCACATGCGTTTAGGTATTGATGTTCGTCAAGCAGACCAACAAATCAGATCTACTGTTGTTTTACCTGCAGGCTTGGGTAAAGAAGTAAAAGTTTGTGTTATTGCTAAAGGTGCTAAAGCAACTGAAGCAACTGAAGCTGGAGCAGACTTTGCCGGAGCTGAAGAAATTATTGATAAAATCTCAGGCGGCTGGTTTGAATTTGATACATTGATTGCAACACCAGACTGTATGGGTATGTTAGGTAAATTAGGTAGAGTATTAGGTCCTAAAGGTTTAATGCCTAACCCTAAAACAGGAACTGTTACAATGGATATCGCAAAAGCAGTTAAAGATGCTAAAGCTGGTAAAGTTGAATATAGAGCAGATAAACAAGGTATGATTCACTGCCCTATAGGAAAAATACAGTTCTCTGAAGAAGACTTGATTAAAAATTACGCAACATTAGCAGATGCTATTCTTAAATCAAAACCTTCTTCATCTAAAGGTACATTTGTTAAATCAGTATACCTTTCAACAACAATGGGACCTGGTATCAAATTAGACCCAAAAACTTTTGCTGCTGAAGTAAAAGAATTAGTCTAAAATAAATTAGAAAATTTCATATATTGAAATAAAAATATAGTCTTGAAACTTCAAGACTATATTTTTATATTATTTGTTAAATTAAATATATTATAACCTTTCTAATCCAATATTTGTTTTAGTTAAACGATCATCCTTTTTCGGAAGAATTTTTGGAAAATAATTTTCAATATATCCATTTATCATATCTTCAATTTCAGCATTATGCTGTTTAAGCCCATTAAATGTCTTAACCGTGGCTGAGCCATAATCAGTTACAATAGAACGCTCAAACCTGTAATCTCTGGGTTTTGCTCTATCAATAAGTATTCTATCAACTGATTTTCCCTTATCCACCTCAACCAATAATAATCTTTTGAGACCTTGGTATACAGGTTTCACTGTAATCAGATTATTTTCTGCATCTCCAATAGCAAAAACCGGTGAATCCATAAGTGATTTACCTTTTTTTATTTCAGCCCACGTATTATCAATATGATTACTCATTTTTTTAATAAGATTAACGGACTTTTGTGTAAGGTACGTTGGATATCCATTAACAAGATTTGGTAAAATAGCACCAAACACAGGTTGCCTATAATTAGATGAAACATTATAGTTATAAGATGTATTTACTTGCATAATCAAGCCTCCTTATAATTTATTAAAAACAATCAAACAAAATTTTGATAGTTAATATTTTACATTTTAAAAATTTTTTGATAAAATTTATATACATACATTTGTCAAAGAAGCAAATGTAAAAATAAAGGAACATAAACGACTGGCACTCTGCAAAAAAAATGATACTTAATCGTTTTGTGAGAGTGGTAGCGTCCGAGAGGAAAATGTATTTTTCCTACTTATAATTTCATAAAATTTTGGGCGGTTGGCGCAGATGGTAGCGTATCACATTGACATTGTGGGGGTCATCGGTTCGAGTCCGGTACCGCCCACCACTTAATAAAAAAGAGCCTAAAAAGGCTCTTTTTTATTATTTTTACATATTTTCTAATCTGCACTTCTATTAATAAAACTTCCAAACAAAGTGTTAAAATTACAAAAAACTATTAAGGCAGCTGTTTGGAAAATTCATGCATAATTAAATTTTGTGCATATTGTCAAAAATTTCTTTTTTCTGAACCCAGACTTCCATACCCATATTTTTACCACAGGTAACAACAGCTTCTTTAATTTCTTTAAAAGAATAAGTTGATTTTTCAATATCACAAAGCATAAACATTACAAAATGTCCTTGCATAAGCGTTTGTTTAATATCCTCAATATTAACTTCATATCTTGCTAAAACAGTAGTAACTTCTGCAACAATACCTACTTTATCAATTCCTGATACAGTAACAATTATTTGATTCGACATGATGATATACTATCTCCTATAGACTTTTCTTCATCCTCAATAACCTCCACAGGCACCTTAACAGGTACTGCTTCAGCTTCTTCAATCCATTTTTTATTAACAAGTTTACCAACTTTATATTTTTGGCAATAAGCTTTTAAATCTTTCTTGACTTCAGGAGCCAAAATATACATTGCAATAATATTTGGAACAGACATCGCAATCATCATTGCATCTGTAATATTAATAACTGAAGTTACATTCATAACTGAACCAATTACAATAAAAGCACAATATATAAACTGGAAGGTAAGAGTTCTCTTTTTGCCTTCCCCAACTAAATAATTCCAAGACTTCTGTCCGTAATAAGCCCAAGCAAGCAAAGTAGATAATGCATAGAGCAAAACAATAGCTGCAAGCAATTTAGGGAAAAACGGAATTACTGTTTGTATAGCACTTGATGTCATTTCAACACCAGAAGTTGAACCTGCATATTTTTCATAAACGCCGGTAATGACAATCGTTACTGCAGTCAATGTACACATAAAACCTGTCATAAATGGTTCTAATAAAGAAACAAATCCTTGAGAAATAGGTTCATGAGTTTTAACTGTTGCATAAGCAATCGGTGCAGAACCTGTTCCTGCTTCATTTGTTTGAACAGAACGTCTCAATCCCATAATCATTGCTACAAAAACACCGCCATATATTGATTCAGGGCAAAAAGCTTCTTTAACAATGACAACACAAGCATGAGGCAAAGCCTTAATATTAAACAAAATTACAGCCATAGCTGAAATTAAATATACAAATATTTTCAAAGGAACAATCTTCTCTGTAACTTTAACAATACCTTTAATCCCGCCTATTACAATCATGCCGACAACAATTGCCATTCCAAGACCTATAAGCCAGTGAAAATGTGCAAGAATACTATGTTCACCACCTGTAACATTAACAAATTGATGAGCAGCTTGATTAATTTGAATCATATTACCGCCGGTAATACCTCCGCATATACACAAGACAGCAAATATAACAGCTAAAGGTTGCCCTAACCATCTTAGTTTCTTACGAGTTAAACCATGTGCCATATAGTGCATAGGACCACCTGATATAGAACCATCTAAATTAAATCTTCTGTATTTAACAGCAAGAGCGGCTTCAACAAATTTTAAAGACATTCCAAGAATAGAACCAACAATTACCCAAAATGCAGCTCCAGGGCCTCCCATAGAAATAGCTATAGCAACACCTGCAATACTACCCATACCTATAGTTCCGGATAAAGCAGTCATAAGCGCCTGAAAAGATGAAACTTCACCGCTACCATCATCATTCGCTCCTTGTTCTTTACTTGGTTTAACAATACTGTGGATTGAATGTGCAAATCCCCAAATAGGTATACCTTTTAAATATATTGTAAAGAATAGTCCTGCTATCAATATCCAAAATATAATAATAGGAATCTCAGCTCCACATATTTTTATCGGATAAAAAATTATATCGGCAACTGTATTCGACACAGGTGCAATGTGTTTATCCATGAATGCATCAACATTTATAGCATTTGCACTCTGCATACTAGCTAACAGAACCATCAAAAAAGTCATAAATTTTTTCATATAATATTCTATCCTTTCAGCTGATTAAAAGGTTAAGTTCCCTTTAGGGTAAATCCACAACCAATAATAACTACTAATAGTATAGCAAAAACATGATAATATAACCCTTTATGTAAAAAAACATGTCAAATGATGTTACATTCATTAACACTTTGACAGTATTGTTTACATGCTTGTTTATAATTATTTCAATGATACAATAATATTAATTATAAATTAGGATTAAACCTTATATGATGAGTCAGTCGAAAAAGTTATCCATAGCATTCTATTGGCACATGCATCAACCCGTTTACCAACTCACAACGAACGGAGATTATTTAATGCCATGGGTAAGATTACATGCTGTTAAAGATTATCTTGATATGGCTCTTTGGGCCAAAAAATTTGATAGACTAAAACTCAATTTTAATTTTGTTCCTGCTCTACTTGATGCAATCATAGATTATGCAGAAAAAAATGCACACGATATTCATTCAAGACTGACAATAACTCCAGAAGAACAACTAAATCATGAAGATAAAATTTTTATTTTAAATAACTTTTTTGATTCGAATTATCAGACTATGATTCTGACAAACGAGGAATATCATCGACTTTATCAAATCGTTCAGGCTCATGGCACAGTAAATACAGAAATTTTTACTAATCAGGAATATGCTGATATAATGGCCTTGTTCAATCTAGCCTGGATTGATCCATCGTTTAAAACATCTAATAAAGAATTAAAAAGACTCGTTAAAAAAGGAAAAAATTATACTCTTGAAGACAGAATTGAAATTATTGAACTTCAAAGAGAAATTATAAGAAAAATTATTCCAACACTAAAAAAACTTTCAGACAAGAATAAAATTGAAATTACAACAAGTCCATATTATCATCCTATTTTGCCAATTTTACTGGATTATAAAAATATTAGAAAAAATGCAGCCACCGATGATGAACTTTTATATTTAAAAACAGAACTTGATGCAAAAGTTCAAACACAAATGGCTCTGGATAGAGTTGAAGAAATATTCGGTAAAAGACCGAAAGGAATTTGGCCATCTGAACAATGTGTCAGTGGAAAAACTCTTGAAATGCTCAGCAATTTAGGGGTAGAATGGACAATTTCTGATGAAGGTATTTTAGCAAGCTCAATAAATTTTGAATTTGAACACGATTTTAAAGGATATTTAAAAGATCCTTACCATCTTTTAAAATCTTATCAGTACAAAACCAAGAATTCAGATATAAAAATGATATTTCGGGATTCTACAATACATAATCTTATTAGTTTTGAATACCCGCATCATAACCCTATTGCAACAGCTAATGATTTGTACGACAGAATTAAAGTGATGCAAAGTAAGATACTTTCATCTCCTGATAAAGATCATTTACTGACAATTGCACTTGATGGAGAAAATTGTTGGGAAAATTACTTTGAAGACGGAGCTTCATTTTTAAAAACCCTATATACTCTTATAACAGAAGATGAAACTCTAGAAACAGTTTTAATCAGTGATTATCTTGAACATAGTAAAGAACATAAACTGCTTAACAAAATCACCTCCGGCTCCTGGTCAAATAAAAGTTTCAAATTGTGGATAGACGAACCTGTGAAAGATTTAGCCTGGACTTATTTAAAACGTGTAAGACAAGACTTTTCTGAATTCGTAAAACGAGAACCGCTCAACCCGAATATTGAACTTGCACGCAGAGAATTATTTATATGTGAAGGTAGCGATTGGTTCTGGTGGTATGGAGAACCAAATGATTCCGGACGGGATAATATTTTTGACTTTATTTATAGAACTCGACTAAAAAATATTTACAGATATTTGGATTTAGATACCCCAAAATATCTCGATGAACCAATTACAGATATTTCGCCTTCAAAACCTTCAAAATATCCAAAATCTCTAATTTCTCCGGCAATAAACGGGAAAAGCATTATATCAGAAGATGATGATTGGAATAATGCAGGTTTCATCGAAATTCCGGATGGACCGGTATTAAGAGAATCTAAATTGTTTGAAAAAATAAGATTCGGAAATGATAAAGATTATTTTTATCTAAGATTCCATCTAAACAAATATATCAAAAACAATGAAGAATTGAAAAAAAGAACATTCCAAATGTATATTTATCTTAGAAAAACAGGCAGGAAACAAGCTCTTGCTCCTACAAGATTGATAAATAAAACTCAAAATATTCCTCCTATTGCAATGGAAAAATTCCACAATGAAATTCAAATTGCAATAAGAAAAGATGAACTGCAATTTTTAAGGCTAATCAAAGCAATACCAGGTGATATGTGGATTCTGGGTAATACAAAAACAATTGAAGTTGCTTATGATGAAGTTTTAGATTTAAAAATTCCTTTTGATGTACTTGATATCAAAAATGGTGAAACTCTTGAATTTATATTTATAAATGCAAATTTTGGGATAAAAGATTTCTATATTCCTAATGAAATGGTTCTATCAGTAACTCGCCCATCACTGGTTTTGAAATAACAAACCTTTAGAAACCAGACCTAATGCAGCAATCTGCAATGTAACAAATAGTATTCCCATCTTAAAATTCCCCTTTATTTACATGATAATAAAGGTATTTGCTACACTAAAATTGCTATATTATGAAGTTTTATAAAAATCACATACATACTATATGATTTTTACTGTATATAAATTTCGCTACATATCAAGAGCAATATCAAGAGTCGGAGCTTTAGCAACAATAGCACTAGATGATATGATATCTACTCCACACTCGGCAATAGCACGTACAGTATCAAGATTAACATTGCCGCTTGCTTCAATAATCGCTTTGTGGTTCACAAATTGAACAGCTTCTTTCATCTGCTCTAATGTCATATTATCAAGCATAATAATATCTACGCCTAAAGGAAGTCCTTCCTTAACTTGCTCCAATGTATCACATTCCAATTCTATTTTATGCGCATGCGAAAGATTCTTTTTAACCATATTCACAGCGTTGGTAACAGAACCGGCAACTCTGATATGGTTATCTTTTATCATTGCACAATCCGAAAGATTAAATCTATGAAGAGCACCTCCACCAATTTTAACAGAGTATTTTTCGAAAGCTCTAAAATTAGGAGTAGTTTTTCTTGTATCAACAATTTTGCAAGGTAAATCACCAATAGCCTGTTGATATTTATAGGTTTCAGTAGCTATACCGCTCATCCTTTGGACATAATTAAGAGCAACTCTTTCTCCTAATAAAAGGTACTTGCCAGGACCAGTCAAATTTGCCAAAACATCACCCTTTTTAATCTTATCACCATCTTTAAATAATAACTCTATCTCAACTTTATCTGATAAAATTTTAAATACAGTTTTGAATACTTCTAAACCACAAATTATGCCATCACATCTTGAAACAAGAGAAGCTTCAAAAATTTTATCTTCACCAACAATACTTTCGGTTGTAACATCTCCAAAGCCTATATCTTCCATTAATGCTGATTTAACATGATCTTCTACATAAAAATTACTTAACAAAGTTTAGTTCTCCTTCTTTTTTTGTTAACACACTGTGGGCACATACATTTTCCATTTCAAGATAATCTGTCCTATAATGTGCCCCTCTTGATTCCTTCCTTCTTAGAGCCGAATTTACAATTAGACTTGAAGTTATTAACATATTTTTAAATTCATACTCCGCGATACTAAGACATTTATCCTTGCGTCCAAATTTTTGTATAAGCTCTTCTATCCCATGCAATGCCTTTAATAAGGTTTTTTCTGAACGAAATATTCCAACATTATCCCACATCAAATTTTTTAACTTCACTTTTAACTCTTCAACATCCAGAGACGATAGTTCAACATTTGTATTATACTTTGAAAGTATATTAGAATATAAATCCGTTTTTTTATACTTACCGTCATCCAGATTTTGATTTTTTGATAAATATTTTTCTTTTAAAAATTCTGCAGCTTCATAAGCACAAACCACACATTCCAATAAAGAATTGCTTGCAAGACGATTTCCCCCATGCAAGCCTGTTGAAGATACTTCTCCAATTGCATAAAGTCCTTTTATAGAAGTTTCCCCCTGCAAATTAGTTTTTATTCCACCCATAAAATAATGTGCAGCAGGGGCAACAGGTATTAAATCTTTTGTTATATCAATATCATGTTCCAAACATTTTTTAGCAATTGTCGGAAATCGTCTTAATAATTTTTCTTTTCCAATTCCAACAGCATTAAGATAAACATTTGAAGTTCCAGATTCTTTCATTTGACTGAATATAGCACGAGCAACAATATCACGAGGAGCTAATTCTTTCTTTTCATGATATTTTGACATAAATTCAATTCCATTTTTGTCGCATAATTTAGCTCCCTCTCCTCTGACAGCTTCACTAATTAAAAATCTGTTATGATTTTTTTCATCATCAAAAGCAAGAGCAGTCGGATGGAATTGAACAAATTCCATATCTTGTAAAACAGCACCGGCGTTATAACAGATAGCAAATCCATCTCCTGTTGCACCAACAGGATTTGTAGTATATTTGTATAATTGTCCTAAACCTCCTGTAGCCATTATTAAAATATTAGAATAAACAGTTTCATACTCGCATAAATCTTCATTAAATACTACAACTCCTCCGCATTCATTATTATGAACAAGCAACTCTATAGCCATTGTATTTTCATAAACTTTTATATTTTTATTATGTTGAAGAGCTTTGCAAAGAGAAATTTCCATTTGCCTACCTGTAGCATCACCTCCTGAATGTAAAATTCTTCTGACACTATGAGCTGCTTCCTTTGTTAAGGTAAAATTTCCATTTTCATCTCTGTCAAATTCCACCCCGAATTTCAACAAATCTTTTACAACTCTATCTGAATTTTCACTTATAAATCTTACTGTTTCCGGCTCACTTAGTCCTGCACCAGCCTTCAATGTGTCAGTAACATGAGATTCAACAGAATCCTTTTTATTATCTTCCAGAACCGCAACCATACCACCCTGCGCATAGTAGGAATTACTTTCTCCAAGTTCAGATTTTGTAATCAGCAAAATTCCATCAGGTAAATCAAGCAGCTGCTCAATCTTTAATGCTGCATATAACCCTGCAATTCCACTTCCTACTATAACTGCTGAATATTTGGAATATTTCATGTCTCTATCCTTATTTAATACACTCATGTTATTTTTAGCTAAATACCAATTTGAACAAACCTTCATTTCACAGGTAATTTTATCTAAATAATTTTATATCAAACAGATTAATTTATCTACAAATAACATTCAACAATATCCATATAAAATTTTAAATATGTAATTAGTTAAAATGGATTTCTATAAAATAGATAAGTTAAAATACAAAAGAAAAATTTTAAAATAATAGCACTTTAATATACACATAATCTGATTACCATAAAACAACAATAAATCCTATAATTATAAAAAATAATAAAGGAGTAATTATGATAAATTCCGCGATAAAATTACTTTTAGTAGAAGATCATAAACTTTTAAGAGTAGGATTAAAATCATTATTTGAAGAACAAGATGGGTTAGAAGTTACCTCAGAAGCTCAAAATGGTAAAGATGCTATCGAAAAATTTAAAACAACACATCCTGATGTAACACTGATGGACATAGGATTACCGGATATTACAGGAATTGAAGCTACAAAAAAAATCCTTGAATTAAACACCAACGCTAAAATCATCATACTAACATCACATCTATCTGAACAAGAAGTAATTGAAGCCCTTGAATCAGGAGCATGCGCTTATGTTATGAAAGATATCAATACAGATATTCTCAAAATGATAATTCAAACAATCAAAGACGGCGCAATGTGGATTGATCCACTGGCTGTACCTATTCTACGTGATAAAAATAAAGGATTAGTTCCACAACGACAAATGTCAAGAGCAATGTTCAGACAACAACATTCCAATTTAACACAACGAGAATATGAAGTGCTGAAACTGGTTGTAGAAGGCAAATCAAACAATGAAATAGCAGAAGCTTTAACAATATCTTCACATACGGCAAAAGCCCATGTGTGTAATATTATTCAAAAGCTGGTAGTTGATGACAGAACACAAGCAGCAGTAAAAGCATTGAAAGAAGGACTGGTTTAATATTAACAAAGAGGGAAACCGAAACTAAACGATTTCCCCTATAAATCAGTAACTATGCTGCTTGTTCACTCCGCATAAAATTAAGTACTTTCACAGCAACAGATTTTTGCATTTCCTCATCTGCATCTTTTAAATATTCAAATGCCATAAATAATGTTCGATTATTATCATACCAACGACGCATCTCGTAACTTGAAATACGTTGCATATAAATTTGTGTATTAGGCTTATAACCGGCAATATGTAATTCTTTTAGTATCTCCTTAGCATAACGCGTCCTATCAAAGTCTTTCGCCATTTCAACACGACTAATTACTATACAAACATCCGGCAACAGCTCATACCAACGTTTTTTCATCCAATCCTCCACTAGGCAAATGTATATCCCACATATATATTATAAGATATCTAATTGGATTTTTAAAGTCTAGTTCTTTAGAATTAATACATTACTTAATAAAAGAATAAGCGGCTCTGGATTTTATAAAATTCAGAGCCGCTTAACAAAATATTTTAAAAGCTAATTACTCTTCAACTTCTTCCGATATACCACTTTCTTGCATATCTTCTTCATCTAATTCATGTTGATTCATTTCTTCTTCAATTTCTTCCTGAAGTTCATCAGAATCAACAATATCTTCTTCAGATGAATCTTGAGATTCATCTTCATACTCATAATTATTTATTTCTTGAGATTCTGCACGTTCCATTTGCGAAACAGATTTAATATCTATCTTCCAACCTGTTAATTTATGAGCAAGTCTTACATTCTGACCTTCACGTCCAATTGCAAGACTCAACTGGTCATCAGGAACAACTACCATAGCTTCATGAGCAAATTCATCATCTGCCATAATATCAACAGAAACGACTCTTGCAGGAGACAAAGCATTTACAATATATTCTACAGGATCTTCCGAATATCTGACAATATCAATTTTTTCATTTTTCAACTCTCCGACAATTGTCTGAATTCTGCTTCCTCTAGGTCCGATACAAGCGCCTACAGAATCCACTTCCGGATCATTTGACCAAACTGCAATCTTAGTTCTATATCCGGCTTCACGAGAAATTGATTTAATTTCAACAATACCGTCTTCAATTTCAGGAACTTCAAGTTCGAACAATTCCCTTACGATTTCAGCATGAGCATGGGAAACAATTACTTGAGGCAATCTCGTTGTTTCCTTTACATTTAAAACAAATACTCTTATTCTATTACCAGGTTTGTAGTATTCACCGGGTATTTGTTCTTTTCTAGGCATAATCGCATCAGTTTTACCAATATTGACAATAACATTTCTTCTATCATCAACTTTTTGAATTATACCCGTAATAAGTGTTCCTTTTTTATCCAAAAATTCATTTAAAACCAGATTTCTTTCAGCTTCTCTAATTCTTTGAGTTAAAACCTGATTAGCTGCTTGAGCAGCAATTCGTCCGAACTGTTCCGGAGTTACTTCCAGCTTAACTTCATCACCTAATTCTACATCTTCATCAATTTCTTTTGCTTCAGCAAGAGAAATTTCATTATCCTCATCTTCCACAGAATCAACTACTGTTTTCCCTTTAAATATACCAATTTCACCGGATTGTTCATCCAAAAATGCTTCTACATTTTGAATTTCTTTTAATCTCAAATGTTTTTTATAAGCTGCAACCATTGCATCACATAATGAAGAAATAACTACTTCTTTTGAAATACCTTTCTCTTTTTCCAATTCTTCAAAAACTTCATTTAAGTTTCCTGCTCCGATTTTAATCATATTTATGTTTCCTTTCGTTTTATAATATTTGTTATAAATTTATCAATTACACCAGCTTAATCAATATATAATTTTGCCGATTGTATATTTTCCTTTGGAATTTGCAGTTCACATCCATCATCAAATCTGAAAAATGTTAAACCTTCATTGTAATCATAATCAAGAATTTCTCCTTTAAATATTTTTTCTGTTTCTCCAATCAATGGTTCTTTTAATTTCAAACTTATCCTTTTACCTTTAAAAATAATAAACTCTTTTTCTGATTTAAATTTTCTCTCTAAACCAGGTGAAGAAACTTCAAGATAATACTTAACAGGTATAAGTTCATCCAAAAAATCTTCCAAGCTACGTGTAACCTTTTCACAATCATCCAAAGTAACATTGTGTTCTTTTGAATATAAAAATATTCTTAAAAACCATCTGTGATTTTCTTTTGAAAAATCTATTTCAATTGGAATCAGATTGAAACGCATTGCTGTATTTTCAATCAGTGGTGTAATAGCTTCTAATACTTCTAATCTGTTAACTTCCTGTTTCATCTACACCTGCTTTCATATTTATGTGCCCATGTTTCTCTAATCAGGTAGAGTCCGATATATTAACAAAATTTTCACTTCATTTGATTTAAAATTTACCAAACTCTTACACCATACAATGATAAGAAATTGAGTTCCAGCCTCTATCGCGAAAAAAAGAACGGGGTAACCGTTCTTTTTTGTTTTGCAATACTGCTTGTTGATTATATTTTAATATACTAATTATAAAAAGTAAAGTGTTTGTAATTTTTAATTAAGCTTGAGCTCCTTTTACTGCTGCATCATACTCAGCCTGAGAAACTTCTTTTGTTCCTATAAAGTAAACCTTTTTGCCTGATGGCAGGTCTCCGCTTCGAAGTTCTTGATTATCTGCACCAATTATAACATTAGAGTTATCTCTTAGAATATTTGTTTTTGCAACATTATCTGCAAGTGCATTCTTTTGCTCTGACATACTATCTATTTTAGAGTCAGCACGCTCATTTCTTCTCTGTCTGATTCGCTCAGCAATGCTCATACCATCACTGGCATCAATTTTTTTAGAACGATTGTTTACATCTTCAACTTTACTATCAATTTTGTCTGACAATTCATTAAACTCGTCTTGTTCTTTTTGTTCAAGTTCTTTCAATCTAGCTTCTTGTTTAGGAATTTCGGCTGACAGTTTATCTAAATCTTCTTTTGCTTGTTCAAGTTTATCCAATTCATCATTTTGTTTTTGTAATTCAGCTTTTTTAGCATCCAACTCTTTGTTAGCCTTATCTAAATCTTTTTTTGCTTTAGTTTGTTCGTCTTTTGCAGCATCCAAATTCTTTTGAGCAGTTTGTAAATCTTTTTCTGCCTCTTTGACATCTTTATCAGCATTTACAACATCTTCATTTGCTTTATCTAATGCTGTTTTAGCTTTTTCTTCAGCTTCTTTAGCATTTTTCAATGCAATTTCTGCCTGTTGCTTTGCATTCTGTAACATCTTATATCCTGGATCAGTTGGTTTTGCATCACGTAATGCATCATTTGCTCTGTCAAATGATGCTTGAGCTGAAACCGTATTTGCATGAGCATCAGCATAAGCCTTACTACATTGATTTTTCTTAGTCATAGCATTTGTTAATGCGCCTTTCTTAACATCTCTTTGAGTAGTTAATGTTTTAACCTTTTGTTCTGAAGTTGAAACTGCTTGCGTTTTATCTTCCACATTCTTTTCAGCAGTTTTAACTTCACCTTCAAGAGTTTTTATATTACTTTTCATTTCTGTTTGTTTTGCTTTAAACTGAGCTTCGGTACCAACTATAGTAGACAATTCACTCTTTTTGGTATTAGCTTCTGCAATAGCTGAACGTAACGTTGCAGAATCTTTAGCACTTGTCATACTTGAAACAAATGATGATGCTGATGATGAAGTCAATGAAGAAGCTGATGACAAACCTCCCAAAGCAGCATCAAGTCTCTGAGTATTAGTAGGGGCAGCTGCAGATGTTCCTTTAGAACCAAATACTCCAAGTTTATTTAATAAACCGACAGTACCCAGAATGCCACCTGCAGCCATTTGACCTGTTGAAAATGCGTTATTATTATCAATATTAAGATTAGTATTTGTTGCAACTCTAGAAGATGCGGCAACAGAAGTTCTGCGAACCTGATAACCACTACCTTTCTTATTACGTCCTCGTATTCCCTGAAAATCATATTTGCTATGATCTCTACTTACAGATTGTCCTTGAACCCAATTATTTTTACTTTTTGAGTCTAATGAGAAAACTGTTGTTTTATTTGCAGTAGAAGAGTTTAATAAGTTCACCGTCGCTTGTCGCGAAGTAGGTAACTTACCTTTGGAACGGGTCCCAAAAGAAGCCGCAGTTCCTGGTCTATTCAGTTTTGACAAATCAACTGACATATTACTCTCTCATTTTTTTACTCTTAAATATATAAAAACATCCCAAAATGCCCAATTTCACATGTTTGGGGGTTTGTTACATTTGTTTACAAAATAAAATATGAGAGTTAATAATATTTCTTTAGAAAGACACAGATATCAAAATATACATATCTTATAATTACCCCAGACTAAATCTATCTAGTATGTAAATTTTCCCATAACAACACGTTTTTTTGCACCTGTACAGCACGGTAAATTATTAGGAATTCCATAATAAGTACAATAAGCAAGAAGTGCAAATGCCATGACCTCTTTAAAATTATTTGAAATTTCATAATCTTCGCAAGTTTTTAAATCTATATGAGCGGGTAAATAGGTTCTTAAAAATTTCATTAAAGTTTTATTATAAGCCCCTCCACCGCAAACAACAACCTCATTAATTTCCACATTAGGATATATAAACCGCTCATACGCTGCAGCAATTGATTTAGCTGTCAACGCAGTAACAGTTGCAATAATATCCTTTGGTTCACTTGGAGCAAATTTCAAAGCATTCTCAATATATTCAGGAGAAAAATATTCTCTTCCTGTAGATTTTGGTGGTTCTATAAAATAATATTCATCTTGCATTAAACAATCCAACCAACTTTCAGATATAATTCCACTACGTGCAATGTTTCCATCTTTATCATAAGGACATGAAAAGTACTTGTTCATACAGTAATCAATCATTATATTACCAAGCCCGGTATCAAATCCAAATGTATCATAATCTCTGGAAACAACCGTAACATTTGAAATCCCGCCAATATTTTGAATCGCATAATTTTTGTTATTTCCAGACTTACCTTTAAACCATTTCTCATCGGCAAAACAAACCAAAGGAGCCCCTTGCCCACCTTGAGCCATATCAGCCTCTCTGAAATTTGAAATTGTTAAACATCCAGTTTCCTGTGCAATAACTGAACTTTCACCCAGCTGAAGAGTGCTTTTCAAATTAATCCCATCAAGTTTTTCATCAAACGGATAATGATACACAGTTTGTCCATGACTTGAAATAAAATCGGGCTTTCCAAACTCAGAAATCAAAACATTACATGCATCAGCAAAACATTTCCCGATAGCAAAATTCATTTGGCAAATATCTTTTATTGATGCTTCACCTCGGAAAAGTTGAAAAATTTTTGCACGAATATGTTGCGGATATTTGTAATTTATACCTTGAATAAGTTTTACAGACATATCAGGAAAAACTTCACATAATCCTGCATCAATACTATCACATGATGTTCCTGACATTAACGCTATAATTCTTTTTGATTCAAGCTCTCCCATAATAATTTTATAATATAAAAAAGCCCGTACTTGTGCAAGTACGAACTAATTAAAAAGTTTACAACTATCCTTACTCTCTCTTAAAGTCTTAAACTACTCCCTTAATAAACTAGATATACAAAAAATAATATTAAGATGTAAACTAAAAAATATCCCTAATCTTACAGCATTCTCACTGTCCCTCAATAATCTCTTTTTCCCTTTTTGGACTTCTCTGCCATCACCTCTATTTCTTTTGTCCAATCTGTTCTTAACCTCGAATTACCATTTATATTTTAGTAATTATTAAATTTTTCCTTCCACTGTCTGGTAGCCTTATGATTTTAATTCGGCTTTCTTTCTATACATATTACTTTAGACCTAATCTTTACCGATTACAAGTAAAAAAAAATTATTATTTTTTTACATTTGACCATGCCCCCCGATTTTATAAGATAAAATTCGTGTTATTAAATCTTAATGAAGCAAATTTAATGAAATCATGTAAAATTTTATATATATTTTATTTGACAATATAAAATTACAGTTAAAGCATGAAGCATGTATATTTTGGGATTAGAAATTCCTGAAAGTTTGTGATAGAGTCAATTTGAGGAAAGTAAGAAAAAGATTATGAAAGAATTTATGAAAACAAATACTGTTACATATAATCTCATGTCTTTTACCGGATTTAAGTCAATACTCATATTTTCACTGTTATTGGACGGGCCTAAATCGTATAAAGAATTAAAAGATTATCTTACAAATCATGAATATCTGCATGAGAGCATTTCTACTGATACACTTAGGATTTACCTTAATTCTCTCAAAAAAATCGGTTGCAATATTACACGCCAAACAAAAGACGGAATCACTCGATATTCGATAGATTCACACCCATTTGAGTTAAAAATTGATGAAAATCAAACACGAAGTATTTTGAAAATTTATAAAGCAATTTCAAAGTCAATTGAAATTGCTGATTTAATTTCTTTGCAAAAATTTTTCGAAAAATTTTCCCAATATATTACAAATGAAGATTTAAAAATCAAACTGCAAAATATTTCTCCACTCAACAATATTAATCAACAAATACTTAAAGATTTAATCAATTATGCCCAAAATAATACCGAAATTACAATGTTATATAACTCTCTTAATTCAGGAAAGAAAAATATAACTATCGTTGTTGATAAATTATCTATTACTAACGGGAAATTATATGTTAGCGGAATAAACTCTGAACACAAAAATTATTCAAGTTTTCTAGTCTCAAAAATTATAAAAATACTAAGCGTCAATATACATGAATCAAAGCTTAGCATACCAATGCTTACTGTAGGCTATGAGTTATTTAATAACGATGAAGATATTGAACTGTTAAGTTGTGAAAAAATTATTAAATCAACCAAAAAGAAAACATTAATCGAAATAACTTCACATAATAAATTTGAAATTATGCAAAGAATTATGTCTTATTCCAACAGATGCAAAGTTTTATACCCGGAAAATTTTAAATCATATATTATATCATCACTAAAAACAATGAAAGAAGGATACATTGAAGAAGAAAATAAATAATACAAAACTAAATGACGGATGTATCAAAATTTTCAAACTTCTTATCCTTTTATATGAAGACAAGGCTGACTATAACAGCGTGGTCGAAATATTTAAGGATGATTTAAGCGAACAATCAACAAATAATATTCAAGTTGTTCTAAATAAATACATAAATACTTTAAAAGTTTTTGGTATTAAAATAAAAAAATATAAAAATAAATACACTCTTCAAAGCAGTTTGTATTCAATGGGATATAATATTGATGATTTAAAATCAATAAGTATTTTGATTAATTCAACAAAGAACTTTCCTGATACAAAAATTACTCAAGATTTGAACGAATTTATAAACTCTTTGACCCTTCGGATGAACAATGAGGATAAAAATAAACTAAACAAATTAAACAAAAATTATGATTTTTCATTCTATTACTCAAATTTGAGAGACCAAATTGAACAATGTGAACAAATTTGTAAGGAAAAATTTATAATAAATGTTCTTTATCAAAAAAATAATAAAGAAGTAAAATGTAAATGCACCCCTAAAGAAATTTTATATGACACCAGAAATGTATATTTACGGGTATACGATTCTGTAAGCAATGCAAATATTGATATTCCGATATCAAATATACTACAAATTTCAAAACTACCACAACTAGCAAAATCCAGCCTTGTTACAACTACAGTTGTATATAAATTAAAAAATCGGCTTGCAAAAACATATAAATTAAAAGAAAACGAATACTCTGATGGTTATGACAAAAACGGTTATCTGACAGTTATTAATAAAAACGAACCATTTGATACTCTTTTAAAACGATTAATGAGATACACCTATAATTGTGAAATAATTTCTCCAAAATATCTGAGAGATCAAATGATAAATCTTATTAATGAAACACTAGATAATTATAATAATTGAATTTATTTTTTCTCTTTTCGTTCCCGCACAGATATCCTTATCGGAGTTCCAAAAAATCCAAAAGCCTCGCGCAATTTATTTTCTAGATATCTTTTATAACTATCTTTTAATAACTCTTCATTATTTACAAAAAGAACAAAGGTAGGAGGCTGTACTGCCGCTTGAGTAATATAATATATCTTTAATCTTTTTCCCTTAAAACTTGTCGGCGGGTTCAAAGCATAAGCTTCATTAATAACCTTATTCAAAAGGCCTGTAGAAACTCGTTTCGTACACTGATTATACACCTTTACGCTCTCTTCAAAAATTTGACCTAAACGCTGCTTTGTAAGAGCACTTATAAATATTTTAGGTGCATAACTTAAAAATGGGATTTGAGCAGATAATTCTTTCTCAAATTTATTAATTGTATTAGCTTTTTTATCTTCAACTAAATCCCATTTATTAACAGCAACTATAATTCCCTTCCCTGCTTCTGTTATAATAGATGAAATCTTTTTATCTTGATCTGAAATTCCTTCTTTCGCATCAATGACAAGAACTGCAACATCGCATTCTCTTATTGAACGTATAGCTCTATCTACAGCAAACTTTTCAACTCCGTAATCTACCTTTGATTTTTTCCTAATACCTGCCGTATCTACAATAATGAATTCAGACTCTTTATATGTAACATAACTGTCAATACTGTCTCTTGTTGTACCAGAAACATCAGAAACAATTACCCTATCTGCGTTTAATACTGAATTGACAATAGACGATTTTCCAGCATTAGGACGACCTACAATTGCAATTCTAATTCTATTATCTTTTTCTTCCTCTTCAAATACCTCAAAGTCTTCTGTTACTATCTCCAACAAATCACCAACACCCCCAGAACCATGAAGTGCGGAAATTCCTATAGGTTCTCCAAGAGCAAGAGCATAAAAATCACTCGTCATCATCAAAGATTCCGGATTATCACACTTATTCACCGCAAGATATATTTGTTTTCCTGACTGTCGCAGAATATTTGCAATATCATAGTCAATCGGATTAATACCATCTTTTCCGTCAACAAGAAAGATAATCTTATCAGCTTCTTCACAGGCTAACTTTGCTTGATCAAAAATAGAAACCATAATATCATCATCATCCCCGGGGATTATACCGCCTGTATCGATAACTGTAAAACCTTTATTTTGCCACTCAACATCAAAATATATTCTGTCGCGTGTAACCCCGGGCAAATCATCAACAATTGAATGTCTACCGCCCATAAGACGATTTACAAAAGTAGATTTGCCAACATTAGGCCTTCCAACTATAGCAACTATTGGTTTCCTTTTCATAAACCAATACTATCATGAACAATTTATAAAACAAATCAAATCACAACTTATAAAATAATATTACCCAGAAATAAGTTTAAGTAATTTACTTGCAGGCGCATACTTTGGCAAAATATTTAAACAAGTTTCAAGAGCCTTGATAGATTTTGCCATATCATTTTCCTTAGAATAATAAATATAGGCTAATAAGTAATGCAGTTCCGGGTCATTATACAATTTATCTTTAGCCCTTCTTAAAAAAAACATTGCTGCAGGAATCAAATCATTTGCCCAAAACGCTCTTCCTATAAATTTATAACATTCGGGATTGTAAAATGCCATAAAATCCGCATATCTTATGATTCTTTCAACATAATCACCCTTGCAGTAAAGAATCAATATATTTAAATCAATCTCTAAAAAATTTCTTACTTCAAAATATGTTGGCTGCCTTGAAATCTTACCACTCAATAATTGCAAAAGAAACAGTCCCCAATGAGCTCTAATATCATATTTTACCGCATACTCAAACATTTGTTGAGCTTTTTCTAATTTATCCAAAATAATATAACAATATCCGGCTTCGGTATAATATTTATTCTGCTCAAAAAATGCTCTACAGCCCTTAATCCTGCCTGATAGAAAATCTTTTTTTACCTGCTCATATTCAACTGTCATAGGCTTAACATTTATTATAACAGATTTTTACTATCACTATTTACAAATGTAAAATCAGGCATCATTGATTTAACCATCATTGCTTGAATAACTTCCGGAGACAAGTTCTTATCCTGCTCTGACATATAAGGAATTAAATCCATTAAATCATCATTTGAACTTTTAGTACTGTCATTTCCCAATAACATTCTTAATTCATTCAACTCTCTTTGTGATTGTTGATATTCAGGATCTTTAACTAATTCTTCCATAGCGTCTGATGGAGCAACATACGCAAGCTTTACAGTTCCTAAATCAGACTTCTGTTTGTCAAACTTTTTAATATCTTTTATATCACGTAAGTCTTTTTCCGGACCATCTTCACCTGTATTAATTGTTTCCTGAAGTTTTCTCAATTGAAGTTGTTTATATTCTTTATTCAAATCCGGAGACAAGCCATTACCGTATGGTGCATTGATAAATTTATCAAGTTTATCATCCTGAGTTCCAAATGGCAGAGTAAGTTTACCTTTTTCTTCGTCATCTTTACTATTACTTGATTGATTATTCTCATCTGTCTTAGGCTTAGGTGAAAGTTTTTCCTGAAGTTTGATAAGATTTCTGTTAACAAGAGTATTAGGATCCACAGGTGTAAGTTCAGCTTCAGTTGCAAGATGAGCGTAAGGATATAACAATTCAGGCTCATTAACATTTGGATAACAAGTTTCATCTTCATTTTCCAATACGCAGTTACGGCCATTAGTAGCATATTTTACAATCATTGGATTTGCATTTAATGCAATTACCATTTCATAAGCCTTGATAGCATTTTCTTTATCACCGACTTTAGAATAGCTCATTGCAAGATAATAAAAACCTAATGTATCATTAGGATAAAGTCTCACATAGGAAATACATTCCTGCAAACATCCGGCAAAATTACTCTTTCTGTACTTTTCTTTAATGCTTTCAAAAGATGGATTTGCATAGAAAGACGGAGCATCAATCCATCCTGCAGGAACCTCCGGATTTCCATAAATCTTACGAGAAGATTCACGTAAAGCTTCATTTCTACGTAGAGCTCTGGCTTCACCATTTTCCGAATCAGATGTATAATCAGAGTCTGAAGATGATGAAGAAGCGGAAGAAGCATTATGTTGACCGGCAAGAGAATTTGAATAGAACTCTCCCAGAGCTCTTTCTGTATCTCCGGTTCCATCATCAGCTTTAGTTGTCGGGTGAGTATCTTCATATAAATTATAATTCTTCAACGGATTTGTAAATCCATAAGCCATTGAAGATACTGTATTTAATACCATTACTGCCGCTAGTAATAACCCGATTTTCTTCTTCATTATCTTATCCTCTTTAGAATTCCTTTTAATAAAAATATCTTCTACGTCAAGGTTATTATATGATATTAAAGATAATACGTCATAGTCCAAATGTATGAAATTATTAAATTCTCAAAGCAAATTTACAGCCGCAATAATTCTGTCTGTATAAATTTAAAGATTTTGAAATTTGGTTAGTTTTTAAAAATCCATCATTTTTTCTAAAATTAGTTGACAGATAAGATAAACCTTCATCTAAAGCAATTTTTTCACCGATAGCTGTAAGTTTTTCATAATTTTTATGCGGACTAATTACCATTGATGTTGTAAATTCATTTATACCTAACAATTTTGCAGTTTTGGCCGCATTTAAAAGCCGCAACTCAAAACATTTAGTACAACGAGCACCTTTTTCCGGTTCATTCTCAAATCCTTTTACAAAGTTATAATAGATATCAGGCTCATATACTCCTTCAACCAATTTACAACTAAAATATTCACACAATTGTCTTTCTGCATCCAACCTTTTTTGATATTCCTGCTCCGGATAAATATTTGGATTGTAAAAATAAACTACAACAGAATATCCCATATCCTGTAAAAAAGATATGGGATAAGCTGAACATATACCGCAACAAGCGTGTAATAATATCTGTTTTTTAGAAGATACTCTTTGTTTTTCCACCATGCTCAATTACCCATTTTTTCAATTGATGATATCCTTTTACACCCAATTCGAAATCATCGCCAAGCTTGAGAGCAGGAGTACCAACTTGCTTATAATATATGGCATAATTTATATCATCTTGTATAATTTTATCAACTTCTTTACTGTGAGCATCTTTTTCAAGTTTATCCATATCTAAGCCAAATCCCGAATTTTTCAAAACATCTAAAACTTCCTCTTCAGTTTTAGGTTTTTTCTCGAAGAACAACGAATTAACTTCCCAGAATTTACCTTGCATTTGAGCTGCTTCAGCATATTTTGCCATAGTACATGAACCATGGTGAAATTCTTCTTTTAAGAATTTATTACAACTTGTATCCAAAGGAAGCGCATGATGCTCAACTCTCAAATTCTTAAACTCAGTTACCAATTTGTGAAGCATAATATTGCATGCATAACACATAGGGCACATATAATCTGAGTACACGTCTAAAACAATAGCATCTTTAGCATCTGAACCTAATACATTACCTTTAATAGCATATTTATTGGTTGTAGCGCGCGTAAATTCACCAAATTCTCTATCAAATTTCAATGCAGGTGAAAATTTGGCACTTGTAAATGCCCACCCCAAAAATCCGCAAGCACACAGCATTACAACAATAAATGCTATTCTATACGGAATTGGTTTTAATGCATCCGTAAAATCTATCCAACTTTGTTTAATTGCACCGACAAAAAAGCCATCAATTCCCTTTGCGGCAACAATACCTATTAAAAGATTTATAACATAAGTAATTGCACACATTATACAAAGTTTATGAATTCCGAACAAACTTACACATAATAAAATCATAGAAATTGTGAAGGAAATAAGTCCCAAAGATGCGATATAATGAAACTTATTTTTAAATACTTCCAAAAATTTTAAACCTGGCAATTTTTTTAATTTGTCTGCAAACAAAAGTAAAAGAATAAATGCATACAAAAACATTCCCCAATAAGCAAGAGGAACACCTAAAAATTGAGATTCTGTTGTTCTTGCAACACCATCACAATCAACAAATTCACTTATTGAACAAAAACTTGGTAAAGCATACTGATTAAAATTTGCTTCAAAATAAATATATGCTAAGTCAAGTGAAATTAAAAAACCTAATATAACTAATAAAATAATGATAAATGTTTTTTTATCTAAACTTTTAGTATCATTTTCCATAATAATTCTCCCTCATCTGTTTATATACTATATTACATTTGAAGAAAAAATTAATCAACTAACTTAACATCCAAAAATATTTAAAAAGCTTGAACTAAAGAAGATTTAATGATAAAATACAGATTGATTATAGAGAGAATAAAATGCAACGAAATTTTTTAAAACAATTTTTAGAAAAAATATCGAACTTTCCAAGTTGGATAAAAGAAATAATATATGTCCAATTATCAGAACAAATTGATAAAGAAAATGACCTGGCATATATTTTTGCAACATATAAACCCGTACTAACATATAAGGGTAAATGTGAGCTCGACTATAAAAAATCAAATTTTGATATGAATATTTATAACATTTTGGAATACTGTGATAACGATTCAAGCATTTCCGAAATTACTTTAAATACATATATGTCAATGGAAGAAATAGCAAACTATTTTCTATTTTGTGTGGATGAAGGTTATCTGCAAATTCCTGATAATTCGCAAATCCTTAATATTGCCGGATTCTTAGCCGGGAAATACAGAACAGGAGAATATTTTGTCCAAAATGGTATAATATCAGAAGCTGAACTTGATAAAGCTGTGGATAACTATAACAATAAAAAAGAAAATAAAAAATTCGGGCAATCACTTGTAGATCTTGGCTTGATAACACAAAAACAACTTGATATTATACTTTCAATCAAAGAAGAAGCAAAAAAAAGATTTGTACTTGATCACAATGAAATACCAAAAATTAATCAAGAATATGTTAAAACTTCTGATGAATACGAAAAACAAATTGAAGATTTAAAAAAAGAAAATAAACAGTTAAAAATGAAATTAACACAACTCCTTGCAATGGTGAAAAATAATGATAAACAAAATTAATACAGCCCCTGCAAAATTGATTGTTTATATAAGAGACGGTCTTATAGAACAAGAACATTTTGGTTATATTATAAAAGCAAATAAAAACAGAATAATTGAACAAGTTGGAGAAGATAAAAATTATCCGTTCTTTTTACGCTCTTGTGCTAAACCTTTACAAGCAGCATTAATGATTGACTACGGATTGGATACAAAATTCGGTCTTACAGAAGAAGAAATTGCTATATGTGCAGCTTCACATGCCGGTGAAAAGATTCATGTGGAACTTGTCAAAAATATTTTAAATAAATTTGAAATACCTACAGACAAGCTAAAATGCGGAAATCATCAGCCCATATCAAAAACAGCACAGGAAAAACTACTTTTAAACGGTGAAACTCCAACAGTCTTACATAACAATTGTTCAGGCAAACACGCCATGATGCTGGGATTGTGTAAACTTAAAGATTGGGATATGGATAATTATGACAATATTCATCATCCACTTCAACAAGAAATCAAGAAAAAAATATATGAATTATGTGAAGTAAAAACAGAATATCCAATAACAAAAGACGGCTGTGGAGTTCCAATACATTCCATGCCACTTGGAAATATCATAAAAGGCTATTTGAATTTATTTTGTAACCCTCGCTATGAAAAAATTAAAAATGCATTTTTAAATCATCCTTATGTAATAGGTGGAGAAAATAGAACAGATACAAAAATCATATCAGAATCTCATAACCTTGTTGCAAAAGTTGGTGCAGGGGGATTGTGTGCTGTTGTAAACACTGAACTTGAAGAAGGTTTTATTGTCAAAATATGTGATTCAAATATGCAGGCAAGAGAAATTGTAACCATTGATTTAATTAATAATCTCCACTGGGGAAAAATTGACATTTCGCATGATATTACAACAAATCATAATGAAAAGATAGGTGAAATAGTTACTTTGTTATAAATTTGAGTTTAATTCTATCCCCAAAATAACTTTTCACATCATTATTATAACCTGCAAGTTGATTAGCAAAATTTATACCTTTCTTTTTACATTCTATACGCAAAAGTTCAACACCGCGATTATATACTTGCTGTGCAGTATTTATATTACTCTGAGGAATATTATTCCCATATATTTTTGTAGCAAGTGAAATATCAAATAATCTGCGTTTATTTAATCCGCTCATCTCCTGTTTAGTTTTTGTCGATTTATTATATGTAAGTTTATTAATTGCTGCTTCCCATTTCCCTTGTTTTAAACAATAAACAAGCCCTTTGAAAGAATCATCATCAATAATACCTTTATTAAAAGTCATATCGAGAACCGCTTCTTTTAAACCTTGCGGAATTCTGTCATAAACTTTTTGCCCGCCAAGAACAACACTGAGATTTTCCTCTGCTTTTAATAAATCTTTAGCGCACAAACTGCATACTTGAAGATTAGTTAATTCACGAGGTTCGCCCGTTTTCAATACATGGCCTATACCTATTGTTTCAACTCCTGCATCGTCTTTATACGGAGTATTATGAAATTTTGTCTCCGGAAGATGTGCTTTATCTTCAACTTTTTTTAGCTTCTTAACAAAATCAAGGCTAACACCCATGGATTTTGCAATATCATTTAAATTCCTAACGTTTTTAATCCGTCGAGAAACAGGCACTTTTAAAACCTGACCAACTTTTATTTTTTTTGCACTAGCTTCAGTTAAACCATTTGCAGCTAAGAGAGCTCTTGTTTCAACCCCGAATTTTTTAGCAATAACCTCCGGATTATCTCCTGCTTTTACCTTATAATCAGGATTTTTAACAACGGTTATATATTTCGCCCTATTACTATTTATTTGAATCTGCTGGTCGGAAATATCCCTCATCATCGGAATTTCATTCGGCTTAGAAGTATTTTTCTTATTGTTAAAAATAGGTTTTTTAGGTGAAGAAGATTTTTGAACGGAAGAATCATCAGACTTCCCGCCAAACTGAACTTTTATGTAATTCCATAATTTTGTTAAAAAATCCATAATCGTATAACCTGCTAAATTATCTGTCAAAATAAGAATTAAGGCCGCTAATTAATTTATTTTCAAACCTGTTTTGGTATGCCGAAGAATCCAAATTTTTACTCTTTGAACCATTTACATATTCAACCTCGACAAGAACAGATGGAATATCTTCTGTTTGATGAAGAACCTGTAATCCCTTTGTTGGGACATTCCAATTTCTTTCAGATAAACCTGCCTTTATCCAATCATCAGTATTCAAGTTATCTTTAAATACATTTGCTAATCTTGTATCTTGTGAAAATCTTGAATCGTAACATACTCCGGAACCTGATTTACCCGGTTCAGAATCTGCATGAAGAGAAATAAATACAATATTATTTTTGTCATATTTTTGATTACCTTTTTTACCTGTGTTCAAATTTTTTACTAAATTAGATATTGAACGCTGATCCGAAACAGTCTGAACATGAGCACTTGTAATAACTACAGCATAACCTTTTGCTCTTAATTTTTCGGATAAGCTTTCAGCATAATTTTTCATTTTTTCATACTCTAATAATGGTGCATATTTGCCATTACCTTTTTTAATAAAGCTGTATGAACCAGGATCGAAATAACCAGTTCTTGAACTATATCCTCCATGTCCTGGATTTAATATTACAACCTTTCCATTAGGTTTTGTTGTGGGTCTGAGAAGTTCAGATTCTTTTGCTACAATAACTCCACCTTTAACAGTAGGTTCAGGAATTCTTTCTATAGGAGCCAAATCCAATTTATTTAAGTCAAAAGGAATGTTATTTGCTTTACAAAAAGATTTAAATTTCTGAGTAGCTTCATCTTTTGCAGATTTAATTGCACCTTTTTGCAAACTGGAGACAGTAAATTTTCCAGAATTCTTTGTCAATTTTACTGAACTATTGTTGCTCTTTTTTGCAGAATGTGATTTGGAAGACTTTACATTAGTTGATAGCATAGAAGAAATCATTTTATCCATTTTTTCAGTATCAACCATCCCCCAACCGTTAAATTCTTTATCAAGTTCGGCTTTAAACACATCTCTCTGTGAAGCTGAAGTTTTTTTAGCTGTAGCTAAAGCATCATATACTTTCATAACAGCTGCTTTTCTTGCACCTTCTTTACTACTAATTTCACTGGTTATAGTATTTATCAAACTTTCTTTGTTTTTATTTTTCGGATTTTCAGTATAAGCCTTAATAACGGCAGCAGCATTTTTAGGATTAATTTCATCTATTAATGCATCGAAATCAGGCTTTCCAACCGCACCCCAATGTTCTGAAGACGATTGGAAAATTTTTGCGGCAAGTTCTTCAGGAGTATAAGCAGACCCCCAAGTCTTTTGATTTTTAACAACCGTACTTACTGCTTCAGCTCCAATTTTTGCACCCGCGGCGATTGCAGACTTAGTACGAGTTGTTCCTTTTTTTACCTGAGCAGCATTTCTCTTTGACTGAGTTTTTGAATTAGCGCTTGAACGCGAATGATTCTTTACATAAAAGACTTCTCCTTTTGATGCAGAGTAATCTTTATAAGGTTTAGGCAGATTATTTAACTTACCAAACTCATCAAGAGTCATATTATATTTTCTAATCAGCGCATAAATGCCTCTACCTTCAGGAACAGTAGCAGACGGCAAATCAATTTTTTGCCCTGTAGAAACTGAACTCTTCTTCAGACCTGTCCAAGCCATAAATTCTTTCGTATCCATACCGAACTGTTTAGCAATTGAAGGAAGACTATCCCCTCTTTTTACAGTAAGCTGAACAGGTCTTGTTGTATGTTTTACATCTTTATTTTTATCATCGGATAACCCTGTTGCGGCTACATTAAAAGTTGCCATAACTATTCTCCATATCAAATTACACACTTGTAATTCTTAACGGAATCAGGAGAAGTTATCTTTAATAATATAAATATTTACATTAAGAAAATTTTACAATTATTTCTAAGTATTAAATATCCTATCACCGGCATCGCCCATACCCGGAACAATATACCCTTTTTCATTCAAATACTCGTCGATAGCCGCCGTAATAATTTCTATATCAGGATAGTGTCTTTGTATATTTTCTATTCCCTGCGGTGCAGCAATTATACATATACATTTTATATTATTAACAGGAATACCTTTAGCTACATACAAATCAATAGCTGCAAGCAATGAATTTCCGGTAGCAAGCATCGGATCTGTTATATAAACATAAAAATTTTCAGGATGCTCGGCTTCCATTGGGACTTTATTATAATACCAAACAGGTTTTAATGTTTTTTCATCTCTATACATTCCTATATGCCTGATTGTAGCCTGCGGCAGAATATCAATTGCCTCATCAGTAAAAATTAATCCGGCCCGTAAAATTGGTGAAATAATTAAATTTATATTAGGATCAACCGTCTTAGCTTTAAACGTAGTTAATGGAGTTGTAACATCTTTTTCTACCAACGGAAGATTTTTTGATGCTTCATATAACAAACATCTGGTAATCTTTCTGGTAGCAATTCGTACACCCTGACTATCTGTATCTTTATCCCGCATTGTACATAAATTTAAAAGAACTACAGGATTATCTATTACTCGAATTTTATCCGGATTCATATAAATACTCCTAATTTTTACCTTTTCCATTAAAATTTTTCATAAACTTTTCTTCTGCATTATTAATATTATCTATAGCTTTTTCAAATTTTATAAGATTTTCTGTAACATCAGCAGGCTCAACAACATTTTTAGGAATTCTTTTTTCAAAATCAAATTGTCTTGAAGTATGATCCAATGTAGTGAAAATTGCATTCAATTCTTTAAATATATCATCAAATAAACTTATAACCTTCCCAAGTCGTGTCGGCTCTTTTGTAATAATAATTTTATCTGTCGGATGACCAGATTTTGGAGGATAAATTTCAAGAGCTTTTGAACCTCCAAGTCCTGAACCCTCAACAGTCGCAATAGAACCTACAGGAAGCACAAGACCTTTTTGAGTTATGACAAATTTTATGTAAACTTCTGATGATATAATCTGAATTTTCTTCACATAACCTATTTGAACCCCCAAAAATCTCACAGGAGAACCAACAATCAAACCATCAACATCTTCCATAAATATTTGATAACTTTTATACTGTTTCTGATTTTGATAATGATAGTATCTGAAACTGAATACTGTAATTGCAACTATAATAAGCCAAATTACAAATTCAAGCCATGCATATACTCTGATGTTATCAATTCTCTTCATATTTGATATTATACACAAAAGTCATTTGTTATGGCATTATGTTATTTAAATTTACGTATTTTTGTAATAAATTGAATTAAATGTTAGACTTTATAAAATCAATAATCTATGAATTTTTATCTTATTTTGTTCCGGAGAAACTGACATACGACATTACCGGAGAATGTAAAAAATGCGGCAAATGCTGTAATTATATGTATAGCGTTGATACATATACAGAAAAAGAATTCAAAATAATGCAAACTATCTTTCCTGCATATAAAAGATTCTATATAAAAGGGAAAGATAAAGAAGGAAATCTGGTTTTTGCATGTAAATTGGTAACTCCTGACGGACTTTGCTCTGATTACAAACATAGACCAAGAATGTGCAGAAATTATCCCGCAAAAAAAGTCTCATACCCTGGTAAACTTCATGAAGGATGCGGGTACAAAGTTAATATTAAAAAATTTGAAGATTATCTTAAATAATTAAAATTTATCAACAACAAATTCTTGTTCACTGAATGAAGGTTCATATTTTTCAAGTTCAAAAGTATCAATACCAGACGCCACAAAATCTGCGTTTGCCCCAATATTATCACCGCACTGACGCTTTGCAAAACCTCTTTCAGCATACAAAGACCTAAGTTCTTTTGAATATTCTTTCTTGTTTGCTTCTGCATAGGATATCAAAAGATTGTAAGAATTTATAGCAGACTCATAATCACCCATCAAATAAAGCACATAAGCTTTATCACTTGAAATATAAAATTGATTTTTGACATCTTTTTGGTCTAATGAAGTTAATAAATCGTTATAGTCTTGAATTATTGCTTCCGTTGAATTATTTTCTATTCTAAATAAAGATTTAATCCACAACAATTGAGACTGCTCCAAAACAGACATTTTTTTACGGGTTGCATATTCATTCAAAATATCAACAGCATTTTCCGGCGTTGATATTTTCTTTTCCAAAAAAAGTAAATTGGCCAATCTTACCAAATCTTTAGAACTGAAAGATTTTCCTGACATATCTAAAACATCTTTATAATCTTTTAGTGCAGCTTCATAATCATGTTTCATATAAAGAGCGTAAGCCCTCATATCATAAATACTTTCATTTTTGGGATACAGCGCAAAATAAACCTTGGATAATTTAATTGCTGCCGAAAAATTTCTCTTTGCAGTAACATTTAACTTTATTGAATATTGAATTATAAATGCAGGAATAAAAAATATAACAATTGCAGCTATAATTATAATAATTTTTGACTTAAAATTTGCTCTAAATTCTTCAAATTTATGTTGAGGAAGATTCGGAGCGAATTCAACAACTTCATATTTTCCAAAATTTTTAACCAAAAATCTGCTATACAAATAAGAACAAGTAGCCTGACAGAAAAATACCAGAATTATCCATAAAAATTCACACAACAACATATTCCATATATTAAATTTTAAATGAATAAATATGAAATATATTATCACAGGAATTATAAAATAAGCCGGTTTTAAATATTTCTCAAGTTCAAACCTATACTCCAAAATTTTCCCAACCTGAGCTTTAGACAATGTAAATTTATACATACACCCTGTATTTCGAAACCAACAAAAATTTCTAAATACGGAATTCCCGGCCTTATCAGCATAAAACAATATTGGATTACTAAGAATATCTATTATTTTCTTTAACATAACAATAAAATATATACAAAAGTAAAATTATTCCACTTTTGCCTTTCCCACAAGCTCCCTTTCAAAATTATACACATCTGTTGATATATTCAAATTTTCTTTAATATCAATTACATCAAGTCCTCTAAATTTATAAATAGGCACAATTTTATCAGGATTATGATTTTTTTCTTTAGCTAGAATTGCCCCAATAATAGCTTCCAGATGAGACATCGGCATCATATTAGACGGAAGCTCAGAAAAACCCCATTCCAGTTTCAATGCCTGCTGCAAAAATTTACAATCTGCCGGAGAGCGATCCTTATAACAAGAATTTAAATGCATACTCTGTCTTGCCATATAAATATCAAATCGATTAACTTCAATACCGGATTCATTAAGCTCTCTAAAATATTCAGAGCCTCTGGTAGAATGTCTTTGGGTCCAATTATCCCGATTTGGAATCAATTTATTGGTGGCTACAAGTTGATAAGGTTTTGATAAAACTCTCCATTTACCTTCAAGCATTGTTCTGTCAAAGGGAACAGAAACACAAATTTTCGAATTTTTTAATGAAGAAAAATTTTCAAAAAAGAAAATTATATCATTCATTTTATAGAGTTTATCAAGAAGAATTATTTTGTTATCTTCATCAATAACAGCTACACCCGAATCCATAGTTGACCCTGAAGCTAAAGATAAACCTATATAATAATTCATTCAATTCTCCTACTAATTCATTAATTTTGTAGTAATTAATGGTCCGTCATCAGTTGCAATAACCGTATGCTCAAAATGCGCAGAAGGTTTTCCGTCTTTAGTGCTTACTGTCCAATTATCATCAGCGACAACAACATCATCACAACCCAAATTAAGCATCGGTTCAATAGCAATAGCCATATTTGACTTAATCAACGTTTTATCACCTACGCTATAATTAAACAGAAAAGGATCTTCATGCATTTCATGTCCAACACCATGCCCGCCATACTGACGTACGATTCCATAACCTTCACGGTTAGCTACGGCTTCAACAGCTTTAGATATATCATCCAAAACATTTCCAGGAATCATTTGTTCAATTCCGGCATATAGAGATTCTTCAGTAACTCTCATAAGTTTATCAACTTCATCACTGACTTTACCAACTCTATATGACCAGGCACTATCGCCTACCATTCCACCATAAGTTGCACCTACGTCAATAGCAATAATATCTCCTTCTTTTAAAATAACATTTTCTGAAGGTATGCCATGTACAACCTGTTCATTAATTGATGTACAAATACTTGCAGGAAAACCGTTATACCCTAAAAAAGTCGGAATAGCACGATTTTCTTTTATGATTTTCATTGCAATATCATCTAATTCCTTTGTAGAAATTCCAGGTTCTACAACCTCTTTCATTTTTTGATGAACAAGAGCTACAATATGTCCAGCATGACGCATTCTCTTAATTTCATCTCGTGATTTTCTATGTATCATATCTTTATCCTACCCTTAATTTTAGATTATCACAAAGATATAAATTAAAGCAAATTTGTTAACTATAAATCCTATACTAGTTTAAAATGAAAAATCTGTTTTATATTCCAAACCTAGTTTATCTGCAACCTTGTTCCAAAAAGTATCAGTAGCAAGCATTCCACGTCTTGTAAGCTGATAATTATTAACCATTTCAATCAAATTTTCACCTGCAATAACATTATTGTCTTTCTGATAACTTGAAAGAAGTTCTTTTGCTTTTGAGATTTCTTTTTTAGGAAGAGAATCAATTAAATGATTGAAATATTCTGATTCCAAATCATTCATCTGTTTTTCAGATAAACTGCTGAATGTATTTTTCTTTTCTAAACTTGAAAATTCACCCTTTTTATTAAATGCAGTATATTTTGCCAGTTTAGTTTTATTCAAAAAAGCAAAGTCCTGTAAACTAATTGGGGCAGTAACTTCACGCCCTTCAAAAATAAAACTAGGATGTCCATGCAGTCCTTCTGTATATTTATTTAACTTTGTAACCGTTGAAGAAGGAACATAACATTTATCAAACATACCCTCATATTCACCGACAATTTTTTGTTTGGATTTATCAACAAATATAAGAGTTTCCTTAGGTTCAGAAGAACTTAAACTTTTAATGCATTTAGTTTTAGCATAACTCAATAACTCTTGATTATTATATTTTGAAGTAAACGAAGGTTCAATTAATAGCTTTTTATTTGCCGCCATATATTCCATAAACTTTTCATGTTTAGCAGGATTAATTTCAGGCATAGTTTTAATAATAGAATTATCAAAGTTTTTGGATGTAAATATGCTTTCCTTTGATATTGCAGACTTATTAATACTATTAGAAAATTTACTAATAGAACTTATATCTTTTATTGTATTTTTTAAATTATTAAAAATTTTCATGATTGTACCTGAATTTAGAAAAACTGCACATAAAATAATTTGCGTATGTTAGAGATTATGCGTTTATTTCAATATGCCCAGGCTTAGTTGCAACATTTTGTAAATTAGCCAATTTAAATTGATATGCAGTACCGGCAGCTTGAACAGGTTGATTTTTTGCAAATTTTAAAGCTTCCTTAATTGCTCCCCAAGGATTATAACCTCTTTTAATCATACCCCATGCTGCCTGCGGTATATCTCCAATTATTGTACCAAAATCTAATTTTTTACCTGTAAGTTTTCCCGCATCAGAAATACCTGCGAAAAATTGCATTTGAGCTTTCATAGCAGTAGCACTTTCAGGATTCATAGACAAACCATGTCTTTCTAAAATTGTTTGAATTGATGCTTGAACATCCTTAAAATCCGTAATATTTTGAGTTTTTCCAAAAATTTCTTTTTGAATGTCATCAGCAACCTTAGAAACTAACGAACCCTTATTGGCACCACTGTAGCCGCATTGATCTACAAAGTACTTCGCAACAGCTTCTGAATTTCCGACGAAATAATTTGAGAAAAACTTAATATCATCACTTATTTGTTGTGCATTTCGTCTCACACAATTACCTGTGTCGATAAATTCCGGGATTAATCTTCCTTTTTTATCCACAGTCATAAAATAATTACCCATGTGAGGATCACCATGCATAATACTATTACCACCTTTTTTCATAAACATAAACTGTTCATCAAAAGCTCGTAAAATGCTTTTTGGCAAATCTTTCATAACTTTATCCGGCTTTGCAAGCCAAGGATTATCTTTTATAACATCCTTATATTTTTCGGCAAAACCGGCAGGATTTGCTTTATAATCCTTTAATATAGCCATAAGTTTATCCATCTGAATACCATGTGCCATATCCATTACAATACAAGACCCATCCTTAGACAAATTTGTTATATTTGCTACCTTGTATCTTTGAGCTCCTTGCTGTAATAATTTATTGGCCTCAAATTCTTGAGCAAAATTCAATTCCTCTTTCCAATCTTTATACAAATTTTTAAAATAATTTGTCATTTTAGCTTTTTCTTTAGGAGTTTCGCCCAATTCACTGATAATTCTTGTAAATACAGCCTCTTCTAAATCCAACTGTTCTTTATCAACACCCTTTTTGACCATTTTCACAACAGCATTAGACCCATCAGCCCTTTTTACAATATAGGATTCCCCGATTGTCCCTTGTGATAGACCTTTTACTACAGTGATATTTTCATCAGGAAAAGCTTTACGCAAAACTTCAGAAGCTTCTTCAACAGTCCGAGTAGTACCCTTTTTGCTGCATTGAGCTTTAATTATAGCTTGTTGTTCAGGTGTAAATTTAGCTAAGTAAGCTTTATTATTTGAAATAATCTGAGCAGCCTTACCGGGTCCAACTCCTCCGTGCTCAAGTAAATAAACAAACAATTCATTCTCAGACATTTGAGTATATTTGCCTTCACTTAAACCAGTTTTTTGAGCATATCTTTTAAAATTATCCACAAATGCTTTATCTTGAGATAATACAAAGGCTTTTTGTCTTCCTGAAGTTTCAAGTATTTTTCTGTATTTTGTTATATTATCAACGCTGCTTTGTATTGAATGAAACTTTTCATTCATAGCATCTTTTGCCCTATGTAACCCCTCTCTGACATTTCTGCCAAATTCTGTTTTTACCGCAACTTTTTTTGCTGCATTTTCAACATAAGAAGTACCGCGTTTCACATAAGCAGAAACTCTGCTCAAATTAATTGAAACCATATTCTATTCTCCTAAAATTAATTCCCCGTATTTTTATAAAGTATTTTTAGAAAAGAAAATTTACATATAAATCGAAGTTGAATATTCCTATATACATTATTACATCTGTATTTTGGACTATTAAGAAAGAATATTTACAATAGTTAATATTTTATTTATATAATTCTAAACTCCATCAGATATTATATTTTACATCGAATTTCTTTTGTACTAAAATAAAAACATAGATTACAATTAGATTAAGAGGGAAAATAAATGCAAGTATCTTTAAATTGGTTAAACGAATTCGTTGATTTATCAAACATTGAAACATCTCAAATAGCCCATGAACTTACTATGAGCGGATTAGAAGTAGAAGCCATCGAAGACGTTAAACCAAGTTTTACAAATATAAAAACAGTTAAAATTGAAAAAATTGATGCTCATCCAAACTCTGACAGATTGCATCTTGTAACAGTTAATCTTGGTTCAGAATTAAAAACTGTCGTTTGTGGAGCTCAAAATATTAAAGAAGGACAAATTGTACCTTATGCCAGTGTAGGCTCCCAAGTTCTTGATAGAAAAACTGGAGAAATGTTCACCTTGACGCCTGCAGTTATCCGTGGAGTCGAATCACAGGGAATGCTATGTTCTGCAGATGAACTTGGTGTTTCTGAACGTAATTATCAAGAAGAAGATGGTATTTTGATTTTAAATCGAATATTCCCAAATGTTAAAATTGGACAAGATGTTAAAGATGTTCTTGGATTTGAAAAAGATACTATTCTTGACGTTGCACCAACAGCAAACAGAGGAGATCAAATGTCAGTTATAGGTGTTGCAAGAGAATTAAGTTCTTTGTTTAATATTCCTTTAAAATTTAATAAAATTGAATGCACAAAAGATTTAACAACAGATAAATTTAAAGTCGAAATTAAAGATAAAGATGTTTGCAAATATTATTCTATAGCTCTTTTAAAAAATATAAAAATTAAACCTTCTCCTGATTGGATGCAGAAAAGACTTCTTGCTTCAGGTGTACGAGCAATAAATAATGTCGTTGATATAACAAACTATGTTATGTTGGAATATGGTTGTCCTTTACACGCCTTTGATGCGGATAAACTTAACGGGTATCTTTGCGTAAGGCGTGCTCAAGAAGGAGAAAAAATCATTACTCTTGATGAAGTTGAAAGAACTTTAACAACAGATTCTGTTCTTATTGCAACAGAAAAAGAAGGAGTATGCTTAGGCGGTGTATTTGGTGGTGCAAACTCTGAAATTGATAACAATACAACTTCTTTGGCTCTAGAAGCTGCATACTTTACACCTGTCGCAAACAGAAAATCGGCAAGAAGCGCAGGTTATAGAAGTGAAGCCAGTGCAAGATTCGAAAGAGGTATTGACATTGAAGCAGTAAAACCTGCACTGATACGTGCTATGCAGTTATTGGTTGAATATGCAGATGCTGAAGTTGTAGGTATGGTTGAAGATGGTGAAAACAAGCTTGAACCACTTGAAATTACTCTTCGTTACAATCAGGTAAAAAGAATTCTCGGTTGTGAAATTTCACCGGAAAGATGCATAAATATCCTTGAAAATCTTGGATTCAAAAAACTGGGAGGAAATGATGCTGCTGCAAAATTTGAAGTCCCAAGTTTTCGAGCTTATGATGTAACAAGAGAAATTGATTTGATTGAAGAAATTGCAAGAATTAATGGTTATGATAAAATTGCTCCAACCCTTCCTTCAAAATCGCAAACTCCTGTTATTACACTGGAAGAAAAAGTTTTGAAAAAAGTGCACGAACTTATGTTATCAGCAGGATTGAATGAAATTCAGACAAGCTCATTAATAGGAAAATCTTTACTAGACAAATTTAAAATTCCTTATGATGAATCTAAAGCAGTAAAAGTTGCTAATGCAGCAAGTGAAGAGTATTCTATGCTTCGTCAAACACTTGCAGCAAGTATATTGAACTGTATGAAATATAATTTTGATAATGGTCAGAAAAATTTCTGGGCTTATGAAATAGGAAAAACCTACCTGAAAGTAGCAAATGCTGATGAGAAAAATACAGGGGTTAAAGAGACAAAAGTTCTGGAAGGGGTACTGACCGGAAATATACAAAATTCAAAATGGCAGTTAAAAATTGATCCTGATTTTTACACAGTAAAAGGAATTATTGAAAATTTATTTGAAGAATTAGAAATTTCCAGAAGAATAAAATTTATACCGCTTGAGCAATCTCCATTAGCTCAAACACACAAAATATTTCATCCGTACAGAACAGCTGTCATTATGCTGCTGGGAAAACGTCCGGAACCTATAGGGTATTTCGGTCAACTTCATCCTACATTAATTGACAAATTAAAATTAAACCAAAATGCTTTTCTTTTTAAAGTTGATTTGACAGAATTAATATCTGCAGTAAAAGAAACAGTACCTAAATTTAAACATCTTCCTCAATATCCAGAAGTCAGAAGAGATATTGCGTTTATAATTAATGAAACTGTATCTTTCGAAGATATTCAAAAAGTAATAAAAGGTGCAGTAAAACAAAATATATTCAAAGGCTCTGAAATTTTTGACGTTTACCAGGGAGAACATGTCGAAGAAGGATTTAAAAGTGTTGCATTTAGAATCAAAATGCAAGACGAAAATTCAACTTTAACAGACGAAATCATTGAACAACAGATGACATCTGTTAGAGAAAAATTACAAAAAACTTATGCACAAATTACATTCAGGGAGTAAGTGCCTATGAAAAAAATAATATTATTATTCTTAATAACTCTAACTTTCGGTTTATTTATACCAACAAAAGTCAATGCAAAAGATATAATTCCAATTAGACCAAGTGTAACAACAGTAAATACTGTAGGGTTATATCAAGTAGGTAATGATGTTACCATTTACAAAGAACCAAATGAAGAGTCTCAGATTTTATATAGAGTAAGGTGGAATAATAATGAATTTTTCCCTGAAAATATAGGGGCTGAAAATTTCTTTATTGTATTTCTTGAAAAGAAAACATTAGCTCTGGTAGGTGTTGCTGATATTACAGATGATTGGGTAGAAATTGTTTATGATAACTCAACAGGGAAAACCGGTTGGATAAAAAAAGATGACCCCTATAAATTTATGACCTGGATTAATTTTTATAACACTTACGGTAAAAAATACGGCCTAAGATTATTGAAAAGCGCTCCGGAAACATGTAAGGATATAAAAGCTTCTCCTGAAGATTTAGCTCAAACAATTTCAACAATAAATATGCCACAAAAAATTAATCTTAGCGTAATCAGAGGTAACTGGGCATTAGTAAGCGTTATGGACTTAGATAGAATGCCTAAAACAGGTTATATCAGATGGAGATCTGATGACGGTATTCGTTACTTCTTTCCTGCTGTAAGATAGATAAGGATAAAAATTTTTTAATCAATATTTTCTATAATAAAAATGCTGAAATAATTTCAGCATTTTTATTTTATAAACATATATTCACAACCTTATTATGATTTTATGCAAACCATTTTTTCTTCAAAAATCTTGCACAAGGCACCTCTACAAAATGATACATTAAAACTCCTACCACAACAGGAATTAAGAATAATGTAGGACATAAATACCAAGAACCTAAAAATTTTATTATAAACTCATGCATCATATTAAACATCAATATATGCACTATATAAATTGAATATGAATATTTTGCAAGATTTACGCACCAATCTTTATTCACAAGTTCTGAAATAAAACCACGTTTTAACAAAAATAGCAACGTCAAAATAATTATATCGATTACAATAGCTAAATTATATTTGTGAGAAGAATTTGATATGAAAAGCTCAACAATTACAATCACTAAAAATAATAATTCTAAAGCTGTATAAGCTATTTTTTGTTTAAAACTGCAAATATTATTTTGTATAGATGAATAATTATCTTTATACCACTGTCCTAGAAAATATCCGATACCAATACCGCCAAAACCTCTTAAAAACCCAATATTATATATTCCATATAAAGTTTTATGAGGACCACCTAAACTTCCATGGTTAGTTTTCAATACCCAAAAATATGATACTATTGTAATCACACCAAAAATAAGATTCACATATTTTTTATCAAAATTTTTAGTTAAATAAAAATAGAACAGCAATACCCAAAATAGAACTCCGACATACCAAGTAGCACCTAATCCATCCCAATTGCCAATTGACATATCTGTAAGGACATTTGTAAAAGTTAATGTCAAAATAGCGCTGTGGAAAGAAAATTTTATTACTCCAAATAAAGATGCAATAAATCCTATAATTAATGTAAATAAAATAACAGGACTGAGTCTTAAAATTTTCTTTTTAATAAAATCAATAACAGTAGTTGAATGTTTAAAAGTCAGATAAAACAAAAAACCTGAAATTATAAAAAAGCCATCAACAGCTTTGCCACCATTAGCAAAATGTCTAGCAAATTCCTTATAACAATCTAATCCTGTAGTTTTTGAAATTTCAGCCGTTAAATGCATCCAAACAACAGACAACATAAATACTAGCCTTAAAAATTCAATATTTTTAATCTTTTGCATATACTCTTCCCTATAAAATTCTTAATTCCAAAATAATCTTTATAACAAAAATTGTATCATGAGATTTTTTAAATGAAAAGCATGATTATAATTGAGATTTAAACCATTTTAAACTATCGGATAGTTTTTATTTTAATTTTCGATTTTTTAAAATAGATATATGGGGAAACGAGTATTTAAGTATGATAAAGTTCTATGTCGAAAATTTGGTAAACGATTATCTGACTTAAGAAAAGATGCAAACATCACTCAGGAAGAACTAGCTTTTCAAGCAAATATATCCCCCAGTTATCTTAGTGCAATAGAAAGAGGTATAACCGATACAACTATTTCAACTGTAAAAAGACTCAGTAAAGCTTTATATCAAGATTTGATAACACTTTTCCATTTTTAAATAAGTAATTAGTATTACGGTACAGACAAAATGTCTGTACCGTAATATATTGATATAAATCTGTTTCCTAAACTTAAACTAAAACGGTTTTGTTTGGTTTAGCTTTAACCTTAATTCTCTAAATCTTGATATATCTTCTTGAGTTTTACCGGAATCCTTAAAAACAGCTTGTGTTGTAGGATGAACCATCAAAACATAATCCATGTGGATTTCTAAAAAATTATAACGTCTTGGAGACTGGTTACCAACTCTTGGATAAATTTCGGCATTGGTTACAGCTAAAAATCTACGCTCTTTATCATTCAATAAATCCGTTAATTCCCTGTTCGTATTCGTATATTTTGATACGTGAACTACACCCTTAATATCATGATCTGCGGTTAAAATAGTAACCTCTATAGGTACTGTATCACTATGTTTTGCCATTTTAAATTTCCTTTATCTCTTCTTAAAAATTAGTATATTATATTTTTAAGAAATTGTCTATATGTTAAATTTTATCAATCTTTTTTCTAAATCTGCCGCCATAAACTTCGTGAACATCAACAACAGAAACAAATGCTTTTGGATCAATTTCCTGAATAATTTCTATCATTTTAGGAAGTTCAAGACGAGAAATAACACAATAAATTAAATCTTTATCTTGCCCTGTATATCCACCAATGCCTTGCAAATAAGTAACACTTATATCCAATCTTTCAATTAAAGTTTGTCCAATTGCCGAAGCATTATCACTAATAATTCTTACCGATTTTGAACTATTTAAACCTTCCATAACAATATCTATAACTTTTGACGCTATAAAATAGGTCATAATAGAATACATTGCACTTTCCCAACTAAAAACCAAACCTGCTGCTAAGTATATGAATATATTTATCAACATAATAAATTCACCTACAGAGCATCCGAACTTCTTTGAGATAATCAAAGAAAGCATTTCTGTTCCATCCAAAGAACCTTCATTTTTTAAAATTATCCCGACTCCAAAGCCTAAAATAATCCCACCAAAAACAGTCGCCAGTAATAAATCTCCCGTAACTTTATAATGATGGAAAATATTAAGAGAAATTGCCAGAATAATATTTGCATAAGCAGTTTTAATAACAAACTTGCCGCCCATTTTCTTGAACGCAAGAAGAACAAACGGAGTATTTAAAATTAAAACCAGCAAACCAAGATTCCATTTTGATACATGACTTATAATCATTGAAATACCAATGACTCCGCCATCAATAATATTATTAGGAACTAAAAAAGTTTCCAATGCAAACGCTGTAATAATAGCTCCAATCGTAAGAAAAAATAAATTTTTAAACCATTGAATAAATTTATTGCCCTGCAAAGTTGTAGTATTATTTTTCATAATTATCATTTCTCATTTTTTTTAATTGTAATAAATTTTTCTAAATTAAACAATGTTTTTTTCTCTGGTTGTTCATTTTTCTTATATCCAAGAATATTTTCCAAATCTGCTTTCAAAGTAGGAATATCATCGTATTTCTTCAACGAACCATCCATAGTCATAGAAACATCACCTGTTTCTTCGGATACAACCAGACACGCTGCATTACTTGATTCTGTCATACCTATAGCAGCTCTATGGCGGGTTCCATATTTCCAACTCAATTTAGGATCATCAGTTAAAGGTAGCAACACTCCGGCAGAAATAATTTTTGGTCCACTTATCACAACAGCCCCGTCATGCAAAGGAGTGTTAACATGAAAAATAGTCAATAACAGTTCTGTCGAAACATCTGCATTCAATATTGTACCTACGTCATGATATGTATTACTTAAATCATTTTGAAAGACAATCAAAGCCCCTGTATGGGATTTAGAAAGATATTTCACAGCTTCGATAATCTCTTTTATTACATCAATTGATTTGTTATCCTCTTTTTTTCTATTCCCTTCAAAAAAACGTTTAAAGAAATCTACCTGTCCAAGATATCCCAAAAATCTTCTAAGTTCAGGCTGAAAAATTACAATTAAACTAAGTGCAATAAGTGTTACTATAGATCGTAAAAATACACCCAAAATAGTTAAATCCAAAGCAACAAGTATCTCACTCATAATCCATAGAAATACCAATACAACAGCACCCTTAACAAATTTTTCAGAGTGCGTATTTCTAATAAATTTTTGATAAAATATCATCAATATAGCAGCAATAATTAAAACTTCAAAAATATTTTTCCAGCCAAATGTATCTTTTATATACAACTGCCAATTTCCTATAAAATTTTGAAGTAACATAAAAATATCTTCTGCCATCATTTTAACCTATCAGGAATTATGTCGTGTGAAATCAAATCATCAAGAGTCTCTCTATTAATAATAATATCAGATTGAGAATTATTTACAAGTACTGCAGCCGCCTTAGGAACCCGATTATAATTTGAAGCCATAGAATAATTATAAGCTCCTGTATTATATACACACAAAATATCACCTTCCTCCGGCTCCGGAAGTTCGATTTCCTGAATCAGAATATCTCCGGATTCACAATAGCGTCCGGCAACAGTAACTTTTTCAAAGTTTTGTGAATCTTTTTTATTGGCAATTTGTGCAAAATATTCTGCCCTGTACATAGAAGGTCTGGGATTATCCGCCATTCCGCCATCTACTGCAACATATTTTCTGCCATGCGGTACTTGCTTAGAACTACCAATTGTATATAGAGTTACACCGGCAGTAGAAATTATACTTCTTCCCGGCTCTAAATATACAGTTGGGGCAGTAATTTTATACTTCTCAATTACTGAATTAAGCTTATTTATTATTATTTCTCCAATTTCATAAGTTGAAGGAGGACAATCATTTTCAGTATACTTTACTCCTAAACCTCCGCCAATATTGATTTCATCAAGCTTTACTCCGTATTTATTATCTAATCTAGCAATTTCTTTTACCAAAATTTCAATTTCATCAGGATATATACTTGTTTCAAAAATTTGTGAACCTATATGAGCATGAAGTCCATGGAGATTAATATTGTTATATTCATTTAAAATAAGTTCAACAGCTTCATCGATTTGAGTTAAATCAAACCCGAATTTTGAATCTAAATGCCCTGTTTGAATATATTCATGAGTATGGCACTCAATCCCAGGAGTAATTCTTAGTAAAATATCAACATTCGTATTTTTACTTTGCGCAATTTCATTTAACAATGCCAACTCAAAGAAATTATCAACAGAAATTCTTCCGACACCCAATTCAATAGCAAGAGAAAGTTCATCAAAAGATTTGTTATTACCGTTAAACAACACATGTTTCATATCAATACCGGCTTTGTATACAGTATAGATTTCACCTGCAGATACAGTATCAAACCCAAAACCTTCTCTATCAAGGATTTTTGCAACAGCACTTGTACAAAGAGCTTTAGAAGCATACATCATACGAATATTTGGATATTTTTCAAATGCCGCTTTATAATCCTTACATATAGAATGTATAGTTTGCTCATCAAATACATATAATGGAGTTGAATATTTTTCAGCTAACTCAACTAAATCACAACCGCCAATTTCCAAATTTCCAAAAGTGTTAACAGTTGTAGTAACAGGTTTTTGCAACTGATTAGTGCTTGTTTTCATTTGAACTCCTTATGTATGATATATCACTATTATAATAACATACTAAATTTGAAAATACATACTACTTTTTTTGTATTTAATAAGAAAAATATCTATCAAAATCAACATCATCAAAGCTGCATAATAAAAGAAAAATTTCATCATCTTCATCCATTCTTTGAAAATTATATTCATTAAACTTCCAATATTTAGGATTAATCCCTTTTACTCTGACAATATCTTTTTCTTTCAATATATTCAATTTCTTTTTTACGACTTCAAGAGGCAGATTTACCAATTTTGCCAATTCAACAGCAGTAATTCCATCTTCTGATGAACACTTTTCAGGGGTAAGAAACATCAATTCTAAACCTACCGATTTTAACTCTTTATCTTCATCAATTTGTGCATAAGTATCCATAGTTATATGATACTTGAAACATATCACAAGGATATCCTTTATTTATAGGAAATGAAATTAAATTTGAAATCCAGCTCAAAAATATTAATTTGCAAAACATTGCAAAAAATAAATACTTGAATAAGCATTTTACTTATTCAAGTATTTATCAAATTATATATTCCATTAGTAATCAAACCGAAAGTCTATTCTTCGCCTTCTTCTTCATCATCTTCATCTTTTTTAATTTTATCAACAACCATTTTAGCCATTTCTTTTGCAATAACTTTCTGAGTATCTTCAGGGCAATTTTGCAACATATTCATAGCAGTTCTAAGCGTAGTATCAATATCATACCAACGTCCGCGTCTATTATCATCAAGGCCAGAACCAACAGCATTAATAATATCGTCTACCGCCTCATATTTTTCATCTTCGATATTATGTTCAATAATAATCTTAATCAAATTTAGAGCAACTCTAATTTGTGTTTGATCATCAGTCTCTTCCAAAGTTCTAACAGCTTCTGACAATACCGGATCTTTATCATACCAACGTCTGTGTTTTTGTGAATACTCTTCTTTCATTTTTGTCTCCTTATAAATACATATTATCTAACCTTGTTTAAATGTAACACCTTTTGTACCTTTCGGATATTGCCAGTCAATACATTTACGCTCGCATGCTATACGACATGCTCCACATTCCAAACAATTTTCATAATTAACAATTATTTCTTGCTTATCATCACACCATTCATAAACCTTAGCAGGACAAATATACGTACAATTTTTACTCTCACATAATTTACATTGCTGTTTGTCAGGTCTTAGATGAGATTCTACATCAGGAGAATATTTTAATGTATAAAGTTTTTTATCTAAATTCATATTAATATACTCCACACTAACTTTATAATAGCAAAAATATCTTTAAACAACTCCGAAATTTTTCTATCAGTAAAAATACTTTTTATAAAGCGCCAATAATTTTCTCTCTTTGGAACACTATCAACAGATGTAAACATCTCAAAAAATGCATTTATCTTTTTTAAATAATATTTCAAAAATGCTTTTTGTCTACTATGACAAATATCCATAAGATTACGATATGTTTTCATATCTTTTATAACAAAAGAATTTTTTAAATTTTTCTCATACTTCGACAACATCTTTCTTGAGTAATCCCCTGCTTTAAAAGCCTCTATAGCAGTTTCAGCAGCAAGTTTACCGCTAATCATTGCAAGATTCGTACCTTCCCAATGCAGATTATTAACAAGCATACCTGCATCACCTATGACCATGACTCCATTATCACAAAGTTGCGGAATCTTTTTATACCCGCCTTCCGGAATCAAATGTGCTGAATACTCTTTTAGGGTACCACCATCAATTAACGGAGCAATTGTCGGATGTTTTTTTAACTGTTCTAAAAGTTCATACGGCCTGTAATTTTTTTCTACCAAATCATTTAATGTAACACCAAGCCCTATTGTAACAGATTCCGAATTTGTATACATAAAACCAAGACCTAATATTCCAAGCATTGGACCACCAAAAATTTCACAAATGACTCCTTCTTCACTATTAACTCGAAATCTT
>CAKMWI010000006.1 GCA_928722015.1 Candidatus Gastranaerophilales bacterium | reverse complement strand
AGAAACAAAACAAATAGAACAGACAAAGAATAAAACTGCTAAACCCGAATAATATGAGCCTTATATATTCAATATTGTTTAAAACCTTTAGTTTTTGAAATTGTTCTTCCCATTTGCTGCAATTTTTGTTCGATTTCTGCAAATATATCAGATTTTGTACCATTTATTCCAGCTTTATTAGGATATATTTCATATTTATCTGAATTAATATGTCCTGTTATATTTGGCATAAAAACATTGGCTCCGGCATTCTAATGCAATTTTTCTTCCATTAGATTCAAAGTCTCCATTGCAGTTGAGTTGCAGGAATATTTATCTTAGGAAGCAAAAGTCTGGTTATTGCCATAACTTTAAAGCTGTTTCAAAGGTTCCAGCTTGACAATTGGCAAGAGGGGTTTGAGGATGAGGAATAAATGGACCTACACCTATCATATCAGCATCCAATTCTTTAAAAAATAAAATATCAGAAGCCAATGATTCAACTGTCTGTTCAGGAAGTCCTATCAAACATCCTGTCCTGTTTCATATCCCAAACTTTTTAAATTATATAAACAATTTTTTCTGTTTTCAAAACTCATGCCAGGATGAAGCTTCTGATACAAAGCTCTATCAGTTGTTTCAATACGTAATAGAAATCTATCCGCGCCAGCTTGTTTAAAAAGCTTTATAGTCCTCGCTACTCCGTTCACCAACACTGAGAGTTATAGCAATATCCGCAATAGATTTTATCCGGTTAATAATTTCGCACAAACATATCTCTGGTAAAATACAAGTCTTCTCCTCCTTGGAGAACAACAGTTTTAAAACCTCTAGCAACACCTGTTTTTGCAATATTAACAATTTCATCTGCAGATAATCTGTATCGACGAATATTTCTATTTTCCGAACGAATACCGCAATACATACAAGTATTTTTACAAATATTTGTAAATTCAATTAAAGCACGTAAATGAACCTCATCTCCAACATATTTTTTTCTGACTTCATTTGCCGCAATATATAAATCCTTGCCATCTGATAATAAGAGTTCAATTATTTCATCTAACTCCAGCTCATGAATAGTTTTTGCTTTTTCTAAAATGCTTTGCATATTCACCAAAACAAAAGGCAGAATGTCTCTGCCTTTTGCTAAATAAATACATAATTAATAACATGCCATAGTTTCTTCTTTTACAACGTTTCTTTTTACTTTTCTCGTTGCTGTTCTGGTAAAGGTTCCTTACGAACAACAATATTAACCGGACGTTTATATGGAGCTAACTGGACAGATAAATTTTTAACTTCTTGCCCTATAAAACTCTGTAGTTTATCTTCACTATCATACTTTGCAATAACGTCATCTGTTGGAACAACAACTGTCATTATTTCTTCTGTTCCATCCTTTGCTCCGGAAGTTCTTGTTGCGCCAAAGACACAAACTTCAGCAAAATTAGGATTTTGCTCTAATACAGCCTCTACCTCCTCCGGAAAGACTTTTTTACCACCAGATAGAACTATCATATTTTAATTCTACTGTAATATATAATCTTGAATCAGAATCGAATTCTGCTATATCCCCTGTGTGAAGCCATCCGTCAGGTTCCAAAACTTCAGCTGTTTTTTCAGGATTATTATAGTAGCCCTTCATTACAGATGGCCCTTTTACTAATAATTCTCCTGTTTCTTCATCAATTTTGGCATCATAAGAATCTAATACCGGTCCTACCGATAACAGTTTTCTGTCATCACCTCTATCAATAGATATAATAGGACTTGTTTCAGATAATCCATAACATTGAAAAACTTTTATACCAATTCTTTCAAAAAATTCACCAACTGTTGGATCTAACGGAGCTCCACCGGTAATAAAACCGTAAAAGTACCTCGAATTTCGCTAAAATACTTCTAAATAATTGACGCTTAATATTAAAATCAGTTATATACTCAGCTGCAGCATAAGATCTTTCAAACAATAATTTTTCTTCCGTTGATAATGACCTGATGTCAGCCTCAATAGTATTCTTTAATAATTTCAAAAATGCAGGAACAACTATCATAAAATCAATCTTCTTTTCCCTCATGTCGCCCAATACATCTTTTGGTTTTAACCTTGTGGATAAAAAATTGAAGAACCGCGATTTAAAAATGTTGAAAACCCTACAGTTAATTCAAATAAATGATTCATAGGCAAAATAGATAACAAATTAACATTTTCATGAGGAAGAATATCAGGCAATATTTTTGACATTTCTAAAACCTGAGTTGTCATATTTCCAAAAGTAGTCTGAACGCCTTTTGGAGCTCCGGTTGTACCAGAGGTATATATAATTAGTGCAGTATCTCTTAAAGATCTATGTCTCCATTTGCATTCTCTCCCTGTAGGTAATGTATACAAGCTAGGAAAAGATGAATCACAGTGAGGTTCATCCATTAAAATTATATGCTTTATGCTGGAAATTCTTTTCTGAAGCTCCAACCCTTTATCAAGATTTGCCTGCGAAACCGCTAATACAGATGGTTGACAGCTTGTAAGAATGATTCTAATTATAAATCGTTAATTTATTATCTAATGGAACAGTTACCATACCAGAAATTACAGCGGCAAATAAACATGCACCCATTTCCGGCATAGACTCTGATAAAATAGCCAGCTTTTCCCCTTTTTGCATCTGTAAATCAGTGATTAAAATAACTGGCAAACTGTTTAGTCAACAAACTTAAACCTTTATATGTAAGTTCTTTCCATCCATATCTGTTCCTTTTTCCAAGCGCAATTCTTTCCCCGTATAACTTGGTATTTTTTTCTAACAGAGACAGCACATTCTCTTTCATATATTCTCCCTTTTAGCCTAAAAACATTTATTTTTTTAGATTATAGCATAAATTTTTACAGATGACTATATTGCAACATACGAACATCGCAATAAACACACCTCATCGCCGGTTGAAGCATTTTTTATTAAATGTTCACTAACCTGATTTTCTTCATCCATTTTAACCAATGAAATAATATCATCGCCATATTTAACCTCGTGTTTAAAATATATATCCAGAGTTTTTAATTTATGCGAAGAACGGAAATTATAATCCAGACCCTCCATTGCCCAGGATATATACACAGTATTATTAACATGTCGTTAATATCTAAATCATCATATCTCACATGGAAAAGTTTTTGCCTGTCAAAAGATTCTATAGTTCGTAATTTTTGAAGAATTAAATCATCTTCTCGTCTTTTATAATCCAAAAAATTCAGGGTATTCCTGTTTGATATTTATAACAGATTTTGTATCTAATTCAACAATAACCAACAACTTGTAGCTCTGAATAATCTTTTTCCTGACGAAATATCGAAACCTTCAAAATCACGATAAGCATTTAATCTATGACAGCCTCTACTTTCTGTTTTGATAAGAATTTTTTCCATACCTACAGGATAATCATCAAATTCAATTCTGTATCTAATCAGAAACCAACCGCGTCCTTTTTTATACAATTCATCCCCAACAATATTCATGCCCTAAACGATCAATAGATTTTGCCGCAAATCTTGCATATAATTTAAAAGCACTGCAGGTTTTATGGCATACCGCATATCCGCCTCAGAAATAGAAACAGTATAAATATTTTCAAGCGTATATTTTTCAGTATCTTTATTTATCAAAATTGCCATATATAATACCTCACACTATTTGGTAATAGGTTCAACTGCATAATGGGATTTAAATTCTTCTACAGTATGTGAAAAATCATCGCTGTTAGACTCTTTTTAATTTATTCTTTAATACATGTTTTGGAATAGAAGCATTAACAGATTGAATTATATTCGTTGCAATATTTGAACAATGATCAGATATACGTTCTAAATCATTCAAAATTTCAGCATATACAAAACCTCTTTTTATATGAGATTTTTCTTTTTTTACTCTTTTAATGTGGTTTTTCTTAGCAACATAAGAAATATCATCCACAACTTGTTCCAAAGGTTCAACATGATACGCTGTTGTAATATTATGATATACAAACGCATTGACCGTTACGTCAAAAACTTCTTTTACAGCATTTACAACATGTTTCAATTCTTCAACCTGTTTCTGGAGATAATTTCCACTCTTTACGATGCATTTTTGTTGCAAGATTAAGAATATGTATTGCATGATCTGCAATCTTTTCAAAATCAGAAATAGACAAAATCAATTGAGATATTTTATTACTATCTTCATCTGAAAGCTCTTTTCCTGACAGTTTTTGAAGAAAAGATTCCAAAGTAATCTTGGTATTTGTCAATTAAAATTTCATTCTTATTTATAACTTCAGCAACCCTAGGGTTATACTGCTTAAGCATTCTTACTGACATAACAAGGGTCTCCCTTGTAATTTTTGCCATTGTGCCTGTTGTCTTATAACATTGCGCTATGGCAATCGAAGGAGTAAGAAGAAGTCTTTCATCAAGAATAACACCTTTTTCATCCTTTTTATCTTTAATAACAAATAGTGCTAACCTTTCTAATTGCTTTGCAAACGGGAATAACACAATAGTTGTTGCAATATTAAAAATAGAGTGACAAACAGCTATTCCAAAAGGATTAGTAGCTTCATTAAAAGGATAATTTATAAAAATAATGTCCAACTTCATAAATAGGCAAAAATATTAAAGCACCCAAAACGTTAAATGCAACATGGACAATAGCAACTCGTTTAGCATTAGTTTGTAACTCCAATACTTGATAATACAGCAGTAATACATGTTCCAATATTTTGCCCAATTATAATAGGAACAGCAACAGCATAGGATATTCCTCCGGTCATCGAAAGAGCCTGAAGCATACCTACTGAAGCTGCAGAACTTTGAATAATAGCCGTAACAATCATACCTACCATAAGCCCTAAAATAGGATTTTTAAACAATGTTAAAACATGAGAAAATTTAGGATCATCTGCAAGCGGAGCCATTGAATTAGACATTAATTCCATACCAAACATCAAAACAGCAGAATCCTACAAGAAATGTTCCTACACTTTTCCTACGAGATAAATTATTTTTTGAAGTCATTATAAAAATAACCCCGAGCAATGCCAACAACGGACAAAATGACTCGGGTTTTAATAATCTTAAAAAGAAATTTGTACTTTGAATTCCTGATAAACTCAGAATCCAAGAAGTTATCGTAGTCCCAACATTAGACCCCATGATAATACCTATAGCCTGCGAAAGCCTCATAATACCGGAATTTACAAATCCTACAAGCATAACTGTTACCGCTGACGAACTTTGGACCGCTATTGTAATTCCAGCACCAAGAGCAAAACTTTTGATAGGATTAGAAGTCATTTTTTCTAACAACTTCTCCATTTTTCCTCCGGCAATTTTTTCTAATCCGGCGGACATTACAATCATTCCATAAAGAAAAAATGCCAGCCCTCCGCATAAGGTAAATATCGAAAATATATCCATATAATATATTTAAACCTCCATAATATTCTTAATTCACACAGATTAATTTTCATTCATATAATCAAAAATATTATGCTATAAAGGAGGTTAATTTACAACATATTTTAAATATATATATAATAACTTTATTTAATCTTTTTAAGAGATGATAAGAAATTATTATGCTCAATATCTCCATCAACCTTTGTTAAAAATATTTTGACAGTCTTCTTCATCTGCATCAATAGGCGGAATACGAGAAATTTCTGATTCATAATAGTTACTATCGTTACGACTTCCAAGAGGTATTCTATTTGCAAGACTATTTAAAGATAAATTTCTCAAAAATCCATATACACCCTTACGTCTATTAGAAAATTTTGTATAAATACCGAAGAGCCGCATCTTGATTTTCCAAATTATAAGTTCCAACAATATATGAACTTACATTGTGGAGCTGATGATTTAATCATCATAGGTTGAACAACATTATCTTTTAACAATAAATCCCCGTCAATTTGTTCAAAACGACCTTCTGGAATAGAAACTAAATCTGATATTACAGTCGGGCTAATCATTGTTAACGGATTTCTAAATAATGCAGCAGCTTTCATTGCATATTCAACAAACCCTATTTTAGGTATAACCCCATCGGCAATTCTAAAACGAATTCTTCCGTTAAGCTTTAAAGATTCATCTGTATTTAACTCAATTAAACCACTTGCTTTACCATTTATTTCTTTTGATAAATTAAGAAGCGAAGAGGCCATTATATCCGAATTAACTTTAACCAAAGCCAACCAAATTGAATACTTATGTTTTTTCAAATCACAATTAATTCTTTGCCAGTGTTGAACCTTCTGCAATATCAAATTTATTAGTATTTATTTTTAAAACACTATTTTTATCCAACGATAAATTTGCAGCAACATTCGAAAAATTAATACTTTTGTAAAAACCCTTTTTCTACCTTCAATATACATTCTTCAACAATCAAATTTGCTAAATCAAAAGTCTGCGTAACATCTTCATCATCATTTTCATCAATATTTGCACCCTTTTCAACAGATTCAGCAATAACTGCATTGACATCATTTGAAACTTCAGTTGGCTTCTGTGCATTGAAAACTTTTAAATATCTCTCAACGTCAACTGAATCTAAAGATAATGCAATATTTTTTACTACTATCGGCAACTTGATTTCATTCAAAATGGTACCTGACAAATCATAAGATGAACGTCTATATTTACCAGCTGCCGAAATATTCATATTATTTCTATCAGTTTTAAATTCTCCTGATTTAATATACAACCTTTGAGATGGAATTCTTAAATCAGCAACTTTCATATCCGCTTTTATTTTTGGAGGACAACCTTTTTTATTTAAGACATCAATATAGCCAGTAAAGGTACCTCCTTTAAAGAATTTTTGTTTAGCTAACAAATTTATAAAACCACTTGGCATAGGCTTTGGAAGTTCCATTCCAAAGTGTTTTATAAAAGTTTCTCCGTTTGAAAAATCTATTTTGCCGCGCATACTTAAAATAGGAATATGTTTATCCGGTCTATTATCATCAGGGTTACCTGCATAATAATCAATAGATTTTATATCCAAAAGCATATCTTCAAAATGAACTTTAGCTGCAACAACACGGTTTGCAAGATTGTTCATAACAGATTCCTCGCCATCAATAACGAATCCGCTACCTTTTTTAAATAAATACAACCAAACCAAATCTATCTTATTATACTTTGATTTTAATCTAACTCTTGTTGCCGCTTCACCTTTAATTTGTACAGGATAACCAATCATTTTTGACAAATAATTAGTTGAAAAATCATTTGTTACCAGAGCATTTCCTACTAAGTCAGTATCAACAGACTTTAAATAATCTTTAACTGACCCCTCAAAATCCATTTTATTAGAACTTTTACCATTATAATAACCTTTAAAATCTTTTAGATGAATATTGTTGTTATCAAACGAAACTTTACCTTGATTCAATAATATTGGCAAATTACTAAAAGGTACAAGTTTAAATGATAGTCTATTTAAATCAACTTGTCCGTTTATTCCCTTATTTGATGCATTAATATTAAAATCAAAATTACCATCAATATCTTTAAAATAAACCAATTGCTCAACCAAATTATTTGCAACTATTTGAGAATTTAACAAATCAATTACAGCAGGAATTTCAAATGTTTTAGATGATAGAGTAATATTATAATTTGCATTATTATCAACACTTCCTTTTGCATAAATTGCAGAATCATTTATATCGATTTTTGATTGATTAATAACAATTTTTTTCTTATCCAGAATATAAACATGCCCACCATCAGTTGTCTTGACAGTCAGAGTATTCTTACCTTTTGAAATAATTGTATTTACTTTATAGTGTATATATTTTTTTTTAATATTATCATCAATATTTAAATCTTTTATAGACAGTTTTACTGTTGTATTTTTATCAACTTTATAAAAAATATCAGAGTTATCAACAGAAAGAACTGAATTAAAAATATCAACTTTCCAATCACTTTTTGATTCTGATTTTTGGCCAAATACCGGCAAGTTTAAAATAGAATTCACATCAATATAAAAGTTGTTTAAGGCAACTTTATTTATTAATATTTCTTTTTTTAATAATTTTGAAAAAGAAATATCTACATTTAAATCTTCAATATCCAGAAGAACTTTATTCTTGTCAGAAAGTTTTACTTTATCCACACTAAAATATAAATTTGGAGAAATTTCTGTTTTTAAAACAGGATTTGATATTTCAACATTTGTTTTTAATGATTTAGAAGAAACATTTTCTACATAACTAATAACCTTAGGGTTGGAAACAGCCCAAGGTAATATTTTTAAATAACCAAACATTAAAAATACAACTGATAAAAATATAAAACATGCCGTTACCGAAATAAACGTAGCAACTGATTTTATTTGTTCTCTTTTCATATAATAATTTCCCAAACATATTATAACATAATTAATTTTATGCTATCATTCTATTATGAAAAAATTATTAATTATAATAGGTTTATTTATTACGTTTCTATATTCAACATCTGAAGTAAACGCAATTGAAGCAGCATTACCCGCTACTCTAACAACATCAGATGTCATAACATTCAACGAGAATAATCTGTGGGGCCTAAAAGATAAAAACAATAATATTATTGTTAATCCCGAATATAAAAAGCTCATTAGATTAGGAACACATTCCTGGATTGTACAGAATAAAAAAAATAAATTCGGATTAATTGATTCAAATGGAAACATTCTTGTTGATATAAAATTCAGACACACCGAGCGTGTCGTAAATAAATTTGCAAAATTCGGGAATGACAACGACTATGGAATATATGATGAATATGGAAAAATTGTAGTTTCACCTATATATTCAAGAATTGATATTCTATACGGACAAATGTTTTTAACCTACAAAAACTATAAATATGGCATTGTAGGGTACGACGGAAAAGTTATATTAGAAAATGAATTTGAAGATATATACATGCCAAAACCTAACGTAATGAGACTAAAATACAATGGAGAATGGTATGAACTCGAACAAGTAAAAGCTGACACTTTAACATTACCTGCAGATGCAAAACACAAACTGGCAACAAAAGAAGATTTAAACCTTTATAATATTGTACTGAATACCGGTGTCGGAGCTGGATATTCTGTATTAACTTTTTCAGATTATTTAATTAAAATATTTTCTTCAATATCCCCGGCACATGAAGATACTATTGATGAACTTATGTTATCTCAAGGTGCAGAAACAGTTTCAATTTTTATGAAATTCAGTTGGATTCCTAAATATCCTATAACATATATAAAAAAATATTATCAAAATGTCCGAAATCCTAATAACGGACCACTTTCTGACATAAGAGATGAATTAAAAAAACAAATAAAATAATACAAAAATGTAAATTGATACCCTTCATTACTAAAAAGTAATGCTTTTACAATTATAAAGGAGAAACTATATGAGAGAAGAATTACTATCTATTATTGAAAAAAACAGTAAAATGAGCTTAAAAGAACTAGCCGTTCTTCTCGACGCTGATGAATTAGAAGTAGCTAATGAGCTATCCGCACTGGAAAATGAAGGAATAATCTGCGGATACCATACTCTCATAGACTGGGATAAAACCTCTATTGAGAAAGTAACAGCATTAATTGAAGTACGAGTTACACCACAACGTGGTCAAGGATTTGATAAAATCGCAGAAAGAATATATAATTATCCGGAAGTGCGAGCAGTCTATTTAATTTCCGGAGGCTATGATTTATTGGTAATTCTTGAAGAAAAATCCTTAAAAGAAATATCAGGATTTGTTTCTGACAAGTTATCTACACTCGATAGTATACTTAGTACCGCAACACATTTTATCCTGAAAAAATATAAAGATCATGGAACTATTTTAGATAAAAAATACGAAGATAACAGAGAGGTTATTACCCCATGAAAAATCCTATTTCAGAAAAAGTTCAAAATATAAAACCTTCAGGAATTAGAAAATTTTTTGATATAGTGAGTGAAATGAAAGATGCTATATCTTTAGGTGTTGGAGAACCTGATTTTGAAACACCCTGGCATATAAGAGATGAAGGAATATACTCTTTTGAAAAAGGTCGTACATTTTATACTTCTAATGCCGGATTAAAAGACTTAAGAATAGAAATATGTAACTATCTAAAACGGCATCAAAATTTAGATTACAATCCTTTTACAGAAACAATTGTAACAGTAGGTGGCTCAGAAGCTATTGATATCGGATTACGAGCAATGATAAATCCACAAGATGAAGTAATTATCCCTCAACCATCCTATGTTTCGTACGAACCTTGTGCATATTTGGCAGGAGCAAAACCTGTTATAATCGATTTAAAAGCTGAAAATGAATTTCGGCTCACTCCTGAAGAATTAGAAAATGCTATAACTGATAAAACAAAAATACTTATATTACCATATCCTAACAATCCAACAGGTGCAATTATGGAACGTGAGGATTTAGAAAAAATTGCAAAAGTAATTATAGAAAAAGATATTTTTGTTATGTCAGATGAAATATACAGTGCTTTGACATACAAAGGAAAACATGTATCAATCGCAGAAATTCCCGGAATGAAAGAAAGAACTATCTTAATAAACGGATTTTCAAAAGCTTATGCGATGACAGGCTGGCGTTTAGGATATGCTTGTGCACCGGAAGAAATTATTAAACAAATGACCAAAATCCATCAATATGCTATTATGTGTGCACCTACAATCAGTCAATACGCTGCAGTAGAAGCCCTTAGACATGGAGACGAAGATGTTGAAAAAATGAAAACAGCTTATAACCAACGTCGAAGATTTCTAATAAATGCATTTAAAGAAATGAACCTACAATGTTTTGAACCATACGGAGCTTTTTATGTGTTTCCTTGCATTAAAGAATTTGGTATGACAAGTGAAGAATTTGCAACAAAATTTCTGGAAGAAGAAAAAGTAGCTGCTGTTCCCGGAACAGCTTTTGGACAAAGTGGTGAAGGATTTTTAAGAATATCCTATGCATATTCGCTTGAAAACTTAAAAGAAGCAATCAGCAGACTTGAAAAATTTATTAATAAATTACGTTCACAATAGACTTGAAAAATATATTTATTCTACAGTAGTTGTATTATTAAAAAATCCCCAAATGAAAGACCCTGCAAATACAATTATTGAGAAAACCAGCATCCATATTGCCCATTTTTTCTGAATATCAATAAATTCATCAATATCTTTATAAGTTTTTGATGATTTGTTATAAGCAAGATTATTACCAATGATACCCATATATATTGATAGAACAAGACCAACTACACCTGTTACAGGTATTTTTATAAGCTGTAAGACAAAGATGACAAATGCAACATAAACACTCCAATGATTAATTCTATTGCCAATACCCCAAAGCCAGGTTCCTAAAAAAGCACCCCAATTGAACTTTTTTAACTTTTTATCTTCCAGTTCTTCTCTAAGCTCGATAATCTCTTCTTGCATTGTTTCTCCCAAATATGATTCGAATAAAACATACGTAGTATACCAAACCTAGAGGAAATTGGCAAGATTTATTCTTTTATCTTTTTAATTCTCTTTGCTCTGGTATTTTTGTTCATACCCTTATCATATTCAGAAATGTGCTTGGCTAAAATATAATCCTCTTCACTCCTTTTTACTTCAGCTTGAGACAATAATTTTAAATTTGAAGCTTTTTCATGTTCTTCTCTTATTCCATTACGTTCTTTCTTCAATTTTTTTATTACAGCCATTGCCTCTTGAATTTTTGCATCTATTTCCTCAAGATTTTTAGTAGCAACTTTACATCGTTTTTCATTTTCATCATGTCTTGCCTGCACAATTTCAAGTTTTTTAGCAGCTTGTTGCTGTCTATACATTAGGAATTCATTAATTTTTAATTTAATTATATGGTCCGTATTATCCCAAACAGTTTGCTTTATCTCCAGCGGGTATGTATCATAATTTAAAAGTTTGCGATGTTTTATAAACGTCATAATCTTATTTAACTGTTTTTGCAAATTAGCTTTCATTTCCGGATGAAATCTCAAAAAAATAGGATATGGTACATCACTACGTTCACTATTACATTTTTTACATAAAAATATGCCATTTCCAATATTATCTCCACCATTCTTACTTTTAGGCAAGACATGCTCAAAGGTTAACTGCAATTCATCAGTAAATCTTTTTATTATATCTAAATCTGATTTGCGCTCTTGAATAGAACTCACAATAAATGAATCCGGTAAGTTTGTTTTATACGGAAAATTTGATATAACTGACTTTATTTGCCTTTTTATTTTCCTATCCTGCGGGTGTTCTTCTAAAAATTTATTATAAACCTCCTCTACCATAGATTTCTTAATATGAGGCAGATAAAAAGGATTATTTAAAATTTTAATAGCTTCGGTATTAGTATCTTGCAAACCTTTAACATCAGATTTTGGAAGTCCGGCACATACACTACGTAAAATTTTAAAACAATCTGTCTTTTGAATATTTAATTGTTGCTTAAATGTTTCATTAATAGAATTATGAGCTTCAAAAACTTCAGGCAATTGAAAAATTTCTGAAAAAGTTTTTTTAGGATATTTAATAGAATATATTTCCATCAAATCCAAAGTTTCACGGGCATCTTTACTGAAATACTCATAATACTTACTCAATTTTTGGATAGCTCTTGGCGCTTTTACGGTAATTCCATCAGAAAGGAGTGCAATATAATTAATATCAAGTTGTGTTTTCTGATCCAAAGTCCTTATTTTAATTCTATTTTCCGGAATAGAAATCAAAGCTCTTATTGTTTTTTTAGGGTCTATAGAAGATAAATGTTTAAGAAATTCATAAGCCTCAGAGTCCTTATACTTAGCAACAATGCTACTATGCTCCAGCGCGCGTTTTGAACCTGCTGTAAAAGAATTTAAAAAATGTTTTAATTCTTCAGTTGTGAGCATGGGATTTCCGCAACAGCCGCAATTCAAGTTATGCATATTCCTTACATCATTAACAGCAATCTTTGGCAATCGATATCCAAAACTGGGATGACATAAAGATTTCCGGCAATCAGAATCATTATATTTATAATCTCTATAATTATATATCCCTAAAGCATTTATAATTTGCATAATAAATTTATAATACGTCTAAATATAAAATTTTGCTAGCAAATAAAAAATATTTTAATAAGTAGCAAAAAATATTTTTCTATGCGTTGTTACAGATATGATAACAATAAACCAATTGAGAAAACCTATTTGGAAAACTGTATATACAGAATCAACTCCAAACAGTCTATGTAATTTATCCTGTTTAAATTCAACTGCAGGAGAACTTACGGTTAAAAATACCCGCCAACGAGGTTACAATAAATTCTTAGCAGAACTTAAAAATAACGATGGAGAAAAGCTTGGTTCGGATTTATTCGGAATATACCCTGAAGATAAAAAAATATTTGACTTCAATATGGAAATTAAACCGCAATACAGACAAAAAAATTTATTTTTTGGAGAATTGCTAAAAATAAAAGGCATTATTGAAATGCTTGAAAATAAATTTAAAACAATTGAACTTACATCAAAAGAAACTGCGGTATATTTTCACTCGAAATTTCTTTTTGAACCCAATATCAAATCATTTACACAAAGAGACTATGCATTAAAGACTATAGCAAACAACAGACAATCTGGATTCGAAGAGTTCTCAAACAGAGCAGAACTCATACAAGAATCAATTCGTAACAGAGAAGACAACGAAACCAAAAGAAATTTGTGTAAAATTACAACCAACCTTGTACAGGAATATATAAACAAAGTTTTATCATCAGGAAAAGATAATTACAAAAACCATTTGTTTGAATTTCCAATTGATATGGTTTTAACTAAAGAAAAAGTTGAGCAAAACAGCACATTTTTTAACAATTTATTTAAAAAACATGGTATTGACTATAACATATAACAATAAAGGTGAGAAAATTGGACATTTCATTTACAGGCATAAATAATTTATATATAGGAAAAAAAACTTATTCAAAAGTTGGAAGCTATTTATCTAATGATTCCAAATTAAAACAAGGCAATAAAAATTATACAATAATTAAAATTTCAGCAGACTTAACTGATGATCAAAACGGTTCTGATTTGACAGATTTTAAAACAGCACTGTCAAAATGCAGACCTTGCTATCAGATTAACTGTATAAACAAAGAACAACCAAATAAAATAGAATTATTAGTTAAACGTAGTGATATTCAAGACGATATAGGAAAAAGTTCCCACTCAATATTTTCTATAAATAATTATGAAATAATGCTGGATGAAAAACAAATACTGCCATTATTCACATATATGGCCAAATTAACAAGAAAAATTGCAAAATTGCAAACCACATCCGAAAATCAAAAATATTATGCTAACCTTGCGAATAAATATATTGATACTGAGGCTAGAAATTTCATTGAAACATATTAAAAAATCTCCATAATAAAATGGAAATTAACAAAATATAATTCTAAAAATTATTCATTTTTCCATTGAAAATTTCTTCTGCCTCTTCATATCTCATTTTTATAGCAATCTTCCTACTTAATAGATAAAATTTTTACAAGGCGAAAAAATTACCCGCATGAAATATTTCGCCATCAGCAATCTCTTTATATAATTTCTCGGCATCATTACATAATCATAAATAATAAAATCTATTTTTTACTAGGTTACACTATTGACTGAGAGTTACTCTAATATAGTAATATAAAAATGAATAAAAGAGGAGGTAAACATGCAAAAAAAAATTCTAATAATATCTACAAGCTTACGACCAAATGCAAATTCTGAAATTTTAGCACATGAAACAGAAAAAGGAGCAAAAGATAGTGGACATGAAGTTGAATTTGTTACATTGAAAGATAAAACTATAAAATTTTGTAAGGGATGTCTTGCCTGCCAAAAGTTAGGCAAATGTGTCATCGATGACGATGCTAATGAAATAACAAATAAAATGAAAAATGCTGATGTTATAATCTGGGCAACCCCTGTTTATTATTACGAAATGTCAGGACAAATGAAAACCCTTATAGATAGAGCAAATTCATTATTTGCAACAGGACATAAATTTAAGGAAGTATATTTAATAACAACATCAGCTGAGAATTCAAAAGGTATTATCCAAACTGTAATTAATGGTTTGAATGGTTGGATAGCTTGTTTAAACGGAGTTAAATTATGTGGCTATTTAGAAGCCGGGGGGCTGGAAGAAGCAAATGACGCCGCAACAAAAAAAGATTTACTAACTCAAGCATACAATATGGGAAAAAATTTATAATATTTCATAAAGTTGCAGGAAAAATATTCCTGCAACTTTATCAACTAAAATAATTTTTATCAAACCTCTTGGATATGAACTTCCCAAAGCATTCGTCCAAAACCTGTTTTTTTATCAATATATTCTACGCAATCTTTATCCAATATTCTAAACTGTTCACCGGACGGGTATATAACTTCTTGGTTATATCCAAGATTATATGCCCGTGAAATTTCTGATTTTGGGTGGATTATAAATTTAATATTTTGAGATACTACATGATCTCCATACCCCATCTCTGCATAATGTTTATGCGTAGAACAACATAAAACGTCTTTTAATGTATAAACATCACCCTTTTTAGGTAATACATTAATTACAAAGTCTTCAGAATTAGCCATTCTAAACCAATGATATACCGGTTCAATATCAAAATCTTGTTTATAATTTTTTTCCGCAATAGTTTCAAAAAAAGACTTTGTTTTAATAGGATGTTTTGCACTATAACGTCCACCCAAATTCATTACAGCAAGTTGAACATGTCTGTTCGAAAAGATAAAACCTCCCAAATGAGCTTGCTGCCAAGCTTCATAAATTTCCATATCAGTAGCTTCAGCAGAAAGCTTTGACATCCCCTCAACATCAGCCTCATTATATCTTTTTTGATAAATTTGAAGCTCGCTAATTGCTTTAGCACGAAGAAATCCTGTTAAAGAATAATTATCCTCGGATACAACAGTATTTCTATCATACTTTAATTTTGATTTAATATTTTTTATTCTAAAATCTTCCAACTGCTGAGTTCTTAACTCCCTTCTCCTCACTATTTTTTTCAAATACGATGTTATATCCTCACTGTCTTTTTGCGGAGTTTTTTCTGCTATATGTAATAAAGTTAAAAACATTTTATTATACTGTTTTTCCATTTCTAAAACAGAATTGATACTTCCTTTACACTGTGGAGGTTTAATATCTAAACCATTATCTAATATTTTTTGCAACAAATCTATTATATTCTCACGTGATAGATTAAAACCATCCTTTTCTAACTGTTTAATTTCTTTTATAAATTCTTTTGCCAGAGTTTTTGTTGATGGCATATATACATATCTACCATTATTCGTAATTCCAGCCTCCAAACGCATTGAAAGATTTTTGAGCACCGCGTCGGAATTAAATATTTTATCTTGATAAATTAATTTTGTAATTCTAGATAAATATTGTGCTAAATCCTCATTTTGTATTGGTCTCTTTTCTAGCTCAACCAAAACCTTTTTCATATAAATTTTACGATTTATTAAAGTCTGAGCCAGAGAAGTATCATCAACAGCATTTTTTATATCACTATCGGAAATATTACAAACCCTTTTAAAAGAATTCACCAGTTCTTCATGCGTGATAGAAGCATATATATTTTTACTTTCAGTATTTCTTCCGTCAACAAGAGAAATAATTTCTTCAACCTCATCCCCAAAATTTGGCTTTAATTCTCCCATAGCACGATATTTTAAAGCTCCGCCATTATCTACTTTATAAAGTTTACCATCCTTTATTAAGGTATTACCAAACAAAACGGAATCCCAATTCGCCAGCCAAGCATCCACAGCAAAAGCTGAATGCAACATTTTAGGATTAGTAGGTTCTTTTAAATTTGCTACATATTTACTAGCCAAACCTTTTATTTTTCCATTAATCGTAATAGGTTTAATCTCAGGCGTACTTATACCTGCAAGATTATACAATTTTGAAGCCTTAATTTCGGAGTCTATATGCCCTTCTTTTACCTTATTTTTCGCAAATTTTACATAAAATAATTCGCCGGTACTTTCATTTCTTGCCCAAAAAGCATCCTGACTACCCATTTGAGAATCAATATACTTATTCCAAGTATAAGATTTTCCTTCAACAGATACAGTTATCGGAACTTTTTTAAAATGACTATTTAACATTTTAACAAATTGACATTCTTTGCTCAGCTCAAACATATCTTGTTCAAGCGGTACCAAAGGATTTGTTGAGACTCTTGAATAACATACTTTTCTTGATTTATCAATTTGCTCAGAAAATTTTGAAATTTTATCTGCTGCAATATCAAAACTGTTTTTTAAAATTTTTGGCGCAATTTTATCTATAATCATTAAATTTCTGCTCGTTTTTTTTTATACAAAAGCTCCTATATTTAAAAATTTGCTCAATTGTTACAAATATTAAATAAATCAATAAAATATACTTTATTTAAAAATAATTATAATAAATGTTATTGACAATAAAAAGGACCTTTCCGGCCCATTTTATAAATATAAAAGTATTTAAATTCTATAATTGTCCACCGACAGATTTGTATAAACTTAATGCGGCAATAATCAAGCTCGTTTTGCTTTGAATTTCTTCTTTTCTTAATGAAAGAAGATTTTCTTTATACTTTAACGTATCAAGATATGAAACAGCTCCCTTTTCATATTTATAGTAAATATCATTATAATATTTGGTTTCACATTCAACTCTTTTTATATTATTTTGATTTTTAGCTGTTTCTGTTTTTATATCAACAAGACTGTCATTTATCTCCTGCATCGATGTAAGTATTGTCTTTTGATACATATTAAACATTTGTTCATACTTATATTTTTTAGCCCGCAACTGTGCCATAAGACGACCTCCGGTAAATATAGGCTGAGCAAGCCCTCCACCAAGGGACATTATAAAACTGCGCCAATCAAAAAGAGGTGAAAATGCATACGCATTAAATCCAACAAACCCGGTAAGATTAATACTTGGCAACATATTCTTACGTGCAACTTTTACATCAATTGCCGCTGCTTGCAATTGAGCTTCTGCCTTCAAAATATCAGGTCTGTGATCAATAATTTCCGACGAAATACTCTGAGGTAAATCTGTTAAAACTTGTATATTATCAATGGAACTTCTTGTTAATGTTGAAGAATTTTCACTATTAGTGCCGGTTAATACGGAAAGTTGATTAAGAAGTTTACTTTGATTATTTTTTAAAGTTTCCATATCAGACAACGCAGCAACGATGGAGGTTCAAAATATAGATGTAACAGTTCTTGATCGTTCTAAAAGCGTTGAATCAAGAGAACTTTTATCAAGATTTGAAAATTCTACAAGATTTAGGAATTTTTATTATACTGATAATGAAGCGGATTTTAAAAAGAAACTTGATGCCCAGAAAGTTCAGATAGGTCTAATGATAAATAATGATTTTTCACGTGATATTAAATCCGGGAAGCCCGCAGAGGTCCAAGTGGCAGCGGACGGCAGACAAACTAATTCCGCCTCCATAGCATCAGGCTATGCTTCACAAATTATTACAGGTTATGGATTAGAACTTTCTCCGCAAAAAAACGGGGCAGGTATAAATATTTCAGTCCGAAACTGGTTTAACCCGAATCTTGAATACAAATGGTATATTTTAACTGTCATTGTTGCAATGCTTTCGCTAGTTACGACATTAATTTTAACATCATTGTCTATAGCAAGAGAGCGGGAACTCGGAACCTTTGACCAGTTGATTGTAAGCCCGCTCTCATCACTTGAAATCCTTCTGGGGAAATCCATTCCGCCGTTAATTATAGCAATGGCTTTAACAATGGTTATGACCGGAATTGTAATGATATTTTTCCATATTCCGTTTGCGGGTTCATTCTTGTTGTTTATGATTTCAATTTTTATTTCCCTGCTTGCAATAGTCGGTGTAGGGCTTTATATTTCGGCAATCTGCAACACACAGCAGCAGGCAATTCTATCTGCAATGACATTTATGATGCCGGCGGTTCTGTTATCGGGTTTTATTTCTCCGATAGAGGATATGCCTGTCGCACTGCAATATTTAACCTGGTTAAATCCGGTCAGATTCTTTATGGTTTTAACCCGCGGAATATTTCTCAAAGGCATGGGAATTGAAGACATTATAACAAATTTAATACCTTTGATAATTATTGCCTTAATTACCCTAACCCTTGCCGGCAGAACTTTTAAAAGAAAGCTGGGATAAATAAAAATAAAACTCAGAGGGGATGGGATTCGAACCCACGGTGGAGTTACCCCCACACAACCTTTCCAAGATTGCACCTTAAGCCACTCGGACACCCCTCTATTCAGTTTTATTTACTATTTAATTATCCTTTAAATGCTGCGTTTCGTCAACCTGTAATATTTCTTGTTGATAATATTCTTCAGTTTTTTCCATACTATATATTTTTGCATCAGCAAGCCTTGCAAGAACTTTAGCATAATCTGTGCAACGCTTACCCTTTATTCCTTCTGTTTCCATCTGTATAGTTCCGTCAGGAAATAATCTTATTTTCATTTTACCCATAAATTTTATCTCCTAAACATCTATTGTTAATACAATCGAATTATCATCAAGAACAGCTTCACTCTCAAGTCGCATATTTTCTTTATCCAGTCTTTCTTTTATCTTATTATACGTCATTTCTTGAATATTTAACCCGTACTCTTCATTCAAATCATTAATTACATCTTCACACTCGCCCTTATCTGAGACTTGAGTGATATCAAGAGTATAAGCACCATTACCTTCTTTTTTATAATATACCATCTCCATACCAAAAAGTTTGCATGAAATTTCATCATTAGACTCAACAAGCTCCTCTGCACCGTGTTCAGTAAGAGTATTTAAGAGCATTCCTTTATCCGTATAATTGGTGTTATATGTATACACGATAGTTGATTGTTCATTAATTAAACGTAAATCTCTTCCTGCAGCTATATTCATCTTTCTAAATATAATTTCAGCCTCTTTAGCTATAGCAGCATTATTGATTCCGGAAAACTCAGCAACATAAAAACCATCTTTCATAACCCAATTTAATGTTGCATCACTATTTTTCAATGGTGTTTGCGAATTTCCTTCATAAAACAGATAATTTGATTTTCTTAAAAATGTTTTTAATTCACCTTTTTTAATATTTGTTTGAATTTTTAAATTTGTAAGACTACCATAAGTAATATTTGTCCCCTGAGATTCTCCAGACAAACCTATATTCAAAATAGATACAACCTGTTCTACTTCCAGCACAAACGTATTTTCTACTTCTGGCTTATAATATTTTACATTTTGACCATTAAGTTGTGCTACAACTTCATTATTTGCAGTTAAATATATGTGCTGAGCACCTTCTTGCTTTAATTTTTTATAAATATCTTTAACATTGGAATATGATGTATCGTAATTATAATAAAAGAATTCACTTGATTCTATCAGACGAACATTTCTTGCTGAAATAGCATCTAAAGTTTGAAAATAATCTTCACCAAAAGATTGCAATTCCTCAGCATCAGAACAACCGTAAAGGGTAGCAACACAATATTTTCCTCTGGTATCCCAATCCACCTTCAAACCATTTTGTAAAATATATGCATTTGGTTTTACCTGTTCTGCAGAAATTTGTGTCATAAATTCTTTCAATTCCGGCAGCAAAAGATTAGTCAAAACCCTGATTGACCTTAGATGCTGGGTCGCAACGGTTTCATTAACCTTCTGTTCTTCTGAAGCCATTTTTAATTTTTCTTTTTTTGCTTCCTCAGGACTTATTAAAAAAGCCATAGGATATGCCATTAAAGTAATAGACAACTTTATTCAAACCTCTCTAATTATACATCCAAAGCTCTGCCACCACGCGATGAATTTATATCATCATCATTGTCCGCCTGTGTAGCATATTCAGCCATATCATCTTTCTTAGTTGCAGCAACGGCTCGTATATTTGCCCACTGGCGAAGAGATAATATTTGTTCCTTTTGTGTAACTGATAATGGAACAACATTCTTAATAGTATTTGTCAAATCTGAAAATTCTAGAGGACGACTATTAAAAAAGGCTTCATACAACGCCGTAATAACAACTTGTTCTATTTCCGCACCTACAAAGCCTTCTGTCATCTGTGCTAATTGCTTGTATAATTCATCATTAACTACAAGTTTGCTGGCAACATCTTTATCTTTTAAACGTTTCAATAAATGAAGCTTAAAAATTTCTTCTCGTTCTCTTTGGGTTGGCAAATCTACAAAGAAAATTTCATCAAATCTACCTTTACGCAATAATTCTGCGGGAAGGCTGCTTATATTGTTTGCAGTTGCTATTACAAATACTGGCGCAGTTTTTTCTTGCATCCAAGTTAAAAATGTACCAAAAATTCTTGATGAAGTCCCACTATCACCATTAGAATTCATTCCACTCAAACTTTTTTCAATTTCATCAACCCATAATATTGAAGGAGCAACAGCTTCAGCAGTTTTTATTGCTTTTCTCATATTTTCTTCAGAGCTTCCAACAATTCCGGAGAAAATTTTTCCAAAGTCAAGTTTTAACAGAGGTAATTGCCAAGCTGCACTCATAGCTTTTGCGGTTAAACTTTTCCCGCACCCCGGAACTCCGGTTATCAAAACTCCTTTAGGTGCAGGTAGACAATATTTTTTTGCAGATTCGGACCAGGAATTATTTCTTTTTTTAAGCCAATTTTTTAGATTTTCAAGACCTCCTACATCTGCAATTTTGATATCGGTATTAATAAATTCCAAGATTCCGGTTTTCTTAATAACCTGCATTTTTTCGCTCAAAATTATTCCTAAATCTTGCCCATTCACCTTACCATCATTAACCATTGCCAAAGCAAAAGCATTCTCTGCTTCCTGCAAAGTCAAACCCATAGCAGCCTTGCATAAACGTTCCTTACCTTCTTCATCCAGACCGGTTGTATCAATTTGCTTATTTTGAATAATCATTTTATCAAATTTTGCTTTGATTTCTGATAGTGTAGGTAACGGCATATCGACAATAGTAATTTCTTTTTGCATAGTCTCAGGAATAAGAAGTTCTGAAGCGACAAAAATAACATTTTTTCTAAATTTACTAGTTTTTAAGTCTAAAATATTATCACGAAGGCGCCTTACCACATTATAATCAACCTGACGACCTTTAACTCCGAAATATACATGAAAATCACACATTATAAAAATAGCATTTTTATTGCATTCTTTTATAAAATCAATAGCCTTGTCAGGACTATTCGTACCATCTATCTTCTGTCCGTCAAGAATAAACCCGTTTGTCTGTGTCCAAACATAAACATCTCTTGGTACCCTAATTAATTTTTCTGATTTAGCAATTTTTTTTATAAGATTTACAGCTCTTTCTTCTTCCCATGTTGTTATATATATATATGGAAATCTTGCTCTAAATAATCTTGATAGTTGTAATACAATTTTATTTTCCATCTAAATAACCTCATTTGTTACTATTTTACATTATCTTTACCTAGTTGTAAACAAAAATTTTTGTCTATTCTCTCAAAATTTCCCATACCATTAATTTCTAATCTACCATCAGGAGAAATTCTCATTTCTATTTTATTTTTATACTTATTTATTTGACTTTTTGAATAAAAATCACTTAAAAATATATATCGCTGATTTGAAGAACCAACCCACGGGCGGGACAAGTCATAATTTTCTTTCTCAAACCCGCCATCAATTAATAAATCAATATTATTTAAAAAAGAATTTATGCTTCTATCGTTTTTTTCTCGAAGTTGCTCTATTGTATAACCCGTAAAACAAACAACAGACAAACCCTCATATTTAATTTTCTCGGAAAGAATAGAAAGCTCTGCGGCTTGTTCGAATGGCTCTCCGCCCAAAAAGGTTACCCCTTCTATTTTATCTTTTTCAAGTTTTATAAGATTGAATAAATCTTCTATACTATATTTTACTCCAACACCGAAAGTCCAAGTTTCCTTTGCCCAGCAGCCAGAACAGTGCTTTTTACATCCCTGTGTCCATATACAAAACCTGGTACCAGGTCCTTCAACATTTGTATTCTTTAAAATTTTATAAACATCAATCATTAGATATCTATAACTCTACCTTCATCGTCATCATTACCTTTTCGTATTTCAGGCTCTTTGACATCAATCATCGATTTTATTTTTGAAACAAAGTGCTCTTTTACATTTGCTACTTTGAAAAAATCATCTTCATTTTTAAAGAATCCGTTTAAATCTCTATATTCAACTATTTTCTTTGCCAAAATTATATTTATTCCTGGTAAGATTGCAAGTTCACTTGAAGATGCCGAATTAACATTAATTTTTTTATTTGGTCCGGCAGAAAGAGCATCCTGCATGTCTATAAATTCTGGAGCCGGCATTTCGCGTTCTTTTATTTTTTCAGGTTCTTTTATATTATTAATATCAACAAAATTTGCATTATATGCTCGTTGATGTTCCAACCCTAAAGCATAAGTATCAGGCTGAATATTATTTATATCAACAAATTTTGGACCACTATTAGAAGAATCTATTTTTATCTCAGTTTCCTTAACTTTCTCTTCTTTTTCTACTTTGGACTTAATTGTAATGACTTCAATTTTTGTATCGTAACTAAAAAAAGAAACCAAAGAATCAAGAGAGACAAAACTATCAAATATACGACATACCTGATTCCAGCACTTGTTTATATTAACCCTATTTTCTTTTGTAATAGAAAATGTACGTTTTTCTCTCTTTCTATTAGCTACATTATCAATAACTACCAATTTTTCGTCCGGAGTGTACTTTACTGTACAGTGATCATTGCATATTGTATATTGATTAAACACAAATTTCTTTGGAACAAATTTTATACTTCCTTTATACAATGCGTCCATAAAAAAATGACGTAATATAAGCCCAGGAATAAGTGCTACTAAAAATAATGCCAATATAAAATTTGCCAGTTGTACAGAAAGGATGTACAGTGCAACATAAGCAAGAATAATAAGGCCTATAAAATTTCTTAAACGCTTATTCATACAATAATAACATACCACAGAATCTAATTTAGCAATGATATAAATAGATGATTTTATATATAATTTTATAAATCTACAATACGTCCTTCATTATCACTATCCGCTTCATCAAAATCTTTTGAAGCTCCAATAACAATCATAGATTTAATTTTTAAGCTAAAATGTTCTTTAACTTTTGCGGCTTTAATAAAAGCATCTTCGGATTTAAACGGACCATTCAGATTTCTATATTCAACTATTTTTTTTGCACCGACAATATTAACTCCCGGCAAAACTGATAATTCTTCGGCTGTTGCAGAATTAACATCTATCTTGGATATATTTGCCACAGCATCAAAACTCTCATCTTTATTTTCTACTATATCATTATCCTCTTTTAAAATATTATTAGAAGATTTAACCTCCGCAATTGACTTCTTTGAGATATTTTTATCAGATTTTTCAATAACAGCAGAGCCGCCAATTTTTGAATCACTATCTTTATTCGTTTGAGTTTCTTTTTTGTCAAAAGTTATAATATTAACATTAATCTCTATTGTAAAAAATGCAGCCAAAGAATCCAAACAAGATGTTTCATTAAACATACCACAGATATTGTACCAACATTTATTAATTTTCATATCTCTTTTAGCAATAACAAACATTCGTTTTACGTTATCAACATTATAATTATTATCCATAACAACAATTTTTTGTCCAGGAGTAAGAATAACAGTACAATGTTTATTTTTAATTGTGGTATTATTCACCACAAAAGTCTTTTGAACTCGATTAATACTAAAAATCTCATAAATTTTATCTAAATACAACCAACGCAAAATGAGAAAAATAACAAGAATAATACTTGCTGCAATTAAAAGAGTTTTTCCCGCAGGAGACGTAAAAAAACGAAACAAAAAATATATAAGAAGGCATATACAACCAGCTACAAATTGTTCTGTTGAATATCTACGATAGTATCTCATAAATTTATTATATAACATAAATCCATTTTCATCACCTGATTTAAAAGAATGAGTTTATGCTAAGATAAGTTTATGAAAAAAAATATTTTTAAAGACTTCAAAACACTACATGGCACTATAAAAATTCCAGCAGATAAATCCATTTCACATAGAGCTGCAATTTTAGCATCCTTAGCCAATGGAAAATCTACTATTAAAAATTTTTCATCAGGTCAAGATCCAAATTCTACCCTAAATGTTTTAAAAAATCTCGGAATTGAAATTGATAAAGATTTTAAAACTTCAACACTAAAAATCAACTCAAACGGAAAATTTAAACCTGGCAATGTTATATTGGATTGTGGTAATTCTGGAACAACTATGAGACTTATGTCAGGAATACTTGCCGGTCAAAACTTTGATTCAACACTAATCGGAGATGAAAGTCTCTCAAAACGCCCTATGGGACGAATAATTGAACCATTAAGATTAATGGGTGCACAAATTGAATCAAACTCTAACAAAGCCCCGATAAAAATACATGGTTCCAAATTAGAAGCTATCAATTACTCATCTAAAATTGCTTCTGCTCAGGTTAAATCTTGTATTTTACTTGCAGGTCTATTTGTAAATGAAGGTACAACAACATATACTGAACCATACCTTTCTCGCAACCATACTGAATTGATGTTACAATACATGGGAGCTAACATAAAAATAAACGGATTAACAACAACAATAAAAAAATCCGAACTAAATCCAATTGAAGTTGAAATTTTTGGAGATATATCATCTGCAGCATATTTTATAGTTGCAGGACTCATAACTCCCAACAGCGAAATCACCTTACACAATGTAGGCCTTAATCCCACAAGAACCGGAATTATAGAGATCGTCAAGAAAATGGGCGGGAACATAGAAATATACAATGAGCATACAATCTGTTCTGAACCGGTAGGTGATATAAAAGTCTCATATACAGAAAACCTAAAATGTTGCAATATTTCAGGAGATATAATTCCTAAACTAATTGATGAAATACCTGTTATAGCCGTTTTAGCAACACAAGCAGAGGGTACAACTGTAATTTCAAATGCTTCGGATTTAAGAAATAAAGAATCCGACAGAATTTTTACTATTGTAAAAGAGCTCAAAAAAATCGGCGCAAATATAGAAGAAACACCAGATGGAATGATTATTCACGGGAAAACTCAACTTTGTGGAGATAATATGGTTGAAACATACTGTGATCATCGATTGGCTATGAGTCTATATGTGGCAGGACTGGTTTGTAAAAAAGAAATTTGTATAAATGGATTTGAATGGGTAGATATATCTTTTCCGGAATTTAGTCAAATATTTGAACAGTTAAAACACTAGAGCTAAAACTATTCTTTTACACCACCTTGCAAAATATCGTTTATAAAATATTTTTTTCCCAAAAGAAAAACTATAACTACAGGAATTGTACAAATAACAGAACAAGCTAACAAATCCCCCCAAAGAGTAATTTCTCTAAAACTACCCTTAAATACAGCAAGTCCAACAGGCAATGTCCTCATTGATTCTGTATTAGTAACAATTAAAGGCCACATAAAACTATTCCAGGTTGTTACAAATGTAAAAATAGACAATGTCGCAATCACTGGGACTGCTACAGGTAAAATAATTTTAACAAATGTTGTAAAGATATTACATCCGTCAATTTTTGCAGCTTCCTCTAAATCTCTAGGAATCCCTAAAAAATATTGCCGCATCATAAATATCCCAAAACCTCCAAATAAACCTGGCAATATTAATGCTTGATAAGTATTTATCCAATGTAAATACCGCATTAAAAAAAATAAAGGAATAATATTAACTTGCGGCGGAACAAGCATAGTTATAAGAATTATTAAAAATAACACATCTCGGTATTTAAACTTTAACCTAGCAAACGCATAACCGGCAAAAGCTGAAATTATAACCTGACCAAATGTAGTTACAGTAGCGACAAATAAACTATTTATAAAATACTTCCACAAAGGGATTTTATGAAAAACATCAATATAATTCTTGTATGTCAATGGAGAATAAAAAAATTTACCCCCCTGATTATATATTTCGCCATTTGGCACAAAAGACAAATTTAACATCGCGAAAAAAGGATACAACATACTGATAGCAATAACAATCAAACAAAAATAACCAAATATTTTACGCCAATTTTTCATAAGAAAATTATATCAAGGATACCACGCATTTCAAAATATATAATAAGATTTATTTCAAAAGATAAAAAAAAAGAATACTAAAATTTTAACTTTTGCAGTATAATCAGCCTATGAAAATTTTAGATAAAATTAATATAAATCAAGAATCAAAAATCTATATTGCAGGTGCAATATACTCAATTATTGCATTATTTATAATAACGGCTGTAATTTTTATTGCACTAATTGCCGACAAACTTGATATAGTAATGAGCCAACCTGCAAAAGAAACTTATACATACTTCATTTCAATAATTGACCGAGTCCTGGCATTTATAACAATAGTTTTAATAATTCCTATCTCTGTATATCAATTGATATCAAAAAATAAATCTAAACTTGATAAATCTATAAGTATTATCGTTTCATTTATTCTTATTGCTTTTATTTCAATATTCTTTGGCGGGGAATATTACTTCTTGAAAAAATACAAAGATGGAGAACTCAGTTATTCTAAAATGTTCTGCAAACCTACAATAGAAACAAAAATTTTTGATATAATTATTAAGCAAAATGGAGAAATACCTCCAACTATGTGCATTTCACCAAGTCAAAGACCTAAAAAATTAAATAAAAGTTAATTTACAATGACTTTGTTAAAAATAACGTTAAAATAAAAATAGAGAAATTTATTTTGAATGGAGTTGATGTATATGTTAGATTTTGACAAATTTACAAACTATTCACAAGAGATAATATCAAGTGCAAGCAATTTGATGAATTCGTATCAGAATTCACAAATGGAACCAGAACATATTATGCTTGCGATGATTAAAGATGATGGGATTATTAAAGACTATCTTACCGAACTTAAACTTTTGAATCAAAACTTTATTAATAAAATCATATCAAAAATAGAATCTTTTCCAAAAATTTCAGGACCAATTAACCCACAAAGTTTATATCTGTCAAATGATACCAGAAGATTATTGGAATTAGCAATCGAAGACAGTCAAACTCTCAAAGACGATTATGTTGGAATTGAAGCCATACTTCTTGCTATGACTAAACTCGAAAACAGTAATATAAAATCATTACTGGATAACTTCAATGTTAATTCAACATCTATTTTAAATGTAATGAAAAAAATAAGAGGAAATAAAAAAGTGGATACAAAAAATGCAGAAGAAAATATGAAAGCTCTTGAAAAATATTCAACAGACCTAACTGAACTGGCTAAAAAAGGTAAATTAGATCCTGTAATTGGCAGAGATGAAGAAGTTCGAAGAATTATTCAAGTATTAAATAGACGAACTAAAAATAATCCGGTTTTAATAGGTGAACCTGGAGTAGGGAAAACTGCAATAGTAGAAGGTTTAGCTCAACGTATTGTAAGAGGGGATGTACCTGAAAGTCTTAAAGACGTTAAACTAATTTCACTTGACCTCGGTGCGCTTGTTGCAGGTGCAAAATTCAGAGGCGAATTTGAAGAACGATTAAAAGCCGTATTGAAAGAAGTAGAAGACTCAAACGGAGAAATTGTTATGTTTATTGATGAATTGCATACTGTTGTTGGTGCAGGAGCAACTGAAGGTTCTATGGATGCCGGTAATTTATTAAAACCAATGCTTGCCCGAGGAATTCTAAGAACAATAGGAGCAACAACTATTAATGAATATAGAAAATACATTGAAAAAGATCCTGCTCTGGAAAGAAGATTTCAACCCGTTATGGTAGATGAACCGTCTGTCGAAGATACAATCAGTATATTAAGAGGCTTGAAAGAAAAATATGAAGTTCACCATGGAGTCAGAATTTTGGACAGTGCAATTATTGAAGCTGCAAAACTTTCTGACAGATATATAACTGACAGATTTTTACCGGATAAAGCCATTGATCTTATCGATGAAGCCGCAAGTTCTCTTAGAATCGAAATTGATTCAATGCCTGAAGAAATTGATTCCATGATGAGACAAAAAATACAATTAGAAATTGAAAGAGAGGCTTTAAAAAAGGAAGACTCTGATGAAGCTAAAGAAAAATGCGAAGATATAACAAAACAAGTTAAAGTACTGGAAGACAAAATAAATGTTATGAAAGCACAATGGGAACAAGAAAAAGCTTCCATTACTTCAGAAGCAGATATCAAAGATGAAATCAACAAGGTAAAAAATCAAATCGAAGAAGCTGAAAGAAATACTGATTTGCAAACTGCAGCTGAATTAAAATATGGCAAACTTCTGGAATTGGAAAAACAATTAAAAGCTTGCCAAAACAAAGAAAAAGCAGATAATAGTTTACTGAAAGAAGAAGTTACTGCTGCAGATATCGATGAGGTTGTTTCAAAATGGACAGGAATCCCTGTTACCAAACTTGTTGAATCCGAAATGCAAAAACTCCTAAATATGGAAGAAATACTACATCGAAGATTAGTCGGACAAGATGAAGCCGTTGATACTGTATCAGATGCTATCCGTCGTGCACGTTCAGGATTAAAAGATCCTAAACGTCCTATTGGAACATTCTTATTCTTAGGCCCTACAGGTGTTGGAAAAACTGAACTTGCAAAATCCCTTGCCGAATTTATGTTCAATGACGAAGACGCTCTTATACGTATTGATATGTCTGAATATATGGAAAAACATAATGTTGCAAGACTTGTAGGAGCCCCTCCAGGATATGTAGGATATGAAGAAGGTGGACAATTAACTGAAGCGGTTAGAAGAAAACCATATTCAGTAGTATTATTTGACGAAATTGAAAAAGCTCATCCGGATGTATTCAATATTATGCTGCAAATATTTGATGATGGGCGTCTGACTGATTCAAAAGGAAGAACTATTGATTTTAAAAATACCCTAATCATTATGACAAGTAATATCGGCTCTGATATAATTCTTGAAAATACATTGAATTCAATGCTATCCACTGAAGAATATAACGATACAAAAGAAAAAGTTTTAGCTGTATTAAGACAACAATTCAAACCGGAATTTCTAAACAGAATAGACGAAACTATATTCTTTAAAGCGCTAAATCTACAACAATTAAGCAAAATTGTTGATATACAAATGGATTATTTAAGGAAGCTTTTAAAAGATCAAGAATTAGAGTTTGTTATTACTGATGATGCTAAAGAATATCTTGCAACTCAGGGATTTAATCCTATATATGGAGCAAGACCATTAAAACGTGTTATTCGTCAAATGGTCGAAAATCCTCTATCTAAAATGATTCTTGCACAACAATTTAAAAAAGGTGATAAGATTAAAATTGATTTAGATGACGACAAACTTATGTTTCAAAAATACTAAATAAATGTCAAAAGCCTCTACAATGTATATTGTAGAGGCTTATACTTTTTTATAATGCTAAGTATAATTAAGCTAAAAGAGCTTCAACAATTTTAGCATTAGTTTCATTTCTTCTTTGAGATAAAATATATTTTTCAACTGTTTCACAAATTTCTTTTTCACTTACTGTTAAACATTTTACATTATCTAAAGAATCTACATAAGCTTTTAATGTAATCATTTCATAATCTTTTCTCATAATTTATCCCCTTTTCTCTTTTTATTTTTATTTCCCTTACATATATATAAAGTATTTTTTTAACTAAAAATTGCCTATTTTTTATCTATAAAGTATATACCTCGTTACATTTCTTAATATGAATAAAAAATAGAGTTCAATATTTGAACAAATCATGAATCTAATCGTTATATAAATGTAGGATAAATTAGAAAGAAAAAGGAGGGTTATAATGATAAAAAAAATTATGGTACTAATATTCTGTCTATCAATAACTACCCCTTGTTTTGCTTTTTGCAGACATAATAAAATGTACACTCACCGCTCTTATAACTCTCCTAATTATACATATATTGTTTATGATAACAACCATCACAAATACAAAAAACATCCGCATCGAATATCAGATAGAACAAAAGTACTAGCTACAGTAAGTGGGATTGCAGGTGCTGCAGCCATAATTTCAGTAATTTTAGACTAATATTAAAGACTAAATTAAATATATCGGGATACTTCATATATCTTTTTACCTATGAACCATACATATCAAAATATATTATTTACTCCATTAATCTTAATCCCGAACTCCATAAATCACCTTATTTCATAAGGTGATTCTTTTATTTAATTATTTGTAATATTTATATTAAAAAGTATAAAAAAAAATATATGTTCAGTTTTATTAATAAATACACAAATAAGGAGATATTTATGGAACTAGGAATTGAACCGATTAGACAATATCATAACCAAAGAATAAACGCACAAGTAACAAGACATGAACTGGATACACGATTTTATCCGGATGATTATGGCGAATATTCTTATGCCAGACACCTTGAAGATACTATACAAAAACCTACCGTAGGAATGCTTGCAATGCAAGAAGCAAAAAGAAAACCTTTACTAGACTATCCGTATCATTTTGAACGTAATCAGAAAATTCTTGAAAATAAAAGCGCAGAAGTACAACTATTAAAAAAGACACTCAATGATACGATAAAATTTCTATATCCAAGAACAGAAAAAATAAGAGAATTTATTATAGAACATAACCGATTAGAGTTTGATAATATAAAAAAATCAAAAGGATACAATTGGTTTGATAAATTAAAACTATTTTTAAAAAAATAAACTTTCAACTACATAGAAAAAGGGCTGCTATTGCGGCCCTTTTTGTTATATGTAATATTTCTTAATAAAAGGCTTAAAAAATTAAAGATTACATTAGCTTAGTCCGATAGTAAAAATATAACTAATCAAAACTAATTTTTCCTCCTTTTCCCCTACTACTAAACGGAACCTTCAAGGTTCCTTTTTTATTAGTTAAACTTATTTTTAAATTCCTCTCTTAGCCAACAGCACCAAAATATAAATAACAGTGGAAGAATAATAAAAACAAGAGGATTATAATCATAAGCCTGCTCAAATTCCAAACGACTTAATGCTGCAACAGCTCTGGTTAAGCCACACCCCCAGCATTCGTGATGAAAAAAAAGTTTAAACAAACAAAAATTTTTAAAATGAGCAAAAGTAGCAAGATTAGCAGCTACAACAACCAACAATGGCAATATTGCAACAAAAAACTTTCTAATATTTTTATTCATTTTAGAACCTGACATTACAAACAATTATCAACAAGTACAAAATAATAATAATAAATTTTGCAAAAAGCAGTATCGGAAGTACCTGATACTGCTTTTTGCCGGATAAAACATTTTATTTACGGTGCTATTGGAGCATGACCGGAACCTGCCACAGATGCTGTTGCAGCAAAAATAGCAGATAAATACAATAAAATTACAATTATAGTAAGAACCGATACTGCGATATAAACATAACCAAGCCAATTGATTCTTTCATATAACTCTTCTCCATCATCATGAGTGAATTTTCCAAGAGCAATCATAATACCATCAATCAAAGCCCAAATATAACTAATTGGAGCTAAGCATCCGGTTATAGACATAGCAGCCATTGCCCAAGCTGAACCTGTTTTTCCAGTATAAAATCTATGTGCACCTAAATAACCAAAACTCCAGCACAACATCATAGTTGCAACCCAGTTTTTTCCCTCTAACTTGTTCAAAGTCAAATCAGAACCATACTCACTTACTGTCATCTAAATCTCCTTTTCTTTATACTTCACTAATAAGACGTCCCATTATGTAAATAACAGAACAAAAAAATTCTAGAACAATTATATGAATATGTAATCATCTGTTAAAAGTATATTTACTTGCCAGTAGAGCCAAATCCACCAATACCGCGAACAGTTTCAGACAATTCTGTTACGACTTTAATCTGGGCCTGCTCAACTTTTGCAATAACCATTTGCGCAATTCTTTCTTGAGGGTCTATCGTATAAGATTCATTTGACAAATTAACAACAGGAACACACAATTCCCCTCTGTAATCCTCATCAATTGTGCCAACACAGTTTATCAAAGTTATACCATGCTTTATGGACAATCCTGAACGAGGACGAATCTGTGCCTCATAACCGTGCTCTAACTCTATTTTTAACCCTGTAGGAATTAAAATTCTTTCTAGAGGTTTTAATGTAACAGGTTCAGCTATTGCTGCACACAAATCCATACCGGCTGCACCTGCAGTTTGATATTCCGGAACATATTGATTATGCTCCAATCTCTGTATTTTTAATACTGTCATAAAACTCTCCTTTTCTATTATTTAAATCTATTACTCTAAAAAATTTCGGAAATATGAGAAGGAACAGCTTCATAAATATCATCCATAGGCACTCTTTCCATTTTTGGAGCATTACTTATAATATCAAAATGTTTATTAAAATCATCTATACTATTCATTTTTAAAGATGAAGAATTCAACACTTTTCTTGATGCATTTTCTTTTGCATACTCAGCCATTGTTTTTCCAAAGAAACCTTTATCAAAAAAATTTAAACTATTTACTTTAATCATACATATCTCCTTTTATATCTGATAATAGCATAAAAACCCTGACAAATATTTTTTGACAGGGTTTTTATAAATTTTCAATTACATTTAAGCCCCTACTTTAGAAGATTTTAACTCTTCTTCTAGTTTAGCTAAAACCGCATCTAATTTTGATGAATCTTTAACTCCACCCTGAGCAAAATTAGGTCTTCCTCCGCCATTTGCACCAGTTGCCCTTGAAATTTCACCAACAATTTTACCGGCATTTATACCCAATTTGACAAAATTAGCAGAAACTTTCACAGCAACAGTAGTTTCACCAGCAAGAATAATAATGCTATCACCTAATTTTTGAGATAAAAATTCCAAACCTATCTTTATAGAAAGAGGTTTTAATGCTGCAACTTTTGAAATAAACAACTTGCCGCCTTCAATATCTTGTGCTCGGGAAATAAATGTTGCAAATTTATTTCTTGTATTTTCTTCTTCAAGTTTTTCTACCTGTTTTTGCCAACTCTCTGTTTTCTTCAGATAACTTATCTACTCTTTCAACAACATCATCAAAATGAGCTTTAAATTTAGCTGATAACTTATCAAGTTCAGCAGATTTTGCATTCAAATAATTAATGGCAGAGCGCTGATGCTACGACTTCAATACGTCTAGTACCTGCTGCAATTGCACTTTCAGAAACTATCTTAACAACACGCAAATCTTTTAACAGCCTTGCATGAGTACCGGCACAGAATTCTTTTGAAATAGATTCACCGTCTTTTTCAATAGAAACAACTCTGACCGTATCACCATATTTTTCACCAAATAACGCTGTCGCTCCGGTTAATTCAGCCTCTTTAATACCCATAACCTGAGTATTTACGCAATAACCTTCACCAATCCATTTATTCATCAAATCTTCAACTTTTTTGATTTCATCATGAGACATAGCTCTTGAGAAGGTAAAATCAAATCTCATACGGTTTTCTTCAACCTGAGAACCCGCCTGCTTAACTTCATCTCCTAGAACTTTTACCAACGCAGCCTGCAAAAGATGCGCTGAAGTATGATGAACCCTAATTTCTTCTCTGCGAGGTACATCAATATATGCTTTAACAACATCTCCAATAATCACATCACCGTTCAACAATTTGCATCTGTGGACATATAAATCATTCACTTTAAACGTGGTTAAAACTTCAGCTTTAATATTACCACTTTCAATATAACCACTGTCTCCAACCTGCCCACCACATTCAGCATAGAAAGGAGTTTTATTTAAAACTATATCTACAAAACCATCACCCTCTATTTGAGCAAGAATTTTTGCATCAGAACATTCATTTTCGCTATACCCGATAAATTCAGTAGAACCTACCTCTTTTTCAATTTTAGCGTACTTCATATCGCCGGTTACACTAATTTTAGCAGTAGCAGCTTTTGCACGATCTTTTTGTTCTTGCATTGCGACTTTAAAACCTGCTTCATCAACATTCAACCCGTTTTCTTGAGCAATTTCTTTTGTTAACTCAAACGGAAAACCAAATGTATCATATAGCTTAAATGCACTTTCACCGTCAATATCTTTTTTAGAATCAATAAACTCATCCAGCATTTTGTACCCTCTATCAAGAGTTTTTGCAAAACGTTCTTCTTCCTTTTTAATTGTATCAATAACTTTTTGTTTATTTTTAATTAATTCAGGATAAGCCTCACCATACATATCAACAATGATATCAACCAATTTATATAAGAAAGGAAGTTCCATTCCTAAGATTTTTCCATGGCGTAAAGCACGTCTTAAAATCATACGAAGAACATAACTTCTTCCCTCATTACCCGGAATTACACCATCAGAAATCAGGAAAGTAACACATCTTGCATGGTCAGTGATAATTCTTAAAGAAATATCTGTTTTTTCAGATTTTTTGATAGATG
>CAKMWI010000005.1 GCA_928722015.1 Candidatus Gastranaerophilales bacterium | reverse complement strand
GCACAAAGAATACAAGATGTTAAAATCATTGATGTAACTAATAATTTTTTACAATTCATGTTTTTCTCCTACTCTTTAGCTTAAAACTATTCTAAATCTTATAAAAATATTGTATAATAGTTAGGGTAAAAAGGCAATAGGGTAAATAGATGGTATTAAATGGAGAATCAAAACAGGATTTAGAGGAGTTTAAATCATACATATTGATTGAAAAAAACTTTTCGGAATATACGGCAAAAGCCTATTATTCCGATATCTTGAGCTATTTAATCTGGCTTGACGGACAAAGGTGTGAAGATGTGAATTTTTCTAAAGTTCGTGAATATTTGCATTTTATTCAAAAATTCAATTATAAAAAAACAACAGTGGCCCGAAAGATAGCATCTATAAGGACTTTTTACAAATATTTATACCGTGAGAAAAAGGTTGATAATAATCCTGCGCAGAATTTAATATCCCCCAAACGACCGAAATCTTTGCCGAAATTCCTTACAACAGATGAGATTGAACAAATCTTAAGTAATATAAATATTGATACCCCTGCAGGATATAGAAACAGGGCTATTTTAGAGCTTTTGTGGGCTAGTGGTATGCGTGTTTCAGAATTAAGCGGTCTAAATTTTGGTAATTTAAACCTTGATAACTAATGAAATTACAGTATTTGGTAAAGGAGCAAAAGAGCGAATTATTCTGATTACCGACAGAGCAAAAACTTATTTACAGGGCTATATTGATTGTGCTCGTTCTCTTGTTGCAAAAGGATATACTTTACCTCCGGTGTCTGAAGATACTCCGGTTTTTATAAATAAAACCGGTTATCGCTTGCAAACAAGAATGATAAGAAATGTGATAAATGAAATAGTTGAAAAAATTGAACTGCCTAAAAAGGTTACTCCGCACATGTTTCGTCATAGTTTTGCAACTCATTTAATAGAAAATGGGGCAGATTTTAAGGGTTGTTCAGGAGTTATTGGGACATGCAAGTATATCTAATACTCAAATCTATACTCACATTTCAATGCAACACATGATAGAGGTGTATAATGAAACACATCCGAGAGCTTAAATTTAAGGCTTCTCAATTGACTAGAGGGTTAAAATGTGTTAAAATTATGTTAGGGTTGTCGATTGGATTAATGGATTATGAGATTATTTAATAAAAGATTTGCTTTTACACTTTCTGAAGTTATGTTAACAATTGCTCTTATAGGTTTTATTGCGACAATGACTTTATCAACAATTGGTGCATCTATTCAACAAAGAGCCAGATTGGCTGAATTCAGATCTGCATATTCAAGAATGGAAGCTGCATTAAAAAGTGTTACTATTGATGAAGGCAGGATTTTTAATTGTTATGAATGTCCTTCTGCCACAGATAAAACAGACTTTGGACTTAACATGGATGGAGGTTGTACAGCAACGGGTTCTCAGTGTAAAGGAGTTGAAAGATGTTTTTGTAAGGGCTATGGGGGCAACACGATTTTGCGAAAATAATCCTATAACGGAAGGTTGTTTACCTGACAATTATCCAAAAGCAACCGGTTGCTTTACAAATTACGGCAACGGTACTCATGCTTATGTATTAGATAATAGTATGATTTTATTTGATAATGGCGGTAAATATATGCGAGAGTTTGCAGTAGATGTAAATGGTCGTAAAGGTCCAAATAGATGGGGACAGGATATATTTACTTTTGCGGTTAAAGCAAGTGAATCTAAGAGTGTCCTTGGTAAAAATTATGTTACAAATCTTAGTATCCTTCCGCCTACAACTTGTTTGCCGGGTAAGAGTGCTGAAGCACGAAAAAGTGCGACAAAATCTTCTGATCAATTGTTGAAAGAGTCTACAAACTTTGATAACTAATCACAGTTATTTTATCAGATTAGATGTTTCATTAAACATTACCATGTGAAAATCAGCACTTGTCATATTTGGATTTTGCTTCATAAATTTTTTGACATCAAACTTTGTCATAAATTGGTCTAATTTTTTTATAATGGTATCATTTTCTGAATTTTCTGTTTTTAATTTGTCAATATAATTTTGTGTCATCCACAATATTTCTTCTTCTGACAAGATAGGAAGACCTCCTATCTGAACTTCATCTTTATCGTCATTTTCCAGATATTTTTTTTCGTCATTTTTTTTCTGTTCTTGTTGATTTTGTTTTTTCCCCTGACCTGTTGATATTGCAGATTCTATTCGTTGACCAAAAGGATTGTTAACCGAATTAAACATGGATGCCTCTTTTTATAAAATTTATAAATTGCTTGATATTTATACGGTATTTTTTTTGTAAACTTTAAAAACATCATTTGAATGAATGATGCTTTTAAAGTTTTTATATTTAACTATCATAGAATTTATAAACTCATATAATAATCTTTTAAAATTTTTGCATCAGTTTCGATGTTAGGGCTTTCGCACACAAGTGCTCCTTGAACTCCAAAATCTTTGAGAGCTTTAAGGAGACCTTTATAGTTCATATCAGATTTTTCGAGGATTAAATGCCGCTTTTCTCCTTTAGCGGTGTACTCAATGCCAGCCAGATGTGCGTGGAAATTTTTAAGTGCAAAATCACCGAGTTCGCTGCCAATTCTGTCAAGAATTTTGCAAAATTCATCATACGTATTGTATTCTCCGGCGGTTCTGGCATGTATATGCGAAAAATCTATACAAGGTAAAACTTGCTCAAATTCTTTAGACAGTTTGATTATTTCTTCATAATCACCCCACTGCGTAGATTTTCCTGTTGTTTCCGGTCTAATCCACATTTTTATTTTGTTGTTATTTAGGATATCAACTATTTTTTGGGTTTGTTGTTTTACTTGTTCATAAACTGTTTCTTTGTCTTTGCCCATATAAAATGCTGCATGATAAGTGATGCTATATCCTCCAAAATCAGAAGCTGTCTTTGCTGTATCAATAATTCTTTGAACACTTGCTTCAATTTTTTCTTCTTCTTTCGAATTCAGGTTTATATAAAATGGACCATGTGCAGTCAGGACAAGATTTTTTTCTTTTGTTATATTTTTGAGCAGTTTGCGTGTATCGTCAGACATCCTGACGCCATGGACAAATTCTACTTCCATTCCATCAAGCCCCATTTCTTCTATGATTTCGAATGCTCTTGGATAGCCTCCTTTATCTGTGGCAAGAGGCATTCCGGCTGTTAGGAAATTCAGTTTATCAATTTTATAAAAATTTTGCACAATAACCTCCAAAATATACTGCTAGTAAGCCTAAGAAAAGACTTATACTTATGTATAATACTGCATATAAAATTTGATTGTTTTGAATCATCTCAAAAATTTCGAGAGAGAATGTACTAAAAGTTGTTAACCCTCCGCAAAAGCCTGCTGTCAATGCAAGTTTTATTGACGGATTTATTTGTAATTTTTGGGTAAACAATATATATAAAAGTCCAATAATAAAACATCCAGCAATATTTACAACTAAGGTTGCAATCGGAAGATTTGTTTTTAATATCTGCAAAAATATAATTCCTGTTATATATCTTAAGACCGCACCAATTCCTCCTCCGATAAATATTGCAAAAATATTTAGCATTATACTTTTACCTTAATTAATTCTTCTAAAATTTCTGCTGAATCATTGACAAGTTTTGAACAGTGTTCTTTTTTGGCACTTCCTTCAAGTCCGAGACATAGTATTCTACAGCAGGTAATTTTGTTCCTTTTTTTGAATTCTTCAACAAGCAATGCAGCTTTTTCTCGGGCTGATGTCTGGTTGTTAAATTTGTTATTTCTTCCAAAAATATATCCAAGAACTAATTGTGCTCCGGCTATTGTACCGCATATACATCCTGATGACATTCCTGCAGAAAATGTTGTTGCGCAAGGAAGAAGTGATTTATCACATAATCCTTCATCAATACATGCCTGAACAATGCTTTCTGAACATGAATAACCATTTTTAAAATATTCTAAAGCTTTTTCTTTTATCATTTTATCTCCTGTTTTAAGTAGGTTTGATGTTTGTCTGGTTATATGGTATAAATCCCTGCAATTTTCAAAATTTTGTCATTGGGATTTAAATCCTTTTTGTTATTATAGGTAATTTAATTTTTTACATAAAATTGTGAGGATGTCAAAATTTTAGTTGGGTTATCTCTTGAGTAAACCTTCATAAGATAAGCTCCGGTTTGGTTAAAAACTACATAATCCGTGAAATAATATATTTGTTCATCTTTTAGTTTTACACGTTTTGCCCAAACAAGGTCATATCCAAGTCTCTCATCCTTATCTCCGCCTATTTTAACAACTTGAATAAATAGTTTTCTTGTCTCAACAGGTTTTGGTAAAGTTATAAGATAATACACTCTATCACCGGGTTTAAAAATATTACCTCCGGATGTGATAGTTTCTGGAGTGAACGGGTGTTTGTTAAACAGTATTAGTGATTGTTCACTATTGCATGCGCAAGTGAACATTGTTAGAATTATGGATATTGCAAATATTAAAAACTTTTTCATAATTACTGAAGTTGTTTAATTTTTGCCTGAACAGTATTAATCATTTCTTTATCATTATTATGTTTTATAAATAATTTGTAATTTTTAACTGCGTCGGCATTTTTCCCTTGATGCTCTAAAGCCATACCTAATGCATAATAAGCATATCCAAAATTGTAATCCGGATCTAGAGAAATAACTTTTTCAAAACTTTTCTGAGATTCAATCAGATTATTTTCATTTGCGTAAGATAATCCAAGGTTAAACCATCCATCTGTATAGTCAGGATTTACTATAATTGCTTTTTGATAATAATTTACTGCTTTTGTATTATCTTCTTTCAATTTATATATATTGCCGATTTTTAAAAGCGTAACTGCATCATTAGGAATCAACTGTAATGCATCTTGATAATTTTTTACAGCTGCATCATAATTATTGCTTTTGTAATTTTTATCTCCTTCCAGTATAAATTCTTCATTTTGTTTCATTGTTACTGATGACGATTGTACCGGAGGTTGAACTTGTACTTGTGCAGTTGTTTTGTTTTCTACGTTATCTAATGTTAAATTAATTGATGGCAGTTCAGCATTATTTTTTGGATTGGATGTTTGTACATTGACTTTTGGTTTGTACAAAGATGATATAAAATCACTGTATTCTGCTGAATATACGGTTTTATCCGGATCAATTGAGATAGCTTTTTCATAATTTTCAGAAGCTTTTGTATTATTACCTGTAGCTCTGTATGCTTTTGCTAATCCATAGTATACATAACCATCGCTATAACCGCTTTTAATAGCATTTATAAAGTTTTCTATTGCTTTGTCGTAATTTTGTTGTTCAATAAGTTCATGACCTCTTGCCACTAGTGCATCATTCATATTGTCTTTTATGGTTTTATCTCCTTTAGTAGCAAGAACTTGTTGGTATAGAGCAATAGCTTCATCATATCTTTTGAGTCCATGAAGCGCAATAGCTTTATTAACCTTAATATCATAAGAATCAGGTTGTAGTGCAAGAATCTCGTCATAATATTTTAAGGCATTCATATAGTCTTTTTTGTTATGATAACAATTGGCAATTTCTTTTTTTAGATTAATATCATTGGTATCTTTACTTGCTGCGATAAGATAATTTTCAACTGCTTTATCATAATTTCCTAACTCTTTATATACAGAGGCAATATTTTTGTACCCGTTAATATCATTTGGATAAGCTTTTATATACATATTGTATTGTTCTATGGCTTCTGTATTTTTATTCATGTCTGCAAGAAGATTTGCATAATCAAGGCGGACTGTGTTTAAATTTGGAACTTTTTTCAACACAATTTGGTATTGTTCATACGAAAGATCATTTTTACCTAAGTCTTGGTATGCCTGAGCAAGACCTAAATGTGCAGAGTTATTTTCCGGATCTTTTTCTATTGCCCTTTCAAGCATTTCAACTGCTTTATCCGATTTATTAGTATTTAAAAGTGCAATACCGTACTCTGAAAAATATTTAAAATTATCAGGATTTTTTTCGTAGATACTCTGGTATTGTTTTTCCGCATTTGCATAGTCTTTTATGGCAGAATATGAGGCAGCAAGACTTTCTCTTGCTTCTGCATGTTGGTTATAGGTTTCTAAAAATAAATTATAATTTTTAATTGCTTCTTTGTAATTATGTAATTGATATTGTACGCTTGCAATATTGAAGTAATTATATTTATATTCCGGGAAAATATCCAGAGCTTTGTTATAAGCATTAAGAGCCTCTTTATATTTACCTAAATTTTCGTAAATACTGCCTATGCTAATATAAATAAAAGCATCATCTGGTTTGAGACTGATTACTTTATTATATGCATCAAGAGCTTTATTATATTCATCAATTTCCGTATAAATTCCTGCAAGTTTTGTATACAGCATTATATCAGGTCCAGAAAGTTCAATGGCTTTTTCAAGTTTAGCAATTGCTTCTTTCAAATCTTGCTGATGTTCAGCACTGCAAGCTTCTTGATACAGTATACTGGCTTCAGGAGTCATTGCTTCAGAAGGTGATATGCTAAGCATTAATGCAGATATTAAGATAGTTGTTAATAATTGCTTTTTAATTTTCCCGTTCCTCAATTTGATTTTCCTCATTTTAACATAAAAATTACACCTGTGTAAAGCTATTGGAATAGATTGTTTTATTAAGCAAAACGGCTGTTGTTTTAATTATATTCTGCTCTACAATGCTATTTTTGTCAAATTCAATTTCATCTAAATCTTTAAAATTTTTTATCATATCTGACAAGTTTAAATATAATTCATCAACAGATGACGTTGGTGTTTGGGCATCAAGCATTTTGAATATTCTGACCAATTCATCATCTGTTGCATCCATGATAACTGCGTCCAATCCGGCTCCATGTGCTAATACTCCATATACCCGATTGATTAGCGGTCTAAGGTTTTTAGGTATACCATTGGAAATATTTGATAATCCTATAATAGTATTTACCTTTGGCTCAAAGCTTTCTTTTACCATTTGAATAGTATTGATTGCCTCTAGTCCTTGGGACTGGTCTACACAAATAGGAAGCACAAGCGGATCAAAGTATAATTTGGAATTGTTAATCCCCTTTTCTATACATCTTTCGTATATTTCAAAAACAATTTCAAGTCTAGCGTCTGCACTTTTAGGAATACCTGTTTCTTTGGAAAGAGCAAGTGCTATAAGGTTACAATTATATTTTATAGCTAAGTCCGTTAGTTTTTCGAGTTTTTCGCTATCTTTTGATGTGCTGTTAATAAAACAGTTTTCGGTATTTTTAGTAAGTTTTAACCCTAATTCTATGGCATTTGTATTTGTTGAATCGAATGAAATGTTTGTGTCTGAAACAAGTGGGCATAGCCATTCAAAAATTTTGTCAAGTTTTTCTTTTGCGGGACCGATATTTAAATCTACGCAATTCATTTTTTCTTGAATTTTTATCAAATTTTTAATAAAAATTTCATCTTTATTTTCAAGGGCCTGTCGAACCTTTTTTGATATTATATGTATATTTTCTCCTATTAATATCATACGCAAATTTTACCATAAATAAATAAAAATATGACAAAAAATAATCTTTAATAAATTTATTATTATAAAAACAAAATTCCTTAATAATTTTTTACAAACGGAATCCGCTAATAATAGCAAAAAAAACTTAGGATGTGGTTTATATCTAGAAAAAACATGTAATTTATGGTATAATTAGATGGAAAAGTTTACTAACTTAAAATGTGTAAAAGGAGTAGGTTCTATGGCTACAGTGGTTTCTGACAAAGAAGTAAAAAAGGTAAAGTCCAAATTTACCGATGAATTTGAAAACTATTTAAAAACTCAATGTGCAAAGACAACTTTCAATGGTTCTGAATTGGAGTCTTTTTCTTGGTACAAAAAAGTTTTAGGTCTTATGTAGGTCTTAGTTTCACAAATTTTTAAATCCGACCTGAGGGTCGGTTTTTTAATGTGAAAATTTAGTATTTTTAGTGTGGAATATTTTACAATAGTTTTTTTTCAGATATAATCATAATTATGAAAATGAGAGAAAATGTAAGAAATTTTTGTATAATTGCCCACATTGACCACGGAAAATCAACTTTGGCGGACAGATTGTTGGAAAAAACAGGTACTGTTGCGCAGAGGGATATGCAGGATCAGCTACTTGATTCTATGGATATAGAGCGTGAGCGCGGAATTACTATTAAGTTAAATGCTGCTCGTATGAATTATCATGCTCTTGATGGTAAGGATTATGAATTGAATTTGATTGATACTCCGGGGCACGTTGATTTTTCTTATGAGGTTTCTCGTTCACTTGCGGCTTGTGAAGGTGCATTATTGATTGTTGATGCGACGCAGGGCGTTGAGGCGCAAACATTGGCCAATGTTTATTTGGCTATTGAGCAAAATTTAGAAATTATTCCGGTTATTAATAAAATTGATCTCCCGTCAGCGGATGTTGAAAGAGTAAGACAAGAAATAGAAGAAATTTTGGGTATTGACGCTTCTATGGCAATCCCTGTTAGTGCTAAAACAGGCGAAGGTATAGATGATGTTTTGGAGGCTGTTGTAAATTATATTCCTGCTCCTGTTGATAATTCCGATAAGCCACTTAGGGCACTTGTGTTTGATAGTGTGTATGATCAATATTTAGGCACTGTTTGTTATTTTAAAATTGTTGATGGGAAGCTTGCTGTAGGTGATAAAGTTAGGTTTATGGCTTCAGGTAAAGAATATGAGGTTGTAGAACTCGGTTACCAAACTCCTGCAAGAATGCCGGTTAAAATGCTTACTTGTGGTGATGTTGGTTATTTTGCCGGTTCGATTAAAGAACTGACACGTTTTGTCGGAGATACTATTACAAACGTTGACAGACCTGCATCGGAACCTCTGCCTGGCTATAAAGAAGCTCTTCCAATGGTTTTTTCAGGAATGTATCCGGTGGATAACGAAGATTATGGAAATTTAAAAGAAGCATTGGAAAAATTAAAACTTAATGACAGTAGTATTACTTTTGAACCTGAAACGTCCAGTGCTTTAGGTTTTGGGTTTAGATGCGGTTTCTTGGGCATGCTTCACATGGAAATTGCTCAAGAAAGACTCGAACGAGAGTATAATTTATCACTTGTTACTACAGCTCCTTCAGTTGTATACAGGGTTTATAAAACAAACGGAGAAATGGTTGAAATTGATAACCCGTCTAATCTGCCTGCTGCTCAGTATAGAGAATACATTGAAGAACCGTATGTAAAGGTGCAGGTTATTACTCCTAATGAATATGTTGGGACTTTAATGGACTTAGCTCAGTCAAAACGCGGGATTTTTAAAAATATGACATACCTGGACAAGGTTAGAGTGGATTTGACTTATGAAATTCCGCTAAGTGAAGTTATTACCGATTTTTATGACCAGCTGAAATCTCGTACAAAAGGCTATGCAAGTCTGGATTATGAATTTAGTGAATACAAGCGTTCAAAATTAGTCAAATTGGATATAATGTTGGCCGGTGAAGTAGTTGATGCATTATCGGTAATTTGTCATGAAGATAATGCATTTTATGTAGGTCAAAAGTTAACGGCTAAGTTAAAAGATATTATTCCTCGTCAATTGTTTGAAGTTCCAATTCAAGCTGCTATAGGTGGCAGAGTTATTGCACGAACAAATATAAAGGCAATGCGCAAAAATGTACTTGCAAAGTGTTACGGTGGTGATATTTCTCGTAAGCGTAAATTGCTTGAAAAGCAGAAAAAAGGTAAAAAACGGATGAAATCTGTCGGAAGTGTTGAAGTTCCGCAAGAAGCATTTATGGCTGTACTTAGCCTTGAGGAGGAATAGCTATTCCTTTTGTTACAGCGATAAGTGCGGCATCCAATCTGTTTTTAACTCCTATTTTTCTTATTATTGAAGCTACATGAGCTTTTACTGTATGGTGAGTAATTGTTAGTATTTGTGCTATTTCTTTGTTTGTTTTGCCTGCTACTACGTATTGTAGGACTTCAAGTTCTCTGTCTGTTAAATTTTTCTTAATCTTAATTCCTTCTGTATTAGAACACTTCATTTTTATATCCTTCCTTATTTTATGCTAACATTACCTAGCCATATTGCTATTAGCCATTAGGCTATACTTTTGCCGAAATACCACCTATTAGTGGACTTTTACTGATTGTAAATTTAAAAAATAGCCTGTAGGGTGTGCTCATTTGTATATGTTAAGAGTTCTTAACAATTAAAATGTTTTGAGCAATTATTTAAGATAGAAATACTTTATATATATACGAGATGGAAAATCAAATGATAGGATTGATTATTGAAAATAGTAAATAATGGAAAATCATTGAGAGAATGTGAGTAAAAAGGAGATTCGGCAATGGGTTATTTAGACAAATTAAATAGTTTTCTACCTGCTAATACAGGAAAAGTTTTCGGACCTAAAAAGCAGGAAAATGCACAGCAATTACAGAAAACTGAACAAGCACAACATACACAAAAAGCTGATACTAAATTTACTGTTGATTCAAGTGAATTAGAAATTAAAGCTGAGATGAATAAAGCCTTAGGTTTTGTTAGATCAAATCCTGGAGTAGAAGATAGATATGCTCAGGTTGATGCAGAATTTGCAAAAGACCCTATATCATTTGCTCAAAAGTATGCTTCTCCGGAAGTAATAGAAAATGCGGCAACCGCAGCTACAGAATTTGATGCTAATGCAACTGTATTAAGAACTTTTTCACCTGAAAGACAAGAGCAGGTTATTGCAGGATTTAGTCAACGAAATGAAAGTCCAAGAGCATTTACAGGTGAATTTTTAGATTTATTTTCAGTAGCTTAGTCGAAAATTAGATTACTCACATATCATATTTAGGGTCAGTCGTAAGGCTGACCTTTTTATTTACTTAATTGATTGTAAATAAATGTTACAGAATGTTTCAAAAAATTGATAAAAAGTTAAAGATTATTAAAACACATGCCGTAGCTTACAATGTGAGTAAAATAATAGGAGAACCGAGATATGGCAATCAAATTTAATGATTTCAATAATAGTTATAACAACTATAACTTTGCTATCGGTCAACAAGCTTCTAAAGAAGCAAAGAAGGCAGAAGAATCAAAGGAAATTGGAAAGAACGAAGCGGTATTTAAGGGTTTAGAAAATGAAACTGACTTGTTGACAAAGACCCCTCAAAGTGTGTATGGGCTTAACCTTACCAAATTTACAGCTGAAGATAAAGCTTTAGCTGATAGTACAAATGCTATTATGGAAAGTTTAGGTTTTTCATACAAAGTAACAGCTGCACAAGCTGCAAGTGTTTCAAACAGTATGAATAAGATTGTAATGCCTGGCATGAAGTCTGTTCAAGATGCTGCTGTTGCTAAAAATATTCAGGATCCAAACGGACCGTTTGCAGACCTGTTTGTTTAAATAAGAAAGAGAACTTATAAATAGAAATTTACTCACACATTTTAGACCGGTTTTAGACCGGTCTTTTGTTATACGAAATTTTAGTGAAATATTTGAACTGTTCATAATTTTTATAACTTTTGTCATATAAAAATATGAAATATTTTACAAAATATTTCCCGAAAACATTTGTTGATGTTACAATTTTAGTATGGCTGGAACGTGGGATGAATTAGTACAACAAATAAAAGAACGCTTGGATATAGTTGATATTATCTCGGAACAAGTTGTTTTGAAAAAGCGTGGGAATAATTATTGGGGATTATGTCCTTTTCACAAAGATAAGAATCCGTCATTTTGTGTAACTCCACATTTGGGTATATACAAATGTTTTAGTTGTGGAGAGGCCGGTGATGCTTTGAAATTTATAATGAAGACCCGCAATATTGAATTTAAAGATTTAATTATTGAGCTGGCTGAAAGATTTGGTCTTGAAGTTCCTGTATCTCACAGAAAAGGTGATGGTTCGATTAAGGAAATAAAAGACCAAATGCTCGCTGCATCCATGGTTGCAGCAGAGTTTTATCACGATTTGCTCTTTAGACAGAAGGATGCTAACGCGGAAATTGCTTTGGATTATTTGACGAAACGTGGTATCGGTACCGATATAATAAAAAAATTTCATCTTGGAATTGCGCCTAAATCTTATACAACTTTATATGATGAATTGAGAAAAGATTTTTCGAATGATATTTTGGAAAAAGCCGGTTTAATTTTGAAAAGTGAGAAAGGCGGTTACATTGATCGTTTTAGAAATAGAGTAATTATTCCTATTCAAAATGAAAATGGGGAATTTGTAGCTTTTGGCGCAAGAGCACTTGAAAAAGAGCAAAATCCTAAATATTTGAATTCATCAGACTCATTGATTTATAATAAAAGTCGTCTTTTGTATGGTTTGTATACTGCAAAAGATGCAATAAGAAAAGAAGATTCTGTTATTTTGATGGAAGGTTATTTTGATGTAATTTCTTCTCAAGCTCATGGCATCGAGAATTGTGTTGCTTCTTGCGGAACATCTTTAACTCCGGATCATGTAAAACTTCTATCCCGATATACAAAATCTAGAAGAATATATTTATCTTTTGATACGGATTCTGCAGGACAAAAAGCAACAGCACGCGGGGCTTCCGTTATTAGAGAAGTTTTCGCAGGACTTGGAAATATTAAGCAATTTGATGAGAGTTATGTTTCTTCTTCGGACGATAAATATGCATGTGAAATTCGTGTAATTGCTCCGCCTGAAGGCAAAGATCCTGATGAATTTGTTCGATCTGTAGGTGCGGATGCATATAAAATGTATATGGAAAATGCTCCGTTATTCATTGATTTTCAATTGGAAAGTATTTTGAAAAATAAAGATAAATATACTACACCACAGGAGAAAGCACAGTTTATAGGATTGTTGATACCTGTTTTAACTGAAATTAAAAATAGAATTATCAGGGCAGAGTATATTGAAATGGTTGCTCAAACTCTTTCTATTGACAGCGAAGTTCTCAAGTCAGAAATTAAAGCATTTGAAAGAGCAAATTTACCTAAAGTGGAAAGAATTGTTAAGAATGTAACAAAAAATAATTCTGTTTTACAAAAAGCGCAAAAAAATTTATTGAGCGTTTTTTTAGTTCCTGACTGTCCTTTTACATTTACTCAAATAAACGAAATCATTGGAGATGTTACATTCGACGATGAAATATTAATAATTGTAAAATCTACAATTGACAAATTGATATGTACCGTAAATAATGTGAAAGAATTAATCGAACATTTATATACCGAATTTGTTGAAAATCCAGACGCTCAAGCTATTTTACCCGAGTTAATTTCAACATCAGAGGCATATATTGGTCTTAACGCTGAAGATTTTGAAAGTGTGATAAGAGAAACAATCGATAAAATTAATCGATGTAGACAGGTGAAAGAAATCGAACGCATAAAAAAGATGTACAAAGGGATTGATGATGACGATCCTGAAGCCCTTAAAATTCAAATACAACTAAGAGATAAAATAAAGAATAAAATACAAAAATCGGAGAAGAATTAGATGACAAAAAAAAGACAACCAGGCTCCTCAGTAGTTAGTGTAATGGAAGATGAAACACTTGATTTACAAGATATTAGCGAGGATTCAGTTTTAGATTCCGAGCATGATGATATTAATTATATGAATGTTGATATTTCAACTGATAATATTGAAGATATTGTTACCTCAAAAATTGGTGATAAGCTTGCTCCGGAAGATATCTATATGATGCATTCATCTGATGAACCGGATCCAAATGATTTAGAATTACCTAAAAATGTTGCAATAGACGATCCAGTAAGATTATATTTGCGCGAAATTGGTAGGATTAAATTATTATCTGCAAATGAAGAAATTGAATTAGCAAGAAAAATTTTGGAAGGCGGTACTCCTGGTGCTATTGCTAAGAGAAAATTAGTTCAAGCCAACTTACGTTTGGTTGTAAGTATAGCAAAGAAATATGTTGGTCGTGGAATGTTATTCTTGGATTTGATTCAAGAAGGTAATTTGGGTTTAATCAGAGCTGCAGAAAAATTTGATCATGAAAGAGGTTTCAAATTTTCAACTTATGCTACTTGGTGGATTAGACAAGCAATTACTCGTGCAATAGCTGATCAGGCAAGGACAATTAGAATCCCAGTTCACATGGTAGAAACAATTAACAAATTAAAAAAGGTTACAAGGAAATTAGCTCAAGATCTTTCTAGAAAACCTACTGAAGATGAATTAGCAGCTGAAATGAATGTTTCTATTTCCAAACTTCGTGAAATTATTAAAATAGCTCAAGAACCTTTATCATTGGAAACTCCAATTGGTAAAGAGGAAGATTCACGTTTGGGTGATTTTATTGAGGATAAAGAAGCCGATGCTCCTGTTAAAATGGTTGCGTCTGAATTGTTAAAAGAAGATCTTGCAGAAGTTTTATGTACTCTGTCTCCTCGTGAACGTGATGTTTTAAGATTACGTTTTGGTATGGATGATGGCCGTCAAAGAACTCTGGAAGAAGTTGGGCAGTTGTTTGGTGTAACACGTGAACGTATCAGACAAATTGAAGCTAAGGCTTTAAGAAAATTACGCCATCCAAATCGTAAAAAACGTTTGGAAGAATATGTTGAATAAAAATATATAATAAAAAATGGTTCTTTAGATATAAGGAACCATTTTTTTTTGCTGTAAATCTTTCAAAATTTTGTAATACTTAATTGTTATTAAGTGCAAAAGTTTTAATTATTCTATTCAAAAACTATTGCCGCCTTATAGGCAGTATATGATAAATAACTAAAAGTGTTAAGATTGCTATTACTCCGTAAGTTTGGAATTTTATAATAACAAATGAAACAAGAGCTCCGATTATTACAAATAAAAGTGAATAAACTATTATGTTTTTTACTCCGCGAGTAATTTTTCGTTCACGTCTTAATTCTTGGGCCATAATTTCGATATTTGATTGTTCTTTGGCTTTTTCCTCTGTCTTTTCATCAATAATTTCATATTCTTTTAACTCTTCAACAGAATCTCTGTATGTTCTGTTTACAAACCTTTCAACAAGAGAAAGTACAACTTCTTGAGGAGCATCGTTTTTGACACAAGCATACATTACTTCCCACATTGCAAACCAGATTTTTTGCATAACTACTTTCCAGTATTTTGCAGGAATTCCGGAACGAAATAAGTCTATTTCTTTATGGAAAGACCATTCGGCCATTATTTGGATGTAAAAACATTGCTCTTCAAATTCCAGTCTGCCAAACTCGTCGTCTTCTTCCATGGATGAAGCAAGTGTTGTTGCTGATTTTCGTATATTACTTATCAAATAATCTTTTTGAAGAGTATTGACATCATCTGGTAATAATGGCGTTATTTTCTCAATAATTTCTTCTATAAAGTCTTTATATTTTTTGTCTATTGCTTTTTCATCCATTTTATTATTATAGGAAATAAGTCATTATAATTTGTCATATATATAGACTAAATATTTATTATTTTTCAACCTGCAATTTGACAATTTTATTTAAAAGAATTTGTTTGTCGTTTTTGACAAGGATAAATAAGCTCTTCTTTTAAAAGATATAAATTATTTTGCCTGTTGTTCTTGCTTTCTAAATTCTTCTGTTCCAGGGAAAGCGTTAGAGCCTGTTCTCCATTTAGTAATCATATATTGTAATTTTGGAATTATTGTTGAAAGGAATAATGCTGATGTTACAAATCCAGCACCCCAGTTAAGAGCATTCATTTTTAGATTTTTATTTGATGCGTTATAAAGTATTTTTTTAGTAATTTCTTTAGTATCTGTTTTCTTAGCGGTTTCAATAATTGAGTTGACATATTCAATTAGTTCTTTTTTCGCATTATCAAGATCATTTTGAGCAATAAATGCGTATTTATCCATAAATTTATTGCCGAATTTATTTTTAAAGAATTCTTGTAAAAATTCCGGATTGTTAATATGTCCGCCATTGAGGATATCTTTTACTTGGCCTTCTGTAAGTATTGAACGACCTAGGACTTGAGGTTGAAGTTTTGACATCTTATCAGCTGTTTCTTCAAAAGTCTTAATTTCAGATTCAGGAACAATTGTTTTTAATTCTTCCTTAAATGTATCAAGGTTAATGATTCGGATATTTTTGCCTTCAAGTTTAGCTTTTATGTTATCCGGAATGTCATTATTTTTACCGAGAAATTCTTTTGAAAATTCTTCAACATTGACTTTATCTGCTCCTTTGTATTTTAGATATTCTTCCATATATTTAGTTGCAAATTCTGCAGATACAGGATCTAATCTTGAAGGATTGCCGTTTTGTTCAAGTTTATTTAACCAATTATTTAAATTATTCATGTTAAACATATAGAAATATATTGAACCAAGATCTCTAAATAAAATTTCTACTCTTTCATCATTATTTCTTGCTGAATATGCTCTACCCGATGCTGTTCCGGCATCTACTGCAAGCAATTTATAATTTCTGTCGTTTTCAAATTTATTAGCGATGGACAGTAAATTAATACCAAATGAAATATCTTTTTTATTTTTATTATCGTTGTCTATATCTTTTGTCTTGTAAAAATTATCAAAAGAAGGATGCTTTGTAAATTCATATTGTTGAATAGAGTTCTTTTGTTTTTGTTCCGGTTTTTGTTTGTGGTATGAACGTGTAATTCCCTGATTTATTTTTGGTAAAATAAATCCGATAAATGCGTTTGCTATTAGAACACTGGAAATAACTTTGATAAATTTAAATCTTGCCATTGTTTTTTCCAGAATTTTTGCTCCATTTTTTGTCTTTTCTAAAGCAAGGTAATTTCCTAGCGGATTACGGACTGAATCACTTGCAATGTCAACACTTTTGTTAGGAAGTTTAAGTATTTTTTGACCTAATTTTTCAAACAGCCAGTTTAAAGCAGTAACGCCTCCTAGCCAAAATACTGCTCCTGAAAATTCTTCAGTGATTCTCTCTCTTGCTTCGTCAAATCCGCCTCTTTGATAAGCTTGATAGGTTCTTCCTCCTTCAACAAAAGCTTCTAAAGCAATTACCGGTAGAAAGCCGTCGCTTGCCACCTGCTTGATTAAGTTTCTTGTCATAACTTTATGAGTATTTGCTACGGGAATTCTTATTGACATGATTAAAAACTTTCATTTAACAACTTTTTAAATGTCGCTCAACATATTTTTTTGCTTTTAGATTTTGCTTTTTTAATATTTTGTAACATAATTAGTATTTAAACTACACTTATTATTTTATTATGTTACAAATATTTAAGTGTTATAATATTTGTGGCAATAAATTTTTTGTTTGGTTTTTGCTATTGTATAAGTGAAGGCAGCTATTATGATAAATAAGATTATTGCAAATAATATAAATAATTCTAATAGTTATAATTATTCTTCTAACAATAATAAGACACCAAGTTTTACAGGACATAGCCATGGGGCAAATTCAAATTTGTCTAAAAAACAAAAAGCCATAGTTTTAGCTTCTGCAGCAGCAGGTATGGTCCCGGTTTTGGCAGTTTTAGCTAAAATGAAAGGATTTTCTTTAAACCCTGTTAAAATTTTAAAAACTCCGGTAAAAGATTGGGCTATTTTTAAATACTCTCCAAAAGAAAAATCTATCGAATTTGAGGAACCGCAAATAATAGCAGTTGCCGCAGGTTCTGTTGCAGGCGGTTTTATTGGAGGAACAATTGTTGATGATAAATCCAATAGGAAGGCTAAGCAACGTGAAATATTGAGCCAGATTTTGGGTAATGTACTTGTCCCTGTCGGATGTGTTGGATTTGGTTCCAGACAATATGAAAAGTATGCAAATAGAATTGAGCATGCTATGCCGCAAATAAATAAAACCGGTTCTGTTGTGAAATTTATCAATAAATGTTTAAAACATATTCCAAATATTGTTGCAACAGTAAGCTTTTTGGGTATTGGAATTTACCTCGGTAATAAGGTTTCAAATTTTATTAATGAAAAACTTTATCATCAAAAAGTTGAAAGGGATATTAAAGCAAGTGATTTTGCTCCGCATGTAGATGATTTATGTCTGGCAACTTCAATGATGAACAAAGAATCTGAATTTGGTTCAAAACTTGCCAGAATTATTCCGTTGGCTCTTTTGGTACCAGGATATCAGACCGGTATTGCACAAGAAAAGTAAACTTACGGATGAGTGTTAGTAATATACTTCCTGTAATAAATTGCTTAGATTTCTCCCAGACTATCAATTTTGAATGCACAACCAATTTCTTCCTGTGCTAAAACTGTTATATTATTTATATAAAGAGATAGCAGAGTGAAAAATATTTGTCTGTATTCCATTGGTACAATTAATTTTGGAGAATAAATATTTAATTTTTTTGCTTTTCTAATAATTTTGTTGGCTAATTTTTCTGCTAATACACCATCTATTTTTATCAGAGAGTCTTCGCTTTCATCACAATTTAAAACTATATCAGAATATGTTTTTTCTGATATTTCAAAAGCACTGATAGTCTCATCATCATCATTTGTATAAGTTTTACAGATTTGTCTGGAAAGTGATAATCTGATTTTATTTAAGATATCAGCCTTGCTGCCTTCATCAGCGAAGTCGTTAATTTTTTCAAAGATATAAGTTATATTTTTGATAGAAACTTTTTCTTTAATTAAGCTGGTCATAAGGTATTTTAAATCAGAATAAGTAAGTATATCCGGAATAATATTTTCAACCAGAAATTCATTTTCTTTTTCAACTACTTCAAGATATTTGTCAATATCTTCATAATCTAGAAGGTCATCTACATATTTAACTGCAACATATTCCAAGGCTTTTGCAATATATTCTGCCGGAGATATACCTTGCTGCCAGAAGTCTTTGGTTTTATCTTTTTCTACCCAGATTACTTTTCTTCCTGTAATTTCATCAATAGCATTAATTGAATTTTTAATTTTATGTTCTGTATGTAATTCATCTGCGTAGAACATTAGATATTTTGGGCAGACACCTGCTTTAAATACTTCCATTCCGCGTATTCTTATGCTAAACTCACATGGATTTAGGTTTTCATCGTCTTTAAAAACAACTTTAGGAATCACATAGCCAATTTGTTCAGTTAATTTGAGTCTTGATTTTACGGTTTGAGCTATCAGTTCTTCTCCTTCATAGGCTCTATCAGAATCTACAAATCCGAGTAATTCTTCGCTTAAATAAATAGTTAGCTTTTCTTCATGTAGTTTTGAATACATTAAATCAGGAGAAGTAGCTTTATTTAGTTGAGCTTTCAAATCTTCAAGTTCTTTTAGACCATCAGAAATTTTATCATTTAATTTTTTTCTTGAAACTGAAGCTGGAGTTTCACCTTCTAATTCAGCTTTAATTTTGTTGATTCTTTCTTTTTGATGTCTTATTTTTGATTGAATTTCAAGGCAATTTTCATATTCGGTGAGTTTAGGAGAAAGCATTTTTTCCATTTGACTTTTAAAGTCTGAGATATTTACAATATCTCCATCAGAATTATTATCAGATTTAGCTTCTCTCATAAATATGCAATTGAGTTGTGAGCCGGAATCTTCATCTCCTACATCATGCATACTGTATAATTCCCAGCCATTCATTGACATTTCATTGAGCAAATTTTGCAATTCTTGCGCATTGTCTGCTTGGCAGGTTTTGATAACATATTCCATTCTATTTTTTCCGAACATAAGTTTATCCTTTTAGTATTTTTATAGCATTTATTGCGGTTTTTATTGCCATTTCAGTATCATGAACAACAGGATTTTCCAAATTTTCTTTTTCTCTTTCTTGATTGGCTACTGTTAGAAATACTGAGCCTATTTTGACCCCTAAGTAACTTGCAACAACAAATAAAGCTGCAGATTCCATTTCAGATGCCAGGCAGCCTAATTTTTTCCAGGCTTCCCATTTGTTTTGCAGTTCATAATGAACAGGCATTTTTTCAGGGTTGTGTTGTCCATAGAAAGAATCCTTACACTGTACAACACCTGTATGGTATGTGTAGCCTAGTTCTGATGCTGATTTTACAAGTGCATTAACAATTTCTAAATTTGCTACAGCAGGAAATTCAATCGGGGCATACTCTTTACTGGTTCCTTCCATTCGGATTGCGGCTGTTGCAATAACAATATCGCCGCCTTTTACATCGATAGCCATTCCACCGCAAGTTCCAACTCTTATAAAAGTAGTTGCTCCTATTTTTGTTAATTCTTCTAATGCTATAGCCGCAGAAGGTCCCCCTATTCCTGTTGATGTAACACTTACTTTTTCTCCATCAATATATCCTGTATATGTAACGAATTCTCTGTTATCTCCAACAAGTTGAGGATTGTCAAAATACTGTGCAATTTTTTCACATCGTTTAGGATCCCCAGGTAAAATTACATATTTACCTACATCTCCTTTTTTTAATCCGATATGATACTGTTTTCCATCTTGTGAGTAATTCATATTGCCTCTTTTAATAAATTTATAGGGAAATAAGTAGAGATTTATATAGAAAGTTTAAATCACTTACTTCCCTATGACTTTATCATTTATTATTGTCCTTTTAGTTTTTGGATAACTAAATCCGTTACATCAACACCACCAACAAAGATTACCTGATCAGACAAAATTGCATCAAGTTTTTGTGATACCATAATCGCTTTTGCAGCTGTTTGAATTTGAGTTAGAATTTGTGTTTCTTTGTCATGTCTCAATTTCATTAATGCATCTTGTTTTGCATTAAATTCACTGGCTGTTTGTGATTCAAAGTTTTGTTTTTTCAATGGTGTATCTAAAGATTTGTATTGTTTTTCTTTTTCAAGCATATATTGTTGCAATTCTAAACCTTTAGCATCAATTTCTTTTACGGCCTGTTGTGCAGCCGGATAATTATCTAGAATTTTTTGATAATTTAAATAACCGATTTCAGCATTAGCACTGTTGCCAACAGAAATTGTCAGTCCTGCCGCTAATAATAGAGCCATCAATTTTAATTTTTTCATAAATCCTCCTATTTTATATCTTAATCTTAGTATAATAAATCCCCTACACCAAATGTAAAGTAACCATTTCTGGAACCATTGTCCCCAGGGTTTGTAAGTGGGATACCGTAGTCGATAGACAAAGGTCCCATTCCAGGAATAAAGACTTTTAACCCAATACCTGCGGATACAGCGTAAGTAGGTCTGTCGTATATTGTATTTGAAACTGTTCCGTCAAATACTTTACCTGCATCAGCCCAGATAGTAAATCTCAAGTTGTTCAGGAATGCAATTCTTGTTCTATCCAAAAATGGTATTGGAGTTGCGAATTCTGCTGAACCCATGATAAATGCATTACCGGTACCGACTCCACTCATTTTAAACCCTCTTACAGTATAAGGTCCTCCTAAACGGTATGCCATAACTTCAGGTATATCTCCATGAATTGCGCCTCCACCTTTAACTGTGAAAGATAAAGATGATTTCTTGGCGATTGGTATGTATTGTTTAATCATACCTGTTAATTTACCGTTTGTTTTGTCAAACCCATTTAATCCCAGATTTTCATCAAATCTTAAGCTAGCCATTGTACCATGTCTTGTTACTGTTGCAGAATCTCTTGTATCATAGAGCAATGCAGGGCTTAATGACAAGAATAGACCACCTTCTAACTGTTTTGCACGTTCTGAAATAGGAATATTATATCTGTTATATAGTGCAGAAATTCCATTAAAATCACCTTCAGACACGTCAATATTTTCAGCCCCTAAACTGAAGGTTGCGGTTGCATGTCTATTTTTCTTCAATTTATGAGCAATTGTCATTTCTCCACCGTATCTTCTTTCAACTGCAAGTGGAACTTGGTATGAACCAAAGTCTCTAAAGAAAATTCTTGTGTTTAACGAAGTATCAGCATTATAAAAATATGGTTTGAAATAACTCAGTTCTGCTTGAATATTCATGTGATCTTTAACTGAAGAGTCATTGAGAATTACACCGGTTCCGACTAAACCTGTTAATGAAAGTCTTTCACATCTTCCCCGGAAATTATTTTCTGAAATGCCCATAGATCCGAAAAGACCGGTAACAGTATCCAAACCTCCACCAACAGAAACACTAGCGGTTCGTTGTTCTTGTATTTTTATTGTTATGTCATACGCATCAGGAATATCTTCACTCGGTTCTATTTCTCTTGTTACATCTTTGAATGCTTGTGTGGCGTATAGTCTTACTAAATCTTCTTTTATCAGGTTTTCATTATATATCATTCCTGGTTCTGTCAAGATATTACGCGCAATAATATAATCTTTGGTTTTTTCATTCCCTTCAATCATAATTTTGTCAATAATACCTTCTTTGATGCTGACGTTAATTGTGCCGTCAGGATCATCTGTTACAGAATCCACTCTTGCAAGAATATAACCCTTAGAATTGTATAATTCTTGTATTTGGGAGATAGCTTGGTTAATTTGACCAATATTTTGAGGTTTACCTTTCATACCGCTGAAAGTTGCAAGAATATCTTCAGTTGGTACTACAGTATTTCCTTCGATAGTGAAGTCTTTTACCGGAATATTTTCTTCTACTACAATTTTGATGGTAACCGTTCCATCACCGTTAACAGATGGAATAGCTTTCATTTTTTCAGTAAAATACCCTGTTTCATAAATAGCTTTTAAATCAGTCTGCATCAGCTCTTTTGAGTATTCACTACCCTGCTTCATTTGCATCTTATCCATCAGCTCTTGTTGAGATATAGAATTTAACCCATAAAATTCTATATCTTTAATTGTTCTTTTTTCTTTGTCAATAGTGCTGCCTGATGCACTTTTTGAGGATAAATCCGTGGGGTATTTGCCTTGAGAATAGTCAGAAGTTTTGGAGTCTGTGTAGTTTGTATATTTGTCGAAAACAGTGTTAGCATAGTCGTTGTTATATTGTACGGCATCGTCGGTTAATCCCATCCCCCCCCATACATCATCAACAGCTAAACTTACGGTTTGTGATAATAAGACCAAGATTATTGCTGATAAAAATTTTTTTGTTATCTTGAAATTCAAAAAATTATTCCTTACAAACTCTCACTATTCTCCAATAAAATTGTAGCATAAATTATTTAAAAAGTACAAAAATTTTACAACTATTTACCAATTGAAAGTTTATAAATTTTGTTTTTATTAATTCCATATAATTCAGCCAAAATAACAGCGATATCTTTAGCGCTGAAACCTTTGTTTTGTAAGAGTTTTATTTTATTTTTTAAATCTGTTTCTTCAGGATTTTTGTTGTTTCGAAAAATCATTACAACAAATTCGCCTTTTGAAATATTTTTTTCAAAATGTTTTATTATATTTTCAACGCTATCAACTATAATTTCTTCGAAAATTTTAGTTAATTCTCTTCCAATCGCAATTTTTGATGCAGGTCTTATTTTTTGAATAATTTTTAGAGTATTTAAAATTCTGTTCGGAGATTCATAAAATACTATGTCTTTATTTTCATAATTTTGTATAATATCTTCAATTTGCAATTGTGTTTTAGGCATAAATCCCAGAAAGGAGAATTGTTCATCTTCTCTTGAAATTTGTGAAAGAAAAGTTGCGATTGCATTTGCTCCAGGCAAAGCTGTTATACTAAATCCTTTTTCTCTCAGTTCTTTGACAATTATTGAGCCTGGATCGCATATTAAAGGGGTTCCGGCATCGGATACCAATGCTATTTTTTCTCCATTTTCGAGTATTTCTATGATTTTTGATATGCGTTCTTTTTCATTGTATTTGTGGTATGAAATACATTTTGTTTTTATATTAAAATGATTCAATAATTTTTGGGTTACTCGACTGTCTTCGCAGGCAATGTAATCTACATTATTTAAAATGTCAATTGCTCTTAATGTAATATCGTTAAGGTTTCCGATAGGTGTTGGTACAATATAAAAATCATATTCTTTCATAAATTGATTGTAACATAAATGAAATTTATTTGATTCTAAAACCTTCAAAGGCCGGACTAAATTTTACGAAGTTATTGTTATCAGCAGATATATTCTGTTGCTGATTTTTTACCTGATGGTCATATCTGTATTTTGTCCAGATTCTTGAAACTGCGCTTAATACAAATCCCATTGTTACAAGACTAAATAAGTATGGTACTCCGGTAATTATTGCCTTTTGTTTTATAAGTTTTGCAAGTTCTTGTTCTTTTGATGTATTGTTTAATTTTGCAAGTTTTTGTGCAATTTCAGGTAGGTCTTTGCGGGTTGGAATGTTTTCTATATTTCCATCTTTTCCTTTTTTGATTAGTTCAGGGAATTTGCCTTTTTTGGCCAGAATTTTTTTGAATCCTGCGTCAAGTAATGATGAGCCGAAGATTGTATAAAGAACTACAAGAGGAACTCTTGTCCATACTTCATAAAAGTCTAACTTTCCTCTATCTTTTGCGGCCGCAGAATAACCAAAAAGTCCTGTTATGCAAGTAAGTGCTAATTGTCCTTTACTCAAGGCAAATTTTCCTTTATCTTCAAAATCCAGTTTTAAATATTCTGCTAAAAATTTATCAGTTTTGTCTGATTTAATATTTAATTTGTGAAGGAGTTTTGAAATATAAATTCCAGGTTCAAGTAGAAATTCTGACAATTTTACTGCAGTTTTTGATTTATATCCGTTAGTGGCTAATAATACTCCTGCTCCTATTCCGGAACCAATTAATGCCCCTGTTTTCAATAAAACTTGTTTAGAATGAGTTTCTACTTTTTTTTGTTGTTGTTCATCTTCTTTTTTATTTTTATTCAGGTTTGCAACATTATTAAAATCACTTATTTTAAATACTTTTAATGTAAATAAATTTTTAGCAAATCCAAGAGCATATTCAAGGGCCGGTACTGCAATACAAGCTAGTATGACTCCTGCTTTGGTCGTTATTAGTCTATTTTTTGTTTCTTTATCAAAATCTGATTTTTTAATGTTATCTAAACTTTTGGATAAATTTTGGGGAATTAAACTTTTATATTTTTTAGGTTGTATTGCTTTAAAAATTCCATTTCTATATAAATGTTCTCCAAAAAATGGTGCGGCAAAGTAAAAAATACCTGACTCAAGAAATTCCAAAAATGTAAATTCACTAAAATCAACAAAACTTCTTGACAAAACAGCTTTTGGAAGCCAGTTTGTAAGTGTTCCTTGAATGAATCTTGTTGATGATAAATTTTCTTGTGATTTAATAAATCCGTCAAGAAATTTTGTTCCCTTGCTGAAGTTTGCTCCTTTAAATGAGATGTTATTATTTATTTTAATTCTATTGTGGGTGTTTTGGGTAATGTCTGGTTGAATTGTAGCTATCATTGTATTTTGTGTCTCCTTAAAATATTCCAAAAATTTTAGATTAAAAAAGCCACCTTTTTCAGGTGGCTTAAACTTGTTTGCTTATCAAAAACTAACGCATTCGAATCACATAACAATGACCACCTGACATCAGGCTTTGCATCATCATATTCATCATCATTGTTGCGTTAAATTGCATAGAATCCTTTTCCTTTTGAAATTTATAATATTATAACAAAATTTTAATGTCAATACTTAAATAGATTGTGCTAATAAATACGATAATTATTCTAATATAAACACTCATCTTTTTACACGAAGATGAGTGTTTTAGTGGTTATAAATTTAATATATATTTTAACCTTCAATAAGCATACTTGCACCGATTACTCCGGCAGAATTTCCTAGTTGAGCTGGAACTATTTCAACAGCTTCGCCTGCAACAACCATTGCCCGTTCTTTTACTGTTCTTCTGATTGGTTCAAGCAGTAATTCTCCTGCTTCTGCAACACCACCGCCGATGATAACTTTTTCAGGATTAAGCAGGTTGATAACACTTGTTAATCCTATTCCTATGTATTCTCCTACAATTTCGAAAATTCTTTTTGCTACGGGATCTCCTTCTTCTGCTGCTTTTGCTACCATATAAGGGGTGATTTCGCCGCCTTCTGCCGCAGCCATTTCTCTAAATTTTGTTGATTTTCCGCCTTTGATATAGTCTTGCGCCATTGCAACAATAGATGGTCCTGATGCAAATGCTTCCAAACAGCCGGTATCTCCGCAGCCGCAGATAGGGCCATTAGTCATTTGAAGTTTTATATGACCGATTTCGCCTGCAGCATTTGAAGCTCCGCGAACCACTTTACCGTTTATTACAAGTCCTGAGCCTATACCTGTTCCTACGGTGATACAAACAAAGTTTTCACACCCTTTACCTGCACCGAATTTTAATTCTCCCAGAGCAGCACATCTTACATCATTGTCGATTCTTGTTGGAATATGAAATTCTTCTTCAATCATTTGTGCTATAGGTACATTTACCCAGCCCGGAATATTTGGAGCAAGTTTTACGACACCGGTTTTGCAATCTACCTGACCAGGAAAGTCAAAACCTATACCTTCAATATTTTTTTCTGTTGTATTAGTTTCTTTCATCAGGTCTCTTATTGCTTGTTTTATATTGTTAACAGTATATTCGTAGCCCATTTTTGCGTAGGTAGGAACGCTGTTTGAATATATAATCTTACCTTTTTCATCAACTAAAGCGATTTTGACATTTGTTCCGCCGACATCTATCCCGATTCTTTTTGCCATATTTTTCTCCTTTTAATGTTATATGTCGTCTTTTATTATATAAATTCTTTTTTAATCATACCTTAAATTTTTCATTTTAAAAATTGTAAATATTTGTTACAAATAGGATGTCTTATTTTAAAGTTTTAAGTTTAAAAGACCGTAATACTACATGAAAACATCTACAAAGTTACGAAATAAGAGTTATTGAAAGGAAAACAATGGGATTATCAACGGCACAAGCTAGATTATTAACCATAACAGCCAGAAAATCTGACTGTGAATTCCTTTCTATGAGTTTGTCTCATCAAAAAATAGCATTATCTCGTGATATGGAAAGGATTTCAACTGAATATCAAAGTTCTTTAGATGCAACTAAACTTGTTTATGATTACTACGGTTCAGGAACAAGTGAAATGGATTTATCTTATGGATTGTTAATGACTCCTTCTGTTTATAATGACTATTATCCTAAGTTAGTTACAGATTCTAAAAACAGAGTTGTATTAAATTCATCTTATGCAGCAGCAGCAAGAGCTGCAGGAATACCTGCAGAGGGACTTTCAGGAACTCCTTCTTCTGATGTTCGTAATGCATTTATTGAAGCTCTGGCCGGAGAAAACATCATTACTCCTGCTAAAGCAGCTGCAATGGAGAGTGTTACTTATGGCAATACTCTTGGGGTTGGCAGTACTGTTTCTGCTACTACCGGTACAACTTCAATAACCTATGATCAATTGTTCGAATTATTAGAAGCTCAAACTGTTGACACTGCAACTTATGGTGTAACCCTTGGTGAAGGTGGTGTTCTTAATGCTAGTCAAGATGGTTATGAAGACTGGGAACAATTAAGGGTACATAGTGATAGCGGGGTGGAGAAAACTTCTACAGGTGATACTCCTTCCGGTAAAAGTTTAACCTTGGCAGATTTGTTATCCGGTGATGCTGAATATAACATTTCTCTTCATACAAGAAAAGGGGAAAAAATTCCACTTTTTGCAGCTAAATATTTACAAGAGAAAATAATTGGTACAAGTGAAAACGACCAAGGATCAATATTAAATTGGATAACGGATCAATTTTCAGCAGTTCTTGGTGGAACAGCTGCTAATGATTTAGCTTTACAATATGCTTATAATCAGGTTTATGATTTATTTTATCCTAGTGATAAATTAACTGAAGCTTATAATAAAGATAATCGTTACCAACATGTTTCACAAGATAAAGGCGACTTGAAAGAGTGGTGTAACTCAAGACAAGGCTCTGATATCAAAGAAGCACTTGATGAAATTGGTGTTGGTACCAAGATTGAGAAAACTGATGATTATAAAGAATCTGTTGATGAAAAAGCTATAAATACAATTGGTTTTACTTATACATACGACTATGACCACGCAGGTTTACATGCTGACCGTAAAGACAAATCTCAAGTCAGTGTTAACTTGAATAATATTGCAGAAGTATTTTTGACTGCATTTGTTGAATATCAAAAAGATTTCAACTGTGCATATAACTATAACAAGGGTCAAGATACAAGTAATTTATATGATCCGGATAATGATGATTTTACATTCACTATTCCAGCTGACTCTTCTGTAGATACAGGTGATGAATGCTTAGAAGCAAGTTTTTATGATACATTATTTAACCGAATTTGTCTTGATGGTTGGGTTGAAAATCCTCAGATAGAAGATCAAAACTATATGCAGGAAATGTTGAAGAGCGGAAAAGTTTATATTTCTTCTATAAGTGATGACGGATATTATTATCAAGGTAATTACTCAACAGATAAATATATCTCAGAAGTTACCGATGATGAGGCCGTTGCTAGAGCTGAGGCAAAATATAATACAGAAAAAACTAAGATTCAAAACAAAGAAGATACAATTGATTTGAAAATGAAAAATCTTGATACTGAAATATCTTCTCTCACAACAGAGTATGATACAACAAAATCAATTATTTCAAAATCTATTGAAAAATCGTTTAAGCGTTATGATGCTTAACATTCATTAGTTTTACAATTAATCAATATTTTATCTTACTTTATTTTCAGTCCCTTCACGAAGTCTTTTTATATTTTCTCTATGAAGGTATATAACATAAATTGCAGCAACAAGTGCATAGAGAATATATGCTATTGGTGCATTTAAAAACCACATAATAGCTGGCGAAAGAGCTAATGCTATAATTGAACCTAAAGATACATATCTGGAAATCCAGGTTATAATTCCCCAAACGATTGCAATAATAAGACCTGCTTGCCAGTTTAGAGCCATTAGTGTTCCTACTCCTGAAGCAACTGATTTGCCTCCTGTAAAATTAAGAAATACAGATTTGCTGTGGCCTAATATAACGCAAACCGCAGAAATTACTGGTAATAAACCAATATCACGTAATGCAGGCATGTAATATGCAGTGAGAGCAACAGGAAGCGCACCTTTTAAAGCATCTAATAGCATTACTGTAAAGAACCATTTTTTACCCATTACACGTTTTACATTTGTAGCACCGGTTGAACCTGAACCTATTGTCCTGATATCTTGACCTGTAAACAGTTTAACAATGATATATCCTGTTGGAATTGAACCTATTAAATATGAGGCAGCAATTACAAGCGCCAATTCTCTCAATATTTCACTATAATCCATTGTGGTTTCTCCCTAAACTTCTGCTATGAAAAAATTATACCATGGTAAAAATTTAGTTTGCAAATAGATAAAGCTGTTTAGAACACTTTAGATGTTAACTTGGTTTGTAAATAAAAAAAAATCCTGCAAAAATTTGCAGGATAGAATTCTACACTAACTATACTAACCTATTAATAAATTTCACATTTCTCTTCGTTGAGGAATCATAAATCTATTCTTCTTTACCTTGAGGTCTGCCGTATTGGCTTCCCATTTTTTCTGCAATTTTAGCTATTATATTGTCATAGTTTTGAGCAATGTCATTACTTATATAAAGCCAACTTCCCATTTCTTTATCAATTTTTGCAAAGTCTTCGCGGCATTCATCATAGATGCCAAGTTCTTCAGCTTTATCGCGTAATGCTCTTGCAATTAGTTTACCGTATTTTTCTTTCTGTCCTGAATCAGCATCCCACATAAAGGCTTCAATAAAGGATTCTCCTTCTTCGCCTGAGTGGTATTTATTCCAGGCTAATACTAAATCCATTACATTGTCTTTGTTTACGAGATTTAAAACTTCTTCCATTTCTTCATCTTTAGTTCCAACGCAATATGTTGCATCATAGAATTGGTCAACTGCTATTTTTACATCTTCACCAAATTCATCAACTGTTCCTTGAGTTTCTTCAGTGGTATCTGTAGTGGTTGTTGTTTCAGTAGTTTCAGTAGTTTCTGTAGTTCCTGTTGTACTTGTTGTAGATGTCGTAGATGTTGTGCTTGTTGTAGATGTAGATGTGTTTGTTGAACCATTTACTAAGCTAATAGCTTCTCTGACAAGTTTTGATACTTCAGCTTCAATGTCGCTTACTTTTTGATAAGCTGTTTGTGGATCAAGATTGGTTGAATTTTTGATTTCCATAAGTTTATCTTCTTGGACTTTTAATTTATCTAAAATTTCTTGAATTTTATTTCTGTCTTCTTCTGTAGTGCCTTCTGCTTGCATTTTAGCTTGAAGTCTTTGTTTAGTTGTTGCAATATTATTTATACAAAGATTAAGATTTTGGCTTGTTAATTGATTTAAAGCCGGTGTTAAAAGTGCTTGAGCTTGTTCTACTACAGCTTGTTGATTAATTTGCGGTGTCGGCATTATAGGATTGTTGGTGAAACCTACTGTTCCCCAAGTTGCTTGTGCTGCCGGGTTGAATGATAACCCAAGATTATAGCCAGTATAAGGTGGTATTGTTGAAATTTGTATATCTCCACCGTAATTTGTATACATCATTGGTAAACAACCCCAATATGGAATATTTGCAAGAGACAAATTAGTGATTGCCATAATCTTTTCCCCGTTTCTTTATTTTTGTTCCCCGTATTTATATAAACAATTTTTGTTTAGCAAAATTGCATGGCTGACTTGATTTTTTATCTTTTAATATAACTAAAACCCCATAAGTTATTGGGATTTAGGGTAAATTTTGTTTCTTAACATTTTGTAATATTTCACTAAAAGTAATAAACACTAAAGTTATAAAATTTATTCTACGGGTTTAAGCTTTGGATGTTTTTCTTTTTTTGGTTGTCAAAACTGTATTTTTTCTAAGCAAATATTTTGCTACTTCCAGTGCATTATCTATTGATAAGTCTTTGACTTTATTAAACAGAGGTTCATTTTTGTAAATATCCACCATTTCGTAGCCTTTTGCGGTTAATCTATAGCCTACATCCAGAATACTGTATTCTCCACCGACGCCATAGACAAATCCGAAAGGATATTTTGAAGGGAATGATTCTAATAGTTTATTATCAGCAAGCAAAAGAATGTGTCCCATAAATTTTCTTTCCTGTTCTTTGGTTTTGATGTTGAGTTTTGTCATTAATTTATGGGAACTCATAACGTAATCTGTTTCATCTTCAATTATTAATAGTATATTTTTTACAAATTCGGAATCATATTTCATATTTTGCTACTTTCTTGTTCGGGTATATTTTGCATGCAATATAGCATTTTAAATTTTGCATTGCAAGGAAATTTATTTAGATTTGTTCGCAATTTTTTTTGCCAGAGGGGTTTTTGTTAATATATAAGCTGCAGCTCCTACAATGGCAATACAGGCTGTTATATAGCAGGCAAGTTTAGTTTTGGATAATTTTTTTGCTCCTTCTTTAATTGTGTCTGATGTAGCCGGAGAATCTGTATGATTTAGATGCGCCCAGTGTTTTTTGAAGAATAATTCATCTGCGTTATCATAAAAAATCTTATTGATAATGCTCTCGGACTCATCTCCAAATTTATTTTCAATTGCAGATTTTATTCTTCCTATGGTGTTTTCATAGGATTGTTTTGCAGATATTTGTCTTCCGTTTTTGTCATGAACAAGCCTTTCACCATAACAGCCTAGTGGAGCATCTGTTCCGAATAAAATTCTGTCCAAGCAATTTTTTCTTTTTAATTTTTCTATAAGATTTAAGATACTTTCCGGATATCGACTTTGTTCACCATTTACAAAATCCATCCATGATATTTCTGCATATAATTTTGCGTCATTATTTTCAATTGATTGCATAAGTATATTTATTGCTTTATTGTGTGCAACTGCTCCTCCCGCTCCGGTGTGTCCTAAAATTACAGGAACATCAGGATGTCTTTTGGCTAATTTATATATATATTCAGGGTCAGACCAGTTTAATTCTTTTAAAGGTTCTGCTAAGTCATAGTTAATTGAGACCTGAGAATGAAATAATACAGGAAGTTTTTTTTCTGCTGCAAGATTCAAGTAATCATCATAAAGTTCTGAATCAGCATTAAGCATAAGTCCTTGTGGATGAAATTTTAATCCTGCAATTATTCCTTCATTTTCTTTTATCAATTTTCTTATATTATCTGCTTTCCCTTTTGTTTTTGTAGGTTGACAAACTGCCATAACCTCGTAAATAGGATTTTCTTTATGTTTGTTAATCATATCAATGTTGGCTTGAATTTCATCTTTTTCAAAGATTAGTTCTTCAGGTTTCAAGTTAAATCTATTTCGTCCTGATGCTTCTACTTCTTTTTGTTGTTTTTCAGCCCAGGATAAACCATCTATACTTGAAACTAATACTTTTTTTACATTGTCGGTTTGAATTTTACCGTTGATATTGATAGTTAAAGGTTGTTTTATAAACTCATCAAGTGTATTGGATGGGAAAGGAGCATTATTCCATTTGCTTTCTTTAACTCCGCTATGACCGTGAGAATCTATAATATTAGCACCAAAATAAGGCGTTTGTTTTATTGCATAGTTACTCTGAATTCTCATAACAGCCTCCTAAAAACACTTAATTCCTAACATGATAAATTAATACACTAACAAAATTTTTTATCACTGTTTTAAAATTTTTATAAACAAAATTTTACAAATAACACATTTGTTTTTTATAAAAGTTCAACTTAAAGTTAAATATATGTGTTATAATAGGCGTTTGATGCAGACTTACTTTTTTATTTCATTGTACATTTTATTGGCAATGATATCCATTCTTTCCAAAAAATCATAAACATCGGATATAAGGATATTTTTATCTTTTTCGATAGATAGTAATAAAAATTTGGTCATGTTTTTTAATTGTTCGCTGTATTCGCAAATGTTATTTGTACTCATCCGGTAATCCTTTACTACGCTCGTTTATTAAGAATATGTATTCTAAAATATATAAAATACACTTACCTCTATTCAATATTAATAATTTTAGAGCGTAAAACAACTAAGTAAAGATAAATATAAGAAATATTAAGAGCGTTATAAATCATTATTAAATGAAATTTAATCTTATATACTATACAAAAGAGGTAATATGATTAATTTTAAACAAGCATTCGGCAAGAACTTAAAACAAATCAGAAAATCCAAAAATATAACTCAAGAAACTCTGGCAGAGATGATAGGGATACATCCAAGACAGGTGTCTAAGATAGAAACGGGGGAGCATTTTCCAAATAGTACCACTCTTGAAAATATTTGTGTCTCTTTATCTATTTCTCCGCGTGATTTGTTTAATTTTGATTTGCATGAGATCGTTACAGAAACCGGTACAGGTGATAAATATACATACAAAGCTGTAATAGAAGGTAATGTTGTTTATTTGGACAATAAAAATTTTAGAAAACAAAAAATTGAAAAAATTAATTCTGCAAATGATATTGATTCAAAAATGGTTAATCTTGCAAAAAAGACCCAGCGTCCAATAACTGTTCAGTATTATAACGGAAAAGAAAATTACAGAAATATAGAATATTATCCTGATGGTTCATACAAAATTATAAAAGACCATAAAGAATCTGATTCAGAAGTCTTGATTGAAGAGATAAGCAACATTATCAAGAAAAATGACAAGATGTTTGAGTATTTTCAACTTGCAGCTAATGCTTTGAATAATAATGAAGATTTGGAAAAGCTGGAATTCGTCCTTTCAGGTATTAAAATGTGCAGAAACTAGTTTTTTGTGTAAAGCTATACATACAATGAAGGATTTTCAGCTTTTTGTGCTTGTTTTAAATTTTTATATTCTTTATTTACAAAAGTTCTAAGATTTACAATAGAGCGTTTAACTTTTTCTGTTGTTAAGCAGTAAGATACTCTAAAATGTCCTTTGCAACCAAAACTATCTCCGGGAACAAAAATGAGGTCATATTTTTTAGCTTTTTCGCAGAAAATGTTTGCATCTTTTTCTAAAGATTGCGGAAACATATAAAATGTTCCGTCAGGTTTTACGCATTGAAAACCAAGTTTGATAAATTCGTTATAAAGGATATTCATATTTGTTTCATAGACTGATAAATCTGCTGTTTGGTCAATAACATCTAAAAGAGCTCTTTGAATAATTGAGGCAGGAGAATTATGTCCTATTCCTCTTGAAATTTGTACGCATATTGCAGAGATAAGTTCGCTGTTGGAACATTCAGGATTTGCGGCAAGATATCCTATGCGCTCTCCTGGTATTGATAGTGATTTTGAATATGAATAACAAGAAATTGTATTTTTATAATATTTTGAGATATATGGATTTTTTATTCCTTTAAATGTTATTTCTCTATATGGTTCATCGGAAATTATAAAAATATCGTGATTGAATTCTGTTTGTTTTTCTTCGAGAATTTTTGCAAGTTTTAGTATTGTTGTTTCGTTGTAAATGATTCCTGTCGGGTTGTTAGGCGAGTTAATTAAAATAGCGTGAACGTTTGGGGTTAATAATTTTTCAAAACTTTCAAAGTTAATCTGAAAATTTGTGATGTCTGGTTCTACGATTTTTAAAATTCCTCCGGATAAATTTACATAAGGTTTATATTCAGGGAAACAAGGAGCAAAAGTGATTACTTCATCTCCTGGTTTTGTAACTGCTCGCAGAGCATGGGCAATTGCCCCTGTTGCTCCTGCGGTCATAAAAATATGTTCTGTTTTATAATGCATTCCGAAACGTCTATTTAGTGATTGGGCAATTGCTTCACGTACTTCAGTTATTCCCAGATTAGGACTGTATTGGTGTATATTAACAGCAGTAGGACTTTTTAACAATCGAATAATTGCATCATTAAATGCTTTTGGCGGAGGAACTGAGGGGTTGCCTAAACTATAATCAAAAACATTATTATAACCTATTTCTTTTCCTCGCTCCAGTGCATATTGAAACATTTTTCTTATGACTGATTTTTGGTTTAGCATTTCTTTGTAATCACAATACTGCATTTATATATTGTCCTTATTTCTATCTTAAATGTATATTTAAAAATTATTTTTATAACTTTTATAATATTAATATAATATATCTAAAAATTTTTATTGATATGAATTTAAAAATTTTGTAAATATAAATAATCCACTATTTATAAATAGTGGATTATTTTAGTATTTTAATTTTCTGTATCAGATTTTACTTTTTTAAATTTATTTTTTATAAAAGAACGTTTTTTTCGATCAGTTGAAGATGTATTAATTTCATTTTCTGAGGAATCATTATTGTTTATATTAATATTTACTGTTCTTCCTTTTTCAAGACCGTTATAGTATTGATTTTCATGTTTAATATATCTGTTTTTAGCTCCTTGGAGTGCTCTGTTTTGAGGAGTAAAAGACGCATTTTGACCAAACATCGGTTGATTGCTGTTCATAATAGTTCCGGCATTATTATATCTTACCTCATAAGTTGCATGTGCACTGAGGCAAACAAATAATGCTATAGCGCAACTTAATAAAATTTTTTTCATAAAACCTCCCTTGTAATTATCTACATGCATTTGTTGAACCATAATAAGTTACACCTCCGCAAGTAATGCTCTTTGCCGGTGTTGATGTTGAAATTTGATAATTTTTGTCAAATCTGGAAATAGGTGTTTTGGAAGCTGATGACGATATAATATAACGTCTTTGCATACGAGCTCTCCTGTTGCGAGTTCTTGCCATTATATAATCATGATTATGTTCGTAAATATAATCAGGTCTCGGACGTGAATAACGGCCGCTTACTGGACGAGCAAAAGAGTCTCTTACAAATCTTCTTCCCCGTGTATTGTGTGGTGCAAATGCTGCATTTGAGCCAAAATTATTTATAGAATGTCTATGACATGGGCCGTGAGAAAATGTTGCAGGACGTCCGGTATTTCCAAAAAATACTTGATAGTTTGCAAAGGCACTAAGATTTGTAAAACCAAGAAGAAATATTATTGTACATATCCACTTTTTCATACACACTTTCCCTTATTATATTTTTATAACTTATTTTAACGTAAATTGAATATTTTTGTATAAAGTTATGATTATATTTAGTTTAAGTTAAACAAATCTTAACAAAAACGAACTACAATCTTAAGTAGTTCGTTTTTGTTAAAGTTATATAATTTTTAAATTTGTTATTTAATTGTAATAAGTAATACCATCTCTAGTGTAACTTGTGGTTGTTCTTACAGGAGTGTAATTTCTGCTTAGAGTAGAAGGCATACTTCTTTGTGCTGTTGCAGCTATGGCTTTTGTAATTGCTTTTTGTCGTTTGATTTGTCTATTTCTGAATCCTGCGTATGCTCTATTGGCAGGAGTAAATGCTGCATTTGAGCCGAAGTTATGCATTGAACTTCTATGGAATCCGCGGGAATATGATACTGGACGACCAGTATTTCCAAAAAATACTTGTGTTGTTGCATTTGCACTTAAACTTGTGAACATAAGTAATAATACTGTTGCTATAAATTTTTTCATACACACTTTTCCTTTACTTTTCCTTTATATATGTAAATTTATCTGAACATAAATTATTGCTACTCATGTAATAAAAGTTTTACAAATCTTAAAAACACTTATTGATTTTGGTTTAGGATTAGTAAACCTGTGTTTAAATACAGAGCAAAAATTACTTGGAAAAGGTAAGGGATTAGTAACCAGCCTGCAAATTTTGAAATTTTAAAAAAGTAAATAACCGTAAATATTAAAAATATTAATAATAAAATTAAGTCTATTAAAGCATGGTCTATTGATTTTAATTCAAAAAATATATACCCCCATAAAAAATTAAAAATTAATTGTATTGCAAAAAGGTTTATTGCGATGTATTTAGTTTTTGATACAGGTTTTGAAAGTACTATTATTAGTGAGGCAGCCATGAATGTATACAGAATTTCCCATGCTGTTGAAAAATAGTGAACGGGTGGGGTTAATGGAGGTTTTGTCAGGGTTTGGTACCAAATATTCATAGAATAATTTTTCAATAAAAGTGTGAAAAATTTCATTCAACATTTGGATAATAGTGTTTTAATAATTATTTATTGTAACTTTAATATGGCACTGTGGCGTTTTGTTGTGGCATTTTCGTTTCTGTAGGAGAAGAATTTATTATTGTCATGTACTGTACAATATGAGCAAACATCTATTTTAGTTACTCCGATTTCTTTGAGTTGTTGTTTATTTATATTTTTCAAATCAACAAATATATTTCCCTGTCTAATTTCAAAAAGTCCGTTAAAATTTTTAACTGATGAGGATAATTTTTGTAAAACTTCTTCGCCTACGTTATAACAGCAAAATCCTATTGCAGGCCCGATTAGTGCAGTTATGTCCTGTGGTTTTGAATTAAAATCATTAACCATTTTTTCAACTGTTTTTGGAGCAATTTTTTGGGCGGTTCCGCGCCAGCCGGCATGAGCGATTGCTCCTATATTTTGTTTTTCATCATATAAAATTACGGGTGTGCAGTCTGCAAAATTTAAGAAAATTCCTAAGTTCTTATCTGTTAAAATTAATGCATCACAATCAGGATAGTTATGCTGTGTAACCTTTGCTATTTCTATATTTGCACTATGAGTTTGAGTCGGGGAAATTAGATTTTTAGATGCAATTTTTAAATAATTTGCAATTAGAACTTTATCATTTTGAATTTGATTTATAATTTTTGTATTTGTGCTTTCTAGTGGTGTGTTTTCCAAACTTTTATCGCAAATACAAATATCTCTTGTGGTAAAAAATGCCTGAGCATTTTTTATCAAATCAGATTTTAAAATTTTTTTTTCATCAATTTTTTCAAAATAAAACATAATAATATTATATCAATGTTTTTTGTGGTGGTGAGTTTGTAACAAAAATATAAATGTAAACTTTTGGTCAATTTTTATTTTGTAATTTGCATAATTATTGGCATATTCAAGATTTAATTGTTGGTTATGTGAAAAAAATTTCTTCAGAAGTAGTATCTAAAAATATATTGATACCTCACGAAAAGTTGTTCAAAGACAGGCTAAAAATTTAATAAAATAGTTTTTACTTTAAATATATAAAATTGTTTGTATATTTGACTATACTGGGCTTTTGGCGATATCGCCAAAAGCCTTTATTTATACAATGTTCAGAATAGTTCTTTAGGATGGCTTGACGGTGAAACCCTTTAATAGCAAAGTATTCAGCTTTGTATATTTATATTTGTAAATTTTTATTAAGAAAAATGAAAAATTATTCCAAAAATCATGCCTTATTAACTTGACTGTTAATATTGATGTAATATGATGGAGTAACATGCAAAAGTAAAGTTGGGCGAAGTGTGCCTAAAGTCTGAAAATTTGATTATGAACGGATTTTGCCAACTTTCACAGAACATTAAAAATTGCATTTATCTATCAAAATCAATGAAAATTTTGGCATGTTTTCTAAATTGATTTCTTAATTTTTTAATAGAACCGAAACTAGTTTAGGATGGCTGCAAAATTTTATATTTTAGGTAGAGGGTTTACAGCCTTAAGTTAGAAGATAAAAAGTTTTATAGTACGTACACCATTATTAAATGAGGTGAATTGATGTCTGAGACAAAATATGCAAAAAGAGTAACGCCAATGGGTATCCCACATACTCGATTGGATGATTTACCGGACCTTATTGAAGTGCAAAAAAAATCTTTTGAATGGTTTTTAAAAGAAGGTTTGAAAGAAGAATTGCTTTCATTCTCTCCGATTAAAGATTATACAGGAAGATTGGAATTACACTTCTTGCCAAATTATACTTTCGATAATGCAAAGTATACAGTAGAAGAAGCTAGAATACATGACGCTACTTATGCAAAACAATTACGCGTTATGATAAGACTTGTTAACCGTGATAGCGGTGAAATTAAAGAACAAGAAGTTTACATCGGTGATATTCCTACAATGACAGATAAAGGTACATTCATTGTAAACGGTGCTGAACGAGTTATTGTATCTCAAATTGTTCGTTCTCCTGGTGTTTACTTCAAGTGTGATCCATCACCAACAGGAAAACGTTTGTATAATGCAACAATGATTCCTAACAGAGGTGCATGGTTAAAAATTGAAACCGATTCTAACGATGTTATTCACGTTAAAATCGATAAGAATAGAAAAATCCTGGCTACAACATTGTTGAAAGCCATGGGTATTACAGTTTCTGAAATGGAATCTAAATTCACTCATTTTGAATTTTTAAAGAAAACTTTAGAAAAAGATCCGACAGAAACTACAGATGAAGCATTAATTGAATTATATAAAAAATTAAGACCTGGAGATCCTGCATCTCCTCAGGGCGGACGCCAGATCTTAGAATCAAGATTCTTTGATGAAAAGAAATATGACATTGGCCGTGTTGGTCGATATAAATTGAACAAAAAATTAAATTTAAATATTCCAAAAAATCAAAGAACATTAACAGTAGAAGATATTGTTTCTACAATTGAGTATTTAATCAATTTAACTTATGATGAAGGTCAATTGGATGATATTGACCATTTGGGTAACAGAAGAATCCGTTCAGTTGGTGAACTTTTGCAAAACCAATTCAGAGTTGGTTTGTCAAGAATTGAAAGAATTGTAAAAGAAAGAATGACTCTTCAAGATTCTGAAACTTTAACACCATTGAATTTGTTAAACACTAAACCTTTAGTGGCATCATTAAAAGAATTCTTCGGTTCATCACAGTTATCACAATTTATGGACCAAACTAATCCGCTAGCTGAATTGACTCATAAACGTCGTATTTCAGCATTGGGACCTGGAGGTTTGCAAAGAGAAAGAGCAGGATTTGCTGTTCGTGATATTCACCCTTCTCACTACGGACGTATTTGTCCTATTGAAACTCCGGAAGGTCCTAACGCAGGTTTGATAGGTTCTTTGGCAACACACGCAAAAGTTAATGACTATGGATTCGTAGAATCACCATTCTTTGTTGTTAAAGATGGTGTTGTAACAGATGAAGTTGTATATATGACAGCTGATGCTGACGAAAATTATCGTTGTGCTCCTGCTGATGTTAAATTAACTAAAGACAGAAGATTTGTAGAAAAAGTTGTTCCTGCAAGATATCGTTCTGAATTTATTATGTGTGAGGCTTCAAAAATCGACTTTGTCGGTGTTTGTCCTATTCAGATTATTTCAGTTGCGACTTCAATGATTCCGTTTATTGAGCATGATGATGCTAACCGTGCATTGATGGGTTCAAACATGCAACGTCAGGCAGTACCTCTTTTAATTACTCAAAGACCAAGAGTAGGTACAGGTCTTGAATCTCGCGTTGCAAAAGACTCAGGTATGGTTATTGTTGCTGATGTTGACGGTACAGTTGAAAGAGTTGTTGGTGAAGAAATAGTAATCAGAGATGTACAAGGTAAAGCTCATATTTATACATTGATGAAATATGTGAGATCAAACCAAGATACTTGTATCAATCAAAGACCGATAGTACACGAAGGAGACAAGGTTAAAGCAGGTGATGTAATAGCAGATGGTGCTTCAACTTGCGGCGGTGAATTATCTTTGGGTAAAAATATATTAGTCGCTTATATGCCTTGGGAAGGTTATAACTTCGAAGATGCTATCTTATTATCAGAACGTTGTGTTCATGATGATGTGTTTACTTCACTTCATATAGAAAAATTAGAAATTGAAGCTCGTCAGACAAAACTTGGACCTGAAGAAATTACAAGAGAAATTCCGAATGTTTCAGAGGATGCTTTAAGACATCTTGATGAACGTGGTATTGTAAGAATCGGTGCTAGAGTTTATGCTGATGATATTTTGGTTGGTAAAGTTACACCAAAAGGTGAATCTGAACACCCACCGGAAGAAAAATTGTTAAGAGCAATTTTTGCTGAAAAAGCCAGAGATGTAAAGGATAATTCGTTAAGAGTACCTCATGGTGAAGGCGGAAGAGTTCTTGACGTTAAGGTATTTGATAGAGAAAAAGGTGATGAATTGCCACCAGGAGCTAATACAGTAATCAGAGTTTATATTGCTCAAAAACGTAAGGTTTCTGTAGGTGATAAACTTTCAGGCCGTCATGGAAACAAAGGTATTGTATCAAGAATTTTACCTAAAGAAGATATGCCTTTCTTGCCTGATGGAACTCCGGTTGATATAGTATTGAACCCTCTGGGCGTTCCTTCTCGTATGAACGTTGGTCAAACTTATGAATTGTTGTTAGGCCTTGCTTCATACTTGACCGGTGATTACTATGAGGCTCCATCATTCGACGAAATGTATGGTGAAAACCAATCTGAAATTGCAACAAAAGCAGAACTTTTAAGAGGTATCAAAGAATCAGGATGCGATTGGGTTGGCGAAGACGGTAAAGTAATGCTTATTGATGGCAGAACAGGTGAACCGTTTGATAGACCTGTAGCTGTTGGTTTGACATACTTCCTTAAACTTGTTCACCTTGTTGATGATAAGATTCACGCAAGAAGTACAGGTCCTTATTCACTTGTAACTCAACAACCATTGGGTGGAAAAGCTCAATTTGGTGGTCAGAGATTCGGTGAAATGGAAGTTTGGGCTCTGGAAGCTTATGGTGCTGCTTATACTCTGCAAGAAATGTTGACAATAAAATCAGATGATGTCAACGGTCGTAATAGAGCGTATGAGGCAATCGTAAAGGGTGATAACATCCCAAGACCTGGTATTCCTGAATCATTTAAGGTACTTGTAAGAGAATTGCAAAGTATTGGTTTAGATATAACAGTAGCGAAAAAAGATGGCCAGGAAGTAGATTTGATGACAGATATGGATGACTTGAGAAAAGCCGCTCCAAAACGTACTTTATCAGATGTGGATTCTGAGTTATTGAATATCAATTTCTTTGAAACTCCAACTACTTTTGGTGATTTATAAGAATTTTGAAATCGGGGTGGTATCACCCCGATACAAAATTAAGTGAATACGGAAATAAGGCAAAAGGACAAAAATTTATATTTTATAAATTTGTACCGAACCTGAAAGCCAAACTCAATATAAAAAGGAGAACATTATAAATGTCAACAAGCATTGATTATTTTGATTATATACGAATAAGTATAGCGTCTCCGGAAAGAATACTTCAATGGTCTCACGGCGAAGTTACTAAACCGGAAACAATTAACTACCGTACATTAAAACCTGAAAGAGACGGCTTGTTCTGTGAAAGAATTTTTGGACCGACTAAAGACTGGGAATGCTATTGCGGTAAGTATAAAAGAGTAAGACATAAAGGTATTATATGTGAACGTTGTGGTGTTGAAGTTACAGATTCAAAAGTAAGACGCCACAGAATGGGACATATTAAATTAGCTGCTCCTGTTTCACATATCTGGTTCTTAAAAGGTATACCTTCATATTTGGGCTTACTTTTAGATATGACTTTGAAAGATCTAGAACAAGTTATTTATTTCAACAGCTATGTTGTAATTGATGGCGGAGATAGTGATTTCAAAAAACTTCAATTATTAACAGAAGAAGAATACGAAGACTTTATGGCTGAAAATGAAGATTCAACTTTAAAAGTTGGTATCGGTGCAGAGGCTATTAAAGAATTGTTATCAGAAATTGATATTAAAGCATTGGCTGAAGAAATTAGAACAGAATTAGCAGGTAATGTAACTTCTGTTCAGAAAAAATCTAAATTGATTAAAAGATTGAGATTATTAGATTCTTTAATTTCATCAGAAACAAATCCTACCTGGATGATTATGGATGTTTTACCTGTTACTCCGCCTGATTTGAGACCAATGGTTCAATTAGATGGTGGTAGATTTGCTACTTCTGATTTAAACGATTTATATAGACGTGTAATAAACAGAAACAACCGTTTACAAAGACTTTTAGAAATGGGTGCTCCTGAAATTATTGTAAGAAACGAAAAAAGAATGCTTCAGGAAGCAGTAGATGCCTTGATTGATAACGGAAGACGCGGTAGAACTGTTGTTGGACCTAATAACAGAGCTTTGAAATCTTTATCTAATATCATTGAAGGTAAACAAGGTCGTTTCAGACAAAACTTGCTTGGTAAACGTGTAGACTACTCAGGCCGTTCAGTTATTGTAGTAGGTCCGTCTCTTCAATTGAATCAGTGCGGGTTGCCTAAAGAAATGGCAATTGAGTTGTTCAAACCGTTTGTTGTGAATAAACTTATCGAAAGAGGATATGTTCAGAACATCAAATCAGCTAAGAAAAAGATTGAACGTTCAGAGCCTGTAGTTTGGGATATCTTAGAAGAGGTTATTGACGGACATCCTGTTATGTTAAACCGTGCTCCTACCCTTCACAGATTAGGTATTCAGGCATTTGAACCTAAACTTGTTGAAGGTCGTGCTATCCAATTACATCCGTTAGCTTGTACAGCATTTAATGCTGACTTCGACGGGGACCAAATGGCTGTCCACGTTCCTTTATCAATCGAGGCTCAAGCTGAAGCCAGAATGTTGATGTTGGCAACTAATAACTTGTTGGCACCTGCAAATGGTAAACCTATTGTTACACCTTCTCAGGATATGGTATTGGGTATGTATTATTTAACAACCCTTAAAGATCCTAATCAGGAAGTTAAAGGTTACTTCTATAACTTCCAGGACGCAATTTCAGCATTGGAAGTTGGAGTTATTAAACTTCATGACAAAATTGTTGTTAGAGATGAAAAAGGTGAAAGAATAGAGACTACTGTGGGTAGAATTATCTTTAACGAAGAAGTTAGAAAAGCACTTGTATAAGTGTTGAAGAATAATGTAAAAATAACTAATTGAGGAAAAATTAGAATGGAAAGAACATATACACATGCAAAGAAATCACCTGATTTCATTAACAAACAAATGGACAAAGGTTCATTGAAAAAATTGTTAGGTCAGATGTATTTGGAATATGGCGGAGCTAAGGCTGCTTGTTTGGCAGATTCATTGAAACGTTTAGGTTACAAGTATGCTACAGTTTCCGGTACAACTATTTCAATTGCTGACTTATCAGTTCCATCAGTAAAAAAAGATTTGTTAAAATCAGCTGAGGAAGATATTGAAAAATCAACAAAAAGATACCTTAAAGGTGAAATTACAGAAGTTGAAAGATACACCAAGGTTATTGATACCTGGTCTGAAACAACAGCAAAATTGACAGAACAGGTTGTAGAAAACTTTGATAAATTGAATCCGGTTTATATGATGGCATTCTCCGGAGCTCGTGGTAACCTATCTCAGGTTTCCCAGTTAGTTGGTATGAGAGGTTTGATGGCTGATGCGCAGGGTCAAATCATTGACTTACCTATTAAGTCAAACTTTAAAGAAGGTTTATCTGTAACAGAGTATATTATTTCATCATACGGTGCTCGTAAAGGTCTTGTAGATACAGCTTTGAAAACTGCTGACTCAGGTTACTTAACAAGACGTTTGGTTGACGTTGCTCAAGATGTTATAATAAGAGCTGATGATTGCCATACTGAAAAGTATATTAATATGAAATCCATTACTGATGGTGATGCTGTTATCGTTCCATTGATTGATAGACTTTTAGGAAGAACTGTTGCTCAAGATATCGTTGATGCTGAGGGTAATGTTCTTGTTGCTAATGGAACGACAATGGATCGTGATGATATTAAGAAAATTTCAAGTTTAGACTTACATGAACTTAAAGTTCGTTCAGGTTTAACTTGCGGTTTAGAATATGGTGTTTGCCAAAAATGTTATGGTTGGGCAATGACAACTCAAAAACTTGTTGATATCGGAGAAGCAATTGGTATTATTGCAGCTCAATCAATTGGTGAACCTGGTACTCAGTTGACAATGAGAACCTTCCACACAGGTGGTGCTGTTGGTGTTAAAGAAGCTAAAAAAGAAATTTTAGCACGTGAAGCTGGTACTGTTGTTTCTAAAATCAAGGCAAGAGAATTGAGAACTCGCCATGGTGATATTGTTCAAGTCTCTATGTATGAAGCTGATATTGAAGTTAAAGGTGAAAAAAGAACAACTAAATATCATATTCCTGCAGGTGCAACTTTATTTATCACTGATGGTATGGAAGTTGCTAAGGGTTATAAAATGGCAGAACATGCTCCATCTTCTCAAGGTGATAGCAGCCGTTTAACAGAAAAAGCAACAAAAGATATTACAACTGATATCTCCGGTGAAGTTGTATTTGAAGATTTTAAAGCTGACGAAAAGAGAGACAGACAAGGTAACGTACTTAGAACAACAAATAAACAAGGCGTTGTTTGGGTTTTAGGCGGAGATGTATATACTCTTCCTGGTGGTTCTAAGGTTCTTGTTAAAGATCAGCAAAAAATATCTGCCGGTGAAAAGTTGGCAGAAACTTTAACTATTTGCGAACACGGCGGTGAAGTTAGAGTAGGAGATGATTTAGTTGTTGAAGAAGCTAAATTTGATGGTAAAAAGATTAAAAAAATTATTCAAGGTAAAGAATTAACAATTGTTATTGCATCTTTACAGCCTGAAAATGCATCTTTTGAACAAACTAAAAAAGAACAAATTTGGACAGTTGATAGTACAGGTGAAAAATATATCGTTAAAGCTCCTGTTGATACAACAGTGGAAAACGGTATGATTATTGCCGAACTTATTGATGATGATTGTTCTGTAACTTCATCTGGTGAAATCAGATATGTTGATGTTGAAGTTGATGAAAATCAAATTATTACAAAACCTGGAAAAGTTGTATTTATTCCGGAAGAAATTCATCAGATTAACAAAGACAGTACTTTAAAAATGGTAGAAAACGGAACAACAGTTACTGCCGGTACTGAGGTTGTTAAAGATGTATACTGTCATATCGATGGTGTTGTTGAATTTAAAGAATATAACGATGTTATTCATGAAATTACAATCAGACCTGGTGAAATTCATACATTATCAAATATTTCAGAATTAAAAGTTGATGAAGGTGAAGTTGTTAAAAAAGGTACACTAATTGCTGATGGCATCAAAGCTAAAGAAACTTCAATTGTTACAATTATGGATTCTTCAGTAGACGAGTTACCTATTGATGATTTGGATGAAGAAATTGATTCAACATTATCTCTTGATGAAGATTCTATTGCTAACCAGCCTGTTCAAATTTTGATAAGACCTGTTCAGGTATTGGAAGTTAATCAAAAAGATGTTTCAATTGCATTCAACACAACAGATGAGTTGATTGATATTATTCCTGTAACTCAATTGCAATACAAAGATGGTGCAAGAGTAAGGAATGTTGATGGTGCAACAATTACAAGAACAAGTTTAGTTCTTCAAATGCAAGGTTATTTATCACATCTTAAAGGTATGGTAGAACTTGATTCTAAAGGTAACTTAAGAATTGTTGTATTGGAAAACTTAATTGTTCGTCGTGAAATGGAAGGCTCTGCAAATTCAGCTCTTCAAACTGAATTATTGGTTAAAGATGGTGAAACTATTGAGCCAAGAACTCCGGTTGCCAAGACTCAAGTGCTTGCAATGCATGATGCTGTTGCCTCAATCAAATCTGATGATGAAGAAGTAAGAAGACTTCTTTTAATCTCAGATAGTTCTGAAACAACAGTTTCAATAAAAGGAAAAGCTGTTGTTAAGAAAGGAGAATTTATTAAAGCTGATAAAGTTTTGGCTGAAAGTGGTGAAATTTCTCCTGTTTCAGGTCTTGTAACAGCAGTTAATAAAGGCGAAATTTCAATCAGAAATGGTCGTCCATACTTGATTAGCCCTGGTACAATGCTTCAAATTGACTCAGGATCACTTGTTCTGAGAGGAGATTTGATTGCAACATTGGTATTCGAAAGAGAAAAAACAGGTGATATCGTTCAAGGTTTGCCAAAAGTTGAAGAACTTTTAGAAGGTAGAAAACCTAAAGATTGTGCAATTTTAGCAGAATACGATGGTACTGCAAAAATTGAAATCGATGACGATGGTTTCCCTAGGTTATTCTTAATCGATGAAAATGGTTCTTCCACTGAAATCAAATATGCTATTGACTCAAATGTAATTGTTTCTAACGGACAAAAAATTACAAAAGGTCAAGCATTAACTTCAGGCCCTATGAATCCTCATGATGTTATGAGATTATGCGGACCGGAAGCTGCTCAACAATATCTTGTTGATGAAGTACAACGTGTATATCGTTCTCAAGGTGTTGAAATTGCCGATAAGCATATTGAGATTATCGTACGTCAAATGACTAAGAAGGTTAAAATTATTGATGCAGGTGATACTAACTTGTTGCCTGGTGAATTAATTGAAATGCAAACTTTCGAAAAGGAAAATAAACTTGCTGAAGAAGCCGGTAAAGCTCCTGCAACTTGTGAATATATGTTGTTAGGTATTACTAAAGCTTCATTGAATACAGAAAGCTTTATTTCCGCAGCATCATTCCAAGAAACAACAAGAATTCTTACAGAAGCTGCAGTTGATGGTAAAAAAGATCTGTTAAGAGGATTGAAAGAAAATGTTATTATTGGTCGTTTAATCCCTGCGGGTACAGGTTTCCATCATTTGATTAATGCTAATGAAGAACGAGACAGAGAAGAAAGAAAACGTGCTGTGGCTCAAAGAAATCAAGCAAGAAAACCTTCTGCGATTTTGGAAGAAATTGAAGGTATGTTTGGTGCTCCTGATTTCAATGTAGATGATGAACAGTAGTTTTCTACGGTTTATATATCAAAAAGACTCCCGATTAATGGGGGTCTTTTTTTATGTAATAAAAACGATTTTATCAATTTTTTATTAAGCCAATTCAGAATATAGGTTGATTTTTTGAGGTGAAATTTCTTTGTATTTTAATAATTGTTTCAAGTTTAGCATTGTGTCTTTTACTTTAGACGAGTTAGTTTCCATTTGAATTTTTGTTGGGTGTACATTGCTTGTTTGTTTGAAACCAAGAGATTCATATTTTTTTATTGTGTTATATGGTCCATTTGTTATAGCATCCAGTTTAATTCTTTTACCTTTTATTTTTTGAAAATCCAAAAATAATTGATAAAAAAGAGTCTTTCCTGCAAATTCGACTTTTTTGCCAAATTCTACAGGCCAAGTGCAAATACAATCAAGGATTGTAGTTTTTCCCGGAGTAAAGGTTATTATTCCACAGGGGTTGTTATCTATGGCTTCTAAATATGTAACATTTTCTTTTTTTCTAGAATTGTCAACAGCGTATTCAAGCATTTCTTGCCATCTTGCGGTTTCATCTTTTGTAAGATTTGGCATTAATTTGTTCATTTTGATTTTTTGTGGAAGATTTTTAATAAATCTTAAGTCTTCAGGGTCAGTTATTTTATACAACTTTAGGTTTCCGGAAGTTGCTATATGGTATGCTCCAAAATGCGGGTTATTTTTTGTATTTCTGATATTCATAAAACTCCTTTTGAATTTTATAAAATTGCTGAAAATAAAAATTGCTTTGTATAATATAAAAGTTAATAAATTTTTAAATAATATATGAAATCAATGTTCAAAAAGATTGGCTCTATTGCATTAGTTGCTTTTTTTTATCGATGATATTATAATAAAAGCAATAATAATAAAGGAAAGTTTAGGTAATGGACGAGTCGAGTTTGGGTACAATAACTTTTAATTGGATTATAGTTTTTTTATTGTTGTTGGTTAATGGTTTTTTTGTATCTGCTGAATTTGCGATTGTCAGAGCTCGAAAGACAAAAATAGAACAACTTACTAAAGACGGTAATGTTGATGCTAAATTGGCTTTAAAAGCTTTAGAAGATATGAATTTTTTTATTGCAGCAGTACAGGTTGGAGTTACGATTGCAAGTATCGGTATTGGTTGGTTCGGGTCTCCTACCATTGAAAAAATGATGGGAATTATTTTTAGTCATATTCCTGCTGCTAATACATACTGGGCAAATACAATTACTGCAGTTGTTGCCTTTATTGTGATTACGTTTTTACATGTTGTTATTGGAGAACAAGTTCCAAAATGTATAGCTCTTCAATATCCTGAAAAAATTTCACTCTATGTTGCCAGACCGATGGATATTTTTATGACTATATCAAAACCGTTTGTATGGTGTTTAAATAAAGCTTGTAATGGAATTTTGACAATTTTTAAAATTCCTCTAAGTAATGCTAGAGTTGTTCATACTATTGAGGATTTGGATTTACTTGTTGATACAAGTTATGACGAAGGTGTTTTGAACGAAACTGAAAAAGATATGCTTCATAATATGTTTAACTTTTCTGATTTGACAGCAAGAGAGGTTATGATACCTAGAACAGATATGGTTTGTGTTCCGATTGACATAACTTGGGATGAGTTGAATAAAATTGCAACTGAAAATCAATATACAAGGTATCCTGTTTATGATGGGGATATTGACCATATTACAGGATTGATTCATGTTAAAGATTTATATTCATTGTCTCTTAAGGATGAAGTTCGTCCAATAGCCAAGCTTCAGAGAAGAATTATGTTAATTCCTGAAACGATTACTATGGATAATTTGGTTAGAGAATTTAAAAAGAATAAAGGGCAAATGGCCGTTGTTGTTGATGAATTTGGTGGAACTTCAGGAATCATTACATTGGAAGATGTTGTGGAAGAAATCTTCGGTGATGTTCAGGATGAATTTGATGAAGAGGCTGAAATTGATATTAAAGAAGTGAAGCCTAATCATTATTTAGCTAACGGTATGATGAGACTGGATGAACTTGCTAATTATTTTGATATAGATGAATCTAAATTAGAAGTTGAGGACGTGGATACTATTGCAGGTTTAGTAGTTAAAGAATTGGGGCATATTGCAAAGATTGATGATATGGTTCAATATGGCGAATTTACATTTACGGTAAAAGAAGTTGATGGAGCAAGAATTACTAAACTATTGGTTGTACGTGAAGAGTCTAAATCTGAAAGTGTAATAGAATAATTTTTTCATATAAATGTTTGGTTTACTTTTTATAAGAATTCATTATTATAAATATATGAAAAGATTTGTAATATTTGTTCTGCTTTTACTTATTTCTTTTGTTAATGTAAATTGTGCATTAGCTGATGATGTGGATTTACCTGCAACAGGTGATTTGTGGGATAATTGGAATACCGGGGCTGATGATGGGCGTGAGGCAAAACCTGTAACAGATGAACAGTTTGATAAAGCAATTGAACAAGTTGATAAAAAAGTGAATAAATGGAAAAATTGGGCTCAAAAAAGAAAACTTCCGAAAGGTGAAGAGTTTAGTCAGAGTAACGAAACAGAAATGATTAATGACACTTATAATAATCAGGCTCCTATTTTGCCGGTTTTATGTGTTCCTGTTAATCTCGCAATAGGTGAAGATACTCTTCCTGTAGGTCATTATCAAATAAAAGGTGAAAAAATAAATGGTGAACCTGTACTAAAATTCTATCAGGCACATTATGAAATGGCTCAATTTCCTGCAGTAGAGACGAATGATGATTTTGGCGAAGAAACAATATCTTTCGTAAAATTGGAACCATTGAATGATAATCAAATAAAAGTTATGTTTGGCTCTCTTGATTTTAATGCGTATACTGTAATCGATATCAAAAATTAAATATTTTTTTAATCAATTTTCAAGAGTTAAATTTTTTATTATATATAAATATTAAACTTGAGGAGTATAAATATGATTTACGGAAGATTTAATTTTCCTATTGGAAATTTTAATATGGGAAATACCTTTAATTATTTCTCTGCATTTCGTTCTATGAATTATACATATCCGTTCTTCCAATTCAATAATGTGCGTTTGCCATTTTATGTACCTACACACTTCCTGGTTACAAACCTTATAATCCTGCAACAGCAGCTAATAATTCAGAGTTAAATCCTAAGGCGCAGGCTCAAATAGAAGAAATTCAACAAATGAAATATGATTCTGATAATTTGCAAGCCAAACTAAATGAAAATGATAATATAAATGATTATGCGAAATTTTTGGAATCTAATAAAGATTATAGTATCTCCAGAACAATAGAATCTTCTGATGGTGGTAAAATATATATATACACTGATAAATCAGGAAAGTCGGTGGGTTCTGTTAGAAAAGATGCTAATGGTTTTATTCGAAATGTAGATTTATCTTTTTCTGGAGGAGGTTCAATTTCTCTTAATGAAAATAATAATGATGGCAAAGTTGACACGCGTTTTGCAATGAGTGCGTCTCATAATGTTAATGATAAAAACGGAATATCATATAATAAACTCCTTTCATCTATTTTACAAGATAAAGAGGGTTATGAGACACGTACTGAAAATAGGGACGGTGGAAGAACTGCAGAACGATATATTCATAATGGCAAAGAAATTGCTTTTGTTTTAAAAGATAAAGATGGTAAAATTATTTCTATAGATCAATTTGATTCTGAATCTAAAGATAAAACATCTGAAAAATATTTTTACTCAGATGAAAATAATAATGGAATTATTGATGCAAATGAAGCTACGATTCGATATGACAGGGACTTGTCATAGGTTTAGTTAATGATATAGATTAGAGTACAAATATCACTTCTTGTATATATTCATATTGTACAAGAAGTTTTATTGTCTAAGTTTACAATAATATTTTATGGTTGTATTTTCAAAGTCTTCATATTTTTTGCGTTTTTGGGTCATTGATTCTAAAGTATTTTCATCCCACGCTGCCAAGGCATTCATTACATTTGCTCCCATTACCCCATAATATTCTGAAACTGCAAATGGTGCCAGACAATCATAACCCATCATTCTAAAATGGCATTGAGTATTTGTTTTTCCATAAATTTCTGTTAAATCGTCTTTATATGGCGTGCATGTCTGGAGCTTAGTGTAAAAAGGTGCAAATTTTTTTCCATAAGTTTGTCCTGTAATTTTTAATGTTTCTGCCATTTGTTTTAATTTTTGGCTAAATTCTTCATTGCTGTTTTGAGCTTGAGTAATAGTTGAATTTATTCCAAATAATACCAATAGAATTGCAAAAAACGATATTAATTTATTTTTCATATTTCTCCTTATTTTTAATTTTGTTAGATATTCATAACTTTTAAAATATCTGATAATTCTGCGGATGTTTTCTTGACATCTGCGTTGGAATATTTAATAGCATTATCAGGATCTTTTAACCCGTTTCCAGTTAAAATACAAACTATCTTTGTACCTTCTTTTATTTGATTTTTAACTTTTATAAGTCCTGCAACGGAGGCCGCTGAGGCAGGCTCTGCTAAAATACCTTCAGTTGACGCTATTAGTTTATATGCTTTGACAATTTCTTCATCTGTAACAAAATTAATCATTCCGTTGCTTTCATCACGAGCGGCTTCAGCTTTTTTCCAACTTGCAGGATTCCCTATACGAATGGCAGTAGCCAATGTTTCAGGATTGAGGATTCTTTCTCCTTTAACAATTGCAGCAGCTCCTTCAGCTTCAAATCCCATCATTTTGGGCAAGGCGGAAATTTTGCCAAGTTTATGCCATTCTGTATATCCTTTCCAGTAGGCTGTGATATTCCCTGCATTTCCTACAGGGATGAAGTGATAGTCAGGTGCACCGCCTAAAGCTTCACAAATTTCAAAAGCTCCGGTTTTTTGTCCTTCAATTCTATACGGATTAACTGAGTTTACAAGAGTAATAGGATATTTTTCTGAAATTTCTCTTACCATTTCAAGTGCTCTATCAAAATTTCCTTGAATTGCAATAATTTCAGCACCATACATCATAGCTTGAGATAACTTCCCAAGTGCAATGTATCCATCAGGAATTAGTACATAAGTTTTTAACCCTGCTTTAGCTCCATACGCAGCAGCTGAAGCGGAAGTATTACCGGTTGAGGCACAAATAATTGCACCTGAGCCTGTTTCTTTGGCTTTGGTTACTGCCATTGTCATCCCACGGTCTTTAAAGCTCCCTGTTGGATTGCAACCTTCAAATTTTAGATATATTTCAGCATTAATCCCGATTTTTTTTGCAAGATTATCTGCTTTAATTAATGGTGTGTTCCCTTCGTTTAGAGTTACAATTGGGGTTGTATCTGATACCGGTAAATATTCTTTGTATTTATTGATTAAACCTTGATAGTACATAACATTTCCTTTTTTATCTATACTTCTTATTAAACTTGGACTCTTATTAGACTGTTAACTTCTGTAATTGCAGAGTCTTTGTTAAATATTTTTATAACATTTTGCATGTCTTTTTCTTTGCAAAGTTCAGTTATTACAGTGATTCTTGCCGCTTTATCAGCAACAACTTCTTTTTGTACAATACTTGCTAAACTTATATTATTTTCTTCGCAAGCTTTACCAATGCGTCCGATAACACCTTTACTGTTTTGAGCTGTAATTGACAGATAATATTTATTTTCAGTATCTTCGATATTTATCATTTTTGCATTTTCGCTGTGTTTGCATCTCATCATAGGTAAGATGTAATCCGTTTTGCCGATTTCCGATGCTATGGCAAGGATATCTCCGACAACAGAGCTTGCAGTTGGAAATTCTCCTGCACCTGGCCCTGATAAGGTAACATCTCCGACAGGATGACCTGTCAGGCTTACTGCATTTGTAACATAATTAATATGTGCTAATGTTTTTGACATAGGTACAAGCATAGGATGTACTCTTACATCAGCTTTCCCTTCTTTATTTAGTTCAGCTGAGGCGATGAGTTTAATCTTATAGCCCATTTCATTTGCAGCTTTCATATCGTCAGGGCTGATTTTTGTTATTCCTTCTCGATATACGTTATCGATTTTAATTCTTTTTCCAAAGGCGATTGTTGCAAGGGTTGTAATTTTATATGCCGCATCAAAACCTTCAACATCTCCGGTAGGATCTGCTTCTGCGTAACCGAGTTGCTGAGCTTCTTTTAATACATCAGTATATGAAGCTCCTTGTATATCCATTTTTGTTAGGATATAATTGGTAGTTCCGTTCAGAATAGCTTTAATTTTTGTAATTTTATTTCCTGCCAAAATTGTTTTAATAGGCATAATTAAAGGTATGCCTCCTGCGATTGCGGCTTCATAAAGTATAACTTTGTTATGAGCTTCTGCAAAATTAAAAAGTTCTTCACCATGTTTTGCAAGAAGTTCTTTATTAGCAGTAACTATATGTTTTCCGTTTTTTATTGCAGTCTTTATTAAATCAAGTGCAGGTTTAATACCCCCAACTAATTCCGCAACGATTTCTATATCCGGATTGTTAACTACTTCATAAGGGTCATCAGTTATGATACTATCGTCCAGTCCGTCAATATCACGTTTTTTGTTTTTGTTGCGAACTGCAATCTTTACAATTTCAATATTTTCAAAATTTTGCAGAGTCTTAAATACTCCGCTTCCAACTGTTCCCAGTCCAATAAGTCCGATTTTTATTTTTTTCTTTTCCATAGGTAGAGTATATCATATAATACTAAAATGTAAAAGTATTAAATAAAATTGTAAGTATATAATGACAATTTTTTTATTTTATTTTGTAAAGCCTTTAAATTTTTTAACATCTCCCTTGCAAAAATGTATTTTTGGGGTAATATTAGGTTATTAGAGTAAAAACTAGCTAGAAAAGGAAATAAATACCATGGCAAAACATTGTGAAATATGCGGAAAAGCTCCAATTAAAGCAGCTAAACTAACTTTCTCACACAAACAAATTGTTCATACGCAAGAACCTAATTTGCAAACAGTTAAAGCTGTTGTTAACGGTTCTACAAAAAGAATCAGAGTTTGTACTTCTTGCTTAAAAGCAGGAAAAGTTCAAAAAGCTATATAATTGTAGTTTTGAGTATAAATTTTTAAATAAAAAAGAAAGACTAAAAGTCTTTCTTTTTTATTATTGATTTTTATATTTATATTGTGTTCGGGCTGTTTATCGTGGTAACCGGTAATTGAAACTTGTGGATGATAAAGTTTATTATATATTTAATCTGTTATAATTGTGGCAGAAGGCTTTACTCCCGTTAATATTTTATTAGCAGTATAATGTTATAAAATCTTGTTACATTTCTTCATGAATGCATGAAAATTATTTGCCAGTTTTTTATGAATGTAATAGAATGATGTTGGGAATGTTTTTTTAAGGGATAGACAAGAATGATAAAAGACAGATTGAATGAGAGAACTTTAACACCTCAAGAGGTTAGAACTATTTTAAAAGCTGACAATAAAGAAATTGTCGATTTATGTAAAAAAGCCGCTATTAGACCTAGAAAAAATGCTAAAGGTCATACTTATTTTTCTTATGATGAGGTAAAAAATCTGAGAAAAATTCAGGCACAAGTAAAAGGTGTTGTATCTGATCCAATAGTAGCTAGAACACCTGCTGTTGTCGGTGCATCATCTGCAGCGTCAAGTAATAGTGCTGCTGTAAGAAGTATTTTGACAACTCTTCAAGAATTGGAAGTTAAATTGAGCAATAAAATTGCCAAAGTTATTGACGAAAAACTTGAAGGCATGGATGATGTTGTTGTTGAATTGATTCGTTGCAAAACTGATAATGAAACTTTAAAACAAAAAATTGTTGATTTGAATAAAGAAGTTTATCAGTTGAAGAATGAATTAAATAGCTATAAGCCGGTTGCATTAGGCTTTTATAAGAAAAAAGAAGTTTACGTTTGGGAATAAGAGGAATATAAGATGGCAGTGAAGGAATCACCTGTAGTTAATATTAGCGAGGAGAGAAACAAGGCGCTAAAGCTTGCTATTGAGAAAATTGAGAAAGATTTTGGTAAAGGCTCAATTATGAAGCTGGGTGATAAAACCACTGTTAATGTTGATGCTATCCCTACAGGTGCTTTGTCTTTAGATGTTGCACTTGGCATTGGAGGAATTCCTCGCGGTCGTATTATTGAGATTTATGGTCCTGAATCATCAGGGAAAACTACTCTTGCCCAACATATTGTTGCAGAGTGTCAAAAACGAGGTGGTATAGCAGCTTTCGTTGATGCTGAGCATGCTCTTGATCCGGAATATGCCAGAAATTTGGGTGTTCAGGTTGATGATTTATTGATTTCTCAACCGGATACCGGAGAACAAGCTCTTGATATTACTGAAGAGTTGGTTCGTTCCGGAGCAGTGGATATTGTTGTTGTTGACTCAGTTGCTGCACTTGTTCCAAAGGCCGAAATTGAAGGTTCTATGGAAGATCAACAGATGGGACTTCAAGCTCGTTTGATGTCTAAGGCTTTGAGAAAACTTACTGGTATTATTGGAAAAACAAATACTACAGTAATATTTATTAACCAATTGCGAATGAAAATAGGGGTTATGTATGGTAATCCTGAAACTACTACCGGTGGTAATGCTCTTAAATATTATGCATCTGTACGTATGGAAATTAAACGCACTGAAACTCTCAAAGGTGATGAAGGTGAAATTGGAAACCATGTAAGAGTAAGAGTTTTGAAAAATAAGGTAGCTCCTCCGTTTAGAACTGCTGAATTTGATATTATTTTTGGTAAAGGAATCTCTAAAGTCGGTAATATTTTAGATGTTGCTGTAAATCTTGATATTGTTAAAAAAGCTGGAGCATGGTTTAGTTATAACGAAGAAAAATTAGGGCAGGGCAGAGAAAAAGCTAAGGAATTTTTAGAACAAAATCCTGATGTTTTAGCTGAAGTTGAAGCGCTTGTCCGCGAAAAGTTGGCTCAGTAAATATTATTGTTAAGATTTATGAAATTAAATTGTGGCTGTAATTTATATTATAGCCTGCTTTTTAGCTTTTTATGATAAAATTTTATGTACTGGATAGCAACTTAAATCATGTTCAGGTTTAAAATATCCAGGTTTTACGAATAGGAGGCACTCTATGCAAGTTAATGCAATTAACAATTATGGATACGCTGGATTTGGAAAATCTCTTGTAAATAATAACAAGAGTGTTCAGACTGCAAATACTTTACAGGAAAATGCTGTAACATTTACCGGTGATAAGAAGAAAAATAATGCAAATGCAATGCGTACAGCAATTATGGCATTATGTTTTTTACCTGTTGCTGGTAGTGTTGTAACAAGTTGTGATAAAGAAGTCTTTGCAGAAGCTCATGCAGATGCAGACGCAAATGCTGATGCAAATGCTGATGCTGATGCATCCATTATTGATACAACCGGATATAATCATCCAGGAGATACAATTATAAAATGGTATTATAAATATCAAAGACCAATCCCGTTAGATACATTATTTAAAAATATGGATAACTGGGATATTACCGGAACTGACGGAAATATGAATGATAGTACATCAAATAGAAATATTGTACATTATGAAGGTACTCGTGATTGGGAGTATGGTTCACGAGAAATTGGTGATATGAACATCCTTGAATCTTCTAAAAAAATTCTGGTTTATGATACTGAAATTTTGGATTATGAGGGTAATCATGAAACTTATGGAAAAAGAGTTTTCAGAATTCCTTCAGGTTCTTTCTCTATAACAACTAAAGATGGTAGAACTCTTCATAATCCTGGAGGTTTATTTGTAGAAGAATATGAAAATGAGACAGGGGAAAAGGATGGATCAATTTTTGATTGCAAATTAAAATCCAGAGCTTTTGTTCAAACTAATGGCGATACTCTTAATGTCGCAAAGAGAAATGGTACTTCTGAATATGTGGAAACAGGTAATGTTTCAAAGGGATATTTGGGAGCAAATAGTATTCTTCTGAAAAATTTAATTGGTGAATACCCAACAGAAGATCATTATATTGATTTCTCAGTTGAAGCAATTAATGATAAGGAATTGAGACTTAGATATGTTAAAGCTATGGATGAAATTGAAGGTGAATAATTTTACTCAGGCAATAATTATTTAAACCGAGTGTATAATGAGAAAGACCTCTGTTTAGAGGTCTTTTTTCATCCTTTTTATTTTTTCCATACAGATATCTGTTATTTCCTCAAATCTGTTTTTATCATGAGTATACCAATAGCCGATAAGAGTTTCAAAGGCTGTTGCTTGTCTGTATTCTGATTGTATATTTCTTCTGCCGACAGGTATAGGTAAATTTCGGGCTCTTTTTGCTATTTCAAGTTCTTCTTCTGTTAAGTTTGATTCTAAAAAGTGCAGAAGTTCATTTTGAGTATGAGTTTTTACAAGATTAGTTGTAATTTGGTGTAATTTCTTTGCATTGTTAGTTAAGAGGATTGTTTTTTCCCTAATAAACAGTTCCCAAACTGCATCACCAAGATATGCATAATTTCTTAAATTTATATTTTCCATAATGAAATTTTACTATAAATATTATTGATTTGAAAAATTTCTAATTTATGAGAAAATTAAATTGAAAATGAGGTTTTTATATGAAGAAACAATTATTATTAATAAGTATATGTGTTTTATTTACTTCAAATATTGGTTGGGCAAGTTGTAACTATACGCAATCAGGTAAAGTTTGTGATTATAGAAGTCAATCTTCGAAGTGTGTATCAAAAGATTCAAAATCTTATGATTATCCGAGAGCGGCTCTCGAATATAAAAAACTTATAGATAGAATGCAGCATGAAAGAGCTACTATATATAATGCTTTAAATCTAACAGATGAGCAGATACAAAAAAGAGAAGAGTTATTGCGGGAAAATAATCCTATTTTTGAACAAAAATTTGATTTGTTGTTAAAAGAAAGTTTTAAATTAAGAGCTTTGGAAGAAGGTAATGCTCCGGAGCGTGAGATAGCTTGTCAAAAACGAGTAGTAAAAAATATTAAAAAAGATATTGACAAACTATTTAGCTGTGAAAATAAGGAGTTTCAAAAATGTCTCACAAGATTACAGCGTTCAAAATTTAAGGAAATTCAAAGGTTAGAAAAAAGAGATTATAAAAGAGAAGCACATCAAAAAGATTATTATAAATCAAATCCGCAAATGAGACCTTTTGGTAATCCAACCTATTCTCAATGTGATAATACGAGTTCTAAAAAGAAGAAAATTTTAAAGTAATATAAGATAAACAAATGATGATTTTTTATCATATATCGTTATAATTGTGGTATGAATAAGTGTAAGTTTTTTCATAGTATAATTTTTATTCTTGTATTGCTTGTTTTGTTTTCATCAAGTGTTTGGGCAAAGCAACAAAAAACGGATAATTATGGAAAGGGGTATGTTGGTACATTACCTGATTTAACCAGAAATTATGAGCCGGCAAAAGATTCTAAGCCAAATGTAGATTCTCGTCCTGCTAAGGATTTTAATTCAGAAAATGCATTGAAACCGGTACCTCGCGATAATCCTGCATTTGTTAATATTATTCTAAAGTCAGATAAGACTTCTCAATATGTTAATGATTTGAATGAGTTTATTCCGATGTTGGAAGATATTTTTGATTTGATTGAAAATAACGGAAATGTTCAGATTTTTAATGCTAAAGTTTATTATTTTAACAAAAATGCGGATTATTTTAGGGATAAATATAATAATAGACCTGAAAGTCAGTTTGTGTCTTATAAAAGGTTGATGGAACTAAATACACATTCGCGTTCAATAGCTTTGTTAAGAAGTGAAGCAGAGAAATATAATCCATATTTGGCTTATGGGAGTGCCGGATATATTTATAATCCTAACAATATTACTGAACAGTTGGAATATCTGAAAACGGAGATTGAACAGACGATTTTAATTCTGAAAGAGTCAAATTAAATAATTTGCTTAAAACTTTTTTTTAGATTAAAATCAAAATATGTTTAAATCGTTTTGGAATAATATTGTAGAGAAGTATAATAATATAAAAATTTTAGACAGATATATCTTAAAACAAGTAATAGAAATGTTCTTAATGGGTGTATTTGTTTTTACTACAATTATTTTTGCTTCTGATACTTTTATTACATTGATTAAACAAATTGCAAAATTTGGGATTCCGTTTAAAGTAGCATTTATAATTATTTTACTAAACTTACCTTCGGTTATTGTTATGACAATTCCTATGGGAGTTTTGTTATCTACTGTTATGACCCTTAATCGGTTAAGTTTGTCTTCTGAGATTACTGTAATGAGAGCTTGTGGGATTGGATTAAATAGAATCGCAAAACCTATTTTTATTTTTGCAATTTTAATGTCTTTGTCAAGTTTTTTTATCAATGAAAGTGTTGTTCCAATCATGACAAAGCAAGCTAAAGATTTGGCATTATGGGCTTTAGGACAAAAAAATATTCCTGATGGCAAACAAAATTTTGTTTTTAAAGAACTTACTGATAACGGGGTTTTAAAAAGATTGTTTTATGTTGGGTCTTGTGAGAGAAAAACATTATATAATGTTACTGTTTTGGATAATTCTAAAGATGGAACTATTCAGGTACTTCAGGCAAGACAAGGAAAAACTTCCCCAGAAGGGTGGAAGTTTGAAAAAGGTGCTGCTTATACGATAGGAAATGATGGACAGGTTTTAAATACAACTTTATTTGAGACTTCTGTTGTTAAATTTGGATTAGACTTATCAAAAGAGATGAATAAAAATGTTGCTAAAGAGATGAACTTTACCAGATTGATGAAATATTTGGCATCTTCCAATATTACTCCTGAATCACGGCAGGTCTATACAATAGAGTTGTTTGATAAAATTGCTCTTCCTTTAACAACTATTGTGTTTGTATTGGTAGGTGTTCCATTGGCAATTACGCCGCCTAGAGTAAGATATAATCGTGGATTTTTATTTAGTATCTTAATTATATTTGCGTATTATGTTGTTAGGGCACTTTCGTTATCTTTTGGTGAAGCCGGTTCTCTTGCTCCATTTTTAGCCGCCTGGCTTCCTAATATTGTTCTTACTGTTTGGGGCTTATGGTTATATTATAAAAAGGTATACACTATTAGTTAAAATTTTTGTAATATCATACTTTTAATGGTGAAAAAATTTTTTTTCTTGTTTTAAAATATTTGTATGGATAGTGGTAACAACAATAATAAGGTAAATGGAAATATTTTTAGCAGAGATTATAATTTTTCTGCGGTAAATCCGTTTAGCGGAAATTTTAATCCAAGTGAAATTTCTCAAAAATCAGCACAAACTTCCAATAATACTACAAATCCTATCAAACGCTTAAATGGTTATGATTCTGCAATTCTGAATAAAACTACTTTTGATCAATCTGAAACAGAAGAGTTAAGTATTGAATATCGGATTAAAGAAAAAGAATCACTCGTAAAAGATTTAGACGCAAAGATTAAAGTTGCAGATAATTATGGTACTCAAAATGAATCTTTGGGGTTAAAAGCTAAAAGGCAACGTATTATGCAAGAGTTGGATGTTTTGAGAAAACAACAGCTGTATGGCGGACGAGTGTTAGGAGAAAGAAATTCGCAAGAATTTCATCAAAGTTTTAAGCAAAAGATGCCTGTAATATATAAAATTCAATCTTTTTTATCACGTCAAATACTTGCAAAAATTTCTAAAAAAGTAAATTCGGTTGTTACACTTAGTGATTCGTTAGAACAGCTTTCCAAAATAAACAAAAGTGTGGACGAGCTGGTAGAAATGAATGTTCCTTATGGGGAAAAGGTTCAAAATTACGAAAAATTAACAGAGTATTTGAATCAGGCAAACATGATTCACGCAAAAATTTCAAAATCTTTGGGAAAACGAGTGTGATAAATTTTTTCAGTAAATTTAAGGTAATTTATTGATAGATACTATTGAGTTTTATATTATGAACTTTTAACTGTATTTTAGGTAAAATCTTGCTATCAATACATGTTTGTCTTACAATCATTTTGAGAATTAGCTTTTAAGGAGAAATTATGAACGAGCTATTGAAAAAGTCCGCTGCTGAACAAAGCAGAGCTTTAAAAAATAAAGAAATTTCTGCTGTAGAACTTACAAATGCAGCATTTGACAGAATAGATTCTTTAGAAGAAAAAATTGGAGCTTTTAATTCTTTAACTAAAGAAACAGCTCTTGCAACAGCAAAAAAAGTAGATGAAAAAATAGCTAAAGGTGAAGAATTACCGTTATTGGCGGGCATTCCTTTGGCATTAAAAGATAATATGAATCTTGTTGGTTCACGTACAACTGCATCCAGTAAGATTTTAGAAAATTTTGTATCTCCGTTTAATGCAACGGTTACTGAAAAGTTGTTAGGAAATTTAATTCCGATTGTTGGTAAAGCAAATTTAGATGAATTTGCAATGGGATCGTCTAATGAAAATTCAGCATTCAAAAAAGTTCACAACCCTTGGGATTTAAATAAGGTTCCTGGCGGTTCTTCTGGCGGTTCTGCTGCAAGTGTTTCTGCTTGTGAAGCAACCTTGGCGCTTGGTTCTGATACAGGCGGTTCTATTCGTCTTCCTGCAAGTTTTTGTGGAATTGTAGGGATGAAACCTACTTATGGAAGAGTTTCTCGATATGGATTGATTGCATTTGCTTCATCATTGGATCAAATTGGTCCATTTGCAAGAACGGTTGAAGATGCAGCGCAGTTACTTGAAGTTATCTCTGGACATGATCCAAAAGATTCAACATCTTTAAATTTACCTGTTGAACATTATTCTCAAGATTTGAATAATGATATAAAAGGTAAAAAAGTAGGTATAATTAAGGAACTTATGGGAGAAGGCGTTTCTCCTGATGTTCAGAAGGCTATTGATAATGCTATTGATACCTATAAAAAATTAGGCTGTGAAATTGTTGAAATTTCATTGAAAAAATTGAAATATTCAATTGGTATTTATTATATTCTTGCAACTGCAGAATGTTCATCTAACTTAGCAAGGTTTGATGGAGTTAGATATGGTTACAGACATCCTGATGCAAAGAACCTTATGGAATTATACACAAAATCACGTGCTGAGGGGTTTGGTCCTGAAGTTAAGCGTCGTATAATGTTGGGTACTTATGCATTGTCTTCAGGCTATTATGATGCATATTATAAAAAAGCTCAACAAATGAGAGCATTGGTAACTGAAGAATTTAAAGAAGCTTTTAAACAAGTAGATGTATTGATTTCTCCAACTTGTCCAAACACAGCGTTTGAGCTTGGAGCAAAATCATCAGATCCTCTTGCTATGTATTTGACTGATATTGCAACTATTAGTTGTAACTTAGCCGGATTGCCTGGAATCAGTGTTCCTGCCGGTTTTGATTCAGATGGTATGCCAATAGGCTTGCAGATTTTGGCTCCACAATTACAAGAAACAAGGTTGTTTAATTTCGCGTATAAGTTTGAGCAGGCAAATGATTTTTATAAAAAATTAGCTAATATTTAATTTTTGTAAAAAGATAATCAAAAGAGCTATACTTTGATGTGTAGCTCTTTTTCATTTGAAAAATTTAAAGTGTATTTTGAAGAGTTGCTTCTGTTTTTAACTCCGTTTTAATATCATCTGCAAAAGCTTTGCTTATAGTTATTACAAGAAAATTTATACAAATAAGTATTCCTAGAATTATTAAGATTGTTTTCATTTTTATATCTCTCTGGTTTTATAATTTTATAGTAAGCAAGAATACTTTTAATCATCTTTTTAAAGGAAATCTTTTAATCTATTCATATCAAAAAGTCCTGTGAAAAATTTTTCACAGGACTTTTCGATATTTTCCTTTTTCTGAGAATTATTAAGCAATTGTTTTAGCTTTAGGACCTGCATTAACAATTTCAGATGGCATATTAGGATATTTAGCTGCAAAGTTATCAGCAAACATTTGAGCCAATTTATTAGCAGCTTCATCATAAGCATTTTTATCAGCCCATAATCCTCTTGCATCTAACATTTCATCAGGAACGTTAGGACAAGATGTTGGATAATCTACGTTGAATACATCATGATGTTTGAATTCAACATTATCAAACGAGCCGTTTAATGCTGCTGAAACCATTGCACGAGTATAAGCTAACTTCATACGTTTAGCGCCTGAAGCTGCTGAACCTCCGGCCCATCCTGTGTTAACAAGGTAAACCTTAGTGCCATATTTGTCTAATTTTTCACCCAACATTTTAGCATATACTGATGCATCCATTGGCATAAATGGTTCACCAAATAATGTTGAGAATGTTGGTTGAGGTTCTGTAACACCTCTTTCAGTACCGGCTAACTTAGAAGTGAATCCGGTTACAAAGTGATACATTGCAGCATTTTTATCAAGTCTTGAGATAGGAGGTAAAACTCCAAATGCATCAGCTGTTAAAAATACAACAACTTTTGGAATTCCGCCTTTAGAAGGAATTTCAGCGTTATCAATATAGTTGATAGGATATCCAACACGTGTATTTTCAGTTAATGAACCATCATTAAAGTCAAATTCGCGTGTTTCAGGATCCATAACAACGTTTTCAACTAATGAACCAAATTTAATTGCGTTGTAAATTTCAGGTTCATGTTCTGCTGAAAGGTTGATACATTTTGCATAACATCCGCCTTCGAAATTGAATACTCCATCAGGAGACCAACCATGTTCGTCATCACCGATAAGTTTGCGAGCTGGATCAGCTGAAAGAGTGGTTTTACCGGTTCCTGAAAGTCCAAAGAATACAGCTGTTTCATGAGTTTCAGGATCCATATTTGCTGAACAGTGCATAGGAAGAACATTCTTCTTAGTCATAACATAATTCATTGTTGCAAATACTGATTTCTTGATTTCACCGGCATATCTTGAGCCGCAAATGATAATTTCGTGTGCTTCATAGTCAATTGCGATACAAGCTTCTGAATTTACACCATCAACTTCAGGATCACATTTAAATCCTGGAGCACAAAGAATTGTATAATCAGGTTCTCCGTATGATGCAAGTTCTTCTGCGGTAGGACGGATTAATAATTGATGAATGAACAAGTTTTGGCTTGCTAATTCATTAATAACTCGGAATTTTTGGGTATAGGTTTTATCTGCACCTGCAAAACCATCAAAAATAAAGATTTCACGGTTCTGTAGGTATGAAGCAATTTTACCCTTAATAGAGTTAAATTTTTCTCTGCTTATTGGGCGGTTTACTTTACCCCAAGCGATTTCATCATGAACACCTTCTGTGTCAACAATAAATTTGTCTTTAGGAGAACGACCGGTATACTTTCCTGTAGTAACTACCAGTGCTCCTGTGTTGCTAAGTTTGCCTTCTCCTAAACGTAATGCAGCTTCTGTCAATTGAGCTGGTGTCAAATTACGATAAACTGCTTTTGGCCCGATAATGCCAAACTTTTCGATACCATAAGTTTCCATAAACTAACTTCCTCCTTTTGAAGTTGTGTATTTATACAACACCAATGTATTACAAACACTGGTAATTTGCAAGAATAAATACCTTATGTACTTTTAAAATCATACATAACTACTATTTTAATAATTATTTTTTAGAAGGTTTTTTAATAATGTTTCACAAATAGGATAGCCTGTTATGTTTTCAAAATGTGTAAACATTGGTGCAGGGTTAGCCTCTATGAAAACATATTCTCCGGTTTTACTCAATCTTATATCTATGCCTGAATATTTGAGACCAAGAATTTTTAAGACTGTAAGGCAATTTTTTTGTATATTTTTAGGTAATTCAATTTTATTTATAACGGCTGTTTCATCTTGTCTGAAATCAATGTTTTTTGCTTTAATTTCTCCGGCATAAATTTCACCGCTTTCAAATGCATAAACTCTGATATCTGTTCCGTCTATAAATTCTTGGAATTGGCATGGGCAGGTTACCAATGTATCTGCTCTTAAAAAATCTTCTTCCTTAAATTTTTGAGTATAGGCACCCCCGCGTACAGGTTTATAGATAATATTTTTGTTATTTGAATAATAGAATTCCTCCAGTGCAAATTTGTCATTAGTAATTAATGTTTTTGGAATTCTTATTCCATTATTATGCATAATTTTACTTTGGATGCCTTTTTTTCTATGGAGTTCAACAGCTTGTAAAGAATTAAAGCTGATTTTTTCTAATGAGTATAAAAATGTTTCTAAAGCAGAAGTTTTTTCTCTCCAAATTATCTCTGAATTTTCTAATGGTACGCTATAATAGCATCTCCAATATAATCCGGAAATGTCTTTTATATTGATTTTTTCATTATCTAATATTATATAATTATTTTCTTCTTTTTCCGACCAATTTATTAGTGGGTAGTATCTGCTGTCAAAGTAGTGGACAGGAATATTTTTATTTTTTAAAATTTCAAAAACATATCTAGAGTGATAATCTTGGACACTTCCTATTATTATAATCATTTTTTCTCCGTATACATTTAATATATGATATTGTTATAAATTTTGCCAATTGTAACAAATTGATAAATTTCTTCTGATACTTTTAAAGCTATTTATATATTATACCGATTAGAGAGTTTGTGTGTAAGAAGAAGAAAGGTATACTTATGTCAATAGATGGAAATTATGAAATTAAAAAAGGTGATACTCTCTGGGGGTTAGCTAAGCAACAGCTTCAGGCTGCTGGAAGTGCTAAACCCACTAATGCACAAATAGTTGCAGCAATGAATAAAATTGCTCAGGCAAATGGATGTGAAAATGCGCAAGACTGTGCGGATAAATTTTTTAACAAAATAGGTTCAGAATTAAAGATTCAAGGTCTTTTTGTGGAAACAAACCCTTCTTCTACGTTTGTTGATTTTAATGATGGCGCAACAGGAAAGAACAATAACGAAAAACCATTGACTTCTGTAACATACGCAATGGGTGAAAATGGTAGTAATCCGACGACAGAAGCTGTTAATGAGGAAGGCGGGAATTCTGTAACATACGCAACTCGAGAAACAGGCATGACTACAATGGCTCTTGGCGAAGAAGGTGGAGGCTCTGTCGAACATACACGTGGAGGGAAGGGAGACTCTAATGCTAAACCTATAATTTCAGATGAGGAATTTGAAAAAATTTTTGAAGAGTTCAAAAAGAATATTAAGGAAAATGATGAAAAGTCAAAACTCCCGGAACTAACTGCGGATGATTTGAGAAAAATTATAGAATTTTTGAAGAAAAGGGTCGGTGATGGTATAACATCAAAAGCTTTAGGTGAAGAAGGTGGCAGTTCTGTAACTTACGCTTTGAATGAAAATGGTGATGGTATAACTACAAAAGCTATGGGCGAAGAAGGTGGTATGACTACAATGGCTCTTGGCGAGGAAGGTGGCAGTTCTGTAAGTTATGCTTTGAATGAAAATGGTGATGGTATAACTACAAAAGCTATGGGCGAAGAAGGTGGTATGACTACAATGGCTCTTGGCGAGGAAGGTGGCAGTTCTGTAACTTATGCTTTGAATGAAAATGGTGATGGTATAACTACAAAAGCTATGGGCGAAGAAGGCGGCATGACTACAATGGCTCTTGGTGAGGAAGGTGAATCTGTTATAGGACGGATATCTGATGAAGAAGTTAAAAGAATTGCAGAAGAGTTAAAACGAAGGTTCCCTTCAAATGTCCAAAATTCAAGTACATCATTACCTGATTTATCATCGGAAGATTTAAAAAAGATATTGGAATTTATTAATAATCGAAATAATGAATTGTTTTAATAATATTAAATAATTTGTTTGTGAAAAGTAAGCAGAATTTTTATAAAAACTGCTTACTTTTTTGTATTTAATACTAGCCATAATCTGGTGTTTTGTGTTAGAATGTTTTGGAGTTTAATTTCCGGAGGAAAAAATTAATGGATGGATTTAATAAATTTAAAGTATTAACTATTGTATTTTTGTGTATGTTTGTGTTTGTTATTGCTGCAATTTATACAAATACTAAAGAAGTTACTGATAATAAAACCCAGTCTAGTGAAAAAATAAAGAATGAACAGGCTGCTAATGAGATGAATGTTGATGAAAATACTCTTAATCAAGAGAATAGTGATTTAACCATTTTGACCGAGCGAGTTGATGAATTATCTCGCAGGCTGGATGAAATATCAAATAATAACTCTTCTTCTACAAGATTAAATTGCAAAATAGAAGGAGTTTTGGAAGGTGATAGTATTGAGCCTTTATCTCCGGATGCGGCAGTACAAGAAGCAAAATTTAATAATAAAGAAGTTGTTATGACTTGTTCTTTCTAGATGTTGGACAATTTTTGTATTATTGAAGAATAACATTTTATAATAAGAAAACCGGTTAATTTAACCGGTTTTCTTATGCTTATTAGAATAATTATTTTGTCAACTATTCAATTTCAATAGCGCTAACAGGACAAGCATCAGCAGCTTCTTTAACGCTATCAATGTTATCAGCTACAGCAGTTTCATTAACAACTGCTTTGTCTTCAATTGAAAATACTGCGTCGCAGATTGATTCACAAGCACCGCAAGCGATACAACTATCGTTAACTTTTACTGTCATTTTGTTTCTCCTTATATTTTACAACCTGTGGATTTATTCCACAATAAAATTATATAACAAAAAATTAAAAATTCCAGAGTTAAAAAATTTTTTTTAAATCCAATCTTTTATGAATCCTGTGATTGTATCAAAACCTTCCATCTCTCCTAAATTTCCATTAGAAGGTAGTGATTTTGAATACATTAAAACAGGAACTTTTTCTCTTGTGTGATCAGTTCCTTCAACTGTTGGATCACAGCCATGATCTGCTGTAATTATTAATAAATCATTTTTTTGCATAGCTTCAATAATAGGGCCTATATATGTATCAATTTCTTCAATTGCTTTTCCATATCCCTTCGGGTCATTTCGATGGCCATATAGCATATCTGTATCTACCAAATTGGTAAAAATAATTTCGGTATTGTTATATTTTTTATTTTTTTCATAAGCTATATCTTCAAGAGGGAGTTCATTTTTTACAGCTTTTAGTGTTAACTCCAAGCCTTCTTTATTTGAGCCGGTGTGGATTGCATGTGTGATTCCTGATTTTGAAAAGATGTCTTCGATTTTTCCGATGGCAATAACCTTTCCGCCTTTATCTTTAACTTCATTTAAAATAGTCGGAGCTATAGGTTCTATTGAGTAATCTCTTCTGTCTTTAGATATTCTTTTAGGTTTTCCGTCAATAACTTTATAAGGGCGAGCAATTACTCTTGAAACATAGTAGTTATCTTCAGTTAAAATTTTTCTCGCAATTTTGCACCAGTCATATAATGTTTCCAGAGCAATCATGTCTGTATCAACTGCAATTTGGAAAACACTGTCAGCTGAAGTATAAATTATAGGAAATTTTGTTGTGTGATGTTCTTCGTTTAACTCTTCAATTATAGCAGTACCGCTTGCAGGGCGATTGGCTAAAACTCCACCACAGTTAGTTTGTTGTATAAATTTATCAATCAGTTCTTTTGGAAACCCGTTTGGAAATGTAGCAAATGGTCTGTCAAGTGTTATGCCTGCAATTTCCCAATGCCCGGTGGTGGTGTCTTTACCTTTTGATTTTTCAATCAAAGTTGCATAGGTTCCTATAGGGTTATCTACTTTTTTAATCCCCATAAAATCCTGAATATTGCCTAATCCTAGTTTTTCAAGATTTGGGACATTCAGGCCGTTGTTAAATTCACAAACGTGTTTTAGTGTATTGCATTCAGGAGTATCCCCAAAATCTTCACAATCAGGCATTGCGCCGATTCCCATAGAATCAATAACCATTATAATTGCTCTAACATTTTCCATTTTTATTTCCCCTCTTTGGTTTTTATTTTAGCACAAGTTTTACAATTAATGGTAGAAAAATTTAATTGAGTAGTTATAAATTGATTTTTATCCCTAATAGGTGGTAGATAGATTTTAACAAATATACCACAATAGGTGGTATGACTAAAGATAGAACTAAATACTCTAAAATATATAAACAACTTGGTGAAAATATTAGAAAATATAGAAAGAAACGTAAAATTTCACAAGAGGAACTTGCATTCCGAATTTCCAGTGCAAGAAATTATATAGGATGTATCGAAAGAGCTGAAAAGGCTCCGAGTCTTGCTACTGTTTTTGATATTGCAAGAGCGTTGAATTTACAACTTGAAGATTTATTTAAAGACTTGGATGAAAATTCTTAGTTCATTTTGTTCTATTTACAAATTGCTTAAAAGCCCTTATTGTCTTATAATTTTGTTATGAAAAAGTTTGACTTTTTTAATCAATACAGGGATCCTGTTATTGTTATAAGGGATTATGAGGATGTTGTTTTTAAAAACAACACCTTTTGTCGTGTTTTTAAGCAATTTGGTGATATCAGAAAATTTGCTCATAAAATGAATTTTGATTTCTGCCCTGTGGATAGTGAGAATGTTGATTTATTTTCACCGATTTTTCAAGCAATTGTCTCAAAACAAAATTTTTTTGCAAGAGTTTCTTATATTTCTTCTGATGGGAAAACTTATTATTATGATTTGACTGCTGTAAAACGCGGTATGTATACTATTATATTTTTTGGAGATGTTAGTTCTGAAGTTTTATTGGAAGATAACCAGAAAGAAAGAGAATTATATAAAGATAAACTATTGAAACTTGAAGAAGAAAATGATGAGTTGCAAAAAATTCGTCAAAAGGCTCAATCACAGGCATTTAAAATTGCTTTAATTAATAAGGTATCAAATATTATAAGAGCGTCAATGGATATTTCTATAATTTTAAACTCTGCACTAAAAGAACTTGCTATAATGTTTGGATGTTTCAGAGCTTACTATGCATCAAATTCCGACGGTGGTTTTTATATAGAAGAAATGTATGGAGAAAGTAATATTCCTAAAAATATAAAAATTTCTTTTGATGCTCTTGCCATGAAACGTTTAAATGCAGGAAATATTTCAATTAGTTATTCTCTTGTAGAATATATTGGTGCGGAGGCTTTTAAGCAATCTGTATTACGTATAATTGTTCCGGTATTTCATTTGCAAAAAATGATTGGAGTAATTGTTCTTTTGAGTTATCAAAAAAGAGAATTGAATGAAGAAATAGAGATTCTTGATGCAGTGTCATCTCAATTGGGTAACGCTATAATAAGGGCTGAGCTTTATCAAAAGAATGCAAAAAATGTTCGGGATTTAAAGGCTGCTCTTGAAGAATTAAAAGAAACGCAGCTTCAGTTGATTAATTCTGAAAAGATGGCCTCGCTTGGTCAGTTGGTCGCAGGTGTAGCTCATGAAATTAATACTCCTGTTGCGTCAATTAAATCTAATAATTCTATAACTTCTAAGCTTATTTCTAAAATAGAGAAAGAAGATTTAAGAGAAATGTTTACACAAATAAATTCTCTTGATAGAGAGGCTATTCAGAGGATTAGTAATATTGTTGTTTCTTTGAAAAAATTCGTGCGTCTTGATGAAGCGGAACTTCAGGAAGCAAATATAAATAAAGAAATTGACTTGACTCTTGATTTAATTAGTCATGAAACAAAAAATAAAATTGAAATAGAAAAACATTATGGTGAAATACCTCCTATAAAATGCTATCCAAATATGTTAAATCAGGTTTTTACAAATATATTGGTAAATGCCTGCCAGGCTGTTAAGGATAAAGGTAAAATTATTATTACAACTGATTTCAAATCAGGAAATCTAATTGTAAAAATTAAAGATAATGGACAAGGGATTCCAAAAGAAAACATAAATAAAATTTTTACAGCGGGATTTACAACAAAAGGTGTAGGTGTTGGTACAGGATTAGGACTTGCAATAAGTAGAAAAATAATAGATAAACATAACGGTAAAATTCAAGTATATAGCGAAGTTGGCATAGGTACGGAATTTATTATTACTCTCAAAGGTGAGTAGTAATATATTAAGTTATATTACAAACAATTTCTTAATATTTCTCAAACAGATAAATTTTTATAAAAACAATTATAAAAATTCTTAAAATAATTTATATAACTGAGGAATAAAGTAGAAAAATGTGTTATTATAGTAGTACAGAATAAATAAGTGTCAGTATTACCCTTAATCAATTATCTGACGCAATGCATATAAGTAGTAGGAAATATATAACTAACAGTTTTATGGATTGTAAACAAAGTTTAACAAAGATATAACAAAAAAGGCAATAATGTTCGCAATGTTTTTTTTATATAAACAGTAAGGTGTGAATATTTATTGTAGTGTCGGAGGAAAATAATGACAATTAGTGTGAACAGTAAGAAAAAACAAGTGAAAAAATCATTTGATGAATTGTTAACTGATTTAAGAACAAGTAATTCTGAAAAAGTCAGATACAATGCAGCCCGTATCCTTGGTGAAATGGGTGATTCAAAAGCAGTTGAACCTTTGATTGATGTTTTAAAACATGATAAAAACGGTTCTGTAAGATTGTATGCCGCCAGAGCTTTAGGTGAATTAGGCGACTCTGCTGCAACAACTCACTTGATTGAATCCTTACGTGAAGATCGTAATGTTGATGTACGTGTTCGTGCAGCTAGAGCATTAGGTCGTTTAGGCGGTGCTATTGTTGTTGAACCGCTTGTTGAAGCTTTAAATGATGAAAACCCTCAAGTTTGTATTACTGCAACTGATGCTTTAATTGAAATTGGTGATGTTGCAACAGATGCTTTAATTGAATCTTTAGATCATGAAAAAGTTAATGTAAGATGTGATGCAACAAGAGCTTTGGGTGAAATTGGTAATAAAAAAGCTGTTGATAAAATTATCAATATGTTATATGACGAATGGGTTAACGTAAGAATTTATGCTGTAACATCGTTGGGTAAATTAAATGATACAAAAGCTGTTCCAGCATTAATTGATGTTATGAAAAACCGTTCTGAAAATGAACTCGTTAGAGCTGGTGCCGCAGCTGCATTAGGTGTTTTAAGAGATCCTAGAGCTTTGATGCCTCTTAGAGAATTGATTATGGAAGCTGAAGAGCTTGGTGAATTAGAAGATACCGCTTTAAAATCATTTAAGAAAATTATGGCAGCTAATTGGCAGTCTATTCCTGGGGCTCAACCTCAGAAAAAACCTGCAGGAACATTTTAATAAATAGTGTAATTATTATTTAAAAAAAGCGATTTTAAAATCGCTTTTTTTTATGCTTAAAATATAATTTATGATAATAAAAAATAAGCGCTATATAATTGTATAGCGCTTATTTTTGAAATTTAAAAATTTTATTTATTCTTCCATTGCTTTTACATCAACAGTTTCATCTTCATCATTTTCTTCTATAATATCTGTACGAATAGATGTTTTATCAGATGAAATATTTTTATCTTTAAATTTAGTAATTTGTCTTGCAAGTTTGTCTGCTAATAAATCAATACTTGCATACATAGACTCAGCAGCTTCTTCGCAACGAATAACACCTGTGTTCATTTTACATGTAACCTCTGCAATATGTTTTCCTTCTGCTGCAGGGTTTTTAATTACAGATAGAACAACGTCAATCCCTTGGATTTGGTCATAACGGGTAGCTACCTTTCCGATTTTTTCTTTAACATAAGCTTTGATAGCTTCTGTAATCTCAATGTTTTTTCCGTTAACGTAAATGTGCATTTAAAACCTCCAATTTCTATACTGCTTTGTCAGTATAACACAGTTTTTATAATTTTTAAAGGGTAAATTGATTATTCATCTGCTAAAAACTGTGGCAATTCAACGTCCGGAGTTCCAATAACTCTTACTAATTCTAAAACGGATGCTTTCATCTGGCATTTTTGAGAGGAACCGCTAAAGAAATCTCTGTAAAAACATCCTTCGCAATTACATCCTCTTTTATAACATTCTAACGCTGTTGTAGTCCATCTCCTAACTGCAACTGCTCTTCCCATATCCCTACTTCTAAACAATTTATATAATCTCCACTTATCTAATTAACTGAACGATATCTAAAAATATATCGTCATATCTCCCCTAAAGCCGTTATATCAATGTCTTCCGACTTCATATTTTCATTATAGAAAATAAGATTTTTTTTTCAAGGTCGAATCATGTTGTTATGAAGTTTTGTAACATGGTTCTGTATTGGCGTTATATCAAGTGTTTTAGCTTTTTGAATTGTCCAAAACCATGTTATGACATGGTCTTAAGATTTCTAATCCATGTAAAACCATGTTATGACATGGTTTTAAGAGATTTTTTAGCGTATTAAGAATTGTAAATTATTTTAAAAATCCATCTATTAGGCATGCCTTGTCGGGTGATTAATAGGAAAAGACCGATTTTATTTTTAATCGGTCTTTTCTGTGTCGGTTGATATTGGTATCGTTCATGCTTATCGATACCCAACCGATTTTGTATCCTGCCGTTTGTTTTGCATGTCTGCTTAGTCGCAGAAGGACTCGGCTGTTGAATACAAAAATTATTCGTCTTCGTTTATTGTTAGTTTTTTAGGTTTAGCTGCTTCAATATTTTGTTTAGGAAGGTTTATGCATAATACTCCATCTTTATATTTAGCCTTTGCTTCTTCGATTTTTATTGGTTGATCAAATGAAATTGTTCTTTGATATTTTCCATAGCGAAATTCGGATGTGTGGTATTTAGCATTATGTTCTTCTTCTTTTTTTTCTTCTTTTTCTTCATTGATAACTGCCGTTATTGTCATAAAATCATTATCTAGTTCTATTTCTATATCATCTTTTTTTACGCCTGGCAGTTGTACTTTAACTTTATAATTTTCATTGTTTTGAATAACTTCAACTGCAGGGCGCCAAGTAGAATTTTTTATAATGTTTAGCGGATGCCCGAATGTATGCGTAAAAAATGTATCTCTTAAAAAATTATCTAATTCTTGATGTATGCTGTCGAAATATAATTCAGGCTCACGGACAATTAAGTCATTTTTCATGAATATCTCCTTTCCTGTTATAAAGATATGATTTTTTTTCTCTTTTAACATTGGATTTTTGGTGAATTTTTCTGCTATAAAACCTAGCACATTTGTACAATAGATTTTTCCTTTTAAAAAAAAATAATATTTAAAAAGGAGAATACAATGGTTTGCAGAGTTTTATTTTTTGATTATAGAGAAGCAGAAAAGTCTTTTTTTGACCAAAATAAATTTCCGGATTTTGATATAAGATTTTTTAAATGGAGTTTAACTGAAGAATCTGTAAATAAGTTATCAGAAGAAGATTTGGATAAAGCTATGATTATCAGTGTTTTTACAACATCTCATATTACAGAAAAAGTTTTATCTAAGTTTAATAACCTTCGTATAATTTCTACACGTTCTACAGGGTATAATCATATTGAATCAACTCATTGTATAGATAAAAATATTGCCCTTATAAATGTTGAATCTTATGGGAATTCTAGTGTGGCACAATTTACTTTTGCACTAATTTTTATGTTAATACGGAAGATTTTGCCTGCTGTTGAATCTGTAAAAAAAGGAATACCTATTTCTGATTTTACAGGGCATAGTATTGAATCTATGTCTATCGGGATAATAGGAACAGGTTCTATTGGTGCGGTAGTCTGTCGTATGGCTAATAGTTTTGGTATGAAAATTTTGGCCTATGACTTATCCCCAAAAAGGGAATTAAAAAATAAATATAATGTTGAATATGTAGAATTAGATACACTATTGCAACATTCTGATATTATATCTTTACATATTCCATATTGTAAACAAAATCATCATTTTATAGGTGCTAAGCAATTTAAATTAATGAAGCAGGGTGCATATTTTATAAATGTGTCGCGAGGGGAGTTAGTTGATATTAAAGAATTATTGAAAAGTGTTAAAACTAAAAAAATAAAAGGTGTAGCTTTAGATATGATATATTGTGTTGAGTCTGCTTGTTTGGATGAAGAAAATGATTTGGAAAATAGTTCTTTGAAGTGTAGTGAAAATGCTGAAATTGTTAGGGAGTTAAATAAACTTGCAAATGTTATAATAACTCCTCACATAGCTTATGATACTCAAGATTCTATCAATTATATTTTGAAAACAACTTTTATAGGTTTGAAAGATTGTCTTTACGGAGGTAAGGGGCATAGAGTATTTTAAAATATTTAATTTATAGCAAAGCTTATTTTGTCATAATTTGTGCGGAGATGGTTCCGAAAAGATAATCGCATTTTTTTACGTATTTGAAACCTGCATTTTCGAATTCTTGAATTAATTCATCCGGTTCCGGAAATTTATTTTTAGAGTTAATTAAGTATTTATAATCTGTAAGATTTACATTCATAATTTTTGCACATGTTAGAACAATTATATCAAACAGGGAGCTTATAATATTGTGTTTTCCAAAGTCAAGATGTAGAAATTTACCTCCCTTATTCAGAATTCTATAGCACTCCGAAATAGCTTTATCTTTATTTTGGATATTTCTAAGTCCAAATGCCATAGTAATATAGTCAAATTCTCCTTCTGCAAAAGGCAAGTTTGTACAATCACTTTGTATAAATACCCCGTTTGGATTTTTTGATTTTGCTAGTTTTAGCATTTTATTTGAAAAGTCTAGGCCGATTACTTTTGCCCGCGGGTAAAAGTTTGAAATTATTTTTGTAAAATCACCTGTTCCGCAGCAAAGGTCAATAATCATTGTTCTTGGTTGAATAGCAAGTTCTTTTAGTGCAAGAAATTTTATTATATAGTGGGTTCCTAATGAAATAAAATTATTCATCTTGTCATAATATTCTGATATTTCATCAAACATAGCTTGTATTTTTTCAGGGGTTTTATCAATATCCATTTTTTTCTCCATTTACTTAAGTTTTATTTTAGCATACAATTATATTATGAAAATTGCTTTTGTACCAATTGATAATAGACCTGTATGTTATACATTGCCAAAACTTCTTGCAAATATAGACAGTAGTATTGAATTTTATATACCTCCAAGACAATATCTTGGAGATTTAACAAAGGTTGCGGATGTAGAGAGTTTGTTTTCTTGGATTGTTTCATTGCCAAAGCTCGATGTTATTATTCTTTCTCTTGATACACTTGCTTACGGAGGATTGATTCCCTCAAGACGGTCTACTGATTCTTTTGAAAAAATTAAAAATAGAATAGAGACACTAATCGAAATTCTAAGTGAAAAACAATGTAAAATTTATGCTTTTTCAAGTATTATGAGAATTTCGAATAATAATATTAATGAAGAAGAAAAAGAATATTGGTCTCAGTGGGGAAAAAAGATTTTTGAATATTCATATAATATAGATAAGTTTGGAGCAAAAGAAAATTTTATCCATGATATTCCTCCGGAAATTCTTGAAGATTATATTGAAACAAGACGTCGTAATTTTGAGATAAATAAAATATATTTGCAATGGCAAAAACAGGGTTTGTTTGATACGTTAATTTTTTCTAAAGACGATTGTGCTCAATATGGTTTTAATGTTCAAGAAGCAAAAATTTTAGAAAAAATGGGTGGTTATACTAAAACCGGGGCGGATGAAATTCCTTTGAGCCTGTTATCAAGGGCGTTATGTGAAAAAGTAAAGATTTGTCCTATATTTTTAGAACCAGAGGAAAAGAGTTTAATATCAAATTATGAAGATGTATCTGTTGAAAATTCTGTTTACGGACAGATTGAACTTGCAGGATGTGAAGTATCTGATGAAGAAAATGCAGATATTTTATTGTATGTTAACAATTTTAAGAATCATCAGGGTGAAATTGTTATGAAAGTTGAAACCGAATTTTTTGATAAAACTTTTATTTCTCCTGAAAGACCATATATGGTTGCAGATATACGTTTTGCCAATGGTTCGGATAATAAATTTGTACATGAATTGTTTAAAAATAAACTTATAGATAAAAACTTTTTTGGATATTCAGCCTGGAATACGACCGCAAATACTTTGGGCAGTTTGATTTGTGGAGCAAAAATAAAATTTCTGGCTAGTAAATATAACAAAAATAATTTTAAAAAATTACAAATAACAAGATTTTTAGATGATTGGGCGTATCAGGCAAATGTGCGGCAAGAGTTAACCAATCCGGATATTGATAGATTATCTTCAAATATGAAAGCTTATGAAAAAGTTATAGCAAAAATTTTTGATACTTGTGCTGATGTAAATTATAAATTCCCTTGGGAGAGATTGTTTGAGGTAGAAATTGAGTTTAATTGATATTATTCTGCTTGCAATTGCGCTTGGTATTGATTGTTTTATTGTATCATTTTCACAAGGGTTAATTTTTAATTGTAACCGTACAAAAAATTCTTTAAATTTGGCATTTACTATGGGATTTTTTCAGGGAGTAATGCCTGTAATAGGTTATATCGGTGCGAATTCTTTATATAAATTGCTGGTACCGTATAGCAAATGGATAGTTTTTGCTATATTTTTTACACTGGGGCTTAGATTTATTTTAGAGTCATTTAAACCAAAAGAAGAAGAAATTCAATGTATTGGATTCAAATGTCTTATCGGGCTGGGTATTGCAACAAGTATCGATGCTCTTGTTGCCGGAGCTTCGATTAAACTTACGCATACAAGTATTTGTACTTCAGCATTATTGATTGGAATTGCATCTTTTGTAATGTCATTACTTGGCTTTTGGTTGGGTAATTTTATAAAAAATATTCCGTCTAAATATTTGGAAATTACGGGTGGTTTAATTTTAATTTTGCTTGCAGTTAAATCTTTAATTTAAAGAATATTGTTTATTTTAATTGATTTAAAAAACAAGCATTTTTATGAAATTTATTGATATAATTTAATGGTGGAATTTCATGATTACATATTTCCATACAAAAATCGCATCGAGGATGGAACTTACAGCCTTCAATTTTTTGAGATAAAGCCGGAGGTTGTCCTTTGATTGTTTCAAGTTTTTTGTCCGGATTTGATGGCAGTGATTTTAATAATGCACGCGAATATGGATGATTAGGATTTTTAAAAAATTCATCATTAGGAGCATGTTCTACTATTCTTCCTGCATACATTACAGCAACATCATCAGCATTTTCCCTTACAAGTGCTAAGTCGTGTGTTATTAAAAGAATTGCTGTTTGGTTATTCGATTTTATTTCCTGTAGGAGGTTCATAATTTGTGCTTGAATTGTAACATCTAGTGCTGTTGTTGGTTCATCTGCGATTAAAATTTCAGCATTGCAAGCCAGTGCCATAGCTATAATTGCACGCTGTTTCATCCCGCCTGAGAATTCATGAGGATAATTTTTTAATCTTGATTTAGCTCCTGGAATTTGCACAGCTTCAAATGCTTCAATTGCTTTTTGTAAAGCTTCTGAACCATGTAATCCCTGATGTATTTTTATAATTTCTAAAAGTTGGTCTCCTACAGTATATAAAGGATTTAGTGAAGTCATCGGATCCTGAGGTATAAGCGCTATTTTTGCTCCTCGCATGTGTTGCATTTGTTGTTGTGTTTTTTTTAATAAATTTTCTCCGTTATATAAAATTTCTCCTGATAGGATTCGGGCTGTTTTGGGAATAAGTTGTAAAATACTCATTGCACTCATTGTTTTTCCACATCCGGATTCTCCAACAATTGAGAGCATTTTTCCTCTTTCTATTGAAAATGAAACATTAAAAAGTGCTTGTCGAAGTTCTTCTTCAACTTGAAATCCAAGATTTAAATTTTTTATTTCTAAAATTGCCATTACCAATTATTATATTCGTTTTTTATATTGAAGTAAATAGTCGGTATGAATATAATTATATCAATTATTTTTAACTTCGGAGTTTAATTTTTCTTGCGATGAAAGAAGTTGGGTTATATATGAGTTAAAAATTTTTGTAACCTGATTGTGTATTTGTTCAACTGATTCTGTTGCATCTATAACCTTGATTCTTTCAGGTTCTTGTTGTGCTAATTTTAAATACCCGCTTCTTACTCTATTGTGAAATTCGATTCCTGCGCTTTCAAGTCTATCTTTTTCGGCTCCTACACGTTTCATGGAGGTATTAACATCAATATCAAAAACAAATGTTAAATTAGGTTTCTTTCCCCCTGTTGCAAGATTATTTAGCATATTTATCTCTTGTATATCTAAGCCTCTTCCATATCCTTGATAGGCTATTGTACTATCTGTATGTCTATCGCATAGAACAATTTTCCCTTGTTCAATTGCAGGTTTAACTATAGTATCTATATTTTGTGCTCTGTCTGCAAGAAATAAAAAAGATTCGCATCTGTTTGAGACTTCGCCATCATAATTTAAAAGAATTTTTCTAATATGTTCGCCAAGACCTTTAGCCCCAGGTTCACGTGTTGTAATAACTTTATAATTATTTTTTTCAAGGTATTCTTTTAAAAGAGTTAATTGAGTTGTTTTCCCACACCCATCAGCACCTTCAAATGTTATAAATAAGCCTTTTTGCATATAAACCTTTCTCTTTTGTTTATATTATAACGCAAAAACAACGAACTTAAGACTAAAGTTCGTTGTTAAAAATAAAGTAGTCCGTAAGCCGTGTTCTGTTTTAGATAATCATCTGTCTGGTATTAGGATTGCTCCTAATCTCTAGCGATTTTTCCGAAGTTGGCGAACAACCTTTATAACCTTCGATTCAATCTTGCATCCGACCGGGGTTTACCTAGCTGATACCTTCCGGTATCACTGGTGAAGCTCTTAACTCACCGTTGCACCATCGCCTGTGATTAAAAATCCATTGGCAGTCTACATTTCTGTGGCACTATCCGCCGACTCACATCGCCCGGAGTTTCTCCGGCGGCCTGTTCTTGGATGCACGGACTTTCCTCACTTAAACGCAAATCTAAGCGCGATTATCCGACTACTTTATTATTCTTCTGTAATATCTTTATCAACTCGAACAGCTTTAGCGGCCCAATCATCCAGAACGTTAATTTTACCATCCGTTCTTATTGTCATTGCAAATCTGTCCCAACCGGTTGTTCTTCCTGTACAAGCATCATAAGCTGTACCGTCAATAGTTGTTTTTGTTGCGGTTGAGTTTCCGCAGTTAGGTTTTGACGCTCCATTTACATCAACGACTACAGTAATAGTTGAATTTTTCCCGCCGCCATTAAATCCTTTACTCATTATCCAGGTCATACCATCACCTGTGGTAAATGATGTGCCTGTTGAAGATACACTGGATTTAAGTGTATCAATTTTGTCTACAAATAATTTTCCGAATTTTTCATCAGCATTACCAGGTGTATCAATAGTATTGGTTTTTTCTTCACCGCCCCATAACAAACAGTTTGCGGTACCATAGCCATCATCAAATCCGTATTTATGGTTAGTTCCGGTTGCAGATGTTTTGTCCGGATAGCATCCTTCATCGTTTATCAAATCTGCTACTACAGTTTGAACCATATAGTATGCTCTTTTTGCCATTATGGTATTTTGGTTTGGAAGCATATTGAATATAACCGGTAATAATATTGCACAAAGTATACCGATTACCCCTAAAGCTACCAATAACTCTGTTAAAGTGAATGCTTTATTAAGTCTTTTCATCCTCAAAATCCTCAATTCTTCTATAATATATATACATATTATACCATAGCTTGTTGTATTTTTCAACACAATGTGTTATACTGGTAGTAGTATAACCGTTTAGATAAGAGATTAAAAAAATATAAAATGTAAAATGTAAAATTTTATTTACATAGTAGCAAAATAATCCATTCAGACGAGTTAATAACATATCACGTACTTTATAATGTGTAGGATAATAAACACGAATATTTGAGATAAAATCTCAGATAAACACAGGTAAAAGGTGAGAAATTATGGTCGATAACAGATCTGCAGGGTTCTTTGGAATAGGCGGTTCTTTTAATTTTAAGAGCGGTGATATTTCAGGTACGGCAGCAAAATTATCAGATGATAAAATGGGACAAGGCGGTGAATATTTTGCACAGCAAAAAGCTGCCGAGGAAGAGCAAGCTCAGAACAATCCTTATATGGACCAAAGTGCTGTTTTACGTGCGACCTTAAATTCTCTGGCTATGATGAATGTTGCAAATGTTATTAATTCTAAAAAGCATAAACCTGTTTTGGATGAGGAAGACAAAATCACAGATGATTTGAAAGAAATTTTGAGATTGAAAAAGGAACACAGTAAAAATCCGTATGGCCAAAAACGTGATGATGAAGATGTGTTTGAAGAATAAGTTTATCATATTGAATTTATAAATTTTCTACTTTAGCTTTTTAAAATAATAAGGTAATAAGAGTAATTTAATATTGTAAATTACTCAATTTGAACTATTGCACTTTGAATAAAAATGTAGTTTAATTAAGTATAGTCTGATACATAGGAATAGTATTATGTTGGAAATTTCAAAGACTCAGGATGACGGGTCATTAAAAAAATTGAATCTTAATGAGGCTGTTTCAGGTTCCTGGTTTAATCTGATTAATCCAACACGTGAAGAAATTCAGCAAGTATCGTTAGTATTAGGCTTGGACGAAAGTTTTTTAAATAACTCATTAGACGCTGATGAATTATCTCGTATGGATTTCGAAGATGGAAATCTTTTAATTATCACTAATGTTCCTGTTATGGATGAAGAAGGTAATTTTGATACATTACCTCTGGGGTTAATTTTTACTCCTGAAAGTATTATTACTGTATGTTCTCATGAGAATAAGATAATTAATTCTTTTAATGCTGATACTGCAAAGTTTTTTGACACACGTCATAAAGCAAATTTTATGTTGAATATCCTGTTCAGGGCTGCAAAATTTTACTTAAGATATTTGAATATAATAAATAAGCAAACTGAAAGTATTGAGGATTCTTTAAGGAAAACGACTAATAATAAGGCATTATTTCAGTTGATGGAAATTCAGAAATCTTTGGTATATTTTACTACAGCACTTAAAGATAACCAACTTGTATTGCAGAAACTTTTGCGGATGGTTCATACAGCTAACCTGCAAAGAATTTTAAAATTTACAGAAGATGATATTGATATGCTGGAGGATGTTATTATTGAAAACAAACAGGCATCTGAAATGGTAGAAATGCATCGAACAATTTTAGAAAGTATGATGGACTGTATGGCTTCAATTATAAATAATAATTTGAACCTTGTTATGAAATTTTTGGCGGCAATTACAATTATCATGTCTATTCCTACAATGATAGGTAGCTTCTGGGGAATGAATGTTCCGATACCATTTGGGCATAATCATTTTGGTTTTCTAATTGTTATTTTAATTTCAATTGTTGCTACATTCTGTGTTGCGGTGTTCTTTAATAGAAAAGGGATGATGTAATCCTGTGTTAGAAACTATAGTTGCGCTGGTTTGTAGAATTTTATCCAATCCGGTTGCTAATGCGCTACAAAAACAGCTGGTGCAGAAAAAATCTGCTATATTGATTAATTGGTATTCATATTTATTTTTAAGTTTGTTTTGTCTTTTAGTAAGTATAAATTCATCATCAAATATTCAAATAGTTAAAGAATTCTTAACTTACGGGCTTGACTTTTGGTTTTATGTAGCTCTTGCTGGAATTTTGTGTACATTAGGTTCAATATGTCTCATTAAAGCTTTGCAAATAGGTGATATGTCTGTATTAGGACCTATAAATTCTTATAAAAGTATTGTTGGGCTTGTGTTCGGAGTTATTTTATTAGACGAAATTCCTTCTATAACAGGATTGGCAGGTGTTTTATTAATTGTAGCGGGAAGTTGGTTTATTTTTGATACTGTGGATGAAGGGTTTAGTTTCAAGCTATTCTTGAGAAAGGACATTATTTTAAGATTTTGTGCATTATTCTTTACTGGTTGTGAAGCTGCGGTATTAAAAAAAATTATTTTAATGTCTTCAGTTTGGGAATCCTTTATTTTATGGTGTTTTTCAGGATTCATTTTTACATTATTAATATTTTTAGTGTTCAATGTAAAAATCCAGTTATTAACTAAAAAAGAACTTATTAAATGTTTTTTTATTGCCTTGTGTTTAGGCGTAATGCAATTTTCTACAAACTTTGTTTTTGAAAAAATGAATGTTGGGTTAGCGCTGGCGCTATTTCAGCTATCTACTCTTGTATCTGTTATTTTGGGGTATAAAATTTTTCAAGAGCAGCAGATTTTAAAAAAGGTTCTCGGCTCTATTATTATGATAGCCGGAACCTGTTTGATATTATTGTTTTAATAATTTATATTGTTTATGGTTTTTTCTTAAATTTACTTGCAATCCAGATAAATGGCTGTTTGATATAACCCAGTGTTTTTGTTCCAATATTTTTCATAGTTGTTTTAAATTTAGTCATATCAGGCATTTTAATTTTGGATGTAAATTTTGGCATTTTTATTTTACCTTTTGAAAGTGCAAAAATTCCGCCGGCAATAATTGCTGCTGCAATTGCACCAAATGTCCATTTTTTCCAGCTTGGATTTTCCGTAACTTTTTTGCCAGAATTATTAAATTCGTCTGTTTTTGGTAAATCTTTTAATTTTGTACCTTCAGGAAGAAGAGACGGATTTTCTAATGGCAAGTTTTCTAATCTTGGATTACCTACAAATCTTGCCGGCTGATCAAGTAAATATGCCGCTGCATCAAAATCAATAACACCGCCGGCTGCTAACATATCTAAATTTGATACCCAATTTGAAGACATAAAAATTCCTTTATTTTAACCTACATTTATATAAAGTATTTTTGTCTTTAAAAATTGCCTTTTTTATAAAAATATAGAAATAAATTGGGTTTTAATCAATGGATTTCTTTTGTTGAGCAGGTTCCGCTTTGATAATTCATCATAAGTTTGTCGTAAGAACTCATATTTTCTGTATTAAAACTACAGCTTTGTGTTCCATCAGGTTTTGTTATACAGCTGTTTTTATTATCATGCTTTTGGTAAGCCTTGTACAGTGCTAATCTTTGTTCTCTTGTGAATTTGCATACGGTAATTTCTTTTTCTTTTTTAGCTTGTTCAAGCATTTGGGCTTGGGTTGGAATATCTTCCGGTGCTATTTTTTTTCCGCTAAATGCTTCTGCCATTCCTATGCCAAATGTTTTAAACCCTTCGTATACTTTCGGGTCGGCAAAATTTGTATAATTTGATAGTATAACTTCGCATCTTCCATCAGGAAGCAGACCTTTGATTGTATATTCGTCAACTGTAGATGCTGTAGTTTTATTATAACTTTTGGTACATGTTTTTAAGTTATTCATGTAACCGGCAGGAGGTTCGATTCCTATAGTTACAGCTAGTGCTATAGATTCGGTTATAAATAAACTTATAATTCCAAAAAGAAATAAAAATTTTTTCATAGTAGCCTTTCTTAATTTTTATAACATTTTCCATTCTTTACATCTTGAAGAACAATTGTAGTGTTTGGTGTTTTGCCGGTACAGCTAGTCATATAATTTGTATGGCCATTAATGGTAACACTACAAGAACCTTCTTTATACTGACAGGAATAAGTCTGTGTGTTGTCTTCTTCAAAAGTACATTTACCGGCATTTATCATTGATAACAGTTCTGCGTTGCTATCAGGACAATTTGTTTTTATTATTGCGCCTGTTTTGTAAATACCTAGGATACAAGAATTTGATACGGATTTAGAATATCTGTTTTGTCTTGTGTAAGGACATGTATATTTACCTTTTTTAAGAGTTGCAAAATCATTTATAGTATTTTCAATACTGGCAAATGCAGCTAAACCGGATATTAGAATAATACTTGTAAATATAATAATAATTTTATTCATATAAACTTCTCCTATAATTTTCTAAGTTTATCATTTTCTTTTTTATGTGTAAATAATTTTTCTATATGAATTATTCTGGTTGTATTGTTTTTATGGTAAAATTTTCTTATAAATGACGATATGACGAGGTATACATTAGATGGATAAATATTATTTAACAACAGCTATAGATTATGTTAATGGTGCTCCACATATAGGGCACGCTTATGAAAAGATTCTAACTGATATTTTAGCAAGACATTTTTCATTGAGAACTGATAATTTATTCTTTTTGACAGGAACAGATGAGCATGGTATTAAAATACAAAAAACATCAGCAGCTCAGGGAAAAACTCCAAAACAACTTTGTGATGAAAATGCTCAGAAATTTAAAGATGCATGGAAAGCTTTGGATGTTAAATATAATAGATTTATCCGTACAACTGATGAGGATCACGAAAAAACAGTTCAAAAAATATTTAAAAAACTTGTAGAAAAAGGTGATATCTATAAACATGAATATGAAGGTTTGTATTGTTCCGGCTGTGAGTGTTTCTTAAATCCTAAAGATTTGACAGAAGATGGGTTGTGTCCTGATCATTTAAAGAAACCGGAAGTTGTTAAAGAAGAAAATTACTTTTTCAAACTTACAAAATATAAAGATGCAATTATTAAGCATATTAAAGAAAATCCTGAATTTATTGTTCCTTCATTTAGAGCAAATGAAGTTTTAAATCAACTTGAGGATATTCAGGATATTTCAGTATCAAGAAATAAAGCTAATGTGGGATGGGGAATAGATGTTTTGGATGATGCGGAACAATCTATTTATGTATGGATTGATGCATTGTCAAATTATATAACTGCAATCGGTTATGATACTGAAAACCCATCAGAGCAATTTAAAAAATTATGGCCGGTTGATGTTCATGTTATAGGGAAAGATATTTTGAAATTCCACAGTATTTACTGGCCTGCAATTCTTTTAGCTTTGGATTTACCATTGCCGAAACATATATTTGCACATGGTTGGATAACAATTGATGAAACTAAAATGTCTAAATCTTTAGGTAATGTGGTTTCACCTACTTCTGTATTGGAACATTATAAACTTGAACATCCGGATGCCTTTAGATACTATATGGCGACATCAGCTCCTTGCGGACGTGATGGAAATTATTCGGATCAAGATTTTAAAGAAAAGGTTAACGCTCATTTAGCTAATAGTATGGGTAATCTTTTGAACAGGACTCTTTCAATGCTTGTTAAGTATTTTGACGGTGAAGTGAAAGAAGAATTTTTGCTTAACCGTTCAAAAGAAGCTGAAAGTCTGTTAAAAACTGCATTGGGAAGAGTTAAAATAGTTGAAAACCATTTTAACCATTTTGAAATTCAGGAGGCTGCTCAGGAGATAATTTCGCTTGTTGATGATACAAACAAATTTGTAACTGATAATGCTCCTTGGACTTTAGCAAAAGAAGAAAAAATGACTGAATGCGGTCAGGTTCTTGTTACAGTATTGGAAGTTATGTGTGTTGTTTCATCTTTGATTTATCCATATTGTCCTAATATTGCTTCTGATATGGCAAATCAATTATCTTATGATATAACAACAAAGCTTGATAGTATTACAACTTCAAATATCAAATCTGGAAAACTTATTTCAAAAGAAGATATTCATCCTGTATTTTTACGTGTAGACAGTGAATTGGCTGATAAAACTAAAAAATAGGTATTGAAGTAACTTTGGATATTAAATATATATAATAGAGGATAAATATTTTATTTTAGAATTTATATCTTCTGTAATATGGTTTTTTAATTATTGAAATCAATTTATCATTGATGTAATATTAGAGTGTATTTGAAAAATCTGAAAGAGAAAAGAGAATTCTTTATGAATAGTGTAGTTGAAAAGAAGAAAGATTATATTAATAACCAGGAAATGAGTTTGACTATGAGAAAACAAATGATTTTTTTAGGACCTCCGGCTTGTGGAAAAGGTACCCAAACAAATAAACTAGCAGAATATTTAGGGTTGCCGCATGTTGATACAGGTTCATTGTTGAGGGCAGAGATTAAAAAAGGAACAGAGAAAGGAAAAATTGCTCAATCTTTTATTGATAAAGGTAATCTTGTGCCTGTAGAACTTGTTGGTTCTATTATAAAGGACAGATTGGCAAAAGATGATTGTCAAAAAGGTTATATTCTGGATGGATATCCAAGAAGTGTTGAACAAGCTGATATGCTTGAAAAAATTAATTCTGAAATAAATGGTTCTGATAAGGCTGATTTTAGAGCAATTTATTTTGAACTTGAACAAGATGTTTTAATTTCAAGAATTGTGAATAGACGTTCTTGTCCTGCCTGTGGTGAAATTTATAATATAAAATTTAAACCTACAAAGGTTGAAGGTATATGTGATAAATGCGGAGCAACATTAGTTCAGAGAAAGGATGATAATGAGGAAACTGCAAAAGCTCGTTTTGAAACATATTTCCATGAGACAGCTCCACTAATTGATTATTATAAAAATAAAGGTGTTTTGAAAACAATTAATGCAAACGGTTCGATTGAGGAAGTGTGGGAAAGACTTTTAAAAGTTATTAATGATTAATTGTTGAAAGAATATGATGATAAATGAGGATGAACAATAATATTCATCCTCATTTATTTTGGTTCATCGCAAAATTTTTAATGTTTTATTTTTTTAATGGTCTTTGAAAATGAGCCATTAGTTTTCCGAAACCGTTACGCATTTTTATAATTGGATTTGAAAAATTTTCTTTTCTATCTTTTGAAACGAAGGTATCTGTTGCTTCCGGATAAGTGATTTTGGCATTCATTGCAAATCTTTTTGCAGGTTTATAATGAATTCCTTCTAATGCAGATTCAATTGTGGAAACAGGTAAATCTGATATCCCAAAAATTTTTCCCATAAATATTCCTCCTAAAAATAAACGACAAATTTATTCTATAATAAAAACTATAATTTAACAAATTGATTAACATAAAAAAATTGTTATAATAAGAATATGGCAGACATTGATAAAAGTGGACTTGAAGATTTAAAATCAAGAGTGAAAGAAAAGCTTAATGGGCTTAATCTTGTTTCATATAAGGGAACTGTTTCCAAACTTTTGGGGTTAACTGTTGAGGTAAAATTACCCGGATTAAAGATAGGAGATCTTTGTTATATTGAGACTTATGATGGTAAACAAAAACCGGCTGAAGTCCAAGCTTTTAAAGGAGAAGTTGCACAGTTATCATTACTTTTAGACGGTAGCGGTATAGGGCAAGGCAGTTTAGTTACAACAACCAGACGTCCTATTACTGTACCTGTAGGTGATTTTTTATTGGGTCGTTTGATTGATCCGTTGGGAAATCCAATTGACGGTAAGCCGTTAGATACTACAAATGCTCTCTGGCGTCCGATTGAGGGCCCTCCTCCTGGTCCGTTTGAACGACCAATTATAACAGAACAATTTTCTACAGGAGTACGCGCAATTGACGGGTGTATGACTATGGGCTGTGGACAACGTTTAGGTTTGTTTGCAGGTTCAGGTGTCGGTAAAAGTACACTGCTTGGTATGATTGCAAGAAATTCTGATGCGGATGTTAACGTTGTAGCTCTAATTGGTGAACGTGGAAGAGAGGTTAAGGAATTTGTCGAAGATTCATTGGGGGAAGTCGGTATGGCAAAATCCGTACTTGTTTGTTCGACAGGAGATCAACCTCCGTTAATTCGTCAAAAGGCTTTACTAACCGCAACCGCAGTTTGTGAATATTTTAGAGATCAAGGGAAAAAAGTTTTTCTTATGACTGATACAGTAACACGTTGTGCGATGGCAGGGCGTGAAGTGGGATTATCTCTTGGTGAACCTCCAACAATGAAGGGATATCCGCCATCAATTTTTTCATGGCTTCAAAAAGTTTTGGAACGTGCAGGGAACAGTCCAAAGGGTTCTATTACCGCACTTTATACTGTTTTGATGGAAGGAGATGATATATCTGATCCTATTGTAGATATTGTGCGTGGTATTGTTGATGGGCACATTTTCCTTTCCAGAAAGGTTGCAGAATCTAATCATTATCCGGCTATTGATGTTTTAGGCAGTATTTCCCGTTTGATGAGTGCTATAGCTTCTCCAGAGCATAAAGCAGCCGCCGCGAAACTCAGAACAATTATGTCAATGTACAGAGAAAATAAAGATTTGATTGATGTTGGTATGTATCAACCAGGCTCTAATCCTAAACTTGATATTGCAATCGAAATGATGCCTAAAGTTAATGCTTTTTTGCAGCAACGTACATCAGACAGTGTTACTATGGAAGGTACAATAAGCCAGCTTATTAATATGATGCAGGGTGTGGATATTTAAAAATGTATTTAATATTTATTTGTTAAATCAAAGATTTTCATAAGTTCGTTAACTTCTTTTTGCATATTATCAATTAAAAGACCAAGATGAAAAAGTTCTTTATTGTTGTCGTTAGATTGAATATATGAAGAAGCAATTTCAATATAACTATTCAAATCTACAAGAATATCCTGACAGTTTTTTATGTTTTCATAATAAGTTTATATAAACTTATGGTTCTGAAGTAATTACTTCAGAACCATAAAGCAACTTAGATTTTAAACTAAATTCGTTTATTATTTATATACTAATAAATATGTCGCAGTTTCTAAATGAATATTCAATTTAGGTATCGATATTTGTAGCATATACCGCATGAGTTTCAATGAAATCTCTTCTAGGTTCAACTTTATCACCCATCAAAACATCAAATAGTTGGTCGCATAACATTGCATCTTCAACATTAACTTTTAATAAAGTTCTGGTTGCAGGATCCATTGTTGTTTCCCATAATTGTTGCGGCATCATTTCACCCAAACCTTTGAAGCGTTGTATTTGCAATCCTTTTTGACCTCTGTCATCAATTATTTTTTGCAGTTTTTCAAATGAATTGATTTCATATTTTTCTGTATCTGTTTCCAATATCAATCCCTCAGATTCTTCAATCAGAAAATCTCTGATAATTGGATATGATGCTCTGAGTTTTTTGTATTCTGAACTTTTTATAATATTTTGATTTAATATAACATGTTCTTCGTCATTCAAGTGTAAGACAAATGAATACTTCGCATTTTCAGGATTATATTTAACTTCAACCTTATAATTTTCAGCTTCTGCAATATTGTAATTTTTAGCATGGTCAAGTAAATAGTGATTCAAATACTCACAAATTTCATTCATTTTTGCTTGATTGTCAAAATCTTCAAGATTAACATCTGAACGGACAAGTCCTCTTAAAAATACTGCAGGGTATAAATTTAATATAGGGTTGTTGTATGAACGGTAAAATTCTGACATATTTTTAATCAATTCAAGTAATTCATCACCGGTTTTGACGTTTTTCTTTGCTTTGTCAGAAAGTGTTAAATTTTTAATACCTCGTTCTTTCAACATTTTATCCAAAACGTGTTCGTTGAAAAGATATTCAGACGTTTTACCTTGTGTAACTTTAAACAAAGGTGGTTGCGCAATATAGACATATCCTTTTTCAATTAAAGGTCTTGCATATCTAAAGAAGAAAGTAAGCATCAGAGTTCTGATATGTGCACCATCAACATCGGCATCTGTCATGATAATAATTTTGTGGTATCTTAACTTATCTATTTCCACTTCTTCTTCATTGCGGCTAATTTTAATACCAAAAGCCTGAACCATTGATTGAATTTCATTATTGCCATAAATTCTATCTAATCTTGCTTTTTCAACGTTTAAAATTTTACCTCTCAAAGGTAAAATTGCTTGAAACATTCTGTTTCTGCCCTGCTTAGCAGAACCGCCTGCAGAATCACCCTCAACAAGGAAAATTTCACATTTTTCAGGTTCTCTGTTTGAGCAATCTGCGAGTTTTCCAGGCAGTGTAGAATTTTCAAGAACAGTTTTTCTTCTTGTTAGTTCTCTTGCTTTTCTTGCTGCCTCTCTTGCTCTTTGAGCTTGAAGAGTTTTTTCTAATATGGTTTTTGCAATTTTAGGATTAAATTCCAGCCATTCTTGCAATTTGTCTCTTACTGCATCTTGTACTGCACCCATAGCTTCTTGGGAGCCAAGCTTTTCTTTTGTCTGTCCTTCGAATTCAGGGTTTGGAATTTTTACAGAAACAATAGCGGTTAAACCTTCTCTTACATCTTCTCCGGAAAGATTTTGATCTGAATCTTTCAGAATATTATTTTTTCTTGCGTAATCATTTAATACACGTGTTATGGAGTTTCTAAAACCGGTTAAATGGGTTCCTCCGGAATGCGTATTGATATTATTCGCAAAAGAAAGAACACTTTCCTGATAAGATTCTGTGTATTGCATAGCAACTTCAACTTGCAAATCTCCTACAACTTTATCAATATAAATAGGTTTGTCGTGTAGGACAGTTTTATTTTTGTTCAAAAATTCAACATAGCTACCTATGCCGCCTTCATAGTGAAACGTTTCAACTTCTTCAGAATCATGGCGAGAGAATATAATCTTAAGACCTTTATTCAAAAATGCCATTTCTCTAAGTCTGTTGGCAATAACATCACAGTCAATTTCTGTTGTTTCGGTAAAGATTTCAGGATCAGGCCACCAAGTTGTTTTTGTACCGGTTTTAGTTGTAGGTTCTCCTTTTTCTACCGGTGCTAGGGGTTCCCCTCTCATGTATTCCTGTCTCCATACATAACCCTGACGAGAAACTTCAACTATATATTTTTCGGATAAAGCATTTACAACTGATGCTCCTACTCCGTGAAGGCCTCCGGAAACTTTATATCCTCCATCTCCGAACTTACCGCCGGCATGTAGCACAGTGTGAACAATTTCGAGTGCTGATTTTCCGCTATCAGGTTTTATGTCAACCGGAATTCCTCTACCATTGTCTTCTACCGTAATGCTGTTATCTTTGTGAATTGTAACGTGAATATCTGTACAGAAACCGGCAAGAGATTCGTCGATAGAGTTGTCAACAATTTCATAAATACAATGGTGCAAACCTCTTTGAGAAGTGGAACCTATATACATCCCCGGTCTTATTCTTACGGCTTCAAGACCTTCCAATACTCTGATATTACTAGCATCATATTGTTCTGATGTATGAGTTTCAATTTCTTCATAATGTCCGTTATCCGGATCTTGTATTTCTTCATTAACTTTATTTTCAACAGCAGTATTTAATGCTTCTAACCCTTTATCGTTAATCATGTCTTGTGTGTTTTCTGACATATATTTCTCCCTAATCTACTCAAAATATAGTAATAGTATAGCATAAAAACAGCAGCTATGCCAAAATTATTTACTTTGGTTAACACGAGAGTTGTTTTCCGTCAAATACGTATTTTTTGAATTTAAAATGATTTAATAACGTTTTTGAAATGTCATTGCTAATGATTTGATTTGTTTAGTCAATTTTTCCTTTTTAATGAGAAATTTTCAAAGCTGTTTGCGGTAGTAGTTTAATAGCATGGAGATGCGTTATTTTATGTAAAATTTCCTACTTGCCTTATTTTTCAAGCTATAATAAAATAATATTGTAAAAAGTGAGGAAAATATGGCGAAGTATACTATAAAGGTTTGTATGGGCAGTTCCTGTTTTGCAAGAGGAAATTTGCAAAATTTGAATTTTCTGGAATCATATATAAAAGAAAATGATTTAGATGCAGAGATTGAATTGACGGGTGCTCATTGTCAGGAAAAATGTGAGTTTGGTCCGAATATTTATATTAATGATAAACTGTATAATGAAGTTGATGAAGATAAATTAAAACAAATAATGAATGATTTGATGGTAAAATAATAAATTTTAGGGGTTATATATGAATAGTCAACATCCTGTCTATACTCTGGTTAATGAATGTCGTGATTGCTACAAATGTGTAAGAGAGTGTCCTGTAAAAGCTATCAAAATTGAAAATGATCATGCTTCGGTTATCCCGGAAAAGTGTATTTCTTGCGGAACTTGCGTAAAAGTTTGTCCTGCAAATGCAAAATGCGTCAGAGGAGATTTGGAAAAAGTTAAAAATCTTTTATTGGCACAAAAGGATGTTTATGTTTCACTGGCTCCCTCTTGGAGATCTGTATTTGAAAATTCAGCTCAAAAAATGATTGCCATACTGAAACGTCTTGGATTTAAAGAAGTTTCAGAGACGGCTATCGGAGCACAAGAAGTTTCTATACATGATGCTGAAGTGTTAAATAATATGGAAAAGGGTTTGTTAATATCAAGTGCTTGTCCTGTTATTGTTGATTATATACGACTTTACCAACCTCAATATGCAAAATATATTACACCAATAGGTTCTCCTGCAAAAACACATGCAAGAATGTTAAAAAATTTGTATGGTAATGATATTTCAGTTGTATTTATCGGTCCTTGCATCGGAAAGAAAAATGAAGCTGATGAAGCAGATGGTTTGATAGATGTTTCAATAACATTTGAAGAATTAAAAATCTGGATTGCAGACCAGATTGGGGATATTTCAGAGATAAAAAAAGAAAGTCATTTTGAGTTTGTTCCATACAGTGCTCATGAAGGTACATTGTATCCTATAAATGGGGGCATGAATGAAACTATTAAAAAGATAGGGGTAAAACCTCAGGTTCAATTAATGGAAATTTGTACAATTCCGGCTTTTGAGCGTGCTTTAGAAAATTTGGATCCTGAAAAACTTTCCGTACCGGTTTTTGTAGAGGCTCTGGCATGTGAATCTGGTTGCATTACAGGTCCTTGCATTGCTTCTAATAATCCTAGTATAAGTTCAATCTCTGATGTAATGTATAAGGTTAAAGTTCGCGATGAGATTCCTAAAAAAGCTCAGCTTGTTGTAGAGTGTGATTATACTCCGAAAGAGGTAATTTCTTCAAATTATACTATTGAAGAAATCACTGCAACTTTGAAAAAAATAGGTAAACATACTATTGATGATGAGTTAAATTGTGGAGGTTGCGGATATTCATCCTGCAGGGAACTGGCGGTTGCATTGTTAGATGGAGTTGCAGAACCTTCAATGTGCGTCTCTTATATGAGAAAGATTGCAATGAGAAAGGCTGCAGCAATGTTAAGATGTATGCCGGCTGCTATTGTAATGGTAGATAATAAAATGAATATTATTGAAGCTAATGATAGTTTTATGAAGATGTTTACCGGTGAGATGTATGAAATATTTAAATCTCGTCCTGATGGTTTAACAGGTGCTGCAATTGATAGAATTGTTGAATTTTCTGATATATTTAGAACAATTTTAAAAACCGGTAAGGATTTACATAAGGAACATTATGCGGTTAAGGATCGTCTTTATGATATAAGTGCATTTACTATAGAAGAGAATGAAATTGTGGGTGCAATTATAACAGATGTTACCCAAACCGAAACAAATAGGGAAAAAATTTCTGAAAAAGCAAAAGAAGTAATATCTAAAAATATTTCTATTGTACAGGAAATCGCTTGTCTTTTGGGTGAACACATGGTTGAGACGGAGACGTTATTAAATTCTATTGCCAATGATTATGATGATAAATCTGAAGACGGAGATAGTCAGTAATGTTTATTGATATTGATTGTAGTCAATTAAAAAAATATAATCAGAATGCTTTTGGGGATTATTTTATCTCAAAAAGATATCCTGATGAAGCTAAATTGATTGCAGTTTTGTCAGACGGTTTGGGTAGCGGTATTAAAGCTAATATTTTATCTTGTATGACTGCAACAATGTTATTGAAGTTTGTAGAAAGTCAACAGATACCTATTCGCCATGCGGCAGAAATTGTTATGAATTCATTACCTGTATGTAAAGTAAGAAAAATAAGTTATTCAACATTTTCGGTTATTGATGTTAACGATGATGGACTTGCAAGAATTGTGGAAGAAGGAAATCCTGAATTTATTTGGATTAAAAATAATGAAGTTATGACACCTTCTTATGATACGATTCAATCAAAAACTTTTAAAAACAGATGCATGAAGAGTTATAAAATCCAATTGGAGCTGGGGGACAGATTGATTTTTTGTTCTGATGGCGTTACTCAGTGCGGGCTTGGTAATGGAAGGTTAAAACTTGGACTAAGACGGGAAGGTTTAATAAATCTTCTTCTTGCAAAATTAGCAGAAGAACCTGATATTTCCAGTTCAGAATTATCTACTTATATTGTTCGTCAGGCAAAAAATATTGAAACTGATAGGTTGCCGAAAGATGATATATCTGCATGTGTTTTGTATTGTAGGGAACCTCGGATTTCTTTAGTTTTTACGGGGCCTCCGTTTTTGCAAAAAAAAGATCCTGAATATGCTCAAATGTTTAAAAATTTTAAGGGTAAAAAAGCAATATGCGGAGGAACTACCGCTAATTTAATTTCACGGGAATTAAATATTCCTATAACAATGGATAAAACAATTAGTATCGGAAAACTTCCAAGTTGTTCATATATGGAGGGAGTTGATCTCGTTACAGAAGGAATTTTGACATTAACTCAAACTGTTGAATATTTAGAATCAGGACAAACAACAGGTATTGACAATGCTGCTGGAAAGCTGGTAGAATTCTTGTTAGACAGTGATTGTATTAATTTTATGGTGGGTGCAAAATTAAACCAAGCACATTACAATCCGGCGCTGCCAATAGAAATAGAAATAAGGAAAAATATAATAAAAAAAATGGCAGTTATTTTGCAAGACAAATATTTTAAAAAAGTCAGTATACAATATATGTAAAAATATATACAAGAGGAAGGTGAAAATGGAAAAAATCAGCGTAAAAGTATGTTTGGGAACTACTTGCTTTGTAATGGGTTCAGCAAATCTTCAGGAACTAATTGATATTGTTCCTCAAAAATACGGTGATAAAGTGGATGTATCAGGTGTTCCTTGTTTGGGATTATGCTCCGCTGATTGGGAATTTTCAAAGGCTCCTTATGTTAAGGTTGATGATGAAATTATAAGTGAAGCAACCGTTGAAAAAGTTATTGATGCAATTGATAAAAAGTTGTAAGTTTAAATAAACTAGAAAAGGATTAAGATATGGCGATAAATACCCCTAGGCAAACATCTCAATTAAAACGAGAAATATTAGTGAGGCTTATAAAATCATATTTAGGCAATGATTTTGAAGAAAAAACAAGATTAATTCCTTATGATATGCGACCAAAAGGAAGCGAAGTTCCATACAGATGTTGCATACATAAAGAAAGAGCAATTTTACGAGATCGTGTTATTGCAGGTTTAGGTTTATCTATTGAAGAAGCTAATGATAGTGATCTTTTATCAACCCTTGCTCAGAAAGCACAAGAAAGAACTGAACCGGAAAATAATCCTCTTACGGTTCTTCAGACTGCTTGCAAAGGTTGTGTTCCTTCAAGAATTTATGTAACTGATTTATGTCAAGGATGCGTTGCAAGACCTTGTGAATCTACCTGTAGATTTGGAGCAATTAAAGTTGAAAATGGAAAATCTGTTATCGACCCTGCAAAATGTAAGAATTGCGGAATGTGTGTTCAGGTTTGTCCTTATCAGGCAATTACAAAAATTATTGTTCCTTGCGAAAATGCTTGTCCTGTAGGTGCTATTGCAAAAGACGAAGAAGGTTTGGCGCATATAGATTTCGAAAAATGCATTTCTTGCGGTAGATGCGTAAGTGCTTGTCCATTTGGTGCAGTTCACGAAAAGAGTCAGATAATTGATATTCTAAAAGAAATGAAAAATGGCAAAAAATTGATTGCGATGGTTGCACCTGCTATATTCGGGCAATTACCTTGTACGCCGAAACAACTTAAACAAGCTATATTATCGTTAGGTTTTTCTGATGTTGTTGAAGTTGCTCAAGGGGCTGATATAACAACTAAAAATGAGTCAGCTGAATTTGTTGAAAGAATGGAAAAAGGCGACGGATTTATGACAACATCATGCTGTGCAGGTTATAATGAACTTGTTGATAAACATGTTCCTGAGTTGAAACCTTTCCGTTCCGAAACAAAAACACCTGCATACTATACTGCAGAAATTGTTAAAAAAGAAAATCCGGACGCATTAACTGTATTTTTCAGTCCTTGTGTTGCAAAAAGACGTGAGGCTCTTCAAAACCCTAATATTGATTATGTATTAAATTATGAAGAGCTGGGTGCGTGGTTTATTGCTCTTAATATTGAGGTGGCTGAATGTGATGAATCTGATTTTAAAGTTGAATCTTCAGCTCAAGGTAGAAATTTTGCAGTAACAGGTGGTGTAGCTGCTGCTGTAAATTCGTTGCTTGAGGATGATGACAAAGCAACACCTTATATAATTAATGGACTTGATAAACAGGCTATAAGAGATTTGAAAAAATTTGCTAAAAATGGAAAATGTGAATTAGGTAATCTTATTGAGATTATGGCTTGTCCGGGTGGCTGTCTTGGAGGTTCAAGTACTATAAATGCTTATAAACCTGCTTTAAAACAGTTAACAAATTATGTTAATGAGAGTCCTGAAATTAAGGATGTTCTTCATGTTAACAAATAGTGTTGTTTAAAGATATTGAAAAGGGTCTGATATTTTATCAGGCCCTTTTACTTTGTATTTTGTCTGAATAAGGAATAAAAAAGGTTAGATTTTATACTCTCTAACCCAAAGATTTTCATTAACCGAATCACATATTACCCCTTAATCATTTTTTCTAATGTCCCTTGATTATTTTTATTTTGAATACTTGGAATTGTTGTAGCTACATTTATTTGTTGGGATTTGTTTTTTGGAGCTACTTCATAAGATTTGATTGAACGTTTTCCTGTTAATCGTTGCATAAAGTTATAATATTTTTTCTTAAAGCCTGTAGAATTATTTTGTTTTGTTTCGATTTCAATCAATTCGTCTCTTGTATGAGCTTTAATCGGAGTTCCAACAGAAGATCTTGTCAACATTTCACCTAATGTTGTATTTGTAAGAGTAATCCAACTCATACCCAGAAGTGAAGAATTATATTGTTTTCTGAAGGTTGAATTAAATAAATCAATAAGAAGTGTTTGGTAGAATAGTCTTGAACCTTCTTGAACGAATCTTTCTTTAAATTTAGTATCTGCACCTTGTTTATCGTTGCCGTTTGATTTTAGCATAACCATATTGTAGTTATCTGTCATAAGGAACCAGATAGTTGCTATTGAGGCGGCTGTTTTGGCAAGGTTTGATAATTCTGCGTTAGAAACACTGGATAGAGAATCTGCGTTAAATGCTTTTAAGAAATTTACCTGAAGATAGTCATGGAATTTTTCTTTATTAAAGTTTTTCTTCAGAGCTTGCGCGGTAATTCTGTCAAAACTTTTGGCAAGAGCCTCGATATCTTTAGACGGTGATTTTGGTTTTGATTTTCTGAATACTGACATAAGTTTTTCATCAATCATCCAATAAGGAAGTGTTACAGTGTTCCAGGCAAATTTGAACGGAGCAATAATAAAATCTATAAGAGGTTTAATTTTTTTGTCTTTTTTGCCAAGATCAATAACTTGTTTGCCATCTATAGTTTTTAAAGCTGCTTTACCAACTTCTTCGTATTTTTTAGCAAAGGTTGCATCATATTCTCTCAATACATTTACAACTTTTTCAAATTTTTCAGGCTCAATTCTGAAATTTTCTGAAGTTAATGATTTATATAAATCATTGAAAGGTTTAAAAATTACATTATTTTGATAATTCTTTACGGCATTATCCAGATTTAAATCTTTTATTTTTAAATTTTCAAATTTTTCAGGATTTTTAGCTTTTAAGTTTTCAAAATATTTTAATGCAGCTTTTTTTACAGCAGGAATATTTTTTAATCCCTTTATACCGTATCCTACAGCTAGTATTGCTGCAGAAGTTTTAATTACAGTATCAAAAGACAGGAGCGGCTTCTGTTGTTCTTTGTTTTTTTGATTTAAATGGGCAGGTTCTTTGTTATCGTCAGCTTTAAATGCAAGAGGATTAATTTTTGCTTCTGGAGCATTATTTTTTTCATTCTCTTTTCTTGCTTCTTCAGGAGTTAATCTTTTAATATGTTTGCCGTTTGATAAACGAGAGAACATTTCAGTAATAAGAACTGTAATACCTGTTGTTAATACAATTCCTGCCTTAGACTTGTTAATAAACTTTTGGAATGCTCCCATAGTGATAAGTGTTAAATAACCACTGGTTAAAATTCGGCTCATTTCCTGTTTAAATCTTGCTTTTTTCTCTTTATCCGCAGCAACAGGATCATCGTCCATCATTCTTGATAGGTTGTATGCATCAGTTGCCAGGAATATCGCAGGAGGCATACCTGAAACCAGTCTGTTTAGGGCTCTTTCATGTTTTGTATCGTAATTCCCTGATTTTGGGTCAAACTGTTTGAGTTCAGCTTGGAAAACATGGGAAGTCATTTTTTCATCGATATCTTTTGTTATTTTGGCAATTTCGTCCGCGGATAATTCTGCAATAGTTTTATTTTTAGCTTTAGCATAAGCATCTAAAGCGTTATTAATTTTCATATCTCTGAATGTAATTAATCCTGTTAAAGAGTTAACTTTTGCATCAATTTTAGAACGTTGTCTGATATTTTTGAATAAAGGTTTTTCTAAAGTGCTGTGAGCCCATTTTTTTAACGCAGGTATTTTTCCTAATAATTCAACTGCTCCGTTTAATAGGTCTCCAGGTAATATTTTGAATGGATAAAGAGCGCCTTCAAGTGCAAGGTGAGGAATTGTTTTTTTCTGGATTAATATTTTATCCCCGTCAACTTAATTAATTTACTTGTTGCGTCTGCATGTTTTTTTGTTATGTCATCGAATAGTTCTCTACCCATTTTTCCTATGTAGGTATCAGAGAATTTTAAAAATTCTTTTACACTGTAAGTCTTTTCTAAAGGTTTATACAAACCTAAAGAAAGACCTTTAAAACTTAAATCTGAATGATTTGTTTTTAAAGGTCTCTTAATATCTTGATAACTATATTGTGAATATGGATTTGAAAAGGAATGAAGAGTCTCAATTTTTGGAGACATGTTCTCCTGTTTCAATCGTTGTTTTGTTATTCGAAAATTTGTTGCACTATTTACTAACATTTCACACATCCGTTTTTTCATGTATTTTCATTCATATAAAAGCAAAACGCAAGTAAATTTTGCTAAAATTTTACTTATTTTAACAATTTAAACTCTTATAAATATTATGTTAATAAATAGTATATATAAAACCTTCCAATAGCTATTTTAACTATTTTACAATCCTTAGATTTTAGTGTATAATTGGAATTGAGAGAAGTTTTATGTTAAAAACAGAAAATAAAACAGATGTTATAATTGTCGGTGCAGGTCCAAGTGGTATAGCTTGTGCAATTACTCTTGCAAGAGCTGGTAAAGAGGTTGTACTCATTGAGCGTGGTTTATTTGCAGGAAGTAAAAATGTCTTTGGCGGTGCAATATATACTCAACCGACAAAAGAAATTTTTCCGAATTTTGAGTCAGAGGCTCCGCTTGAAAGGCGGAATATTGAGCATAATTTTATGATTCTTGGTGAAGCTGATTCAACTACAATTACTTATAGGAAAAATGATAATTCCAGTTATTCGGTAATAAGGGGAAAATTCGATCGTTGGGCTGCTGAAGAAGCAAAAAAAGCAGGTGTCATTTTAGTTGAAGAAACTGTGGTCAGAGAGCTTTTGAAGGAAAAGAATAAAGTTGTAGGGGTAAAAACCGAGCTTGAAGAA
>CAKMWI010000004.1 GCA_928722015.1 Candidatus Gastranaerophilales bacterium | reverse complement strand
GATTATCTCTGGAATAACCGGAATTATATGAACGTTGAGGTCTGTTATATGGTCTTGGATTTTCTTCACCGCCGCTTGAATAACTGCTATAGAATTGTGGCTTGTCTTCTGTTGAATAGCTTCGATACCTGTTCTGTACGGCGGAGTTGCCACGGAGTAGTGCGCACCCTCTGGAGCTCTCAGGAGAATTTACCATCATCTTCTTATCCGGATACAAACAATCCGGACATATCACCCTTTTAGGGTTCTTTGTTTCAAACTCACGACCGCACTTAATGCACTTGTTTACATACATAATAAAAGCCTCTTAATTGATAAAAAATAACTCATAATAAATATAAATTTAAGGTAATAATCATCCTCACAGTATAAATCGATTTAAAAATAAAAATTCTAACTTATAGGTATATTTTAACATGAAATTAAAATATTGGCAAGTCCTAACCTAAACTATTTTTCAAGCATAAAAGTAACAGGACCGTCATTAACAAGCTCAACATCCATCATTGCAGCAAATTTACCGGTCTTACAAGGAATATTAAAAAGAGTTAACTGCTCAACAAAATATTCATATAATTCCATAGCAATTTGCGGGGGTGCCGATTTATCAAAACTTGGACGAGTACCTTTTCTACAATCACCGCATAAAGTAAACTGAGAAACAATAAGCGCATGAGCTCCAACATCTTGAATTGAGTAATTCATTTTATGGCATTCATCCTCAAATATTCGTAATTTTGCAATCTTATCCGCCAACTTTTCTGCATTAAGCTTTTCATCACCTTTTTCAACCCCAAGAAAAATTAAAAGCCCATTTCCAATATGAGAATATAATTCACCATCAATTGTAACAGAAGCGCGCCTGACTCTTTGAATTAATGCTTTCATAAACGTTATACCCTACTAAACAACTCAGCTTGTGTAATTTTTCTTCCACAAGACCTATCCTCATCACAAAAACCTAATCGTTCACATTTTGGCACAAGATAATCCTTTAACCACGGCTCCTCATCGATTAAAGCATCACACATAGCCTTAACAAGACAACGAATTTCATACTGAGCTCTTGTACATAATCTTAAATTAGCAAGATGTATCATTTCTCTTAAATTCAAACTCGCAACAAGCGAAGAAGCAGCAGCATTCGGAAGAACAAATCTCGCATCTTCAGCTGGAATACCGGCATCCACAAATTCTTGATATTGTTGAGAAATACTTTCCATAAATCTTACAAATTTATCGCGTAATTCAGAATTTTTATCAATAGTAGGTGGTATTATATAATCAAATTGTCCTTTTTCCTTAACGTATCTTTGGGATTTTTGAGAAAAAGACATGTGTCTATGTCTTACCAATTGATGTGTACATGCTCTAGACACATTTGATATCGCAAAACTTACCTGAATATGCTCTATTGTTGAATAATGCCCTGAACCTATAACACGTTTTATAAGTTTTAACATTTTTTCTGCATCATCCGCATTATCATAAATATTTATCGGATAATCAGCACTATAACAAGTTCTACAAGCGGTATATATCGTTTTTAACATATTTTCCGGTTTTGAAATTAAATGAACAACCGGTTTATTAGTACTATCCATAATTGACTCCTTTTTTATAAGAATAGCGCATGCCCTATTACAAAGACAAATTGTTTACATAAATAATCAAACGACATCAAAAAATAAAAGACCACTCTAAAGAGTGGTCTTTTATTAAAACATTTTTACAAACTTTATTAGTTTTTCTTTCCGTATCTTTTGTTGAATCTTTCAACTCTACCTTCAGAGTCAAGAATTTTTTGTTGACCGGTGTAGAACGGGTGGCAGTTATTACAAATTTCAACTGTCAAACCTTCAACTACAGAACCTGTTTCAATTTCGTTACCACAAACGCATTTAATTGTAGTTTTCTTATAATCAGGATGAATTCCTTTTTTCATTATTACCTCTTTCTTTCAAGATTCCAAACTTGAATAATTGATTATTTACATTCGACTAATAAAATTCTATAACACTGAATAATTAAAATCAAGTCTTTATTACAATAATTAACCCTACCATTTTTTAAAAATAAAAAATACAGCAAGCACAATAAAACAAGAAACCGACCAAATAATTCCACTTAAACTGTTCTTTCAGATAAAACACAGAAAAGAAAGCTAAAAACAATCAAGAGTTATAACCTCTTGAATAGTTTTTAACTGTGCCGCATTGTACACTACCATACCCGATTCGGTTCGCAGGGACCTGAAAACAATATTCAAATAATGCGCAATTCCCCAGCTGACCAGAATAACCAGCCATAGATGCGCTGCTTTCGAAATTTCAAATGTCCATACCATGCGAACGTCATAAAAATATTTGAAATGACTAATAATACTATAGGGGTTACTGCCTCTTATCATATCTTTAAATCCTTTGCTGTAACTGTCTATTTGACAACATAAATTATATCTCAAACTAAAATCGCTTGACAGTGAATTTTTTTTTTGCTTATAATGATTTACACAAGCACACGTGCCGGTATAGCTCAATTGGCAGAGCAACGGTTTTGTAAACCGTAGGTTGTAGGTTCGAGTCCCATTACCGGCTTTTTTACTGACAATTTGAGCCCGATGCAAGTCTTTCAATTGAAAGTAAAGCAGCCTTTTATAATAAAGAAAGCCGAACCCAAACCGGTACTTGCCGAATGGACTCTCTGTATATATAAAGCTCAAGCCCTTGTGGCTCAGAGGTAGAGCACTCCCTTGGTAAGGGAGAGGTCACGAGTTCAAGTCTCGTCAAGGGCAAATTTTAACCTGAGGTGAGCAACAAGGCAATGACAATTAAATACGGGTAGGTGGCCGAGTGGCTAAAGGCGACAGACTGTAAATCTGTTCTCGCGAGAGTACGGTGGTTCGAATCCACCCCTGCCCACCATTCTAAAAGAGCCCTAAAGGCTCTTTTTTTTATTATTCCAAATCACACCAACTATTTACCATGACAAACTTATCATAATAATATTTAAGAAATTTCTTATATAAACAGCTGGCTTTCAATTAATACCGCAACAAACTTCATCCTATTCTTTTATATAAACATGCCTCAAGGCTTACCCAAACGAGCAATATAAAAATTATCCGGTTGTATAATTTCAGATAGACATTAGAATCATATAATAAAAACATCAAGAGAGGTAAATAAATACCAGCTAATATTATATTAAAAGGGAACAGGAGCCATAATGGCTCCATTTTATTATCAGATTATATAGAAAAGCATATAAGCTCTTTAACAATAATTATCAAAGTAAAAATTCACATTAACATGCACAATTATATAAAAATTTTCAACTAAGTATAATCCAACCTGTTAAAATTAAATTATGCAGGTGGGGTAATATCACTTCTACATCAAATATATATAATAAAATTAACAAATTATTTAAATAGCTTTTTTAGTTAGCAGGGAGTCATTGCGACTCCTTTTTATTATCTATATACCACCTAGTAGGTAAAATGATACAAATCTTTCTTATATTAATCCTCAAATAACAAGATAAAAAAATGGCAATATCTTTATATTATCAAATATTCAATTTGAACTATTTGACCCTTCGACCAGTAAATTTGTACCTGCCAAAAGGGGAAAATATAGAGTGTAGGAGCAGCAATATATTTATAATTTGCATGATTATTCAAGTTCAGAATTTTATGAATTAAATCCAGACTTAGAAAATATATAGACTATTTTTCTTGTAATATATATAATTAAGATAGTCATATAATCATGTCAATAGAACAAGTAAAAGAGTATTTAAAACAGTTTAATAAAGATAAAAACATATTAGAACTCGATAGTTCCAGTGCAACTGTCGAACAGGCTGCTCATGCTTTAAACGTAAATCCTGCAAGAATAGCTAAAACTCTCTCTTTTAAAAAAGATACCTCATGCATTCTGATTGTAACAGCCGGAGATACAAAAATTGATAATAAAAAATTCAAGTCAGAATTTGGTTTAAAAGCCAAAATGCTTACACCACAGGAAGTTATTGATATAACAGGACATGCTATTGGAGGAGTATGCCCATTCGGGTTAAAAAATGATAATATTAAAATATACTGTGATAATTCAATAAAACGATTTGAAACAATATTCCCGGCCTGCGGTAGCAGTAATTCTGCAATTGAACTTACCCCTGATGAACTATTCGAAATATCAAAAAGTGAAAATTGGGTAGATGTTTGTAATATAAAATAATTTAAACAAATATATTATTTTGTAAATTTAATTTGCAATCAATATTTTGAATGATTGTTTCTAAAAATATTTTTAATATCCTTATATATACCGGATAAACACCGGAACCAATTAGGACTATTACCCCATACATTTTAGAATAAGGAGTTAATATTTTTATGAAAAAAATAGTTTTACTCGGACTATTAAGCATCTTTTTGACCCAAAATTCTGTTCATTGCGAACAATCCTGCGATTTAAACACGTTAAGTTTAATTTCTAAAACAGACATTATAGCTGCATATAATTGTCTGAAATCCCAAGAACTTGAAGTTATTAAACTGAATAAAAATCAAAAATTTATTGTACAATCACAACAACCAATGTCCTCAGATACTCCTGTAGGTTCACTAATAGATTTCGTTACGGTTCAAGACGTTTCAATTTTTCCGGGAGAAGAAGCTTCTAAAATAACTTTTACCGGCGAAATTATAGAAAATAAACCGCCAAGATTACTTGGACGCAGTAGTACATTGAAACTGGCAATAAACAAAATGAAGGTAGATAAAATTACATATCCCGCCGAAGCATATATCACTAAAATGGGTAAGAAACAAATTATGGCCGGGATACTCGCGGCAGCTCCTGTCTATTTGGGGAATCTTGCTGATACTGCAGATAAAGGCACAATTACTATTGATAAAATTTATAAAGACCCATGCCAGTATAGATGTGAAAGTATAAAAAGCCCTATTAGACCGCTTTATTACCTTGGAGGTGCAGTATTACAACTGGCAGACCTGTTTATCGCACCTGTAATATGCGTATTCAAACGAGGAGAAGAAATTGATATTCCTCAATATACTTCATTTGAAATTAAACTTGAAGATGATGTTTCTCTACTTAAATTATAGTATTATAATATCATTATAATATTTTACAAATATTTAAAATATACAGGAGAAAATTATGGACCAAGAAAATAATACAGAACTTTATTCATATACAAATGAAGAAAAACCCTATGTCTTAATTTCAATGTTGGGTTCTTTTATAGGTTTTTTACCTTCTTTTATAATATATGTTTGGAAAAGAGATTCACTATCAAATGGAGCAAGAAACTTCATAAAAGGAGTCTTGAATTTTGAACTGGTAATACTATGTATTGCTTCAGCTTTATTTGTTCTAAATATTATCCCTATTTTAGGAACACTTTTTTGTGCAGTATTAACCCCTATTTTATTCTTATTTAATACATTTGTTATAATACTTGCAACACTTTCTGCTGTAGATAAGAAAGAATTCAAATATCCTTTTCCTTACAAATTTATAGCGTAACCTACAATTTTTCAAACACAAGTCTATAATAAAAATCTGCATGAACTTTAGGACTTATTGGCTTGGTTTTCCATAATCTAATAGTCATTTCAGCTGGCAGAGAATTAAATTCATAATCAAGTTCAGTCTGATGCGGAGATATATTATTACATCCACCTTCAACCTTACAGCTGTATCCAACATGGATAAAATCTCTAAATTCATATACAGTATTAGACATATTTACTGACTCAGACATAACAATATTCTTTAAATCTGAAATATAACCATATTTATATCCTAAATCTCTGGCATTCAACCCTGTAAGATTCATGAAATACGAACGGCTTTCTCCACTCCAATTTATTCTTTCTTTAAGAATATTTTCATCAATTTTATACTTTGCTATAATAAAATTTTTTTCAGGAATATAAGATAATTCAAACGGAATAGTTTTGGAATATTCAGAATCGCAATATCCCGGTGCGGCATATTCAATAAAATTATTATAAGGGAAAACCGTACCTACAAGGATATTAGGATTATTTACATGCTTACTGACAGCTGATACTCCGCTTATTCTATCAAAATTATTAGATTTATACGGAGAACATACAATTTGATTTATACCCCACCATGGTTTTCCACTTTCGATACCTCCAAAAACTTCTTCATTTGGACTATATGCATTTTGTTTAAAAAGAGAAGCCGCTACAAAATTTTTTCTCAACTCATAAATTTCTTTTTTAGACATACCGTTGTATGACTGTGGCGAATTTATTTTTAAAAATTTTAAATCATAATTTTTTAATTCTGTAGTTAGCGGTAAATCTTCATCAACAAAATTAAATTTATTCAATGAATCATTCATGTTAGATAGAGTATTTACAGAAGCTGATTCAGTCTGTGGGGCATTAATTTTATTATATGAAAAACCATAAAATATATAAATTACGGCACACACAAATAATATTGCAGCAATTCCCATTTGTAATGGAGAAAACACTGTCATTTTAGATTCTGAATTATCCAGTTTTGAAGGACAACTCAAATCTTTTCCGGAAAAAGAAGACTCTTTTCTTCCTTTATTATCTTTAAGCCCAAAATCCCTTTTTAAAACACCAACGTCATTTTGAACACGCACATCTTGTTGAATATCCGCACTTAAAGCCTTAGCTGTTTCCAACATTGAAGCGGCAATCTGCTGGGTAGATATATCATGCGAATTTTTTGGAACTGCTTTTAAAATGATTTCTAAAAATTTTATAGCAGAATCTAAATCCCCTCTTTCCATAGAATCCATTGCCGTAGCAAAAAGCATATCAAAATTTATATTATCCATCTTATCTCCCAAAATTAACAACAAGAATATGGATAATTATAACAATACTTACAAAGTATGTAAATAATTGAGATAAAGGAAATTATTAAGAAAATATAGGTAGAAATTTTTTTAAAATTTCGTCAGCTCGTTTTAAGACATCACCCTTCAGAACTTCATACTCAGAAGCCTTTAACGGGTAATGAGAAGATTCAAACTCAACTGTATCGCCACCCCAAAAAGAAACATTGTCTGCAGTATTCCCATCTCGAATGTCCAGATTAAATCCATCAAGATATTTAGTCATTCTTAATTCTTTATCATCTATCTTAGCTGTTAAAACTGGAGAAATTTTGGAAGGGATTTCAACATTAGATAATGTATATTTTCCCCAATTAATATTTTTAAGACTTTCTAAATATACACCGGCATTATTTATAACATCAACACCTTTTTTAGCCAATTCTCTGGATTCACTTGAGAATTCACCGATTTTACAAGAATAATATCCCGTAAAATTCTGATTAGAGTTTTGTATATATAATGAATTTGCTAACATTGGAAAACCTTTCTTGCTATATGTTATATATCAAAAAAATCGTAAATATTATTTTTTGCCAGTATTTTTATAATTAATTTTATACTACTCAAATATAGAAACTATTATTCCAACGGCTGCAAAACATTCGTACTTATAGCAGAATTTTCTGCAGATTCATTACTTTCCTGATTTTTATCCGGTATAAGGTTTGAAATAGTTTCTTTCAAATCTGAAATAAATTCATCCCGATATAAAAAACCTAAATGAGCACCATTATCAATTAAAACCAATTTTTTATCAGAATATTGCTTCAATTTTTTTAACTGATTCGCATTAGTCAAATAATCTGTCAATGAGTGATAAATCTTATAATTATTTCCATTTATCAGATAATCTGAGATAGAATGCAAACTTGTTTCAAAAGATAAATCCTCCACGCTTTTATCACCTTGTGCCAAAAGATATTTTTCCGCATAATCCTGATAATTCATACTGTTAATCATATCATATATTGCAGTTTTTTCTGATTTTGAGGCTTTTTCTATTGTAAAAATTAAATCTGAAAGTTTTTGATGCATAACAAAACCGGTAATTAATTTTCCCTCTTCTTCTGAAAACGGTAGTGCATTAATTTCTTCTTCTTTACTTAAATCCTCTTTCTTTTCATAAAGTTTTAAAACCTTAGCAGCAGTCATTGCAACCCTTTGTTTTAAATCTTCAGATGATTTATGCCAATCCTCAGTATTCTTATCAATTTGTTTCATTGCATAAATAAGCTCAACAGGAGGGCATATAGATATATATCTTGTAGAGCCCAAAGTATTATATCTGGACTCTTGCTCTGCAAGAAACAATGCAGTCAACGCACCAAAAGATGTTCCAATAAAAACTTTTTCGTCAAACTCGCATTTATATTTTTCTTGAAGAGACTCTATTATTCTTGATGTAACTCTTTTCAACACCATCGCATCATTCGCAGGAAGCCCTGGACGATAATTATCAGGCATGCTTTTAACAAATTCCCATTGAAAATGACTTCCCTGAATAAGAACTGAATACCCCGCATCATAAAACAATTTTGCAAGTAAAACAGAATGAGAAGACATAATACCTTCCCCAATTGAAGGATAAATTATTGCTAAAGGGGAAGATTTGTCTTTTTGCATAATATATCTGTATTTATAATTATCTTTACCGTGAACGAGGTTGATAGAAGAAGTTTTAATCCTTTTACTAAAACTTCTATTCCACAAAGATAATTCATTCCAAACTGATTCATCAACTCCGGGTAAATCAAACAATGCCGTTCTCATAGAATCTACTACAGGATTCTGCGGATTAAAGCCAAATAAAATCATATCTGCTCCCAATTTAAAATCTTCAGTACTATAATCCTTTATAACCTCATCAATGTTAGTTCCGCCTTTTATCAAATCAGGAAGTACAATTTCAGAAGATACAAAAGTCTGAACAAGTTTATCCTCCTTCACTGGTACAGGAGCCTTTTTTACAGGAACAGGACTTTTGGCAACCGTAGTATTACTATCTTCTTTTACCATCTCAACAGGCACATGTAATTTTAAATCTATTCTGTCTAGATTTTTACATCTGATATAATTTTCCAACCCATATATTTTTTTTGCAATATCATAAGGATCAGCATAAGTAGATTCAACCATTTTTATAAACGGCTGCATAAATGATGTTTTATTAACGGTTAATCCCGCCTTTATAATTGCAAGAATAGGAGTCGCAATATATGATCCTGGATTAAGTGCTGTATCCAGCAGTCTACCTAAAAGCCCTCTAAGGGTAGTAGAAGAAATAATAGGTAAAACTAAATATGGGCCTGTTTTCAATTTGCATCCCGCAAGTGCCTGTTCCATATTCTCAACAGACGGATAAATATTAAATAAACTTTTGGCAGGATCAAACATACCGCCAAGGCCTATTACAGTATTTGTAAAAAATCTTATTGTTTCTGTTTTGGACGTTTCAAAATCACGCTGGAGAAGACTACTTACTAAACGTATAGGATATTCAATATTAGTAGTTACTGATTTAATCCTATCCATTCCATATTCAGGCATAATAGAGGCCCAAAGAATATGAATCGGTCTTATTGCATATTTGTTAAGTTTTAAATTAAAATTAAAAATTTTACGATTAAAATTTTCCCATTTATCATCCCCAACATATTCATAAGCATAATCTGGGAATTTAATATCTTTGGCAAAAACAACAAAGTTTTGCAAAAATAAACAAATTATTATTGCAACCACAACAAATTTTTTTCTATTGAGCATTGTTTCCTCATGTATTATTCAAGTCTAAATATTCAGGTACTATATTGTACTGAGATAAAAAGAGAAAAGTCATTGCTCAACAGGACATAAATATTAATACATTTAATACAAAATTCACTATACAAATACTCTCAAGTTTGCACCAGGTTCAGATGCATGAGTAAGTCCAAAATGGTTTGCATATAGAATATTTTCAGCACCGGATGAAGATTCGATAACTTTTTCCTCTCCGGTTGATGTTGTCAGAGTAATTTTCTTTGGCAACGGATAAGACACCTCTTCAAAATCTTCGGCTTTTACCTTAACCGCCCTAATTGAATTTCTATGATCTAAAATAGCAGGGAACCCATCACCCGATTTTATATCAGGAACATAAACTTTAGATAATTTATGTTTTGGATTAATGGTAAGCTCCACAATTTTAGGCATCAATCCATTTGTAATCCATTTTGCAGAAGTAACAAGAGGCTTGATAGCATCAGAAACATTTGCAACCATCATAGAACCGTGAATTTCTTCTCCTGACTTCTCATAATTAAATGTTCTCTTAATCCCTGAATTATCTATAATATCCATAATTTTTCCATTAGAAAAATACAACTCCCTTTTTTTTCCAGATTCAGAAATCAGAAGTTCTATTGTATCATTATTTTTAGTATTCTTAGAAGCTAAAACGCCACCGCCAAAAATAGATGTAACATGATTCCATCTTTTATATAATTTTCCATTACAATAATTTGGTAATTTACTTATTCCTTCAATCAAAATTTTCCTCCTTAGTCATATATGTATAATTAGTTGTAGCATAAACAGACAAAATTTTATAAAAATAAATCGAATTTGAATAATCTTTTACGATAAAAACAATAAAAAGCGTTACAGAAATTTACAATAACAAGGTCTAAAACTATAAAAAAAAGCTCAATTATGATAAATTTAGAAAGTGTATTCTATTTATAATAGGAGGGTATATGAACAAATTATTAAAAACAATTTTATCAATTGCAGTAGTGATGTTGGGAATCACTCCAACATTTGCATTTCCGGATGTAAACGATAACTACTGGGCTGCTCCACAGATAAAAGTTCTATCTGAAAAGGGAGTAATTGTAGGTTACCCTGATGGGACATTTAAGCCGGATTCTAATGTTACCAGAGCAGAATTTGCGGCAATGGCAATCCGAGCACTAGGACAAGAACACACAAAAGTTGCTCAACCTGTACACTTCACAGACATAGATGAAAATCATTGGGCTTATGAAGATATCCAAAAAGCAGTTTATTTTGATTTAATTTCAAATTCAAAAGCTGATGAAAGCTTCAGACCTGATGACTCTGTATCCAGAGCAGAATCAATATCTGTTGCAGTAAATGCTCTAACAACAGAACAAATAAGTCCGATAAAAGCAAAAGAAGTTTTGACAAAAACATATACAGATGCAAATTCAATTCCTGAATGGTTTTTAATCCCGGCAGGTAAAGCTGAAATTCTTGGAATGATTGTTGTTGCACCAAGCGCAGAAAAAGCATCTTTAGAAGCCACTAGACCTGCTACAAGAGCCGAAGTTGCAGCTATTTTATTTAATATGATGGAACAGGCAAAACTCAACCCTAACGCTAAACTGGCAGAAGCGATGAGAAAGAAAACCGGAGAAGGCTTTATTGTAGATAGCGCAACTGTACAGGGGAGTGTTGGAACCATTCCAGCCGGAACAATTTTGCCGGTAAGAATGAATACTTATATTAGCTCTCAAACATCAGAAGGCGGTGCAATGTATAGCGCAAAAGTACCTCAAAACTATGTTACAAAAGAAAAATTCATCTTAATAAGAGAAGGTGCAGAGTTAAAAGGACAACTTCTTGATGTAAGACCTGGAAAATATTTTGTCAGAAACGGAGTTTTAGTTCTTAAAAATTCATTAATCACAACAGAAAATGATCAGACAACCACTTTCGATGCTACAGCGGAAATAAAAAAAGACAGAAACTGGTGGATGAAATTTGTAAGATGGGCATTTAAAGGTGAAAAACTAGAAGTTCCGGCAGAAGGAACCGCAAATATGAAACTTTTAAAACCATTAACCATTGATTTAACTAACGGATGGATTTTTGAAAAATAAGATATCTAAAATAGGTTAATAAAACAGGTTCTTGAATATTCAAGAACCTGTTTTTCTTACAAGTAGTTGAAAAGGAAAACCATTTTTGATAATATTTAAACATAGGAATTATAGTAAAATAAAGAGGTTTAAAATGTCAGGACATTCAAAATGGGCAAATATAAAAAATAAAAAGCTAAAACAGACTCTCAAAAAGCAGTAGTCTTTCAAAAATATTCAAGAGAATTAATTGTTGCAGCAAGACTTGGCGGACCAGATCCTGCAGGTAATTTTAGACTTAGAACAGCTATCGAAAAAGCTAAAGCTGCAGGACTTCCAAATGACAATATAAAAAGAGCAATCGACAAAGGCGCAGGTGCCGGAGCATCTGATAACTATGAAGAACTCACTTATGAAGGATACGCTGCAGGCGGAGTAGCTGTAGTACTTGAAGCAATGACGGATAATAGAAACAGAACTGCTGGAGATGTCAGAAGTATTTTTACAAAATTCAATGGTAATCTTGGAGAATCCAATTGTGTAAGCTGGATGTTTGACAGAAAAGGAAGTATTGAATTTAGTACTGACACTGATTTTGAAAAATTGTTCGAGGCAGCCATAAACCTTGATGCGGAAGATGTAACAGAAGAAGAAGAATGTTATAAAGTTTTGACTTCTGTTGAAAACTTCCAAAAAGTTGTTGAAGGACTGGAAGCAGAAGGTTTTAAAAGTACAACAGCAGAATTCACAAGAATACCACAAAATACAATAGAAATAACCGACATTAAAACTGCAACATCTGTAATGAGACTAATTGATAGACTTGAAGAATTAGATGATGTACAAAATGTCTATGCTAACTGTGATATTCCTGATGAAATCGCAGAACAAATTGAGGTTTAATTTTGTTAAATAAAATAGAAAAACTTTCAAAAGTTCTTAATGAGAGCTACAGTGAAAAATCACTGATTGCTTCATTGGGAACTTTTTTTGCAAAAAATTTTGAAATTGAAAGTTTTTCTGTGGATATTGACGGCAAAAATACAGAAAAAATTTCAAATAATAATTATGAATACAAATACCCGCTATTTAAACATAAAAAATGTATAGGATATTTAGCATTCTCAAAAGAAACAGAAGAGTTAAATCATTTTCTTGAAATTACAGCACCATTTATTTCAATTAAAATTCAAAATATTTTGTTAAGTGAAAAAATGCAAAAAAACATTGATTTCCACGAAACAATGAAAAACATCGCAAAAATAATTGAAACCCAGTACGAATTAAATTATGTCATTCCAATAATCGGAGAAATGCTGGATAAATTTTTTACAGATTATCTCATCTACATTTTTCTAAAGGATGAAAACCTCGGGATTTACACTCTTGCGTGGCCTGTAGCATGTAATGATAAAACAATTCTTAAAATGATAGACACCCTCGAAGAAAAAACAATAACTGATGATAAAAAAACTTATATTATGCCACTAAAAAGTGAATCAAAAAGCGTAGGTGTACTCGCTGCAAAAAGTACAAATGAAGAAATTACAGAAAAAGATATTGATTATCTGTGCCAACTATCTGTACAAATTGCAACAACTATTAACAGGGCCAATGTATATGCTGAAATCTTAAAACACGCAACCCTTGATGCCCTAACTGGATTCTATAATAGGCGCCAATTGGAAGAACGTATCAAACAAGAAGTATCTAATGCAAAACGCCAAAAAGCTCCATTGTGCGGAATTATGACAGATATAGATTTCTTCAAAAATGTAAATGACACTTACGGACATGCTGTTGGTGATTTAGTGCTAAAAACCCTCGCAAAAATAATAAGAGGACAACTCAGAGAATACGATATTGCAGGAAGATATGGAGGAGAAGAATTTTCAATCCTGCTGCCGTTTACAAAAATTAATGAAGCTCAAATGGTTGCGGAAAGACTTAGAAAAACGATAGAAGAAAAAGTTATAGACATTTCAAAAGTAAACCCTGATAGCGAAATAAAAAAAATTAAGGTTACACTTAGTCTTGGGGTTTATGAGATGAAAGAAAGCGATAATGATGAAGATTTACTAAGAAAAGCTGACAAGGCTCTTTATCAGGCCAAAAATACTGGAAGAAATAAGGTAGTAACAAATAATGAAAACTAATAATTATGAAAAAATATGTAAAAATTTAGAAGAAACCAAAATACTAGCTGAAAAATTTGCCAAACTTATAGAAAATCAAGGCTGCTTTGTAAGTCTATACGGAGAAATAGGAGCAGGAAAAACAGCTTTTGTAAAAGAAGTTGCTCAAGCTATTGGCATTGAAGAAAAGGTTACAAGTCCTACATTCGTAATATTAAACGAATATCATGGCGGCAAGCTACCAATGTATCATTTTGATTTATACAGACTAGAAAATGAAGGTGTAAAAACTATTATTGATGAACTTAGAGAATATTCTGAAGGAAAACAAATTACATTTGTAGAATGGGCCGAATTTTCTCAAAACGAAATCCCATTCAATCATATAAAAATAAATGTAACATACGAAGATAATGATGAAAGAAAATATTCTTTTGAAGGATTTGGAAAAGATTGTATTGATATCATAAAAGGATTAGAATCGTGAAAATTTTAGCATTTGACACTTGTTTAGATAAAATGTATGTAACAATATCAGAAGATAAAACAATTATTTCTTCTAAAATAGTTACAAACAAAGATAACAAATATCACTCAGCATTTTTAATCTCGACTATAAAAGAAATTTTACAAGAAAATAAATTAACACCGTCAGATATTACAGCTATTGGTACAAATATAGGCCCGGGCAGTTTTACAGGAATTAGAGCCTGCACAACAGTAGCCAGAGTCATGGCTCAACAACTTAATTTACCTGTTGCCGGAATTTCATCACTGGACATATTATCAAAACTTAACAATACAAATAAGCCAACTATGGTTGTTCTGGATGCAAGAAAAAATTGTGGATATTTACATGTTGACAACATAGTACATGGAGCAATACAATTAGAACAGATAGAAAAGTTACTGCAAGAAAAAGATTATTATCTAATAACAGATGATAAACTTCAAAAGGTCTTAGGAGGGATATCATATCAACAAGGAGAATATCAGCTAGGAAATATCTTAGCAGAATTAGCCTATGAAAAACTACAATCAGAGGATTGTAAATGGCAAAAACTTAAACCATTATATATTCAACCACCACCAATGGGTCAGTAACATCTCTAAAAATAAATAACAAAAAAAATTTTTATGGATTTTATACAAATATGATAATTACAAAAATACAATTTGGCGAAAATCAAAGAATCCACACTAATAACAATTTTCAAACGCAACACTGTACAAAACTGTTATATAATACTGATTCTATTGATTGCTTTTTAAAAAGTCCAAATAATACTTCATTAAAAGAAACTGAAACACCGCGCAAAAACGTTAGTTTTTTGGGCGGTGTAGCTTATATAAGCTACGAATTTGAAAAAAAATTTCCAAAAAGCTTTTTTAAAAAACTTTTAAGAGAGGGTATTCCTGATGCATACTCCGATATTGAACTTATACCCAGAGAAGACATAGATATAATAAAATCACAGGGAATATTAAAGATAAAAAGTTCTTCTGCAATAAAAATATTAAAAGAATACCGCACCAATATGTTTGACATTGAAAAAAATGTTCTGACGATATTGGAAACACTCTCTAAAAAACATCCCGAGTTTACACTTCAAGAACTCCTTCAACTAAAATATCCGCAAGCAGAAAAAGTTCTAATAAAACAACAAAGTAATGTCCTTAACAAAATTAATATGATAATAAGGAAATTACCAAAAAATGAATATCTGCAAATGCGTAAACTAATACAGGAGTCTTTTAACAAAATATTTGAACCCAATCCAACTCCGGAAGAAAGATTCGGAAGAAAAATTTTTATAAATAAATTAAAACAAATAAATATTTCAGACCAAAATATACGAAATAAAATTATCGCAGTCGCAGAAAAACTTCCTCAGTCTTCCAATTCCTTAAGTGCTTTCATCGTTAAGTATTCTCAACCCTACAAACTCAGATATAATTATGAAACCCAAACATACACAAGGATTCCACGTGATTCTGAAGAACTTGGATTACGTCTGTTAGAACCTTCAGTTGGAACTGATGATCATATTCATCCACAAACTGCATTTCGCAAAGAACATAAAGCTCGATTAAACGGAGATGAAACAGCCAAAGACATGAGTACGTTTAGAGTTACAATCTTAACATCGCGCAGAATGAATGAAGCCAAAACAGACACAGCACTTGATAATTTTATCAAACAACAAAATAACCAACCGATAAAATATATCCAAAATCAAATAAAAAAACTAATATCAATAGCTCAAAAATGGTCGAAAAATGGAAGAAATCGCGATGCTGCGCAACTTTCAGATTACATTTTAGTACTAAAAGAAGAAATCGAAAGACGTTCCAATCTGGTCAAAATAGATTTGGGCAATTTTGAAACTGAAATCCCAAAAATAAAGGTAAACGCACAAATTACAGAAGAAAAACACCGTATAAAAAGACTCAAAAAGAGCGGACACGCAGATAATACTCATAGAGAACACTATATGGAACGTTCAGGCAGAATTTTAGAAAACAGAAAAGTACAAAAACATTCCTCCAGATTCTCAAACTAATTCATAAGATAAACTTGCAAAAAATGAAAAATAGTGTACAATAGAATGATAACCGTAAGGTTATATATTAACCTAAAGTACACAATCAGGAGAAAAACAATGTACGAAGATGAAAAATTAGTATGTGAAGATTGCGGAAAAGAATTTATCTTCACAGCTGGCGAACAAGAATTTTATGCAGAAAAAGGGTTGGTAAATAAACCTAAAAGATGCCCTGAATGCCGAAGTGTTCGTAGAAAAAACAACCGAAAACGCAGAAAAATGTATGATGCAGTATGCTCAAAATGTGGTGCTCAAACTCAAGTTCCATTTAAACCTGTTCCTGGTAGAGAAGTATTCTGCAAAGAATGCTTCCAAAGTAATATAACAGCAGCAGAAACAGCCTCTGAAGCATAAATTTATTTATATATTATAAGTTAGAAAAGGAGCCGCGTAATAAAAGCAGCTCCTTTTTGCATACTATCAAATAGTAATGCAGTTATTTAAATATTCAATTGTACTTATTTTTTCATCATACAAATATTTTATAAAATTAAGATAAGAATTTTCTCTCGATGAGATAACAAGATTAATTTCAAACCCTTCAGTACAAAAAGGTTCATAATCATAAACAACATAGCTGTTATATTTACTTTTCCATTCTTTGCGCTCTATTTTGCTGTTATTTTCTTCAATAACATCTTCAAGCCATGGTAATATATTTTGATCTACATTTTTCATTTCCAAACGATTGTATCTATTGCAATCATTACAACTATTTCCAATAAACATATCAATTTACTCCACTACAAATCTTTATATATGAATTTTAATTGTATAAATAGCGAAAATAATCACCACAATGTATAGAAAATTATTATCTTAATTACCAATCTTTAAAATATATACTTAATATATCTTCACAATATATATATTATTAGCAATTATTAATAACAAAAACACTTTATATTAATAAGTACTAACTCAAGGAGAGCTATGGGCTACGCAGAAAACATGAGAATATTAAGCGGCATAAATTGCGGATTGGCATCATTGGTCAATTACGGACAAATGCGTCTGAATGGTGTTAACCCTGGCTATGCAGCCTTGAATTTATTTGGAAATATAGGTAACGGACTTGCCAGAAATGAAATAGCTTATGAAATGCAAAAATGTGGCAATCCCGTTGGAAACACAATAAATATGTATGCAGGATATGGAAATCCGGTATCAAATGCCTTTGGAACAATGGGACTACTGAGTGCCTGCAGCCCATGGATGTTTTTTAATGCACCATGCACAATGTTCTACAATCCTATGCCAATGCCATACTTTTGTGGTGGGTTAGGATACGGAAATTATAGTTATAGCAATACAACAACCATAACACGCGGATTCTTCTGCTAAACATTTTAACAAAATTACAAACTCTTAGTAGGTACAAGTACTGAAATAACAGCAACGTATGTCCAAAACATAAATTGCAACTGTGGCCTGAAATAAATTGTATCAACAAGCCCATGGAACAAGACCGCCCATATTGAAATTACAGCAGCCGAAACAAAAATAATAAATTCTCTATTTTCAGATACAAAAATAAATTTTACAGCTGCTTTCGATAAACTAATCAGAAAACCTAAGAATGCAATAAGAGCAAATATACCACTTTCAACAGCAGTCTCTAAATAAATATTATATGCACTTAATGCATCAAAACCTGTTTTCATATACAATCCATAAATTTCTCGAAAATTTTTATTCCCAACACCAATACCTAAAACCCAATTATCTTTAAACATCTGAATTGCTGAATGATACACATTAAATCTAAACGAATTGGAAGAATCATTTCGCATTGCAAAAATTGACATAAATCTATGTCTTAATGCACCTACAAATGTCATTGCCATAAAAAATAAAGCTGCAATTGCACCTATAATTGATATATATATTTTTTTATATGTATGCCAAAAAAACTTAGCAGATAAAAGAAAAGCACATCCCAAAATAAGAATCATCGAAAGATAAGCCCCACGGCACCCTGTTTGAAGAATAGCATACACCGTAACCAGAGAAAATACTAACGGAATTATTGAGAGCTTATATAATTTTTTATTAATAAAATAAAAAATAGAACCAATTAAAGATGGGAGCCCACAAATAAGATACCCACCATATAAATTAGGATTCAACGGTTTTAACGTACCATATACTCGTGATAAAACATCTTCAGGATTCAGATTAGATTTATCCTGCCAGGTAGAAATTTCATCAAGATGTAAAAAACTCTGTAAAAAGCCAACTATACTTTCTCCTGCAGTACATAGAGCTAAAACACCAAGAACTAACGGTATTTGAGACTTATTATTTTTCAAATATTGCACAACAGAAAAATAAAAAGCAACATAAACAAAAGTCTTAAAAAAACCTTTAAGGCTGAGAGTAAATAAAGTTGAACCAAACAAACTTACAACAACCAGCATAAAATATATAACCAGCCATATTTCAAAAGATTTAAAATTAACATTTTCTCCAGGCTTGGTAAGCATTTTTACAAAAGTTAAAAATACCGCAATCAAAGCGATAAAACCAATCGTATCAGAATTCATAAATGTCGATACAATAAAGGTTAACAAAATAAACAACAATATTAATTTATCTATATGTTGCAAAAATAAACTATTTTCATATATATAATTTAATTTATTCTGAGAAAATGTAAAAATTTTATTGAACATCATCTGTAGTATTCATATCTTTATTTATAGCTTCATCATCAACTGCGTCGACAATCTTAATATCAGAAACTGAACCTGTAAATTTATAATTTGGACCTTCTAAGGTAATAGGCAAACCCATTTTAATCTTATTTCCACCAACTACTGCACCGTCTTTAGTAATCTTAGCAGTATCCGTTAATGTAACTACAACATCATACAAATCAGGTTGAGAAACATCTTCTACGACAATAACAACCTTTTTTGAATTCAAGGTAGGAAGAACTATTTTCCGTCTATCAGCTTTTACATCGACAATATCTAAATCTGAATATGGAACATTTCTAATACTAATAAATGTTTTATCACCTTTAACAATTGGAATTTTTTCTCCAGAAAAAGTTACCCCCCTCATATAAACTTTAAAAACTACTTTTGATGTAGCTTCAATTTGCTTATCTGCTGTTTGTCTATAGCCTTTATACGTATAAAAACCAACACATAAAGCAATAATTACAAAAGCAACTATAATAAAATCAACTATCTTGATTTTGCTTACAAGTTCTTTCAATTTTTCCATATAAAAATCTCCTTTAAATTAATCTCTATAATTTTTCAACAGCAGACAAAAGTTCTTCTACCGTTGTTGTAGCACAACCAAATTGTCTAATAACAATACTTGCAGCTACATTTCCTATTATAGCCGAATAAACAGGATCGATTCCTGCTGCTAAAGCCAATGAATAAACTGCAGTAACAGTATCTCCCGCACCAGTAACATCAAAAACTTCAGACTTGTTAAATACCGGAATTTTTGTATATTCATCATGAGGTTCTGCAACAAACATACCATCAGCTCCACACGTGATTAATACAGCCTTTGCATTTGTTTCATTTAACAATTTTGCTCCGGCAAGTTTCAAATCTTTTTCAGATTCTATTTTAAAACCAACAGACTTCTCCGTGTCTGGAAGATTTGGAGTCATAGAAGTAACATTTTTATATATATCCAAATCTTTCTGAGCATCAACAACAACTATTTTTCCAAGTTGATTGGCCAGCTCTGTAGTATAACTTATAATTCTATCTGTTAGAGTCCCAATATGATAATTTGACAAAATTACTGCATCATAATCCGGTAATGATTTTTTAATATTTCGAATAATATTTTCCTCAGTTTCTGAGGAAATAGGTCCTTTTGACTGCCTATCAACACGCACAATTTGCTGAGTAATAGATGTAGTTATAGAACCAGAAATTCTTGTTTTAACAATAGTTTTTCTGGATTTATCCCTAACAATCTGCGAGCAATCAATATTTGCATTATTGAATGTATCAAATAACAGTTCAGAATAATAATCATCACCAGATACCCCAATAACACCGACTTTACCATTATTTAGAGTTGCAACATTATGTGCTGCATTTGAAGCTCCGCCCAAAATAAGTTTTGTTTTTGTATGCTGCAAAATAAGAACAGGAGCCTCTCTAGAAATTCTTTCCGCATCCCCGTATATCATTTCATCTAAAGCTAAATCTCCAACAACAAGAACTCTTGGTCGAGATATTGTTTTTATACAGGAAATAAGTTTTTCTTTGTTTATATTCATACATCAACTCTCTTAAACATTTATAACCTAAGTTTAACACAAATAAAAAATTAGACAAAACTTAATATTAAAGTCTTATTTACAAATCAATATTAAGATTTGTAAATTTACTATTACAAATTTAGCAATTTTTAAAATTCAGGATACTTTATATAAATATATAAAGCTCTCTCTTCTTATTTAAACGGATAGGCCTTGATTATAATAACAAGGTCTTTTTTTTATGAAAAATATCATTATTAATAAAAACGCAGGTAATGTTTATTACCTGCGTTTTTATTATTTTAATTTTAATCAGTTATTACACTAATTCTGCAATTTTCACAGCATTTTTTTCAGCAATTTCTACCAAAGAAGAAATTGTAGCAACCATTGCTAAATCAGAAGATAATTTATTAACACAAGAACCGCAACCAACAGCACTTGCACCTGCCGCAAATGCAAACGGAGCAGTTGTAGGGTTAATACCTGTAGCTGTCATAATTGGTAATTCCACATTTCTTACAAGTTCAATTGTATTAGAAATAGTTAATTCAGCTCTATCAATTAAAGCTCTTGCACCTGTTAATTCAACAGAAGAAGAATAATGTCCTTCGGTTTGAATCAAATCTACACCAAGAGCTTCAAGTTTTATAGCTAATTCAATCTGGTCAGCAGTTGAAATTTCACCAGGTATAGTTACAGAGAAAAATATTTCTCTATCGCCTAACAAGGCCTTAGTTTCTTCAACTAAAGATAAAACATCTGCTGCAGAAAAAGATGTACCTTTTTTGTATAAAACATCAAAATTTCCAAGCTCAATAGCGTCTGCACCAAGTTCAACAGCTCTAACTAATTCAGATGGGACAATTGAAGACACAAATAAAGGTAAATCAGTCATTGAACGAACTTCTCTGATTATATCTTCTCTTGCACAGATATCAACAGCAGAAGCCTTTGCTTTTTCAGCTGAAGATACAACTTTTTTAATATTATCAATATCAAAATTATCTATACCAGCAATAATTTTTACTGCGCGTTTTTCATCTAAATGATGTTTAAATAAATCAATTCTTGCCATAAATTTCTCCTTAACATTAATATTGTGGACATATTGTCTTCTGAATTATACATTAAAATTTTAATATTTTCAAGAACTAACCAAAAATCCACAGGAAAGAGAATACCATTTCAATACAATGACCAAAATAATTTAAAGGTAAAGAGGTTGAAATGAGAAAAAATGTATTTTTAATTATTTTCATTTTTTTATTAGGAACAGGTTGCACAATAGCTCAACCTAGTTATGCACCTGATGAACAAATAAATATAAGTGTTTATGAAAAAATAAGTCCTGCTATTGTAGCTATAGATGCACAAGTTCCGGATGGAGTTTCTGCCGGGACAGGATGTATAGTAACACAAGACGGTTTGATATTAACAGGTTCTCACGTTGTTGATAAAGCCTCTTCTATAGAGGTAACCACTTTTAACGGACAGACCTATAAAGCTAAATTTATTGCCCAAATGGGAAAAAATAAAGACCTTGCACTTGTAAAAATTGAGCCTAAGAAACCGCTACAGGTAGTATCATTTGGAGACTCTGAAGAAGTAAAAGTTGGACAAAGAGTCCTAACAATAGGCAATCCTTTCGGATTCTCAAATACATTAACCCAAGGTATAATCTCAAGGATAGATTATGTAAAAAACAGATTTCAAACTGATGCAGCCATAAACCCTGGATGTTCCGGCGGTCCATTATTAAATACCACAGGAGAAGTAATAGGTATAAGTCAATCTATTTACAATCCGGATCACAATATCTCAAATATTGGTATTGGATTTGCAATTCCGTCTAACGAGGCAATAAAATTTATAGCATCTGTTGATAAGGAAAAATTAAAACAAAATAAAAAATAACAACTTCGTTATTCTAGCCCGGTAAAAATTTTTATGATATATTGAAAAAAAATATAAAAGGGCTAGAAAACTTGATTAAATTCTTAGGCTTATGCGTCCAAAACTTAATAGAATGTTTCAAATACGCATTTGGTGGCAATATACGTTTCAGAAGAATTGTTTCACAAGCTGCCAATATAAGCTATGATTCACTGCCAATATCTCTGGTTATTGCATTTATTTCTGCTGCAGTTATTGCAATACAAGTATCAAAAGAATTTCTAATGACAGGCGCAGAATCCTATATCGGAGGAACCATTGCAATTGTCATGATTAGAGAAATTGCCCCTGGATTTGTTGCTTTAGCAATAGGAGCCAGAGCCGGAACCGCTATTTCAGCTGAGATAGCAAATATGCAAGTAACATCTCAAGTTGACGCAATTAAAACATTAAAAATAAATCCTGTAGGATACTACTTTACACCACGAATTATTGCATCTGCAATAACTGTACCAATGGTTGTTTTAATTGCAGAATTTGTTGGAATTATGGGTGGAATGTTTGTTTCACTTGGAACAATAAATTTAAATCCGGCAAGATATGTTGCATCCGTTTGGGCTTGGCTCGCAACAAAAGATATTTACATAAGTCTTCTAAAAGCTTGTATTTTTGGAGCTCTAATTGCACTTGTTTGTGCAACAAAAGGATATGAAACTCGTGGAGGCGCCAAAGAAGTAGGTACTTCCACTACTCAAGCTGCTATATTATCAACAATTTATATGCTGGTTGCAGATTTTTTAATAAATCTAATATTTTACATTGCATAAACAATTCTCATAAAATCTTTATGTAAATAATTTAGTAATTATCAACTATGTATAAACTGTTTGTTATATAATTACTTCAGTTATAGAAAGGATTTTTTATGAAACAAACAATTGTATCAGGCATGAGACCCACAGGAAAACTTCATTTAGGACATTATTTAGGAGTTATACAAAACTGGGTAGAACTGCAAGATAAGTATGACTGTTATTTTTTTGCTGCAGACTGGCATGCTCTGACTACAAAATACGATAAAACAGAAGATTTAAAACAAAACACTTTAGATGTAATTATGGACTGGCTTGCTTGCGGAATAGATCCTCAAAAATCAGTAATTTATGTTCAGTCTTTAGTCCCTGAAATTGCAGAATTGAACATTTATTTGGGAATGATTACACCGCAAAACTGGGTTGAAAGAGACCCTTGTCTTAAGGATATGGCAAAAATTTTAAAATCAAAAGAAGGACAAAGTTCTCAAATAAACTATGGGTTAATGGGATATCCTGTCCTGATGAGTTCTGATATTATGATGTTCAACGCCGACTATATTCCTGTAGGTATAGATCAGGTTGCGCATATTGAAATAACCAGAGATATATCACGAAGATTTAATAATCTTTATGGAGAATTCTTTAAAGAAGCTAAACCTTTACTAAATAATTGTTCGCTTATTTGCGGACTCGATGGAAATAAAATGGGGAAATCCTTCAATAATGATATTAAAATATCAGACACACCTGAAGTTACATCTAAAAAAGTAATGACAGCAATCACTGATCGCTCAAGATTAAGAAAAGATGATCCGGGACATCCTGATGAATGTGAAGTTGCATTTAAGTATTGGAAAATATTTGGAAATAATGATGAAATAGAAACTGTCAAATGCGAATGTGAAAAAGGGCTTAGAGGTTGTGCGCAATGTAAAAGACAACTTGGAGATAAAATAAATTCACAACTTTCAGAAATAAGAGAAAAACGAAAATACTACGAAGCACATCCGCAAGATGTTGAAAAAATCATAAAAGAAGGTTCTGAAAAAGCTCGATTAAAAGCTCAAGAAATATTACTGCAAGTTAGAAAATTAGTCAAAATGTATTAATTTGGACATGCTGCAAATATTTTGTATAATGTAACATTGAAAGAGGTAAAAAGATATGAATACAGTAACAGTTGTCGGAAGAGTAGGCAGAGATGCGTCAGAAAATTTTAATGCATACGACTCCGGAAAAACAAAAGCTTCCTTTTCTGTTGCAGTAAACAGATGGGATACAAAAACAAAATCCGAAGTTACAGATTGGTTTAATATAGAAGTTTGGGGTAACCAAGCAGAATTTGCTGCAGAATACGTCAAAAAAGGCAGACTCGTTGCTATTGACGGAAGAATTGCAAACAGACGATGGATTGATAAAGTTACAAATAATGAACGAGAATCATTCTACATTGTTGCAAATACAATTAGATTACTCGGTTCTAAGAAAGATGCGGAAACAGAAGCTGTATTATGATAATGAACTCTAATATTGTTGGAATAATTGCTGATGATTTAACAGGAGCAAACGATACTGCTCTGCAATTTAAATTAAACGGCGCAGACACAAATATTTTATTAGATAAACATATTGAAAAAACTAAAGACAATATTTCTCAAGCTTGGGCAATATCTACAGAATCAAGGAATTGTCCGCCTGAAGAAGCTTTTGAAAAAGTAAAAGAAGCAACACTATTGTTTGTAGAAAAAATCAATCCGGACTTTTTCTATAAAAAAATTGATTCAACAGTAAGGGGTAATATCGCAGTAGAAGTAATGTCCATTTTGGACATTCTCGATTTAGATGCAGCTATAATCATGCCAGCATTTCCTCAAGAAGGAAGAATAACAGTTGGAGGATACCATTTACTAAGAGGTGTTCCAATTGAACGCACCGAAATGGCAAGAGATCCTTACTCTCCAATAACAGAATCTCATTTACCTACATTATTAAAAACTCAACTGGGTCCTAAGTTAGAAAATCTTGTTGCCAATATTGAATTAAAAACAATATTAGATGGTGCCGGTCCTATTTTAATGGCATTAAATAATTTAATAGCAAACGGGAAAAAAATAATTGTTGTAGATTCAGTATCAACAACAGATTTGGAACAAGTTATTCTCGCTATGCAAAAATCAAATTATAATATACTTCCTGTAGGGACTGCGGCTGCTGCAAAGGTTTTAAGCAATGAGTGGTTTCCGCCTAATGAGGAAGAAGAAGTATTACCGGTTAAATTACCAAAATTACCAAAGTTTATTGTTTCCGGAAGCGCAACACAAATTACTGCAAACCAAATTGATAAACTGGAACAAAGCGATGAATTTGATGAAAATAGCCTTATAATAGAACTTGATATGAATACGGTTTTATCAGGAGTTACACAAAATCTTGTTGATAGAATTGTTTCAAATTTGGGTAATGATAATATTGTTTTAGTACACACATCCAAACTTATAAGGAACTTTGACGGCTTTGCAGAAGATACAATAAAAGCTGACTTGACAAAATCAGGATTGGCGAACGTTATAACAGACTTTTTATCAGAGCTTACAAAAGAAGTTCTCAATAGAAAAAAAGCAATACTAATTACACTTGGCGGCGAAACAGCTTATAAATGTTGTAATATTATTAACGCAAACCAACTAAAGCTTATTGATGAAGTTGTGCCGGCAATTGCGTTAAGCAGAAGTGTAAATTCAAATCAGTGGATTATAACTAAATCTGGAAATCTAGGTGGCGTCAACACTCTTATAGATATTTTAAAATATCTCACAAAACACGAAGAATAAAATATGAACAAAATAGCTATTACAACCGGAGACCCAAATGGTATCGGAGCTGAAATTACAATAAAAGCCTTAAACCAGCTGGATTTACCAACAGAAAACATTATACTTATAACTAATAAAAAAATTATTGATTTTTATGGAAAACTAAATAAAAAATATGAAATTATTGAAATTCCATATAAAAAATCAGCAATTTGCCCTGGAAAAGTTAGTAAAGAAGCCGGAGAATTCTCATTTGAGATATTAAAAAAGGTCTGCGAAATCAAACCTAAAGCAATTGTAACCGCACCAGTTGCTAAAAATGCACTTTATCTTGCCGGCCACAAATTTAACGGACAAACAGAAATTCTGCAAAATTTTCTTTCTCATGGAAATCAACTTGCAGAAATGCTTTTTGTAGCTAACAACTTCAGAGTATTATTACTAACAAGGCATTGTGCAATTAAAGATATACATCTTACAAAAGAAATTATAATAACCAAAATAGAAAATTTAGTAAAAACATTCAATAAATACTATGGGATACAAAATCCAAAATTTGCACTATGCGGATTCAATCCACATGCCGGTGAAGATGGAATCTTAGGACGCGAAGAAATTGATATACTAATTCCTGCAGTAAAAATACTGCAAAAAAAAGGAATAAATATTACAATGCCGCTACCGGCTGATACTTTATTTGTAAAAGCGGCAGAACATTATTTAAAAAATGAAAAAGATGAATTTGATTGCTATATTGCAAACTACCATGACCAAGGTTTAATACCAATAAAAACCGTTGCAGGTGATAATACCGTCAATACAACTATAGGGCTTGATATTATAAGAACATCACCGGGACACGGTACTGCTTTTGATATCGCAGGGAAAAACATTGCAAATCCTAATGCTATGATTGCTGCAATTAAAGCAGTTTTATCCTAAAAAAATAATAAGCTTTATTGATGAAACTCGCAAATTTTGAAAAATTCACAATATTTACAACTTTCATTATTTGGTAAATATAAACCATCAGATGATATCATATTACATATGTCAAGAATTTTTTGTTCATATTTACATCTTAATTCTTCATTAAATTCAATCACATAGTTTTGTTTATTACGAAGATTAATATATACAAAAGATAAGCTCTCATAATTTTTGAGAAATCTGTCCACACATAATAAATAAATCATAGTTTGATAATCAAATTCCGGATTTTTAGGGATTGAACCGGTTTTATAATCTAAAATATAATACTTTTCAATATCATAAACAATAGCATCTAACCTGCCTCCAACCCAATAGTTTCCAAATTTTGACATTACAGGAAATTCAGATTTCAGACAATCTTTCTTATAAAACGGATTATCTAATAACAGATGCCAAATATATAATTCTTCCTCAGACAACGCTGTTTCTATACGTGAAATGTTTATACCTTGCAAAAAATAATTTGCCAGGGCATGGATTTTCTTCCCTTTATCAAAAGTTTTTTGAGAAACAGGGACACTAACTTTTTCTATATATTGGTAAAAAAACTTTTTAGGACAAGTTTTATATGTTTTTAACATATTTGGAGAAAAACTATTTATCATATATAACACCTGCCTCGATATTTCTATTATGCAACGCATTCACATCAAAAAGGTTTTCAAAAATTACACTTGGTTTATTCTGCTGTTCTTTACCATACCTCGTTTTAGATTTAGAAGATGTCGTTATCACTAATTTATTTTTAGCTCTGGTTATCGCAACATATAAAAGTCTTAAATTCTCAGACAGAATTTCTTGTTTTAGCTCATATTCTGACAACTTCTTATATTCAGGATTAAATGATTTTACTGTTTCTATAAAATCTGCAGATTTAAGATTAATTGAAGATATTGACAAAGGAAGATTTCTTTCTGACATTTCAGGAAGAAATACCAAATTAAATTCATCACCTTTAGATTTATGCATTGTCATAATTTGAACTTTGCCCTGCAAAGAGGTTTTATCATCCTCATCTTCTTCCGAAAAGAATTTAAAACCGCTTAAGTTAGGCTTTTTGGAAAGTTCAGACAATCTGGCTACCACATATTCTAACGAATTATTTTTAATACATATACGTTTTACCAGAGTAGAAATAAGATAAATATTAGATTTTTCAATCTCACTTTTAAATATATTTAGAGAAGATGCAATTTTTACGACCAGCTCATTCGGGGATAAATAGCATAAAGAAATCCAATAATTAATATCCCAATAAAATTGTTCCAAACTTTGATTATCAAAATTATCCGCATTTATTTTTATAAATGCATTTTCATAGTTTTTTATTTCATCACCTAATCCCCTTTTATATATACCTAATTCAGAAAGAACTTCATAATTAATACTCAAATTATTATTATCAAAAGGATTGAGGATAATTTTCATAACTGCAAAAATAGCTTTAAAAATCGATTTTTGTTCTAAGCACTGATTTCTTGTAATTACTTTTAATCCGCTATTTTCAATCAAATTTTGCCAGGATGCAACCTGATAATTATTTCTGAGTAAAATACCAACAGTATAATCAGGATGCTTAGTTAGTGTATTTTTAATCAATTTTAGTACATAATTTTTTTCATCCAATTGGGTTTCAAAGATTTCTGCCTCAACTGCATTGGAAGATTTTGGATTTTTACCCTCTACAGGCTGCATAAACAATTTAAAAAAAGAATTTTTACTATCTTCTTGCTCTAAAGACATAGAAACCAACTTATTCGCACATTCCCATACCCCTTGAGCACAGCGTTGAGAACAATTCATACTAACATTATAATTTTCTGTTATAAAGCGCCTGAAGCCTTCTACATCAGCATTTGAGAAAGTTGAAGTAATAGATTGATTAACATCGCCGCATCTGATGACATTTTTGTGTTTACCTGATAAAAGAGATATCAATTCTTGTTGAATAGAAGAAGAATCTTGAGCTTCATCTTCAATTATATACTCGCAAATTTCCTGATAATGTTTTAAAATATCAGGATTTTCTTTCAAAATTTTTACAGAACCTGTCAACATATCATCGTAATCTATCAAATTAAATTCTTTCAAATTTTCTTGATAAAGAGAATAAAATAACTTAAAATTTTTCAGCTTTTTATCTGTCAATTCATTACTAAATACACCTGCCCCCATTTTAAAAACAGAAACCGCACGATCAAACTCTTCAGCTGTTTTTTGTTCCAGATGAAGCTTAGATGATATTTCCCTTAAAATTCTCAATCTTTGAGAGTCATCACAAATTTCAAAATCAGAAGCTAACCCCAGTTTTTCATAATTACCATTTTCTTTTAAAATCCTTAAAGCTAACCCATGAATAGTGCTAATATTTGGAAGTTTAGACGAATTTTTTCGAACATTTTTAATCCTTTCCCGAAAATTACGAGCAGCAGAATCCATATAAGTAAGCACAAAAATTCTATCCGGGTCTACCCCCCGCTCAAGTAATTTAATAATTAATGCAAGTAAAATCGTTGTTTTTCCTGCACCAGGAACCGCAGATATCCCCATATAGCCATTTATATAATCAAGTACCGGTTTCTGATCAGGACGAGGAATTATATAAAATTTTGAATCAGAATCTGGAGTTTGTATATCTTCAGAATGAACATTTATATAGTTTTCTATTGCTCCATAATTTTCTACACCGTTAGAATCAAATAAACTGGAATAACAAAATACTTTGTTTTTTGAACACAAAACCAACTTTCGCAAAACTCTTGCATTTTTATCTCTGGATAAACTGATATTATCATCAATAGTATAAGTTGGTTTACTCCAATCTTTTTGAAATACCCAAGCATTATATAGCGGACCTGTATCCGATTTTATCCACTCAGAATTTGAAATATCAAGCCAAATCTGATATCTGGTCTTTATCTGATTATCTATAATTTTTTGAGGTGTTGAAATAATTAAATCATTTTCTCCAATATCTAATACCGAATATGGATTTTCTGCAATAATTGAATTTTCTATCTGTAAAATTATATCAACTTTGCGAGAATTAAAAGTATTTCCAAAAACATTTTCAAAATCAATTATTTGTTTGACAAAAAAATTAAATTTATTAATTTCAGCTTTATTAAAATTAGAAAACGAAAATAAATTTTCATAAATTTCAATAATTTGCTCAGAAATTTTTTTATCAGATGTTGCTAAACTATCAACAAGCTTTAAAAACATGTTGTACTTTTCAGAATATGCTGCATCAGAAAACGTATATGGAATCAGAACTTTATCAACATGAAACGCAGACAAAATTTCTTCACAATATTTTAATGGGATATACAAAAATTCAGAAAGAATAACTCTTATATCAAACTCGGATAATGTATCTTTTAATTTTGTATTAAGCTTTAGTATCGTTATAGCTGCAAGAACTAATCGATTTTGAATAAGTTTCTCACTACCTGAAAGATAACATAATTTTATACTGGACTGAAAATTTTCTTTTAATGTAAATTTGAGCATATCATCAATTACAGGAGAGATAATTACAATCTCTGAAGGCTTTATCTTCTTATTTAATAAACTTTTGACCTTTTTTATAGCAGCATCAACCATAGATGAGCGTTTTACAAAAGTCTCATAAGAAAAATTATCCAAAACATTATGTTCTTCCGAATATATATTTTTATATAAATTTTGAGCATCCTGTAAAAGAACTGTCTCTGAATTAATTTTCATTATTTCTGGAGAAAAAATATGTTTTAATTTTTCAAAATTATTTTTATCAGCACTTAAATAGCCACATCTGGAAGAGCCAAGTGGATCTATTGTAATATAAAAATCTTCAAGTTGATTAGACAAGAATTCTATAAAGTCAATACATATAGGTGCACACTCATCCGCATCGTCAACAATTAAATATTTAATATCCTTAAAATAATCCGTATTTTTATAAATGAAATTAAACATTAAACATTGTCTTAAATAATCAAAATCTCGAAGTTCCAAAGTTTTTCGTAACAACCTTTTTATAGCAAGAGAGGCTTCATCCGAAAAACCTTCTTTCAAAATTTCTGCACGCTCATCAACTTCCTTTTGTGTAAGGTTATTTTGAACAATCAAAGAATACCTTCTAAAAATTTGATGAAGTAATGACATTCGTGAATTATAACCCCTAAACTGAACTTCCTTTAATATATCTTTTAATAGGAATTGAGATACCTCCAAACCTGTAAGATTTGGCAGAATTACCGGATTGTCAAAAATATTTCTATCTTCCAAAAACGCCCAATTATCAGAAACAGTATTATACACAAGTGAAAAAAAAGAATATATCTTAGGTTTTTCGATAAAGTTAACATTAAGATTTTCCAATACTTTATCCTGAAATTGATTCTTTAACGTAGAATTTTGCACTATAACAAGTATCGCAGAAGCAGGAACCCCATTATTAACCAACTCTACATATTTATCAACTAAAAAACTAGTTTTATTAGACGCTATGGTACTGTCAATCAGCAAAATCAATACTCCTTATAATGTATTTTAGCATAAAATTCGCTCAAAACTACATTGTTAAAATGATGTTTAAAATTTGAGAATACTTTATTATTGAACTATCGAAAAAGTGTTATATGAACAATCATTTATGGAGGAAAGAATCATGGCAACAAAAAAAGTAACTTTATCACAGGAAGAACAAATCGGGTTTGCAGCTGGAGAAATCTACAATTATTTAAGCCAAAACGGAACTACTTCTTTTGCAAAAATGAAAAAAGAATTAGACCTTAAAGGAAATTTTGCAGATTTAGGTCTTGGCTGGTTAGCTAGAGAACATAAAGTTGAAATCGAACAAAAAGGACCTGCTGTAAAAGTTAGCTTAAGATAATAACCAATTTACACATACAATATAAATAAAAAAAGATATTACAGTTTTGTAATATCTTTTTTTCAATCAAGCAATTTTTATAATCAAAAATTTTTTATATAAGAATAGGGGATAAATAATTAGGAGAAATAATGGTTCTTGCACCAAAAATATTTAAAGCTGCCAAAAACATATTGCGCAGCGAGGAATTAATATACAAACCGGCATCCAAAATAGCAGCAAAGGGAAATTCAACATTACTCAGCTTTGGAGCAAAAAATGAACAAACCATGCTAAATACAAGCGGAGTTGTTCAATATCGGGTAAAACCTGATATTACAATGCCAATTCGCCCTGAGACATTACATCTAACTAATCCTGCAATTCCAATCACAGCAGATTTACTAAAAAGTAAAGACGTAATACAACTCGGAGAACTTGGTAATGTATCAGTAAGATTAGCACAAAAATACAAAGCGGCAGAAACATCTGCAACAAAAGAAATAAAAGAAATTTTTGATGGTTTTGATATTTCTGTACGCGCAAAAGGAGCCAATTCCATATTTTCAAAACTTGAAAGAATGACAATAAAAGGTAATAAAACAATAAAAACAGACAACGATGCAACTCAAATTATTCAAGATGCTATTGGCGGCAGAATACATTTGAAAGATTTAACACCTAAAGATGTAACAGAAACTATTAACAATATCAAAATAGAAGGCAAAGCTCTTAGCGCTTCTGAAAAAAACCTTGTACAAAGGTTGTTTAATAATGAGAAATTAACGGAAACAGAACGTATAACAGCAGAAAAATTGGCAAAACCAATAAAAACAGCTCTTGCGGAAAGACATTCAGAACCTGCATTTAAAAAATTCATGTTGTCAGGACTAAAAGATGCACTAAATAGAAAAGTAACTACCTTTGAACAACTTGAACAAGCCGGAATCAGAAAAGATTTACTGTATGAATTAAAAACAAACCCAAATATAAAACCTCTCAGAATGACTGAAGTGAATAATTATAAAGGTGTTAATGGTATTGCATATTTTTCTGACAATCAAATAAGACAATTTGAACGATTACAACTAGCTACCGGAGAAAGATTTGATATTATAACCTGTTCTGAAAATATCGACTTAGCAAAATATGGCCTTGAAGGACTCTCCAAATCAGCAAAAGAAGCTATCAAACCATCCGGCTATACAACAGGGCAAATAAATGTCAAACTTAGTGATGGAACACTTGCAGAAATCCAAGTAAGAGGCTCCGGACAATTTGGAGAATATGAGCACTTTAAATATGATTCTACAAAAGGTAAAAACACTTTAGGAAAAATTCTTGAAACATACAAAAATACAGTACGAAAGCTCAAAGGCGAAGATGCTGAAGAATACGATAGATATATAAGTAAATTTTATGACTATTACAGAGCTCCGGAACTAGGTATAAAAATTCCAAGACCTCAACTTGATAAAAAATTTGACCCTGTTTTATCTGAAGAAAGCATGAAAAAATTATATGAATTAGATAAAGCAGATCAAGCAAAAAAATTGGAAAATTTTATTCCGCATATAGAATATGCAGCATAATTCAAATATTTTATTATAGATTAATAGAGGTAAATATGATAAAATTTAACAAAATACAACACAAAACAATAAATCATTTGAAAGGGAAATTACCTGTGGATTTTGACAATCAACTAAATAACTTGTTAAATAAAATAAAAACACGTGCAGAATACGAAATTTCTGATACACATTTTTATAGAACAATCAATGAACATTTTCAAAATCCAAACAAAAAACTTCACTGTAAATCCATAGCAATGAATATTTCTCAAGACGAAGCTGATAAATCTCAACATATTTTGGAAATATCTATTCTTCATCCATCCATGACGATTGAAAATAAACGCCCTCTAGCAGCAGGTAATAAAAAGACTATCTTGAATTTCCTAAATAACTCAGGCTCTATAGAACTTATAAAAAACGATATTCTCCAAATGAGTGAAAGATTAAAGGATATCTAGTCAATAATATAATTAAGAAATAATTAAAAAATAAAAACTTTCTCCTATTTTATATTATCATTAGAGTAGGAGATTTAATTATGAAGTACAAAGATTATTATGAAACCCTTGGAATAAAAAGAGATGCCTCAGAAGCAGAAATTAAGTCTGCATACAGAAAACTTGCAAGAAAATTTCATCCGGATGTGAATAAAACAAAAGAAGCTGAAGAGAAATTTAAAGAAATAAACGAAGCATACGAAGTATTAGGAGATAAACAAAAAAGACAAAGATATGATAGCTTAGGTGCAAACTGGCAAGGAGGAGCTGATTATACACCTCCACCCGGATTTGAGCATTTCAATTTTGGAACAGGTCAAGGTGGCGCATATCAACAATTTAACTTTAACGGACAGGATATGGGAGGGTTTTCAGACTTTTTCAGTTCCCTATTCGGAGACATGATGGGAGCCGGCGCAGCTGCAGGCGGCAGAAGTAACTTTTCAGGATTTGATTTTGGAGATATTGGCTCTATGGGCTCTCAACAAACTTATAACAGACAAACTTCACGAGCAAGACGTACTTCAGCTTCCAAATCAGAAGAACTTGATGAAACAAAAACTTTAAATGTTACAGCAAAAGATTTATTTTCAGATGCACCAATATCTGTCAAATTCACCGATATGAGAAAATGTACACAATGTCCTGGAGGTGGAACTTACTGTAGCGCATGCGGAGGTACTGGGATAATCCATGAAAATAAATCCATAAAAGTAAAATTACCAAAAGAAATAAAAGAAGGTCAAAAAATCAGACTCAAAGGAGAAGGCAAAACTGATGCCTACGGGCAAAAAGGAGATTTGTATCTTATAATAACACCAAAAGACCCTGAATATGAAATTAAAGGTTCTGATTTAACCAAAGAAATTGAAATAACTCCACCAGAAGCCGTTTTAGGTTGTCAAAAAGAAATATCAACACTTCATGGAAATATTTCAATTAAAATTCCGAAAATGACATCTACAGGAAAAACATTACGCCTAAAAAATTTAGGTCTGCCTAAAAAATCAGGAGGTTTTGGAAATCTTAATGCTAAAATCAAAATTGTACTTCCTGAAAAATTAACCTCGAAACAAATTGATTTATATAAACAATTATTATAATCTTAATCAAAAGTTCTAATATAACTAAACACCGAATATATTATTCGGTGTTTAGTATTGAAAATAAACATACTAACTGATTTAATCTATCTAAATAAATTATTGACATAATGAACCCCAATATGAAAAAATAGAAATAAGTTTATGGGGGAATTCTATTATGGTAAAAGAAACATATTTGCACGACAAGCATGTTAATTTGGGAGCAAAGATGGTAGACTTTGCAGGATGGCACATGCCTGTACAATACTCATCCATTATTGAAGAACACAAAACTGTACGTGAAGCAGTAGGATTATTTGATGTTTCTCACATGGGTGAAGTTTTTATTTCAGGAAAAGATGCGACCGCTTTTTTAAACAAAATTGTTCCCCAAGATATAGAAAAACTCGCATACGAAAAAGCTGTATATTGCCAACTGCCAAATAAAAATGGCGGCTTGATTGATGATTTAATAATTTATAAACTAGGAATAGAATATTATCTTGTTATTTGTAATGCTTCAAGAATTGATGAAGACTTAAACTGGATGGTCCGTAATAAACGCGGTATGAATGTAAAAATCGATAACCAATCACATAATTATTCTCTACTGGCTATACAAGGACCTCGTGCAATTGATTTAATGCGGAAAATGGGCTACAAAATACAAGAACAAAAATCATTTACGATAAAACCAACAATTATTGAAGGAATCAAACTTTTAGCCTCCCGTACAGGATACACAGGGGAAGATGGTTTTGAACTTTTAGTGGAAAATGAATTTTCTGAATTTTTATGGGATAAAATTCTTGAAGAAGGGAAAGAATTCGGTATAAAACCTATAGGATTAGGAGCAAGAGACACTCTCAGACTTGAAGCTGCACTCCATCTTTACGGGAACGATCTTGACGAAAATACAACCCCGATTGAAGCAGGACTGTCTTGGTCAATACCAAAAGATAAACAAGTTGATTATAATGGTAAAGAAATTATTATAAGCCAACTGACAAACGGAGTATCAAAAAAATTAGTCGGACTTGAAATGATGGATAAAAATATAGCCCGCCATGGATACGATGTATACTTTAAAGGCGAAAAAATAGGCAATATAACAAGCGGAGGAGTATCTCCAAGTACAGGAAAAAATATTGCTCTTGCCTATGTTAAAAATGACAAAGAAATTTGCCAAGATGCAATTATTCAAGTTATGATAAGAGAAAAATTACATGATGCAAAAATTGTTAAAAGACCTTTTATTCAAAAAAGAAATAAGGTATAAATTAAATAAAAAAAGGTAATGAAAAGGAGAAATAAAATGGGTTTTAAAGATGAAATACTTTGCTCTAAATCTCATGAATATGTTTTAAAGCAAAATAACGAATTCATTATTGGTTTAACTGATTATGCAATTGAACAATTAGGAGATATCGTATTTTTAGAGTTGCCTGAAATCGGTAATGAATATTCAAAAGGAGATTCATTTGCAAATATAGAATCTGTCAAAGCAGCTTCTGAAATATATATGCCTATTTCCGGAAAAATTATAGCCGTTAACAGCCTATTATCAGATGAACCTGAAAAACTTAATGAAGACTGCTATGAAACAGGCTGGCTTGTAAAAATAGAATCTACAGCTCCAGCAGATGAATTTGAAGATTTAATGTCATACGAAGATTACAAAAAAGAATTGGAATAATAATGAAAAATTTTTTAGTACACAACCAAGAAACAATAGAAAAAATGTGCAAAGCTATCGGAATACAATCTGTTGAAGATTTATTCAAGCAAATACCAGATTCCGTAAAAATGTCAGGTCTTGATTTGCCTGATGGTTTAAGTGAGTTAGAAACGCAACGAGCAATAAAAAACTTATCAAAAAAAAATAATACAAACCTAACAAGTTTTCTTGGGGCAGGAATTTACAACAAATTTATCCCGGCTTGTATTGCACAAATTGCAAATCGATTTGAATTTAATACTGCATATACCCCCTATCAACCTGAAATTTCACAAGGAACACTCCAGGTAATGTATGAATTTCAAACAATGATTTGTAGGCTGACAGGTATGGATATTGCCAACGCAACAGTTTATGATGCAGGAACAGCTTGTGCTGAAAGCATTTTAATGGCTTGCAGAATTTCAAAGAAATATAAAGTTTGTGTACTGAATTCGCTAAATCCTGAATACAAACAGGTAATTAATACCTATGCAGAAGCCCAAAACATCCAAATAGAATGGAGAGATGAAATTCCAAAAAATACAGCAGACTATGCCTGTGTACTTATACAAACACCAAATTTTTACGGAGAAATAATAGAACCTGAAAAGGTTGAATGTTTGCTAGTTGTATGCTGCGATCCTTCAACTTTATCTATATTAAAACCTCCATCCGAATTTGGCGCAGATATTGTAGTCGGAGATATACAAACACTTGGCATCCCAATGAATTATGGAGGACCAACAGCTGGATTTATGGCCTGCCGTGAAAAATTCATGAGACAACTTCCGGGAAGACTTGCAGGAAGAACTGTTGACAAAGAAGGGAAACAAGCTTTTTGTCTTACTATTCAAACCCGAGAACAGCATATAAAAAGAGAAAAAGCAACAAGTAATATTTGCTCAAATCAAGCCCTTATTGGATTATGTGCGACTGTTTACTTATCTGTTATGGGAGAAAAAGGATTTTTCCAAGCCGGATACTTAAGCTCTAAAAATGCTCATAGATTATCAATGAAACTTCAGACAAAAGGGATAAAAACATTAAATAAAAATTTCTTTAATGAATTTGTCATTGAAGTCGATGACACCGATAAATTTTTAGCTAAACTGAGAGAGCATGAAATTATAGGCGGTTTAAAAATTGACAATAACAAAATTCTTGTTGCTGTAACCGAAATGAATACAGACGAAGAAATTGAAAGATATGTAAATATTGTATAAATAAATTTTAGGCAAAAATTGTTAGTTAAATAATATTTAAACCGAAAATATTCACCTATTTATAAATTTACTTTTAACCCTGTTTACGGTATAATTTAGGCACGAGAGTTTAATATATTTTGAAAGGTTATTTTTTATGAATAAAAGTCAATCAATGGGTATGTATGTAATTTTAGCTATTGTTGTATTGGTCTTTATTTCTACTATTTTTATGACCGGTCCTTCAACAAGCACCTCAGAAATTTCATACACAAATTTCTTACAAAAATTAGAAAACAAAGAATTTTCTAAAATAGAAAAATATGATGATATGATTATAGCTATTCCAAAAGAACAGCCAAATCAACAAAAAGAAGCAGGGAAGGCTACTAATAAAAATACAGTATCCCCATTTTTAACACCTGAAACAAAAAATATTCAAGCACCCCTATATCAATACAAAGTTCAAATCCCGGCAAATGATAACGAATTAATGGACAAACTAAATAATTCCCAAGCAGATATCACTGTAAAAAAAGCACCTGAAACAAATCAATTAGCAGGTAATATTGGAACATTCATAATTATATTGTTTGCAGTAATTTCTCTTGGGCTTATGATAAAAGCTATTCAAGCCGGAGGCTCTCAGGCAATGTCTTTTGGTAAAAGTAAAGCAAAAATGCTATTAGATTCAAAAGTAAAAACAACCTTTAAAGATGTTGCAGGCATTGATGAGGAGAAAAAAGAACTTGAAGAAATTGTAGATTTTCTTAAAAATGGCGAAAAATATATGAAACTTGGAGCAAAAATTCCAAAAGGGGTATTGCTCGTAGGCCCTCCAGGAACCGGTAAAACACTTATGGCTAAAGCTGTTGCTGGAGAAGCAAGTGTTCCGTTTTTCTCAATATCCGGTTCCGATTTTGTGGAAATGTTCGTAGGTGTTGGTGCCAGCCGTGTTAGAGATTTATTTGAACAGGCTAAAAAACACCAACCTTGTATTATTTTCATAGATGAAATTGACGCAGTGGGTCGTCAAAGAGGTGCCGGTCTTGGCGGCGGGCATGATGAAAGAGAACAAACACTCAATCAATTGCTTGTAGAAATGGATGGATTTGATGTTAATACAAATATTATAGTAATAGCAGCTACAAACAGGCCTGACATTTTAGATAATGCACTTTTGAGACCTGGAAGATTTGACAGACAAATATATATTAATGCTCCGGATGTTAAAGGAAGAGAACAAATCCTTGAGGTTCATGCTAAAAATAAAAAATTGGATAAAGACGTAGATTTAAAAGTTTTAGCAAAAAGAACACCTGGTTTTACCGGTGCCGATTTACAAAATTTACTAAATGAATCAGCCCTTTTAGCTGCAAGAAAAGGTGAAGACAAAATTACAATGGATGATGTGGATTCTTCCATAGATAGAGTTATTGCAGGGGTTGAAAAACGCAGCAAAGTTCTTACTGATGAAGATAAAGAATTAACTTCTTACCATGAAGTAGGTCATGCATTGATTGACAAGTTATTACCGGATGCAAATGAATTACACAAAGTCTCAATTATTCCGCGAGGTATGGCACTAGGTGTAACCTGGACCCGTCCAAAAGATGAAAGAGTACACGTAAGTAAAGCAAAATTACTTGCTAAAATTGCGGTCTCATTAGGCGGACGAGCAGCAGAAGAAATTGTTTACGGCAAAGAAAAAGTCAGCACAGGCGCTTCACAAGATTTAATAAACGTTACAGATATTGCAAGAAAAATGGTTACAGCCTGGGGCATGTCTGACAAACTTGGCCCAATGGCTTACGGCAAAAATCAAGAAAATGTATTTATGGGAAGAGATTTTGGACATCAAAGAGATTACTCAGAACAAGTTGCATTTGAAATTGATGAAGAAATAAAAAATATTGTTGATGAAAGATATGAACTTGCAAAAAAATTATTAACAGAAAACCGCGATATGCTTGAAGAAATATCTAAAGAACTTCTTGATAAAGAAACTATTGATGATAAAGAATTTGAACAAATAATGGATAGGGTTAGAAGTGCAAGACAGTCAGCTTAACATATCCAAAAAATCAAAACTATTTGCATTAGAGCTAAATATTTATAATCCGAAGGAAAATTTCGAAATAACTAAAAATTATTTTAAATCCGAAACTCCTTCGGATTTAATAAATTCCGCTCAAAATACCGATTGTGATATACTGGCTCTCAGGTTTAATATCGAAAATGAAAATGAGATTAAAGAAGCAAAAAAATTACTAATAACTCTATTACCCAAAATAGAAAAACAACTAATGATATGCGGAACAGGAAAAAATGATATCGATGCAAAATTGTTACCAGAACTTATAAAAAGCTTGGATAGGGAAAATTGTATAATCTCATTTGCAACTGAGGCCAGCTATAAAAATATTATACAAACAGCCATTGCTGGTAAACATTATATCGTATTAAAAAGCCCTATTGATATAAACTTAGCAAAAGAATTGAATATTCTATCTACAGAATTAGGTTTGCAAAAGAATAAGATAATAATGAATCCGGATATCGGCGGATTAGGTTATGGATATGAATATGGATACAGTATAATGGAAAAAATTGTTATAGAAGGGAATAATGGAGATGAATATTTAAATCTACCTCTTTTATCAGAAGCTCCAATTGAATCATTAAAAACAAAAGAAGCAAAAATGGATAGCTTTCCTGACTCTTTCGGCAATATAGAAGAGCGAGCCAAAATGATTGAACTAACTGCTGCTGCAGGTATTCTTTCTGCAGGCGCGAATATAATAACAATGTCTTACCCTCCAAATATTACAATAATGAAGGAGTTAATCTAATATGGAGATGACAGGTCTACAAATTTTTAAACATTTACCTGCAGCAAAAAAGAAAGAACATTCTAACTGCAAGGAATGCGGTTGCGCCACTTGTATGGCTTTTGCATTAAAACTTGCCAAACAAAATACAGATATAGAAAAATGTCCATATATATCAGAAGAATTAAAAAATAAATATTTCCACAGCATTAAGCACCCGCAAAAAACAATTTCTATAGGAAATATTAAAATCGGCGGTGAAAATGTTTTGTATAGACACGAAAAAACTTTTATTAATCGAACAGCACTTGCAATTTTACTTGATTGCGACACTCCTAATTATAATAAAACGTTGAACCGTCTACTAAATTACCAAATAAAAAGAGTAAATGAACATTTAACAATAGATGTTATTATTCTAAAAGGAAAAAATGCTCCTAATATAAAACAACAACAAAATAATTTATCATTAATAAACATTATAACCTACGAAGAATTTAAAAATCTTGATTTGGATATAATTATAGATAATGATTTTAAAACCACAAAAAATTATCTTATAGAAACAAGGAAAAAAGCCATCCTAGAAAAAAATGATAAATTTTCTAAACCTGTCTGCGTAATAATGAACAAAAATTCTGATAAATTTTCAACCTGTGCTAAAGCAAGTTTTTATCTATGTAAATACGCAAACATGATAGTTTTTCAAGATTTCGATGAAGCAATGTATTCTACTCTTTTAACTCTAAGACAAAATATATTTACTGATCCGCAAAAATCACTTCAGGTTGAATCTAACTTATATGAATTTAATCACCCTGATAAAAACTCTTTAGTATTTTTAACAACTAATTTTGCACTTACTTTTTTTGCAGTCGCAAACGAATTAGAAAGTCTTGATTCGCCATCATATTTAATAGTTATTCCTGCAGAAGGAATGAGCGTATTAACAGCATGGTCTGCAGAAAAATTTACAGCCAATGTGGTCGCAAAAACTCTAAAAAATTTAAACATAAGACAAAAAATAAATACAAGAAAAATTATCATTCCAGGACTTTTAGCCCATATAACAGATGAACTTCATGAAGCTTGTCCTGACTTTGAATTTATAGTTGGCACACATGAAGCTTCTGAAATAAATAATTTTGTACAAGATTTACAAAAGAATAACTATAATAAGTCATGAACAATCAAAACAACAACTTCTCCAGGTTGTAATGTCAAAGAAATTTTACCGCTCTTACTAACATCAGGCATAGATGATATTTTTATAGGTAAAACATTATAACGTTTATTATACTTTGGTATCTTCACTGATGCCTTGACCGGATTAGAAAAATCCAAATTGCCTATTGTTATAACCCTCTTAACATTATTAGCAAATGTATATGCAAAAACTTTTTGATTATTAGTTTTTATTGGAGTAAATTCACCACTGTTTAATACCAGCAAAAGACTCTTTTTAACATTGTTGCCAAGAAGAAAATCATTTCTCAAGACCTGATTATTACCTCCTGGTTTCCTTGAAAAATTAAAAATATCAATTTTACCACGATGAGTAAAATAAGTGTCATCATCAGTATTGCTTGACGGAGCTAACCTATTCCCCATTTTGTAATTATAATCATCACCTGTCTGAAAACCATCAACGAAATATGAATTTACCGGCAAAGTTGCATTCAGCCATATTATCATATCACTCAATGCTGGACCTTTTAGTAATATAGGACTGACCTCATCATGTGTAGTAAAACTACCAATGACACTTTTTTTATCTTTAAATTTCTTAGTTTCCGCCAATGTAAACTCTATTTGGTTATACAAATCTTTTGAAGTTTTCCAATCTTTTATATTAAAAAAAGACCCGTAATAACCATCAAATCCAGCTTCTAATAATTTGTTATAAGGAGTAAATACTGCCTGAGGAGAAACTGCATCATGCCAACTTTCAGAAGATTCTGCAAGCCACAAAAATTCAGGATCCTTTTGACGCGAATAGTCAATTAATTCTTTCCAAAAAGCCATTGTTTTACAATGAGCAACATCAGCTCTTATGCCGTCAACCCCAAGATTCATCATGTATTTAACAAAATCCTTGTATAAAGAATAAACATTTACATCTATTTTCTCCTCAGTTCCAACAGATAATAATCTTACATCGGTCCAATCCGCAGGAATAACGGGTTCACCTGATTGCCCATTAACAAATAAATCAGGACGTTGTAAATATAAATCATAAGAGGCACAAGCAGGTACATCAACAATAACACTTATTCCTCTTTTATGAGCTTCATCTATAAACAGTTTAGCCTGCTGTTCTAAAGTTAACTTTGATGTTTTATCCTTTAAATCTTCATTTAGAGAATCAAATCCAGCAGCCGAATATAAACTTCCAGCAGTTCCTAATGCTTTTAATTTGCCAACAGGAGTAATCGGTAACACATGAATAGTATTTATTCCAAGATTTTTTAATTCATCGAGACGGCTAATCGCATTAATAAAATTTCCACGAACCTCACCTATATCCTCTCTGATAAAACCGTCCCCATCAATATCCTGCGCATTAAAGGAACGAATATTGATTTCCATAATAACAGCTTTGTTTTCTAAAAACTGAGTTCGTAAACTGTTTTCCCAACCATCACTCTGGGCAAAAGCTAAAGAAAATGAGCTAAAATACAATACAATAAATATATATAATATTTTACTAAAAATTTTCATATAAACTCGCCCTCCTTACCAAAAGATAATCTATTCAGCAGCAGGAATAATAAGTTCCTGCCCGATATTAATCCTATCAAGGTTAGTCAAATTATTAGCTTTCATTACCAAATCAGCTTTTTCCTGCGACCATGAACCATAATAATGTTTAATTATACTTTCGCCAGTATCACCGCTTTTTACAATATATTTTTTAGAATTTTTCAAGTCTACAGGTTTTGCTTCAGTAGATTCTATAGTCTTAGTTTCATTTTGTTGGGAGCGCATATCCACTGTGGTTTCATTTTCACCAGGAACAGATACTTTCATCTCAACAGTATCCTGAGCACTATCAGCCTGCTGTTCAAGAGTTTGCTCAGAAACATTATTTTTTGCCATTTGAACCTTTTCAAAAGCAGGCAAAGCCTTTTTAGCAAATTTAACATCTGATTTAACAAAAGCACCAATTGCCATAAATACAAGAACAGAAAATACAACACCGGAAAGAAAACCCATAATAACATAAGCTGCCGGAGAATTTGTATTAAACTGGGTAGTTTTAAAATTTTGCCACAGCAAATCAATTTCCTGCGCCTTATTAGAAAAATTTTCATCTAAATGATTATCAGTCTTTTCTTCAGTTCTAACATATTCATTTGGCATACTGCTTATTTCCTGCTCTTTTGCCAAATTTTCAATAACTTCCATTGTCTGTCTTGACAAGGTTGATCTTCTGATTGTTGAACTTTTCATTTAATACCTCGCTACCCAAATCTTATAAATAAATAGTAGCACGACAAAAGCCATTATTCAAGCTTTTGTAAATTAAAAAGAACAAAAAATGCCGGAAATAATAAATATTTCCGGCAAAACTTATTCTTAAGCAAAAATTACTTAACAAGTTCTTTGAATTTTTTACCAGCAGAGAATGCAGGAACTGTTTTAGCTGCAATTTTTAAAGCAGCACCAGTTTGAGGATTTCTACCGGTTCTAGCAGCTCTTTTACGAGCTTCGAAAGTACCAAAACCAACTAAAGTAACTTTTTTACCTTTTGAAACTGTTTTTTGAATTGTTTCTAAAGTTGCAGATAAAATATCTGAAGTTGCTTTTTGTGAAACTTTTGCTTTTTTAGATACTTCTTTTACTAATTCTTCTTTGTTCATTATGAACCTCCTTCTTCCTTTTCCACGGAGCAAATAACCATTTTCCGCAGTTTATGTAATCGACTAACTTATTATAACACTTTCTTCAATACTGTCAAGGGTTCTAGAGATTAATTTTCTAAAAATTACAGATATAGTGTATATTTAGTAATATATCCCACGCAAAACCGACTAATATCAAGGTTTACGTATTATTATTCAATTTTGCAAACTTGACATTTTGATAAAAATATTGCAAAATCTGATACGCATTATACCCTTCTTTAGCCAAATTATTAGCTCCATGCTGAGACATGCCAACCCCATGACCATTTTTTTTCACACCATCATCAAATGAAGGGACTGAACGAAGATAAGGGAGATTACCGCCCCATGCATTAGTATTAGTCATACCGCCTGCAGAAGCAGAATAATACGCCGGGATTATTTTCATATCATAAGTTAAAACAAGACCGGTAGTTTCTTCCACTGCTCTATTAGTTTTATTTGTCTCTACAGAAGCACCACCATAAGCTTGATCTTCCGTATTATCTTTTAAATCATAACCAAAACGGGCCTGCTTACCAAGATTTGCAAGAGCAAAACTTCTTGCTGCAATAGCTTGAGCCTTTAATGCCTCAAATTCCCAACTTGGCGGCATTTCTGAAGGTACAACCCCTTTAAGATAATCTTCAAGAGTAAGATCATTAATGACAACCAACTTTCCATTAGACATCTTAACCATTAATTTGCCACGATACCATTTGCCCTTTGTACTAACATAACCCTCTGTATCAGGTCGCAAAACAATTGCTGACGTACCCAAAGAATAAAAATGTCCACCGGCTTTTACTGCGATTTCATTTTTATAAGGTACAAGAATATAACCTTTCATTGCATCCAAAGTACAAACTGTCTTATTAGTATTAACATCAATCATTCTACCATTGACATTTGTTCCAACACCTGCCTGCTCAACTTCGGTTAATAATCCTATTTTAATAGCATAACTTGGATTTGCTATAATCAAATTAATAATTAAAACTGTTAATATAATTAAAATCTTTTTCATAATATCTATTTTAACACTTTACACAAGAAAGTAATAAATCAAATGAATGATTTTTCATCATTTTTGATAGATTCTTGTATAATTCCAATAACTCCTAAATACTTTTTTTACATAATTTTTTGTCTCTTCATAGGGAATTTGTTCAACAAACTCATCAGTATCTGAATACTTCAATGTACCCTTCCATCTTGTAACAGAACCAATTCCTCCATTATATGCCGCAATAGCAGAAACATCTTTATTATCCAACATCTTTCTTATTGTGGAATAATATAAATTTCCAATTTTGATATTTAATTCTGGGTTAAATAAATAACTTGTATTAAATGTTATACCATTTTTTGAACCAATTTCATGTGCAGTAGCAGGCATCAGCTGCATTAAACCGATAGCGCCAACACCACTTTGAGCTTCCGAATTAAAATAACTTTCTTCTCTGATAATAGACATCATTAATGCATCGTTATTTTGATATTGTGCAGCGTAATTCTTAACCTGCCTATAATAATTTTGAGGATACACAAGACGCCATCTTAAATCCTTTTTTCCAGGTTTTTGCTCAAGTTTTGCCATTGCATCTCTTGCCAATAACATTGACGCAGAGTAGTTTCCTTTCTGATATTCAACCCAGCTTTTAATAAAATCATCCTTAGTAAATTTTGCAATCATATCATAATCTTTAACCTGCATCAAACTATATAATATATCCCCATTCATCGGATAGCGATATGGATATACAACCGGTTTAAATTCCAATGCAGTAGAAATTGTAGAAGTAGGAACCCCTTTCAAAATCCAAAATGCGCGATATGCATAATAAGTATCCGGATACTTATTAATTATATTTTGATAATACTTAACAAAATTAGAAGAGTTATAATACCTCTGTTCAATCTTGCCTTCCCAGAACATTATCATCGGAGTATCTTCAGAATTAGGAAACCTTGCTATAAAATCCTGTCCTATTCTGCGGGCATTTAAATAATCTTTATTATATATTCTGTCAAAAAATAAATTTGATAACGCTGATTGTGCATAATCACTTGATGGATAATTTGTATATAAGCCGTTATAACATGCGTACTTATCTTTTTTCGGAGAATTTATACATTTAAGATTCCAAATATAGTCCTTTCCTTTTCCTTTTGATAAAGAAAACAATTTAGAAACCAGCTTATAAGAATCTTCATCCAATTTTAAATAATTATCTACAGCCATTTTAAAATCTTCAGGCGTTACAGAATTTGAATACTTGGCAACCCCATTTTCAACTAAAGACTTTGTTTTTTCATAATTGCCCTTTGAATATGCAGTTGCAGCTTGAATAGCCCAACTATCTTTAATATTTGTCTTTGAAAAGATTTTTTCAGCTTCATTATATAAACCGGCAAAATAATATGCTTTTGCTATAAGTGTATAATCATAAGAATTTATATTAGGATTAAATTTTTTCCAAGTATTAGCAGCATTAACAGCAAGTCTTCCATCCGGAGCCTGCTCAAGATAATCTCTAAAAGAATGTTCTACATTTGCCATTTTAGCTCTGGAAAAAATTTTATTAGAATAACGAATTCTGGAAGAAAGAATCCTTGCTTTATAATATTCTGATGCAAGCTTGTAATCAGAATCTATGGTGGATTTAGAAACTGAATTAAAATATCTTTGAGCCAAAGATGGATTTGTATCTACCAAAATTTGCGCAGCCAGATACTTTGCTTCCATACTCAATTTATTAGAAGGGTAATTTCGAAACAAAGACTGATATTTCTTCAATTCAGATTTTTCATCACCAAGAGCTCTTGCGCAAAGGGCTTGCCTGTATAACGCAACAGGTTTTAATTTAGAATTATAGCCAACCTTTGAAAATAAATAATATGAATTTGAATAGTTTCCATTTTCATAATCTCGCAAGGCTTGTTGATAAATTTTTACAGTCTTACTTTGAGGTTGATAATACCTGGCAAAACAAATACCCGCTAACAAACATACAATAAAAACTATAACTTTTATAATATTATTACTATGACATTTAAACGAACGCATATATAATCAGTCTACCAAAATCATATAAAAAGTAAAAAATTTTATAAAATATTTACATTACACTTTGGAATAATGCATTTATATCATATAATTATTTTAACAAGGAGAAAAAAATGCCAAAATGGGAAGCTGGACTAATCGCAATAGTTATAAACACTATACTAATCATTATATTATTTAAAATAATTGATACAGTAGATAAAAGGATTATTGAAAGAATCAAAAATCAGGAATCAAATTCTCCTTTACTGAGATTTATTCCAATACTCATGAAGCTATTAAAGGCAGTAATTATATTTATTGCCATAACAGGATTTTTACAAAGCCAAGGATATTCAGTTTCTTCCATACTCGCAGGTTTCGGAATCGGAGGTATTGCCGTAGGTATGGCAGCAAAAGATGCGTTGGCAAATATTTTTGGCAGCATTGAAATACTTTCCGATCATGTTTATAAAATTGGAGACTATGTAAAAGTGAATGGAATTGAAGGTTATGTAGAAGATATCAATATTAGATCTACCAAGATAAGAGATTTAGATAACTTCTTAATTAGCATACCAAATAATATTGCGGCAAACGCGATTATAACAAATGTTTCTCGAGCTAGAAAAAGATTCATAAATGCAACATTTGGTGTTACATACTCAACGGATAACAACAATCTTCAATTAGCACAAGACATATTAAAAAATACAGCAATTGAACACAAAGAAATACATAACGAATTCACTGTTGCAATTCATGATTTGGGAGACAGTTCAATCAATATAAGATTTAGAGGCTATGTAAAATCCGGTTCTTATGACAAATTTTTGAAAGTTCGCGGAGAATTTCTCCAACAAGTCATTGAAAAATACAGAGCTGCAGGAATCGATTTTGCATTCCCTTCTCAATCTCTATATATAGAAAGTGAAGCTTTAAAAGTTGAAAATTAAAATTATTGCATTAGGAAAAATTAAAGAAAAATTTCTAAAAGAGGGTATTGACGAGTTTGTAAAACGTCTTACTCCATATATCCCCATTTCAATCATTGAAATTTCACCCATAGAAATTAAAGACGAAAATCTAATTCAAAAAACATTACTTGAAGAAGGTGAAAAAGTTTTAGCAAACATAAAACCCCTTGATTACGTAATCACAATGGAAATAAATGGAAAACAATTTTCAAGTGAAGAATTTGCTAAAAAAATTACAGACATAACAAATGAAGGAACCCGGGAAATTGTATTTGTAATAGGTTCATCATACGGCATAGGAAAAAATGTTTCAGAACGTGCAAATTTAAAAATGAGTATGTCAAAAATGACATTTCTGCATCAATTTGCAAGACTAATACTCATAGAACAAATTTACCGAGCATTTAAAATAATAAAAGGCGAAACTTACCATAAATAATAAAATACATTTATAAAAAATCAGTAGTTACAGTAATCTGTCTTATATTTGTATATTTACCTCTAAAGTGATATAATTCTTTTATAATTATATTATACCAAAGGAGCTTTATAATGAAAACATATGAATTCAATCTTTCTATAGAAGAACTTGAAAAAAGAACTAATAAAGACTATCTAATAACAAAAAAATTTTTAAAAGCTGATGCACCTGAATACCTGGAGTTAAAAGAAGGAGACAAGATTGCCCTAAAACACTTATGTAAAGCTGCTGCAATTTTGGAAAAAATAAATATGCAAATTGATTGCAAACATAACTTGGCAGTTAAAGAATTTTTAGAAACAGAAATAAAAAAAGGTAACAAACAAGCAAAATTAACAAAAATTTTATTTGATGCTCAAAAGGGGATAAATGCTATTGATACAATGTCAAACCCAATAAGATTAATTAAAGGAATAGACGAAAAACCAGGAAAGGGTGTTTACCCTGAAGACCTGTCAAAAGAAGAATTTCATTCTGTTCTCTTAAGGATGTTAAAAGAAGGAAAAATTGAAGAGGTAAAAAAAATTCTAACACAGCGCTCTATAGTTGTCAGATGCGATGAAAATTTAAAAGGTATTGATTATATTGATTATTTTAAAGAAGATTTTTCCAAAATGGCAGATGAACTAGATAAAGCTTCTGAAGTATCCACAAATAAAGATTTCAACGAATATCTAAAATTGCAGACAAAAGCATTGAGGACTGCAGATCCAATGCTCGATGCTTATGCTGATAAAAAATGGGCTACTTTGCAAGATACCCCTCTTGAATTCACAATAACACGTGAAAATTATGAAGATGAAATGACAGGTACTATTGTAGAAAACGAAGAACTGTCCAATAAATTAAAAGAACATGGAATTGCTCCAATTCCAAAAGACTTTTTAGGTGGTCGAGTTGGAATTATAAATAAACAAGGGACAGACGCTTTGATGGCAATAAAGCAGTATTTACCAACACTTGCTGATAATATGCCATTTAAAGATGAGTATGAACAAACAATCTCTTCTGATGAAGATGCAAAACAAACAATGGTTGATGTAGATATGGTAATGGCATCAGGCGATGTCGGAGAATACAGAGGCGGCATAACATTAGCTGAAAATCTTCCGAATTCTGATAAATTATCACTGACAATAGGTGGCGGCAGACGCAATGTTTACCACAGACAAATAAGATTCATCAGCGATATGAAAAAATTACATGAAAGACTTGATGCAATATTAGATTCTGAGCAGCACAAATATTATCTTGACGAAGCCGACCACTGGTTTACAATCGGTCATGAAAACGCACATTCTTTAGGACCTAAAGAAAGCAGCGAAAAACTCGGCAAATACAGAAATATTATTGAAGAAAACAAAGCCGATATGGGAGCTTTAGCATTTGTTGACTTGTTGACAGAGCTTGGTATGTACACAAAAGAACAAAGACTACAAATTATAGTTACAACAATGACGGATAATTTTCTAAAATCAAAACCAACCCTGTCGCAAGCTCATAGAGTTCGAACAGTAATGCAAAATAAATACTTTGCAGAAAGAGGCGGATATTCCATTACTCCGGAAGGCAAAATCCATGTAAATATAGATAAAGTTGTTCCGATTGCAAAAGAAATGCTGGCTGAAATTATACGTATTCAAATTGACGGAGATTTCAACAAAGCTGAAGAATATGTAAATAACAACTTTGTCTGGACTGATAATATGGAACTTATTGCTCAAAAACTTCAAAAAGTTTCAAAAGCTCTTAACGGAACTCTCGAAACTGAACTTGCTGACAAATTATTAGCAGAAAACTAATGAAAAAGAAGAAATTTTGAAACTTATTCAAAAACATAAAAACAAACTTATTTGGATCAACTTTATAGCGGCTATTTGTGCCGCTATATTGTATTTAAATTCTTTTACTGAAGATTTAAATGTCAATATTTACTGCAGTAAAAAGACCAATATTTGTACGGTTACCCAAACCAATATGTTCGGCAATAAAAAATACAATACACTCAACTTATCTAAAATATCCACAGTCGGCATATTCTCCGGAACAAAAGAGATATCCTCCGGAGGCACAATGAATCGCCGTAGTTCTCCTGTAACTAAACACACAAATTCTATACTGGCAACCGTAAATTCTTTATATTTCAAACTAAAGAATAATAAAAACTATTATATATATACTATAGAAGATGCATCTGTACAAGAAATAGAGCTAATGAAATCTCAACAACAACAGATATCTGATTGGCTTAAAAACAGCAATAATAATATTACGCTACACCATAAAGGGAAATTGTCTGCTTCATTCTGGCTTAAATTTTTACAGCTTGAGCTGGTAGTAATAACAATTTTAGGAGCAATACAAATAATATTAACAAACTTGGTATTATATAGAAAAAAATAATACTACTTCAAATAATTTTTAACAAAATTTTGAGCCCAACTTATTAAATTCGGATATTTTTCTAAATGCAGTCCTTTTGCAATCCACTCTGCAATATTCTCAGACTCAGAACCGATATGTTTGTAGGACTTATAAAGATATGAATACATGCCGGTTCTGTCTGCACCCTGTTTACAATGTATATGCAATTTGCCGTTTTGAGATAATATTTCATCTGCCAGAGCAAGGAAATCAAAAACATTTTTTTCTTGCGGATATTTGGAAACTGATGGAATACTATGATATTTCATCCCCAAAGACTTTACTAACTCGGGTTCATCAAAATCAAGTTCAGGCACAGTCATTGTTCTAAAATTGACAATATCTGTTACCCCGTTATCTTTAAGCCATACAAAATCATCCTTTTTTGGCTGGGCAGAACGGGATACATAATTATCTATTGTTGCATAATTCTCTGGAACACCAGTAAAACATATATTTTGAACTTTCATAAATGAATGATATCACGTAAAAAAATTTGCACTGTAATTTAACTTTTCAAAGTTACAAAATGTAACTATACCGAAAAAATAAAGCAAAATTTAAGAAAAAAAATACTTTATAAAACTAAGGGGATAAATAAAGGGGAAAACTAATATGCCTGAAATTAATACAAAAGTTTCAGCATGGACATTTCAACAATGCGACGGTACAAACTTTTCAACTGCAGGTATTGATACCGGTGTAAATATTGGAAAAGGAAGCTTGGGCGCTTATGCCGGGGTTGGAACATCATTTACCGACGGCTCAACAGGTGCCGTTATTGACGTAAAAGGCTCCATGCCTTACGGAAACTCTGCATTTTCCGGAGGATTCAGAGTAAGACACAACCTGAATCCAAATTCAAAATCTGTACAATTTAGAGTTCAGCCCTGCACTGTTACACTGCCATTAAGCAATAAAACAAGTATATATACAACACCTTACATTGCAACAAAAGTAACATACGGAAAAAGCGGCTCAGCCACAACAGTTGGAAACTTTACTGGAATTTCAACCAAAATAGGCAAAGCAAGCGTATTTGTTGAAGGTCAAATTTATGACGTAGGTAAAATTGACCCATCGACAACAAGCGTAAACATTGGGGTATCTATTCCTCTTTAGAAAGAGTTTATAATGAATATAAGTTCACATCTAAGTAAAAAAGTAATAAAATATTTGAGTGAATTACATATCAAACCTGAAAACATCCACGGAATAAATCCATTAGCAATAGATAATAACACTGGAAAAAGTGTTGAACTACCCAGATTTTGTTCTGTTGAAATGCTGCAAGCAAGAACAATGAATAAAATAGCAGTTCAGCAATCTAAAAATCCGATTATACGAGCATATACCAAGGCGTCCTCCGAAGATTTAAAAAGATTAACATCTGAAACTATTGGAGATTCCTTTGCACGTGCAGAATGGACAAACCCAAAAGACGGTAAAATCTATAACATATTAAAAGAAGGGGAAACAGAAGATGGAAAAATTCTGGTAAAAATACTGGACAGTGAAGGTGGATTCATCAAAAATGCAAAACTTACCCCAAAAACAATTTTAATACCTGATAACTATAGCGAAATTCTTCCTTTCTACAGAATACCCCATGGAGATATTGTATTAACATACGCCCGACGAAATAATCCGTTTGCAAAGTATGTAAGATTATCAGTTACAAATAGGGAATTAGAAGCACATGAAGATCTTGCAAAAATAGTTCAATATTTGGATGAGCAAGGAGTCGCAGATTATATATCATGCTCATACGGTCTGAAAGTAGGTGAAAAAAAGAAATTCAAAATACCAACAGATTTAAAGGAACTATTACAATCGGAAAGCACTATTTACGATAAACTAATAACCGGTAATCGCAGAGTTCTATTTGCTGCAGATAATGCCAGTTACAAAGAATATAATAATTCATCTGAATTATCAAACTTATACCTTTGTGCAAATGAAAAAGTTGAAGGAGTAGGGTCGTTATGCGAAAAAAGAGGTAAAGTAGCCCCATTTTCAATATCAAGAAATTCCGAACTGACGCAACATTATGAGCTTGGAGAATTTACCCCTAAACTTACAAAATTCGGTATTAATATAACAGGACTGCCGGGTACTGATATTCCTTTATTAAACACTCGTTTAGAAAAATACCTTAAAAATCCTTTATTAGGCAAACCCGTTGACAGAATTCAAAATATTATAAAAGACTTAAATAATAAAATAAAATACTTAGAACAAGAAAAATATGCTCTGTTTAAATCAAAAGAATCTTTTAAAAGTCTTTTACAAAAAAGAAGTATTTTAGAAGAAAAAATATCAATTTATTCCAAAAGAAAAAGAAAAATCTTATCCGCAGCAGGAGAACTTGTAAATATTAGAGGTGAATATAATATTCCGATAGAAACACTAACCGGAACAAGCTTTTCTACCCCTATACGAACAGCAAAACTGGCACTAAATGATATGATGGAAGGGATTATTTAATAATCAAGTCCCTTAAATTCTTTTTGATATGCCCAGGCTGAATGATTATGTATACTTTCAAGAGCCTCACAATCGACTTCAAACGAATTTATAACAGATTGATTACGAAGTTTTACAACAACTTCTCTTAATACGTCCTCTACAAATCTTGGATTATCCCAGGCATGCTCCGTTACATACTTTTCATCCTGCCTTTTTAACAGAGGGTAGACAGGACAAGAGGCACAAGATTCAATCAGTTCAATTAAATCTTCGAGCCAAACATGCTCATTTTCATCATAAGAAACTTTGACAGAAATAATAGCCCGCTGATTATGAGCACCGTTATCAGAAATTTCTTTAGAACACGGACATAATGTTGTTACAGGAACTTTAACCCCGAGTATAAATTTGTAACTATCTTCATCTATTATACCCTCAAAGGAACAATCATAACACATTGGAGCAGAAAGACCTGTTACAGGTGCATTTTTATCAACAAAATATTTGAAATTAAATTCTAATTCTCCACTTAGAGCATGTAATCTTTTAATAATTTTTTCTAAACATCCTTTTATATCCACCCCAAGAAGATTTTTAGTCCTCCATTCATTCAAAACTTCAACAAACCTGCTCATGTGTGTTCCCTTATAAGCACGTGGTAATGACACACAAACTCGGGCTGTTGCATATACAACCTTATCAGATTTATTTTTTCGCTGAATAATTAATGGTAGTTCAATATGCTTAATTCCAACTTTTTGAATATCAATATTACGATTATCCTGAGTATTTTGTACATCTTTCATTATTTCACCTGCTTATCAACTGCAACTTTTGCCTGCCTCCACAGTGCATCAAATTCCTCAAAAGAATATTCATTCAATGGTTTCACTGCTAACTCTTCCATTTTGCGAAAGCGTTTCTCAAATTTTTTATTAGCTTTTAACAAAGCTTGTTCAGCATCAATATCATTCCATCTTGCAAGATTCACGGTTGCAAATAAAATATCACCAAACTCTTCTTCCATGTGAAACTTATTCTGTTCTAGTTTTGCTTGTTTAAATTCATCAAATTCTGATTTTATACACGCATATAAAGAATCTTCATCAGGCCATTCAAAACCAGTTTTAACAGCTCTTTTAGAAATTTTTTGCGCCGACATCAATGCAGCCTGACACCTTGAAATACCATCCATGACCGATTTTCTATGAATTTTTTCCTCGGCCTTTAATTTATCCCAAGCATCCTTTACTTCATCTGGAGTCTCCAGATGAGCATTACCAAAAACATGAGGATGTCTGTGAATTAATTTATCCTTTAATTCTTTTGCAACATCATCAATTGTAAAATCGCCATTTTCAGAAGCAATCTGAGAATGCAATAAAACTTGAAGTAAAACATCCCCTAATTCTTCCCTTAAATGAGGCATATCACCATCATCAATAGCATCGACTGCTTCATAAGCCTCCTCCAACATATTAGAACGAAGAGAACTATGAGTCTGCGCTCTATCCCAAGGACAACCTTCAGGGCTCCTGAGTTTTGCAATTACACCTATAAGTTCCGTCAAATTATTATATTCCATATTCACATTTTAACACAAATCATTCAAAAGGTGGATTTAATATCTCTGCACTATGATAGACTAGGTACGTGGATAATCTAGAAAGAGGTTTAATATATGTCAGCAATTGAAAGAATTAATCAATTAAGCCATCGTATTTTTAATACGAGCGTAACTGAACAAAATGTTGCAAGAACAAGCAACCCTTTTGCCGCTTCAAATTTTCAAAAAAATATTTTAACTGAAGATGTTTTTGAATCAAGCAAAGAAGACAACAAAAAAATTAGCTTCACAGGAAACCTAACAGCCAGTTCAAAGAGACTGTATTCTACATTTGTAGGTTCAATAAGTGATTTTGGAAATAAATTCTACGAAGGTATCGAATCAATTAAAGCCTTCGGAGCAAGAATGAAAGATAGTTTAGTAAATACTTGGAATAAAATTCACGAACTTGGAAACAAAGAAGTTACTCTGGATTTAGAAGGAGCAAAAAATGTTTTAACCAGAGATATCACATCATTCTTTGTAAACAGCCATGACAGAGAAATCAGCAAGATGTCAAAAATGGATCCTCATAGTGAAATCAAACCAATGTTTAAAGAAAGCTTGGCGGCACTTGAAGCTGACATGGCAGCATAGAGGAGGAAATATAGATGAATAATAAATTTAAAAATAACAAAAACTTTGATAAAGTTAGTAATATAATTGAATCATTAACAATTAATCCTAACCCTGATTCAGTTGCAGTTCTTGAAGAAATAGGAACAAATTCTTCAATCGATGAAGTAAGAGAAATGACTTCAAGAGCTCTGGTAAAAAGAAATGAACATGATTCATTATCAGTTGTTATCGGCAATAGAGGAAAAGGCATTAACGATATGTCAACTGTAGTTGCTATGAGTACAATTAATGAATTACTTTCATTAGAAAATAAAGAAGAAGCTATGAAAGTATTAGAAAATACAATTAACTCTGAAGGGTTTGACGAAGAAGTAAAAGAAAATGCCCGTTCAGTAAAAGCACTAATGGCACTAAGCTAATAAATAAATAAATAAATAAATAATAAATTCTAGATAAATATAATAAAGGTTTCGAATAAAATCGAAACCTTTTTCGATTAAAACATATAAAGCTATGCATTTAATTTCGCAATTTTAAGCGCAAAAATTTTTTCAATATCTACCCTATTCAAAATATCTGCAATCAATGTATCAGGGGTAAGAGATATCATATCATCATAATGAGGTAAATAACCTAAAATTTCAATATTTGTGTATTCTTTTATTAACTGTGGAAAATATTTTTCTTCCAAATTTTCAGAATTTTCATCATAATCATTAATCACAATACCTAAAAGATTCACCTTGTTAGATAAAACAAAATTTACCCCGGCAATTACCTCTCCAATAGAAGAAATTTTAGGATTTACAACAAGAAGCAACGGTAGTCCAAGCATTTTAATAATATCAGCTTCAGTTCTATGTTCATCAATAGGTGAAAAAACACTGTTAGCACCTTCTACAATATGACATTCAGTCATTTGAATATTAGATTGAAATTCATTATGAATAACAGTTATATCTATTTTAGAATTTTCCTCATAAGCGGCAACTAATGGAGTTCTTGGACTCTGAAATGCATACACAGAAGAAACACGAATGTTAGAATCTATATTTCTAATTGCCTGCAAATCTTGGCTCATAACAGTATTATTTAACAAAACTGCTCCGGTTTGTATCGGTTTATACACTGAAGTTGAATAACAAAGACTCTGCATTGTACCGGCCAGTCCGGCAGTTAATAATGTTTTACCTGATTGTCTAACTAAACCAGAAATAAAAATACTTAGCATAATTTAATATTATCACGAGCCATTATTTATTGCAAAATATACCTCTTTAAGCCGCTTTTTAGTTATATGAGTATAAAGTTGCGTTGTAGAGACATCACTATGCCCTAAAAGCTCTTGAACAACCCTTAAGTCTGCACCATTTTCCAGCAAATGAGTTGCAAAACTATGCCGCAACGTATGCGGAGAAATATGTTTATGAATTTTTTCTCCTTGTTTCCTAATAAAATTATATACATCTTGCCTTGTAAGATTTTTTCCATCATCTTTTATAAATAAAACCTTTGTATCAGACAATTTATTTTTTAAAATGTTAATATCTCTGACTTTTAAATACTTATTCAATGCTGCCTGAGCTTTTTTACCAAATGGGACAATCCTTTCTTTTGAACCCTTACCATAACATTGAATATATTTTGCCTTTATATCAATATTATTCAATTTTAAATTTACGAGTTCTGAAACTCTCAAACCACAACCGTATAAAAGTTCTACAATTAACGCTTCTTCAATATTTAAATTTGAATTCAAAATCGTACTAATTTCTTCAATTGACATAACTTTTGGCAGCTTTTTAGGAAGTTTTGGCTGTTCAAGGGTCTGAACAGGATCTGTTAATATATATTCATTTGCACTTAACCATTTAAAAAAACCGCGAAGTGAAGCTATTTTTCTTACAACGCTTGATGCAGTATAACATTTTTCTCTAAGCTTCAAGATGTAAGAATTTACATTAGTTCTGTTCACAAGTGTAACATCTGCAAGTCCAAGATTCTTACAAAAATCAATAAATGCAGCTAAATCTCTTCTATATGCATCTATCGTATTAGTCGATAGACCTTTTTCAACTTCCAAATATTCTAAATATTCTGCCAAAAATTGTATATCCATATAGATTTGATTATACTCTTATTTTTTAAATTATCAATCAATAATCTTTGCCAATTTGAATAAATAATCATCTTTTGAACCACATTTCAAGCCGGTTGGAATAAAGTTTTCTTTAAATTTTTCTACAGCATACCTATCAGTCATGCCTGATATATAGTCTGTTACTACCCGTACAATTTTTTCCTTAGGACACATTGGTTCAAGCATTTCTACATACAAATAAAAAAGTTCTTTTATTACTCTACGAGCCTTTTTTTCTTCAAACTTGGCAGGAGAATCAATATAAACATTCTCAAACATCCAATCCCTAAGTTTTGTTGTATAATACCAGCCTTCATCGCTCATTGCAATATCCGACTGCCCTATAGAATTATTTACAACTTCATTAATCATTTTGTTCAATCGTTTACTTTGATTAGATGAGAAATAATCAATACAATCCTTTGGCAAATCACTTTCTGAAATAACTCCTGCTCTAATAGAATCTTCAATATCATGATTTATATATGCAATTTTATCTGCCAATTGGACAACTTTCCCCTCTGGTGTTGTTGGTTTGAATCCCCACGTATGAGTTAAAATACCATCAATAGTTTCACGACAAAGATTTAAATGTTCAAGAACTTCAACAACTCGAACACTCTGAATATTGTGATGAAATCCGCCGGAAACCAATTCATTAAGAACACCTTCCCCACAATGACCAAAAGGTGTATGTCCCAAATCATGCCCTAATGAAATAGCTTCAACCAAATCTTCATTTAAGTCCAGCGCTCTTGCTATAGTTCTGCCTATTTGTGAAACCTCAAGAGTATGAGTTAATCTTGTTCTAAAATGATCATCAAATGGTGATAAAAAAACTTGAGTCTTATGCTTCAGCCTTCTGAAAGCTTTTGAATGCAAAATTCTATCTCTATCCCGTTGAAAATCAGTACGTAAAGCAGATTTTTCTTCAGGTTCTGTTCTTCCTTTTGAATAGGCAGATTTAGTAGCTATATCACTTAAGTTATCAATTTCTCTTTTTTCTAATTTTTCTCTGATGGTTAGTGTCATCACAATTCTCCCCTCAGTAGTGATTTTAACAAAAACCAGAAATATAGCTATACTGTTTTTAGTGGATATTATTAAGCTGTTTTACTTGGAATTGATACATTATTTTGTACAACCTGTCTATCTGAAGAGGTTAAATCTAATGTTTGACCATCTATTTGAGGAACAACAGGTTTTGAATTTTCATCCTTCTTAGACGTTCTATATTTTTTCAACAAATTATCCGCCCAAGAACCTATTTTGTTAACAATAACTGTAGAAATACTACCTATTAATAATGATTTTGTACCGGCATACAACTTTGCATTACAGAATAAGGTAACCCCAATACCTGCAATTGCCGGAATACCGTATTTTAATGATATAGAAACTCTTTCTTCGTTATTATCAGATTTTCCAAGATAATAACCAAGTGTAGCAAGAGAACCTAGTATTGTTAATATATCTGTCGGAGCACCGCCGGTAGTCAAATCCCTTATTTTACTTACAAATTCTTCTGTTTCTATATGTATAGATTTATCTAGTGCTTTAATTTCATTTTTATATGCTTTTTCAACAAGTTCATACTCTGCAGGATTTAAGATTTTACGATAAATATCCAAAATATCTTCAACTTGCCCCTGCTTAAATTGAGTAACAGACATTTTCAAATCATCGACTCCGGCCAATAATCCTTTTGCAACATTTTCATCTATAGATTTACCTCTAATAGAATCCAATATTTCCTTTCTGAAACTTTCTATACTGTTAAGTATTTTAAATTTTAAGTCTTTATCACCAATACCGGATTTTCCAAGAGCCTTAAAATCCTGACGTAAATGCCTTAACATCTGAATCTTCTCGATATCTTTATAACTTATTGCCTGAGTCATTTTTATAATTTTATCATCAGCATCATGCGCTAAATCAGCTATAGAGTAAGAAAGATTTTTTCTATAACCTTTTACAATTTTCTGCATAGATGCTTTTTCTTTTGCGATTACATTTTCAGCCATAAACGTACTCAATAAATCCTTAGATAAAAACACTTTCAGACTATCAAAATTAATTTTCAATGATTCAGCAGCTTTCTTTATCTTTAAATATCTAAACGTCAATGCATTTTTATTAAAATGTTTATCAAAAGTGTTATCCAAAGCTGCATTCATATCATTCAACTGAGAAAGCCATTGAGCTTTTGACTGGCGGAGTCCATTTATTTCAATAATATCATAAGTATTACCTGACAATATATTTTTTGCAGCACTAGAACAAAGGAGTTTTCGTTCAGCTATTTTACCAGCAGTTTTATTATATGAATTTAAAACAGACTGACGACCTAATTTTTCAAATATACGAGTAATACCATCATGAATCTTCTGTCCGTAATTAGTTTTCCCCGTAATTTTCAACGGTTTTAAACCAAAATCATTATACATAATCTTTTTAAACAGCAAATCTTTAAGCGTAGTAAAATTATTCACAGCTTCAAATTTTTGTTGAGCTACATCAAGTTTTCTAATCATAAAGATATAAACTTTATTTAGCCCTTTATGGCTTGTATTATTAAGTTTTGAATTTTGTACTTTTCTTTCTAATGCATCTCTAAATTTTTGGAAATTTCTTGACAGCCCTTTTGGCCCACCCTTCAATATAAAAAACAATCCTGCTGCCGTTAAAACTGTAGCTCCTGCTATTGATAAACCTATTAAACGTGCATTGTTTGTAGACCTCGCCTCATCAGGCGTCATGATTATTATTTTATTTTTATCTCGTCTCTTTTCTGATTTATCGACATCAGCAGGCAGCCAATAATCACTTGGTAATTTCTTATTTGTAAATTCACCAAATGTATTATTATATTTAGATTCAATTGTTGGAATTGAATTTATCATAAAATCACTAGCCTACAATTATATAAAATAGCTAGAGTAATTAAAATTGCTTATTTTACTAGACTTTTAAAGTTATGTTACGAAAATAATTCCATATCAATAACTTTTGCCACCTCTAACGCAGAATTTTTATTTGAAAGCATTTCTCGAACATTGCCAAGCTCATTGATAGTTTTTTCTCTTCTGGCTTGATTGTATAACAATTCTTCAATTTCATAGGTAATATTCAATACTGAAACTCTATCCTGAATAATTTCAGGAACAATAAATTTATCTGCAATAATATTAGGAAGAGAAACTCTTTCTATGCACCTGACCAGAAGATAAATCCAATAAAATAACTTTGGTCCGCGATATGCAATAATCATAGGAGTTTTATATAAACAAGCTTCTAAAGCAACTGTTCCGGATGCTAAAATAAGAGCGTCGGATACACTTAACAATGCCTGATTTTCACCCTTTATCACTTTAATATCACAATCATTTCCTAAATATTTTTTATAAACATCATCAGAAAGATTTGGAGCATGAGACATACAAAATTGCAAATCAGGATGCCTTTCTCTCAATTTTTTTACAGTATCTTTAAACACAGGCATTAATTGCTTCAATTCAAAAACTCTAGAACCCGGAAAAACTGAAACTAATTTTTTACTTATATCTAATCCATGTTTGGTAAAAAATTCCTGTTTATTAACAGCTGGAGGCAACTGAGAAACTAAAGGATGTCCACAATAGTGAACATCAATACCATACTGAGCGTATAATTGCTTTTCAAAAGGGAAAATACACAAAACCTTATCTACATACTTTTTGATAAGATTAATTCGATACTTACGACTTGCCCAAACTTGAGGCGGGATATAATAAAAAATTTTCATCCCTGCAGCTTTTAAGAATTTAGCAACAGACAAATTAAACGCACCGTAATCAATAAGAAGAACTAAATCAGGTTTATATACATTTTTTAAGTAATCGACAACTTCTTTACCCAATTTATAATGATCAATAAGTATTTTAGGAGAAATTCCTACAGCAGACATCTTATCTTGATTTGCAAAAAGCTTAACACCTGCTCTAAACATATTCATTCCACCAATACCTTCATATTCAAGCTCACAGTCCAAAGCCTTTAACTGCTTAACTACATTTGCAGCATGAATATCTCCAGAATATTCACCGGTAATAATAAATATTTTCTTCATTTACACCGCCATTATAACAATACCATGTTCATCAGCATATTTTATAACTTTTTCCTGATCAACAATTATAGTTTCATTTGCTTCAACAGCTATTAAATTTGCATGATGAAAACGCATAGTTCTAAGTGTTTTCATCCCTATTGCAGGAATATCAAAACGCTTATCTTGTCTTGGTTTAGAGACCTTTACTATAACAGCCCCTTCCTTGGCTAACTTTGCACCACGTTTTATACATACATCAGTACCTTCAATAGCTTCAACTGCCATAATCATTTTATTTTTAATAACTACAGACTGCCCAACGTCCAGTTTTCCCATTTCCTTTGCTAACCAAAATCCATAATTAACATCTTCCATTTGAACATCTGTAGGTTTATGTTTACCTAATACACCTGCCGGAATCATTAAATTTTTAATAAATATAGTCTGATCCAATACTTCTATTCCAATTTTTTCAAGTTCATTGACTATCATCAACATTACTTGATCATCGTTCAATCTAGACGCTTCTTTTATTAAATCAATTGCGCGTTTATCAAATTTATGAAGCTGTAACAATACTTTTTTATGAACTTTTCCCAAAAAGGTTAACTGCTTAATTTGCTCGTCTTTTAATATTGACTCTATTTTATTAACTTCTCCAGGATGGCAAGAATAAACCTTTGAGCAGTACTTTTTTAACTCTCTCACATTATCTTTTGCAAGAGAAATACATACCACATCAAACCCATTTTCTTTAGCATACTGTGCCATTCTAACCGGTAATATTCCATCTCCGGCTATTAAACCTTGTTTGTTATCTAAAGTTATTGTCATTCAATTTTCCTCTTTTACTTTATTTTAATGAATAAATCTTTTCTACTTCTTCCTCTGTTAATATTTTAGCACCTCCAAGAAGTTTTGCACCCAATACAGTTTGTGCATAAGCTTCACAGAGCTCCAAATTTAAATAAACCTGTTCTATTGTATTAGCACCAACAATTACACCATGATTTGCCATTAAAACTACATCATAATCATTAAAATAAATTGATGTATTATCAACCAAATCTTTAGAACCAGGCAGTGCATACTCGGCAAGAGGTATTTTTCCAAAACAATATACTATTTCTGCTAAAACCGGCTGGTCTAAAGATTTTCCAGCAGAAGCAAATGCTGTTAAATATGGTGAATGAACATGGAAAATATAATTTATATCAGGACGCATCTGATAAAATTTAATATGAAGCATTTTTTCACTAGACGGATTTTTCATCCCTTCTATCTTGCGACCATTATAATCAATTACTGTAAAATCCTCTCTTTTTAGATATCCGTTTGCTGTTCCCGTGGCAGTAATTATAATTTTATCATTATATCTTGCAGAGATATTACCTGAAAAGCCGGGAGTAAAATTTTTTACCCCTGCCAGACGTCCATATTCAATTAATTCATTTATTAATTTATCATACATATTATTGAACACTTTCCTTATCGGGATCTTCAATATCAATTACCTGAGCATACTTTAAAACAGCAGGCTTTGCCGGTGTTTTTGATTTCTTTGCAGATAGAGGAACCTCCGGTTGCTTTTTGGCAGGAGCAAATGCCAATTTTCGCTCCTCATCTTTCTGGCTATTTTTACCTAAACGCTCAGGATTTTTTATTTCCATTTTTTTATAATTAATTGTAGTTCCTTTTGTATCAAACGCTACATTAAATCCAAAATATGTTGTCTGTCTTACAAAGTCATAACCTAAACTTATTTTACAGTCATCTGGACCAAAAGCAACAATAAATCTGTTTTCCTGAAACATTTTGCCGTTAGGAGCATCGTCAGAAAGATTAATATTGCCGGACCAACCAACAGAAATATATTTATTCAGTCTTATAGCCTCTGTAAGATAAACACTTTGATGACCATACCTATACATATCATATCTAGGTAACGGTGTATTATCAGAATAGCCTGCAATAAAATACCCTACATCCTGCATCCAATTTTTGTACTGAATGTGAACTCTAGGCCCAAATCTACCAATAAACTGTGTATCTCCTGTACCATAAACAGCAGCTGAACCTTGCATTGCAACACTGAAATCAAATGCAAGGCGCTCTTCTTCATTTTTGTAACTATAAATAGACTGCCTGAGTTCTGCCATATAACGAGCTCTGGTTGTAGATATACCATTAGAATTTATCTTTTCACCATAAAAATTTCTGTCATTATCTTCCATGATACCGACACCAAATCTATGACGGAATTGTAAATCTTTTCCCGCAGCTAAAAAGTCTTTATTTAAAAATCTTTTATCATAATACAATTCAGCCATATATTTAGGCATTCTTGAACCCAAGAACCATTCATCCATATAAGTATTTGAAGAATACTGTAAGAATAAATTATCATCCAAGCGTTGAATACCTCTTAAGAAAAAGATATCTGAAGCAGAACCATATCCTAATTCTGTGGAATTATATGTATTATGGTATTTTAAAGCACCACCAAATCCAAATTTATGATTATAATTTAAAAACGGAATTACTTTAATAACAGAACCTGCAGGTCCTCCAAATACAAAACCTGGACCAATATACATACCTAATTTTCTTTTTGTACCAAATTCAGGATAATTCGCTTCAAAATAATCTCGCTGTTTATTTGTGTATGCGGTCAAACTTGGCCAAGAAAATAAGTATTTCTCTTTATGATAAACCTTAATATCTTTTGCTTTAATAACATCATGATTTTTTCTTGCGTCAATATACAAAGAACCAATATCAAAAACAAGATTGTTACCTGTTGGATTACCGAAAAATAATGAACGTGCATCTTCATCTACCATCATATTATGAAAACGAGGCCCTATCATTCTGGAAGCCAAACGATAAACTTGAGATTCGTCAGAATGAAAATTTCCATCATGCAAAATTATCAAACCATCTTTTTGTATTGCTTTTTTGGCACTCATATCCATAGTCTGAGTCTTGGAGTCAACATTATTCATAACCATAGTTTCTTCATTCATATCAACTTCAAGATAATCACCTCTTGTAGGCATGCCATCCTTTATAACAATAACATTACCTATACCTTTTAATATATTAGAGTCCTCATTATAAGTCATTTTATCTGCAATAATTTTTGTACTCTGAGGCGGAATAAAAAGAATAGGTCTGCCAGTAGCAACCATATCACCGGTTTCATCATCAAATGCAACATGCTCAGCATCCAACATCAATTGTTTTTCGGTAACTTCTTCATTAACACCACCTTCCAAGGATATAGTTTCCTCAGGAATATCTGAAATAGTTTCTGACTGTATATAATTTGTCAAATCACTATCCGTAGGAATCTCTTGCGTTTGTTCAGATGGCTGTTTTGATGTATCTTTTTTCCAAAATTTAATTTTATTAATAATAGATTCCTTGGATTTATTTTCTTCAGAGTCATTTCCAGTTGCGAGAAGCTTGTTTGTTATTGTCAAACGCATTTGTTTGAAAAATGGCATATTATCAGGATCTACTTCCTTATAAGACCTGCCATTGTCATCAAATGAATAACTGTCATACCCAGAATAAGTACCGTTTCCATCAGTATCAGGAACTAAATCCGTCAATGATGAGCGAAAAACTGCATCCTGCACGTTCATAACAGGAGAATTTTCCAATTCATCCGAATAACAGGAAGAATTAGAAAATACAATTATTAAAAGTGCTGCAATTAAATATCTTTTCAATGCTTATATCCTTATTCTTAAATGTAACTTAACGGATTTGTAGGTTTACCGTTTACACGTACCTCAAAATGACAATGAGGTCCTGTACTGTATCCTGTTGACCCTTCTCTGCCAACAGTCTGCCCTTTTTTTACATACTGCCCGTTACTAACATTAATTGCAGACATGTGCCCGTACAAAGTTGTAATAGGCTTACCATTTACAATACCATGATCCAAAATTACAACCTTTCCATAGCCGCCATACCAACCAGAATATATAACTTTTCCATCATTTGAAGCCTTGATTGCACCACCATTAGGACCAGCTATATCAATACCTGAATGGAATATTCGACTCTTAAATATCGGATGAATTCTATAACCGAACGGAGAAGTTATAGGACCTGATATAGGACGAATAAATCCGGTAGAAGAAACTCTGACGGAAGAACTTCCCTGAGTTTTTCTTGTCAAACTTTCAATCATACGCTGAATGCTGGCAGATTGTCTTGCCAGTTCCCGCTCTGATCTTTCGTAATAACTTTTATCTTTTTGTAAACGCTCAATCATGGATTTATTTTCAGCAATAGAATTCTGAATAGAAGCCCTTTGATTATTTATATCTCGAATTGAAGCTTCTACCATTCTTCTTTGACTCTCTACCTGAGCTTTTAAACGTGCAATCTCGTCAGCCTTTGCTTTTACGGCTTGCATCCTTCTATAATCATCTTGGATTACTATTTTTTCAAAATAAAACATATCCATCAAAGTATTAACATCTCTAGCTGAAAGAATCAGTTCAAACATTCCGGTCCTTTGATGTTTATATACTTGACGAATTCGTGATTTCATTGCTGCATCGATACTTCTAAATTCAGTTATTGCGCTATTCAATTGACTTTCCATAGAGGATAAATTAGCAATTAACGCATTATAACGCATTGTGGTTGCCTGAAGCTCCTGATGCGCACGTTCAAGTTTTTGTTGATTATTACTTAATTTATTCTTCTCAGTTCTAAGTTTTAAATCCGCCTGACGCTTCTTTTGCTGAAAATAATATCGCTTATTATTCGTTTGTTTTAATTTTTGACTAAGTGAAGGGGAAGAAGAAGCCAACACAGACTGCTGAGCCCCTAAAAATAACAAAGTCCCTAAAAATATCCAGCTTATAAATATATTTTTTAAAATATTATTAAATTTCATTTTCTATATTATTTTACAAGTAACGGCAACAGCATTAATCCTACGGTCCAAGCAATAAAAGTTATTGCTATAACAGCAATTATTATCTTTTGATGTTTTCTAAAAAATTCCATAAATTCTCCCCTTATATATTTGACATTCTACTATCAAAAAAAAGTTTGTGCAAGGAATTGAAACATATTTTTACGAAGCTTATATGTTACAAAAAATAATATATAGACAATCAAATTTCCAAAATGAACTTTTTTAGATTAAAATCGTAATAAGAGTATAGAGGTTAAAAAATGAAAGAAAAATGCACAAAATATGAAGCTCTATTTACTTTTAGAAGCAAGGAAGAACTGCAACAACACATAGAAGAATGTGAAGATTGCAGACGTGAGCACGAAAAAATGCTTAAAGTTTCTGAGCTCATTAAGGAAGTCAGACCTTATTATAGAGAAAAACGCAAGAATCTTGCCAAAGTAAAAATCGCTTGTGCTCTGTGTATGATTATGCTAAGCGGAACTACTTTAGGTGTAATTAACCTTAATACGGATATTTCCGATACTCTAAAATATGGTACTACTCTAAGCGCAGAAGATCTCGGATTTCCTGTTGATTCTTACGGGCTCATATCGGTTGAATAAATGGATTTAAAAAAAGTCATTCAAACTAACAAACAAAACATAAAAAATATAATACGACTGATAACCAAAGATGATAATGAAGATTTGGAACAGGAAGTATATATAAAAATATGGAAAAATGCAGAAAAATACAAAGAACAAGGAAATGTTAAAAGTTGGATTTCCACCATCACTAAAAATACCTCTCTTGATTACCTAAAATCTTCCTATCACAGAGTTTTTTCAACTTCGACTTCAGATGATATTGTTTTGGGCAATATAAAAGATAAAAAAATTTCACCCGAAACAAAAATTATAAATATTGAAAGACAAAAAAGAATAATGAATGAAATCAATCATTTGAAACCAAAATTTAAAGAAGTAATTATTCTCTGCGAAATTAATGGATACTCATATGAAGAATGCGCAAAAAAACTAAAATGTCCTATAGGGACTATAAAATCACGAATTTATAATGCAAAAAAAGAACTTGCACAAAAATTAGAAGACCTATTATAATTAAATTCAAGAAAGGATAAAAATGAGAAAACTATTATCATTAATACTTTTAGCAACTCTATTTTTATTTGGGTGTAAATTTTGCCCATCTGTTCAGGCAGCCCAAACGCATCCGCGTCCATCAAAAGAACAGATGAAAAAAGAGTTTGAACAAAGATTAAATCTTTCTGAAAAGCAAAAACAACAAGCTAAAATTATCCACCAGCAAGGTCGTGAACAGATGAAACCAATTATCTATCAGATAGAAATAAGGCATCAGGAAATTGAAGCCGTAAAACGTACTAAAATGACAGAAAAAGCTAAGCAAGAAAGAATCAATCAAATATCCGAAGAAATTAAAGAACTTGATAAACAAGCAAGGGAAATAAGAAAAAAGAATTCTCAAGAATTTGAAAAAATATTAAACAAAAAGCAAAAAGCAGAACTTGAAAAAATGAAAGCTGAAGGCCGAGCAAGATTTGAAAAAAATCATCCTCCGCGCCCTCCATTTCAAGGTTTGGGAACACCAAGATTTCTTATGCCAAAACCTCTGTTTCCACCACCTCCGCCATTAGATTTTTTCAATAATAACAATGATTAATAAAAAAAAGAAGGAATATTTCCTTCTTTTTTCTATTATAATCAATTTTCAGACTGAATTTTTCGGATTTCTTCTTCTTTAATAAATTTACACAATTCTTCCAGTCTTTTATCTTCCATGGCATTCATCAAATCTTGAATATCAGTAAATTTTCCAAGGGCAAAACCTGTCTCTGCCAACAATACACAATCATTACAAAGTCTGTAATCTTCATACTGTATAGAACCTGCAAGACATTTATTTTGACCGCAGCAATCACAATCAAAAAATTCATTCGCCAAATCAGGATTTTCTTCCAAATCATCAATAACCATCTGATTGGTAACCTGTTGCATTTCTTCTATAATTTCTTCTTTTGATTTTTCCATTTTTAATCCATTCTGATTAGTTTATAAGGTCAAGCATTTCTTTTACAGCCTTGTCCAATCCGACAAATACAGCTCTTGAAATAATGCTATGCCCGATATTAAGTTCATATAAATCTTCTATTTGACGCATCCTGTGAACATTTTGATAATTTAAACCATGTCCAGCATTAACTTTTAATCCCAAAGCATGAGCCAAACGAGAAGCTTCACGCACTTTTTCAAATTCTTCGGTTTCGTCAGCCGTACCATAAGCTCTTGAATATTGTCCGGTGTGAAGTTCCACAAATTGAGCACCGGTCTTTGCTGCAGCATATACCTGATCTTTCGATGGGTCAATAAATAAACTAACCAGGATACCTGCCTCTTTTAAAGGAAGAACAAATTTTGTAATCTTACTAAGCTGGCTTGCCACATCCAATCCTCCTTCAGTTGTAATTTCCTGCCTTTTTTCAGGAACAAGACAAACAGAATGAGGTCTTGCATCCAATGCAAATTTTTGCATTTCATCAGTTACAGCCATTTCAAGATTAAGATTAGTTTTTAAAACTTTCATCAAAGTCTTAACATCTTTATCCTTAATATGACGTCTATCCTCTCTCAAGTGCGTTGTAATAGAAGCTGCACCATTAGCCTCACAAATTTCAGCAGCCTGAATAGGATCTGGCTCAAAACCACCTCTGGCATTTCTTAATGTTGCAACATGATCAATATTAACACCTAAAAGCATATCTATACCCTTTCTAAAAATTCATTTTACTAATCTGTAACAATGCTGTATAAGAAGGAAGAATTGTTATCCTTTCTTCTATATTATCAGATGCAGCAGCTAATGCAATAGCTTCCGCAATATCTTTTTTTATAATAATTCTATCCTGGGCTATACCGGCATATTTAAGTCTTAATGCCATATCTTCGGCTCGTAAACCGGAAGTAATAATGAGTCTTTTTGCATTTTTCAATTGCTCAAAATCACTATCCCACAACCACGAAATATCCCTACCATCAGCATAATTATCATTTATTGCTATAACAATATTTGAATCTAAATCCACGGTTTTTAAAACTTCACTTGCACCGGTAGGATTTTTTATCAACTGTATCAACGCATTATGTCCATTAATAACACGTCTTTCCGCTCTTCCAAAAATAGATTTATATGATGATACAGCATCTTTTATAATACTATAATCAATCCCCAGAACCAACGCCTGTGAAATTGCAGCTAATGCGTTATATGCATTATATAAGCCTACTAAATTTATTCTGAATTCATAGGTTTTATCAGCATTTTTATCAACTATTATCATATCAGAGTAGTCAGAATATATTTTTACAAACCCTTTGAAATCAGGTTCCGGACGTTTATACCCACAAGAATTACAATAATAATGCCCTTCCTGTGCAAAAAACTGCTTATGATACTGTAACGGCTGCCCGCATACACAATTAAAAACTTCTGTAGGAGCATTTGAAGAAGAATTATGAACATCAGAACAAAATTCTACACTTTCAAAACCATAATATATAATACCTTTTTCATTTTTAAAACTTGTAACTAAAGGATCATCCGCATTTAAAAGGACTAATAATCCAGAATTTTTATCAATAGCACTCTGAATAAAACTTGCAGTGGTAGAAAGTTCTCCATATCTGTCTAATTGATCTCTAAACAAATTTGTTACAAGGAGAAAATCTGCTTTAAAATAATCATAAAACTTTGTTAAATATGCCTCATCAGACTCAATAACTGCATATTTAAACGATGTAAAAGGAGCAATACTTAAGACAAAAGCATTTGCTATACCTGTAAGCATATTTGCACCCTTCACATTATGAATAACACTACAACTATCCTCTTCCAAAATATGAGATATTAAACCTGAAGTTGTAGTTTTACCATTTGTACCGGATACAGTAATTGAAGCATTTTTTATATATTTTTTACAATATGACAAAAAATCAGGACAGATTTTCAATGTTACCATACCCACAAAAGATGTCCCTGAAGATTTATTCAACAACCTGATTGCCAAATAAATCAACCTTGCAACTACCAATGCTACATAAAATCTCACTCTATTCATAAAATAGTCCTTTAGACGTATTCAAAAAATTATTACAATAATATATTATATTTTTATATAATAATACAAATCAAGAAAAGTTGAAAGATGTTTACTTTATTTTTTACAATAATTTTTATAGCAGAAGTTATAATTGCAATTTGGTTAATCTTGTTCATTCATAAGCTAAACAAAAAAATTTGCCGAGCTAACAACTCTATACTAGAACTACAACCAATATTAAAAGATAAAGTTTGCAAATTAAAAATTACTATAAACACTATATATTTAGGAATAAATTATTTTGCAGAATTCATTGCCCGCAAAAAAGAACAATGTTCAACAGCGCTATCCCACAATGGATTTGTTTTGATATTATTTTTATTGCTCAATACCAGCGGAAAACGAATTCTGGCTTTTATTGATTTATTTATGGCTTTTAAAAAATTTATAAAAACACATTAACTAAAATATCTAACATATAACACAAACCATAAGAGCTTGATTATATAATCAAGCTCTTATGGTTTAAACAACAAATTAGTATTGATCTAAATGGTATTGAACATTATCGATAGTAATATCCTTTGAACCATTACTCCAATATACTGGATGTTGATTATAGTGGCAAGATTTACCGATCGTGGTATGAGTATATCTCAATCTTTTCGTAAAATATTGCTTACCACTGCTAGAATTAATCAAACTTCTCAATGTAGAATTTGACATCGTAGGTGTACCTTGATAAACACCGGAACAGTCAATTTTTAAAGATAAACTAGGATCACTTGGTAAAACATAATCTTTAGGAGTCTGAACTTCTGTTCCAATCGCTGAAATGTAGGGTCTTGCATAAAACACGCCAGATCTTTCAGTATTATAATTAGCCCTGACTACAACCTTGGTAACACAAGCATCAGTATTAGCTTTTATTGATGGATTTTCACAACATTTGTGTGTTGGACCAGTTATTTCGCCGTTTGTTTTTCTCCATGTACAACAAGCAGTAGATTTATCATTAATAGATGAACACGGATTATAATCCGTTTCATCCAATGGTGGGCGATCCAGAGCATCAACACCATTTTTATCGGCAACTCTGTCTATATCTTTACTAGCTTGAAACTGAAGTTGCTGAGAACGTATAAAATCTCTACCAATAATATTCGGTCCCTTTGGACCATTTAAATCCATTACAACCTTAACCGGATTACCACCAACTTGACGAGTTAAACAAAGACTGACACCATTTTTTAACTGTGCACAAGCACCGTCTAAACCTAAGTTTACTATGTTTACTGTCTTTTTATCTCCACCAACATATTCAGAATAATTATCAGCAAAACATTCAGACTTGCCACCTGTAGGAGCACCACAATATTTTGCTACTCGAAGATATCTTTTTATAAATTTTCCAACAGTATCATCAGTTGTACCAGGAGTATCAGCATTCATAATTGTTTCTGAAAATTTTACTTTATTTTCATTAATAACCAGCAAACCTAATGCATTATTCAATGCTTCTTTTTGTCTCATTTCTTGCTTTTCAAAAATTTTATCCTGATAATACGTAACTGTAGCCGGTAAAACTAAAGCTGCAATAATACCTACTATCATAATTGCCAATAAAACTTCTGTTAAAGTAAAGGCTTTTGCCTTATTCCAATGCCTGCTCCCAATTCTATCCAATATATAATCAATCACAGTCTGTAAACTCCTTTAATCCTCAATCAGTGTATATAATTATTATAACAAGAAATATACTCTTTTGCAATAAAAGAGCATTTTAGACAAGGTGCAAATTTCGCAATACACAGGTTATTCAAGGATATCAATATTTTTCTTCTTGAAATTAGCAAAAAAATATGTTACAATTATGAAGAAATTTGAAATAAGAGGTTTACAACTATGAGTAAGAACAAAACATTTATGTTTGCTATGGGCTTAATTGCCGGTGTTGTTGGCGGTATTGTTGCAGGTGTTCTTTATGCCCCAAAACCAGGAGAAGAATCAAGAAAAGAGCTAAAAGATGCTGCTTGTGATTTGTATGAAAAACACGCCCCACAAATTGCAGAAGCAAAAAAACAGGCGTTAGAATCTGTAGATTTAATGAAATACAAATTAGAAAGACAATTCAGAAAATTAAGCAATTCTGTAAAATCTAAAAAAATGCAAAAGGCAAAAGAATTAGAAGATTCTGAAACAAATAACAATAATGACAATGAATTTGATTATTAAACAGTAAAGGAACAAAAAAAATGAGCGTCGAACTATCTCAAGTAATTCTAAACAACGGATTAACTTTCTTAGCAGTGGCTACAGGAATTATAGTTCTAGTTGTTGGATGGTTTTTAGTGAAATTATTAATGGATTTATCCGTTTTAGCAAAAAATGTCAACGAGACTTCTATTCTTTTGAATACTGAGCTAAAACCAACATTAAAAGAATTAAATGAAACAATGCATTCAGTAAATTCTTTAATCCAAAGTACGGATGAAGGCGTTGGTAATGTAAAACTAGGACTTGAAAATGCAATTTCAAAAACAAAAGCTTTCTCTGAAAGTCTTTTTGGAGGCTTTTTAAAAGGCTTTATGACAGTATATTCATTATTCAGAAAGAGAAAATAATAAACATTCAGGGAATACCTTTTCCCAAAATCAGATTTATAATATGTAAGATAAAAAAGGAGAATAAATATGTCAGTATCTAAATTTTTAGCAGGTTTTGTAGTTGGCGGTGCAATTGGTGCCATCGCAGGTATATTACTAGCTCCAAAATCAGGAGAAGAAACAAGAAAATTATTATCTGAATCAGCACAGGATATGGCAAGAAGAGCAGATGAAACAGCTAAACAAATCCAATCAAAAGCTGACGATGCAGTTTCTGATCTTCAAAAAAAAGGAGAAGAAATAAAGGAAAAACTACAAGACCTAATTAGCAAACAAAAAGATTCTAAAAATGAAGATTCAAAAGAAACAAAAGCAACTGCAAAATTACAACCTGAAGCTTAGTTTCAAAAAGTAATCAACAAAAAAGACCGCATAAATGCGGTCTTTTTTGTTGAAATTTACAAATAATACTAATCCTTATATAGTATATATTTTTACCGAGACTTGAAAAATTTTTACTAGGGTATAAAATGATATATAAAAATAGATTTTAAAATAGGAAAAATATATATGATAAAAAGTGAATATCTTGAAAGGGCGAAAGAATTCTTAACTTCGTCTAAAGTCGTAAAGTTCTTTTATTTGATTTCTTTTACATTTTTAATTACGGCTATTATATCATCCCAAAATTTCTTTTTCCAAACAATTATTGAAAATGGAATAAGCAAAAAGGACATTATAGCCCAAAAAACTCTAACTGTTGAAGATGTTAAAAGAACAGAACAACATAAACGAGAAGTTGCACAAAAAGTTGAACCTATTCTGGTGCCGGCTGAAGATGATTTTATCAAATCTAACCTTGAAACTATTCAAAATTCTGTATTACAAATCCGAAAGAAAAATACCACCAGGCAAGAAAAGATCTCTGAACTTAATGTATTATTTGATTTATCAGATAACCCTAAAAAAGATTTTATTATTGATTTTTTATTAAATGTAGATGACCAAAGCTTAAGAGAAGCCTTTGATAAAGCCTCTTTATCACTGGTAAATATTCTTCAAGTTGGGATTACTGAAAAAGATTATGAAAAAGATAATATTACTTCCCTAATACAAAACAATCTGGTTACAAACGTTTCCAAAAGACAAGTATCGGTTATAAGCGCATTACTTGAACAAGTTATCGTTCCTAATTTAGTAGTTGACGATGCTGCAACAGAAATTGCAAGAATGAATGCACAAGATTCAGTAAAACCTTACAAAGTTACATTCCAAAAAGGAGAAAAAATAGTATTTGAGGGTGAACCTGTAACAAGATTAAAACGAGATGCACTTAGAGAAGCAGGTTACAATGTGTATGAACTAAACTTGCAGGGAATTTTATCTATATATATATTAGTATTACTTGTAACAATTATCTTTATGGCATATCTCAAATTCTTTGAAAAAGAATTTTTGGAACCAAGATATTTATCTCTCGCCGGTATGCTTACTGCTATTACCTGCTCAATTGCAGTAGTCCTACCAACTGGATTTTCTCCATATATACTGCCTTTACCAGCAGTAATAATTATTTCAGCAATATTTCTGAGTCCGCGTATTGCGTTTTTACTATCAACTCTTATGCTAATAATTTTAACAGTAGGAATGCAATATGAAGCTCAATTTTTTATAATATTTATCGTTTTATCATTAATCGGAATGATTACTGTATCAAAAATAAGATACTCCCGACGTTTTGACCTAATCAAAGTCGGATTCAACCTTGGTATTGCCGGGGTATTAATTATGCTGAGTCTATATTTTATTGACAAATGTCTGATTGATGTAAGTAACTATTTGATTCTAAGAAATTGTATATTTATATTCACCAATGGACTTATAAGTTCAATAGTCGCACTTGGGGTCTCTCCGTTATTAGAAAGCACGTTCCATATTATTACACCTTATGGTCTTGCAGAACTCGGAGATCACAATCAACCTCTTTTAAAACGACTGCAAATAGAAGCACCTGGAACCTATCACCATAGTCTTATGGTTTCAACACTATGCGAAGCAGCTGCAGAAGCAATCGGCGCTAACCCGATTTTAGCTAGAGTTGGAGCTTTTTACCATGATATAGGTAAACTTAAAAGACCTCTTTTCTTTGTTGAAAATCAATCATACTTCAGCATTGAAAACCCTCACAACTCACTTAATCCTCGATTAAGTAAAATGGTAATTACAGCACATCCGAAAGACGGTATTGAGTTAGCAAAAGAATATGGACTACCAAGTATAATTAATGACTTTATTCTTCAACACCACGGAGAAGGACTGGCAAAATATTTTTACAATCAAGCCGTACAAGAAGAAGGCATTGAAAATGTTAAAGAAGAACAATTCCGCTATACAGGGCCAAAACCTAATAGAAAAGAAACAGCAATCCTTATGCTTGCTGATGCGGTAGAATCTGCAGTAAGGGCAATGAAAGGGGCTACCACAGAAGAAATAGAGAATATCATAGACAAAATTATTGTTGAAAGACTTAATGATGGACAACTTGCAGACAGCCCGCTTACATTAAAAGATATTAAAATTATTGCAGCTACATTCAGTCGAATTTTAAGAGGAATGCAACACAACAGAATAAAATATCAAGAAAATATAGCAGAAGAATTTGCCAAAAATAAAATAGAAATACCACATAAAGCATTAGATGAAGATTTAGAAAGAAAAATTAAAGAACTCGAAGACACAAAAAACGGTACAAAAACTGAAACAAATAATGATAACAATAAACATGACTTAAATAATAATAAAAATACAAAGGACCTATGATAAAATTTAACCTATTTATTGAAAATGAATATCCTGGCTGGAAGCCTAATATTGAAAACTTAACAACTAATATTAAAAATATTTTTAACTATTATTTGTCAGTACCGGAAATTGCAAATAATTCTTGCCTGAATAACTATACCTACAATTCCATAGCCTTCGATTTTTTATTCTGCACCGGCGAAAAAACACACAAAATAAATCTTGAATACCGAAATAAAGACTACCCTGCAGATATAATCACATTTGCAGTATTTGCAGATTCATCTGAGGATGAAAAATTTGTTCTTGATATGGAAATTAATTTAGGAGAGATTATAATAGCATTAGATAAGGTTATTGAAGAATCTGAAAAAAAAGTAATATCAAAAGAAATAGAATTAACCTTTCTAATTAGCCATGGAATTTTACATCTTCTCGGATTTGACCATCAAACAGAAGAAGACTTCAATTTCGTAGTTAAGCATCAAAAAGATGCATTGAACAGTATAGGAATCAAGTATGACAAAATTTAAAAAACAAAACTTTGCCAACACTTTCAAAAATGCTAGAAAAGGTATGAGACTTTCTATAAAAAGTGAACGAAATATAAGAATACACTTTTTTGCAGCTGTACTTGTTTTAATCACAGCCTTTTGCCTAAACTTTTCTATTGTACAGTTTTGTATTCTTCTACTTACAATAGCATTTGTAATCTCTGCTGAAATGTTTAATTCAGCAATAGAATTTTCATTAGATTCAATATTCCACAACAAATATTCCAGAATGGTTGGAATGGCAAAAGATATTGCTGCAGGAGCGGTTATGGTCGTAACTATTACGGCCGTTATGATTGGAGTTTTACTATTTGCACCTCCAATAATTAGCATCCTGTCAAAATAAATAGAAATGAAAAGCCCTTACAATAAGTAAGGGCTTTTTATCTTTTACCGAATATTATCTATAAACCTAATTAATTATTACTTAAAACCAAACGTAATGTTGCTAAATTCTTAATCGATAACATTGTATGTTTGTTATGTTGTTCTTCAGAAATACTAAAAATTCTTATAATTCTTTGTATTTCAGCCAAATCTTTATATGATTCAATCTTATACACATTATTGATTGGATCTGACACAACTGACATCAAAGTATTTAATTCCTGTTCTTTCATATTACCGATTATCCTCTTTCCTTTATACTCTTATATAAAGTATTTTTTTTATTTAGAATTGCCCTTTTAGATTCACTTATGTTTACAGAACTTAATATTTACAAAATTTATGCGAGTAAATCAAGATTATTTGCAACTTCATTTGTCAGAGAATTTGGATGTAATAGGCTATATGGACCTTCTCCATATATGGCTGAAGAAAAATTTTCAGAAAATCCACTTTTTTCAGGATATGCAGAAGAAACAGCAATATTTGGCCCCAGCATCCTATATGCAGCAACCCCACTTGCAGGATTGGTGTTATTATAATCCATAACTTTACCTATAGGCAAAGTTGTATTTGAACCTGAGTAAATGTATCCCATATCCCATTTATCCTATATTAATATTATAACTTATCTTGAACTAAAATATAACCCCCTATAATTAATAAAAATTCATTAATAAAAACGTTGCATCCATGAATTCTGAATGCAACGCCATACAAATTAACTAAAATTTTTAATAATAGATACTAAAACCAATCACATAGGCCTTTTGAACATAAAACTTTATCTAAATCAGCCATTGTCTCAGTCTTAGTCATTTCATAAGTAACAGGAGTAATTGATATTTTATTATTTCTCACCGCTGCAATATCAGTCATAGCATCTTCAGGTTCAGTAATCAATTCTCCAGCCATCCAGTAGTAAACTTTACCTCTTGGATCAACCCTCTTTTCATAAGCATCAGTGAACATTTTACGCCCAAGCTCAGTTATTGCAACCCCTGCGATATCATCTGCATCCAATAATGGAATATTAACATTTAAAATACTTTTTTGTGGGAATCGAAATTCTTTCAGCTTATCCAGCAGCGATGCCACAAATTTAGCACTAAATTTAAAATCTTCATAGTCTGCATGCATACTAGCCAAAGAAACCGCAATACTTGGAACACCAAGCATCGCTCCCTCCATTGCACAACTTACCGTACCTGAATATAAAATGTCAGCTCCTAAATTAGGCCCATGATTTATACCGGAAATAACAAAATCTGGCTGTTCATCTTTAGAAAGAATCGCATTAATACCAATTTTTACACAATCACCCGGAGTCCCTGTTGTAACCCAAGTTCTTTTTGCACCATTCTTTGTAACCTCAAGTTCTTCAACTCTTAAAGGAGTATGTAATGTTAAAGAATGCCCTGCTGCACTTCTTTCTCTATCCGGTGCTATAACATATACATTATGTACCTTAGATAATTCTTCAGTTAAAGCTCTAATACCGTTCGCTGCAATTCCATCATCATTAGAAATTAATATATTCATATAATCTCTCCCTAAAATCAAATCAATATATCTACTACCTATAGTATAAGCTACAAATAATTAAATTCCACGATATTAAGGATTGTTACAATAAATTTAAAAAATATAGCAATTTTATATACTAAAAAAACTTTATATATATGTAAACACGAGGAGTGCTTAAATTGAGGAATCACAAAAGACTTAAGCACACACTTCACACTTCACTATTACGAGGAATGGTACAAAGTTTACATTCCAAGGGCCTTATTCATTAAGGTCCTTTTTTTTGCAAAAAACACAATATTATCCTTTAGCAGAATCTGTAAAAACATTATTCTTTTACAGTTATAAAAATTTCTGCTAATTTACCACCACGATTGTTTTTAAAACGAATTTCACGTTTTTCCGGCTCTTTTTGCTTAAACTCATCTTTTTGATATTCATATAAAAATTTCATAAATTCTTTACTAAACATATACACACCTGACCAATTTAAAACTTCACACATATATAATAAAACACAAAAAGTGAAAATATTGCTAGATATACACAAATTGTTACAAATTTAGTAGTTTTAAATATTACCCGCCCGGATGAGTAATTCTGCTAATGTTTTCAAGTATTTGAAAAGTACATAATTTGGTATAAAGTTTGTTTTTTAAATAAAACTTTTGTTTATTTTAAACAAAACTCACACAAACAAGGAGGTAAAAATGTCAATTAAAAAACTAACTGTGGCAGCTGCGATTGCCGTTGGAATAGCAACGTGTTCCTTGAATTCTGCAATGGCAGCTTGCCCATGCAACACTCCGGCTCCTAAAGAAGCTTTACCTGTAGTAACAGGTGCGGCATGTCCTTGTGATACACCACAAACAACTTGCCCAAAATGTAAAAAAGCTCTACCGGATTGCGGGTGCAAAAAGAAACAACCGTGCCCAATAAAAAAAGAAGAACCATGTCCGTGCCCACCTAAAAAAGATGACTGCGGCTGTCCTGATGAAATCAGCTGTGATAAACCTGCTGTACCATCCTGTGCTGTATGTCCTCAAATAGGAAAACCGGACAGGGCAGAAATGAAACAGGTATATGGTTATCCGCAAGCTATCTACGGAACAAATAACTATGTTGGTGAACCTGCAAATTCTATCTTTTCAACCGAAACTGCAATGAAAGGATGTCCTGCAAGCAGAATGTCTTCAAATATTTCAGGTGCAACAGTTGCAACAGATGGACAAGTAACAGGTGCAGCTACACAAATGCCATGCTTAAATGAATTACCAAATAAGTATAACGGAATAACAATTGACAGAAATGAAAGAAAAATGGACGGAAACGCCTGCCCTATTGATATTCAATCTGCAAACTCAATAAATGCAATTAAAAAGACTTTAATTCCTTATGAAATACCTCAAAATATCACAGGAGCTGCGGCTCCCTTAGGAGGCTGCATGTTCCCTGATGTACCTAATAGTCATTGGGCAGCATGTGATATAGATAAACTTGCAGTCAACGATGTTGTTGTAGGTTATCCGGATGGATTATTTAAACCAAATCAAAATATATCCAGAGCTGAATTTGCAACAATGTTAGTTAAAGGTTTTAATCTGAATTGTGATATGGATAGACAAGCTCTATTCTCTGATGTCCCAAAAAACAATTGGGCAAACGCCGCAATTGCAAAAGCCGTGGATGAAGATTTGCTCAAAGGATATCCAAACAAAACATTCAGACCTCAAGCTCCGGTAACACGAGTTGAAGCATTAACATCAATTGCTAAAGGTATGACCTGCGATATTGACAAATGCAAAGCTGATGAAATACTTAGCAAATATGCAGATGGAAATAAAATTCCTGGATGGGCCAGAATTCCGGTTGCAAAATCTTTAGACAGTGGAGCCCTAAAGGATTCACCAAATCCTAATATGATTATGCCGAATAAAGATGCATCCCGTGCTGATATTGCATCAATGATGCAAACCGTTCGTGTAGCTTTGGGCTATGATACAAACCCAAAAACAGCAAACAATATATGCCCGGCTTGCCCTGTTGAGAAAAACGCGTTGATTGAACACGAAGAAATCGTAAAAATTCCTACATTGAAACTTTCAATGATAGACCAATTGACAGCTAAATCTTCTCATGTCGGTCAATACTTCCGAGCAAATACTCTCGAAGATATCACTATTAATGGTGTAACATATCCTTGCGGCTCAACTGTTACCGGACAAGTTGTTGAAGTAGTAAGACCTTCAGGATGTGAAAAGGGAGCTTTAAAACTTGCTTTCACAGAAATCAAAAATGGAGATTGCAAAACTAAATTACCTAAACAAATTTTACAAGCACAAGTTAACAAATCTAAAAATGTTAACCCTGTAGCCAGACTGGTTGAGCTTCCATTCACTTGGGCAGGTTCGCTAGTAGGTATTGTCGGCAGAACTGCAGGTGGTATCTTAACCAACGTCGGCAATGCGGCTGAAAATGTTTCTAATGATGCCGGTTATATGCTGGGTCATGCATTCCAAGGTCAATTTGGTGCTGCTGCAAGAAGTTTAGGAGATGGTTTATTTGAAACTGTCAAAGCTCCTATTGACGTAACAAGAACAGCCTTATCTGGTACTATGGGATTATTCCAAACTACCGGTGATGAATTTGCTTACCTTGTTGATCCTCGCGGATATAAAATATCTGCAATAAATCCTAGGGAACACGTTACTATCGCTTTTGGTTGTAATGAATAAGTAGTAATACTCTTTCTGTAAACAACGTAAAAATCATAGTTGATTTTCATCACCAAGAAAAGCGTGCGAACAAATCATTCGCACGCTTTTTCTTATATAGTCATAAAACATTATCGTAAATATCTGAAATACAAATAAATAGAACTCAATACCAACGATATTAATGTTACTAATGAACCATACTTCATAAATCTCATAAATGAAATTTTATAACCTTTTGATGCGGCAGTTTCACTAACTAAAACATTTGCAGCTGCGCCGATGATTGTTAAGTTTCCACCTAAACATGCACCAAGTGATAATGCCCACCAAAGAGCATGCGTTGCTCCTGTTATAGCATTAGGATTTGATGGATTAATTAACTCTGAAATCAATGGAGCCATCGTTGCTGTATAAGGTATATTATCAATTACACCTGACAAAATCCCTGATGCCCAGAGTATAATCATTGTAGCAGCCTCAAGACTACCGTTAGTTAAAACAATTAACTGATCTGCTAAAAATTTTATACCGCCATTTGCTTCAAAACCGCCAATTATAATAAATAATCCTATAAAGAAAAAGATTGTTAACCATTCAACATCTCTATAAATTTCTTTTGGTTTTTCAAACAATAATAAGAAAGATGCACCTGCAACAGCAAAAACAAATGCTGAAATATGTGTAATATCATGTGTTACAAAACCTAAAATAACTAATGCTAAAGTTATCATAGAACGAATCATAAGTTTTTTGTCTGTAATTGTTTTTGAATTATCTAAATTGGCAATATGTTGCATCTTCTCCGGAGTTGCCTTTAGTCCCTTTCTAAACAAAAACACCAAAGTTCCAATTGAAACTAAAAAGATTACAAATACAATCGGAGTAAGCTCAACAACAAAATCCATAAAGCTTAACCCGGCACGTGTTCCAATAATAATATTTGGTGGATCACCTATAAGTGTTGCAGTTCCCCCAATATTAGAAGCTAAAACTTCAGTAATTAAAAACGGAACAGGATCTGTTTCAAACTCTTTTGCTATAACAAAAGTAATTGGCATCATAAGTACAACGGTCGTAACATTATCCAAAAAAGCTGATGCTATAGCAGTGAATGCAGCTAAAGCAAATAAAACAGTTTTAGGATGCCCTTTAGTAGCTTTTAATAAATTTAAAGCCATCCATTTAAAAACCCCACTACGGCCGGCAATATTTACTATAATCATCATACCTATTAGTAAAAATATCACCTCAAAATCCACATATTCAAAAACTCCCTTCACATTATTTTCCAGTTGAAGAGATAGTGGAATTAACCCGAGTAACATCGTCAAGGAAGCACCTACCAATGCCACAACGGATTTTTGAATTTTTTCGCTGGCAATGAATATATATGCAATTAAAAGAATTGCACCGGAAATAATCATCCCATGCGAGTGAATAAAATCTAACATTTTTATATCTCCCTATTTACCTCAAAATCAATTATATCATAAACATAGCCGGAGATATAAAATGCGACATTAAAATTTATGTTTTATTAACGCATAAATATCATTAAACACAACTAATATCATAAAGATGATTAACAAAATAAAAAAGACTGAACTTACTTTATTTATAGTTTCTTCATCTACAGGCTTACCTCTTAGTTGCTCAATAAGTAAAAACATAAAATGTCCGCCGTCAAGAGCAGGAATCGGCAAGAAATTCACCAATGCCAAATCCAGAGAAATCATAGCAGTAAGTAATAATCCTGAGAAAAATCCATTATTTTGAATTACATCTCCACCGATTTTTGTAATAACAACTATACCATGTAAATCCTTTACCGGAATTTTACCGGTAAACAACTGCCACAAACCATAAACCAACATATATGTTTGTTCCCAAAGATATTTACAGCTGCCTGATATCGCACTTATTGGATTCTTTGTCGGAACGAGCACCTGTCTTGCTTCTATTGCAACACCTATCATACCTTTCTTATTAGGATATATTGTTTTTAAATCTACCAATTTACCCTTACGTAAAACAGTAATATTCAAAGGTCTTAAATTATCAGATAAAGCATACGCAACATCCTTTAAAGTTGTATTTCCATCCGCAACATAAGTAGATTTATCCTTTAATTCATCGCGTAATTTCAACTGAACTCCGCTTAAAGAAACCTGATTATCTTTATACAACTTATACCCTTTTAAAGCTTCGTCATCAATCTTTATAGCAGGTTCAGAACTGATTTTAGGTAATGCAACAACCGTTAAATCTTTTATTAGCTCATCCTCATTTAATTTTGGATTAAGTTTTTTTAGCTTTGAAAGATTTTCATCTACAAATTCAATATCAACTTTTCCATCATACTGCTTACTGTTTTGTGCATACAATGTCAGCGCATAACTTGATGGAATAATTGAACCATTTATCTTGATAACACGGTCGCCGCTTTGCATTCCACTATACCAAACGGACTCTCCTTTAGCAGCTGCAATTTTATTAATATAAACTTCATACTGCCCTGATGGTAATTGTTTCCATACAATTGCAGTTAAAAATACAAGCACGAAAGCTGTAATAATATTTGCAATAACTCCGGCAGAAATTACAACCATACGCTGCCAAACAGGTTTATTAATAAAACGATCTTCTGAATCTGCCGGCAAATTTGAGTCTTTTTCATCATCCGGAAAAGAAACATAACCGCCTAATAAAAAAGCATGTACGAGAACCTCAACATCTCCGATTTTTTTACTCCATAAAGTAGGCCCTATAGGTAGACCAAAACCAAATTTAGACACTTTGATTTTAAAAGCTCTTGCGGCGAAAAAATGCCCTGCCTCATGAACTAAAACCAAAAAACTAAGTAATAAAATCATTATTATAATTGACATAAAATCCTCGTGTTCATTAATACGGTTATCCTATAAAATAAATCCATTATTATTTTATTCTATTTTTATTTTAATATCATTACACATAAATATAGAAATTTTTACAGGTTTTAACCACTCCTACTTGTGAAACTGTTTTAAAAATCTGACATCGTTATTAAAAAATAATCTAATATCATCAATTGCATATTTAAGCATTGAAAGTCTCTCAACCCCCATACCAAAAGCAAAGCCAGAATATACATCAGGAGCAATACCTACACCGCGTAATACATTAGGGTCAACCATACCTGCACCTAATATTTCTAACCAACCGGTACCTGAACATGTTCTACAACCTTTACCCTCACACATAATACACTGAACATCTATTTCAGCTGAAGGTTCTGTGAACGGGAAAAAGCTGCTTCTAAATCTGGTAGGACGACTTTCACCAAAATATATTCTGATAAATTCATTTAATACACCTTTCAAATCTCCAAAAGTTATATTTTTATCGACATATAAACCCTCTATTTGGTGAAAGAAATTATTCTTTCTGGAATTTATATTTTCATTTCTATATACCCTGCCAGGTGCAATAATTCTAATTGGTGGATTCTTACCTTCCATTGCATGAATCTGCGCGCCAGAAGTTTGACTTCTCAATACAACATTTTTGGCAATATTAGTATAAAAAGTATCTTGCATATCACGGGCAGGGTGATCCTTTGGAACATTTAACATATCAAAATTATAATATTCGGTTTCAACTTCCGGTGCAAATTCATCCGGCACAACAGAAAAACCTAAACTTTGAAATATTGAACAAATTTCATTTGTAGTTGAAGTAAGCGGATGCACATGACCTTTTGGAACATATTGTCCTGGTAATGTAATATCAATTCTTTCTTTTTGAAGTTTTTCATTTAATTCTTTATCATAAAGGTATTGAAATTTTTCTTTTATAGAAGCTTCCAATTTTTGAGTAATATCATTAGCTAATGAGCCAATAACTCTTTTATCTTCTACGGACAAATCCTTCAATCCTTTTTTTATTTCATTAAATTCACCTTTTCTACTCAAATATTTAAACTTTATATCTTCTAAATCTTTAACAGTAGCAGCATTTTCTATATCTGCAACTGCATCTGAATAAATTTTTTCTAATTGTTCTTTCATAATTTCACCTATTATTAGATTTATTAACTACTAATATTTTTTACTCAAACGTTGAATTCTGCCTATAATTAATTTAACAATTCAGAATTTCATTATACTTCTTTTCATAACCTATTGTTGTTTTAGGCCCATGACCCGGAAAAACTTCGGTTGATTCCGGTAACAAAAACAAAATATCTTTTATACTATGAACAAGTTTTTTAAAATTTCCACCCGGCAAATCGCATCGTCCCACTGAATTTTGGAACAATGTATCCCCTGAAAATAATTTATCATCAATAAGATAACACATACCACCTTCAGTATGTCCCGGTGTTGCAATTGCTTTAATTTTTGTATTACCGATAAAAAATTCATCACCGTCTTTGACAAAATTTTTAATATCAATAATTTCTACCGGATTCATGCCAGCATATAACTGCATCATCTTACCAGCAGCTTCCACTTGCATAATATCATTTTTTGATACATAAGTATTAACACCAAAAAACGCCTTGAATCCGTCAACACCCAAGATATGATCAAAGTGTCCATGGGTTAATAAGATATATTTCAAATTTATTCCAAGTTGTTTTATCTCATCCAGAAGCTCTTGCCTTGAATCAGAACAATCTATTAAAACAGCTTCTTTAGATTCTTCATCTATAAGAAGATAATTATTTGCATTAATTGGTCCTTCGACAAAAACTTTTATAATCATTTAAACTTGACCTCTCACAAGCTCAAAAATATTTTTACACATTAAAAATAATGATTGTGCATCCTCTAGAGCAATCATATTAGGCCCATCACACAAAGCCTTATCCGGCTCAGGATGAACTTCAAAGAATAACGAATCTGCACCTGCAGCCATAGCAGCTTTTGCCAATACTGGGACAAACCTTCTATCACCACCTGAACAAGTCCCGTTTGCTCCAGGTAATTGAACGCTATGAGTTGCATCAAACACAATAGGATATCCGAAATTTTGCATAATAGGAATACCCCTGAAATCTACAACGAGATTATTATAACCAAAAGATGTCCCTCTATCTGTTAACAAAATATTGGAATTACCTGAATCCTCAATCTTCTTTATAAGACTTTCCATCTGCTCTGGCGCCAAAAATTGCCCTTTTTTTATATTTACAATTTTTCCAGTCTTAGCAGCCGCAACCAACAAATCAGTCTGTCTGCATAAAAAAGCAGGTATCTGCAAAATATCTGCAACTTCAGCAGCTTTTTCTGCCTGATCAGGGGTGTGAATATCCGTAACAATAGGCAAATCATACTTATCCTTAACCTTTTGCAGCATTGCTAAGCCTTTTTCAATTCCGGGACCTCTGAAAGAGGTTATTGATGAACGATTAGCCTTATCAAACGAAGATTTAAAAACGAAATTTATATTTAATTTGTTGGTAATTTCTTTTAAACCTTCTGCTGTTTTTTCTAAAATTTCCTGACTTTCTATAGCGCAAGGACCGGCTAAGATAGTCAGTTTATCTCCCCCGATCTCAAAATCCCTTAATTTAATTCTCTTAACATTTTTCATAATTTGATTATAGAAAAAATAAAACTAAAACACAAGCACATATTACCAATACAAAATTAAATAAATATATTAATACTATTCAACAATTACTCTTGCAGGGAAATTACTTTTTAATAAATTGTTAGCCGCTTGTTGTGCTTTCTCTCTTGAAGTATATGAACCTACCTGAAGAGTATAATAACCTCCCAAATTTTTCACAATAGGCGTAACTCCTAAACCCGCATCTTGAATAATAGTCTTTGCAACTTCAGCCTGTTTATCTGTTGCATAATATCCCACTACTACACGAGCATTAACAATTTGCGCAGGTTGAGTCGTCGGAACAGAATGCTCTGTTTGAGATTGAGCTTTCTGAACCGGAATAGTCTTTTGCTCTATATTATTTTGAGACTGTTCGGCCGCTTGTTGTTCTGCTTTTTGAGCTTTCAACATATCAGCCATTTCTGCTTCCATTTGTCCTACGGTTTTGCGATTCTGTTGTGGTAAAACAACTTTTTCATCAAGCTCGGGAGAAAACATTTCCTCATCTCCGGCCTTTTTACCAGAATCTTCCATTTGAATACTTTTCAAACGTTCATCTATAAATGAAGAAGTTGTCTCATTATCCTCTACAACATTAGCTGCAACTTCAGTTTCATCCGTAATTCCTACATCGACATTTGGAGATAAAATTTTAGCAAAACCAAGTATTATTAATACACCTATAATAAATACAGATATAAATACGGTCATATCCTTATTTGGAGCTTTTTTTACTTTTTTCTTATATTCACTATATGAAAAGTGAGCGGTATTCTCATATTTATTAGTATCTTTTAACATTAAACACCTCTTACCTTTGTACTTGCTAAAACAATATCTTCAATTTCTTTACTGTAATTTACCATTACTTCCTCAGCAAATTCTTGAATATCTTCAAGACCTAAATCACTCTTTAAACCTGATACTGTAATAGGAGCTCCTTCAGATAAAATATTAACGCCCGTATGAATAAGAACTGATGTTAAGGACTTTGTTGCAATTGATACTGACAATTTTTTATTATTAACAAATAAATCATCACCACATCTTTTTATTTTAAATCCACGTTTTTCTAAAGCTTCTTTTATACAACAAATTAAAAGTCTCTGCCTAAAAACACCTTCAACAAGCTCTACATTAAATTGTTCGGTAATAAAACTAAGCATATATTTACTATATATAGGCTCATCATTGATAACATCTTCAATATCAACCATCTCCGACAATTTAACCTCACATTCACCGCAAAAAGCAACAATTGCATCACCTTGAATTTTAAAATTTTTATAAATCCAGTGAGGCGCAAGTTGAGAACCTATATATTTAATTTCATTATCAATAAATAGAGTTTTCATCTTCTGATCCAAACAATATTTTCATATAATATGTATCATGATTTGCAGCAAGAGCATGCTTTAATCTTATACACGATTCACATATCCCGCAATGCTTTCCATTGCTTTGATAGCAACTTTGAGTTAACTCCAGAGGAATTTTATGCTCCAAAGCTAACATGACTATATCATTTTTGATATAATTTATCAAGGGTGCAACAACCACAGGATGTTTTTGAGTAGAATATCTAAACTCTTCATTAATTGCATCAATAAAATTCTGAGTATTATCCGAAAAAGTTGCAGCTTCCTCTTTATTTGCACCTATTAGAATATAATCGTATTCCAAAGAATCAGCAAATGCAGCAGCTACATTTAAAAATAACCCGTTCCGGTTCGGAACCCATACTGATTTTGCTGAATTTTCCGGATTAGCTAATGCTGCTCCGGTAGGAACATCTTCTTCTGAAACTAAGGATGTATTCGTGATAGATTTCAACCAGTCAAGTTTTATTACCTTATGTTCTATTTTATAATATTGACAAATTGCTTTTGAGGCCTCAATTTCCTTCTTTGCAGTCTTTTGACCATAATCAAAAGTTAAAGCGAGAGATATATTTAATTCATCTTTCTTCAGCCCGAGGCTAACCAATGAGTCCAATCCTCCTGACAATAAAATTACGGATCTGACCATATTATCCTTCCCCATCTCCTTCAGATTCATATTCATCAATAATATTAACCGCTTCCATTTTTAATTTATCAGAATATTGACTGGAATTAATTACTTCATCAAGAATACTTCTTCCGGATAAATTATATAATGCAATAAGCGCATTCTTTTTAACTTCTTCATCCTTATCATTTTGCAAACAATCTTTAATAACGCTATAAGCTTTAGGATGCTCACTATCCATTAAAGCCTCTATCGCATTTATTCTAACCTGAACCGACTCATCAGATAAAGAATTTTTTAGTGCGCGAAAGACTCTTTCATTATCTCCAAAACCCATCTTAATTAAAGCTTCTATTGCTCGTTCTTTTAAAAAAGTGAATTTATCCATTATCCCCTGTTTAGTCTCTAAAATACTTACAATAGGATCAACAGCTCTGGAGTCGCCAAGAAGTCCTAAAGCTGAAACGGCAGACTCACGTAAATAAACAGATTTTTCATTTTCATCCTTAACAACATCAATCAATGGGGCAACTGCAAACCTATCGCCAATACGCCCTAACGCATCCGCACAAGCAAGCCTTACTTTGTAATGTTCATTTTTATTATTCAGACAATATAACAATGATGAAACCACATCAGTATTTTTTTGATTAGCAATCGCCTTTGCACACATAACTCTGACATTTACAAATTTTTCTTTTAACATTTCATTTTGGTTCGTTCCATTTTTTAATAATAAAACATCTACAAGAACTTCCAAACTTGAAGGGTCTCTATATACATCCAAACAACGAATCAAATACATAATAATATCAGGATCCTGTGCATTAGAAAGCATATAATTATAAATATTAATTAACTCTTTTTCGCTATATTCATTTTTAAGGGTATCAATTTTAGAAATAGCAACTTCAACATCGGTCTTTGAGAATAAACCGCATTTTTCAGATATTAACTTAAAATCAAGCTCTGTATTGTTACCCACACTAACCCTCGCATAATAAATATATACTAAATATCTTCTTTTTTCAAGAATTTAACAATTATATTTGCCAGTTAAAACGCAATAATCAATAGTAAAATCAGACTCTGTAAAAATTTTTAAATAATAACTGTATAAAAGACATTTAATTGTAACATTTTTGTAAACTAAGAGCAAAAATTTTTATTCTTTGATTTAGAATAGATGTATAGAAGTTATTATTTTTATAAATGGTGTAAAATGAATATAGACTCAATTAAAAATTATCCCACCGGAATTTTAGTCAAGCATAAGAATATGTACGGGCTTGAGAACAGACACAAGAGTACGAGTGCGGATTTGTGCAAAGATAGTCAAAAAGTAAATAGAGGATATTACAGCGGTAGCTTTACGGGTTTGAACGGAGCTGCCGCTGATGCTTCTAAGGGTTTATTTAATAAAATACTTATTTTATGTAATAAACATACCGTTATTGCACAAAACCTCGTAGCATTAGTATTGGCAGCAGGTTTAAGACCAATTGCAATCATGTCATTACCAGGAAAAAAAGATAAGGATGATAAAATTTATGCATCCGGACACTCAATTGCTTCAGGACTTATCGGTTTTGGATTTTCAAGTATTGTAATGTACCCTCTTGGAAAAGCCGCTGAAAAATCCAGAAATAAAATACGTGAAGTTGCTGATGCAATTACACTTTTAAAAGAGAATGCAGCAAACCTGACAAAAGAACAACTTGAAAAAGTTGAAAAACTAAAAAATAAATATCAAGTTAAAGATTTAAAAGATCTTGAAAATCATGAATTTTTCAAAAAAATGAAAAATATATACAAAGTTGAAAATATTGTTGATATTGAAAATTCAAAAGCATTTAAAAATGTTACAAAAATTCTTGATATGGCACCGGATGTATTTATATTTGGTGTTCTTAAAGCAATGCTGACAGTAGCACTTATTCCGCCAATTCTTAAATACGGATTTGGTATTGAGAAAAAGAAAAGTACACCTGCTCCAGCTGTACAAGATGCAAAACAAACCGAACAACAAACACAAATACCTCCATCTATGGAAAAACCGGAGATTACTAAATTTGCAGGAGGGTTAAAATAATGAACATAACATTACAGACAAACAATTTTAACTCTAACAGCACACGATATAATACAAAATTTAATAATCAATCTAATATTCGAAAAAATTACAATCAACCGTCATTCAATGGGGGAATAGATATTCCGACTAAATCAAAAGTGTTATCTCCATTCACTAAAGCTATGGACAGATTCACGACTTGGCTTTCTGATAAATATACCACAAAACTTTACACATCTCGTTTTGCAAAGTTTTTGGCTCAAAAAGCCGATAATCTTAACAGTGTAGTAGATCACATGCAAGTTATGGGCTCTGTTATCATCTCAGGAATGTATATGACACAAACTTTAAGAAACAAACAACTGGATGATGACAGGAAAAAAACCCTTGCGATAAACCAAGGTCTGACTTTTGCATTATCAACTGTAGGCTCTTATGTGATAGACGATGCTTTGGACAGCAAATGGGAAAAATTCACTATTAAATATGCCGCAAAAGAAATGAACGACAATAAACTTGCAGAAAAGCTTGCGGCTATTAACACAGAAAAGCTTGCAAAGTTTGAAGCTGATAAACTTAAAGGTATAATACCAAAAGAAGCTAAATTCAAACCTACAAGTGTTCTTCAATATGTATCTGAAAATATGCCTCATACCGGTCTTGAAGAAAGACTTAAAGGTATGGGAGTTCTTAAGAAATTGTTAGTATTTGGTACTGTATACAGATTTATTGCCCCTGTTGCAGTTACACCTATGGCAACTTGGATAGGAAATAAATTTGTACACAAGAATAACAAAAATGAAGCTAAAACAGCAGACCAGCCGAAAAATGTTCAAGAGCAAACAACTCAACAGAACAAAACAGAACAACTAAAAAAATCAGCATAACTCATAGTAATCTTTTCTATATAACTAAAAAATAAGTCCGGAAGGACTTATTTTTTAGTTATAAAAATCAAATAAACCAAACAACTAATCTAATTTCTGCGGTCTACAAAAATATGGATTATTCTGATATTTTGCCCAAGCGATATAGGCTTTATTTCCTTTAATCGTAGTTGTACCTCTGCTTACATATTTGATTTGTCCATTTGGACCTTTCTCCTCAGCAAACATCTCTAAGTCATAACGTTCAGGTTCTTTAGATCTATTTTTCATAGATTCATATAACTCATCAACCTGTATACTGGAGAATGAACAATTTAACTGGTACTTTCCATCTGTAGAAGAAATTGTTTCCTGATATTTACAAAAACCATTTCTCCAGCCAAGAATTTTTCTGTCTGTAGTGAATGTTTTACCCTCAAACTCTGATGTTGTTGTTTCTTGATAAGCATCACAATCTTTAAAATTTTTAACAAATTTTGATGAAAATTTTGTATATTCAGCAGCCCAAACACACGTGAGTCCAGCTGCAACTGCAACTAACAGAGTAAGCAAAATAACTGTTTTTTTCATATACTCATCCCTCCCGCGAATATTCTTAGCTACATTATAACAGAAATTTTGTTTTAGTAAACAATATTACTAAATAAAAATCAATTGTAAGATTTAAAACAAAATTATAAAATCTCATTATTTTGTATGATTACAAAATAATAATAAATGATACCATAACAATATACTCCTTAGAGACTAAGATACACATATCCCTAATCAACAGCTATGCACCTCAGTACATAGCTTTTTTTTATTCTAAACATACAAAAAACAAACTCTATAGCACAATTTTATGTTTATAATATACTAAATATATGAATATATCTCAGGAATTTGAAACAATAGCTGCAATATCAACCCCTATAGGAACAGGTGGAGTCGGAGTAATTCGAATTTCAGGTTCCAAAAGTTTTGATATTATAAATAAAATATCAGATAAAACAGATTTTCCGGCCGGAAGAATTTGCCATTGCTGGATAAAAGATGGCAATACAAAAATTGATGAAGTTCTTATTCTGCCGTTTAAAAATCCGAACAGCTACACCGGAGAAGACGTAATTGAAATCCAATGTCATGGGGGAGTAAATGTTGTTCGCAACATTCTAGAATTAGTGCTTAAAACCGGAGCACGAATGGCTGAACGAGGAGAATTCACAAAACGTGCATTCCTAAACAAAAAACTTGATTTATCACAAGCCGAAGCAGTTGATGATTTAATCCATGCAAAAACCTCAAACTTTGCAATTCAATCAGCCAAAAATTTATCCGGCGTTCTTGCTAATAAAATTGGTGATATAAAAAAAGAACTTTTTGAAATACTTTCAAGAATAGTTGCGGGAATAGATTTTCCAGAAGATGTTGCAGAGCCTGAATATTCAGAATTAATAACAAAATTTTCACATTCACTAAACGAAATAAACAGAATATTAGATTGCGCCAAAACATCCGATATACTTAGACAAGGGGTCAAAGTAGCAATAGTAGGAAGACCAAATGTTGGCAAATCATCCTTATTTAATGCACTTTTAAATATTGATCGTGCTATTGTAACAGATATAGCAGGAACAACAAGAGATATAATCAAAGAAAATTTAGATTTAGGTGTGTCAGTTACTTTAATTGACACGGCAGGAATAAGAGAAGATGAAAATATAGATAAAGTTGAAGAAATAGGAATTGAATACTCTAAACAATCAGCAAAAGAAGCTGACTTAATTCTGTTTTTATATGATGCAACAGAAGGTATCACAAAAGCAGATAAAGAAATATACGAAATAATTAAAAATAAAAAACATATAATAATTGCAAATAAAACAGACTTAATTGCACCAGAGCTATTTAAGGCTGAATTTAAAAATACCCTAAAATTATCAACCTATACAACACAAGGACTTAATGAACTAAAAGAAAAACTTCAAACTACTATTTGCAATTTTTCTTTAGAAGATACTGAATTTATTACAAATGCAAGGCAACAATCATGCTTAATAAGAAGCAAAGAAAGCCTGGAAAGAGCTCTTAGTGCAGCACAAGCCGAAGAATTACAAGATATGATTAGTATTGATGTAAAATCTGCACTATTAGCACTTGACGAAATTACAGGCGAAGTTATTACTGATGAAATCCTAAATAATATTTTTGATCATTTTTGTATAGGAAAATAATTATTTGCACCACCCATGGACATAGGCACGCTTTTTATAATTAAAAGTTACTTTCAAACAGCGTTTCGGATTTTTAAAAGTTCTTCCTGAAATTTTGATAAAATTTTTACCCGTACATTCTTGAGGATTATACAAAACAAGAACATCGATATTTTCTGCACCCAGTTTTTCTAATTCATACTTTAAATTGCAATAGTCTAAAGACCAGACATCCTCAAATTTTTCTTGCGGTAGATTTAATTTTGCTCTTGTGTATTTACGCACAATATTTTTAATTATCTCCAAATTATCTTGAGATACAGAATTATTATAAGATTGAGAAGAATAACCATTATTATCAAGTAATGGCTTCTCTTCTTTTGCTGGAATTTTCCTTTTTACTTTCACAGTATCCGCATAACAAGATAATGTAGATACAAACATAATTAAAATTAAAAATAATCTTAAGAGCTTATTCAATATTTAATTGTTTCCGTTAAAATTTTTATATCTGTAACTTAATATACTATAAGATGACGGTTCAGAAGAGCTTTCATCACCATAAAACACTGACATATTTGTAGCTTTCTTATAATTTTCTTCATCCATCTTTTCCTGTTTATTGCAAGAATAAGTAAAACTTGAAATCTCAGCACTGGTAACTCTACCATCATGATTTGTATCAATTTGATCAAAATTTTCCATAATTTTATTAATCATATCAGAAGAATAATTCCCAGAAGCAGCAAGTTGAGACAACTCAGTTCTGGAAACACCCGCAGTAGAAATAGTGTTTGTTAATTTATTCATTTCATCGGCACTGATTACACCATCCCCATCCTTATCAAGTGATGAAAAATTATTTTGCAAATATGAAGCAAATGACTGATTCAAAGTCAAATAATTCGTAGAATCATTACGAGCAGCAGTTATATTTTTATAAGTAACGCCATCTTCAGGATACAAAGAAGCAAGATAAGCATAAGTATTACTTAATCCTGATGAAATATTAGAAATAATTGATGATCCAGATGCCATAATATAAATCCTTCTATTTTAAATACTAACTACCTTTCCCTTATAATAATGATGATTTAAAAAAAGTCAACCCCTCATAAAAATAAAATAAACTATTCTGCAAAATTTCATTCTGCAATTTTTATTTGTGTATGATAAAATTACAGAATAAAAGAGGCTGTGATGTTAAAAAATAAAGAAGAAATAATAACTACACTTACAAATGGTGGCGTAATAGCCTATGTTACAGATACTGTATGGGGACTTGGCTGTTTACCAGAAAATAAAGATGCGGTAAAAAAAATTTATGAAATAAAAAAAAGAGAACCTCAAAAACCATTGATTCTAATGTCAAATGAGATATATAACCTATTGGATTATGTAGAACCAATTCCAAAAATAGGTCAAATATTAATAAAAAAATATTTTCCTGGAGCATTAACAATTGTTACAGATAAAAGCTCAAGAACACCCGATTACATAACATCAAATATGAAAACTGTAGGAATTAGAGTTCCTGATAATGCTGTATTTAAAGAATTATGTGAAATAATACCCGGACATGTTCTTGCAACTACAAGCGCAAACCTTTCGCATCAACCAAGCGCAAAAAGTTATAAACAAGCACTAGAAAACATGAGCGGACTTGCGGATTTAATCCTGGAAGACTATGGGTATAAAGCTAAAGGACTGGAATCAACAGTTGCAGGAGTAATGGGGAATGAACTCAGAATATTCAGACAAGGTGAAATTGTTATAAATTTATAAAAATTTGAAATTTATTTAACTTTTTACTAAAATTAAGTAAATACGAGGACAAAATTATGGAATTTATATTATATCTGATTTATTTATACATATTGATTTACACATTATATATGTTTATCTTGTCTGTAAGAAATTTAAAAGATAAACCTTTTTCTATAGAAAAAAAATATTCAAAATATAACGATTATACAAATAATTTTGCAGTTATAATATATAGCCACAACCATAAATCTTGTCTCGAAAATTTAGTTGAAGAACTAAAAATGCAAGATTACCCGCTTGCAAACTTCAGAGTTTATGTAATTCTGGACGACTGTAATGATGGCTCCGAAAAACTGTTTGAACATGATAATTTTATCCATGTGATGAATATCCAAGATGTAGGAACACTTGGAAAAAATCAGTCTATCTCAATGCTTTTAGAAGAATTAAAAAAAGACGATAACATTGATGCATACATATTTATTGATGGGACAAGAAGAATTGATTCAGACTTTCTCACACTTGCAAATGTGGCTCTAAAAAAAGCTGATGCAGTTACAGGAGAAATAAATATAAATAGAGACAATCTTGATATCGTAGACAGAATTAAAGCTGTATACAAAAAGTATCAAGCAAACTTTTTTAAACAATCCCGTTCTCTATTAGGTTTAGCAACAAACATTGACTCTGGCTTGTTTATTATTAAAAAAGCAGTACTTGATAAAGTTGAACAAATAAATTTTAAAGACATAAATTCAGAATTGGAATTTAGCTTATTATTATCAAAATCAGGACACAAATGTGTTTACAATCCAAATATTCAATCTTATATTCTGGGTCAGGACTGCACATTCAAAAAACCACGCTTAACCAAAAGATTTAATCTGCTAAAAAATAATTTAAAAAAATTAAAAACAATAAACTTTACATTTGTAGAGCATATTTGTTCACTGCTTAATCCAAATTGTTGGGTTCTGATAGCAGCTTACGCAATATTAATAGCTTATTCCTATAATTGTCCATTTATAGTTAAATGTAATGTAGTTATATTTAGTGCAATATTATTACTCGCAGTATTTGGGCTGAGTCTTGTGAACGCAAAATTAAATACTAAAGAAACTCTATTGTTGATACTTTACCCAATATACTCAATTTGTCATATTATAAGAAACTTCCCACCAATACGATATATTCTAAAAAAATTAGGAGCAACAACAGATAGGGAAACAGATAAATTAGAAATAGATGTAATTGTCCAAACAAAACATGGAGATAGAGGTTGCAAATTAGAATTCATATCCACAGAAAATGGACTGTCAAAAATAAGATTTATCTACAAAAATAAAAAATATACCACATCATCACACCTACGAATGATAGATGCACTTCAACAATTAAAATCAAAAATGGAAGATTATGGGTTAACTTTGAAAATTTGCAGTTGTTGTTCAAAATTCACTTCAAGCGTAGATGGTTCTACTAATATGCTCAAAGGTCAATGCCATAATGATTATCCAAGTCCATTATTAAGAGAACCAAGACCTACACTAATTTGGAATTCTTGTTCTTGTTTTGAACCAGCAAAAATTAATAATTTTATTGAAGAAATGGCACGAGAAGTTGACAATCAAAAAAATTAACAATATTTGATTGAAACAAGCTTCCGGGAGTATAATATAAATATGAAGAAAATATTGAGTTTTATATTAATAGTAATAATGCTTGGAAGCAACTTGGCAGCAGTCAACGCTGCTGAACCTCTGAAAGGTTCAGTTGTAGAAAATGAAGAATACAAAAAACTTGAACAAGATTTATTTACAGGAAAAGTAGAATCACTAAACAGAAAAGATATTATACATATGACAGTATCCCAAGTACTGGATTCATCAATTTCTGTTGAAGGAGATGAATTTTTTGCAGAGGTAACTTCTGACGTATACGGAGATAAAGGGGTTATTATTCCTAAAGGAACACTGGCTCACGGGAAATTAACAGATACAACAGAGCCTGGAAGACTTGGCAGAGAAGCATCTATGACTCTGGCTTTTGACTATCTTGTAACTCCGGATGGAAGAGAAATACCAATAGAAGGTCAAATGACAACAAAACTTCACCCTGTTGCTTCTGGTGCAAAAATTGTAGCACAAGACTTAGGCTATACTGTTGCCGGAGGAGCTGTTGGAGGTTTGATGGCATTAAATTGGCTTGGACTTGAAGCCGCAATAGCATCTCAAGGATATACACTGGCAGGGGGCGCAGCATTGGGCGGAGTTGCAGGATTAGGTATAGCCCTTATCAGAAAAGGAAATCATGTTTTAATTGCACCAGGAGATGAAATAAAAGTAAAAATTAATACGCAGGTAGATTTACCTGTATACAAGGAAGAAGCACTAAAACAAGAAGAAATTTTATACGATGGATTAACAATAAATATTAATGATATAAAACATGAAAAAGATCCGTTTGGAGAAGTTAATACAATCACCCTTACCGTTTTAATCTCTAACATGTCAGATAAAACACTTTCCGGCTTTGATATGGTTCTTGTAAATGATTATAACGCAAAATTCAGTCCGTCAATTTTTGGTGATACAAAACTAATGTTTCGACAAATAAAACCAGGAGATAAACTAGTTGCAAATGTTTCGTTTGCAGTAGATAATATTAATAGAAAATTCTGGTTAACATTTTATGACAGAAAAACAAGTGAAATAATAACCAAAGTTTCACTGGATAATGCTTACAAAAATATTCCAAAGAAAACAAAAAAGAAAAACGAAAAATTAAGAACAAGTAAAAAGAATTTCAAAAAAGACGAAGATTTTATGGATATGAATTTTTAGAATAAAAACTCAAAAGTCTTAAATAGTATCGATTTGTAAAAATTTTTGTTAAGGGACTTGTCAAAAAGATAGTTTATATTACAATTATAGTAATTAGATATAAAATACAGGAGGAAATATGGTTTGCGGATCTCTAGAAATAGAAATTTTAAACACTTTTTGGAATTTAACTTCAGATAATGAAGATAAAGATATTTCAATCCAAGATATTGTTGACGAACTCGCAAAAAATGGAACAGAAAGAGCGTACACAACAATAAAAACAGTTATGGATCGCTTAGTTTCTAAAAGTATTTTAGTTAGATACAAGGTTGGTAAAAAGTTCTTTTACAAAGCCACTATGGATAAAAGAGAAATGGCTTTAGACATGCTTCATGAATTTACAAATAATTTCTTTAATGGAAATTATGCTGAAATGATGCATTTTGTTGAACGAGAAATGGTTGAACTTCTTGTAAAATAAATATTATGCAGGAAAATATTAGTGATAGAATAAAAGTAGCCAGATTACTAAGACTGGTTCGAATTGGAGAGCTTTGCGTAAGAGAAGCTTTGTTAGCTTACCCCAAAGATACAGAAGACGATAGTTTAATTGCAGCATATCATGCACTTATACACTATGAGGCCGACGAAGATTTACGCTTAAGAGATCCTCTTTATAAAGAAGAACAAGATGACTATATTGAATTTTTGTCATATACTTTAGAAAAAGGGGAAAATTTACCTGAAAATATTATTGCGAATTATAAAAACTTATATGATTCAGCACCAATATTACACAAAAATACTCCCCGCGGATTTTTTAAAGGTTTTTTAAAATCGATAAACGTAGGTTTGAAAAGGAGAAAAGAATGAAAAAACTTTACATCTCATTAGCAATTCTTTTTGCTACACTCATCGGCTTGATGCCAAATGCATTTGCCCAAGAAAAAGCCGTACAGGAAGAAGTTTCAGCAGTTGAAACACCGGCAGATCAAACTCCTGCGGTTGACGTACCTGCTATAGACATACTTGCAACAATGAATCAACAAAGTGATTCTCCAAATAGAATTTGGGTTGGAACCTTCCAAATAGTTTGGAACGAATTTATGGATAATCTTGTTTATGGACCAATAGATTTTGCTGACTATAACTCAAAAATGGCAAAAGAATTAAATAAACAAAACTTCAAAAAAACTGATATCAGTGAAAATTCTTATTATACAAAGTATGGACTTGTTTCACCAAACTTAAAACAAACTATTGAACAAGGGATAAAAGATAAATTTAACGAAACCAGCGATATCCTTGATCAATTTGATTGGACATACAGACCTGACAAATTATTTGTTTATGCAATGCTGAAAAAAGATTTTAAATTTTTAACTCCATTCGACAAATTAACTCCTGGCAGCTTCGCAAAAAATTATAAATCTTTTGAATATTTTGGAATAAATGAAAACAGCAGCAAAAAATTATATAAAAATGTTAATGTTTTATTCTATAACAATAGTAATGATTTTGCAGTCAAATTAGCAACAAAAGACAATGATAATGTGATACTATACAGAACGGATGAAGATAAAACATTTGATAAATATTACACAGAAATAAATAAGAAAGCAAAAAAATATAAAGGAAGCAAAAAGTTTAATAAAGATGATGAACTTAGAATTCCGAATATCAATTTATATCAAGAAACAAGCTTTAGAGATGTTGAAGGACATGACATAAAAGGTACAAATCTAAAAATTGATACAACAATAGAAACTATTGATTTTAAAATGGATAATGAAGGTGTAAAACTAAAAAGCGAAGCTGCAATTATGGCTAAAATGACAGCGTTATTACCACCTAGCGGACGTAACTTCTATTTTACCGATAACTTTGTTTTATTCCTTGTAGAAAAAGGCAGCAAGACACCTTATTATGCAATGAAAGTCAATGATATTGAAACACTAAATAAAACAGGAAAATAAAAAAATACCGGGTTTAAATAACCCGGTATTTTTTTTAAGACTTACTTGTATAATATTTTAATATCTCAAATATCATTTTTGAAATTTTTATATAACCCTTTTTTATAATCCAACATTGTAAAACAAAAAATTTACCTCATTTTTCTTTTAATGCTTTTAAAATTATATTATTGACCATTATATTATTAGTAATTATAATCAAAATATGGTAAAAGTTAAATCAAAATGGATATGCCAACAGTGTGGATACGAAACCGCAGGATATTTAGGAAAATGTCCTGAATGCGGGTCTTGGGGAAGTTTTACCGAAGAAATTTTAACAAATAACAGACCTCAAAATATATCTCCGCAAGGTATTGTAAACAATCTCAAACCATCCTTAATAAATGATATTCACATAGGTGAAGAGGTTAGAATAAGTACAAATATTTCAGAATTTGACAGAATATTAGGCGGAGGACTTGTTCAAGGTTCACTCGTTCTGATTGCCGGAGATCCGGGAATAGGTAAGTCAACAATTTTATTGCAAACAAGTGGAGAACTGGCTAAAAACGGACAAAAAATCCTATATGTATCCGCAGAAGAATCCGCAAGCCAATTAAAACTAAGAGCAAATAGACTTGGGATAAAATCAGATAGTCTTTATATTTATCCTCAAACAAACTTAGAAAGTATAAGACAGCAGATTGACGAACTCAAACCTGATACAGTTGTAATAGACAGTATCCAAGCTATCTATGCCCAATCTATATCCAGCTCGGCAGGGAGCGTATCTCAAATTCGAGAATGCTGCAATATACTGATGCAGATAGCAAAAACCCAAAATATTACAGTTATTGTAATAGGCCATGTTACAAAAGACGGAAATATCGCAGGTCCTAAAATTTTAGAACACATGGTAGATACAGTTATATACTTTGAAGGGGATAAATATAAATCATACAGAATGTTGCGTTCTATGAAAAATCGTTTCGGAAATACATCAGAAGTCGGCATTTTTGAAATGCAGTCTAATGGATTAGTCGAAGTAAAAAATCCAAATGAATTATTTCTTAATGAACGTTCTCAAGAAGCAATTCCCGGAAGCGCAATCATTGTTACAAATGAGGGTACACGCCCATTGTTAGTTGAAATTCAAGCTCTAGTAGGAACAACTCCGTATCCTTCACCTAGAAGAGTTACTAATGGCGTTGACTCAAGCAGAGTTCTACAAATACTTGCGGTATTAGAAAAACGAGTAGGGTTAAATCTTTCAAAACAAGATGTCTATGTAAATGTTATGGGCGGAATTGATGTTGATGAACCAAGCGCGGATTTAGGTATAGCTCTTGCTATTGCGACTTGTGCAAGAGATGTTGTTGTTGATCCGCAGACTGTTATTATAGGGGAAATAGGATTGTCTGGAGAAATTCATCCGGTAAACAATATTGAAAAACGATTAAATGAAGCGGTTACTTCAGGATTTAAAAAAGCAATTATCCCATTTGCTAACAGAAGTGTAAAAAATGACAAAATTCAAATAGTACCGGTAAAAAGACTTATTGATGCAATCACAGCCTGCATAACTCCAGGTTAAATAACAAAACTACCCTTATCGGGAATTCATCAAATTTATATTCAGAATATAATACAAAATAAATAAAGAAAATAATTATGAAACTTGAAGAAGAATTAGGACAACTTTTAATCGAAAAACACTTAACAATAGCAACTGCAGAATCTTGCACAGGAGGACTTGTAAGTTCAAAATTAACCGACATTTCAGGTAGTTCTGAATATGTAAAACTAAACTTTGTAACTTATGCAAATGAGGCAAAACATGATATTCTCGGAGTAAGCTGGGATATTTTAAATAATTTTGGCGCGGTAAGTGAAGAATGTGCACACGCTATGGCAGATGGGCTACAAAAAATAACAAACTGCGATATTGCACTATGTACAACAGGAATTGCCGGACCTACAGGTGGAACTAATGAAAAACCGGTTGGTTTAATTTATATTTCCGTAAAATATAAAAATATTGTAACAGTAAAAGAAATTAAACTTTCGCCAAATACTCCAAGAATAAAAATGAAAGAACTATTTGCTAATCACGCTTTAAAGCTTGCTTTATCAACTTTAGCCGGCAATAAACTTTGCTAAAACCTCAGGGAATTTATTTATTAAAGCATCCGCAAATTTTTCAGTATCAATTTGAGTTGTTACAACAGACAGCAAATCCTGCGGTAATTGATTCACCATTTTTTGCAAATATTCAGGTTTAATAACAGCCATAGATTTAATTAATTCATCTTTTTCTCTTTCACGAGCTATTATATGAGTATATGCATCAGCATCAAATTTTTGATACAATTTAGGTTCTCTGCTAGTCAAAGATAGAGTCAATTCCTGTTTTTGTGTTGGTTGGAGATTCATAATAGCAGTTCTGTATTCCAAATCCCCGAGCTGACCAATCTGACGAACAAGTTCAGCAGCATTGCCTTGTGCTTCCTCTCCTGTAACACTTTCTAAAATTTGCTGAATATACATCTCCGGAATTGATTTTAAATTTTGCAAAAGCATTTCTTTATCCATATCAGTTCCGGTTAAAAGTTTATCTAACTGCTTTTCCGGCATATATTCAATAATCTGTTGTTCAGAAAACATCTGAAAAACTGTCTTTACAAGTTCCTCCATTGGAATATCTTTCAACAAATCCAATAGACTATCCTGCGTAAAATATTGCAAACCTTGAACTAAATCATCTACTTCAAGCATTGGAACAAGTTTTTCCAACTGTGAAGAGGTCATAGTCTGCAATATAATTAATTTATTATTTGCATCAGCTAACTGAAATAATTCAATTAACTGACTTGGATCAGAAAACATATCAGCAGCCATCTGAATAGCAAGTTGATTTCCTTGAGCAGCTTCTGCTTCCAGGATTTCTTCAACAGATTTGTTCTGATAAGCCTGCATATTAGCTTCAGAAATATTTAATCTGGTACGTAAATATTCTAATGTAGAGTCTATAGCTATTGACATGAAAACCTCAAAATATCTCTTATATATTAACGGATTATTTTTTGTATATTTTCAGTAAATTATTATAATTGTAACAAAAAGTAATATTAGCTAAAACTATTTAAATTATAGGATTTTAGAGGAATATATATATTAATTTTTGTAACAATTTAATCAAGTTTGTAACAAAACTTTAAGGTTTTTATACTTTATATATATAAGGGAAAATATAAGGAACAGAACAATGAGTTTTGATGTAAACATTGGAAGACCTCAACCGGTAATCAAAGCGGCTGCCAATATGAATAATGATGGAGGCAGTGGAGGAAACCTTGGTTACATGATGAGAGGGAAGAAAAAAGACAAACAAAATGAAAGAAAAAGCCTATTTGACAGCGAAGCAATTGATTCATTTGAAATGGCTTCCAAACTTCCCAGAAAAAATTTTGAAGAGGCTATGGATTTGAAAAATTCATGGCTGGAAAACTTTATTTCAAAATTTACTAAATAAAAAATCTGATTCTATAAATTGAGAATCAGATTTTTTATTTTTATTAGACAGTTTTATTAATAATAGACTTTGCCAAATCGTTTCACTCATGGGATTTATTTTTATTGTAAGCTAAATAACTTGCAGCACCTACGCCGGCACAAACACAAGATAAAATAGCCAACGGTCCTTTTTTAAAAAATTTTTTTGTTGCATTATTACCAGATATGACAGGTTTAATGTTCTCTGGAGAAGGAGATATTATATCAACATTTGTAGATGTAATATTTTCTTTTACAGATTCAGCCGTTTCTAAAACACTAGTCGGTTCAAGCAAAATATCCCTAAATTTTACAATCTTCCGATATAAATCAGAATGAGACTTATCATACCCTTTTAAAGTAAAGATTTTTTCCAAACTATCCATTATATTAAAACCAAAACCTTCTTCAACAGCTTTATGATAAGCTTGTTTAAAATTCTGAGGAATTTTATAAGCATAATTTTCTTCTGGTTGAAGTATGGTATTAAAAGTTTGTTTGTCAAAACGTTCCTCACGTCCAAAAACATCCATATAAAACATTTGACGGTTTTTGGCACTCATAGGTTCAGCCCATTTATATTTTGCAAAAGTAACAGGATTCCATAATGACTCTTCAGAAACATGAAAAATATTTGCTAAAGCTTTTATTGCAGGCAGCTTATGAAATTCTTCCGAAATACTATTATCTGCATGTCTTATTCTATCAGGCATATTCTGAGCAATTTGCCTCAATGGTTGGGGATCATGATTTCCAGGACCGATAACAAATTCATCCGGAGAAAAACCTCGTTTTAAAAATGCATCATTAGAACCCCAACCCTCCGAATCATTTTGATTCATATATGTACTGCCAAAAATCTTTACTCTTCCTTTTACCCCGTCAAGCAATTCGTTAGAATTAGGTTTCCACATTGAAAAAATAGAAGGATCGGACTCAAATTCATACATAAGATTATGCAAATCAAAATTTTCACCTTTAACTTCTCGTACAGAATTTTCAATAAATTCAATTAGGTGTGCCCCCATATCTTTTTTATTTTGCGGTAAAATATTATGCTCATCTTTTGGTGTTACAATTGGTAAAATATATGCCCATCCAACATCAAAACGTATTGCATCGTACCTTTTTGCAAAAAGTTGAACTTTCATCTTCAAAAGCTTTGCAGCATCACTATTCGGATCCGTTATTGCATCATAATCCAGCGCAGGAAGACGCCATTCTGGATCTCCAATATAATGATCTTTTTTAAATGCATTCGGAAAAGCCTTGACTTCATCAGAAGAAAAACCAATTAAGCAATCCCCGCAAAGCTTTATTCCCATATCATTCAACATTTTTTTACCTACTTTTAAGTGCTCATCAGCTAAAAATTGCTTGAATTTAAAAAAGCCGATATCTGGTTCTCCAGTCCTTGGAAAATCTAGCCATTTCGAATTATCATCTATATATTTATTATAATTTTGCTTTAAAATCGAAGTATCATCCAGAGCTTGAAACCTTTCATAAGCCTTCTTTAAGGCTTTATTTTGAGCCCCGGAATTATCCATTACATTTTGATAATTTACAATAGTCTCTTTATTATGATTTTTATTAGCTGAAGTAATTGCATCCGCTTCGGGAACAGTCAAAATATGTTCAAACTCATCGGTTGCTAATAAATACGGGTTTATTTGATGATTTCCAAGAGATAAAGCCGTTGCCGTGTAAGCGCAATACAGTTTATTAAAAGGTGCAACCTGCCCTTGAGGAAGAACTTCAACCATATTAAAATCCAAATATGGTTTCATATATTTAAAAAACTCAGAAGAATCACGGGTGGATAAATTTCCAACTCCGGTATTAGAATTGGAAGACTGTGGAAGACAGGCATCATGCACAATAAATACAGATTTACCTGTTTGCCCGACTAGTTTTTTAGCCTCATCTCGAACTTGATTAAACTCATCAAGTTCTTTATTTGACAATGCACGACCAAATGAAATTGTATTATATGAAATTGCAGAAACTTTCACAATAAAAACCCCTAATACACAACAAATAACATATATAGAATAACATAAACATAAAAATATTTAATTACAAATAAATAGAGAGCCAAAACCGTTGACTCTCTATGGAGCGGAAGACGAGACTCGAACTCGCGACAGCCTGCTTGGAAGGCAGACGCTCTACCAACTGAGCTACTTCCGCAGAAATATTTTGTTTTAACAAAATTTATACTACACTAAACATTTTAGAAAATCAATACCATTTATAAAAAAAACAAACTAATCCTAAAGGAGTAGTATAAATTACCCATTAATAATTTCCAAAATTTATTCTTAAGAATGGTGAAAAATAATCCCATGACCGTTTAATATATATATGTAGATTCAAGATGTCCAAGCACTTTTTCGGGGTTGCGACAAGATTTTTTCTTTTAGCGGTTTGGTTAAAAATATTTTGGATCTACGCTTTACTTCAAAAATTTTTCATGTTTTATAACTTCCGGTTTGTATTGTGAATTGTTGCAAGACAAACCTTTTTATTTTATAATCGCTCCTGTAATTATAAATATAGGAGTAAATTATTATGGCAACAGAAGTAAGAGCAAGTCATATTCTGGTAAAAACAGAAGAAGAAGCAAAAAATTTATATGATGAAATTAAAAATGGAAAATCATTCTCAGAAGTAGCAAAAGAACAATCGCTATGCCCATCAGGTCAAAACGGAGGAGATTTAGGTTATTTTGGAAAGGGAATGATGGTTAAACCATTTGAAGATGCAGCATTTGCTCTTGAAATAGGAGAATTATCCCAACCGGTAAAAACACAATTCGGATGGCATTTGATTCAGGTTACAGGTAAAAACGAATAAACTTTATCTATAAGATATTGCAAAATCTATAATAAAGATTAAAGGACAAAATTCAATGGATTACATAACAGTAATAAAAAATTTCATGGTCAACAATAATTTAAACTATTTACTGGTAAATGCCACAAATGAATTTTTGGTTGAATATAATACTTTAGAAGAAAATTCCAGATATAAAATAACCAAATTTTCTGGCTCTACAGGAGAAGCACTTGTTACACCAGAAACAATCTTTCTTTTTGTTGACGGAAGATATCATATTCAAGCAGATCAAGAAGTTGACCATGAAAAAATTACTGTTGTAAAACTCCAACAAGGTCAAAAATATCTAGATGAGCTAATTGCAAGGATACCTGAATCTGAGACTTTAGGATTATTCTCAAAAAAGAATTCTCAATCTAAAATTGAAAAAATATCTAAAAAAAGAAATACTAAATTACTGGATGAAGATCCGCTTGATACAAATACTAAAATCAATTCTAACAATAATATTGTTATAGACACAAAATACACAGGACTATCAAGTGAAGAAAAAATTGCAAAAATTTCACACATTTTATCGGAAGATGAAGCTCTTTATTTAACTGACATAGATGAAGTTTCATACCTTTTTAATATGAGAAATTTTTCCCAAAACTATTCTGCAAAAATCAAAGCAAAAGCTGTTATATTAAAAGATAATGCCATTTTATTCACTGAAGATAAAATGCATTCTTTAAAAACTTTCCTAGAAAGTTCAACAAAAAAATTCCAAATTGATAAAAATACAATCAATGGATATGATTATAGGATTATTGCAGTAAAAGCTATAGAAATGACAACAAATCCTGTTCAAAAAATGAAAGCTCAAAAAAATGAAGCAGAATTAGAACATTTGAAATACGCATTTTCCAAAACTGATAAAGCAGTTAATGCAATAAGAGAATATATTGACTCAAATGACAATATATCAGAGTTTGATATTGCAATACAACTAGCCAAAGAATTTAAAAATAATGGAGCTTTAGGATTGAGTTTCAGCTCTATTGTCGCAAAAGATAAAAATTCAGCTCTTGCACATTATTCAAAATCATCAAAAGATGAAATCATAAAAGATGGTTCCTTAATTCTAATAGACTGTGGAGGATATTTTGAAGGAGGATTGGCAACAGATATTACCAGAGTTTTCGTAAAAGGTCGCCCTTCAGAACTACAAATAAAAATTTATACAACTGTTTTAAAAGCATTTCTAAAAGCATACAACTATGTAAAAGAACACCCACAAACTACATTAACAGGTTACGAAATAGACAAATCTGTCCATGAATTTTTTGATGGACAAAATTTAGACGGATTCGTCTTTAATCATGGACTAGGACACGGTATAGGTATAAATGTTCATGAATACCCACCAAACTTAAGCAGCGGAGAAATAGCAAAAACTCCAATATTAGACGGGATGTGTTTTTCTATTGAACCAGGGCTATATAAAGAAGGTGCTTTTGGCATTCGATTAGAAAATTCATGCTACTTTAAAAACAATAATATTCATTCTTTTGTTCACATGAATTTCGAAAAGAAACTAATAGATTTTAATTTATTATCTGAAAAAGAAAAAGAATGGCTCAATGAATTTGAGGTTAAATGATGGAAATTACAAGTATTAATAATCCTTTAATAAAAGAAACTGTTAAACTTCAACAAAAAAAATATAGAAATCAGACCGGCAAATTCCTTCTTGAAGGATTCAAGACAATAAAAGAAGCTTTTGATGCAGGAATAGAATTAGAACATATTTTTGTTGAAAAAAAGCATATACATGAATATAAATTTGCACAAAATATTATAATTGAATCCACAGAACAAGTGTTAAAAAAACTTTCTACCACTGAATCTGCACCTTCTGCAGTTGCTGTTGGGTTACAGAAAAAATATGATAAAAATATATTAAAAAATACTCAAAAAGCAGTTTTACTGGAAGACATAAAAGATTTGGGAAATTTAGGAACCATTATAAGAAGTTCTGTTGCATTTGGAGTTGACGCAATTGTTTTATACGGTGAAAGCGTTGATATATACAACCCAAAATCTGTAAGAGCATCTGTTGGAAACCTATGGAAAATACCAATTATACATATAAAAAATATTGAAGAACTTGAAATTTATTTTGAAAATTATGAAAGAATAGCAACACTTCCGAGAAGTAGTAATCTATTAAAAAATCACAAAACTTCACTTCCATGTCTTGTAATGTTTGGAAGCGAAGCAAATGGATTATCTGAAAAACTAATACAATTTGCCACAAATACTATAAAAATAGAAATGGCAAAAACAGTTGAATCTCTTAACTTAGCAGCATCAGTATCAATTATACTTTATGAATTATTCATATAAATAAAAATAGGACAATACAAATGACAACTCATGAACAACAAGCACGAAAATATTTTACAGATGGTTATAATTGCGCTCAGTCGGTATTTTTAGCCTATGCAAAAGAATATGGATTTGACAAAGATACTGCACTTAAACTATCCTCTTCTTTTGGCGGAGGTATGGGAAGACTCAGAGAAGTATGCGGTGCAGTAAGCGCTATGTTTATGATTGCAGGGCTAAAATACGGTTATACACAAAATAATAATGATGAAATAAAAGCCAAACATTATAAATTTATACAAACTTTAGCACACGAATTTCAAAATCAAAATGGTTCAATTATATGCAAAGAACTTTTAGGACTTGATGGAGAAGATAATCCAGTTCCATCAAAACGAACCCAACAATATTATAAGGAAAGACCGTGTGAAGAATTTGTTGCAAATGCATGCAAAATTTTGGACAAATATATTTGCGATAAAAATAAAGATTAAACATTTTAAAATGTTTAATCTTTATTTTTAAAACACATTTAATCATTTTAAATTTTTACGGCAATGTAGGATAATTATTTATTTTATATCCGCTATTCGATATTGATAAAACTTCTTTAATTGTTTTTGCTTTCTTCAGTTCCTTTGAAAATACATCCGGATTAACATAGTATTCGGCTAAAACCTCATTATTAAAAGAACTGTATATTTTTGTCTTATTCATCACCTCAATATTTATAGGATACATTTTTTTTGATTTACTTATTTCAGCATTATTTTTAGACATAGCAGCATAATTAGCAGCCATATCAAACATTTGTTTTCTATATTTTGGAGTCAATTTTGACCAAATCTCAGGTTCTATATAAAATTTATTTTCGATATCCCCTAACTCAATTTTTGTATAATTAGATTCAACAGAAACTTGCATATATTCTTTTGATAAAGACTCAAACTTAGTTTTAAATTCAGGATGAGCTTTAGAATAATTATAAAAAGCAATTCCTGACAAAAACATCGCTGCAACAAACCCGACAATCAATAATATCGGTGCAATAATTGCCCAAAGCGTAGCCTGTTTTTCCTGGGATTTATGAAAATCCTCTAAACTATCATATTTATCATTTCCAGCAACCCACTCATTGCCCATTAATCCACAAATCAACATAAATGGAAACCAACTAAAAGTTAAACATAATGGTAACATCAATAAAGTTATTGGAGCCTTATTAAACAATCCCCAAATCCAAGTGCCTAAAAAAGCACCCCAGTTAAATTTAATAATTTTACTTTTTGGCTTTTTAGCCGTAATCTTACCTTTTTGAAAAATTAAAACAAGAATTACAAAAAATGAAATCCATTTTCCAAAGAATGTAGCTCCAACAGGTGTATAACCCATAAAAATAACAACAGATAAAATTGAAGCCACCATATAAATCCGGTTATCATCAACTTCACCTATAATATCCCTTACCCTACGAACAACACTAGGGAAATAAAGCGCTGAAGATATAAGTCCAACAACAGCTATCCATATTGTCCACCATAATGGCATTATAGTTGGTTTTGCAGTATATAAACCAAAATCTTCAATAATTTTAGGATTAAACATAATTAAATATACTATGGGAGTTGACCAAATTAATCCTTCTATCAATTCTATAATAAGTGTATTTATAATAAATCCACGCCTTCCCAATACTCCAAAAAGACTTAAAAATTTATTGTTTTCATTAAAATAATTATCACCCATTTAAAACTCCTAAACTTGTTCTTCTGCAATATCAATTTTATCAGATAAAAATTCTGTTGGTATAGAATTTTCTATAATTTTTTTCCCTGATTTGGAATGTTTTGATGAAATACCATACTCTCGCAACTTCTCAACCTCTCTAAAAATACTACCGTTATAATTCGTTTTAAACCGATTTACTTCTGTGCGAATTATTGATGCTGTTTCGTCAATAGCTCTTTGGATTTCAACAAGTTTTTTAGCATGATTCGAAATATTATTATATAAATTTTCTCCGACTTTTATTATTTTTTGAATATTATCTGACTGCATTTTTGATGCCCACAATTGATTAACCAAACGTAACGTAACAAGTAAAGAAGCAGATCCAACGATTATAATATTTTTAGAATTAGCATTTTCTACAATACTTTTGAAATCATAATCAGTATAAACCATATTTACACAAGCCTCTATAGGAATATACATCAAGATAAAACCGGGTTGATTTAATCCTTTTATTTCTTCATAACTTTTCTTTGCCAGCGAATTAATACAGTTGCTTAAATCATTAATAAATAGTTTTTTAATAGTATCATCATCAGTTTGACGATATTCTATAAAATTTTTAAGTATAACTTTTGAATCAATAACCAGATAATTATCATTAGGAAGATTAATAACAAAATCCGGCTTAACTCCATCAGATGAAAATTGTTTAGTATAATGAACATTTTCCTCTAAATTTGCAAATTTTAAAATCTGCTCAAGCCACTCTTCACCAAATTCACCCTTAGAATTTTGATTTGTAGTAAGAGCTTTTGCATATTTTTCTGCCGTCATTATTGCATTTTTTATCTCCATAGATTCTGCCTGATGAGATTTTTGATAATTATCCAGACTTTCCTTAAATTCTGATAAAAGTTTATTTATCGGATTCAATTCTTCTGATTTGAATAACTCCATACGATTTTTTAAATCAGATGAATGCTCAGACAAAAGCTGTTCTTGTTGCACTTTCAATGATTCTTGAGCTATTTTAGAAAACTCTACCTTAACTTGATTTACAATATTTTCATTCAATCCGATACGAGACCTTAATTCAATATTTTCTGACTCTAAAGCAATAATCCTGTTTTGATAAAACCTGGAACAAATTATCCAGCATACCAAACAACCAATTGCAACACTTAAAACTAATATAATAATTTCAAAAAACATGTATAAAAACTCTTTCTACAATTTTTACTCATACTAACACGGTTTATCAAAAAAGACAAAATATTTCACACTGTATTTATTCTACTTGCACTTAGGATTTGTTTTAATTAAAATATAATTAATCTATTTAGATTTTATTTGAGAAGAAGGGATAGAATTATGGTTGTGGAAAGACAAAGAGTACAAGAACAAGATAAAATACAAAGACGTTCAAACTTTGATCCGGTTGAAAGTAACCTAACTCCGGAACAAGTTAAACTTGAAGCTTCAAGATGCTTGCATTGCAAAAATCCAAGATGTGTACAAGGGTGTCCGGTGAACATACAAATTCCGGAATTTATTAAAGCACTAAAAGAAGATAATCTTGAAGAAGCTGGAAAAATAATTAGAGAAACCAGTATGCTACCTTCTGTCTGTGGTAGAGTTTGCCCACAGGAAAGACAGTGTGAAGGCAACTGCATTTTGGGAATAAAAGGAGAAGCAGTTGCAATAGGAGCACTGGAAAGATACGTAGGTGATAATACTGCAGCTGAAAAAACAGAGATTAAACCTTCTGGAAAGAAAGTTGCCATTGTTGGTTCAGGATGCGCAGGAATTACTGCAGCTGCAGATTTGAGAAAAGCCGGTCATGAAGTTGTAGTTTTTGAAGCTCTCCACAAACTCGGAGGAGTTCTTAGATATGGAATTCCACCATTCAGACTTCCAAGAACAATTTTAGATAGAGAAATTGAAAACCTTAAAGAAATGGGCGTTGAATTCCATACAAACGTTATCGTAGGAAAATCTATAACTTTACAACAATTAAAAGATGACGGTTTTGATGCAATATTTATATGCTCAGGAGCTGGTCTTCCAAAAATGATGCATATTCCTGGAGAAAATCTAAATGGAGTATTCTCTGCAAATGAATTTTTAACAAGAGTTAACCTTATGGGAGCAGGCAGAGATAATTCTGTTACTCCGCTTCGCATAGGCAAAAAAGTGGCCGTAATCGGTGGTGGTAATGTTGCAATGGATGCAGCCAGAACAGCTGTTCGTGTAGGATTTGAAGAAGTATCTATTTTATACCGTAGAACAGAAAAAGAATTACCGGCAAGACTTGAAGAAATCAGACACGCAAAAGAAGAAGGCGTCCAATTTAAATTTTTACATGCTCCGGTTGAGATATTTAACAAAGACGGTTATGTAGATGGAATGAAATTTGAAAAAATGGAACTTGGAGAACCTGATGCATCAGGAAGAAGAAGACCTATTGGGACCGGAGAATATGTAGTAGAAGATGTAGATACAGTTATAGTTGCTCTTGGAACAGGACCAAATCCTATAATCCAAAAATCAGCTGAAGCTGAAGGAATAGATATTATCACAGATGCAAAAGGATATATAGAAGTTGATCCTGAAAAACGTTCAACAAATATTCCTTGCATATTTGCAGGCGGCGACGTTGCTCCAGTTGGTGCATCAAATGCTATCAATGCTATGGGTGCCGGGAAAAAAGCAGCTAAAGCTATTAATGAAATGTTAAAAGTATAAATATAATATAAAAAATAATGTTGTTAAATAAAATAGTGTAAGCAATCACGTATTGTTTGCACTATTTTATTTAACATAAACAAAAGTTGCACTGAATAATAAAAAATGCTAAAGTAAAATATTATCAAAGGAGATAGTTTATGAGCTTCGATGGAGAAGGAATACAACAATCTAAAGAAATAAATTATAATGATGCAGATACTCATTTATTAAAAATAGATATGCCTATCGGAAAGCTCAAATTTTTCGTCAATTCAGCTATCCTTTTTTTAATCCAGATAATAGGAATTGTCCTTTATTATATATTTTATTTTACAAATAAAACTCCAGAAAAATTTTTTATTATTCTGTGCCTATTTACAATATTTATTGGAATTCCTTTATTGTACCTAAATTTTGTCAATTATACAAAACGCATGTGGGATATCACCGGAAATTTACACAGAGGTATCTGGTTTACCGTAGGATTATTTGCAATATCATTTATCTGTATATTCTTATTTCCTCTGGCTATTCTATTTTTCTACTTTGCGATGATATTTATACCTGGTGAATTAATTCAGAATAATAACATAGAATGAAATACGAAACTAAAACCAAAATATGAAAAGCTCTATATTATACAAAAATTTTATATTATCCGTATTGATAACATTTCAAATATCGTTACCAATAATGGCTCTTGAGTTAGATTTATCTGTGGATGAAGAAATAAAAAAGAAATACAATACAACGCAGTTGGAACAGGATGTCTTACCGGCACTTCCAAAAATTGATTCACAATTACAACAAAAAGCTCCCGTTTCTAATACGTCTACCGTACCACATTCTACCCCAACCTACACAAATACGGCCCCAGTAATATCAAAAGTTGACAAAAAAAATGCAGTAAAAATTCCTAAATGGACAAAATTTCAAACTACGTCCAATCAAAAAATTTCAGATTGGTCGGCGAAAGGTTCCAGTGTATCTTTCACTTCATATACACCGGTATATAAAAAGCAAATAACTATTCCTGCAGGAACTGTTTTTAAAGGTATAGTAGTAGATTCGCACAGACCACAAATTACAGGCAACGGAGGACTCGTTGAAATTCGGCTTACCAGTATGATATACAACGGGAAAAATATACCTATTAATGCAAAAATTACAAAGGCAAATACTAAAAAAATATTTTTTAATAATATCAAAGGACCGCACCAATACTGGAAAGGAGTAGGAAAACAAATAGACAAAGGAGAAAATTTTTATCAAAAAACACGCAAAACTTCATCAAAACTTGCAAATAATCCTATTGGCATAATCATTTCACCAGTACCTGTTGTTATTGGTTGGGGAAGCTATGCAGTGTGTACTGTACTATCCCCAGTTACCGGCCTGTTTTCTAAAGGAGGTAATATATCTATACCTGCAGGAAGTAATTTTGAAATAAAATTGCTTGACACAGCTTATATTTATTAACCTCTATATGGTCGTAATATATTTCTATTATATTTATCCCTAATATAATATGGCTTTCTATAGCGTGGATTTAGATTTCTTCTAGCAATTTGCTTTTCTCTGATGTCAGGCATAATACTTTGTCTCGAATTAGGGTCGCCGCCTTCTTCTATATGCTCAACATATTTATATGCATAATCAACCCTCTTCTGCGGCTTTGCCTTTATTCTGTGAAATTCATCAAGATAAACTTTTTGATATTTATCCACAGGAACCCAAGATAAAATACCAAAAACAGTAAAAGCCAACAACACAACCCATATTTTTCTTAGAAAGTGTTCCATATTTACATGATAACAAAATACTCATAAGAAGTAAACAGATGCTTCTATATTTTCATGACTAAATGTAAATAATTTGTTAAAACTTTTTTTATTATTTATAATAATGGAGTGAACAAACTACCAAAAGGAGAGAGAAAATGTTAAAAAAATTCACTTTACCAAAAGCATTATTTGCTATGTTTGCACTAATGCTATTTGGCATCTCACCTGCACTGGCAAGTGAAGCCGATTTAGTTGTTCCAAACATTAAAAGCGGAGCCGGATGTGCTTGTTCTTTCGGTTACAATCTCCTTTTAATGGGACTTGGAATTTCTGTTCTTGGTTTGATATTTGGACTTATAATGTTCTGTCAAATCAAAAAATTAGATGTCCATAAAGCTATGGACGAAGTTGGAAATACAATTTTTGAAACTTGTAAAACATACTTAATCCAACAAGGTAAATTCTTATTTGTTTTAGAAGTTTTAATTGGTTTATGTATTGCATTTTACTTCGGATACCTTCAAAAAATGGGGATTGGCGGAGTTTTAACAATTCTTGCCTGGTCTGTAATAGGTATCTTAGGTTCCTATGCAGTTGCATGGTTTGGCATAAGAATGAATACTCTTGCAAACTCTAGAACTGCATTTGCAGCCCTTAAAGGAAATCCTTTAAATATTTTAAATATTCCACTTAAAGCAGGAATGAGTATCGGTGTATTATTAGTATCTGTAGAACTTATTATGATGCTAATTATTCTTTTATTTGTTCCTGGTCATATTGCAGGAGCTTGCTTTATCGGATTTGCAATTGGCGAATCTTTAGGTGCATCTGCTCTTCGTGTAGCCGGTGGTATATTTACAAAAATTGCTGACATTGGCTCAGACTTAATGAAAATTCAATTCGGAATTAAAGAAGATGATCCAAGAAATCCTGGTGTAATCGCAGATTGTACAGGTGATAATGCCGGAGATTCAATCGGACCTACAGCTGATGGATTCGAAACTTATGGTGTAACAGGTGTTGCATTAGTTAGTTTTATTTTACTAGCTGTTGTTGGCGAAATGTATCAGGTTAAACTATTAATCTGGATTTTTGCAATGAGATTTTTAATGATAGTAACATCCGTTATTGCATACTGGTTCAATGGTTTATATGATAAAGTTTACGCTAAGAAAACCGATAAATTTGATTTTGAATTACCACTAACAAGACTTGTATGGTTAACATCAATTCTTTCTATTGCAATGACATTCATAGTAAGCCATTTGCTACTTGGTTGGATGGGAAAAGTATGGCTTGTACTTTCTTGTATAATTTCTTGTGGTACTTTAGGTGCTGCATTAATACCTGAATTTACAAAAATATTTACATCACCAAAAGCTAAACATACAGAAGAAGTTGTTACAGCTTCACGTGAAGGTGGCGCATCACTAACAATTTTATCAGGACTTGTTTCTGGAAACTTCTCAGGTTTCTGGATTGGCATGGTAATCGTTCTATTAATGGCAATTGCTTACATTGCTAGCACATTTATTCCTGCAAGTTTAATGAGCTATCCATCTGTATTTGCGTTTGGTCTTGTTGCATTTGGATTCTTAGGAATGGGCCCTGTTACAATAGCAGTAGACTCCTACGGTCCAGTAACCGATAATGCACAATCTGTATATGAATTATCATTGATTGAAGAAATTCCTAATATAAAAGAAGAAATCAAAGAACAATACGGATTCGATGCAGATTTTGAAAATGCTAAACAATACCTGGAAGAAAATGATGGTGCAGGAAATACATTTAAAGCCACTTCAAAACCGGTATTAATAGGAACCGCAGTTGTTGGTGCTACAACAATGATATTCTCACTTATTTTGGTTATCAAAAATACTTTGGGAATTCAGCCTGAAATGATATTAAACCTGTTAAATCCATATACTTTGCTTGGATTATTAACAGGTGGGGCTGTTATTTACTGGTTCAGCGGCGCATCAATGCAAGCTGTTACAACAGGAGCTTACAGAGCTGTTGAATATATCAAAGACAATATCAAACTTGGTGAAGCTGACGAGAAATGTGCAAATCTTGCAAATTCTAAAGAAGTTGTAAAAATTTGTACACAATATGCTCAAAAAGGTATGGTAAATATCTTTATTTCACTATTCACATTTGCATTGGCGCTTGCATGTTTATCAGCCCCTGCAGCTAAAAGTCAACTTGCAGTTTCATTCTTTGTAAGTTACTTAATTGCAATTGCAGTTTTCGGTCTTTTCCAAGCTGTATTTATGGCAAATGCTGGCGGCTGCTGGGATAATGCAAAGAAAATAGTAGAAGTTGACCTTAAAGAAAAAGGAACACCTCTACACGAAGCAACTGTTGTTGGAGACACTGTTGGTGATCCATTCAAAGATACATCTTCAGTTGCAATGAATCCGATTATTAAATTTACAACACTATTTGGTTTATTAGCAATGGAAATTGCTATAAATGAATCCTTCAGAAATATTGCACCTTATGTTGGAATCGTATTTTTAATAATCGCCTTAGTTTTTGTAATCAGATCTTTCTATGGAATGAGAATTCCTACAAAGAAATAAAATTATAAAAACACCATAATAAATCAGGCACTTCTTATATAAGAAGTGCCTGATTTATTATTATTTAAAATATAAAATATTACTTACTCGATACACTCTTCATCAAACAACCTTTGCATCTCTAAATTGTCCAAATACGCTCTTGCTTGTATATATTCATTCTCACTCATATATTCTGCATTGCGCTCAAGAGACAACCTTATAGGATTTGTAGATTTAGAAAGTTCTCTCTTTAACTTTATAGAATCAACAATTTCTTTTGCAATATCTCCGGCTCTTGATAATCCTAATCTTGCTTCCGGATGGTTGATATAAAAATCTATTTTCATATTCATTTTCTCCATTTTATATTAAATACAAACAATTAAACTAAAACAAAAAAAAATATATATTTGTTAGAACAGTATAAATAAATTTACAATACTATCAAAAATTTTATTTATAGATTTTATATATACAAAACTTAAAATAATATTGTGGTTCTAATATAACAGATTTATAATATTTTATGCAGGTAAACATAGGAAAGGATTAATTATAATGACTGCAATTGAAGAAATGACTTACCCTCAGCTTGAAAGAGCAATAAGTCCGACACACGATATTAAATTATTTGCCGGACGTTCTAACCCAAAATTAGCACAAGAAATAGCAGATCAGCTGGGTACAACCGTAGGTCCAATGATTGTAAAAAATTTTTCAGATGGAGAAATATATGTACAGGTAAAAGAAAGTGTACGCGGAGATGATGTTTTCATTATCCAGCCTATATGTAATCCTGTAAATGAAAATCTGATGGAATTATTAATTATAATTGATGCTTTTAAAAGAGCCAGCGCAAAAACAATTACTGCAGTAATTCCTTATTACGGATATGCAAGACAAGATAGAAAAACCTCAGGAAGAGAAGCTATAACAGCAAAACTTGTTGCAGATTTATTAACTACTGCAGGAGCAGACAGAGTTTTAGCTATGGATTTGCATACAGGACAAATTCAAGGATTCTTCAATATATTAGTTGACCATATATTTGCAACTCCTATTTTAGTAAACTATATTAAAAATTTAGGTATTAATCCTGATAACATGGTAGCAGTTTCTCCAGATATGGGTGGAGCAAACAGAACAAGACATTTTGCCAAAAAACTTGACATACCTATTGCAATAATAGATAAGCGAAGAGACAAACATAACGAAGCCATAGCTACAAATGTAATTGGAGACGTAAAAGATAAAGTATGTTTGATGTTTGATGACATTATTGATACTGCCGGTACAATTTGCGAAGCCGCTAAATTATTAAAATCAAAAGGTGCAAAAGAAATTTATGTTGGAGCAACTCACCCGGTATTCTCCGGGCCGGCTGTAGAAAGATTGGGCTCTGCCCCTATCACAGAATGTATTGTAACAAATACAATTCCTCTGGACATGAGCAAAATGCCGTCCAACATTAAACAAATATCAGTAGCTCCACTGCTTGCACAGGCGATTTCAAGAATCCATGATGATGAATCTGTAAGTTCATTATTTGGCTTTGAAAAAGAAATGCAAGTTTCTTGAAAAAAATATTTATTATAACTGGAATATGAAAAAGACTATAAGACAAAAGTTTTAAAAACTTTTGTCTTATTTTTATCCTACAAATAGAGGATATTTAACACTAAATTCTAAAGAAAAAAAAACTAATGACGATAAAATAAATATAGATATGAAAAACGAAAGTTTTTCATACCTCCTCCCCAAGTCTGGTAGCCGTTCTTTTTGAAACGGCTTTTTTTTGCGTTTGAATCTAACAATCTATAATTCTTGAATATTTCAAAATGTAAATATTTATCTAGAAACAGTCAATAAAATATTTTAGCATGCTTTAAGAGGATACAATATTGAATGGAGGTATAGCATGAATTTATCAATTAACAATATTTCTCCTGCATTTTCAGGAACAATGTTAATCCCGACATCGGAGTTAATAAAACAAGGCCAAACAGCACACGAAACAATGAGAAAAATTGGAGCCGAAACTTCAAAATTTGCAAAACCAGAAGACATGCAAATTACAAAAGATGGAATCTTAGTTAAAATTGATGACAATAGGGAAAAAGAATATCAGGCAATCATTGCAAAATATGGTGTAAATGTACAAAAAACAAATACTCCCATTTCAAAAAATGATAATGCAGAGTTAGCAACTTATAAATTCATGGTCTCAAAATTGAATCCAGAAAAAGCAGAAAAACAGACCGAAGAATACGCAAAAATGAACGAATCAGAAAAACAAAAAGAATACCTAAAAGTATATCAAGAATTTAAAAAAAGTCCATTCGCAAATGAAAAAATCTAAAAATAATTATTCAAACAAAAAACTTGGATATGAATTTATCCAAGTTTTTTGTTGTTAGATTTTTACCAAGTTAAATATCTTATAGTAGCAGCAACATTAGCAGCAGTATTTATAACATTTGCAGCTGTATTAATCCCTGCATAATTATCTCTTACAACAACAGATTCTGCAGTAGGCAGAACCGGCTCAACACCAGTATATACATAATCAATAGGAGAATATGAAGAATAATATAATATCGAAGGCATATAAACAGATGAATAATAAGGACGATATATAGGTATTGGTCTATATGGCCTATATATTGGAGGCGGAGGCGGTGGTAACGGTCTTGCAGCAATATGATGCATTGGCAAAGGTCTCATTCCTCCAACCGGCGGACGTCGACCGAAATCATGTCTCATAGAAGCATGCATAGGTGGTCTACCAACAACCGGCGGTCGCATTCCTCCGCCATTCAAACCATGTCGCCCTCCAAAACCATGATTTGCTCCCGGAGGTGCAGCAAACGCAGGTAATGAAAATATCATTGCGAACAGTAATAAATAGATTTTCTTATTCACTCGAATTCTCCAATCAGCTTTCTGTTTATATAACGAAATATATTAAATTTTGTTCATTTCCAATACTACATTTCAATATATTCTAAGCTGCTTTTGGTTTTTGAATAAATTTTTTATATACTGCAAATAAAACAACCAAGACTCCAGCCGTAATTAATAGAGGTTTTGCAAATCTAGTTTTCTTTGCAGCTTGAGTAACTGATTCTCCTGCAGATTTGGATTCTGTAGCCGCAGCTGTTTCTATAGTTTCACCTGTAGATTTAGTTTCAGGAGAAACACCTGCACCAGATGAAGTCTGAGCACCATTACCATTTTCAACAGCCGGAGCCGGAGATTCTGATTTCACTTCTGGTTTTATATCATATAATTTATTCTTAAAATCAACAATTCTAGCAAATAATTCAGGATGTTTTTCATCCAAACCTTTTGCTCTAAATACACGTTCTAATCCGTCCATTAGATTATATGCTTTGCCTTCTTTTACAGCATCATAATATGCCTGTTCAGGATTTGCAGGAATCTTTGAACGATAATTATCCGCTCCATTATCAGTAGGGTTTGAAAATTTACGCAGATTTCCAAAAAATTCAGTAAAGAACATAAAATGGTTCTTTGCTAATAAAGGTTCTGCATTTTTTGCACGTACAAACTCATCACCACTTTGTAATGTAGATGCATCAACTTTTAATATATCTGCTAAAGTTTTTACTTGATCAGCTTTCCTTGCAGCATAAGCTTCAGAAGATGCTAGTTCTCTCAATGGAGTCGTATCCTGAGTTGAAGCACCATAGATATATTCTTCAGGTTTCAAATGAAATCTTTCAGCATAAGCCTTACTGGAACCCCAACCTTCATTCATATAATCAGAAGAATAGATTTTAACTCTGTCTTTTAACGGCTCAACTAAAGAACCATCCTCATTAAAAGCTCTGAAATCTTCAGCTGCAGCTTCAACTTCATAGAAAATATCATCTTTGCTAAAATTATCGCCTTTAACCTCTTTAACCGTATTTTCTATAAAATCAAGAAGTTGAGAACCCATTTCTTTCTTTTCATTATAAGACCCGGAAGAATTACTTAACATTGGTGTAACATACCCCCACCCCATATCAATTCTTAAGGTATCATATCTGTTTGCGGCATGCCTTATTTTTTGAGCTAACATTTTAGCTGCAGGACTATTAGGATCACTTATCTGATAAAAATTCAACGCAGGAATTTTCATATTTGGAGGCCCCATATAAACATCATAAGAAAAAGCTTTTGGATTAGAGAAAATATCACTTAATGAGAATTGATATGCAACATCACCACCAAATTTAAATCCTTTTTCATGAGCTTTTTCTCTTGCCATACCAAGACATTTATCAGCCATAAACTTTTTAAACTTATAAAAATCAATATCTGCTGCTGAATCTTTTAAAATCTCATTCTTACGCGCTGTTCGCAATTCTTCAGAATAATCAGGGTCATAAAGTCTTTTATCAACCTCTTCACCCCACTTATCAGATTCTTGTGTATTGTATTTTTTTGAAAGGACATCAAAAATACCATGCGGCTCTAACCAATCGGCATTCTTTGTATTATATTCTGCAAATTCTTTACGAAGAGCATCAAGTTTCTCACCCTCGCCGGTAGTAAAGCGCTCATAAGCTTTCTTTAACATATTTTCAAATGGACTGTCAGGTTCAACAACATTTTCAAAATTTGCGAGAACATTTCTAAATTCTCCATTATTAGCATCAACAACTGTTTTTAGCTCTTCAGGAGTAATAATTTTGCCAAAGCTTTCATCCATCAATACTTCCGGTTCAATTAAATGCGTACTTAAACCATCAGCAGATGCTTCATAAGCACTGTAAAAATTCCTAGCAGGTTTTGGAAGAAGCTCACCGGATGGTAGGTCTTGAATAACATTTGCCGTCGTAAATGTTTTTACAACATCCAACAATTCATCCCCCTGCTTAGTTAATAATGTTCCAGTACCTGTATTTGCATCAGCAGCTTGAGGCAAACATGCACTTGAATATATAAATACAGATTTATTTGGCTGACCAATTATATCTAAAGCTTCTTGTTTTGTTTTTACAAAAGCTTCTTTTTCTTCTTTTGTTAAATTTCCAAAATTAATAGCAGATGTTCTATAATTGTTAACTACTCCTACACGCATAATATTATCCCCCTTTATAAGAATGCATTATTTTTTTAATTAATTCATTATAAAATGCTAAATAAAAAAAATTTGTTATCAGGAACAATAATATTACAGTTTTGTAACATTTAATACTATAAACTCACAATTAACAAAACATCATAAACATATAATCCCCAAAATATACTTAACAAAAAATGTCGAAGAAGGGACTCGAACCCTCAAGGCGTTAACCACACGAACCTGAATCGTGCGCGTCTACCAATTCCGCCACTTCGACATTCAATACCTGTATTATAATATAAACAAAACAATTAGCCCAATCAATCATTAAAAAATAATAAAGAAGAATTTATTTTATACTAAATAGAGTTAAAATACCTTTATGGCAAAATATATAAATTTATTTTTAATATTTTTATCATTAATTATTGGTTTTAATTATGAAAAACCAAACATATTGAACAATGACTTAACTACAGCATTTACCGATATCAAAACAACTAATAATTGCACACAAAAAGATTGTTTATTTTTAATCAATGACTCATTTAAAAATATTATACAGTTAAAAATATCAACACTTAAATCAAAAAATTTTAATAAATTTAATTACAATAATAAAACGGCAAACAACAACTGTTCAATTTATATAAACAATCAGATTTACCAAAATAAAATCGTTAATAAAGATTATGACAAAAAATTTGTTCCAAACATAAAAACAGAAAGAAATACACGCGCTCCTTAGTTAAATATACTTTTAATCAATCATATTAGTTAATAAACATAGGAGAAAAATATAATGTCAAAAATTTATAACGAATTCGATAATTATTGCGAATCTTTAGAAAACAACGATTATACAAAAGTAAAAACACTCACTTTGGAAAAAACTACCCTACAACAATTTGCAACAAAACTTTTTATTATTCTATTTATAATAAGCATGCTGTTAGGATATATAATTCCGGTTCTTAGAATCTTAAACAATTAAATTTTATAAAATTTTCACCTATCTAAAAGGCAAGTATAGCTAAAATCTAGAAATACTTGCCTTTATTATATATCTTTATGATAAAATACTGGTGTGAATAAATATATTAAATTTATTTGTATAGTATTTTGTTTTTTCATTTCGCTAATTATAAATATCAATGGCGAAAAAATTAGCCATAGCAATATTATTGCCCAAATTAATAATATTTCAAATGCGTCTATACTAAATCCTGATGAACAAGAGAATTCTATCGTATATTCAAATACACAGAATCATGAAATTTCATCAATTAACAATGATAGAAAAAATCTAAATAAAGGTAATTTTTCAGATAAAACAACATCTCAAAATAAAACCTCACAACAATTATTTAAATTAAAATATAATCAAATATATTGGAGCATTTCTCATAAAATATCTCCCTATTTAAAAAATGAGATTTGCGCAAGAGCACCCTAGATAATTCAAATATTTATAAATATAATGAAAAATTTTACAGTAACTATCCCGTTTTTACGCGGATAAATTTTAGTACACTATCTGCGGCAAACTTTACTTTTAATCATTTTAATCATTTATTATCGGGATAAGTATAAAATTTAAACAGGAGAAATATAATGAATATCGAATTATTAAAGGAAGGCTTCCTTATAATGATAATTGGTATGGGTTTTGTATACTTTTTCATTATGATAATGATATGGGTAATGGAAATTGTATCAAAATTTGTAAAATTTATCAGCAAATTCTTCCCGGAAGAAATAGAAGAAGACAAATACGCATCTAAGAAAAAATCTGATAAAAATAATGATGCCGAAATCGCACTTGCTATTGCATGCGCTATAGCAGAAAGGAGAAAAGCATGTTAAGTAGCTTTGTATCTTCACATAGTGTTATGTTATCAGCGGGCTTATTAATACTTGCTTACATATTTATTGCATTAGAAAAAATACCTAAAATGACTATTGCACTAATCGGAGCAGCTATTACAATAGTTCTTGGTTTAGTAAGCCAAACTAAAGCAGTTGATGGAGTTATTAACCCGCATTATTTTATCAATTTCATTGATTTTAACGTAATATTTTTACTCGTTTCAATGATGATAATCGTTTCTATAACGACAAGAAGCGGAGTTTTTAACTGGATAGCAAACGAACTTTTGAAATTCACAAAAGGACATCCCATTAAAGTTCTGGCAGCTTTAGGTTTGTTCACTGCAGTTACAAGCGCATTTTTAGATAACGTTACAACAGTTATTTTAATCATGCCAATTACTTTTGTAATTGCAAAAAAATTAGATATTGACCCTGTTCCGTATTTATTAACCGAAGTTTTTGCATCAAATATCGGAGGAACAGCCACCCTTATCGGAGATCCGCCTAACATAATTATAGGCAGCGCAGGCGGACTTACTTTTATGGATTTTGTTAAAGAATTAACCCCTGTGATTATAATCATATTATGTGCTGTAATTGCAGTACTTTCATTCATATTTAAAAGTAAATTACACGCAACTGAAGAAAAAATGCAAGAAGTTGCTAAGATTGATAATTCACATACAATCACAAATAAAGCTCTTATGCTTCGTTCTACTATTGTTTTGACACTTGTTATTATTGGTTTTATGCTGCACGACATAATACATTTGGAAACATGTGTTGTGGCAATGCTAGGAGCAAGTTTCCTTCTTATTTTTGAAAAGCCAAATGATATATTACAAGATGTAGAATGGAATACAATATTTTTCTTTATCGGATTATTTATAATAATAGGCGGATTAGAGGCTTCTGGTGGTATTAAATTAATGGCAGAATGGATTCTAAAAGTAACTCAGGGTTCACAGGCTGCAACATCAATGATAATCCTCTGGGCTTCAGGAATCATATCTGGTGTTATTGATAATATTCCATATACAGCTACAATGGCACCTATGCTTGTTGAAATAGAAAAAACAATGGGCGCTAATTATACATATCCTCTATGGTGGGCTCTATCATTAGGAGCATGTCTCGGTGGTAATATGACAATCATTGGTGCAGCAGCTAACGTAATTGTTTCTGAAAATGCAGCTAAAGACGGACACCCGATTTCATTTATGAGATTTTTGAAATACGGTGTTATGGTTGTTGCTATTTCCTTAATAATAAGCACATTATATATCTATCTAAGATTTTTAAAATAGATAAATAGATATTTTAAAATAATACTTACCCCAAAATTTTAAGGTCAGAGAATATTTTCCTCTGACCTTTTTAAATCATTATTATTAAAAATTAAACGATTATCTAAAATCAACAAAATCAATATTTTTTTTTAAATGAGAACATATAACATAAAATTCTTCATCAGAATAGGTAACTTCATTTTTCAAAGAATTATCTAAAATTTTGGAAGGTATAAACTTCTGTAAATAATATTTTTTAGCTCCTGAAATCAATTTTGCAATTTCATCAAAATCTTCAAAAGAAAGTTGAGATTTCACAACAGTTGTCCGAAACTCATAATCTATACTACTATTCAAAAGTAGAGAAATACTCTCCAGAATACTATTCATATCTATATTAGAATTCGTAATCTGTCTATATTTATATAAAGGTGCCTTTATATCCATGGCAACATAATCCAATAAACCAACTTTTAAAAGAGAGTCTAAGATTTTTGGATTAGAACCGTTTGTATCCAATTTTACACTAAAACCAAGATTTTTTATTTCTTCTATAAAAGAATAAAGTCCACTTTGCAATGTAGGTTCCCCTCCAGTAACAACAACACCATCTAATTTACCTTTCCTGGAGTTTAAAAACTCAAAAAAAGCCGGCAGTGTTAACACCGGCTCCGATTTTACAAATAATTCAGGATTATGACAATATCCGCAATGGAAATTACACATCGGAGTAAATACAATACATGCAATCTTACCCGGATAGTCCAAAAAAGATGTTTTTTGAAGTCCGCCTATACAAAAAGACATTTATTTTCCATCCTTTTCAAATCAAAAGTTTTTCTATTTTGGAACTCAGATTTTTTCCCTTTATTCCACTGTTTTACAGGTCTGATATAACCAACAATTCTAGAATAGACCTCACATTCTTCTCCACAATCAGGACAATATTCATGCTCGCCTTTGACATATCCATGGTTGGGACATACCGAAAATGTAGGAGAAAATGTAAAATAAGGCAGATGATAATTCTCACATACTTTTTTTACTAAACATTTCATTGTTGCAGAATCTGAGATTCTTTCTCCCGCAAAAATATGAACAACAGTTCCTCCTGTATATTTTGTTTGTAATTCGTCCTGATGATCCAAAAGTTCAAAAATATCATCCGTATAATTGACCGGCAATTGAGTAGAATTTGAATAATAAGGTTCAGCTTTACGCGAATAATAATCTTCGTCATTTGCACATTTTATATTTACAAAATGTGCTTTATCTAATTTTGCTAAACGATAACTCGTTCCCTCTGCAGGGGTTGCCTCAAGATTATAATTATTGCCTGTTTCTTGCTGAAAATCTGCAATTCTTGCTCTCATATAATCCATAGTCTCAAGAGCAAAATTTTTACCCTCTTTCGTTCCGATATCAACACCCAACAAATTAGTACATGCTTCATTCATGCCAATCAATCCTATAGTTGAAAAATGATTTTTCCAATACACTCCAAATCTTGTTCTAATATCTCTTAAATAAAACTTTGTATACGGATATAAATTTGCTTCGGTTAAACGCTCTAAAAGTTTACGCTTTATTTCCAAAGATTCCTTAGCTAGTAACATCTTTTCATCCAACAATTTAAAAAATTTTTCTTTGGATTGTGCCTGATAAGCTATCTTTGGCAAATTAATAGTAACAACTCCGATTGAACCTGTAAGAGGATTAGAACCAAATAAACCGCCACCTCTATATTCAAGTTCTCGATTATCTATTCTTAACCTACAACACATAGAACGCGCATCTTCCGGATTCATATCAGAATTAATAAAATTAGAAAAATATGGAATGCCATATTTTGCACTCATTTCCCATAGCCCTTCAAGATTTTTATTATCCCAATCAAAATCCTTAGTAATATTATAAGTAGGAATAGGGAAAGTGAATACCCTTCCTGAATTATCACCCTGCATCATAACGTCAAAAAATGCTTTATTTATCATATCCATTTCAGGTTGAAACTCTCCATAAGTTTCTTCCTTCATTTCACCACCAATAATTACACATTGATTTTTATAATAACTTGGCACAGTTAAATCCATAGTTATGTTAGAAAATGGCGTCTGAAATCCAACACGTGTTGGAACATTCATATTAAACACAAATTCTTGTAATGCTTGTTTCACCTGCGAATAATCTAATTCATCATAACGAACAAAAGGCGCTAACAAGGTATCAAAATTTGAAAAGGCTTGAGCTCCCGCGCTTTCCCCTTGCATAGTATACAAAAAGTTAACAATTTGTCCAAGAGCAGTTCTAAAATGTTTGGCAGGAGCAGATTCAACCTTACCTTCAACACCTTTAAAACCTTCTGTTAATAAGTCTTTCAAATCCCAACCAACACAATAAACAGAAATAATATTCAAATCATGAATATGTATATCTCCATTTTGGTGAGCTAACTTGATTTCGTTAGGATAAACCTTATTCAACCAATAATTTTTACTCATGCCAGATGCTAAATAATTATTCAAACCTTGAATTGAATAACCCATGTTTGAATTTTCATTCACTTTCCAGTCAAGTTGTTTCAAATAATCATCAATCATATCAATTGAAGAGTTTTTAGCAAAATCTCTTAATTTATTATGTTGTTCTCTATAAAGAATATAAGATTTTGCAGTTTGTTTGTAATCAGATGTCAACAAAACTTTTTCAACAATATCTTGAATTTCTTCAATCGTAGGAGCTTCGAGATTTGATTGTTTTTCTTTCACAAAATCATTCACAATTTTAATAACATTTTTAGTTAATCTTCTAGCTGTAACTTCATCAAACTCTTTTGTTACATTAGATGCTTTTTGAATAGCATTAGTAATTTTTGCAGAGTTGAACTCTACGATTTCACCATCGCGTTTAATAACTTTTTGTTGCATAAAAAAACCTCCTCAGTCTCGCAAGTAATACAAACTAATTAAGCATTCCGACTGTAACGGCTGCGGACCAGTGAGGGAATTTCACCCATGCTTTCCTCAATTAGTAAATTGATTATACTACATGTTTTTAATAAAGTAAATTATTTAAAAAGAACTTTCAATCCATGGATTTAATTTAATATGATATGAGATTATATATCTGTCGTACAAAAAGGACACTTTGTTGCATTGATATTAATAACAGAAAAACATCTTGGACATAATTTTGTATTTTCGGCTGTATTTTGAGAAATATTATTTGCGTCTACAACCCTCAGTTTTGTAATAAATTTAATCAACATAAATACAGAAAAAGCAATAATTATAAAACTAATTAATGTATTTATAAACACACCATAATTAATAGTAACAATACCCGCAGCTTGAGCAGCCTCCAAAGAAGGGTAATGTATTATTTTACCATCAGAATTTGGAAGAGTTAAGTACAAATTTGTAAAATCTACCCGCCCCATTAACCAACCTAATGGCGGCATAATAATATCTTTCACCATAGAATCAATAATTTTACCAAATGCTGCGCCTATTATAATACCCACAGCCATATCAATCACATTACCCTTTATTACAAATGCTTTAAATTCATTCATATTTTTTCTTATATTATTCAACATATAAATATCCCCCTTTTATTTGAAAACACATTATACAATAAAAAGGAGTAATATAAATTACTCCTCGATTACTTCATACTGCAGATATTCTTAATTCATTGCTTTATTAAACTTATAGAGAAGATAATATCAAAAGCTCTGAATACAACCAGCAAACTCTGCCTTATAAAGTTTAGGTATATCAAATTATTTAAATTGTGTTCGAATAAACCTCGAGCACAATATTACTTTATAGTATTTATAGACTTATTTCTATTAGACACCTGGGTAGAATTTACACAAAACAGTGCAATATCATGATACAATATCCGTTATGGCGAATCTTTATTTAGAACCTAGACTAAAATTATGACATTAAAGGTTTTATTTGGTAAAAGAATTAAAGAATTACGCGAATCCATGCTACTATCTCAAGAAGCTCTGGCCGAAAAGATAGGCATTCATAGAAATACTCTCGCAAGAATAGAAAACGGGATTAACTTTGCATCCTTAGAAACAATTGAAAATCTTTGCAGAGTTTTTAATTTAGAATACAAAGATTTATTTACATTTAATCAGGTAGTAAAGAAAGAACCCACAAAAGCCTTTTTACTAAAATTAGCAGAGCTCAATGATAACGATGCAACTTATTTTCTAAAAAATATAGATGCATACATAGAAGCAAAACATAAAAATTCTAAAACATAATTATCAATACTAACTTCTATTCAGATAAAGCTTTCAACATTTTCAAAACGAGATTCCTTTGTTCTTTATTCATTTTATTGAGAAGTTTGCTAACCACAGCCACACTTTCGCTTTGAGTTATATAATTGTCTTCATCGAAATTAAAGAAATAAACCAAAGGAACTTCTAAGGCTACAGACAAATTAAATAATACTTTTGAAGATGGAAAACTGTAACCTGTTTCAGTACCGGATATTGTTTGAGCAGAACAATCACATTTTTCTGCAAGTTGTTCTTGAGTAAGCCCGGCAAGAGTTCTATATTTCTTAACCTTTTCTCCAAATTTTTTCATTATTTCTGTTGTATCATAAATCATATTTAGAGAGTATACGATATTATCGTATCTAGCAATCGATTGTACTCGTATATAATTCGATATAATCGGCAATAGGTATAAATAACTCTAATAACAGATAGGAGGGGAACATCCCCCTCCCCCGCATTATATTATTTGCTATGCTTTACGTTTAGCTTCCTTATCTTTAATTTCTTCAGCCTTTTTAGAAATTTTTTCTTTCATTTGATGAGCCTTATGAGTAATATTATCTTTAACTTCATGCGCCCTATCTTCTATTTTTTCCATATCTTCTTTTACACCTTTTTTCATAGCATGAGCTTTATTCTTAAGTTTTTCTGCCTCCTCTTTTATGCATTCTTGAAATTCATGCGTTTTATGTTTTAACTGTTCTCCTGTATCATGTATTTTTTCTTTCATTATTTTTTTATCTTTATTTTCCATACTAAAACTCCTTTCATTTTATGTAAACAAGCACATTATAAAATATTTAACACCTAATTCAATTGTGAAAAAGCATTATTTATAAGAAAAAAAAATAAAACAATCATCCCGGAACAAAAGGATTAATTATTTTATCGTTCAGTCTAATTACAAAAGAAATCTATGCATTTAAAATACAAAAAAATAAAGGATGAACTATGCTAAATATATTTTTAAGATGGATTGCTTATGCCCTTTCTATAATCTTCGTATCCTGGATTGTCCCGGGAATCGATGTAGAAAACTTTTTGAGTGCAATGTTTGTTTGTATAATAATTGCGCTAATTAATACTTTTATAAAACCTTTCCTGGAAATAATATCTTTTCCTATAACATTTTTAACATTAGGACTTTTTGCATTTGTAATTAATGCGTTGCTACTCATGCTCGCAGGTTTTATAGCACCGGGATTCGAAGTAGACGGATTTATAAGTGCCTTGATTGGTTCTATATTGTTATCTTTATTTGCTATTGGAATCAACAAAATATAATAATTATAAAACAAATAATAAATTAACTAAACACCTTAAAAATCAAAGATGTGTTAATTCCACCAAATGCAAAATTATTAGACATAACAATGTCAGAATTAATTTCTCGGCCTGAGTTCTTTATATAATCGAGTTTTCCACACTCTTCATCAACAACATTAAGATTCAAAGTAGGACAGAACCATTTATGTTTTGCCATATCAATTGTTAATATTGCCTCTATAGCACCACACGCACCGAGAGTATGACCAGTATAACTTTTAATAGAGCTTACAGGAACATTCCGTTTAAAAACTTCGTAAGTTGCATTACTTTCCGCACTATCACCTTGAATAGTAGCTGTACCATGCGCATTTACGTATCCGATTTTATCCGGTGATATATCAGCATCTTTTAATGCCAACTCAAGTGCAGTCTTCATTTTTTCACGATTTGGGCTTGTGATATGAGTACCGTCCGTACTTGTACCAAAACCTAAAACTTCAGCATAAATCTTTGCACCACGTTTTTTAGCATGCTCATACTCTTCCAAAATAACAGTTCCTGCACCTTCCCCGATAACAAGTCCATCTCTATTTTTATCAAAAGGCGATGGAGTTAGCTCAGGGGTATCGTTCTTTTGACTAGTTGCATATAAAGTATCAAATATAGCTATTTGTGTAGGATGCAGCTCATCAGCGCCACCTGCAATCATAACATCCGCATAGCCATTTTTAATAGCTTCATATCCATAACCTATTCCCATTGCTCCGGAAGTACAAGCCGTTGAAGCAGGTATCAATCTGCCGGTAGTTTTAAAATACAAAGAAATATTAACTGCAGAAGTTTGCGGCATCATTTTTACATAACTTCCAGATGTTAAAGTTCTAACTTCTTTCTTTTCCATCATAGAATAAAAATCAATAATACTTTCCAAAGACCCGGAAGAAGAACCGTAACTTACGCCAGTCTGTCCATTAGTAATAATTTCATCCCCAAATAAACCTGCATCTTTTAATGCTTCTTCAGCAGTTACAACACTCATAATTGCAACACGCCCCATTGTTCTAAGCTCTTTACGTGTATAATGTTCAGGTATTACAAACTTATCAGCAGGTGCGGCAAGCTTTGTATTTAAGCGGGTAAAAACTTCTAACTCCGGCATATACTTTACGCAGTTTTTTAATTTCATTAAACGCTCAAATGCATCTTGTCTGTTTATTCCAAGAGGACTAACCTGGGCCATGCCAGTAATAACAACACGTCTCATCAATATAATCCCCCATTTACAGAAATTACCTGCCCCGTAATATATCCAGCATCTTCGCTCATAAGATAATTTACCAAACTAGCTACTTCTTTCGCTGTTCCAAAACGTTTCATCGGAATATGCTTTTTAATTTCCTCAACAGGTAAATCCTGTGTCATATCTGATTCGATAGCTCCCGGAGCGACACAATTAACTGTAATCTTACGTTTTGCAAGCTCCAGAGCTAAGGCTTTTGATGCACCAATAACACCAGCTTTTGAAGCACTGTAATTTACCTGCCCATAATTTCCCCTAATTCCAGAAACAGAAGACATTGCAACAATTCTTCCTTTCACTCTACTTGCAATCATCGGCATAATTATAGGCTTTAATACATTATAAAATCCACCTAAATTTGTATTTAAAACACTATCCCACGCTTCATCAGTCATAGAAGGAAACACTGCATCATTTGTGATTCCGGCATTTAATACAACGCCATAATATACCCCATTCGAATCAATATCTTCAGAGATAATTTTGTTACACTGCTCTCTATCTGTAGTATTAAATTGTAAAATACGCCCGCTAACGCCATAGGATAATACCTCGTCAAGAACAACTTCAGCTTTCTGAATATTTTTATTACAATGCAAGACAATATCAAATCCATTTTTTGCAAGATATAAAGCTATTTCTTTTCCGATACCCCTGCTTGAACCTGTTACAAGTACTTCTTTTTTCATAATATTTATGCTCCGCTATTCAAATACTCCGTAGCATCTTGCGGCTGATAAGCATTTATTGTTGCTTTAGCGCATTCCACACCACTATTATAAATTAAACATTCAAATGAAACAAGTTCGTCATCACAAAAGATTTCTTTAGCCTTTACCGTATATTTATGAGCATTTTCAAATTTATCAATAGAACACTTATAAGAACGAGTACCTAATAAAAAACCAATCTTGGGCGTAACATTTTTATTTTTAAAATGAGTATAGGCAGCAATAGTTTGTGCCATAAATTCAATACCCAAAAGATATGAAACCCCATTCAATTCTTTTTCAAAAAATACATTATCCTCTTTTATTACAACATTTGCAACAATATAATCTTCCTGAAGATTTATTTCTTCAATATCATCAATAAGTATCATCGGGTGATTGTGTGGTAATATTTTTTCTAAATCATATTTCATACTATTTTCCTAAAATTATAACTGCATTCGTCCCACCAAAACCAAAAGCATTGCACATTACATTATTAACTGTATTAACTCGGGTACCTTTACTTACAAGATTAATTTTTGTTATGTTGGGATTGTACTCTCCATCATAAATGTGTGGAGGTAGAAAACCGCTATTATTTCGCAATAAAGCATAACATATAGCTGTTTCAATACTTGCAGAAGCTCCCAAACAATGCCCAGTAAGCGGTTTTGTTGCACTAACAGGAGTTCTGTCTCCAAAGACTTTATATATCGCATTTGCCTCCATGGTATCATTAGCAACAGTACCAGTTCCGTGAAGATTAATATAATCAACCTCTTCAGGTTTCATCCCTGCATCATGCAATGCCTGCAACATTGCATTTGCAGCTTCTTCACCATCAGGATTCGGAGTTGAAGCATGATAAGCATCAGAAGTTTCTCCTATTCCCATAACTTTTATCCCTGTTTCATTTTTTTTAAGTATAAATAATGCAGCAGCTTCTGAAATATTTATACCTGTTGGATGTTTGCTAAAAGGATTTGAACGTTTGTCAGATAAAACTTCTAAAGCTCTAAAACCTGCAAGAGGAAACTTTGAAATTTCATCAGCACCACCAACAATAACAGCATCACATAATCCGCTATCAAGCCATTTTTTTGCAGTGGAAAACACTTTAATACCTGAAGAACAGGCACTGGATACCCCGCAATACGGTCCTGATAAACCCAAATATTTTTTTACAAATTCAGCAGGATTACTCATCTTCAAAAACTCTGCATTACCTGTGTTTTCATAATTATCAATTCCGGTATTGGTTGTCGATATAGCAATACCAATTCTTTTTTTACCATAAGTTTTAATTAATTCATTTATATCTTGCTTGATTTGGTTTATACAATGAAGAAGCATTCTGTTACAACGAATATCATAACAGTCATAATCAATTACAGGAAGTGTTGCTGACACCTTAAAGTCAACAATTTTACCCTCAATTATATTAGTAAAAATCTCGTCTAAATTTTCACCTAAATTACATATAGCAGCTGCGTTAGTAATATTAATCATATTCCTCTTCTTGCAGAATTTTTCTATCAATATTATACTTATAATATCATGAATGAAATTATTTTTGATATAAAAAAATATTCTTACGTTAAGGATGAAGAATGTGATGTTTCTTTTATCCCAATGATGACAAGAAGAAAACTAAACAAATTTGGTCGATGTGCTCTATATACACTTTACAAAGTGTATGATGGGACTCCCCACAGATTGATTTTTGCATCTGAATATGGAGATGTAGAAAGAGTTAACAAACTAATTAAACAAAGAAACGATGACGGAGAAGTATCTCCGACAGGATTTAGTTCATCTGTTCATAATGCATCCATTGGACTATTTTCTCTTCTTGAAAAGAATAAAAAGGGGTACAATTCAATTTCTGCGGGCAAAAGAACTATAGCAACAGGATTTTTGGAAAGTATTTTATCAAAAGATGCTATTTTTTGCTATACCGAAAGTTTTGAAGGATTAAAAAGTGTTTCTGTATCTGTTCAAGAAAATAAAAACGGACATTATGTATTATCAGAAAATCAAAATAACCATCCGCTCACTGATGATTTTGATAATTTCATAAAATTTTTAAAAGGTGAAAATGATATATTTATAAGCGAATCATATAAAGTTCAAAGGGTTGAAAAATGAAGATTTTCAGGTCTTTTCTTGTATTAGTTGAAATATGCATCTTTGGAATAGGAGCTTTAATAATCGGTTGTATTATATTTCCGGTGCTATCTATCTTTATAAAAAGAAAAAATAGGCGAAAAATATTCTCAGAAATTATACATTTGTCATGGAATTTCTTTATCCGATTAATGAAAATTACTAAAGTAATAAACATTCACTTAAACGGAAAGTTATCTGAAATCCGTGGCAAAATAGTTGTTGCTTCACATCCAAGTTTAATTGATATTGTAATTCTCATTGGACAAATGCCAAAATCTCTTTGCCTTGCAAAACAAGAATTATTAAAAAATCCTGTGATGCACAATATTGTTAAATCATTATATATCATTAATAATATAGACCCCGAAATTTTTCAAAAAAATGCAATGGAAGCTCTTTCTGAAGGTTATAATATTGTAATATTTCCTACAGGAACAAGAACATTACCAAATGAACCAATAAAAATACATAAAGGAGCAGCTCAATTATCTATACTTTCAGGTATAAATATTACACCAATTAACATAAAAACGGATTATCCTTTCTTGATTAAACATCACTCACCTCTTGATGCTGGCGAAAAAACAGTAAACTACCACCTTAAAATAATGCCTGAAATCAATCCGAAAGACTATCTTGAAGAACCAAACAACGAAATAAAAGCTCGTAATCACATTTGCGAAAAAATCAAAAAATATATAAATTGACTTTGAAAAGTAATTAAGTTATAAAATTAGTATAGGAATTAAAAATATGACACTGGAAAAAGATATTAAAGAACTAATAATTAAATCACTGGAATTAGAAGATATTACACCTGCAGACATAAACGATGAAGATCCTCTTTTTGGCGATGGCCTTGGATTAGATTCAATTGATGCATTAGAACTTGGCATGGCTTTAAAAAAGAACTACAACATTAAATTATCCTCTGATAAAGATGAAAATTCAGAGTACTTCTATTCTGTAAAAACAATTGCCGACTTTATTAGGAGTAATAACCGTGAATAAAAGTTTTACCTACGATGAAATTATGGATAAATTAACTGAAATACTTGTCGAAGATTTTGAGATAGACAAGTCGATTATTACACCAAGTGCAAATCTATTTGATGATTTAGAACTTGATAGTATTGATGCTGTCGACTTAGCCGTAAAACTACAATATTTTACAGACAGAAAGATTCCTCCAGAAAATTTTAAAAAAATTAAAACAGTCGAAGATGTAGCTAAGACTATCGAAGAACTTGTTAAATGAAATTAAGATACATCATTCCGGTAGTTATTACACTGATTGTAATTTTGCTATTTCACTATACAAAAATTTATTTTATAAAATTTTATCCGGTAGCTGCAAATTTAACAACATTTTTAGTATTTTTTATATCTTCATTTTCAGAAGAAACAGTTATACAAAAGTTTGCAAAAAAACTTGAAGGTGGTACTTTAGACGATTTTACAAAAATATATACAAGAAACTTGACATATATTTGGGGCATCATCACATTTATAAATTTGGTTATTTCAATAATAACAGTATTTTTACCGGAAAAATTATGGGCATTATATAACGGATGTATTTCATATTTTGCAATTGGAATAGTTTTTGTGGTTGAATATATTATAAGAATAATTTTGAGAAAGAAGTATAGAAAAAATGATATTAGAAAAATTTCGAACTGATAAATATGATAATGAGCTTGTTTTTATAAATCCTGATGTTACATTAAAAGAATTAAAACAGTATATATATTACCAATGCAAAAAATTTGAAAAATCTGAAATAGAAAATGTTATCCTTTTCGGAGATGATTATTTTAATTTTGTAGTAAATTTTTTTGCTTCCGCATTTACAAAAAAAAATATTTATTTAATTTCAGATAAAGAACGACTGAAACAACTCAAGGTTAAATACATAATTCCTTCTAAAGCTCAACCCGCGGAAGGAACACTAATTCCTCCTGATATACAGGCAAAGGATGTGTTAATTAATTTTTTTACATCTGGTTCAACAGGAGAACCTCAAAATATTCAAAAAAATTTATACAATCTTGAAGTAGAATCCCAAACTACAATTGAAGAGTTTAATTTAAAACCTGACAGGATTTTTGTTGCAACAACATCTCTGGCACACAGTTTTGGGATTGTATTCAATTTTATACTTCCATTTAAGTATGGATGCAAAATTAATAAAAAAAGAATAGATTTTCCCGGACAACTAGATTTTAAAAAGAACTATATACTAATTTCTACTCCATCATTTATGGAAAAATTAAAAAAATATGATTATAAATTTTATAAAACACCAGAAAAAATTTTTCTTGCAGGTGCAAAATTAAAACCTGAAATCATTGATTATTTCAGGCAATACACAGACATTATTGATATATACGGAAGCACAGAAACAGGTAATATTGCATATAAAAGAGGTTATACAAAATTTACACCGTTTAAAGATGTAGAAATTACTACAGATTCACAAAGTCAAGCAATCATAAAATCAGACTACTTTCCTCAAGAATATGCATTATTGTCTGATATTATAGAATTTGTAAATGAAAAAGAATTTATATTTAAAAAACGTTCTGATAGAATAGTAAAAGTATTTGAAAAACGAATATCCCTTGATGAGATTGAAAATAATCTAAAAAAACATGAGAAAATAAAAGACTGCTACTGTTTTATGTATAATGACCAGCTTGCATGTATTGCAGCAACTGATGATATAACTCTTGAAAAAATTGACTTGAAAGTTTTCCTTATGAAATACAGTGAAGTGATTCCAAAAAAATGGAGAATTGTAGATGAACTGCCCAAAACCGCAACCGGAAAAATTAATCGTTCCAAGTTGTTAAAACTTTTTGGCATGAAAGCATCCCTACCTTTTATAAAAGCCAGAAATATCGGACAAAATGAAGCAGAAATAACTCTTATTTTCAAAAAAAATTGTAACTTTTTTAATGGACATTTTGAAGTAATGTCAATATTACCTGGAGTTGTTCAACTGTACTATGCAAAATTTTTTGCAGATGAAATTTTTAATATCGACATACCTCCAACAGAAGTAAAACGTGTAAAATTTTCAAATGCAATAAAACCTGACACTACCATAACATTAAAACTAAAAAATAAAGAACAGACAGTAGAATTTGCCTACATGTCTGATGCAAAGACATATTCTTCAGGTATATTTATAAAGTAGTTTAAATTTTGAGGTAAAAAATGAAATTTGAGGCAGAAACTTATATAACAGTACAATTTTATGACCTGGATCCTATGAATGTAGTCTGGCATGGGAACTACATAAAATATCTTGAGACAGCCAGATGTGATTTATTAGCCAAACTAGGCTATGATTACGAATCGATGAAAAAAGATAATATTATGTACCCGGTTGCAACAATGGAAATGAAGTATATAAAACCTTGTGAATTTCAACAAAAATTAAAAATTGTATCATCATTAGAAGAAATTGAACCTTGTATGATTATTAAATATACAATTTTTGACGCAGAAACAGAGGAAAAAATTTTTAAAGCAAAAACAATGCAAATTTGTGTTAATGCTATAACTAAAGAAAGTTTATATTCTGCTCCGGAAGGTTTGAAAGATAAACTTGCTTGTTGTAATCTGTAAATATGAACAGATTTATTATTATTTTATTATTTATATTAGCTGGAAGTTATACATTCGCCAAAGATGCAATATATCAACATCCTACAGATATATCCAAAGTTTCTATGCCGCAGTACACAAATGTGTCATGCAAATTTACACAAACAAAAAGTATTCCAAATTCAAAAGCGTTTATCAAGTCAGGAGGGAATTTTCATTTTGATATAAATAAAGGTGTTATCTTTGATACCCTTTACCCTGTAAAAACAACAACAGCTTATACAACAGAACAAAGTAAACGGGTAAGTGATATTATCACTGCAATTTCCAAAAAAGACTATTCCTATATAAACAAAAACTTTAATGTATATTATATAAAAACTCCTACCAGCTGGCAAACAGCATTACAAACAAAAAAAGAATCAAAAATCCACAATGTTATTAGTTCTATTATTATACAAGGAAATAATTATATAGAAACACTAGAAATAAATACATTAAAAAGCGGGAATACTAAAATAAATTTTACAGAATGCAAATAGTATGAAAAAAATTTTAAGAATTTTATATATTTTATTTTTTATTATAGTTGGAATCTGGGTTCTTATCCATCCTGTAAAAACTGAGACCAATCTTTTGCGTGCAGTATATTCAAACAATTATTCAGATGAACTCATTATAACACTCAGCGGGAGATATTCTTCACAAATAAATGTGTTGATAGAATCAACATCCGGCCAAAAAACCTCTCAAGCTGCAGACAAATTTTTAAAAAAAATAGATAAAACATCTTTCCAAGTTAAAGATTTTAATTTCGTAAAAATTCTATCAACATTACAAAAATATAATAACAATCTTTTATCAGTAACAACAACAAAAAAACTTGAAAATAAACAATATGATGAAGTAATATCAGAAGCCTATAACAGATTACTGGATCCTTTCGGAATTATGGTCTTACCTTTAAATCAGGATCCATTTATGTTATTCCAAGACTATTTACAATCTCTAGGCAATGATACCACCGACAGCATTGAACATAATGGCAAATATTATAGAATTTTGTCTCTGGAAGTCAATGATAAAATAGCCCTCTCTCCGGATGTTGTTAACAATAAAATTAAAGATTTAACAAATTTACAATCAAAAATTTCAAATAAAGATGTCCAGATTTATCTGACAGGAACACCGATTCATTCATATTATGCAAGCTCACGTTCAATGTTAGAAATAAATATAATATGTTTACTATCATCAATCTTTATACTGGCAATATGCTATTTCTATTTTCATAACCTGAAAATTTTAATACCTATATCAATAAGTCTGGGTTGTGGAATATTAGCCGGTTACTTAATTTGCGCAATAATATTCCCATCAATTCATGTTTTGACCTTTGTATTTTCAACAACACTTATTGGTATTTGTATAGATTACTCCTTACACTATTTTATAGAAAGAGATTTAAATAAAATTTTTAAAAGTCTTACTGTCAGCATGTTAACAACAGTAAGTGCATTTGCCATTCTGCTTTTTTCAGGAGTCGAATTACTAAAACAAATTGCTGTCTTTACCATGACAGGACTATTTATGGTTTATTCAATGGTAGTTCTATTTTATCCTTTATTAAAATTTAAAATTACCCCGGAAGAAATAAACTTTAAACTCAGTCCTACAGTAAAAAGAATTATAACAGGGATTATTATTTTAATATCTATCAGCGGTATTTTTTGTTTAAAATTCAACGATGATATAAGAAATTTATATGTACCATCAAAAAAACTTATGAATGCAGAAAAACTATTTTCTACCATTACAGGTGGCAACAAAAAAATCACATTTGCAATTATCAATGGCAAAAATATGCAAGATATTTTAGAAAAAGAAGAAGTTATTACCAGAGCACTATTACAAGAACAACCAAAACAAGAATATCAAGCAATCAGTAAATTTATACCTTCTATAAAACAACAAAAAAAGAATTTTAACCTCAGAAAAGATTTATATAAAAATAAATTATACAGTTATGCACAATTCTTATCAACAAAAGAAAAACAACAACTTCTAAACACAAATCAGCCAAATAAATACTTAGAATATAAAGAATTACCAGACTTGTCAGAATTTTTGCCGAATAAAAATACGTCATTAATGATTCTTTACGATATAAAAAATCCCCAAATTATAACAAAAAACGGGGGGCAATATATTGATGTAACTAAAAGCATTACTAATAAAATTAAACATTGCAGAATTAACTGTATTAGAATATTATTACCTATTTTTACAATTTTATTTATAATTCTCTCATGTATATATAAACCTAAAACAGCGCTAAAAATTACTATACCGTCTGTTATCTCTGCCATATTTTCAATAAGCCTGGTATCTCTAACAGGTCAAGAAATTAATCTTTTTCATATACTTGCAATCTTCCTAATAGTAGGATTTGGGCTTGATTATTCAGTATTTAGAGCAAGTGGAATTAAATCCTCTTCTGATGCTGTTTTATTATCTTGTTTAACAAGCATTTTTTCATTCCTTCTATTAGCATTCACAAGCTTCAAACTCATAAGTTCTTTAGGATTTATATTATCAGCAGGTCTGAGCGTTTCATATTTATCAAGCTTGCTATTTGAATATAAGGAGAACAGCTAAATGCAATGGTATCAAATAAAAGAACAGGCAGCTGGAGCAACTCGCCTTATAATAATCTGGAACATTTACAAAATTTTTGGCAAAAAATTTGTAAAATTTTTGGTACTATTTATAACATTCTTTGCATTCTTAGGGGCAAAAGAACCTCGGAAATATTCAAAAAAATATCTTAAAGTTATTGGACTAAAACCAAACCTTCTTAACCAATTTAAACATTTTTTTGCATTTTCAGAAACCCTCCTTGATAAAATGGAAGTTTTTGCAGGTAAATTTAATCCACAGAATATATTCTTTGATAATGAAAATGACAAAAATCTTTTCATAAAAGATTTACAAAAAGGTGTATTCATTATTGGTTCACATCTTGGAAATATAGAAATGATGCGAGCTTTTTTACTTACTAATATATGCAAAGATTTAAATATATTCTTATCTGCAGAACAATGCAAAATATTTAATAATTTCATAAAACAAATTGAAATCAAAAGTCCGGTTGAAATTTATCCTGTAGAAAATATAACTGTCAATACATCTATAGAAATTAAAGAAAAAATTTCAAAAGGAGAGGTTGTTGTAATGGCAGGAGATAGAATTTCAAAAAACAGTACCAATAATACAGTCTCATTTTTAGGACAAAAAATTCAAATTCCTTCAGGAACTTTCAAATTTGCATATCTTATGGAAAGTCCGATATATTTCATTTGTGTATTGAAAGAAGAAGAAAAATACAGAGTCTATTTAAAAAAATTTCAAAGCCAAGGCTCAAAACAAGAAATCCTTGACTCCATGCAAAAAGAATATTTGAATTTTCTAGAAAAATTAGTACAGAAATACCCTCTCCAATTTTTCCATTTTTATGATTTTTTTGAGTAAAATTAAGTTTTATATTATTATAAATATATGCAAATATACTATATAAATTCTGAAAAATTTTTAAACAAATATAATATTGAATTTCTGCAACAATATACCGATAACCTTGTATTTAAATCTCAAAAAAGACTAATCCAATATACATTAGGAAGATATTTGGTAAAATCAATAGGCCAAAAGTATTTCAATATAAATAATCCGAAAATTGAAATTAATAACAATAAACCTCGTTTTAAAAACAGCAATATTAAATTTAGTATAACCCATTGTGATAAATACATAGCTGCAGCCTTTGACAAATATGAATGCGGACTAGATATAGAAAAAATAAAAAAACGGGATTTAAAAACATTATCAATATATTACAAAAAAGAATTTAACTCCCTAATAGATTTTTACAGATTTTGGACAGAATATGAAGCAGGAATAAAACTTCAGACAGACATAAAAGACAAATATTCAATAAAATTTGACAACGATTATATATTGACCGTAGTTTCTGGAAACTCATATTTTCTAAAACCTCCAGAAATAAATGAAATAAATAACTTTGAATATTAATTTTATGTATTATTATAGACTTGAAAGAGGATAAAATGGGAAATAATGTTGATAAAATAAAAGTCCATGGCGCAAGAGTTCATAATTTAAAAAACATAGATATCGATATTCCACTCAATAAAATTGTAGGTATAGCAGGGGTATCCGGCTCCGGAAAATCTTCACTTGCACTCGGAGTTTTATATTCAGAAGGTTCAAGGAGATACCTTGAAGCTCTATCTACATATACAAGACGTAGAATGACTCAAGCAGAAAAAGCTTTAGTAGATGAAGTATTACATGTTCCTGCGTCTTTGGCTTTACACCAGCGTCCGGGAATTCCTGGTATAAGAAGTACATTTGGAACAGGTACAGAACTTTTAAACAGTTTAAGATTGATGTTCTCCAGACTCGCAAACCATTGCTGTCCAAACGGACATTATCTTGAACCTACATTAGCAGTTGCGGCAGAACAAGAACTTATTTGTCCTATTTGTGGAGAACATTTTTATGCTCCTTCAGCTGAAGAACTTGCATTTAATAGTCAAGGAGCCTGTTCTACCTGTCAAGGTACAGGAATTGTAAGAACTGTTGATAAATCTACTCTTATTCCTGATGAATCACTTACCATCGAAGAAGGGGCAGTTGCACCATGGAATTCTCTAATGTGGACACTAATGGTAGATGTCTGCCGAGAAATGGGAGTTCGAACAAATATTCCATTTAAAGATTTAACAGATAAAGAAAAAGATATCGTTTATAATGGACCGGCTGAAAAAAAACACATTTTCTATAAAGCTAAAAATTCAAATCAAGCAGGAGAATTGGATTTTACATACTTCAATGCAACTTACACTGTCGAAAATGCCCTTGCAAAAGTTAAAGACGAAAAAAGTATGAAAAGAGTTGAAAAATTTTTAAAACAAGAAATATGTCCCGACTGCAACGGAACTCGCCTTTCTAAAGCTGCAAGGCTTCCAAAAATAAAAAATATTTCACTCGACGAAGCTTGTAAAATGACACTCTCAAATCTGATAATTTGGGTAAATAGTATACCGGAATCTTTACCTAATGAAATGAAACCGATGGCAAAAAGCATTTGTGAATCTTTTCAAAATACAGCAAAAAGATTAGTCGACTTGGGGCTTGGATATTTAACATTGGATAGAGCATCCTCAACACTATCTACGGGAGAAAGACAGCGAATGCAACTTGCCCGTGCTGTACGAAATAGAACCACAGGAGTTTTATATGTATTAGATGAACCTTCAATAGGTTTACACCCATCAAATATAGAAGGACTCAAAGGAGTAATCCATGACTTGATTGATGATGGAAACTCTGTTATATTGGTAGATCACGATATAGAAATACTTTCTGAATCAGATTGGATTGTTGAAATGGGACCAGGTGCAGGTGTTTATGGTGGTTATGTTGTTTCACAAGGAACTGTTTCCGATATCAAAAAAAATAAAAATTCCATAATTGGTCAATTCCTAGCAAATCGAAATAACATTATTTTAAGAAAGAACACAAAATTAGAAAATATGTTTGAAAATGGTAAAATTCATCTGGCAACAAATTCTATACATACAGTAAAACCTCTTGAGGTAGACATTCCTAAAGGAAAATTGACGGTTATTACAGGGGTATCAGGCTCCGGAAAAACTACAATGATTTTAGAAAGCCTAGTTCCTGCTCTTGAAGCTCTAATATCAAAAACGAAGCTTCCTGAACATATTATAAATATTGAAGCAGAGGGAGTAAAACACATAAAACTTATTGATGCAGCACCAATAGGTATAAATGTACGCTCAACAGTAGCAACCTACGCAAATGTCCATGACGAGCTAAGAAAAGTATTTGCAAAAACAAAAAGTGCAAAAGATTATGGATATAAAGCCGGAGATTTTTCCTATAATACCGGAAAATTACGCTGTCCAACATGTGATGGGACTGGTGTAATCAATTTGGATGTACAATTTTTACCGGATGTAGATATTCCATGCCCGTCTTGTAACGGTTCAAGATATTCAAAAGAAGCTTACACGATAAAATATAAATCTTACTCATTGCCTGAACTGATGGCAATGGATATAAATACCGCCCTGGAAGCCTGCAAGGATTTAAAAATTGTACAACAAAGACTGCAAATTTTAAAAGAACTCGGGCTTGGTTATTTAACTCTCGGCGAACAAACCCCAGGCCTATCAGGAGGTGAAGCTCAACGTTTAAAACTTGCAGGAGAAATGAAAAAGACACAGTCTGATTCTGTATTTGTTTTTGATGAACCAACAATTGGTCTACATCCTAAAGATGTCCAAACCCTCCTTCTCGTATTCCAAACACTAATTGAAAATGGTGCAACAGTAATTGTAATCGAACACGATTTAGATGTTATAAAAAATGCAGATTATATTATAGATATGGGACCTGAGGGCGGAGAAGCCGGAGGGAAAATTATTTTTGCTGGAACTTTAGACGAATTGAAAAAATGTAAAATTTCAAAAACTGCAAAATTTTTATAAACATAAAAAACTAGTTATATGTATATTATAAAAATTTCCTGTATATTTGGTTTTCAACTCGTAATAAGAATAATTATCCATTCTTATTACAAGGATTCGGCAATCCTAATATTTCAAAATATTTATCTCCCCAAGTTTCTAAATCTTGAATAATGGGAACAAGAGTTTTTCCGAGTTCTGTTAAAGAATACTCTGTTTTAGGCGGAATAACAGGATACATTTTTTTGTTAATTATACCGTCAGCCTCTAATTCTTTTAATTGCTGACTTAGCATTTTAGGAGTCGCTTTTGGTATAAATTTTTGAATTTCACTATATCTTAAAGTATTTTCTATTAAATGCCATATAATAACAGCCTTATATTTGCCGCCTATTACGCTCATTGCAAGTTCCATAGGGCATTGGAATGTTTTTGCTTTTTCTATATCCATTTAGTTCTCCTTACTATCTTTTTGTATAGTATATAACAAAAAAGTGCATTCTTGACGAAAAGATATAGATACATAATAATACAAAATAAGAAGAAAGGAGAATTTTATGACAAAATCTTTAAGAGAAGAATATGAAAACGTTTTAAAAGTTATGGACAAATACTACGAAGCACAGGTTCAGGGGAAATCTGAAATATTAAGACCGGTGTGTCATAAAAATGCAATTATGCATGGATTTGCCGGTGAAACATTAATGGAAGGCTCTATCGAAAATCTTTTTAATTTTATTGATAAAGTCGGCGCACAGCCTGAATTAAAAATAAGAACAGATGTTATATCATTAGAAGAAACAGTTGCCTGTGTCCACTGCTGCCTGGAAGGGAAAACAAATACTTATACCGACCTATTTCAGCTTTTAAAAATTGGCGGGGAATGGAAAATTATTTCTAAAATTTTTCATCAGTATAAATAAAAAAAGACCATATAAATGGTCCTTTTTTATTTGGGCCCGGAGGGATTCGAACCCACGACCAAAGGATTATGAGTCCTCTGCGCTACCGCTGCGCCACAGGCCCGCGACGCGATATAAACAGTTTAAATATTATCCGCCATATACATGGCCGTTTTCTTATCTAAATTTATCATCAACAAAGCAAAAAATCAAGTCCACTTTTAAATGGTTATAATATCTTTACTACAATGTTTCATTAAATTTTTCTTATTTATAGAATAATCATTATTTGGAATAATAATACAGTCTGATAATTCAGAGCCGGTCATAACTTGCGCATTATCAAAAATAATGCAATTCTCAAGTTTTATATATTCTCCTAGTTTACAATTATTACCTATAACAGAATTACCTATAAACCTTACAGTTTTTGGGATTTTTGTATTCCCGCAAACATAAGAACCCAAATTAGTTTCCTTAATTTCAGAATGTTCAATTTTACAAATTCCGCTGAATACATCCAAAACAGATTGCTTATATTGAGAAATAGTTCCTATGTCATTCCAGTATCCGTTAATTTCAAATGTATTTATTTGTTTTTCGGCAAGTAATTTTGGAAAAACATTCTTGGCAAAATCATAAAATGTATTCTCGGGAATATAATCAAATATTTTATAATTAAAAATATAAATACCGGTATTAATAAGATTACTCTTAGCCTCCTCTAACGAAGGTTTTTCCTGAAACTCCGTTATATAACCATTATCATCTGTAACAACAACCCCAAAACTGGATACTTTTTCATGTTCAACCTCTTTAATTCCAATTGTTGCTATTGCTCCAGAATCTTTATGTCGTTTTATACCGGCTTCAATATCCGCAGTAGTCAAAACATCTCCTGACATAACAATAAAATCTTCATCTTTATCAAAGAAAAATTGACACTTTTTCAACCCACCAGCGGTTCCGGATAATTCATTTTCCTTAATATAATTAAACTTAATATTAAGATTATTCTTTTCATACCTATCTATTATCTGATTGGATAAATAATACGTATTTGAAATAACTTCACGTACACCAATTGATGACAATTGAGATAATATTATATCCATCAACGGTCTATTTAAAACAGGAATTAATGGCTTTGGCATCAACAGAGTAACAGGTTCTAATCGAGACCCCATTCCTGCTGCCATAATCATTGCTTTTAAACTTTTTTTCAATATTATATCCCTTTAATTGATAGAATAATTATACTACCAAGGATAACTTTTGTCTATTACCCATCCGCTCTTACTAATCAAAGCTCCGCATGCTGCACCAAGCCCCACACCATCATCAGTAGATTTTGACTTTTTAGAACATCCATCTTCAAACTTATTCTGATAAAAATCAGTAAGTGTATATATATCATGCGGAATACCACATTTATCATAACCGCCAAGATGCATTCCATCAGCAATATAATGTTCATTATATACTTTTTCAGGACATAATTTAGGTCTTTGACGATTATTATAAAAATAAAACACAAATACATCTCTGCCCAGTCTATTAACTCCTACCGGACCATCTATATCCACAATCAAGGATATCAAACCGTTTTTATTTTTAAAAAAACCAAGAACAGTTTTATCTGCCAATATAATACTATATTTTGATTTATCATACATTCTTGTATTCTTTAAATCTTTATACTGTGGAGTTTTCCAACATTGTTCCTGAGACTCCTTGCAGTAATTATTAATAGACAAATATGGAGTAAAATAAGTTTCGGCAAACTTTTCTACCGGAAGAGTAGTATCATAATCATTCATATTCATTGAATTCACCAACGAATACATTCTATTTGCCTGTTGAAGAGTTGAATATAAAGTTCTATATGTTATTACAGCCTTCTTTTGTTTATATGAATTATACATAGGAACGGCCAATATCATAAATAACACCAAAAAGACAATACCTACAATTAACATAGTCTGCATTAATGTTACAGCAACTCTTTTCTTTCTCATATAAATTCCTTTATAACTCACCATAACTAAGTATGGCAATTATTTTATTTTTTGTCAATACCGGATTAATCCTCCGTATTGAGATAATTTCATTATCAACACCCGAATCACCAAAAATTTTTTCCAATAAAGTTGTATTATAATCATATAAAATAGAACCATGCTGTAATATATATCCACTTTTTCTATATTGAGCAGAACCTATTAATTTTTTCCCCTGATAACACAAATCTGCACCTGTAGAAACCAACATACAATAATCAAAACCTGTTTTAACAGGTTTATTATATCCAAATTCCAATTCTATATCCAAAAGTTTAAATTTATCAATCAGTATTTGAGAAATTTCTTTGTATGAAGAAATAACATGCTCACCATTTTTCAAATATGAAACCGGACAGACATAGCTATAAGTAATCTCATTATCATGCAATAATGCACGTCCACCCGTCAATCTTCGGACAATATCAATATTATTTTGCCTTAAAAAATCTCTATCAATAAAACTATCATCCTGATTTCTACCTAAAGATACACACGGAGGATTCCAACCATAAAGACGAAATATAGGATACTGAAGCTTTTGATTTATTGCCCGATTTAACAAATCATTATCTATATCCATATTTTTTTGTCCAGAATTATCACTATATGGAATAAATTCAAACATTAATATACAAGATCCTCATCAGAATGAATTGAATAACCATGTCCATCAAGTTCTGGAGCTTTTATTTCATCAAGAGGCGGAAGCTTTTTTAATTCATTTTCAGCATCTGAAGATGCGGATTGCGGAATAATAGGTTCAAGTGGCTGTAAAGACGAATCTTTAGATGAATTTTCTTGAGTTTTATTATGAAGAAAAATTAAGCCCTTTGTTGAATACTTATCCGCCTTTGATTTCTTTTTAGAAACAACTTTTTCTGATTTTTTATCATCTTCTTTGCCTTTAGTGTTTGTATTAACATCAACATCAGGCATTAAAGAAACATCCGAATCGGAAATTGATTCTTGTCTATTTTCTGAAGTTTCTTTGCTCTCTTTATTTTGCTTTTTACTCTTTACAGAAAAAAACTTTTCTTTCAAACTTTTCTTCTGAATTTGCTTTTTAGATTCTTGAACGGAGTCTGCCGTTTTTTCCTCATTAGATGGAGATTCTTCAACAACATTTGATTTTTTATCATATTGCTCATCCAATGGTTTCAACTCCGGAACTTTATCCAAATTAGCATCCGAATTTTCTTCAGTTTGCATGTCGACACGCTTATTTTCAGAAGATTCATTTTTTTTCAAATTATCAGTATAAGTTTCAACATTTTTTACCGTATCAGAATAAGCAGGTTCGCTAACTGCAGATTCTGCAGTCTGACGAACAGCAGGTTTTTCGCCATTTTCTCTTGCTGTTAAATCAGCTTCGAATTGAACAAATGCTTCATTTCCAACAAATTGTTCTAAAGCAGCTCTTTTTGCAAAAAATTCGGATTTGGCATTACGTTGTTTATCAATGGCAGTTCTATAATATGCATCGGTAATGACAACTAACTCTCGTGGAGCATTATTTTGCTGTGCAAGTTCAAACTTTCTCTGTCTTTCTTCAACCAATTTCGTTGTCAGCTCAAGCTGTTTTTTAGCACTCATATAATCATAATACAAATTTACAGCATTTTGCTGAAGATCTTCTATTTTTCTAATTAAAATAATCATATCAGCATCTGTAACTCTTGTATATTTATAGTTAAGTTCTTTTGTATCTTGAGACATAATACCCAAAATATTACCCCCAATTAAAGAAGAACCTGCAATTATTGGACTACCCATACTTGCGCCAACTAAAGTTGACATACTTGCAATAGTTTTTAATACATTTTTTATTGATTTACTATCCGGTTTATCAGCATCAGGATTTGCCAGTTTGTATAATGCAAAATTTATAGTATCACTCCTCACTGCTGCCCCTTGCCACAATAATGACAAATCTGCAACCATATCTTGCTGCTCAAATTCTAATTCCTGAGAAATTTCTTTTGATAACCTTTTTATACTCAAATCAGCATAAGTTACATCCATTATACTGGATTCTCTTGAATCATCAATCTGTGCATAAGTTTTCTCAACTTTCGGTTTTTGTTGCTTTGCTTGAATATATTGATTTTCAGGAATTTCAGAAATTCCAACCCTGTATGCCGGAGGTTTTGGATATTCCAAATCAGATAAATTTTCAGAAAATACTGAAAGCTGCGAAGCAAAAAACAATAAAGTAATCAGTAATAATTTATTTTTGAACATTATTACTACCCCCTATTAGAGCTGAATCATAATTATATTGGTATAAATTCAACGAATCCACAACTTTTTTACCGGCTAAACGCTGTAATTCATGATGATATTTTTTAGCCATTTGTAAATATTTTACTTCCTCAACCTGCATATCCTGATAAAGTGCAGATGAAATTGAGATTTCGAGAAAATCTTCCTCATCCATAGCCTTTGCATAATTTTTACTGTATAAAAGTTCTCTGGAGCGAACTTCTTTTAATTGAGAAAGCGCACCTTTATAATTATAATAGGCATTAATAATTTTATCCTGCAAACTTTCAACCAAACCGGCCAACTCAATCAATTCAGTATCAGTTAACGGAATTTCTTGAGGAACATTTTTTCTATTTAAAAAATTCTGCGCAATTCTTCCGGCCGCATAAGAGCCAGATTGTACCATATAGTCAGCACCAATGAGAGCAGGAGCTAAAGATGCACCTGAAATAATAGCTGATAAGGTTTTTGACATTAAAGAAGAATGTATACGCCTTTGACTCTCCGGTGTAGCAAGTTTTTTCATCGCAAAACCAATAACTTGATTATTTTCAACAGTTCCTTTCCAAAGATTATCGATATCCTCCAAATCTTTTTCCCGCTGAAGTTTTACAATTTCATCCATGATTTCCTTATCACTTATTACAAGAGAATCCTTACCTTTATAATCAACTTTAGGTAATTCAATCTGAGGCTGTTCAACACCATTTAGCTGGACCTCCTCTGAATTTTCAACCGCAAATACAGGTGAAATTGCTATATACATAATCCCTAAAAAAATTAAAAGCTTTCTCATAATTATTTTATAACACAAGAATGATAATAAATCCAATGATTGATTAATCTTTAAATCTAACGATTGTTCATCAAATATAAAAAAAATTCTAATATTAACATATACGAGGAAAAAGAGTTGAGCACAGAAAACAAAAAGTCTCAGTATATGAGCACCCCTATTATTAGGAGAAAACAACAAAAAGAGTTATTGAACAAAGCCGACATTTTAAGGTTAAAAAAATCTTTTAAAGAGGCTGCATCCGTATATCTTAATTCTGTACTAATTGATAGAAACGACCCTGAAACGTACTTAGGGCTTGGCATTTGCTATAAAAATCTTGGCAAAACTAAAAAGGCGATAGCAGCTTTGGAAAAAGCTGCACTTCTGGATTCAAACAGATTTGAAACATTTTTTGAATTAGGTCAATGCCATCTTCAGGAAGAAACTCCCTGTTGTGCTATAAAATGCTTTATCCAGGCCATTCAGATTGAACCTGAAAATCCTGAAGCAATTTATAACCTAGGACTTGCCCATGAACAATGTGAAGAAGCCGATATGGCACTAATGATTTATCAAAAGTTGATTGAAAACAGTCCTACATATTTAAATGCTTACATCCGAAAATCCACACTCTTAATAAAAATGGAATTATACAGACAAGCACTTGGACTATACAACGAAATTTTAAAAATAAACCCAAACTACACACAAGCATACTCTCAAATTGGGTTGTGCCTTGATAAACTGGGAAAACATACCGATGCAAAAAGATATTACAGAAAATACCTTAGCTCCAGACCCGATGCCGAAAATGCAAATATTGTTTTAAATAGAGTAGAAAAACTGAAAAAAATCACCAATAAAAGCAGAAACTTATCCCTAGTTTAAACAATACTCGAATATTTGACTTAATGTTCTTAATATAAAGTTTATATTAAGATGCCTTATACTATGATATAATAAATACATGGTTGAATGTCAGGAAAGTAAAAGGAGAATAAAAATGATTCCTATTTTTGATTCAAAACGTCAATACGCACAAATTGGCGAAGAGGCTGAAAAAGCTGTATGTGAAGTTATGAGATCCGGATGCTACATTTTAGGACCTAATGTTAAGGCTTTAGAAAGCGAATTAGCTTCTTATATTGGTTGTAAATACACAGTTGCTCTGAATTCAGGAACAGATGCTCTTCATATTGCCTTAAGAGCTTTAGATATAGGAGCAGGAGATGAGGTTATTACAACGGCATTCACCTTTGTTGCTACAGCAGAAGCTATAGGTATTGTTGGGGCAAAACCAGTATTCGTTGATATTGATGCTGATACTTATAATATTGATCCTTCTAAAATAGAAGCAGCAATTACATCTAAAACAAAAGCTATTATCCCTGTTCATCTATATGGACAACCTTGTGATATGGATGCAATTATGTCAATTGCAAAGAAACATAACTTAAAAGTTATTGAAGACTGTTGTCAAGCAATCGGTTCTTCTTTCAAAGGTCAAAAAGTAGGTACATTTGGAGATATAGGTTGTTATAGTTTCTATCCTACAAAAAATCTTGGAACAATGGGTGATGGCGGACTTTGTACAGTAAATGATGAAAAATTGAGAGATAGATTAATTGCACTTAGAAATCATGGTTCAATGGTTCGTTACCACAATGATGAATTAGGTGTAAATAGCCGTCTTGATGAAATCCAAGCAGCTATATTAAGAGTAAAAGCTAAACATATTGATGAATGGAATACAAAAAGAAGAGAACATGCTGCATACTATAATAAATTATTTGCAGGATGCCCTGATATTGTCACTCCAAAAGAATTAGACAATACATATTGTGTTTATCACCAATATACAGTTAAAATTCCTAATAGAGATGAAGTTCACAAAATGCTTGGAGAAAATGGAATTGGAGCTATGCTATATTATCCGATTCCTCTACATTTACAAAAAGTTAATTCTTACGTTGGCATGGGAAAAGGTTCATTACCTATTACTGAAAAAAATACAGAAGTTGTTATCTCACTGCCAATGTTCCCTGAACTAACAAAAGAAGAACAAGAAACTGTAGCTAGCACTTTAATTTCTTGTATTGAAAAATCAAAAACAGCAACAACTGTTTAATAATACAAACATACAAACAAAAAAGCGAAACAGAAAATTCTGTTTCGCTTTTTTGTTAAATTACTAATCAAGCCTGTGTAAATAACTTATGATCGCCTTTATCAATATTAGGTCTTAAACCATTTTGCTGAAAAACATCACTATTAGCAAATTCACCTAACTTATCAGTTTGTTTACCTTGAAACATTACTTGCAATAAATTATACAACGGAGTTGACTTAGCTAATGTTGTATTATTAGTCAAACCGGTATCAGAAACAGAATATTGAGTATTAAAATCTGTTCCTGGCTTTGAGCTAAGTTGTATTCCACCGATTTGCTGCATTTATCAATCTCCTTAAGCTAACGTGTGCATTGTAAAACACCCGCCGGATGGATTTCCCATTTCATTATAAGGATGCAAATTTCCAACTCCCGGATGCTGATAAAATTTTTTGCCCTGAATTTCAAAACATTGATTAGGATCAGTCATTGTAGTTTCATAAGCATTATTGACATTTGGATCAAGTCCGACAGAATACCAAAATGCCTCTAAATTATTTTTAATTATTCCAAATGTTGAACTAATAACATTCCTTGTTTCTTCATTTGTAGGTTTAATGCCCAAATCAGTTGAAACATAAACGTTATCATTTGTTGCAGCTACATTATTTATAGCATTTATTGCCCTGTTTTCTGAAGCCATTACAGTTATCCTTTATACTCTGCTCTTATATATATAAAGAATATACATACGTAATAATTGCTATTTTATGAATTTTACGTTTTACAAATCTTAACACAAATTCATCTTAAAAAATAATAAGTAATATAGCAAGCAAAATCAAATATTAAGTTTTGTAAAGTGTAAAATCTACACTATTAGTGAGATTTCACCATTGGGAAAATTTTATAAAGACATCGTATTGACATATAAATTTTATTGTGCAATAATAATTACATAAGATTTAAGTGTAGTCGAAACACTAAATATAAATAGTTCATTAACCCCAAAAACATATAAACTCCTAAATAATAAACACTAAAAGAGACCATTAGGATGCAGAAAACGACCCACTCACTTGTGAGTGGTTTTTTTTATACATTTAAGCTCTTTTAGTGTATTATTTACAATAATAATATTATTCTTGACGCAAATAATTAGAGTCAGTTTCAATCATTATGTCAGAAACTTGCTCATCATTGTTATAATTTGAGGAAACACCTTCAGAAGGATTAGTATTTTCAGTTTTTTCCTGTGGATATAAATCTTGTGCAATTGCAGCTTCCGCAGATTGATCCTTAGCTGAATGAGGATCATATCCGTTTAAAAAGGACTCCATCCTATCTTCCCTATGCGAATATAAAATATCAGATTTTTGAATATCATCTAAAATATTTTTTAATTCTGTTTTATAAGAAGAAGCTTGTTGACAAGTTTTGTAATTATCAAGCATATTATATAATGCTCTTACATTTCCTGCAGCTACACTCTTTCTTGACTCCTCCGTCTGAAGTCCGCTATACGCCAATCGATATAAAGAAATAGCATTATGTTGTGCATAATCAAGATAAACACAAGATGCATTTTTTATCCATAGATTTTTATTTTTATTCAGTTTTTGATTCAAAAAATCAGAATTTGACAAATATTTAAAATATTTATCAGACATAGACATTTGCACATTATTATCTAACTCTTCAAAATCAATTTTTTCACCAAGCACTTTTACTTCTTTATATGTAGATAGTGAATAAGACATAAGGAGTAATCCCATTATTAAAAAGGTTATACCCAGCATTAACAAATCATTTGCAGTTTTATTCATCAAACTCCCCTTTTACTGAATTATACAATAAATTAAAAAAAAATACCATTCAAATAGTTTATAGGAAAATCTAAATAAAGATATATAATATAAAAGAGGAAGTAAAATTATGAAAAAGAAAAATATTATCTTTCCAATTATAATATTGGCAATTATATTTATAAGCGGCAACGTTTTTGCACAAGTTGTTACCACTCAAAGAAAAATAAATACTCAACAGGAAACACAACAAATTAAACCGCAACAAAAAACATATCCGCAGAAATCATACCGCAAAAAGACATCTGCATCCGTATCTAAACCCGTTGTTGTAAACAGGCTTTCTTCCAGCATAAAAACCTGTAAACCCTACACTGAAAATATGAAATCTGATTATCTGGGTATGAATTTTATATACGAAGTAAAAATAGAAGGCTGGGTCAACAATAAATGCAGACTTAACTTCACTGCAAAAACAAATGGAACAAGCTCTTCTTTCAAAAATTTATACGGAGTAGACGCCTCTGATGCAACAATTCTAGCCTTTGCTCCAAAAATCAGATGCGATTTTACAAGAGAACAACTGGCATATGTTGGTGATTCAATACTACAAGAAGAAGAAAGAAACAGAGGAGCAAGAAACAATATGTTGAAAGATCCAAATAACATAACATTTGATGGTTTTTCTTCTTCTGACATGAGACTGTTAGATGTAGTTCTTAATCAGCAAGCTTGCAGGATTCTCAACACAGGTGACTTGAATAACATGATGCAAAATCTCATGTTATACTAACTAAAAATTCAATAAGAATAGAAGCAGGGGGAATTATGAAAAAATTAACAACATTCATTCTAATAACAGCAATTATTCTTGGAACTCCTACTATTACTTGGGCAATACAACCAAGAAATATTAAAGAACAAAAAAAACAAGTAAAAGTTATTGAAGAACAACAACTTAACAGTTTTGAAACGAAATACAATCTTCTAACAGAAAGATATATTAATAATTTCAGAAACTGTGAGCCTATTCATATAAATGACTATATTGATATTTTTGGACTTAAAATAAATTTAAAATTTGATGTAAACGGATGGGTTGATAATAAATGCTCTTACTTTTTAACAGGGAGAATTGATGGAATAGGAAAAGATATCAGAGAGGTATTTGATGTTAAGATTCCTGATGAAAAAATTGCACAATTCGAACCAAAAATTCAATGTAACTTTACTAAAGATGAACTTAATATTCTTGTTGATGGAGTTATTGCAAATAGAAAAAATAATATCGTTGAAGTAAATAATTTACTAAAATCACCTGTGGATAAATACTCCCAAAATGAACCTCAAAAATTATCTACGGAAGAAGAAAAAATGATAAAGATGTTAAGTAACGGCAAAACTTGTACAATCGCAAACTTGGACGAACTTATTCAGCAATTTTCAGCCCTAACCCAACCGCAAACAGAAAAATAAAATGAAACAAATTTTTCTTCAAACCGAAGATAAAATACAAATTGCAATAAACCATTATACAAACCAACAAAATTCCGTAGTTATAATCTGTCCTGGCTGGTTTATGACAAAAGATTCTAAGCCCTTTCAAAAAATATCAAATGAACTGGCCGTAAATTATGATATTATAACAATGGATTTTAGAGGACATGGTAAAAGTAGTGGATTTTATACATTTACAGCAAAAGAAGAATATGATTTGAAATCAGTTATAAAATATGCAAAATCATATTCGTATCAAAATGTCTATCTTTTGGGTTTTTCACTTGGTGCAGCACTTGTACTTATATATGGCGCACATAATAACGACATTGCCAAGATTATTGCAGTTTCTCCCCCAACTGAATTCACTAAAATTGAAAATAAAATGTACTCGCCAGATGCCTGGATACCAACATTATTTCAAAAATTCGAACCCTCCAGATGGATATCTATACGTCCAGGAAATCCATTTTTAAAAAAAATAAAACCGGTTGAAATAATTACAAAAATTAAACAACCCACATTATTCATTGCAGGAGAAAAAGACCCGACAGTAGCCGCATGGCACACTAAAAAGCTCTACCAAGATGCAACTTGCACAAAGAAATATATACTATTTCAAAAAGCTCGACACGCAGAGGACTTATACACAGATTATCCTGAAAAATTTATAAATATCTGCACCGATTGGTTCAACAACTAGGATGAGCGCTTATCCGCAGTTCCAGCTCTATATCCACAGAAAGAATACACCAGAGGCAATACTCGTTCAATATGAATTTTATCAGCAAACGGAATCTTTGCAAGCACTAAAATCGCTGCAAGATCATCCACATTTGCAATCATATCAATAGGTTTTAATTCCCTTTTAGGTTTTTTCGCATCTTTATCATTTCTAAGTTTATTAGATAAGGCAAGTGCAGAACTTGAACCAATAGCAACACCAATACCGGAAGCCAATATTTTTACAAAATTATTATTGAACTTTTTACTTTTCTCACAAAATTTTACTGCACCATCTACCAAAAGCATAGGTGCTGATGTCAACATCATCTGAAATGCAGCTTCCTTCCATTTTTTTATTCTATTAGATCCTCTGTCAACTATAGAACTAAATAACACCCCACCAATATTTCCTGCAGCAGCCATTAACAACATTTCAGGAACAGAATATTTTAAATTCAAAGGATTTTTAATCCGCTGAGACTTCATAAGAGGTATCATAGAAATTGCAACACCAGACATTGCTCCTAAAGCAGCTGCCATTTTATCTTTTGACGTTAAAATCGGAGCATTTTGCTTACGCTCAAGGTTTATATAACCATAAGTAATGTCCTTACGATTAGCCATAAACCCCGTCATAGTATGCTTGGGTGTAATATTCATATCTATAGATGATATAGCCATAATTAAAACCTTTATTAGTGTAATTTATACATCAGATAATAAAGCCTAATTAATTTATACCACAACTTAATAGCGAATAGCAAACAATTGTTCTTTTAATGGATTTACGACATTAATTGGCTTGATATCCCAAGCTGCAAAATTTAATAAATCTTCAACATGAATATTAGCTATATTCATACCCTGATAATCAGCACTATACTTACGCATTAATTTATGATTAGAATCATAATGAGATTCTTCAACAACACGTCCTAAATTATCTTTCTTAAATTCGACATCGATATATAAATCAGGATATTTATTATTTCTATACATAAACTTTGAATCGTTAAATTGTTCACAAGCAATTATGTTACCTTTATTATCAAAAAACGTGTGCTTAGCATTAGAAAACACATATTCTTCAATCTTATTTCCGTCTGCATCATACTTAATATATTTTAATGCTTTTTCCAATGGATTTTTATCTAATTCATTTAATTGCTCTTTCATAACAATTTCTTCTGAGAAAAGTATCTCGTCTGTAGCCTTATCATAAGTTCTACAACTCTTTAAAAATCCATATTCAAAATCACATTCTCTATAGATTTCAGGTTCATTATTCTCAACAATAGATTTTACTTTCATTGTGTCGAAATATTTGTTATCCTTTAATAAAACTTCAAAAACTTCCTTTTGTTTAGGCTTGGATACAAAATCCGGAGTATTCTCGACCAACAATCTTTCATTATAAATATAACTTTCCATACTAGGTTCAATTTTAGGTATACAAAATTCCGGATTATCTTTTGTTCTACAATTATCTTTACCGAAAGGATAATCAAACTTAATTAAATCTGTAACATTTTTTTCATTTTTCACAAGATAAATATATGATAATTCATCTTTCTTAGAAAAATATTCACCGGGCCAATTTCGTGAAAAAACGACTCCATCATTATCTGCTATTGCCGATAATCTATTAATCACATTTAGCTGTTGAATGGATTCTAAATTCTGAAAACCTTTTATCAATTGTGTACTAGCATCAGATAACTCTGAACAAAATCCTACCGAGCCAAATAATAATATAAAAGATATTCCCAATATTTTCTTATACATAGCTTCTCCAATTCCTTAATCTATTATAAAAAATATAAACAAAAGACTGCACAATTACATCAACTAATAATATTAGAATACCTAGAATCGGATACTAATTTCAAAGAACATTTTTACTGAAAATAAGGCTAGAGAATATTACTGCCCAACCATTTCAAATATTCAGCAGAACCATCATCAATACTGCAACTAATTATCTCCGCCACTTCATAAGGATGAATACTATTAATTTTGGCCTCTAATTTATCATATAGAACAGATTTTGTTTTAATAATCAAAAGGCATTCATCATCTTCAACAACTTTGCCTTGCCACTGATAAATAGATGTTATACGTGGAACAATATTAATACATGCAGCCAATTTATTTTCAACAAGAGTATGTGCAATATTTTTTGCATTATTTATTGTATTAACAGTACATAAAACAATAATAAAATCAGTCATAGATTCTCCTAAACTTGATGCTATAAATCTTACAAATTTTGTAAATTCATTAATTGTGCTTTTACATCATTATCATCAGGGTTCAACTCACTAGCTTTTAAAATAGCATTTTTTGCATCTTTAAGATACCTCTCCGCTTGCATTTCGAAAAATAAATATTCATTTGAATACGATAAATATAAATATGATACATAATCATTTTTTATATCTGCAAGTTTTTCAAAATACTTCGCAGCATCTTTCATGTTACCGTGAATATAATTTACATAAGCAATTCGAGTAAGTCGTTGTTCAATATTTTCAGGTTCATAAAATTTCTTATTAGTCTGACTTGTCTTACTAAGAATTATAGAAACTCTGTCTGAAGATTTTTTACAAGGAATAACCTCACTATTGTATATATTTGCTCTACCGATATTTTCCCAATTAGGATCAGCAATAGCAATATTTTCTTGAGCATTTTTAATTCTTTCTTTGGCTAACGGATGTGTCATATAAAATTGACGAACATTAGGAAGAGTATCCAATGCGTATAAAGCTTCCATAGCCCTTTCGGGAGAAAAACCAGCTTTTGTTAAAAGGATTAAAGCTTCTGTATCAGAAGAAAATTCCATCCGTTTTATCTCCTCATAAGCAAGCTTTCTATTAATAATATTAGTTCGTTTATTAATATAACGCTCAAATTTTTCAATCCTTCTGTCTAATTCGGCAAACCTCTGATTATGCCCCATAATTTGATGAGCCATCTCATGCGCAATAACAAACGCCAAAGCATCATCACTATTGCATAATGAATCATACAAGGCCGTATTTATCCGAATATAATTTCCATCAAAACTGGAAGCATTAACATCTTCTGATTTTCGAATTGCCACACGCCAATTTACATAATCCAGATTATTAGCTCTTATGATACGCTCAGATATTCTGTAAACTTTATAAAAATCAACAGCAGCAGGTTCAACATTAATTGAATTCATATTTTTAGCTAAAATCGGTTGAATTTTATTTTTATAAACTTGTTCATCTTTTGCTAATTTGGACTTATATAATTGTTCATCCACAGGTTTAAACGAAGAAAGAGAGATAAGCTTTGGGTCTTTCAAATTTTCAACAACTTTATATTCAGGTTCTTTATATGGGTGATAACTTCTATTATATTTCTGAACAGAATTATATCTGGTATTTTTCACTACTTCTTTTAACTGTCTATCAATATAAGATGCAACAGCCATACTTGGCGAAAACACTAAAATCATTAAAATAACAAAGAACTTTTTCATAAATACCACCTATTAGTAATTATTATATCAAAATAGCAACAAATAGCAATCATAAAAACAAAAAAATAGCCATGTGGATATTACAAAAATATTCTCTATATTCGCGGAAAAATTTTAGGAAATATTTTCTAAAAATTTCAAGTTTTCCCCATTGAATGACGCCCCGCAACTATAGTCAATTCAGATTTATGTATCCCCCTAAGAAATTATCATATGCATAAAAATCCGTCGGTATGCCATAAGTAAAACTTTTTGTGTTATATCTAGCTTCAATATTATCACACAAATCACAAACCATTTTCCCTATTTCATTCAACGGTTCTTCAACAATATCTTACACAATTTACTCCTTTATAAATTTAATACAACATTTCTGTTTTTAAAGATAGTTTTTACACAATTTGAATGGAACTCCTTTATTTTAAATTTCCTTTTTTAAATAACAAAAATAAGCCAATAACAAATAGTATAAATTTACAAGTAAGAGCATTCAATAAAGATATAGTTTCGTAATGATATCCATATGCACCAAAAACACATAATGTAGATATAATTAAAATGATTATAGTATAAAGTACTGATTTTATTTCATTCCCTTTTATAGTTGTTTCATTGCAAAAAATATCAAATAATCTTTTTTTGATATTAAAGTTTTGAAAAACAAATACAATAAGCCAATATAAAAATACGCCTAAATTCTCATTTCCATTAGACATAAAAATACAAACTATTATAAAAGCCATAATATTTATAAGAATTGAATTTATAAAAAATCCTAACCTTCCTATCCTTCCATAAGCGCTAAATGGATTAAGATTCGAATTTCTATACTTCATAATTCTTTTACATTTCTCTAATATATTTTCAAAAGATGTTATAGCTTTATATATATCGGAAACATAATCCTCTATCTCTGTCAACAAATATTTAGATGTAACAATTTGTGGTAATGCACATAAGGGAATAGTGTTAGATTTGTATTTCTGGTCTGCAGCCTGATATTGCGGAAGGATAATTTGTATTGTTGACAAAATAATATCAGAAGAAAAAGTTGATACATCTACATACTTAATTTGTCTAAGTTCAGCAGTCAAACATTTTACTTGTTCCGCGTATATATAAATTCTATGTCCGACACATCCATCTAAAAATTTATTATTGTTAGGTTTTTCTGCTTTAAGCAGCTTATAAATATAAGGATATATAATTTCTATTAGAATATTTTTGTTTATATGAAAGCTCTTTTTAGAATTCATAAAATAGCTTAACATTCCCATAATCAAGACACAAAACATTACTTCGCAAAAGAATTGATTTTCTTCTTGTGTATCAATTTGTAAATTAAAAGGGAGATGAGTTCTAATTGTTTCAAGACAATCATCTAGAATATCAATTATACTAATTTCCATTTCTTCAAATGTTTCAATATTTTTCATTATATATTCTCATCTTTACATAATAATTTTCTAAAAATTATTATTTTACCAATCTATATTGTAATTTACTATATTATTTGTCATATAGTCAATAATATTCCAAATAATATCGCTCTAATGGTGTGCCCAAAAAGTTATTAATAAAGGTAAGATTATGAACGATACAAAAGAACTACAGAAGGCTCAAGAGATTTCGCAACAGCAGTTTGCAGAACTTGCAAATGCAGAGTAATTTGAACCATGTTGAATGCGGTGATACTTTTCCGTCAAGAGCGCTAGATATTGCAAATGCTTTGAATATTGATTTAAAAGATTTATTTAATCTTCAACACATTGAAATGACACCTGATACTATGAGTAATTATATTAAAGCTAATATTGACCATTTACAGCAAGAGGATTTAAAAGCTGTATATAGAATGGTTAAATCTCTACGTTAACAAAATAAAACAGCACAACAATACTTACAAATAAAAAAACGACCTTACACAAGTCGTTTTTTTTAATCTCCCGGAGATGGATTCGAACCACCGTTGGAAGAGCCAGAATCTTCAGTCCTGCCACTAGACGATCCGGGATTACATGGTATATTCTAACATTTGAAAATATAATTACAAGTAGCAAAAGAATTTTTACAATATTTTACAGCTGTGATATTTTATTAGAAAAATTGATACCATAAGTTATAACTATTTATACTACAAATATTATTTCTCATGAATCAAAAAATTTTATTTACCGATTTTATATGTTATAAAATAAATATATAAGGAGATATTTATATGTTTATAACGCCTATTAATTATAATATCGCTACTGTAGATACAAAATATCAACAAAATAAAAATATAAAACATTCTAAAAAATTATTCTTTACTGCTAAAGACTCTTTTAATATGGATTCTATTGTAGAATGCCAGCTCTCAACACTTACAACGAAATTAGACACGGAAATTAGACCATATTTTACAAAAAATAAGAACAAATATTTACAATTAGCAAAAATAGGCTATGATTCACAAGAAAAATTAAAAATAATAAGCAGCTACGAAACAAAATTAATGCACAAAAAGCTTAATGCGCTGGACAACCCGAATTTAAAACACATTCAAAATATACTAAACCCATACGAAGAATTTCAAAATAATATAAAAGAATTTGAAAGAACCAATAATTTTGTTAGAACTCATCCAATATATGCAACTGCTCAAATATTAAATACCATAGAAAAGAGTCGAGCAAAAATATATAAAGATAGAGAAGAATTTGAAAAACTAACTCCGCTATATAAAAAATTCTCTGAAATAAAAATAACCTTAGATAAGGATTTATCTAATATTGCATCAAAAAATATGCCCGATTTTTCTAAAAAAATACAACAACTAAATAATCAAAATAAAGAAGCAGTTTTATTATTTATGATTTCTGATTTTCAAGAATGCAGTATGATATTGAAAGATTATGATTCAATATTAGCTGATTATAAAAATAAAAATCAACCACCATACCAAATCTATGAAAGGATTGAAAAACTAAATTATAAAATAAACAATCTATTAGAAAATCCTGATAAGAAACAACATGTAACATCCGAAACAGAAAAATTCCTTGAAAAACATAAAAATTATGAAAAAGAGAACTTATCTCGTAAAGAAATAGAAAAAACATATAACCAATTACTAAAAAACACAGACTACATTATTAACCAAAAAGCAAACGAGTTAACATCTGATTTGGAAAATTATCAAACAAAAATCAGTCCAAGAATTTCTGACAGAGCACTAAAAGCTCAGGCAAAAATAATTAAAAATATAAATTATTTAATTCAAAAAGAAAAAGAAAAATTTTATGCAAATTCTTCGAATGTACAATTTTAATGTATCTAAAAAAGTTTTAAATTTTGATCAAATAAAAGAAAACTCTTTTGATTTCCTTGTTGGATAATATCCGAATCATTTATTTTTCCTAATAATATCAAAGAATTCTTATCATGAAGTTTATAATTTTCAAGCGCTCTTTTTGGAGTAGAATTCGCATAACAATATTTACAACCATTAGGACAGGTATCATAAGCTCCGATATCTTTAGTCTCTATACAATTACAATTTTTCCTCATACCCCTATGCTTTAAGTCTTTAAACTTCACACCGTTAGCTTTACCTAAAATATCTAAAGTCATACATCCTGAAGTCTGAATTCCAAAATTTGTATAATCTATGTTTGTTGCACAAGTCTGAAGCTTAATTTTATATTTTTGTGCTATAGAGCCTAACCCCTTTGCCAATAATAGTTTTTGTTCATCGTTTAGAGTAATAATTTCAGGCATATTTAGTGAAAGTTTTTTATACATTTCCACAAAACTAAAAATACAACGATCAATATGACCGGAAAGCTTTTGAGCCATATCTTCAAAAGTGTTAAGATGATAATTAATCGTATAATTTTCAGTTAACAAAACCGGATCATATCTCCATGCAATACGATTCTTACCCACAATTTTCTCTAACTTGAAAAGAGTTTCAATACTCTTATCAATAGCAGGAACATTAGGTTCAACATCTTTGCCATAAGCAGTAATGGTATAGAAGAAATAAGTATTGAATTTCTCTGTAATTTCCGATAACCTTTCTAATATTGGTTCATAATTTTTAGAACAAAAAACAACGCAATCAATTTTATCAGGTGTCAAAAAATAGCGTGTAACTTTATTTGGATAAAATGGATTTCTGGAATAGACAACACCCTCATTGAACCTGTTCAATAACCATTCGGAATAGTATTGAACTATATCTGTCCTACCTCCGGTATTTAATATCATATAAAGAATCACCTCATAAACAAATTTAATACATCTGAGAAAAATACAACCTTAGACCTGAATAATAAATCCATCAAAATTCAAAATCCTCGGGTTTAAAAATTCTACTACTCAATTCTTTTAGCTTTTCTTCAGCAATCTTCATCTCCATAATATCAAACTCCAATCTGTGTAACTTAGATTTAGGATTAGCTTCAATAATTTTTTCTGCAATCGATAATAAATGCCTAAAATTCTTGGTTAAATTTGCCTTTTGGGCAATTATTGCCATCTGTTCAAAACTTTTACCCTTCAAAAACTCTTTAGATATGATTAAGCGAAATAAAGAATTTTCACCCCAAGAGATAGTTTTTGGGCATTCATTTAGCAAATATTCCGCTAAATTTTTTTTAGTAGTAGAGTTATTATGATAAGAATATTTTATATCTGGAAAAATTTTATTCGAAAAAATAAGATTTCTACTCTTGTCAATATCAATTACAGTATTATTATCAGTATTATTTAAAAATGTATCTTCAAATAATCTCGAAAACTTAGCCACACGAATTTTATCCCCTTTAAATTCATTAGTTACTTGTTTCAAAAGCTTTGGACCAGGAGAAGCCATAAATGAAGTATTGCAGCTATTCAAAACTATTTCCATATAATCATGTATAAATTAAACCAGAGACATTGTAAAGTAACTTAAACGGGAAGATTTTTAACCCATAAAATAACCTTACTGTCAAAATTTAAAAATTCAAATAGCAAATTTTATTTTTAGATGTTTTAAATAAGCTGACAAACAGTACTAACATAAAAAAGGGAAAAATATGAATCTAAACATTAACTCTGCATCTTCACCAAACTTTGGTATGGCAATTAAAATTGATGAAAACGCTCATAGGGTAATAAAAAAACAAGTATCAAAATTATCACCCCAAAAAGCTGATACATTTTGGGAAAATTTTGATGCGGCAGTCAACAGACAACAAAATAATCCGGTAAATATACTCATCAGAAAATGCAAGAATAGACAAGCATTAGCAGCTGAAGTTGTTGACGATAATAAAAATGCTCTAAACAATAAAGTATTTTCACAAGGAATCTTAAAACCTAAAGGATTAAAATTCCTAAAAAAAGCTGAAGGATATGCAGATAATATCAATGAATTAAATACAAAACTTTCAAAATATGAAAAAGCTCTGGAAACAGATTATAATCCACATAATATACAGGAATTAGATATAGAAGCATAATAATATAAATAAATATATATAATAAAAGGACTTCAAATAAAACCTGAAGTCCTTTTATTATATATACTGTTGATATTTAATATTAAAATGATATTTTTAAATCACCATCAAAAATAAATGTTACTGATTGTATTCTATCCAAATCCAATCCCATTGCTAGAATTCTCAATGATTCACCTTTTTTTATAGTATAATCTTTAGGAAAATCATATAAGTAAGGATTCTTTTCTATATCACCTTTAACCCCGTTATACTCACCGACTAAAGGAATATATGATTGCCAGTACTTAAGATATCTTGCATTAACACGAGTCCAATGACTCTTGCGCGTAATATTCTTATTGGCATGATAATCAGAATCTACACCTTTCAACATTAAATCATTACCTGTATTATTTGTAATTACATATTCGTATGGGTTACCTTCCTTGTAAGAATATTTAAACTTAAACATATTCTTTTCTATTTTTATTCCATCTTTATCATAAACCTCATTATATACTTTTTGCAACTCTATTGATTTATCATACTTTTTATATGGATTTGTATTAAACCAAGTATCGACAGCTCCAAAAGCAGGAACCGCAATAAACATCAGCAGTATTATAATAAATATTCTTTTCATACTTACCTCCTTTTTGTATATTCTTACATAAGAATCCACAATATACACTTTTAAAATTTTTTTTTTAACAAAACTTATAAATAAAACATCAATAGTTATACAAAACATTTCTAAAGCGCTATTTCAAGGTGTATTATGCGATTTTTAGCAAGCCATATTATTATTTTTTATTTATACCCAAATGTTTTATATGCAATTTTAAAATTTATACAGATTTATGCCATACTGGAAGTAATAATAATTTTATTTTATATGACAAATTTTATATTTAGCAGTTTTAAAATAGTATAATGAATATAAGTTCAACTAATAGTACCTATTCGCAATCATTTACGGCAAATATAAACAAAATCTCACGGGCTATACAAAATAACGAACACTTGCAAAATGTTCCCGGCATGTCAAAAAGTATCTTATTACAGAAGTTTCATGAATTATACGGAGAGCCTATAGCTGCTGAATTTGTTCAACATTTAAAAACTGAAAATCTGAAATATCTTTATTCGCTGGCTTCGAAGGTTGATTTAAGCGGTTATCACAGAATTGAAATGGATAAGCTCTCGCAGTTTTCGCAGATAGAAATGCTTAAATTGAAAGAGATTGAACCTTTATTACTATCAAAAAATGATCTCGGTTTATGGAACTATTCTGCGGAATATGTACTAAATTTCAGCTGCCTGAATAAAAAGCAGCAAACAACGTTATTAAATTTGGTTCAGTGCAAGGTAACACCGTTTAGTGCAAAGGGTATTATTGAATATCCTGATTTAAATTGGGATAAACTTGTTGAAAAGGCAAAAGCACTAAAAAAATATTATGGAAATGACCTGCGTGAAATCGAGTTTTACAGTAATTCAAAGGGCGAAAATTTCTTTCTTGCGGATGTGCAGCTTCATGATAACAAAAAGCCAGCATGGCTTAATTATAAGCGTATTACAGTAAAACTTGACGATGATGTGAATGCGTTTGCAGGACTTGAAAAGCAGACAACAATAGGGCCTATTGTTGATAAATTGTATACCAAAATGACTAAGCAAATGAATATCTATTCAAAACAAAATCTGGAAGCTGATATTGCGAAAATATCAAAAGCTGTTCCAAATGCTACACCATCTGAGATTTTAACTACAATTCAAAAAATTACCCAGTTTGCAAATTATTCATCTCTACCGGAGATGGCTCAACAGTTAACCCGCCACAAAATTACTGCATTTGATTCTGTTGGAGAATTGCATAAGTATTTTGAATATTTTCACGAAAATAAAGAACTTTTTAAGCTGAGCAAATCAAAAGAAAAGCTCGGCAGTATTGTAACGTTGAATGATATTAAAAATAAAAATACTCTTCAGGAAATTAAAGAAAAAGTAGCGGCTAATAATTTGATATTAATAAATTTAGAAGGATTCAACGATGGCGTTAATTTGTTTGGAGATGATAGAATTTTGCCATCAAAAGCTGTGAATATTTTGAAAAAAGCTAAAAAAGTTCAGCTAGAGCATCCTGATGCAGATTTTGCAGAATGTGTTTCCTTTGTCTTAAACAATACTCTTGAATCAAGATTGAAAGAGCTGGGCTTGAGTGCTATTCGTGTTAGTATTGAAAATCCTGCAACCGAAGCCGGTGTATTAAAACAACTTCAGCCGATTGTTCCGTCAAAAGAAAGAATTAAAACAACCATTGAAGCTATCGCCGATAACTATTCAATTACTAAGAAGTCTTACCTACAACTGAGTAATGCTATTGCAGAGTATTTCAATTCAGATGTTCATGTATATTCAAAACAGTCTATGATAAAGACTTTAGAGAAATTGAATAATAAAATTGAGGAGTATTTACAGACGCATAACATCCCAAAAGAAAATTTATATCTTCTTCAGCATAAGATGAGAACAGTGAAAAGCTTTGATATATTGACGAAGATGTATAAGGATTTGTTCAAATTCCCTGAAAGTAGAATAGTTCAGGCGGAAGATGTTCAAGATTTAAACAAATATCCTAAAAACAGTGCCTTCGTAATAATTGATGATATTGTAGGAAGCGGCGATTCAATGATTGGCACTGCTGATTATTGTACAAATGCGAAAACACTTAAAAATGATAAATTTATAATTTTTGCACCAATAACTGCAACTAAAGCCGGTCTGGATGCTATTAATAAATATATAGCAAAACATTCAAGAACAAAAAATGATGCTGTTATTTGTCTTGATGAAAATATCTTAGAAAAAACTGACGATAATAAAATATTTAAAAATTGGTATCTAAATTTCAAAAATCTTTTAGTCTTTTCAAAAATCAATGATAAAGGGTTTAAAGGACAGGCATTGAATGTTTCATTTCCATATATGACTCCTGATAATAATTCATTTATTTCTGCCAATCTTCAAGACTTGTTTTTGATTAATGATGCTTGTATAAAAAATAAATCGTATTCATTTGATGAATTGAGAAAAAAAGCTGCAGACTATGAGTTGTTCGGTCAGGATGAAAAATATCTGCGCCAAAATTCTGTGAATGACAAAGCTCCGACATTGATAGATAAAATAAAGTTCTTGCTAAGAACAAAGTTAAGAAAAGAAAACTAAACCGGGTGTAAAAGAACACTGTAAAAGAACAAACAGTTCGTGAATATTTTACAGGCAATTTAGGAATTTTGGGACAAATAAATTTAGAAACCTAAATTAATGTTATATTTTCTATAAATTTATATGTAAACTATTATTAATAATATAACAAATTTATTTATTACGGCTTTTATATATACGGAAAAGATTAAGAATCAAGATTTACGGGGTACTTTAATGAAAACCAATAATATTCAAGCAAGCAATTCATTAAGATTTGGCGCTAAATTACAAATATCAAGAAGAACTTGTGTTAGAGGGAAAAAGTTCATAGACAAAGAACTAACAAACCAATATATCAAAAAAGCTGATGGAATAGGAACTTCTAAAGACATAATCAAATTTGATATTGAACCTTTATACAAAAATGATAACAATCATATTGGAATTCGAGCACAATTCATCAACCAGGGTGGAAATGTAAAAAAGCAAGCTAATTATGAAAATGGACCAGCATTTAACGCTAAAGAACTAAAAGAATATGTAAACATAATTATAAATGGTACATTGGATGAATTTCAAAAACTATTTACAAAAAAATAAAAATTAAAAAACTTTTCCTCTGTCCTATCAAAAAATCAAGTTTGTAGGTTGGGTTTATAGCCCAACAACTAATTGGACTTTAACTGAACTTTAACAAAATAATCAAAGTATCCATACAAATCAATCCGGTCGTTAAATTACAGGCATATTATTACATATTTAATTTTGAAAAATTTTTCAATCACTATTTCAATCAAAAAGGTTCCTTTTTTATTATAATTTTACTTATTACATATTTTTTTGTATATAATATATTAATAAAAGGAATTCTATTTATGTCTAAATTTTTTAATAAAAAGATAGAAAATAAATTTATTGACAAATTATTGGTCAAATTTTATATTTTCTTCCTCTTTTTTATGCCATTTGTTGTGTTGTTTTATTTATTATTCAATTATCCTTATAAAGAAACCTTCATTTGTAATTCAAATAAGTGTAGTTTAGAACAACAGTTTTTATTTTCTAATTCTAGCATAGTAAATCTAAACAGACCCAAGAATGTAAAAGTGCATTGTTTAAGCACTAGACGTGTAACATCCTATTCATTAATGTTCTCTGAAAATAGTCGTTTATTTCACTCGACATATTATATTCCATATTTTGCATACATTGATAGAGATTTAATAAAATCTGGTATTGAAAAAATAAAAATAACTAAATATAACCAAGATATTTTTTTAGTACTAATGTTTAACATAATGATTGTATTGTTATTAATATATGGGAAAATAAACTATATAAAAAAACATAAAAAAATATTAGAACAAACATTAGAAGATAAAAGTTTATAAGCTTGGCAAATCAAGATATATTTGAAACACACCCCTATATAAAAGAACACTTGGTTTGATTATTTGAGACAGATAGTTTGACTATTTTGTGCATAGAAAATAAAAATTTTTAATAATTAAGCAATTTTTATCAACAAAAATACTTTATATAAATATACGGGGAAATATAAAAGGAAAACGATGAAATCAAGATTACTAAAAAAAGTTGTTAGTACAATTTATGATGCTGCAACCAAAGGGGATTTTAAATCAGCACATAGTAGATTACAAAAAATGCCCCCTGTGCAACAACGTAAGGTTTTAAATGTTTTTAACGAACAAGCATTTAAAAGACTTGGTGCAGAAAATGGAACAACTGTAGTTACGAATTTTGCCGGATATAGAGGCCTTCAGCAAGGTTTGAAAGCTGTTGGCGGAACGCAGGGGATGGCTAAACAAATCAGTCAATCTATGAATGAGTATATATCGGAAACTTTGGGAAAAGCCTCAAAAGAAGTGCTGAAAGAGTTGCCACAAACAAATCTTGATTGGCTAAAATTAGGATTGAAAGAGGAATGGATAGCGGTAAAGAATTTTGTAAAAACTCCTGCAAGCAAATTTAGAAATTATGTAAAAAATAAATTTAAATTATCTAAATCAACAAATTCTACTAATACAACAGTACAGGCTCAGTCTGCTAAGAAATCTCCAATAATTTCAAAAAATATTCCAAGTGAATATAAATCAATTTTCGCAAATTTGGAAGGCAGAACTGGACAGGAATTTGTTGATACTGCATATGGAAATATGGTTAGTCATATGAAACTCAATGGAATAGCACCTAAAAAAATTACTATTAACGATAACGATGGTATTATCTCTGTAACTGGAGGTTATGATTATATTAACAATACTATTGGATATTCAAAAGGTTTTTTAGAAAAATTAACACCACAACAACAAATGAATTTAATATCTCATGAACTTAAGCATTGCGAACAATTTAGTAATATCTTAAGAACAGAAAATATTGGGGTAAAGGAATATGCAAGGGTAATATCCGAAAATAGTCTAAAACGAGCATTAGATAAATCTTCTTTTGAGTTTATGCTAAAAAACAGGTATGAACAGGCATTAAAACAGGGAAAAGGAGACGAATTTATCAAAAAAACAATAGATAGTTGGACCAAAGAACTTATTCCTAAAATTGAGACTAATTTTTCAGAAGTATTAAAATTGCCTAAAATAAAAGCAAACTCACCATCAGGAATTAAAGCGGTTCAAGATTTGAAGGCTATGAAAAATTATGAAGGACTTGATGCGTTTGGTTTTGGTTCAGAAAACTATAGAAACAATCCATTAGAAGTTGAAGCATATGCCTTCGGTGATAATATAGAAAAATTATTCAAAGATTTTATATCTTTACGTTGAAAAAATTTCTTTATGTATAGTTTAATTTTTTGAAACAAATTCAAATTACTCAAACTACTCTTTGATTACTCAGTGGTGAAATTGGCTTGTGGAGTAAAGATAAGGTTATTTTGTAGAAAAATAAAATTTCTATGTGACCATTAAAAGAGTAAAGTGAGTAATTTAAAATTGAGATACTCAAACAACTTCCAACCGCCCAAAAGCTGGATTGCTTCGGGCCATTCGCCCTCGCAATGACAGAAAAGCTCCCGCCCAAATTACTCAAAAAACTACACCCTATTAGTTCAAAAAAATTAAATTCCTGCAATGTCTGTTCAATTGTAACATGAGTTGAGTAGAAACTCCAACCTAAAAGCTCAAGCTGTTTCCGAGCACCTTTGATTTAAAGTTGTTAGGCAAGTATGTACAACCGACTTTTTATTATTATGGCAATAAACTGGACCTTAAAATACAAGGATAAAGTACATGTATCCAAATGTAAAAGAACACATGGTTTGATTTCTTGTTACAGATGGTTTGATTATTTTGGGCAACATAAATTTAAAATATTAAATAAATGAACAAATTTTTCTCAATTCTTTTTGTCACTTTTTTAAAATTTATTTGTAGTCTGTAGGTTGGGCTTTCAGCCCAACGATAAAACTTTGATTTTTGTTTAGTTTCAACCTAATTTCAAAATGTTCTTTGTAACTTTATGTCCTAATAAAGTCCGTTTTCGTCCAGTTTGATTTTGGTATAATCAAACAACTTCCGACGGCTAATATTTAGTGTCGTTGGGCGAACATGCCCAACCGATATTTGATTCACTTCCGACTAAATCACTCAAAAAAGTTGTACCAAGCAAACTATCATAGTAACTGTGCGGTGTCATATATTTTTCAGTCAACGTGACAAAACAAGGGTGTTGCGTTGCAAAGACAAAAATTCCGCTTTCCTGCAACAGTTCATAAACAGCCATAAGAAGTGGTTCAATGTCCGTAATATCCATAATTGCCATATTAGAAACTGCTTTCGTAAAGGCTCGATTTCTTTTTAATTCTAATATACTTTTTCTATCGGTCGCATCCGCCACACAAAATTCAATTTGTTTTGCATATTGTGATTGCCGTCTTTTAGCCAATTCTATCATTTTTTTGCTGTAATCAAAAGCGACAACCGAAGCACCTCTTTGTGCAAGATACGAAGAATAATTTCCATTGCCACACGCAATATCCAAAATGTAATCCGCAGGATTAGGAGATAGAAGTTCCGTTACTTTGGGGCGCACTACCTCTCTGTGAAATTCATTAGATTCGTCACCCATTGCATTATCCCAAAATTGTGCGTTCTCCTCCCAGATTTTTTTACTTTCCTCTGTTCCCATGTTCTCTCCCACTCCCAAAATTTGCTTTTTTGCTTCCATTAAATCTTCCTTACTATATTCCATTGTTACCCTCCATAACTTCTGATTGTTGTCGTCTTGACTATTATGTATCTTTTCTTTCCAAAATGGTATAGGCTTTTATTTTTGTAATGCTGCAAAACTTTTCTTCTGTAAGGTATTCAAAGGATATTTCCCTTTGCCGCCGCTTGCATTAAGCCGCCGCTATTGGAAAGCCAAAAGCAGCGGCTTTTTTTACTCGGTATTACCGAAAAGTATAGAAAGCAGGATATGTCATCATTTGTCATTTCTTCTCAATGTAATAACTGCATGGCATATCAAGCCAAATACAAGAGAAAAACAGCCACCGCCAAATAGTGATGCTCCCCACCCTGCACCTGACATTGTCATAAAACCGCCAACAAAGAAAATACCAATGCCAAGAAATATACCAACACCATAAAAAAGTCCAATTGCCATATCGTACTTATTAAATTGTCGTTTCTCCTTTTTTTCATATGTTTCCATCTTTGTTATTACCTCCTTCGCAAAATCGTCCATGTTGACTCCAAAAAGAAAGCAAATTTTTTTCAACATATTTAAATCGGGTTCATTAACATCTCTCTCCCAATTCGATAGTGCCTGCCGGGTAACATTCAATTCCCCGGCTAGTTCTTCCTGTGTCATTCCCAATTGTGTTCGCAGATGACGTATTTGCTTTCCTGTTGTAATATTCGTCTGTTCCTGGTTCAAAATAGTTTCTCCTCTCTGATACTGATTTTATCAATGATATTTCGCAATAGCCAGCAATGAACGCTTGCATTGCGCAAGACGTTACATTATCTTCTGAAACATATAGCGCACCTTGTCCAGGCGGCTGTTTGGACGGCGGGGCTGGATGACTGGCTTGCCGACAGCGGCCTGATACCCTTTCAGTTCTGTAAGGCATACGCTCTGCCCGTTGGTGTAAAAGGCCAGATCAGTACGGTATGCCTGTATACAGCGGGCGGGAATCTCGCCAGTAAAGACAACTTCATCCTTTTTTACCTGGACCGTTTCGATGGTGGCACAGTATTTCGGTGCATCATGATAAGCCCTGGAAAGATATTCCCGGGGCGCATAGAGGGTGAAGGAGAGATAAGGTTCCAGCAGTTGCGTCCCTGATTCCTTCAATGCCTGTTCCAATACAATCGGGGCCAATGAGCGGAAGTCCGCCGGCGTGCTGACCGGACTGTAATAAAGCCCGTATTCAAAGCAAATCTTACAGTCCGTTACGTTCCAGCCGAACAAGCCCTGCTCCAGCCCGTAACGGATACCATCCCTGACAGCGTTTTGAAAACTCTGGTTCAAGTATCCCAGCGAAACCCGGCTCTCGTATTGTACACCGGAGCCAAGCGGGAGTGGTGTAACAGACAGTCCGATGGATGCCCAAAACGGGTTGGGCGGCACCTCGATATGGATGGTGTGGCTGGCTGCTTTGAGCGGCCGCTCCATATAAATGACGGTGGGTTCCTTTACCACTGTTTCAAGCTTGTATTTTTCCGACAGCAAAGCGGAAACAACCTCCAACTGCACCCGGCCCAAAAAAGAAAGAATGATCTCATGGGTGATGGAATCCACCTCGCAGCGCAAAAGCGGGTCAGTATCCGCAAGTTGCGTAAGAGCGTCCAGCAGCCGTTCTCTTTGCGCTGCCGTTTTCGGCGCAATCGACGTCCGCAGCATGGGGAGGGGGTCCTCACGCCACCTTTTACGAGGGAGCCGGGTTGGGTCCCCTAATACATCGTTTAACCTCACGCTGTCGCTGGGAAGGATAACAATTTCACCCGGATAAGCGGTGTCTGTCCGAACAATTTCCCCTTTGGATGGAATACGCATCTCTGTGATTTTCAGCTTTTCTCTCCCGGCCAGGGCCACCGTATCCCGCAGGCGCAGCGTTCCGCTGTATAGCCGTAGATAGACACGCCGCTGGCCGCAATCTGTATACTCCACCTTGAAAACGCTGCCGCATAGGGCGGCGCTCCCCTGTTCCCCAATCGGTTGGAACAGCCCTGTCACCGCATCCATCAACGGTTGAATGCCAAGGCCCTTTTTGGCGCTGCCATAATAGACCGGGAACAGGGAGGCGTCTTGAACCCGCCGCTGTTCCTCCCGCACAAGTTTTTCCCGGCTGATTGGTTCTCCTGCGATATACTTTTCCAATAATTTATCGTTATTTTCGATGACCGCATCCCATGCTTCTATGTCGGTATTTTCCTCCAGGACTATTTCCGGGGACAGCGACACCGTCTGCTTGATGATAATATCGGCGGAGAGCTTATCCCGAACAGACTGAACCACGCTCTGCAAATCAACGCCAGCCTGGTCGATCTTGTTGATAAAGATAACGGTGGGAATGTTCATTTTCCGCAGGGCATGGAACAGAATACGGGTCTGGGCCTGCACGCCATCTTTAGCGGAGATCACCAAGATGGCCCCATCTAAAACAGCCAAAGAGCGGTACACCTCCGCCAAAAAATCCATGTGGCCGGGCGTATCCACAATGTTGACTTTACATCTGTGCCACTGGAAGGAAGTGACTGCCGCTTGAATGGTAATCCCACGCTGCCGCTCCAAAAACATGGTGTCCGTCCTCGTTGTCCCTTTTTCGACGCTCCCCGGTTCTGAAATGGCTCCGCTGGCATATAGCAGGCTCTCCGTCAAGGTCGTCTTTCCAGCGTCTACATGGGCAAGAATTCCAATATTGATTATTTTCATGTGATTGTCCTCCCTTTACTGCCCCGAAGGGCATAAAAATCCCCAGCAGTAAAATACTTTTACCACTGGGGATGATAATTTGCGGACATACACATATACAGCATACACCTGTTTGTGAGTGCTGTTTTTGGGGATATGTCAAAATTGATAAGGCAAAAGTATTCTTAAATTGGGTACAAAAAACTAAGCCCCTACAAAAGGGAGCTATCATAATCCTTTGTTCCCACTATTTGATTATAGTTTTATTTAAGAATACCTTGCCGCATATTTTTTACTCCTTTTCTGGAATTGAATTATTATATCACATCAGTTTTAGGAAAACAAGTATCTAAAAGAAATTTTTCTTCCCCTTATATGTAACAATCATACCGGCTTCCTAACGTTCAGAATGGTTTCTACTGTCTGCTGCGGTGTTTGGTTGGAATTGTCCAGCCAAAAGCCGATCCGTGGTGTTGTCTGCATTTTACTAAATACAAATTCAATGTATACAGAAAGAAATATATAAGGAGTGGGAGGGATTCCGCCGTAGTCGGCATTGTAGGAAAATCCAAAAGTTTAGATTTTCTCACAATGCTTATCTTTTGGTCTTTGGTTCGGAATAGTGTAGTGCTGGCGGTCTATCTATTGTTTTCGGTTGCTTGCTTCTTTACCGTACATGAGCATTTATTTAAGGCTTCACGCAAGTACAAACTGTAAGCCCTCAACCTATCAAACTTATCAAGGTTACTTAAATAATGTAATTGTTCCATTCTTTGGGGACATAAACATAAATGAAATCAGCCCTATTCTTATTAAAGAATTTATGAAATATATACAGGAAAAAGGCAGGGTAAATGCAACTGTAAATAAATACATTAAATTCATAAGTGCAATTTATAATTTTATGATTGATAGCGATATTGCTGTAAGAAACCCTCTTGCTCGTATAAAATCACTCAAAGAAGTTAAAAATAAGAAGATTCGAGCTTTATGTACAGAAGAAGTTCAAGCATTGCTTTCTAAAACTAAAAAGATTTATCCAGATTTTTATCCGCTTTTATTTACTGCTATATTCACTGGCATGAGACAGGGTGAATTAATGGCATTAACGTGGGATTCAATAAATTGGGTTACAAAGAAAATCACTATTGATAAAAACTACACTCATGGCAGACTTGGGACACCAAAGACAGGTAAAATAAGAGTAATTGATATGTCCGATGAATTGGCAAAAGTTTTAAGAGAATGGCGTATTGCTTGCCCTGTTAGTGAAAACAAATTAGTGTTTCCAAACAATGAGGGTAATTATCAGAGTGCAGAAAATATGATGAAACGCAGATTCATACCTGCCTTAAATAGAGCAGGAATTGAGCAGATAAGATTTCACGACCTAAGGCACACATACGCAAGTTTACTTCTTGTAAACGGTGCCCCGATGAAATATGTTCAACATCAGCTCGGGCATTCATCAATAACTATGACAATGGATTTATACACCCACTTATTACCGGAAGTTAATGACAAATGCGTAAACTTGTTGAATGGCATTGTAAATCAGACCATTGAACCAAAAGAAGCTCTAAGGTTTGGAACTTAGATTTTCCTTTTGTCAACTTCTAATTCTCCCGTTTCAGGATTGTATATTACAGGTTTATTTACTTCAACATTAGTATTACCGTTTTCATCTGTTTTAGTAGTAAAAATTGTTCCGTCTTCATATTCCATAATACACGATATATGATTTCTATCATCTTCAGGTTCTAGTTGTACAATTTCCATTGTACTTTTTCCATCGTTATTATAATGTATTTTAACCATTTTGTTATCAGTATCAGTGTATGTCATACATAATGGTTTAGCTGGTGGTTTAAATTTTAAAGTTACATTTTTATTATTCATCTCAAAATCCTTTATTATTACATATATATTCTATATCATAGTTTTGTATATACAAAAAAATAAACAAAAAATTAATGTTTAAATGCATTAAAAAATTAAAAATGCAACTTTTTTGCAACTTTTGCTCATTGTAAAAGAACACATGGTTTGTTTTCTTGTTACAGTTGGTTTGATTATTTAAGACAACTTAATTTTTAATACTCTATTTAAATTTAACATTTATAATAAATAAAAAATAAACATTAGTTCTGTAGGATGCGGTAAATCACAGATTTACCGCATCAACAATATAAAATAAACATTTTAATAATCAGAGATTACCAAAACTACGGGGTTCCGGCTTACTGTTGACTCTCATATATTTTGAGAAAAATTATCAACAGTGTGGGAATAAAAAATATAAGAAATACAAATATTGTTGTGATTTGATTGTAGTTTGGATTCCTCAAGTTCCGAGAAATTGCTTCCGCAGATTTAAAAAATTGGATAATTTTACTAAAATTTCTCAAACCTGATGTTAGTCATTCTTTTTTGCTATAAATATCTGTTATTATTGAATTTTCGTTATTTTAATTTGAAACGGTTTTATTGAGTTTGAGACATCAAGGTTCCGCATTTTTTAGTTCCGCAAAATTTCTAACATGTATAATTTGCCATTCATACCTATCTTAATTAAATTTCCGACCTATTCGTTTGTAGTCATTTTATATGTTACTTTACATCCACCTAAATTTAAAATTTTGAAAAATTTTTCAACACTGTCCTGTCCCAAAATTCCTGAACTGTCCCAAAATTCCTGAACTGTGTCTAAATTCCCGCCATTTAAGGTTTTGAGACACTGTCTTGTTTTAGACATTGACGGACAGTAATCAGACTTTTTTGCCAGTTCAGGAATTTCATTTTTAGCGATTTCCGACTAAAAAAATCAAGATATATTTGAAACACACCCCTATTAGTTCAAAAAAATCAAATTCCTGCAATGTCTGTTCAATGATATTACTCAAACAAATACACTTGGACAGTAATCGGACAATGATGAGCATCAAAAGACCGTTTTGTAACATGTAAAACGATTACTTCCGACCGCTAAAACTTAAACACAAAGCCAACTTTGCCGAATAATCTTTTTATGCGTTCAGATAAAATGTCCCGTTAAATTACAGTCTGTCAACCCATAGCAATAAACTGGACATTAAAATACAAGGATAAAGTACATGTATCCCAAAAAACGGCACTAAAAAAGGGCTTGAAACTGATTTAAGCCCTAATGTACGAAAAAACTCCCCAGGCTGGACTCGAACCAGCAACCCTTCGATTAACAGTCGAATGCTCCGCCATTGAGCTACTGAGGATTATGTCTTTAGTTTATAACAAAAAATTTTTATTGTAAAGTACTTTTTCAATTTTTCTTTTTATTTTTTTATTTTAACAATTGAGATTTTTATTTTATATGCTAATATGTACATTGAATTAGGTGATTATCTTGAAAGGAGTGATATTTATGTCTAATCCTATTTTGAATGAAGCTGTTTTGAAATCTTCATCTTTTAACTCTTTAGAAAATAATCGTTCCATGACTATAAATGGTACAATTCTAAAAACATGCGCTCTAGGACTATTTACAATTGCAACTTTTGCATATACATGGTATTTGATTGTTACAGGTTTTGCTGATAAAGCCATGATGCTCTCAAAACTTGGAGCTATCAGCGGATTTATTTTATGTTTGGTGATATGCTTTGCTCCCAAAAATAATTTTTTAATCCTAACTACACCTCTTTATGCTATGTGTGAAGGATTAGTTCTTGGTTGTATATCTGCAATCGCCAACAAGTTCTATCCTGGAATCGCTTCCCAAGCTGCAATAGGAACATTTTTTGCACTATTTGGAATATTTTTCTTATACAAAACAAAACTTGTAAAATGTACTGATGTTTTTCGCATGGTCATATTTAACTCAACTCTGGCTGTTGCAGGAATATATTTGTTACAATTAATTTTAAGTATATTCCACATTACAATTCCTGGTATTTTTTCAAATGGCCCTGTTGGTATTGGATTTAGTATCTTTGTTGTAGCAATTGCTTCTTTCAATTTAATAGTTGATTTCGATAATATCGAAAAATTTGCCGGTCGTGCTGACAAATATTATGAATGGTTCTTCGGATTTTCATTAATGGTTACCCTTATTTGGATGTATATAGAAATTCTTAATCTATTAATGAAACTTCAAAGTAGAAATAACTAAATATTTATTCAATTTAAAAACTTTAAAACTCCGATATTTATTATATCGGAGTTTTTATTTAGCAAACATTTTATCCTGTTATCTAGTACAAATGTATGAGATTTTGTGAAAAATATTAAAGATATAAAATTCACTCCCGAATTAACATGTAAATCTATATAGTATATTGGAGCTTCAAAATGTCAGAACAAGTTTTAATGCCGATGATAGGTACAGACAGCCTAGAAAATAAAGAAAGAGCACAGGAATCATTAGAAAAAGCAAGACTAGCCCATGAAAAATACTTAATCGGGCAACGTAATAATGATTTACAAGAAGCAATTGAACATTACGTTGATGCTGTAAAATATGATCCTACAATACCTGAAACTTACTATCGTTTGGCAACACTCATGTGGGAACAGGGGCAAATAAGTGTTAATACTGCAATTGAACAATGCAAAACTGCAATTTCATTGGCACCGTTAAACAAAGATGCACACTTATACACAGGATATTTTATGCAATTGGCACAAGATTTTGTGTCTGCAGAAAAAGAGTTCAAGTCTGCAATAAATATGAGTCGTCTCAATTCCGGACGCCCTAGAATGATTCTATCCCAGTCTATTCTGCAGAAAATTAATACTCAAAATGGAACATTTAAAGACTATGCAGGATTTTTATATTACTTCCTGACAGGAAGTATCATGCTTGCATGGGATAGACCAACAATAAAAATGTTTTACAAAAACATCTCAAATGATGTATCTATATTTTCATACAACACTGTAGGAAAATTTTTAGAAAAATTCAAAATGTATGATTCTGCTGAAAAATTATACAAAGATGCAATAGAAAAAACCACACATAGCGAATATTTTTATAATAAAATAGGGGATCTTGCCCTGCGAAATAAAGATATTGAAACAACTGCACAATGTTATAGACAAGTATTAGAAGCAAATCCGCTTAATCGTACAGTATTAGTTAAATTAGCAACAATATTACAAACATATTTTCCAGATAACACAGACGAAGCAATTGATTGCTATGAAAAATTATTGGAATTTGATATCGATACTGCCCAGATATACTACGAACTCGGACATCTATATATGTCAAAAGAAGATAAAATTAATTCTGTAAGTGCATTTAAACTTGCAGTTGAAAAAGAACCGGAAAATCCATTTTTTAACAATTCATTAGGATATGCCTATGCAAAAGCCGAACTTTATGATGATGCAATTGAACATTATCAAAAGGCTATTGCGATAAATCCTGATCCGGAGTGGACATCAATTGTTTGTCAGGCGCTTGGCTCAATATATGCAGAAAATAAAGGCAACAGTGAAGCTGCTATTTCGACATATCAGGCAGGAATTATTTTAGACCCGCAAAATTACGATTTATATATCGCACTAGGTGATATTTACATGGCAGACTATGACCTTGACAAAGCTATACGCTCATATTGTGATGCCATTACTTTAAAACCTGAAGAATTTCGTGCATATTCAAAAGTCGGAATCGCACTTTGGGAAAAAGATTACCTGGAAGAAGCTTTAGTTGCATATCATAAAGCTGTAGAACTTAATCCTGAAAACGAATATGCACAAAATAACCTGGGTATTCTTTATCTGGATGGACTTGCAGATGCAGAAGAAGCGTTAGAATATTTTGAAGAAGCAATTGCATTAAATCCTAACTATACACTTGCCTACTTTAATGCAGGTCGTGCTAGTCAGGAAATGGGCTTTACAAATGATGCAGCTAATTATTACCAAATGGCAATTGATTTAAACAGGTTAACAGAAGAATTGGACGAAGAAGACATACAAGAAAGGCTTCATAGTTTGTTCGAAATCTAAGGATATATACATTATATTAAAGAGGTAATAAGGTGTTTGATATACTCAAACACCATTTTTTTATACAAATTAAAAATGTTATTACTAGCACTCCTTCTATTGTGCTTGATTAAAAACTATATATTTTATAAGTTCAGCAACCCTTTTCGATGCTTGTCCATCATCAATACAACCTTTACCCTTTAAAAATTCGTTCACTTTGTGCTTATATGAAATACAATCAAAACTTTTAATATTTTCAGCCAGCTCATTGTCTGTTTGAGCAACAGACATCGGAGTTTCACTGAACGGGTAATAAAAGCCACGCTCTTCATCAAATTCAGCTAAATCTCTTGCATATATAAAAGCAGGTTTTCCAGATAATAAATAATCAAAAATACAACTTGAATAATCTGTAATCGCACAATCAGCAGATACCAATAATTCCTGAATATCAGGATATTTAGAACAGTCAATAATATTATCAGACGGCATTAATATTTTATCTGCATACTTTGCTGCTCTTGGATGGAGTCTTATACACATAACCCATTCTCCACCCCATTTTTCCCGGCATGCCTGCACAATTCTTTCATAATCCATAAAATAACAATATAAACGATCATTATCCCTGTATGAAGGAACATACAAAACTATTTTCTTAGATGGGTCTATCCCAAGACGAGAATACACATGCTTTCTGATATCACCGGAATCATAGAAAAATATATCATTACGTGGATGACCTAATTCTTTTATTTCACCCCGATTCCAAAATGCACTTTTATAAACTGAATTTTCAAAAGAACTATTAGAAATCAAATAATCAACCGACTTAGAATCAATTTCTTCAAAACCGTTCTACGTTGAACGTTCCCAGAATTTTGGATTTGCATCACCATCAATCTTTTTTATCCCAAGCGAGCCATGCCATGTTTGAATATAAAATTGTCCATTTCTCTTTTCCAGACCTTTTTTAAAATATTTTATTAATCTAACATTTGAAATCCAAATTTTTGCAGTAGCCAATTCCTCAATTACATTAGGATACTCATTTTTTACAACCCTGATACCAGACGGAATATCCAGCTCTTCATCCGTTAAATTAGGATTTACCAGCCAAACTAAATCATAGTTTACATTTTGTTTTAATAATTCAAGTGCTATGTATTTTGGATTACAGCCAAAATTTTTATCACAAAAATTCGAAAAAATTACTTTATTTCCCTGCACAGGCAAATTTTTTAATCTTTTAAATTCTTTATTATAATTTAAACGCCTATTTAATTTTATACCGCAAAAGTTAATCTTTTTATGATTTTTTGAATATTTTACCGAATATAAATTCCACATCAGTTACACCTTTTATTATACGCTAAGCGTATAATAACACAAAATAATTATACAGTAAATAATATTTACCGAAACCATTCATCAGTTTATTCTAGGTTAGGGGACATTTATGAGTTCAGGCAACAAACTATTCGGAAAACGTATAAAAGAATTACGAGAAGCAAACGGGTATACACAGGAACAGCTTGCAGAAAAAGTAGGACTGGAATACCAGACAATCAGCCGAATTGAAACAGGGTACTATTTTACAAGCTACGAAAATCTTTTAAAACTATCTGCCGGTCTGAATGTGCCAATCCATGAAATTTTTAACTATGAACATTTTACAAATAATATAAAAAAAGAAAGCATCGATATTATTGAAAATATGGACGATAAAAGCTTGGAATTCGTATATAAATTCTTACGAAATTTTAACGAATTCAAAAGATAGAACTCTTACATATTTGCAATCCTTCAAATCTAGATATACTCTGCGGCAAAAATTATATAATATTTTCTATAATTTTATCCGTAAACTCAGATGTAGATAGCATTCCACCTAAATCCGCAGTTTTATTACCTGAAGATAAAGTCTTAAATAGTGCAGATTCAATTTTATCTGCATAAACCGGTTCTCCGATATATCTCAACATCTGAACAGCAGACATCAAAAGTGCTGTCGGATTAGCTTTATTTTGTCCTTTAATATCAGGTGCCGAACCATGAACAGGTTCAAACACTGCACAATTTAAACCAATATTAGCACCTTGAGCAACACCCAAACCGCCAATCAAACCTGCTGTCAAATCAGATACAATATCGCCGTACAAATTAGGAAGAACAAGAACATCAAATTTTGTAGGATTTTGTACCAATTGCATGCAAAGATTATCCACTAAAATTTCCCGCGCTTCTATATTTGAATAATCAGCAGCTACATGCCTGAAACAATCCAAAAACAAGCCGTCAGAAAGTTTCATTATGTTAGCTTTTGTAACTACACAAACCTGATGCCTGTTATTTTTTACCGCATAATCAAATGCAAAACGACAAATGCGCTCCGAAGCAGCTCTTGTAATAATTTTTATACTATGCGCAGTATCTTTATCTATTTGTTCTTCAACTCCTGCATATAAATCTTCCGTATTTTCTCTAACTACAACTAAATCAACATTTTCAAATCGTGTTTTTATTCCAGGAAGATTTTTACATGGTCGAAGATTTGCATATAAATCCAACTCTTTTCTCAGTTGCACATTTACAGACCTAAACCCTTTTCCTATAGGTGTCGTTACAGGAGCTTTTAATGCAATTTTGTTTTTTTTGATAGAATCCAAAACCCTTTGAGGTAATGGAGTTCCCTCACTTTCAATAACATCAGCGCCTGCGGTTTGGATATCCCAATCTATTTCAAGACCACTTGCTTTAATTATTTTTACAACACTATCCGAAATTTCAGGACCAATTCCATCCCCATTAATTAATGTTATCGTTCTCATAATAAAAACCTCCGTCTAATAGTTTGATTATACTATAAAGAGGAGGGGTGTAAAAATTTGTAGGGGAAAATAAATTTATAAGTCTTATCTTATTTTAATTTATCCGTTAAAAGTCTTAAAAGACCTTTCTATATTCTTATTCAATGCAGATTGTACAGAATCATATTCAGTCTGCAAAGCTGTATGCTCTGTATCCAGCGTTTTTATTTTATTTTGATACTTCTCATCCTTTGCACTTATCTCTTCATTTTTACGCTGATATTCTGCTTCAGCTTTAGCTATTGCTTGCTCATCATCTTTTTGAGTAAGATCAGTAAGCGAAGAATAGATACTGGTTTTCCAGCTAATACCCTTCAAATTAACTATTGTTGGAGTGTTTATATCCGGAATTTCATTTGAAGATTCTGTATAAGAAGCAACTTCAATTGAGATTACTCCCTGTGTTAATGCATCTTTTATCCAAGTTGCACTGTTTAATAATTTACTGTCTAAAACTGAATAGTTATCAGAATTTTTTCCTTGAAGACTTTTTTCAGAAGACTCACCATTTAATCGATACCACAGATTTGTATACCATTGTGCTTTAGTCTCATCATCATAAGTATACAAATCTTCCAGAGTCGGACCATAATCTTCAGCTTCAGCATTAAATTCGTCCAAGACTTTGTTATATTCTTCCATATCAAGATACACCTGCGTATAATTACCGCTATCATCAATAGCAGCCTTAGTTTGAGCCCATGCATCATAAGTAATACAAGCGGTATATTTCTGTTTTGCTTTTGATAAATCTTCAAGTGCCTTGGAAAGTTCAGACTCATTAGAAATGCCTGAATTAGCTTTCATAAGTTCATCATTGTATACAGCTAATGCCTGCTGATAATCATCTGAGGCTTTAGCCTTTTCATAAGCCCAGGCAATATCCGAAGTTACAGTACCCGCACCGCCTGAAGGATCCGGATAATCGGTTTTTGATTTTACTGCCTGAACAGCATTATCCCATGCTTCTCTTTTTGCTTTGTATTCCGGACTTTCTAATAATTCAACATTCTTTTGCAAAGATTCGGATTTCCACTCTTTCTTTAGACCATACGCAGCCAAGAATTCGTCCAAATTATCAGCATTTTGGAAATTATATGCATCATTTTGAGAAATAAGAGCCTTACCTGCAGTGTTAACAATAACATATTGATTTTTCATATCACTATATTGATATAATGCACCTGCAGTTAATTGAACTGATGTTGAATCTCCATGAGCATCATAAGTTGTATAAAGCAACTGCTGTGTATTTAAAGCATTAATATATTCAGCACTGGCTTCTTGAGACTGGGTAGCAAGTCTCATTTTCGCATTAGAAATTTGCTGAGACTCATATTCATTTGAAGTCAACCTTGCAGTTATAGTTAATAATCTTGCATTTGATGACAATCCCATTATTACAACAATCCTTTCATAACTCTAGTATTCTGTTTATCGACATATCCCAAAAGATTCTTTAATAAAAAAAGATAATTGTAAATTTATGTAACAAAAAATATATAAAGTGAATATAAAAAGTCAATATTTTTTTAAGGAGAGTTTTTATATATATGTAAGAGATAAATAAAGAAAAAGAAAAAGTTTAAAAGATTAGTTTAAATAAGTTCTAAATTAAGAGAGGATAAAATTATGGCTACTATGCTATTATTTTCTGATGCTGTTACAAGTGCATATAAAGATACATCAAAAGCATTAAAAGAAGTTGAATTAAGTGATAAAAAAACAGTCAAAAAGACATTGTCGCAAATGATGAAACAATCATTCTTCCATGGAGCAAATAGATTTGGGACAAACTTTATAGCATAAATTTTACGAAAACGTTGGAATTTAGGAAAAAATAAGGAAAGAAAAGAATTAGGATAGGATATTTAAAAAGACCTTTTAAAGGTCTTTTTTATTTGCTTAAAAATTTTTAACATTTTATCAATTTTTAAATTCAAGAAACTTTATTTTGAAAAAGGAATACAACTATGCAAGAAGTTAGCTTCGGTTCCAGAATTATACCTCTGGATACAAATGAATTTACAAAAGTGATAAGTAAAATAGGTAGAAACAACTCTGTTAATTATCCTTGGACAATAAAAGAAAGTATACTTGCTAAAGATACTTATACAAAAAACATTTGCGATTGCACAGCATGCCTTATAACAGACGGGAATAAAAGTCTTTTACTGCACTTATGCCCAACTATAGAACAAAACCATGCAATCAGTCTAATCATTGAATTTTTAAGAAATACAATAGACCTAAAAAACAAAAATCTACAAGCTGTACTAATAGGTTCAAAAAACACAAAAAAAAGTCTAGACATTTATGAAAAACTAACACAGATACTTAAACGATTTAATATACCTTTCTCAGAATTTAAAAACAGTAAAACACCTACACATATAGCATATAGAACCGATACTGATGAAGTTTATATAACCAATAATGAAATAAACAAACTAATAAAACGAGGGAATAATCCACAAACAAGCATTGAAAAGGCATTCGAAAAAATTTCAGTATCAAATTGTGATGATTTATCTATTTAAATTCAATATAACCCATACTGTTTATACTGCTACGAGATTCTTTACATCTGTCTTCGGAGGATTACCAAACATTTTTTTGTATTCTCTGCTGAATTGAGTCGGGCTTTCATAACCAACTAAATAACTAGCTGATTCAGCACTATGTTCTCCTGATAACATAAGTCTTTGAGCTTCATTCAATCTTAATTGTTTTTGATACTGCAAAGGACTAACTTGCGTAACCTTTTTAAAATTTCTATAAAATGAAGATGGTGCCATATTTACACTTTGTGCTATTTCATCCATATTAAGTTTTTCACTATATCTTTCTTTTATTAAAGAAATAGCATGGGCAATCTGATTTGTACGAGCATTGTGTCGGTTTCGTATCAATTAAAAAAATTAACAGGCAGAATTTTCAAAAACCTCAAAAGACTCACTTGCCCGCAATAATCATACCATTTGAACCAAGCCTTAATTTACCCAAAATATAGGCACAAAGAGGTTTAAAATCCTTTTGCCCGAAATAATCACACCATCTACCCTACGCAAAGCACTCACTTTATTACAGCAACTTTTCAGCCAATTATAAAAAGACATTCAGTTTGATGATTTTGAACAGAGAGTTTGGTTGTTGTTTATATCTATATAGATGTCATTATCTTTGATAGAATCCAGAGAATTGTAGAAACAACTATTAGTAACAAGCCAAAATTTTGTAAATAATCTGTTTTCAAATTTCTATTTATTAGATTAAACAAATATTCCGGGGTTAAATATAGTCTTAAATTTATTATAAAAGAATACGATAATACTATTATTGGCAAAATGTGTAATTTTGATAGATGGTTATCATTATTAACTTGTGCTAATTGAGGTAAAGTTTCTAAAAAATAATTTAAAATTAAAAATAAAACTATTAGTAATGTAACCATACATAAACCTAAAAATGCATTGCTTCGTATTATTTCTTTTCTATCTTTATGTGTAGTTCCTAAAATTTTTAATTTTAAATATTCAACAATAGAGTATCCAACAAATAAACCAAAAATCATAAAGACTGTATCAAACACACATACTATACCAGATAGATTCATCATGTTTTTAATATTAGAAAGGCAAAGAATACCAACTACACAGATAAGCCTTTTAAACCATTCTTTTTTTATTTCTATTTGGGCTTTTGTTTTAGTAATTATTAAACCAGCTCGTTGAAAAACATTATTTATTTTTTCATTGGGATCTAATGGATAATGACTATAATAAATTTTCTCCAATTTATCAAGATTTTTTAAGCATTTTTTGAAATAATCTATATCAAAATTAGAATCAATACAAGTTTCGTACAGTATCCTTATACAATCATTACAAATATTTTTTTTACCAAAATTTATGTTTATTATATTTTTATCTTGTTCACAAAAGCTACATTCAAATTTTTGATTAATTGTTACTTTTTCATTAAATATTTGTCCTTTTGAATTTAATATATCCTGTATAATTTTATCTAATTCCTTTATATCTTCAGAACAAATACAAAATGAACCAGTATCAACCATATATAAAACTTCTTTTGATGACTTTGAACATTTATAACAAAACTTTTCCATACAGTAAATTATACTATAATTTTCAACCTGTATCAATGTAAAGGAACACAAGGTTTGATTTCTTGTTGCAGATGGTTTGATTATTTTGGATTAACTTTAAGTGATGTAAGGTGCAAAAAATTGCACCCTGTGTGAATTTCTACTTGTCATTATTGAGATTCTTCCCCAAATGTTCTGCTATTGCATAATCCTCTTGTGCTTCTTTTCTTAAATCGAGCGACTCTTTTGCTTTTCCTCTGTTATAATAAGCTTCAGCCTCATCAAGTTTAGGATAGACAGGTCCATCGAATTTAAGCTCAATTGCCCTAGTGTAATCTTTAATTGCTTCTTTATATAACCCCAAGTCATATTTTATCAATCCTCTGATATAATATGCCACATCAAAACTAGGCTCTAGTTCAATCGCAATAGAGAGATCCTTTATAGCTTCTTGATATAAATCTAAATCATATTTTACCAATCCTCTGACATAATACGCCCCAGCAAAATCAAGCTCTAGCTCTATCGCTTTGGTTGTGTCTTTTATAGCCTCTTGATTTAAACCTAATTCAAATTTTACTAACCCTCTCATTACATAAGATGCAGCATTATCAGGTTTGAGTTCAATAGCTTTATTGTAGTCCTCAACAGCTTCCTTGTATAAGTCTAAACGACTTTTTTCAGTACCTCTTTTATGATAATATTCAGAATCTGGCTTCAGTTCAATACCCTTATTATAATCTTCTATCGCTTCTTCAGATTTGCCTAACAAGAATTTTATAGTACCTCTGTTATGATAATTTATAGCATAATCTGGTTCTAGTTCAATTGCCTTATTGCAATCATCTAGGGCTTCTTTATACATACATAACTTGAATTTTGCACTGCCTCTATTAAGATACGCCTCAGCAAAATCGGACTTTAATTTAATTGCCTTATTGTAATATTCAATACTCTCCTCATATAGTCCCCTTTCATATTTGACAACTCCTCTGGTAACAAGTTCATAGGGTAAAACTGCCTTTGCAATATATACTGCTAATAAAAATATAATGGCTAATGATAGTATTAATATTTTCTTTTTCATATTATATAATCCTTCATATTATTTATATTATACAAGGTAATGTATCTTCAAAGAAATTTTTTCTTAAAATTTGCAGAACTGGGCATTGCCAAAATAATCATTTTATTTGTATACTTCAAAATCGGTGCGTATTTCAGCTATATTAAGAAAAACTCAATCTATCCGTACAGTCCGAAAAAAGTCCAGTTCGGCTGTTTGATTATTTTGGAATACTTAAAATTCCGACCTAAAAAAGCCCACACAAAGCGGACTTCCCCAAAATATCAATCTATCCGCACAAATCAACATGGACGTAAAATTACAAATAGTATGAATCATATAATGTCTAATAACGAAAAAGTCAAAGACAAAATAAGCTGTTGATATAAACAATGTGAATATAATAGTGGGATAGTTAAAGTTTTTAATTTCTTTTATAAATAGTTCTAAAAGACTTTTATCCATTTTGTACTCCTTGATGAATTTTATTATACCATAACAGATGTGCTATTTATTTTTAAGTTGCATACTATTGACACTAGTTTAATTTGACCAATTACCCACAGATTACACACAAAAATTTTTGCACTAAAAAAGAGGGCTTGAAACCCTCTTAAAATGGCGGAAATAATGCGTTTTATATCGAACCATTTATTACAACATTAAAATTGCAATTAATGAATAAAGATAGTGCAAAACTAGTTTATATGTTGAATCAATGGGCTTTAAAATATATAGCTTGATAGTCGCAAATATCCTATATAATTAATTGTTATAAATATGCTTATACTTTGTTATTTCATCAACATTGGCATATTGAGATAGTTTATTATAGGTTTTATTAAGTAGTTCTGAATCCATCGAATAGTTATTAATTGTCGATAACTTATATTTAATCTCTCTTGCTAGATTACTGTAATAAGTTACGATAACATTGCTTTTAACCGTAACATCCTTAAGAGTACACTTATCAGAAAATGCAATCACAGAGTATATAGGAATAGAGTCATCAATATGCTTTCTAATTGCTCTTATATGCGTTGAGTTCTGCATTATTGGGTTATAAAATCTCTCTTTATGGCTTCTCCCTCGACCTACTGGCAAAGTTTGTGTCCATTGTTTACTGTTTTCATTACCAAATATCCAGCCACTATAATTCTTGCTTTCTATAACAAACAGTCCTTTAGGATGAAACATTATAACATCTATTTCAGAGGTTTTGCCATTATCTCTAGGGACATATAAGTTAAACAAGAACTTGCAACCCATTGACTGAAAACAACTTAAATATTGTGATAAATAGTATTCTCCACTACGTCCCTTATCAAAATATACAGATAAAAAGGAATTGTTAGTTTCTCTACAGTAGTTACTGCTTTTATACTGGTGATAGTTAAAAAGAAATATCAGTATAGGAATAGCTATAACAAATATTAAAACCAGTATTTCCACAGTAACCTCTTATATGTTTAAATACTAGCATAAATATAGTGGTTGTATCATATTGAGCCCACAAAAGTGCAAATGTAATAAAAAGATACAAATATTGCTTATAATCAAACTATAACATATTATAGTTAAGGAGGTCTTTATGAAGTGTTCTTATTGTAGGTTTGAATTAGATAATAGACAAACTGTTTGTCCAAATTGTGGTGCTCCCATAGAATATCAGACAACTTTATCACATTCTGTGAATGTGCAGAAAAATACTGAACGTTCAAAAGCTGTTTATATTTGGACAGCTATATTATTTGGAGGTTTTGGTATCCATGATTTCTATGCTGGGTACCATTTAAAGGGAATTATAAAAGTTATTTTGTTTTTAACTATCATAGGTGTTTATATATCTTGGATTTGGGCTATAATAGACGCTTGCACTGTAAGAAAAACAAAAACAGGTGAATTATTTACATAAGTATAAAGGAGGTTATGATGACTATATTGTGCAAAAACTGTAATACTGAATTACCAGATACCGCAACAACTTGTTACAAATGTGGAACATTGCAGAATGGTGCTGAAAACCGTTTTTCAAAGCAAATTAATTTAGAGAGTAACTCTAATATGGAAGTGATATCTCAATTAGGGAATTATGCTGTTTATGAACATAAACAAGATTTAAGTTGTGATGATAATTATATTAGTTCTTATTTTGCTAAAGAAATGAATGTAAGAAGAAGACAACTACTTGTAACTTTGAATGGTGGAGCTGTAAAAGTGCAAGCTGGAGCCATGCAATGGATGTTTGGTGATGTAGTAAGTGAAACTGGACTCGGTTCAGGCGTGCAAGCTGTAGGAAATCTTATTAAAGGTGCAGTTGCAAGTATGGTTACAAAAGAAAGTGCTGTTAAGCCTATATACAAAGGTATTGGTTTACTGATGTTAGAGCCAACATATAAAAATATAATATTAGAAGATGTTTCAAGCTGGGGTGAAGATGGTGTTGTACTAGATGATAGTATATTCTTGGCTTGTGATTCTCAGCTTAAAGAAAAAGTTGTTGCAAGACAAAATCTTTCATCAGCTTTTGGTGGTAAAGGAATATTTAACTTATGCCTTTCTGGACACGGCATAGCAGCATTAGAATGTCCCATCCCGAGAAATGAATTAATTGAATTTACATTAAATGATGATACATTAAAAATAGATGGTAACATGGCAGTTATGTGGTCTAAGTCTCTGGATTTCACAGTAGAAAGGTCCTCTAAATCATTAATTGGTTCAATGGTTAACAAGGAAGGTTTAGTAAATGTATATAGAGGAACTGGAAAGGTACTAATGGCTCCTACTATTAGTGGTACACTAATGAAAGAAGGCTTTAATGAACAAGCAAATGCCGTAAAAGGCCCATTGGATGGTTATGCACATTCATTAACAAGATAATTATTAAGTATTATTTGATAATTACCACATAAAAAGCACACAAGAAATATGTGTGCTTTTTAATCTTCAACAAGTATTTTATTCTATAACAATCAATTTATTAATTAAGTTGTATTTAGGCTAGCCAAAGAAAGCAATCATCAAAATTCAACTATCGAACTACCTGAAACTCAACAAATTGCACTAAAAAAGCACCCGAAGGTGCTAATTTTAAAAATGGCGGGAACGACGAGGCTCGAACTCGCGACCTCATGCGTGACAGGCATGCGCTCTAACCAAACTGAGCTACGCTCCCATTTATTTTGGTTACTTCTTTATTATATTTGCTAAAAAAAAAATTGCAATATTTTTTTTTAGATTATTCTATTAATATTTGTAACAGCAATTATTATATTAGTAAAAATATTTAATTTACAAACTTATTCTTAAATATGAAAATAACCAACAATTACACTGACAGTTACTTTTTTACCGGAAGATGTGTGCAGATAAAAGATGCTCAATGGGTCTGCCGCACAGTTCACACAACTTTACCACATATATCAACAACAAAATTCAAGCCAGCATTTACAAAATTATATTTTAAAAATTTTCCGGAACAAAAAAATACTACATTTCCACAAACGATATACCAGCTAAAACTTCTAATGGATAATGTTAATTTATTAACAAAAGATGAGTATAGCAAACTTAATCCAGTTGAAAAACTAAAATTCAAACTAAAAAGAATACTAAGTTCAAAAGAATCAAAAAAAAATTTAAAAATTCTTACAAAATGCAAAGAACTTATCCTAAATATGGGTAAATACAGAAATCAATATGAAAATTCTAAAATATCCCAATTGAAAAAAACATTAACTCTACTGGAACAATATAAAATAGGAAATTGCCAGGAAGACGCAATTCTAGCAGAACTAATCTTGAAAATGAACGGTATGAAAAATGCAACATACGCTACATTATTAAATGAATCAACCAGAAAACAAATTGATCATGCCGTTTGTATTGTTAACAAAGATGGAAGCAAATTTAACGGTAAAATTACAAATAAGACTATTATAATTGATCCGTGGGCAGGGAAAACCGATTTTGCAAAAAACATGATTCCCTTCTATAAAAACACCATGAATGAATATTTTGATATCAATAGCAACACTGCCATAACTTTCTTACCGGTAGAAACAGTTTATCTTACTGATGATGCAATAAATACATTACGCAAAAAGTATAACAGTTTTATTTACAAAAATAAAACCAGAAAATTCATGCAATCCTAAAAATAAAAAGCCTTGGAAATCCAAGGCGTAATATAAAATGAATTGTAAAAAATAATGTTTATATAAAAATTTACCCAAATATCTAATCAGCATATAAAGGTGCAAGTTTTTTAGACTGCTGAGGAATTACTCCTTCTTCTATCGACTGATAAACTCTGTAATCTATAACAGGGAAGCAGTTATCAATACTTTCTATTTTCTTCAATTCTTCATCATTGATATTCCCGCTTTCAATCATATCAGCAATAAATTCAAATCTATCAACATGCTCTCTAAATCTGTCAGTTGCATAGTCTTTTGCTTGCCATGTAGTAATCAAAAATGGCCAATCTGAACTTTGCAATAATAGATTTTCTCTAGCTAATTGATTTAAAGCCCTATGCAATAATTTATCGTCAGGAATTGTTGGATATTTATCAACAATTGCCGTAATTCGTTTTTCACATGCATGAATAATTGGCCACATCCATTCAGTTAAGTGGTTATTCCAAACATAGAAATGACCACCTTGTCCCCAAGAAGATTCCGGAATCTGAATAGCTTCAACAGGAGGATGAGCATGCAAATATTCACCTGCAGTCATTCTTTCTACATCAGGAACATATTGATTGAATTTTTTGATAACCTGTTTTATGAATTCAATACCCTCAAACCACCAATGACCAAACAATTCTGTGTCAAATGAAACCATGACCAAACCTTCTTTACCATTGTGTGATAATTTATAATCATTCAACAAATGATAGATTAAAGTTGTATAGTGATCTGAATTTTCATTAATTTTATTAAGCGCTAATACAGGATCATACAACATCTTATCTCCTAAATCAGTCTTAGGAGATGTAATTCTCCAGTAATGCATACCTGATTTATCATCTTTTTTATGGAATTCTCTAAAACATCCATCTCCAGGATAACCATCAGCAGCTGACCACACCTGATAACCGGCTCTATCGTTTCTGCCCATTACTGCAACTTGGGCATCAGGAAGCCAGTATGCAGAATATGTATCATATCCGGTTGGTTCTCGTTCCGGAAGCGGAATATATTCAATGTTGCCATAAACGCCAACAACTCGGCGGCATCCGATAGAATTTCCACCCTCAATTACATGAGATTCCGTAAAGAAGTACTCTATATCATTATTTTGCAAAGTCTACTTCTATTGCAGGTCGCCAGTGTTTTTGTCCATCTTTACCTACATATTCATAACCCTGTCTATATGCACATTCCGGTAACCAGCAGCCGCGAGCCTTTTTTCCAAACAATCTTTTTGTTGTATCTGAACCAACCTTAAATTGTGCATTCAGGTTATTGTCTGTTGCCAGTAGACGGAGAAAATCCGTGTGTTGCACCAGAAGTTGTTATTTCAATACATCCTAAATCCTGATATTTTTTAAATGCTGAAATTAAATCCATTCCATATTTATTAACAAATGAATCTTTGATATTATTGAACCAATCATAATAATACTTTGCAAGATATTTCAAATGTTGAGAGTGTGGAACTTTAGGATCAGGATATCTGTCCAAATCTTTTGCAACACTCTTAATTCTGGAATCTAAATATTCCACAAAACCATTTTTCAAATGTTCATCGTTCAGTTGTTCTGCCAAGATTGGAGTAATACCAACTGTTAACTTTGCCTTAATTCCCTCATCATATAATTCTGATATAGCGTTAAGAAGTGGAACGTATGTTTCTGCCATACACTCATAAAGGTTTTCTTCTCCGAACGGCCACATCCCTGCTTTTCTATAATAAGGAAGATGGCTGTGTAACATAAAAACGAATTGACCTACTGACATTATTTCCTCCAATCTACTGAACTATAATAAATATAATCCATTTATGTACAATTTATATATACCACAAACGGGTAAAAAATATAATACTATTTAACTAATTCGACTGAATAATTTTACAAATATTAACAGGAAAAAAATAAATAGAAAAATGCAACATATTTTTATGTAATTACTAAATTTAAAATTGATTATTTAAAATCTTTAATTAGTAAAACTATCCCAATAGAATTATACATCGTTTTCTAAATTATCTTTTTCATAATCAGAAACATCTCTCGCAGTTTGTTTTGCAACAACAACTTGTAGTTTAGACTTATATTCTCCTTATTATGCTTCGTTTGCCTATATTGATTTCTGACATATCCGCTCACCAATTACTGAGTAAATTTCTAAATATATTTTGTATTACGGAAACATAGAAAACTTTAATAGAATCACAATATGCTAGCCTGCTCAAAAGGTAGGAACGACCTATATATATGAATTAACGTAAAAATCTTTTATTTACAATATGTTACATTTAACTGATTTAAATAAAAATGGAAGGTTAAAACTTAATAACCTTCCATTTTTATACTTTCATAACCAAAATTAGATTGCAACTGATTGTGATTTTAACTCAACCTCCATCGGCAGTTCTTTAATCACTTTAACATTCAATTTTCTTGACTCTTCAATTCTTACCGGCAATGGTGCAGACTTGGCCGGAACTTTTGCAACCATTTTAACCGCAGCTGACGGAACCTTAGGTGTTGCAGCAGCCACCGCCACAGATGTAGCCGAACCCGGAGTACCTTTTTTTACCGCAATCATAGACGGATCCGGATGAGATTTAAAATGTCTGTAATCAGCCATTATACGGGCTACGAATCGTCTTGTTTCACTATATGGAGGAACTGCTCGATATTTTTTTACATTAGCAGGTCCTGCATTATAAGCTGCTAAAGCCAATTCCATAGAGCCAAACATTTTATACATAGACTTGTAATACATAATTCCACCTTTGATATTATCATCCAGTGAATATGGATTTAACCCCATTCTTCTCGCGGTGGAAGGCATAAGTTGAAAGACACCTACAGCACCATGTGAACTTCTTGCTTCGTGTCTAAAACCTGATTCTGTTTTTGCAATACTTAGAGCAATTGCTGGATCTACACCCATTTCGATAGAATGTTTTACTATCGCTGCCTTCACTGTACTAACATTGGCTGCCTGCACTGGTGCACAACACATGAACACTAATGCAATAGTGAATAGTAATAATTTTTTCAAAATGTAATCCTCTAGTTGTAAATTGTAAATTCGCCAAGACTACTTTTTATTCTTATTTTTTTTCTAAGATTTTCGTCTTTTTGAATGTGATTATAAACTCATAATATTACAAAAATTTAAAATTTCAACCCCGATGCAAAATCACCCCATTCTCGCACAAGTCAAAACACTCACCACAAAAGAGTTTCAGCTGCTTTACAATTAGTGTAAAAAATACGATAAATTTGTCAAGTTAGAATCATTTTTTTACTCTATTTTGAGTAAAAATTTTCCTTCAATTTGTATTTTTTATCATGGGTGTCATAAGAATAAATTTTATAACTAAAACCATCAGTTGTAATTTTTATAGAATTTAAGATATCAGTCCTTAAAATTTTTGTATTACGCAAGATATCAAGAGTTCCTCTATTTGGATGCCCGAAATAGTTAATTCCGGTAGAAATCAACGATATCTTATTGTCAAGATGCTCTAACATTTTCTTATCAACTACTCTCGGCCCGCCGTGATGGCCTACTTTTAACACTTCAACATTATGCGGGAGCGCATCTTGTACAACATTAAAAGCTTCTACACCAGCATCGCCCATAAATAACATATCAAAATCCTTATAAGATAATAAGGTAATAGTTGAACTTTCATTACTGTGATTGTTGCCGTCAATATTAGCCTTGAATGTTTTGATATTCAATTTTGGTTCTGAATATATTGTCTCGTTATTTTTAATAAAATATGTATTTTGATGCGTCTTATTTATGGTTTTAAAAATTTCTTTTGCAGTTGTCGTAGCTTTTTCTCTAGAATTAAGGTATAAAGTATGCACGTTGAGATTTTTAATGAATTCAGAAGTTCCACCTGAGTGATCATTATCAAAATGTGTTACAATAACACCCTCTAACTCTTTTATACCTCTATCTTTCAAATACTTCAACATAATAACTTTTGCTTGGGAATTTCCGCTTTTATAAGGAGATTTTCCTGTATCAATAAAAAAGTATTTATTTTCAGGAGTTTTAATCAAAAAAGAATCTGCATTTTGAACATCAAATGCAATAATTTCAAGGTCATTGGAAACAGGTTTTACTGTTGAAAATAACAAAATTACAATACTAATAAACAATGTAAAAAATACTGATTTATATTTTTCAAATTTAACAAGAAACGTTGATAAAATAAGAATAGAATAGTAAAAAATCAACTGAAATATATTTGGATGAGTTGTTTGCAATAGACAATGCGGAAGATTTGCAAAAAAGTTAGACATCCAAACCAATGCACTTAATAGATAATTTAATATAAAATCAAAAATCCGACACGTAAAATCGGCCAGCGGGACAAAAACAGCAATTAAAGAACTTACAAATCCACAAAAACTTATTACACTTAACAAACTCACAGTAGAAATATTTGCTAAAATTGAATACAGACTAAATGTATTAAAATAAAACATTTGTATCGGAGCAATCCAAATTTGCGCTACTAATGGAACAAGCACCGGTACACAAATCCAATTAGGAATTTTATTTAATTTCTGAGTTAATATCCCAGCTGTTGTAATAAGTCCAAAAGTTACAAGAAATGACATTTGAAAACTAACATTATTGATATATGCAGGATTATAAATCAACATTAAAACTGCCACAAAAGACAATAATGAAACACTATGGGTATCTCTATCTATCAATTTACCGGCTAAAACAAATAATAACATAAGTGCAGCTCTCACAACCGAAGGGCCTAAACCGGTCATTAGTGTATATAAAATTATTACAATCATCCCCGATAAAACTCGTGGGCGGTATGGGATTCTTAAAAATTTTAAAATTACAAACCAAAATGAAAATATAAACGCAACATTCATTCCTGATGCAGCCAAAATATGTAATAGTCCGGAATTTATAAATGAATTTTTAATATAATCAGGCGGTGCAACAGCATCATCACCAAAAACAATACCGCCTAAAATTTCCAAATTAGGAGACTTTAAATATTTTGAATGTGTTTTTAAAATTCTGTTTCGTGTATTATTTAGCCCACGTAAAAATCTCCACCTTACCCCAGAAACATCAGAAAGTATTTTTATATCTTTCATATCCGAATACAGTACAGTAAATGTATTAAAATTTTTTAAATACGCACTGTAATCAAACTGAGAAGGATTTGTTGCAGAAAAAGGTGTCCTTAAGCTTCCTTTTATTGAAATTTTTTCACCAATATTAAGTTTTTCTGAATACGGTTCTGAAGAATTGATACTAACAAGAACTCTACCCTTTATACTTTTTGAAGCAACTGAATCTACATTCATAAAAAATTTAACTCTGTTCCGGTCAGGTGAAACCGGAATACTTACAATCCTCCCAACAAATTCTGAATCCATAGGGGCAAGAGGAAGCAAGTCATCATAATTTTTTATTTTACAAAATGTTAAGAAAAAACCAAAGTAAAAAATTAAAACAAAAAATAATGTCTGTTTTATACTGAAAATTTTCAAATTGAGAAAAACTATTAAAATAATAGTTAAAATCAATGCCAGAGCAATGCTACACCCGTAAAAATAAGACAAAACACCGGCTGTAAAAATTACGGATGAAACAAACATCACTAAATTTTTATTTTGAAAAAAATCCCTAATCTTTTCTATTGTAATCATAATTCCAACATGTGAATGATACCATGAGAATATAGTTGTGCAAAACTAAACAATATGATATACTGTATGGTGAAGAAGAGGACTTTATGAGTAACAACGATTTTTATATTGAAGACTTTTTAAGACAGGCAGTATCTGTTGGCGCATCTGATGCACATATTTGCGAAGGTGAACGCCCTGCAATTAGAGTTTCAGGGCAAATAATGAGAATTAATCTGCCTCCACTTACAAGTGAAGATATGGAATTCGTTATAAGAACAGTCGCTCCTCAACACTTAAAAGATAGAATTACACGATTTTTTGACATTGACTTCTCTTATGAAATTCCGGGATGTTCTCGTTTTCGTATAAACATGAGTCGCCAATTGGGCAAAACAGCCATGGTTATTCGTGCAATTCCTTATTATATTAAAACCTTTAAAGAATTGTCTCTTCCTACAACATTGGAAGAATTTGCAAGCTTTAACAATGGATTGGTTCTTGTAACGGGACCTACCGGTTCAGGGAAATCAACTACAATTGCATCCTTAATTGACTATATAAACGCATCTACTGCAAAACATATCGTTACAATTGAGGATCCGGTCGAATTTATTTTTTCAAATAAAAAATCAATTGTTTCTCAACGTCAATTACTTATCGATACACCATCATTTTCAGACGGTGTTAAATATGCTCTGAGACAAGACCCTGATGTTATATTTATTGGTGAAATCAGAGACAGAGAAACTGTTGAATCCGCACTAAAAGCAGCTGAAACCGGGCACCTTGTGGTATCAACAATCCACACAAACGATTCTGTTCAAACAGTTGCCAGAATTATCAACTTATTTGATCCAAATGAAAGACCGTTTGTTCGAAGCCAAATTGCAAATACTCTACGAGGAACAATTTCTCAAAAATTGGTACCTGCTGCCGAAGGTGGTTCAAGACTTCCTGCTACGGAAATTCTTGTTGTTACACCAACAGTAAAAGACTTTATACAAAAAGACGAATTGGAACAAATTTATGAACTTGTTAAAAATGGTTCATTTAATAATATGACAACAATGAATATGTCATTATACAAACTCTATACCGAAGGACAAATAACAAAAGAAATTGCTCTAAATTATTCTGATAATAAATCTGAATTAGAACAATTAATGAGAGGTATTTTCCGAGGTACGGGTATGAACAAACCTTCATCAGTTTAATTCCATACCTTATTACTATAAGAAATAATATTAGGACAATGCAAAATAACTTTGTAACAGACGCAATTAATTTAAAGTCCTACAATTTAAGTGAATCTGACAAAATTATTGTTATGTATTCAAAAGATAAAGGACTAATCAGGGGAGTAGCTAAAGGAGTAAAAAAACCAAAAAGCAAACTAGGTGCTCGTATGGATTTGCTTGTAGCTAATACCTTAATGCTACATAAAGGTAAAAATCTCGACACTATTTGCCAAGCTGAAGTTCTCAATACCTTTCATAAAACACGTCAAGATATCGATAAAATTATGTTCTCAATGTATGTTACAGAGGTTGTACACAATTTTGGACTGGAAGAAGACCCTAGTTCTGAAATTATTTATAATTTGTTATACAAAACTCTGAACGCTATTTCTTCTGCTCAATCAAAAGTTGAAATTCTTCTGTCTGTTATTAAATTTCAATTAAAAATGATGATTGAATCCGGTTTTTCTATTGAGTTTGATACCTGCCTGCACTGCCATTGCACAGTAAAAAACGAAACAATGTATTTTGTTCCTCAACTTGGCGGTATTATATGCAGCAAATGTGCAAATTCAATACATTATACAAAAAAACAAATGCCTTATAAATTAAGAGATTTCTTTAAACAGATGTCCATAAATGATTTTGATGAAAAAGGAGAATTTGAATCAAAAGCAAACGAAAAAGTTTGCACTGTAACATTTGAAGTCTTGAAAGAATACATCTCTCTAAAATCACCAAAAAAATTTAAATCAACAAATATTATACAAGAACTACCGGTATAAAATAAAAATTTATTTTATTAATAAATTTAATAAAATAATTGAAATCCATTAAAAGAATTAAGCTTTGTAGACTATACAAATCCGTACACATTATCCATATAATAACTTCAAAAGGACGGTTTAATATGAAAAAATTTATAATAGCAGCAGCAATTTTAATTTCAGGAAATATTGTTTGGGCTTCAAGTGCACAAATGTACAAGTTAGATAACGGGCAAACTGTTGTTGTGCAAGAAGTAAAAAACAATCCAATTGTTACTATCGACACCTGGATTAAAACAGGTTCTATAGATGAAGATGATTCGAACAATGGTGTTGCACATTTTTTAGAACACTTATTTTTTAAAGGAACATCTACACATGCACCTGGAGAATTTGATAAAATTTTAGAAACTAAAGGTGCAATAACAAATGCTGCAACAAGTAAAGATTTTACCCATTACTATGTAACCATTCCTTCAAAAGACTTTGACCTTGCAATGGAACTCCATGCTGATATGATTTTACATCCCCTAATTCCACGGAATGAAATGGAAAAAGAAAGAAAAGTTGTATTGGAAGAAATCAGCAAAGATTTAAATTCGCCGGATAAAATACTACAAGATAATTTAAACGATATGATGTACACTACACATCCTTATAAAAGAAAAGTTATAGGAAAAAGTGAAGTCATAGAAACTATTACAAGAGACCAGATTCTTGGTTTTTACAACAAGCACTATTCTCCATCAAATATGGTTACAATAGTAATAGGAGACGTTAATCCTGAACATGCAGTAGCTAAAATTAAAGAAGTCTTTAATTCCGAATACAAAAAAACAAACAAAAGTGTGTACACTAAAGAAGCACCTCTAACTAAGCAAGCAAAAAAAATAGAATACATTACTAACACAGAATCAGGTTACTTACTTATAGGTTTCAGAGGGACCCCAATTGATGATAAAGACTCATACGCATTAGATGTTTTGGCTACAGTTCTTGGAGATGGAAGATCATCCGTACTAAACCAAGTTTTAAAAGAGAAAAAAAGGATTGCATTCTCTGTAGATGCAGGAAATTCAACATTCAGAGATGATGGAATTTTTTATATATCTGCAAATTTTGAACCGGAAAAATGCAAAATAGTACAAGACACTATTTTTGATGAAATAAAAAAAATCCAAGATAAAGGTATCACAGATGAACAATTAAATCTGGCCAAAAATATTATTGAAAGAAGCACTTATTATTCTAGAGAATCAATAACCAATATTGCAACAGAGATTGGTTATACCATGGCATTAACAAATGATATAAAATTTTATGACAATTACCTTGATAATATCAAAGCGGTTACAACTGATGATGTAAAAAAAGTCGCAGAAAAATACCTAGGAATCAATAAAAGTGCAGTCTCAATTGTACTCCCGGAAAGCGCTAAAAATCTTCCTGTAGCAAATCATACTCAAAATCCTGGGACTGCCGAACTAGTAAGTGAAAATACTCAAACACAAAAATATAAATTATCAAATGGTGCGACAATGCTATATACCCCAAATACTGCAAATGATATAATTGCCATTAGTATTTATTCAAAAGGAGGAAAACTTTGTGAAAAAACTCCAGGAACAGCAAATCTGGTTGCTTCAATAATGATGAAGGGAACAAAAAAATATTCATCACTTGAACTCTCACAAGTACTTGAAGATAATGGTATAGAAATAGTTCCGGCATCAAGTGCTGATGCGTTTGCAATATCTGTTCTTACAACAAAAGATGAATATGACAAAACTCTGGAACTATTGAATGAAGTAGTAAATAATGCTACATTTGATAACTTTGAAATTGACAAAGTCAAATCTGATAAATTAAGTGCAATAAAAAGAAACAAAGATATACCAATTCAACGCGCAATAGAAGAATACAGAGATTTAATATATCAAAACACACCATATTCAATTTCTTCAAAAGTTCTTGAAAAAAATATTCCAAACATTACAAAAGAAGAAATGTTGAATTACTATCAAAACGTATTTGTACCGGAAAATTTAGTCATCTCAATAAATGGTAATGTTGACAAAGAAAAAACAATACAAGAACTAAATCGAATTTTTTTAAAAAAAGATAAATGCCAAAATTTTGATTATTCTAAATATTCATCAAAAATTCCATATCTTACAGCGCCAAGAACTTCAATACAAAAAATGCCGACAACTGAAACAGCTTGGATTATGTTAGGATGGCAGACAAACGGAGTTTTAAATAAAAAAGACTATGCAACACTACAAGTCATCGATTCAATACTTGGAACAGGTATGAGTTCAAGACTATTTAAAGATCTGCGAGAACAACAAGGATTGGCCTACCAACTCGGTACAAGTTATTCTCCAAATGTCCTTAGGGGAAGCTTCCTCCTATATATTGGCACCAATCCTGATACATTAGAAAAAGCTAAAAACGGATTATTCAATGAAATTAACAGACTTAAAACAGAATATGTTGGAGACAAAGAGCTAAAAGATGCAAAAGAAAAACTTTTGGGCAATTACGTAATAGGACTTGAAACAAATCTTGATAAAGCATCTAATCTGGGTTGGTATGAAGCATCCACCAGAGGTTACGAATTTAAAGATAATTATGAAAAACTTATTAACAGTGTAACGGATTCTGATATCATAGAAGTTGCAAATAAATATTTTACAGATAACTATATTTTATCAATTGTTACAAAATAAAAAACCGGATATAAATCCGGTTTTTTATTTATTACACATAAAATTTACCAATTTGAACGAGTAAGAGTTTGTTTACCGTTTTTGTCATACATTTTATCTTTGTACCAAAGACCTTGAAACTCTTTATCCGGGCCATACATATATTGCAAATCTTTAGATATAAAATAAATTGCACTTTTTAACTGCCCTTTCCTATCATATTGCATAGATGTATATGGGAAATTCGGATATTCATCAGACATAACATCCGTATAATACAACTTACCAAATGCTGTATAATAAAAAGCTCTCCTTGGATTATCTTTATACTGTATTGCATACATTACAAGTGTATTTTTTTTATAATAAAAAGCACAATATTTTGCATCTTCATCTTCTGTTACACCGTTATTAGTAAGCATATAATGATATTTATACTCTTTATCTTTTTTATATTTCTTAAACGTACTATTATATTCTTCCTTTGTATAATAAATTTTGCTTTTATTATCCTCAAATAGTAAATCCTTATACTTTTGAATCTGCTCATCTCTCTGAGCCTGAGAAATATCGAGCCAATCAAAAGTTATTACAGCTTCAAGAGTTGTATCAGAATTATCTGTATCAACAAATTCAGATTGCTTTTCCGAAACAGGAATATCATCTAGGCTAAAAATATTTTCCACGGCAAAACAAGATTGAAATATTCCCATCCATATCATAATCAATAATGAAATAAAAATCCTTTTCATAATATCACTCCTAATAATTTGGTGGTATAAATAACATGCTTTAATGTTACTGATTTAGCATTTTATAAGCAACTCTAAGTTTCACTGAAAAAAGATTATCCTCTGCCTGAAACAAATTATTCTCATTTACAGCATAATCTTCAGGTTTAATAAGCCCATTTATTTCAAAACCTGTAAACTTATTATTTTCATCCCGTTTAGATTTCGTTGAAATAGCAAAGATAAAAGCAGCCATGTCAACTTTATCAATCAAGTTATCACCTTGCTCTTCACCATGCGCAGATATTTTTTTAAATGCATTTTTTATCTGCACTTTTACTTTTGATAAATACTCAGGCTTATTCATAATATCATATCTTCCAAAACGAAATTTAAGCATATAAGCTTCATACTGAGCATAATCAAGTTTACCGGTAAGATTTCTTGTCTGTCGTGCCATATAAAGAAGATACGATTCAGCTAAAAGTCGCACCTCTTCTTTAAATGTATCATCCAAAGTTTTAATATCCTCAGGAGTCTTATCCGGTTTATTTGCCAGAGCACGCCAAGAATCAGGTACGACATCAAAAGGCTCTGCTTCAGGATTAGTAATTCCGCTTTGCACAACCATATCATTTATAATAAGAGCAAAAGCTTCCCCCAGTTCAGCATTACCGCCGGACAATTCAGTTAAAATTGAAGTTCTTGATATATTATTTTGAGGATTTTGCCCAAAATTCTGCATAAATATTATCCTAGCTTATATCCCAACGACCGCAGGTACCTCCCCAACGAGCGATGATATTACCTTTTACATCTTTAATTTTTTCAACATGCTGAACTTCATTAACTCCTTCAACAATTGTAATGACTTCACAGTTATTTGAACACCCAGTACAAGTACAGGTGATAGAAGTGAAATGCATATCAGCAACATTCCAACCCTTGAATTTGGTAGGTGTTTCGGTATATTGATGATTTTCCATAGCTAATAGAGCTGCACCTATAGCACCCATCGTTTGGTGATTTTCAGGTACTACAATCTTTGTATTCAATGCTTCTTCAAAAGCTTTAACCATACCTGTATTTGTAGCTACACCACCTTGAAATGATACTGTTGGTAAAAGTTCTTTACCCAAAGCAAGATTACTTAAATAATTTCTAACAAGAGCCTGACAAAGACCATATAACAAATCTTCAACAGGATAACCCAATTGTTGCTTGTGAATCAAATCACTTTCAGCAAAAACACCGCAACGACCTGCAATTCTGGCAGGATTAGTTGAGCGTAAAGCAGTTTCTCCAAACTCTTCAATAGGAACATTCAATCTTTGTGCCTGATGATCCAAAAAGCTTCCTGTGCCTGCAGCACAAACAGTATTCATTGCAAAGTCTGTAACAATACCATCCCTAAGAATAATAATTTTACTATCTTGCCCGCCAATTTCTAATATAGTCTGAACCCCAGGAACATTAGTACTTGCAGCAACAGCATGCGCAGTAATTTCATTTTTTACAATATCTGCACCAACCAAAGAGCCTGCCAATGCACGTCCGGAACCTGTTGTTCCTACCCCCATTACATTATAATCAGTTAATCTTTTTTCATACAACCTATTCAAACCAGTTTGCACCGCAACAACAGGTTTTCCGGCTGTTTTTAACATTACACTGTCTACATATTTTCCGGTTTCGTCCACCAAAGCTAATTTAGTAGTTACGGAACCCACATCTATCCCTAAATATACTGTTAAACTCATGTCTTTTCCCTTTTCCTATAACAGTATAATAATAGCATGAAAATATGGATTTTATACAGAAATTACGGAAAATTTATAAATTTTTTCACTCAAATTAACAATCTTTCTTTACTGTATCATGTTTTAGTGCATAATATCAGAACGATTTAACTCTCCAATCAAATCAATAGGACTTTCATCGGGCAAATTTTCAAAAACATCAGAAAGCAATTTCTCAATTTTTTCTAATCTAAACTTATCAACAGTTGTTCTCAGTTTATTTTCAAAATCAAAAGCAGTACCTTGTTTTATTGCAATATCCATATATAAATATCCTCCAAATATCAAGTCATTAAAATTTATATACCCATTTTCAAAACTAAAATGACACTTTTTTAAGAAATATTAACAAAATAATCAATCTACATTGTTTATACTATTAAAATTTTTAAACTTTTACTCTATACTATAAATTATGAAAAAGATAGCATATTTATTGATTTTAACAGCACTTTTAATCCCGGGAACACAACTTTGCGCACAAGCATCCCTTATTTCTGATCGTTCTTACCGCTCAGAACAAAACAGAGAGTATAAACAAGCTGTTAAAGACATAAAAAATTTATTCAATATACATAATACATTTGCAAATTCACATAACTTAAAAGGGCTAGAGTCTTTATATGCTGACAACTATATAAATAATGACGGATTTAATAAAAAAGCATATTTTAAAAGTATTGAATCTACTTGGGAAGCATGTAAAGATTTAACATATACAACAAAAATTCAATCTATTAGTATTAATGGCGATTTTGCAAGTGTACAAGTTTTTGAAACTGCTAACGGAACAATTTATGACAAACTAGATTTAATGCCTGTAACAGGTGAAATTCATTCTAGTTCTACAGGTATATACCATTTAATACAAATAAACGGTAAGTGGTTTATTTCCGGAGAGACTTCACTATCAGATGAATCTTCACTACTATATGGAGATGCAAGATTTATGAATATAGAAATTCAAGCTCCGGCACAGGTAGAATCAGGAGATACATATACAACAACAATAAAAGTTGATACTGATGATAATGTAAATACATTTATTATTGGCTCTATAGATCATGATCCGGTTACTTACCCAGCATCAACTCCTAAAACTGAACTTAGAGCTATGCCGCAATCCCAAATATTGGAAAGACTTATAAAAGCAAATACCGATAATGTAAATGAATATGCAATAGCATCTCTTGCAATATCAAAGGCTAAAAATCTTGGCGAAGATCATTTTCAAATTTATATGGCAGGCCTTGCGTGCGTGATGAAAAGAGTCAATGTTGTGCCTAAAAACAAACTAATTAAGCTAGAGGACTAATATAATATGAAAACATCAATAGGTAAATATTTATTTTTAATAGTTTGTTTCATATTTTGGCTATTTTTAGCCTTATTTTCTTCTAAACTAATCGTTGATAATTTAACATCTGGGCATCATTACTCAAACGCAATATTTCAACTTCATTATTTAAAAAATACCGGAGCCGCCTTTAGTTTGTTACAAAACGCAAGAGAATTTCTTATTATAGTATCTATTGTGGCTATAGTAATGCTATTCTTATATGTCCATGACCATATAAAAAATATTCATTTAATCTCAATATCATTTATATCTTTGCTTTGTGCCGGAATAGCGGCAAATTGTCATGAAAGAATTGTTTTTGGATATGTAAGAGATTATATACAGCTTAACTTTATAAATTTTCCTATTTTTAATGTCGCTGACATTTTTATAACAATCGGAGTTATAGCTCTTGTTATTATCCTACTTTTTTATAAAGGAAGATAACAAATGATTTTAACTATTGACGAAAATTCACAAGATTTAAGATTAGATATATTTCTTTCAGAGCTTTATGAAGGAATATCCAGATCAAAAATTCAAAATGCAATCAAATCAGGAAAAGTATTTGTTAACAAAAAAACTAAAAAAGCATCTTATCTCCTGAAAGAAGGAGATATAATTGAATTTGAAAATCTTATAGAAGAAAGTGAACTAAAAATAAATCCTGAAAATATAGAGCTAGAAGTGGTTTGGGAAGATGAAAATATGGCAGTTATAAATAAACCTTCAGGTATGCTGTCTCATCCGACATACATAGAAACGTCCGGCACATTAGTCAATGCTCTGTTATATAAATATGGGCAAAACCTTTCTGACGTTAACGGTGAATTCAGAAGAGGTATTGTCCATAGACTGGATAGGAATACCTCAGGATTATTAATGATTGCAAAAAATAATAAAACCCATGAATATCTTGCAAATCTAATAAAAAACAGAGAACTAACAAAAAAATACCATGCTGTTCTTATAGGTAATTATCCTCGAGACAACGATATAATTACAGATCCAATAGGTAGAAATAACCTGAACCCAAAGAAAATGGCAGTAAGAGCAGACGGACGACCAAGTGTTACAAAACTAAAGGTTCTGGAAAGATTTAATAATGAAGCAACCTATGTTGAACTTACACTTGTTACAGGAAGAACCCATCAGATAAGAGTTCATACAAGCAATAAACATCATCCCGTTTATAATGATACCCTTTATGGAGCAGGACAAGGTAAAGTAAAAACAGAAGAACAAGTGCTTCAATCATTTTATTTAAAATTTGCAAAACCATTTTCAGCGCAGATAATTGAGATTGAAATTCCACCGGATGAAAAATTATCAAAAGTTCTGACATATTTCAGAAACAGGAGAGTTTAATTATGAAAAGAATATTTATTATATTAAGTGTTTTGCTATTACTCGGAATAATCTATTTTTGTACAATAAATTTTCATGATTACATAAATATCAAAGTTATATACAGCTCATTGTTAAATGCACAGACAATGGCAGGTTGGACAGAACAGGGAGCTTATTATAGTAGGGCAATTAGATTTTCAACATATACAGTTCTTGTACTTTTATCAGGAATTTTTGTCGGTGCAGGTACTGTTTATATGTTCCTTGACGCTGCAAAAGATAAAGTTAAAGCTTATCAAAGAGAATTAGAAAAATCTTCAATTTCAGGAACCACAAATGCCTCTAAAGTTGAAGTTTTGGAAGCAAAAATTAAAACTCTGGAAAAAGCTTTTAATACTGTTATAGATGAGCGTACGAAACTTGAAGTACAAATAAAAACACTAAACGCAGAAATTGATAACTTAAATAAAAATAAATAATTTGTTATAAAATACAAGAATGCCTTGTCCGGCATTCTTATATTTTATATATGATTAAATATTTTTCAACAGAAGCAAAATAAGTTCCTTAAATTTTGTTTTCACTTTATTTGTTGTCTCAATAACTTCATCATGACTAAGCTTTTTAGTAGAAATACCGCTTGCAAAATTTGATATACAGCTTATGCCTATAACGTTCATACCGCAATAATTAGCAACGATAGCTTCTGGAACAGTAGACATACCAGCGGCATCTGCACCCATAAATCTGGCCATTTTAATTTCAGCAGGAGTCTCATAACTTGGACCGGAAGAAGCAAAATAAACTCCATGTTTCAAATCAAGTTTTAACAACCTACCAGCAGCATCGACAATTTTTACCAAATTTTTATTATAAATATCTGACATATCAGGGAATCTAGGGCCAAAACGTTCATCATTAGGTCCTATGAGCGGATTGGTTCCCATAAAATTAATATGATCGGTTATTACCATTAAATCACCAGGTCTGAAACTTTTATTGATTGCCCCTGCAGCATTTGTTAATATGACAGTTTTGACTCCTAATTCCTTCATAACTTTTATAGGATAAGTTATTTCCTGCATTGAATATCCTTCGTAATAATGATTTCTGCCCTGCATCATAACAACTTTTCGCCCTGAAATATTTCCAAAAACCAACTGTCCTTTATGACCTTCGACTGTAGATGCAGCAAATCCCGGAATTTTAGAGTAAGGAATAGAAATCTCAGCATAAGAATCTGCCAAATCACCCAAACCTGACCCCAAAACAAGACCAATTTCAGGAACAAAACCATCCGTATAAGTTTCAATATAATCAATCGTATCTTTTATCATAAATTTAAACTCCCCATATATTTTTTGACAAAAGTTTAATTTTTATAAAATAATTTACCTATTTTATAAAATGAAAACTTACAAAAAAATACACAAAAACCCCCGGGTTTTTGTGTATTTTAGAACTTATTATCCAACCAATCTGTTATCATCAGCTTCAGAAGCTTTTACCATAAGCGCATGTTCAACAGGGTTTTCTCTTGAATAACTTGCTTCATGAGTTTCATCAAAACCAAAATCTTCACGAGCTTTTCTTGCTTGATTTTCATCAACAATTTTCTTTGCAAGTTCAGCTATCTCATAAACCAATTTGTATCTGTTATCGGTATTTTCGTTTAAATCCCATGCGACTTTAATTATTTGATCCATTAATAAACCTCACTTTTCTAATTGTATTACTATAATATAATACAAATAAAATTTTAGCAAGTTTCCATTATTACAAAAATTCAACCAACCAGAACTATTTAACCCTAATTATTTAAATCGACTTTTAAATTTTATTGATTAGACAGTTAAATCTAATGTTCCAAACCCGTAATTTCTTTGTACATATCCATATATTGAGCCGCACTGCGTTTCCAAGAGAAGTCTGCTTCCATTGCAGATTTTCTCATTGCATTAAATACATATTTATCTGTGTAAACATATAAGGCACATTTAATAGCATTAAGCATATCCCAGCCGTTATAAGCCCAAAACTTAAAACCGTTAGAATTATCTAATGGATAACCAGTAACTGTATCTTCCAATCCACCTGTAGCTCGAACGATAGGCAAGCTTCCATATCTCATCGCTATTAATTGACTCAAACCACAAGGCTCAAATTTTGAAGGCATTAAGAAGAAATCACTACCTGCATATAATAAATTTGCAAGATTTGCATCATAACCTACATAAGTTCTAATATTTTTTGTATTATTAGAAAGCCAGATAAACAAATTTTCATAATCTTTATCACCACTGCCTATAAAAACGAAATCAGCATTTAAATTCTGGAGTTCATATTGCATATCTCTTATTAAATCTATACCCTTTTGACCTACCAGACGGGAAATTAACGCAATCAAAGGTCTATCCGGATTATATTCAAGACCAAAATACTTGCAAACAGCCTTTTTATTTTCTTCCTTCTTACTCATAGATTTAACATCATAATTTTTTACCAGAGCCTTGTCTTTCTTAGGGTTAAAAACAGAATAATCAATACCGTTCAATATTCCTTTTAGTTTGTACTGTATCCCCCTAAGAGTATAATCCATATTTTCCCCATACTCGGATCCTAAAATTTCTCTTGCATACGTAGGAGAAACTGCAACTACTCTATCTGCATATTGAATAGCACCTTTCATCCAATTTACACGATTATAATGTTCACATCCCCATTGATTATAAACAATATCTTTACGCATATTTGCAAAATCTAAAACATCCTCGAACCAAATGCCTTGGTATGCAAGATTATGAATTTCGAAAACACATTTTGTGTTTTTCCAAAAATCATCAAACTTATAATTTGAATGCAAATACATTGGAATCATTGCTGTATGCCAATCATTTGCATGAATAACATCAGCTCTAAAATTGAGAGCTTTTGCATACTCCATAACCGCCAGCGAAAAAGAAATATATCTTTCATGTTCATAACGTGGATCTAAATATTTTGGATAAACCTCTCTAAAACAGGAAAAATACCAATCATTTTTCACAAAGAAAACGTTTATATTTGTTCCCGGAAGTTTTGTCATATAAAGATTAAATTTATGCGGCTGGTAACCGAAAGTTAACCACATTTCTGAGTTTTCCAACTCTTTAATACCATATTTTTCTTTATCTATACAACCATGAAGCGGCGTAAAAATTGCAATCTGAGCATCTTTCTCAAGTTCTTTCGGCAATGATCCGACAACATCAGCAAGTCCTCCTGCTTTAGAAAACGGTGCAACCTCTGCAGACGCAAATAAAATCTTCATTGTTTATCTCCTTCTGAACCTTATTCAATTAATTATCAGAGAAAAAATCCTCAGGATTTATAACATCACCATCATCCTCATCAAATCCTCCGGAAGATGAGACAACTGTTGTATTTTCCTCTTCTGACACTCTCACTTCATTGTTTACCGGTTGCTCTGACCCACTTTGAGTAATTGCAGCACGGTTATTTATATTTTGATTTTCTGACATAATTTTCTTTATGTCAATATTCAAATTAAAATTCAAACCATATTTTTGAACAATGTAAGAGGCCTGATTCAAACAAATTTGCGCCTTATCTTGAGCTTGGGTACACATCAAAACTTTATACATGTTAACTTTATTTAACATTGTCAAATATTCACTTATCCCACCTGATTTTTCCATTTGAATATTTGAATTATTAAGTACACCGTATGCTATATCAAACTTACCCTGTTTAATATTAACAATACTTATGATATACCAAGCCAAATGTAATATAGAATTCATTCCTTTTTCTTTTGCAGTTTTAACTATTTTATACAGCATTGCTGAGGCCTTTGTATACGAACCAAGTTGAATATAAGCATAACCTATTAACAAATCCGTAAATAATTCAAACTTATACATATAAGCCTCTTTTGAAATAAGTTTTGCCTTATAAACTTCTTGTGCAAATGCCGACGGATCATCCTTGAAATTTACAAAAGCCCTCATTATATGATATAAAATGCGGGAGAACAAATTATTTCCACCCATATTAGTCGTTAATGTAACTTTTTGACCTTTAATCAAATTTTGAAGTTGCACAAAAATAGAATATTCCTTTGGAAGAAAATTAAATAATTTATTTGAAATATCCAGAAATTCAGTTACGTCTTCTTTTAAGGAAATAATATCCACTATAGCAATATATGCAACACATTCTGATAAAAGAAATTTAAAATCATTCTTTTGTATAACAGTATATTTTATTGTCTCTAGTTTTTGAGAATCTAAAACATTCAAAACATTATACCCAATATCAAGACAATCATCATACGCCCCGATATTGAACAATATTTTTATATGAATCATTGACATTAAAAGAAAATTTAAATCAAAATTTTGAGCTGCTGGGTCAATAGATACCTGATCCATAACTGATAATACTTTATGAGTTAATCCAAGAGCATACATATAATCTCCATGAAGTAAAGAGCCCTGAATCATCTTTGTACATAAAGATACAAAATTTTGTGTATTTGAAGATTTTTGAAGATTAGTAAGGGTTTTTTTCTGCTATTTCCCGTGTTTGCTCAGGATCATATTCAAACATATTATTTGAAATATTTTCATAAATAGACATTTTATAGCTTTCAAGTTCTTCTGCAGACCAATGTTCAGAATACTTGTCCAAACATTTCAATATTTCACCGGAGCAATTCAAATAAGATGAAAAATCACCCATAGAAAGATTTATATTAGCAAGTTTTTCCCATTCAAATATAACCTTTTCTTTATCATCAGACAACTCATACAAAAACGCCTTAACCGGACTTGGCATATCTTCAATAAAAACAAGATTAAATAAATCATTTGAAATATTTTTTAATTCGTCTTGTGGAATAACTTCCAATATATTTTCCCTTAATAAATTATAATTAGAAAAATACATACAATTATTATAAAAATATAGATACCCCATCTCTGACAATTTATCAGCAATAGGGCGCCAATTTGCAAACCCTAAAGCCTCTAAAGTTTTAATATCCACTCTTGTTCCAAGAAGAACAGACATTGTCAAAAATTTTATAGCTCTTATATCATCTTTTAAAAGATTCAACCTGCGTTTCATCAATTTACCGAGGCTTGAAGGTATAATAATTGTTTTCGGATTAACCATCACAATCGAATATTCTGTGTATGAATAAACTCCGGACTCCAAGAGATATTGAATCGCAAAATCCAAAAATAAAGTACTACCACAAGCATATTTTGCAATTCTTTGAAAATAAAAATCTGTCATTATATTTTTATAAAATTCTTTATCAGATTCAATAATATTTTCAAATGGTGTTGGATGCAATGTAATTTCTGTATAATAAGGTCTGGATAATAAAAAATGACACTTTCTGTGAAGAGAGAATTCTTTATCATAGGAAATTAAATAACTTACATTCAATTCTTCAAAATGGTCAAATAACTGCTCTAATACAAACATAGAACTAGCATCTATTTTTTCAAAATTTTCAATATATATTAAAGTATCAGGTATAGATTGCAATAAAGATAAAAACACCTGAAAATAACTATCTCTTGTTTCTTCAAAATCATTCATCCCTCTTTGAGTTAAAGTAACAAGATCTCTCACCAGATTTGAAGAATCAATTTTGGCGAACATCGAAAAATCATTTGTATCAAAAAGTTTTTGAGAGACAGTATATTCAAAAACTGAAGAAACCAAATCTCTAAAGAATGAATACGGCGAGTATTTCATATCATCATGACATGTTATTGGAATAACGCTATTGTATATTCCAAGCTCATCCACTGCGGATAAAAGCTTCAAAGTATAAGGCTGATACATGTTTGAACCTTTTATTGCAAGAATTCCTTTTGGAACATCTTGTAGAACTTCCACCACATTATCTAGCACCTTAACATTTTCAGTCTTATAAAAGACACAATTAATCTCATCAAAATTTATCATCTCAATATCATAAATTTCATCATCTGAAATAAGATTTTCTTCATCCAAAGTTTCTTTTGTAATTTTTTCTTGTTCAGTCAACATTGTCTGGACAAAATTTGGAACTTCTATATTATCTTCATGTTCTTTTTCAGCTTCACTTTGCAGAAATTCATTTATTTTGACAAATTCTTTTAAATTTATTTCAAAAAATCTTTTCATAACTCCGTTAACCAAAACGGAATTAAGAGAGTCCAACTTATAGTGTTCCTTATAGATTTCATAAAAATCTTCATCAGTAATAACTTGAAAAGCTTCCAAAGCTTTCATTTCTTTTTTTTCACCCTGATAGACCATATTTGCCTGGAAACCGGAATCTATATCATAAGGATCTTTATCCGCATCACGCTTCATAATTGTAAAATTACATTTTAATGCAACATTTTTTTTCTTTAAAAGTTTTACATTTATACGTGTAATCAGATTCAAAATCTCTATTGTAGCAAGAATAACAGAATTAGATGAAGATGAAAATGTATAATCCTTATTAAAACGAATTATATAAGTTCCACCCTTAACAACCTGACGACGAACATGAAGAGAATTAAGATAATTTACAATGAGATTATCCAAATTTGCAAAAAATTTTGTGAATAACTGATTAGAACCCAGTACAGATTTAATAACATCTCTATTCGGGAAATCTATTCTCAAAACAGCAAAAGTATCCGTATTTGATTCACCCTGTACAGCACTGATTTCATTAGAATAACCGCATTTTATACATTTAGGATTCTTAGTTAAATTTATCTTACCGCAGCGATTACATTTAGTAACAAGGATTTCTCCACATTTTTTACATATATTTTTTGTATTAACAGTACGACACACAGGACAAACGATTTTGAGCACCTTTTTACAATTAGGGCACACCATCGCATTTTTATCAATTTCTGCTCCGCATTTTGGACATTCCATACTGAAATTATACCATAGCACAGCGCGTTTAAACTAGTTCAAACAGAGGATATTAGCCTATTAAAATATTAATTTTAGTAAAATTTATAATACAATTTAGCAAATTTGCCTATTTAGACATTTTACCAAAATACAAAGCAAAATAAAAGGTTAGAACATGGATAACAATATAATTACCCCCGGCGCAACATCACCGCTTGCCACAGAATTTCTAAGCAAAAAACTTAGTGATAAATCAAAAAAAGTATACAGATGCCAAGGATATATAGCAAAAGGAATAGATAAAACAAAAGCATTAGCCGGATTTGGCAAGAATTCAAAAAGTGTTACTCAAAAAATCCTTGACTTTCAAAAAGGAAAAATATCTTATAATGAAGCAGAAAAATATATAAATGATTATCGCTATACTCAAGCTGACGCAAGTGAACTTACACTTGATATTTTAACGGGTTTAGCAGGATTTGGAATGTACTCTTTGACTAAAAAAGCCGTAACTTTTCTCTCCCCGTTTGCAGGAAAACATATAGCAGATAAGATTGGTAAATTCTCAAAACCAATTGGGGTAGGGCTTGCAATATTAACAGGAATGACCACAAAACCATTCCTTAGATTCTTTGACAGAATCTATCTTAAACCGAGAGAAAAAAGAGAAAACAAAACATTCTGGAAAGACACTCTTTCAGGAGCTATTAACGGTGCAATGGCCCCTGTTGCAATACTAAAAGGTGCAATTTTAGGAATTCCGCTTGTAATGGCCGAAAACTCTCTACAAAGATATTTATTTATAAAAAGAAATGATAAAAAATCAGTTAAAGATTTTCTTAATAAACAAAAAGACAATCTGGTTCTAAAAGGGGCTGCAACTACAGTTATTACATATAAAGCCCGTAAATTACATACATCTCTTTCTAGCTGGAAGAAAGCAATTGATAAAGCCTTTGAAAACATTAAAGATTTAAAACCATTTGAAAAAGTCGAAACAGAATCTGAATTTAAAGAAATAGCAAACAAGGCTAAATTACTTCTTAATCCTAAACTGATGCAGGAAATCTTCTCCGAAAATAAATCCACCGAAAATAAAATGCGTATAATTGAAGAAAAAAATATTTTTCTTCCTAAATTCTTACAAACCATTCCTGAAAATGCACTGAAAATATTTGGGATACATGAAATAGAATATATGGGAATGAAAATTAATTTGGATGAAATATCAACCATAATTACTCGATTCAAAAGTGATTGCCCACAATCAAGAACAGTAAAAGAGGCACAAGAATTTATATCAAAAACCTACGGCGATAAATACACAATTATAAATGATAAAGCATTAGGAGTAGGAACAGTTGCAGAAACATTTCTGGCTAAAGATAATAATACAGGGAAAGAAGTTGTCCTTAAGTTTTTGAAAAAAGGAATGTCTTTAGAAAAAATTGAAAAAGACAGAACTGAATTTATAAATTTAATAAAAGCTCAAAAAGATTCTGACTCAGATTCTGAAAAAACAAACTTTTTAATACGAAAAATAAATGCTTTATATGATGCATGGGCAAAAGAAACTGATTTGTCAAAAGAAATGGAAGCAACAGAAATACTTGGCAGAAATGCAAAACATTATCATGCAGTAAAACCAATCGAAGTAAAAAATAATATATATGTAATGGAAAAAGCTCCGGGAATACAGTTTAATCAATTTATCGACCAAATGCTAAAAGAAAATAAAAAAATATCACAAAAAGATATGTTTTACTTAATGAGAAATTATTTCCAAGTATTTTTTGAACAGTTACTTTCAGTACCTAAAAAAGGAACTAAAGTAATGCATGCTGACCCACATCCTGGAAATGTATTCATTGATCTCACGGATAGAAACAGACCTTTCACTTTTATTGATACAGGAAATGTACTGCGCTATACTCCGGAAGAAGCAATTGAAAATGCACTAAATCATATAGATTATTTTCTCGGAAATACAAGAGGTATTGCAAAAGCTCTTCTAAGAAATGCCAATCTTCCTGACGGAATGACCCAAAAACAGGCACAAGAAATCGTAGAAAAAGGGTTAAATAAAAAAGTATATAACGGACATTCTAAATTAATTGAAGGTAATTTATTTAAAGAAGTCAATGATATAGGCCTCAAAATTATGTCCGACAATAATATTATTCCAAACCAAAATAATACTAATCTTCTCAAAGCTGAAATTACATATTTTTCAAACCTAACATGCCTGAAAGATATCCAAAAAATTCTTGATAAAAATGGTGAAAGAATCACAGAAATAGAAGCAAAAGAACAACTTAAACTAATGTTTGAAGAAATAAAAGAGTCAATTATTAATTCTGCAATAAATAACAAACGATATACTTTAAAACAAATCAGAGACAGATTAAAATTTATTGACGAAAATAAAGAACAATTTTTCTCAACAGTTTTATCTTTTGTCCAAGCAATGAAATAATAAACATATTAAATATATTTCCCAATAAAAAACGATTATGATATTATATTGTTATAAGAATTAAGGGAACGATAATGAGTATTATTGCAGACGATAATGACTTTGAACAACACCAGGAACATAAAAAAAATCCGGTTGTAAAAGCGGAAGTCATTGAATGTGATAAAAATTTTGAAAACTGTATCCGACCTAAATCATTTGATACATACATTGGTCAATCAGCATTGAAAGATACTCTTAAAATAACAATTCAAGCCGCAAAAAAACGTGAATTACCGCTTGATCATCTTTTATTTTATGGACCTCCCGGCTTAGGCAAAACAACATTAGCGGGAGTAATTGCACAAGAAATGGGGGTTGATATAAAAATCACTTCTGCTCCAGCTCTTGAAAGACCAAGAGACATTATAGGTATTCTAATGTCTTTACAAGGAGGAGAAATACTCTTTATTGATGAAATACATAGGTTAAATAAAGTTGCAGAAGAAATCTTATATCCGGCAATGGAAGATTTCTACCTTGATATGACAACAGGAAAAAGCCAAACTGTCAAAACACTAAGAGTTCCGCTGCCAAAATTTACTCTAATAGGAGCAACTACAAAAGCCGGAGAACTATCCGGGCCATTACGAGATAGATTTGGAATAATACATCGTCTTGAATTTTATACAGACAAAGAACTTTCCATGGTTATTAAAAGGACTGCAGGTATTTTAAATATTGAAATTGATGACGATGGAGCACTTGCAATTGCAAAACGCTCACGAGGAACGCCACGTATTGCAAACCGTCTTATAAAAAGGGTTAGCGATTACGCATTAGTAAAACATGATGGGAAAATATCCAAAGATATTGCAAACAAATCGCTGGATATCTTAAAAATTGATGAGTACGGACTTGATACAACCGATAGAAATCTTTTAAAATTAATAATAGAAAAATATGATGGAGGACCGGTTGGAATTGAAACAATTGCAGCCGCAATAGGAGAAGATGTCCGGACAATTGAAGATGTTTGTGAACCGTTTTTACTTCAAGCAGGATTTCTTCAAAGAACTCCCAGAGGTAGAAAAGTTTCACCGGCAGCATACAGACATCTCGGATACAAAACCCTCAGTCAGGCAACTCAAAAAAGCCTTTTCTAAAAAATATTAAATAATATTAATTTATCCTCCTATATTAATCAATATTTCTTTTATCAATGTTTTTTATAAATTATGGGGAAATTAATGTAGAATTTAGGAGGATATTATTATATGGTTTTATCTATGAAAACTACGGAAGATACTTATTATAATTTGCAATACAAAAAAGCAAATCCTTTAGAACATAAAAAATCAGCATATAAAGTTCAAAAAGGAGACAATTTATGGGTTATTGCCAAAAAGCATCTACATAAAAAAAATGCCAGCAATGCCGAAATTTCTGATATGATGTATGCAATTGCAAAACTCAACAAGAAAGACTCTTTAGAAAAAGCAAACAATATAAAAATCAATGAAACTATATATCTTCCAGGAGCAATAAATAACACTACACAAAATCATATACCCCAAGTTAAAAATAATAAACAAACAATAAAATTTTCAGAAGACATAAAAACTACAACCGCACAAATTAATAAAATTATTGAACATCCGGACAAACATGCAACATATTCACAAAAATCTTTATACAAATCACAAAATATTGAAAAAATTGATGACAAATTATACGCTGCTCACGGAAAAGCAGGAATAAACTACTGGACAAATTTGTTAAGCAATGATAACTCAACTCTTATTTTGGATAAATCATACTCCTATAAATCAACACCAACAGGTTTAGTCATAACTAAAAAAGACAATAACCAAAGATACGGAAAAACAGAAGCTCAATTATTAGTTCAAATTGATGATGACGGAAAAGTGAAAAAAGTCTCATTTAACTCCCCTGGAGTAGATATACATAACACACGCTTTGACTATGAACTAGATAAAAACGGAAATCTAAAAAGACCCAATAACTTTAGTCAATACAGAACAATAGAAAACCTTCCAAAAGAAAAATGCGAAGGATTTATAAATAATTTACAAAAATATGTTGATACTAATTTAAAATAAATACTTATATTATTTGTGTTCAGCCTAATCTTAATGTAATATTATATGTATGATTGAGAATCTGGACAAAATAAAAGCAGCTATAGATATTGAAATAAAATATCGCTATATAGATATTCATGGAAAAACACAAAATTTTTCAAGTTTTATAAAAAAGGAAGCTTTAAAAAATTATAAAAAATCAAAGAAAAATCCCCGTTGGGCAGTTGTTATAGAAGCGTTTGAAGTCTACCCATACGCTTCCGTTCCCGAAAGAAGAAAATCCATTGAACACCTGATTCGAGTGATAAAAACAGAGATTCAAAATGAAAAACAAGAAAAACAGGAAGAAAAAGAACGACAGCTGCAAAGAACAAAACATCCTTCTGAAGTTGATGTTATGTATATAAAGGGAGTAGGTCCAAAAGTAGCATACAAACTTAACAAACTTGGAATATTTACTGCTCAAGATTTAATGATGTATTTTCCTAAAAAACATATTGACTATTCTTCTCGAACACTTATAAAAAATTTAAAAGAAGGTCAAACAACAACTGTTTTTGGTTACATAAAGTCTGTATCATCTTTCAATACTAAAAATAATTTATCAGTTACAAAAGTTACTGTTGCTGATGAAAGCGGGCGCCTTGAATTAAGCTTTTTTAATGCTAAAGGCAACAGATACTTATTGGAAAGAATGAAAGCTCAATTTCCAATAAACGCAGGAATCATGTTATCCGGAATTGTAAAAATGAACAACTATAACAGACAACTAACAATGGATAAACCAACATATTCAATTATGACCGGAGAATTTTTAGAAAATCCTGACAATAATTTAAATATTGCAAGAATTGTACCTATTTATACAGTATGCGAAGATTTAAGTATAAAGACACTAAGAAAAGCCATATTTAATGCTATTGAATTATACAAAAATGACATAAAAAATATAATCCCCGATTTTATCAGAGAACGTTTAGGAATTATGGATAAAAAAGATGCCGTAAAACAAATCCATTTTCCTCAAACAATGAATGATTTGGAACATGCAAGATTTTCTCTAATTTTTGAGGAATTGTTTTTAATACAATTAAAACTTATAAGGCTACGTGAAAACACAGCTAAAAATATATCATCTTACGCTCTTCAAGTCCATAAAGACGGATTAGTACAAAAATTTATTAATGCGTTGCCATTTGAATTAACTTCCGGACAAAAACAAGCCATAAATGAAATTTTGCAAGATATGAACTCCCAAACACCAATGCAAAGATTACTACAGGGAGACGTAGGTAGCGGAAAAACTGTTGTTGCTACAATTATGCTTCTTGCAGCAGTTGAAAATGGTTATCAGGGGGCACTTATGGCACCAACAGAAATTCTGGCGCAACAACACTATAATAATCTTATACAATGGTTGACACCACTAGGATTGAGTGTAGGATTATTTTTAGGCAGCCATGGGAAAAAAATACGTCAAAAGTTTGAAACAGATTTAAAAAACGGACAAACTAACATTGCAGTAGGAACACATGCTTTAATTCAAGAAAATGTAGAATTTAATAATCTTGGAGCAATAGTAGTCGATGAGCAACACAGGTTTGGAGTAAAACAGCGAAATGTCTTAAAGAAAAAATCACAAAATCCACAAATTCTTACTATGACAGCAACCCCTATCCCAAGAACACTGGCATTAACTGTCCATGGGGATTTAGATTTAACGGTTATAAATGAATTACCTAAAGGTAGAAAACCTATAAAGACAATACTCACATCATCGCATAAACAAGTCTGGGATTTAATAAAAAAAGAAGTTGAAGATGGTAGACAGGCATATATTGTTTATCCACTTATTGACGAAAGCGAAACATTATCAGCTAAAGCAGCTACAATTGAAGCAGAAAAATTACAGCAAGAAGTATTCCCTCAATTTAAAATCGGACTTTTACATGGCAAATTAAAAAATGATGAAAAAGATGAAGTAATGAAAAATTTCAAAGACGGGGAATATAATATTTTAGTTTCAACAACAGTTGTTGAAGTCGGAGTCGATGTTCCAAACGCAACTGTTATGGTAATTGAAAATGCAGAACGCTTTGGACTTTCGCAACTGCACCAATTGAGAGGACGTGTAGGAAGAAGTTCTCTCCAATCATATTGTATTTTAATAACTTCATCTCGCAACCAAGAAACCCGTGAACGACTTGGAATTATGACAGAAACAAATGACGGATTCGTTATTGCAGAAAAAGATTTACAACTCCGAGGGCCAGGAGAATTTCTAGGAACTCGACAATCAGGCCTACCAGATTTAATAATTTCAGATATTGTAAGGGATGCAAAAATTCTTGAACTTGCAAGAAATGAAGCCCTAGATTTTGTGAAAAGTTATAACATTGAAGACTTTCCTATACTACAAAATGTAACCTCCCTCGAGATGTTTACAGGCTTAGATATTTAACAAAAATAGGTTAATAAATAATTTGAACATTGACTTTTCTAGCTCGAGCTTTGTTATCAAAATCAATTAAAATAACCTGTTGCCACTGTCCCAATTGCAAAACTCCGTCAATTAACGGGATATGTGTTGAATTACCGACTATTGAAGCCCGTACATGCGCATATCCATTTCCATCATGCCACATTTCATCATGATGATAACTCGAATTTACAGGAGCAATCCTTTCAAGAGCCTCCGGTAAATCTACTAACAAACCCGGTTCAAATTCAATATTAGTAATAGATACCGTACTGCCCTGCGCATAAACATAAACAACAGCATTTTGCAAAACATGATTATAAACAACATTTCTTATTTGTGGAGTTATATCTATAATATCAGTATTTCCCTTAGTATGAACAGTAAAAACATCATTTAATATTGTCATAATTAAAACCTCGTATATGTCTATATAAAATCCCCATCATAATCCGTCATCAATATTGATTAACACATTCAAAAACACTACTTTTATAAAATTTTACAAAAGACACTTTGAAATTGCAATTATTAATCCCATAATATTACACTCGTTTAATAACTATAAGATTTCTTGAAATATCTTCATCCAAAGGAAGATTGTAATCAATTATATCAATAATCTTTGCATTATATTTTTTTAGCATAACTTTAGCTTCTTCTATTTCTTCCGGAGTTTTTCGAGATTTATAAGCCACAAAATAGCCTCCCTTATACAATTTTGGAAGAGCATAAGCACATATATTTTTTAAAGAAGATACAGCTCTTGACGTTACGACATCAAATTTATCATCAAAATTTTCAACTCTAATACAAACAGGATTCAAATTTTTAATATGCAAAGAATCTTTTATTGATTGAATTGCTCTAATTTTTTTTGCTATACTGTCCAATGCTGTTACCTGAATTTTAGGATAGGTTAATGCAACCGGAACAGCCGGGAACCCTCCACCGGTACCTATATCTAAAAGAGTATTACAAAATCCATAAGTTTCAAAAAACTTATCAATTGCAAGAGAATCACAAACATGTTTTTCCCATAAATACTTTTCATCATTTTTTGAGATTAAATTAACTTTGGAATTTTCTTCCAAAAATTTATCCATATACTCTTTATAAAAATCTTTATTTTCCATATTTATCCTGCAATAACTTAAATTCTTGCTCTGAAATGAGCCTTTTAATATCATCTAACCTTGATAATATTTTATCAAGATTATCTTTTGAAAATGAGTGTTTAGCTATCTCATAAGCATCAACAAAATACTTGTAAGATTTTTCCATATTTTTTCTTAGCAAATAATAATCACCTAACTCCAAACAAGCACCCGCTATATAAAACGGCTCATTTAATTGTTTTGCATATACAAGTGCTTGATTCATATAATCTAAAGACTTATCTTGATTTATTGACGAATAAATTTCAGCAAGGTGAACTGATGAATGATATAGACCATTATAATTTTTCATCACTTCATCAATTCTCATACTTTCATTATAGTATTTTATTGCATATTTAGAACTTCCTGCTTCATCATAAAGCTCTGCTATATTTGCAAGAGCCGCAGCTAAATATTTATTATGATACGGATTTGAATCAAGTTCTATACATTTTTTATAATATGTAACGGCAGTCTTGGTATTATTCTTTTCATCACTAGCTCCGGCAAATTTGTAATACAATTCTGCCACAACCGATTTATCTGTTTCCAAACTTACCAATGGTAAAGATTTTTTGTAATAATCATATTCTGAATTCATATTATCCGTTAATTTTGCAAGTGCAAGATTAACTTTTATACGCATTTCATCTGACAAATCCGAATTATTTTCTAATTCAGTCAAAATATACCTTGCATTATCATGCTTATAAATAATATAATATATATTTGCTATCTCTAATTTAATTTCACAAACTTTATCTTTATTAGATGCATTAAAATAAAAATCTTGAGCTTGTGTATAATACTCCAAAGCTTCGTACCAATGTGAAAGATGTTTATATGCTTGTGCAAGTTTTACATATATTGTTGGTAAAAATTTATAAAAATTATCATCATCTTTTTTAGTCAAAGCATTTTGATAAAGCATAATTACATATTTATAATTATATTTTTGCTCTTCTTGTTTTGCTTGATTAAGAAGTTGTGTCAAACTTAGCGAACTATGCTCTTCCTCAAATTGAGTTGTTTGAACTTGTTCTGATATAAAATCCTTAATTGAATCTGCTATTCCATCCAAGACAGCTTCATCCTCTATAATAAAACTGATTTTATTAATTTTTTCTTCCTTTGTTTCCTCATGCTCAGTTTGAGAATCCAAATTTTCACTTTTAGGAACAGGAATAGTTTCCGGAACAACTTCTACTGCAGGATTAACTTCAATAAACTGCGTTTTTGAAGAATTTAGCACCGGTTTCTTAGGAATAAACATAGAATGATATTCGATTTCATTCCTCATAGTTTGTCTGGATAAACACAAATCTCTTTCTAATGGCTTCAAAGGTAGCTGTGTATTATATAAATCAACACACGCACTATGTAATTTTACCATAACATTTTCCGGAATTTGATGCTCAACGATGTCGCGGAATGAATCACGCAAATACAAGCACTCGCCATCAACAGAAAGAATAGAGTTTGAGATAAAAAACATCACTCTTTCTTCATTAAACAAATGCAACGATTTCAAAAGATTAACATGAATAGGAATTCTCATCACTGTCAAAAGTCTAAATAAATGAGCACTTACAGGATCAACAAGTGCAAGAGCTTCGCGCAAAACATACTCTTGAAACGGCATAAAACTTTTTGAAAATCTCTCCAAAAATTGAACCAGAGAATATTCTCTCAAATGCATCAATATCACCGATAAGTGTACATAATTATAATACCCTTTTGATTGTTTATATAATTCATTTGAAAGAACACCGATATTCTTTATTCCATTGGCACGTAAATATTTTTCAAATATCTGCTCAGACAATGCAAGAACAGTTGTTCTTGCGCATGGAATGTCTTGAAAATCTTCAGCTATAAATGTCCTTGATGTTATAACAATTTTTATATTTTGAAAAGTAGTTAAATGTTTGAGAAAACTTAAAATATCCTGTTTATTACTTTTTAGTATTGATTCAAAGGAATTTAAAATAATAACAATAGGACAATGGATAGAATTAAAATAAGAATTTATTTTCTGAGTAAAATTTTCTGTTTTTATACGTGGAGGAATAATTCTTCCCTGAAGAGTATACTTTTTAAAAGTTTCAAAAAAACTCAAAAGCATATCATCAAGAATTGTCGTTTCAAAACAATTATACTTTATTGTAAGACAATTTTGAGCAAAATAAGTAGATACAAAATCAACAATCGTAGACTTTCCTACCCCTTTAAAACCACTAACAAAAATAAGTTTCTCATCATTTTGAAAGAACTCACATAATTGCTCAATTTGTTTTTCATTATTTTCTATCAGAAATACATCAAATGGGCATTCCTTAGAAATTTCTTTAACTATTATAGCTTTTTCCAGAAAATCTGTTCTCATACTCTTTAATTTACTCGATTTCGTCCGTTAGCTTTCGCATTATACAATCTTTTATCAGCAGCTTCAATAAGTTCTGCAGGGGTCTGAGCATCAAGCCCGAATGTAGAAACTCCAAGACTTATCGTAACATTGCTTTCTCGACCATTACTTAGTTTAAGTTTTTTTGATGCTATAATTGTACACAATTTATTAGCTATTGCTATTGCTTCCTCATTTCTTGTATTAGGGAGGATAATACTCATTTCCTCTCCTCCATATCTACATACTATATCGGTTGCTCTAACATTTTTCTTTAATTCAAATGCAACCTGTCTTAAAACCGCATCCCCAGACTGATGTCCGAAATTATCATTAAATTTTTTGAAAAAATCAATATCAATAATAATTAGTGAAAATACCGCATCATATCGCTTTGCATGTGAAACATGCATTTGCATTTGTTCCTGGAAGTACCTGTGATTATACAATTCAGTCAAACCATCTGTCGTTGCCAATTTATATTGAGCATCAAAATCTCTGGATTTAATCAAATATTTAATAACAACAGTAATGACAAATGCAAACAACGCTAAACTGAGAGGAGAAACTATTTCAATCCATAGATTAAAAAACTTCATCAAATAATACGTCAACATAATATAAGCCAAGTAAACTGTCATTAATAAACAAACAGACACTGGCATTGAAGGAATTACTAATACAACTCCTATCGTAATAAGGATTAAAACAATCCCAATTAACGCATTTGCATAACTTGGAACTCTGTGTATCAAACTTCCGTCAATAATATTATTTACATAAGTTGTCTGCACTTCTACACCTGGATAAACTTTATCTACAGGAACAGTTTTTATATCAAATAAACTGGAAGCTGTTGCCCCAAAATAAACAATTTTATTATGAAAATCAAAAGTATTTTTTTCTTCACCATTAATAACTTTTATAAGTTTATACATCGGAATATTTTCAAAAGTACCGGCAGGCCCATACCAGTTAAGGATAACACTGCCATCATTATCAACATCAATAGTTTTTTCACCTTTTAACAATAATTTTGAATTTTTATCAACATCAAAAGACTTTTTATCCTTTAGACCCAAATAATCAAGAGCGACTTTTAATCCTAACTGAGGATAATATTTACCTTGATATTTTAGAAATAACGGCATTTTTCTTAATACACCATCATCTGCCCTGACAACATTTATCATACCGATATTAGAAGTAGAATTCATAATTTCCTCAAGAATAGTCCTACAATTTGAATATTCCAAATAATCAAAATCAGTTTTTCTCGATTCATTCTTTATATTTACAGATAAAGTTTCAGGCAGTTTTGCAGGAAGTCTCAAATCATCAGGTTGATCATCCAAATTCATGGCCGTATAAACATTATCATATTTATTAAAAATATTAACTAATGCAGCATCAGCATCATTAGCACTCTTCATTGATTTTACAAACATCAAATCAAAAGCAATACTTTTAGGATTTTGCAATTCTATCAAATCAACAAGTTTTGCATAAACATCTCGCTGTAAAGGCCATTCCCCGTATTTATCCAAAATATATTCATAACTACCATCATCAATTGCAACAATCACAATATTAGCATTTGGTTTTCTTACATTTGACTTAGACAAAATACTTTGCCTGATATCAAATGTTCTATTTTCCATAGAATGAATAAACGCAGTATAACTTCCGCTCTTAAGACAGAGAAATACCAATAAAAATAGTATTAAAATCCACAGAGTATATAAAAATTTCTTTAACATAAACAAAAAACCTTGTTACTTCACGTCTTCAGTATAATTAAACAAAGACAGATTGGCAAGAATGTTTTTTACAATAAACTTTTGTTCTAAAATTTTATTATTTATCTTCAAAATTTCTGTTGCATAAGATAATTCATCAGGGTGCTTCAAATAGCGCAACAAACATTGCTCGTGTAAATTCATTCTCTTCAAATTCCTATAACGGTGATAACACTCTTATTATTTCAAATACTAACAAAAATAAAATCACCCTTTTATAGAATTTGAATCAAAATTTCTAATACATGTATATGATAAAAACAAAATAAAATCTCATTATTTCGCAAAAAAAATACCCGATTATTAATCGGGTATTTTTACAAATTACTTTTTATTTTGAAACTACATAAGACCCATTCGCAAGACTTTGTGCAACTTCTATAGCTTTTTTCAATTGAACATCATCTTTGTTTTTTATATTCTCATCAGTTAATTCGACAACTATATCAGGAGTAATTCCTTTTTTATGAATATCGGTTCCATTAGGTGTCAAATATTTCTGTATAGTAATATTTATACCTGAATTATTAGGAAGTTTATTTATCTCTTGAACCAATCCTTTACCAAAAGATTGTGTACCAACTAATACTGCCCTTTTATTATCCTTTAAAGCTCCTGAAAAAATTTCACTTGCTGATGCTGAACCTTTGTTTAAAAGAACAACAACAGGTTTGGTAGTTAAAACTCCACGAGAAGCTTTTTGTGTTTCTTTATATCCATCTCTATCAACAGTGCTAACAATATCTCCACCATCTAAGAACATATCGGAAATATAAATAGCATTACTCAATAAACCTCCAGGATTTGAACGCAAATCAATAATAAAAGCCCTCTTATTTGTTGATGTTGTCAAAATATCAGAAAATTCTTTTGAAGCATTTCTGCTGATAAAGGAACTAAGTCTAATATATGCAATGTCATCAGGCATCTTGATATTGTCAGGAATTTTTTGCGAAATGGATTTAATCTCAATTTCAGCACGAGTAATAGTATATGATTTTGGTTCCATATCCTTACGTTTAACAAGTAACGTTACCTGAGTTCCTTCTTCTCCTCTAATCAAATCTGCAGCTTTATCTACAGTGATACCCTTAGTACTTTTACCATCAATAGACAAAATTTCATCATCTGCAAGCAAACCAGCTTTTTCTGCAGGTGTATCTTCAATTGGAGCAATAACCATCAACTTTCCATCTTTCACTCCGATTTGAATCCCGATTCCTTTTAGTGAACCTTTTATTGAACCTGTTTCATCAGCAAATTCTTTAGGATTCAAAAATTTTGTATACGGATCATTTAAACTAGCAACCATTGTATCAATAGCTACATACGCATCATCATCTGTTCTGATTACATTATCATATTTGTGGCGCCATTTTAACCAATCTTGCTCATTATTTGTCTGATCAACATATTTAGAATCAATTAATCGCCATACATTATCATATAATTCTATGGGAGTTGATGCCTGAACATTTGACTTGATTACCCAGCCAAACATTACAATAAATAAACCCAGAAATATAATACTTTTTTTCATAATTTTTCTCATTCTTATCTAAACCTCCAATAATTCCTTCTTTTTTACCAGACGGAATACTAATAAAAAAGTTTCCATCTAAAAAGAATTATTACTGTGATTATATTATCACATATAAAAAAAAATGTGAATAATCAAAAAATACGGCACTAAAAACAGCCAACAAATAATAAAGAATATTTTTCTAAAATTATTTATGATTAAATTGCAAAAGCTTAAAACCTTTTGTATGAGTTTTAGAATTTACATCAGGCAATTCATAACATTTTATACACCTTGCCTCATAAGTTTCATCCCCACCTATCATTATAAGAGGAGAATTTTTATCAGCAGGAAGCCCATCAATCAATCTTTGAGTACGAGTTGCATGCTCACAGCCACATTTCATACACACAGCATGCAATTTATCAACTTTAGTAGCAATACATAACAATTCCGGCATTGAACCGAAAGGCTCAGCTTTGAAATCAAGCTCTAACCCTGTACCAATAATTTTTTTACCCTCATTCATAAGTTGTGTTATTACTTTTACAATATTCGAATCAAAAAACTGCAATTCATCTATTGCGACAACTTCTGCATCCTTAACCAGACTCAAAATCTGAACAGAATGTTTTACTTTAACAGCATCCAACCATAACCCATTTCGGGATTCAATATAATCACCTTTAGCCCTGGTATCAACATCCGGAGAAATTACTTTTACCTTCTTTTTAGCAATAATACAGCGTCTAATCCTGCGCAGTAATTCTTCAGTTTTTCCACAGCTCATAGGACCGGTAATTATCTCAAAACTATAACCATCCATAATATTATATTCTCCCAAAATTCATGCTCAAATACTTAATTTATTTAAATTATAGAACTTAATATTTAAATTTAAAAGTAAATAATTATTAAAAAATAAGCATGCTAATGAATAGAATAACTTGAATTTTTACCCAGAATTCTATCTTTTAGTTTTTTAAATCCGGCTCCATAGAAATATTTCAATTGTTCAGGGAATTGTTTATTAATATCAAGAAGATACATCTCATGAACTATAAACTCTTTTGCCAAAAATGAGATATCTTCATTTTTTGTCCATACAACCTTAGATTCTACCTTGCCAAAAACACACTCTTGCTCATCAGAAACAAGATATATTAAACGACTACCCAGTCCATAAGCTATCTCTTTTCCGTTATGATGCTGATATATTAGTCCAAAAGGAGACACCAGATTATCATAGCCAACAATTTTTATATCAATACCTCTATCATAAGCTTCTGATAATACGGACTCTAACTGTTTGAAATCTGTATCCCAAATTTCAATATATAAAGATTGGCGGGAGTTTTTAATAACTTCTTTCAATTTTTTAATAATTTCCGTATAACCGCATATATTATGAATAGGTTCATTATAGTCCTCTTTAACATCAGGGAGTTTTTTTTCAAGAAACTCAATAGTTGAAGACACTTTCCTTTTAAATCTTTTTGTTAATTCTTTTGGCGCAATTGGCGTAAACTTCTGAGGCTTGTCCTCTGAAGAAAATACAACTTTCGATATTACAAGAGCCTTAAGAGTATCATAAGCCCTCGACTGTGGAATATTAGCTATTTGTGAAACTTCATAACCAGTCGCAGGGTATTTCTTTAATAAAGCTAAATAAACTTTTGCTTCATAAGAATTAAAACCTATATCTTTAAGTTTTTCAATAATTTCATCCATGGCAAAAATTTTAACAGATATTTAATCCTCATGCAAGAAACCGCAAATATTATATAAGTATAACGTATGAAACAACCAATATGAAGTTTTGTAAATCAAGCCAAAAGCAAATATCATAAGGGTTTTAGAATTATAATCACCAAAAAAATGCGAAACTATTAAAGATATTCCTACAAAATGTCGATTCTATAGCTAAATAAAAGGTTACTGTGAATATTTGTAGAAAGGTTAAAGATGACATACTCTTGCATTAGGGGCAAACCGTAAGACAAAATAAATAATTAGACAAAATATTTAACCAATATATTGTCTTAATATTTCTTAATACGCTCAAATATACTATTTATAAGTATTTTATAGATTAAGTATATATAAAGTAAATATCAAAAGTAAATTTTGAAACAAAAAAAACGTTTATAAAAACATAGTGAATTTAATTACCAAATTTCGATAAGAAAAGAAAGGACAAGAAAGATGGTGGATCAAATCAGTGTGCTTACAAACAACGGTAAGATGCTTACCGTTAAACCAGGCGACGATATTGAAGCACTGGTGAAAAATGGAACAATTACCAAAGAACAAGGTAAAGCCATTGGGCAGATGTTAAAACCTGCCAATCAAGATTTAGAACAAGGTGTTACTATCCAAGAAGGAACAAAAGGGACAGAGCAAGACCGTGCTGCACGTGCAAACGCACACCAAAAACTAGTTGATGAAGCTGCACAAATGAAAGCGCAAGCTCAAAATGTCCTTGATGAATTCCAATCAAAACGGGACAACATAGCTGCAACTGACACAGATGCCTTAAGAGGTCAAGAAAAATACACCACTAAAGAAGGTGCACAAGAAGAATTTGGTGTAACCGGACTAAAAAACAGAAAAATCAGACGTGCAGCTAAAGGCAACTTAGAAGCAATGGATAGATATGATGCTGTAGAAAAAATCTTCACAAACGAAGATGAATATAAAGCTGCAGTGAAAAAAGCAAAAGCAGACGGAACTTGGGATAAAGATAATCCTAAATATACATTACTTGACGGTAAAGCTTTAGATGGTGCTAGAACACTTTATGAAAAATCAAAAGCAAGTGTTAACGAAGCATTAAAATCTTATAATAAATATAAAGAAATTTATGAAAACGGTGCAACTCCGGCTGACAGAAATAAAGCATTCCAGGTAATGGTAAAAGCAGCCGAATATATTCAAAGAGACTACAATGCTTCGCAAATGTTTAACGAGGACGGCTCAGTTAATACAGAAGCATATCAAAAAACAATGTTACAATACACAGGTACTGACTTTAAAGCAGGCTTGGATGAAAGAAAAGTTCTTAAAGGCAGTGCCGAAGTTAAAAATAGAACAACTAAAGATATGTTTGAAGCTGCCGGCTTAGATGTAAGAAAAAATTACACAGGAGTAATGAAAGTAGGAGCTGCAGCACTCACCCTGGGAGCAGGAGCCTTAACCGGTATTCTTGGCGGCGGTATAGTAGCCAAAGCAGTAGCATCAGCAGCCGCATCAGCAACAGCTACTGCAACTGCATCAGCAACAGCTACAGCTTCAAATTACTGGACAGCATCAAACGGAGAAGAATTCTTCGACCAGGTAGAAGCTACAGACACTCAAACAACAACTGTAACAGCAACAGCTACAAAAATTGCCGAAGCTACAGATAAGATATCTAAAGGTGAAATGGCACTAAGAGGTCTTGCAGGAGCAGTACTACCAGCTGTAATAGCTGCGATAACAGTTAAAGATAACGGAGAAAAAGATATCTTCAAAGGTGCAAGCGTTGACGAAGTCTTAGCTCAAAAATCAAAAGTATCCGGAAAACATAACCAAGCAATTATGGACAAAATTCTTGGTATGGAAATTACCGGAGACAAAAATAGAGATAAAGAAATCAAAGCAGCTATCCTTCATACTGCAATAGGTGAAAGAACAGGTAAGAGCGTCAATACAAGAGAACTCTTAGCTGCATACGAAGCTACTAAATTTATAAAAGATAACCCTGAACTAGTAGAACCAGAAAAAGGAACAACAACTCCACCAGATACAACACCTCCGGAAACAACTCCAACAATCACTGAAGTGAAAGTTTGGGATATCGACGGAAACAACTTTACAGATGAAAATGGTAATGTTGTAACAGTAAATGGACAAAAAGCTCAAGGTTCAAGAGGTCATGCCAGAGACAATGAATTACTAGCAAAACGTAATGCTCCGACAGACAGAAATGATCCAAATGCAAAAGCACAATATGTAATTGCCAATGAAAGAGGTGAAATTGCTGTTACAGGAAACTACAATGAACCTGATACAATAACAATTAAGGATAATACTAATTCTAAAGTAAATACATATTCATATAGAAAACTTACAGATGCTGAAATCGCAGCAGGAAAAACCAGCGATGGACAACCTATTAAAGGCCTAGAAGGACGTCAAGGACCATTCTATGTACTAGTCAGTGCAACTGACGAAAGAGGTTCTTTAAAAACACGACATACTGAGGTATTCCAGTTAGAAGTTATTCCAAAAGAAGAAGTTGTTGAAGAAAAAGATGAAAACGGAAATATTACAAAAACAACAATTACCAGAAATGATTACAGATTGGAACAATACCAAGGTATGAGCGGCTCAGGCAGAAGCAGTATGTACTGGGATAGCAGAGCTCGCAGAACTCAACCTAAAACTAAAGCAAAACCATCACTAAAAGAAGTTGCTTCTCAACCGGCAAAACCAATTAGCGGAAACATGCCTGACAAAGTTAATGGTGAACCATTCTTTATAAATCTACAACCCGGACCTGGTACACCACCTACAAAAGTAAGAATAGAAGAAGCACTAAGAGAACATGGATATGTTTTAACTCCGGAACAATTAAATAAAGCAGCTTCATTAGGACCTAATGAATTAAAAAGTTACCTTAACGGTTTAGGAATACCTGTAAGCAGCGTCCCGGTTTAATAATCAATAACCATAATTGATATAGGATACAGTTAACACTGTATCCTATATTTTTTAAACTTCTGTAACTCCATATCCGATTGATTGTAAATTATTTTTCACCCAATAGCCTTCTATATGTTCATCAAACTTTTCAGATACGGAAAAATATGTCGAACCTGAACCTGTCATAATTGATGTAGGATATTTATCTTTTATAAATTTAAGTTGAGGATAATCATCAATCACCGCCCACTCTAAATCATTTTTATAATTATTACGAGAATTAAATTTATCTATATCAGCTATTTTTTGAGAAAATTTAGTATAAGCTTCTTTTGCTGATATACCTAAATCCAATGGTTTTATTAAATTTACACAAAAATCATTAAATTTCTGTTCTTCAATAATTTCACCCCGACCTTTTGCTAATAAACAACCACCTTTTAAACATACATTTAAATCTGAGCCCAAATCAGCACATAATACATTTAAATCTTCTACAGACAATATATTATTAAACATTTTATTTAAACCAAATAATGTGCCTGCGGCATCTGTACTGCCACCTGCTAAACCGGCAGCAACCGGAATATTCTTATCAATAAAAATTTCAATTTTTTTATTTTTAATATTGGTTTGTGTTAAGAAAAGTTTAGAGGCCTTATATACAAGATTTGTATCATCATAAGGAATTTCTTTACTAGTACCACTTAATACAATATTAGTATTATTAGAATCTTTAACAGAAATCGTTAAATAATCAAATAAATTTATAGTCTGCATAATACTTTCAATATTATGAAAACCATCCTCGCGTTTATTTACTACTCGTAATGTTAAATTTATCTTTGCCGGACATTGAATTTTTATCCGCTGCATAAGTTGAATCTCCTTATATTTACTTATTTATATATTCCTTAAGTTATAATCCGCACCGATAAATTTTATAGCTTTAACAATTCTTCTGATAACATTCCAAACTTTTCAATTGAAAGTTTTTCGCCTCTGATATTTTCATCAATACCTAAATTTGCTAAAGACATAATAATTTTCTCTTTAGGAAAAGACGCACTCAACAAACAATTTTTAATATTTTTTCTACGCTGCGCAAAAGCTGCTTTCACCACTTTTCTAAAAAATGAATAATCTGAAAGCTGCAATTTAGGAGAAGTTTTTACATCCAATTTCACAATAGCAGAATTAACTTTTGGAGCAGGATAAAATGATTTTCGTCCTACAAGTCTTAATATTTCCACATCAGCCCAAAATTGAGATAATATAGTTAAAAGTCCATACTGTTTACCTGAAGAATTCTCATCGGCAACCATTCGCCTTGCAACCTCTTCTTGCACCATAAGAATTATATCTGATATTTTATTTCTATTTTTATTATTTAAATCATCTACTTCACCCAACAAATGAGCAATGATTGGACTTGTAATATAATATGGGATATTTGCAACAACCTTAAATTTACCATCTGTCAATGTTGATAAATCCGTTTTTAAAACATCATTATGAATAATTTCAAGATTAGGGGCTTCAAGTTTTTTTAATTCTTTAATAGCTTCCTCATCCAACTCAATAGCAATAACCTTCTTTGCATATTTGACAAGCTGTTCAGTTACAAAACCGACTCCCGGACCTATCTCTACAACTGTATCATCCGGCTTTATATGTGCAAATTCTATAATATCTTGTATAATTTCTCCATCAACAAGAAAATTTTGTCCAAGACGTTTTTTAGTTCTAAAATATTTTGCCCGTTCGAAGTAATTCATCTTACTAATTATAATACCACACATAGCTAAATGTTTACAAAATTTTATTTGATATCTTAAATAATGTTATAATAATATGTATCTATAGAGGTTAACATGATTAAACTTGAACAAAAAAAAGAATTAAAAAGGGACGAGATTTTAAAACTTTACACAAAAGGTTATACAAAACCGGAAGACTATAGGATAGGTATAGAATATGAGAGATTACCTATCTCGGCTACCTCTTTCAAAGCTATCGACTATTGGAGCGAAAACGGAATAAAACATTTTTTAGAAGAATTCGCAAAAGAAGAAACTTGGGATTATATTTTAGATGGGAAAAATATAATTGGTCTGCAAAAAGAACATGATACTATTACACTTGAACCAGGAGCCCAGATCGAAATTAGTGCAAAACCGGAAAAATCAATTTTTCAATTAAAAAGCAAAATTGAAAATATAAATTCAAAAATTGATGCAGCTCTTGCAACGTCTAATGTAACACTTTTAAACTATGGAGTTTCACCATATTCTACACACAAATCAATAAACCTGATTCCTAAAAAAAGATACAAAATTATGGCAAAATACCTCTGGGGAATATTATCGGATGTCATGATGCGTGAGACTGCAGGAATACAGTGCTGTATCGATTTCAAATCCCAAGAAGACGCAATGAGAAAGTTTAAACTTGCAAATAAATTAATACCGTTTATGACTGCAATGTTCGCCAATTCTCCAATAAGAGGAGGGGTCGATACAGGATATAAAACATTTCGAGGATTGAGTTGGATAAATACAGACAATGACCGTTGCGGATTTTGCGGAAAAATAAGTGAAGAATTTTCTTTTGATGACTATATAGATTGTGTCATGAAAACACCTATGATATTCATACAAAGAAACAATTTATCCATCGAAATAAATGGTGATATAACATTTGAAGAATTTATGAAAAATGGCTATCTGGGCGAATATGCTACACTTGAAGACTACGAACTTCAAGCAAATTTATATTTTCCGGAAGTAAGAATGCGCAACTTCATAGAAATTAGAAACCATGATTGTGTTGGTGGGAATTTAAAATATGCAATATTAGCGATTTATAAAGGGATTATGTATGACAACTGTGCAATGGATGAATGTGAAGAACTTCTAAAACACCTCCAATACAAGGATTTTTCAGAATTACGCTATAATGTACCAAAACATGCACTCCAAGCAAAAATAAAAAATGCTAAAGTATTAGATTATGCAAAAGAAATAATAAAAATAGCTGAAAAATACCTCAAACAAGCACAAACAGGAGAAGATTTATTTCTAAATACAATCAAAGAATATACCTACAAAGGAATTTCTCCGGCTGATATTATCCAAAAAAATTGGAATGGCAGCTGGAATAAAGATTTGAAAAAAATGGTAAAATATCTCAATTCGTTGGATTAGTGATTAATTTTTATAGAAACTTCAGGTTCTAAATGAATACTTGCAGATATATCTCCAAATTGTTGAGCAAGACTATGCTCAATTAAATCGCAAACATTATGACAGTGTAATATTGTCATGTCTTTTGGAAATACAAGAGTTACTTCTATACTCTTTTGTGGTCCCAAACGGCGGGCTTTCAAATCTTTAAAACTCAATACACCTTGAGTTTTATAGGATTCAATAATTTGTTCAATAGAATTTATATCTTCTTCAGGTAATGAACAATCCAACAAATTGTCCATAGTACTTTTGGAGATAGAAAAACCTGTTTTAAATATAATCAGCGCAACTATAATTGCTATAATAGGATCCAAAAGATAAATACCTGTAAGTTGTATTAACAGTAAACCTAAAAATACACCCAGCGAAGAAAAAATATCCGTTCTTAAATGTTGGGCATCTGCATATAAAGATATTGAACCTGAACGTTCTGCAACTTTAAACAATATTGAACTAACAATAAAATTAACTACAACAGATACTCCCATTACATATAAACCCAAGTTTGTATCAACAGATGAATAACTATTGGTTAATATTTTTTTTAAGGCTTCATAAATAATAAAAATTGAAGCAAATATGATTAAACCGCCCTCAATAAATCCCGACATATCTTCATATTTTCCGTGTCCGAACGGATGCTTCTTATCAGCAGGTTCTGCCGACTTTATTACAGAAAAAAATGTCAAAACAGAAGCCAAAAAATCACTCATGGAATGAATAGCTTCAGAAATTATACTTACACTGCCGGAAATAATACCTACAATTAATTTTAACAAAATAATTGCCGAATTTGAAAAAATTGATAAACCAGCTGCAAATTTTTTTTGACATTCAATATTCATAACAGTACCTATTATAGCAACAAGCTTATAAAAATCAATAATTATCTTCCGGAGCTATAGACTTATTATAAAAAAATATATAAAATAATATTTATATAAAAAGAAAGGTTTTCAAAATTATGAAAAAAATATTATTAACTTCCGGATTATTAATAGTTAGCGCAAGCATAGTAATGGCTGCCGGAACATATTCTGACGCATATTTAACTCATTTAAAAGATTGCAGCGTACATATTGAAAAATACAATGCAGAAATACCTACGGATGATCCTGCAACTCCTGTTTTACACCTAAAATCCACTGAATCAATTGCAGGCTGGCAAAACGGTAAATGTATTACCAAAAGTATTGTATACAGTGAAGAAATGAAACAGGATATTCTTTCAACCCAATGTGCATTTTCAGAAAAACAACTTGCATCAATCATTGAAAAAGTTGAATCTGCACAAAAAGGTAATGCAAAAGATAAACAAGCACTCCAAGATGAACTGACAAAATATGTTCAAGACAGCTCAGTTTGCAAAGTAGAAAATCTTATCAAAGCAAATTAAAAAGCATCAAATGAATCATCTTTAAGAGGGTTTTTGAATTTTGTAATATTGCCTTGGAATAATAATTTAATTGTTCCAACAGGACCATTTCTATGTTTAGCAATAATAATTTCGGATAACCCTTTTGAAGATGCCTTAATATTTTCTTCTTCTTCAGACTCGCCTTTATTATAATAATCTTCACGATAAATAAACATTACAATATCAGCATCCTGCTCAATTGAACCTGATTCTCTCAAATCTGATAACATAGGCCGTTTATCCGTACGACCTTCAACAGCGCGAGATAACTGAGATAAAGTAATAATAGGCACATCAAGTTCTTTTGCCAAAATTTTTAACCCTCTTGATATAGCGGAAATCTGCTGCAAACGATCGTCTTTTCCGCCACCTTCCATTAATTGCAAATAGTCAATTACAATAAGACCTAAATCTTTTTGCTGCGTTTTAAGTCTGCGACACTTGGTCCTAATATCAGTTAATGTACAACCTGAAGTATCATCGATATAAATAGGAGCTTGACTAAAATCATTCATAGCCATTGCAAGTTTATCCAAATCTTGCTGAAGCATATTACCTGTCTTAAGTCTTTGAGCGTCAACTTCTGCATACGAACACAACATTCTCTGGACTAATTGGGACGCTGACATTTCAAGAGAAAAAATACATACCGGAACATTCTCCTTTATCGCAACATTTTGAGCTATATTAAGAGCAAAAGCGGTTTTACCCATAGCCGGACGTGCCGCAAGAATTATTAAATCCGACTTGTGCAAACCACTCATCATTGTGTCCAACTCATAAAAATCAGTCCTTAATCCTGACAGCTCATCTTTATGATTATAACGATATTCAATATTGTCCCAAGTATCTAATACTAAATCTTTTACATGTTTTAAATCCGTCGTTGCCTTACTGGAACCTATATCAAAAATAAGTTTTTCTGCTTGCTCCAAAGATCTATCACTAGGTTCCAAATCATAACCTTTACTTACTATTTCAGAACCAGCATTAATCAATGCACGTTTTACGGCTTTTTCCTGAATAATTTTTGCATAATAAGAAATATTAGAAGTGGTAATTGTATTTTCTACCAAATCATTAATATATGCCCTCCCGCCAACAGATTCTAATTTCCCACTATAACTTAATACATCGGAAACAGAAACAATATCAATATTATCGTTATTATTAAACAGTTGAAGCATCGCTTCATAAATATACCTATGAGCAGGTTTATAGAAACTCGTCGGAAGCAAAGAATCAGAAACTTTAGCCAAAGTTTCAGGATTAACCAGAATTGCACCAAGAACAGCCTCTTCTGCTTCAATATTTTGTGGAATCAAATTTTCATCTATTTGTTTTCGTTTTTCTTTTGATGTTACCGGCATAAAAAATTTCCTCTATATACTCTTCTATATTAATACACAAAAAATCCCATTGCCTAGGAATATTAAAAATAATTACACAAATTTTACAAATAAATACTAAACAGACTTATCAAAAGTTGACAGTTTCTCTATCTTTGATATTAAAAAATTTATATACTCAACGCTCTGACTGCTATCTCCCCTTGCAATAAATATATTTCTTGCATTCAAAAGCTTTTTCATTGCATCGTTCGGATGCTTCTTCCATGTTAATTTACCTATCTCAGTTTGAACATAAGCAAGCATTTTTTCATAATCTTCTTTTTTAGCTGCTTTCCTTGTTACTGTTTTATAATTTTCAGTTACGGATTCATAAGATTTTGAAAGCTTTTTCAAACATTTTTCCTGAGCATACAAAGTGTTAATATAATCATAAAGTCTATCAGGCTTATCAATATATACTTTTCTAAGATTATTCAATCTGGCCATTACATGGACATAATCACCATTTTGCTCAGCAACAGCCAGCCCCTTTTTGGCATATAATTCCAATTCTCTTGGAAAATATTCAGTTAATTTTGTCAATGCGCTATATATAATTCCGGCAAAATCCCCATTTTCTGCAGCAACTAACTTTGTGGCCAATTTATCAGCTTCTTCACAAAATAATTCTCTTTGTTTTGCTGCAATAAAATTCCTTTGAATATATCCTAATTGTTGTGAAAAAATTTTCGGAGTCATTTGTTTCTGATTATTTAAAACAAATTCCGAAAATTTGCTAAAATCCGAAAGTATTTTCGGTCCGGTTGGTGAAATTGGCGACATTATTATTTTCCCCTATTATAAATATAAAAAGGATTTTTTCTAAATAAAATTGCTATATATCAACTAAAATTTCAAAAAAATTAATACTAAAAAGAGATTCTTAATATTAAGAATCTCTTTTTAGTATTAAACAAATTGAAACTACTTAATAGCATCTAAACAATCTGAACAAATACCGTCTTCATTCAAATTACGATACTTCCAGCATCTTACACATTTTTCACCTTCAGCCTTTGTTACCCAAACAGTATAATCATCTTCTTTATACTCATTTAAAACATTCAAAGGCTTTTCCTTAGTAAGATATGCTTGAGAAACAATATAAATATCCGCTAAATCAGATTCGTTAGCTTGCAAAACTGAATCCTGTTCAGCTTTTATATAGACTGCAACTTCTAAAGAGCTTCCAACCTTTTTATCTGCCCTCAATGGCTCAATTGCTCGAGAAACAACCTCTCTTGATTTAAGAATCATGGTAAATTCATCTTCTAATTGTTGATTATCCCATTTTTCATTCACTTTCGGCCAATCAGACAACAATATGCTTATCAAGCCTCCACGTTGAACCTCCGGAACATTCTGCCATATATCTTCCGCCTGATGAGGCATTACTGGAGCTAAAATTCTAACAAGTGCCATTAAATTTTCAAATAAAACAGTTTGACAAGCTCTGCGTGAGAGTGATTTTTTACCTGCAGTATATAACCTATCTTTCACTATATCCAAATAAAATGAACTTAAATCTACTGCCGCAAAATTTTGTAAACATTGAAAATATTTATAAAATTCATAGTTTTCAAAGGCCTCAGTTACATCAGCAATCAATTTATTCAATTTATGGAGTGCAAATTTATCAATATTTTTGAGCTCATCATACTGAACATAATCCTCAGACGGATTGAAATCAAACAAATTACCAATCAAAAATCTGGCAGTATTTCTTGTCTTTTTAAATATTTCAGTAAGTTGTCCAATAATATTATTTCCAATTTTAATATCATTTCTGTAATCAACAGATGCCGCCCATAATCTTAAAATATCAGCTCCATAATTTTTTATAATATCATCAGGTCGAATATAATTACCCAATGATTTAGACATTTTACGTCCATCTTCACCGAAAACAAAGCCATGAGTTAAAACTTGCTTATATGGAGCCTGGCCTTGTGTTGCAACAGATGTCAATAATGAAGATTGGAACCATCCTCTATGTTGATCGGAACCTTCCAAATACATATCTACAGGTGTATGCCCTAATTCATCTGCTCTTTTTTCGACAACAGCTTTCCAAGAAACACCTGAATCAAACCAAACATCCATAATATCTTTTTCTTTTTTGAAATGTTTTTTACCACATTTAGGACATACAAAACCTGAAGGTAATAACTCTTCAGCAGAATATTTTACCCACGCATCGGAACTTTCTTTCTCAAAAATTCCCGCTATATTTTCAATCGTCTCATCATTACAAATAACTTCACCACAATCTTCACAATAGAAAATCGGAATTGGAACACCCCATGCTCTTTGTCTGGAAATACACCAATCCGTACGGCTTTCTACCATATTACCTATACGATTTTCACCACTTGCAGGAATCCATTTTACATTTTTTATCGATTCAAGAGCTTTATCTCTAAATTTATCAACTTTAACAAACCATTGCGGAGTAGCCCTGTAAATTACAGGATTTTTACATCTCCAACAGTGAGGATAACTATGCTGAATATCCTGCTGTTTTAACAAAGCTCCACAATTTTGAAGCATTTCAATAACTTTAGCATTACCTTTATAATATGGAACACCGACCAATTCAGGAATATTCACACTCTCTGTCCAGATTCCACGTCCGTCAAGCGGAGAAAATACATCTATACCATACTTACAACCGACTTCATAATCTTCTAAACCATGTCCCGGTGCAGTATGAACAGAACCTGTACCTGCATCAAGAGTTACATGCTCTCCCAAAATTATAGGAGATTTTCTGTCTAACAACGGATGTTTTGTATTAAGAAGTTCCAAATCCTGACCTGAACAAGAACCAAGAATATCTATACTTGCTTCATCCCACTCTACATCATTCAAAAATGCTGATAACAGTTCCTGTGCAACCACATATACATCCCCTTTATAAACAAAAAATGTATACATAAATCTAGGATGCATTGATATTGCCATATTAGAAGGAATTGTCCAAGGAGTAGTTGTCCATATTATTGCATATACATCACGGTTTTGTGTATTGACTATATTTTGAAGTTTCTTTGAACTTTCATCATCAAACTTAAATCTTACATAAATTGAAGTAGATGTATGATCAGCATATTCAACTTCAGCTTCAGCTAAAGCAGTTTCACAAGATGCACACCAATATACAGGTTTTAACCCTTTTTCGATATACCCTTTTTTGTACATCTGGCCAAATACTCTAACCTGCTCTGCTTCATATTCAGGGTCAATAGTTAAGTATGGATGTTCCCAGTTACCGAGAACACCAAGACGTTTAAATTCACTTTCTTGCCCTTTTAAATTTTTATGAGCAAACTCTCTGCACTTTGCCCTTAATTCGGTTTCGGAAATAGCATGTCGTCCACCTTTTATATTTTTGACAACAGCATTTTCAATAGGCAAACCATGTCCGTCATATCCAGGAACATACGGAGCATAAAAACCTTTTTGGGATTTATATTTTATCAAAATATCTTTTAATATTTTATTTAATGCTGTCCCAACATGAATTTTCTCAGAACTCAAATACGGAGGACCATCATGCAACACAAAAGAATTAGTCTTATCTCTTTGGGCTATAATTTTATTATAAATATCATTTTCTTCCCAAAATTTTTGAATTTCTAACTCTCTAACCGTAGCATTAGCCCTCATAGCTAAAGTCGTCTGAGGCAAATTCAGAGTATTTTTATACTCGGTTTTTGTACTTTCTGCCATTTTATTTTCCCTCTATTTTATTAGTTACTTTTTCACAAATCATTTTTGCAGAAGCAAGACCTAACTCTTGTTCTTCTTTTTCACATTCTTTTATAAATAATTTCATTTTATCATAATTAAATTCGTTTTCCCAACGAGCAATTACAACAGTTGCAACACAGTTACCTACAAGATTTACTGTTGTTCGGCCCATATCCAAAATTTGATCAATGCCCAAAAGAATAGCTACGCCAATTAGTGGGATATTAAAACTTGCTAAAGTTCCTGCAAGGACAACTAGTGAAACTCTAGGAACACCTGCAATTCCCTTACTGGTAAGCATCAGTGCAAGCATCATCAATATTTGTTGATTTAAATTCAAATCAATACCACAAATTTGGGATGAAAAAATTACAGCCATTGCTAAATACAGAGTACTACCATCCAGATTAAATGTATACCCAGTAGGCATAACAAAACTTACTATGTTTTGAGGGACACCAAACCTTTCCATAATTTCTATTGCTTTAGGAAAAGCAGCTTCAGAACTTGCTGTCGAAAACGCCAAAATTGCAGGTTCCTGAATAGCTTTTAAAAGGTTTCTCAAAGAAATTCTTGCATATTTGCAGGCTATAAATAAAACCAATAATACAAAAACAGCAAGAGCTGTATAAAGTGAAAAAATTATCTTTGCATAATTTTTTAAGATAGACAGACCATTCATACCAACAGTAGAAGCAATTGCACCAAAAATACCCAGAGGAGCAAAATACATAACATATTCCGTAAACTTAAACATTATTTGAGATACAGAATTTAGCAAATCCATAACAGGTTTTGCTTTTTTTCCTACTGCGCATATTGCAACCGCCATAAATATAGAAAATACAACTATTTGAAGCAGATTACCTTCTGACATAGCCTGCACTATACTTGTAGGAAAAATATTCATAACCATTTCAGAAATTGAGGTATGAGGAGTAGTTACAGCCATCAAACCGGCTTCTTTCAATAATTCCGGATTTGCTACGGTCCCTGTTACAAAACCCTTTCCGGGATTAAATATATTTCCCATAGTTAAACCGATAATTAAAGCAAGCGTTGTAACGACTTCAAAATAAATTATTGTTTTTACACCAATTTTACCAAGCTTTTTTACATCACCGTGCCCAGCAATACCTGTAACCAGAGTTGCAAACAATAATGGTGCAATAATCATTTTAACCATTCGTAAAAATATAACGGCAAAAGTACGCATTTTTACAGCCATAGCGGGGCAAAAATGGCCAAAAATTACACCTAATACCAGGGCAATAAATATCAATAATGTAAGTCGTGAATGTTTCAATCCTAACCTCTCAAAAGGATTATAAAACAAACATGCATATCATTATACAGTCGGTTAGTATTTTGTAAAATTTCTTTAACTTCAAAGAAGTTTTCATATAAATATTTATAATTCAATGCAACTTTTTTTGGGAAAAATATCTTGAAAAAATAATTTTTGTACACTATAATCATCGTGAAGAACAGCTATTACTGAAAGAAAGGAGAGTTTATTATGTGGGAAAAAGATATTAACATTAATGAAATACGTGAGATTAGAACCAGAACTAATGTTTACTTTGGTGTCGGTGCAATACAAAAAATTAATGACATTGCAAAAGACTTAAAATCAAAAGGTATTAATAAAGTTATTGTTATGTCAGGAAGAAATGCTTATAAAGCTACAGGAGCCTGGGATATAGTAGAAAAAGCATTAAAAGAAAACAGCATAGGTTACGTAAATTTTGATCAGGTAACTCCAAATCCAACAACTCATCATGTTAACGATGCATTTAAAATGGCAAAAGATTTTGGGGCTCAAGCAGTTATTGCAATAGGTGGAGGCTCTCCTACCGATGCAGGAAAATCTGTTGCTATTCTACTTGAATATCCAGAAAGAACAGCCGAAGAAATTTATGATTTTACTTTTGTACCTACAAAAGCTGCTCCTATTATTTCTATCAACTTAACTCATGGTACAGGGACAGAAACAAACAGATTTGCAGTTGTTACAAATCTTGAAAAAGATTTTAAACCTGCGATTGCTTATGATTGCATATATCCTACCTATGCAATTGATGATCCTCAATTGATGACAAAATTGTCTCCAAAACAAACAAGATATGTTTCAATAGATGCAGTAAATCATGTAGTAGAAGCAGCAACTTCAACTGTTGCATCTCCATATTCAATCACACTTGCAAAACAAGTTATTGAATTAGTCGCAAAATATTTACCAAAAGCAATTGCAAACCCTGAAGATTTAGAAGCCAGATACTTCTTATGTTATGCAGCAATGATGGGTGGTGTAAGTTTTGATAACGGTCTATTACACTACACACATGCGTTAGAACATCCTCTTAGTGCTGTAAAACCTGATTTATCACATGGTTTAGGTCTTGCAATTTTATTACCTGCAGTTATCAAAACTATATACAAAGATAGAGCTGCAACTTTAGCTGACATTTTAGCTCCAATTGTTCCTGGTTTAACAGGTGATCCATCAGAAGCAGAAAAAGCAGGTAACGGTGTTTATGCATGGCTAAAATCAGTTGATGTACCGGAAAAACTTGAAGATATGGGATTCAAAGCTGAAGATGTTGAAAGATTAACAGATTTAGCATTCACCACTCCGTCATTGGATGGACTGATTAATATAGGTCCTAGCGGAAATTCAAGAGAAGTTGTTCGTAAAATATACGAAGATTCATTAAAAGCATAACAAAACAACAACTATAAAAAGCGGACGGATAGAACTATTATCCGTCTGCTTTTTGTAAATATATATTAAAATTTATAAAAAATTATGCAAATATAAATATTTACCCGTTTTTAGCCAGACAAAGGAAAAAAATATGAGAATAGAAAACATTACCCCACAATTACAATTAAAAAATAGTATTCAAAATACAAATCAAAACCCTAATAGAAAAAATAATCCCCGAATAAATTATCCCATTAAGCAACAACTTCCAATGCCAAGTGCTGCACAATATTTGGCTTTTACAGGAGGTTACAGCCTGAATCTGGCAGAGACAATAACTAATCTGGATAAACTTGCTCAAAAATACCCTGATATTTATCCTAAAAATATCAGAGAATGGGCAGAAATGATTTTGGAAAACGGAAACAAAGATAATGAAACTCTGATAAGTATTCATAAAAAATTATTTGAAAACATAAAAGATTGCTTTAACCTGAAAGAATTAAAAGAAAGATTTCCAGAATTTAAAAATGTAAAAGCAGTTGAAGATATTGACTATAAAGAAGGAAGTCTAATTGATGATATCCAAAAAGGCAAAATTGACGTTTTTAACCCTGAAGAAGATTTAGCACTCCAAATAATAAAATTATACTGGGGAGAAGGCTTTTCTCTAAATGATTTAAAAGCCTATACAGGAGGGAAAGACCTCAATCATACAATGGAAAAATTAAATATTCCAAAAGTAAACAGACACTACGGACATATTCTAAAATTTTCAGACCCTGAATACAATGAACGTTTAACCAAACAAATGGCACAAAAACGTATGGAATCAATGGACATCAAAGTTCAAAAGGCCAACGGTGAACCTGTATACATAAAAAGAGGTCCATTATCTAAAGAACATAAACAGCATATATCTGAAGGGTTATTAAAATACTATCAACAAAATCCTGAAAGAATTTTTGCAATGTCTGAACGACAGAAACAATTCTATCAGGATAATCCGGAACAAGCACAACTTCTACACCGTGTAATGTCTAAAGCGTGGAATATTTTTGGTGCCGACAGAATTAAACAAGCTCTTTCTAAGTTTATGAAAAATAAAGGCTTTAAAAATCTCACAGTTGATGACTTTGAATATCCGACAGACCTGAATAAAGAAAAATCTACAGCAATGAAACAATTCTGGGCAACAAATGAATGGGCTAGAAAAGCTTTTTCAAAAAATATGGAATACGCCTGGAAGAAAGTCAAAGAAGAACAAGATATGTTCTATACAGTTGATATAACTCCGGATTTACTCAAAAGAAAAATTTTCAACTGGGCAGAAACACAAGGTATTGATACCTCAAATATCTCATTTAAAGATTTAATATACTACCCTCATAAACCTGAATTAAACCAATCTAAAATGTCTTCTGCAAGTAAAATTACAAGACTGTACGTCGACTCTTATCCGGGAGATGAAAGTTCAAAAATGGCAAATACCTATTTATTAACCTTGCTAAAATTTGCAAAAGAATTAAAAGGTATCGAAAAAACAGATGTATCAAAAGATACAAAAAAACTTGCATTAGAACTAAGACAACTATTACATAAAATTATATTTGATTCTTCTATAATGGTTGATGGAGCCCCAAAAATTCGAAATTTCGATGCTCAAGAAATTCAACAGGTATATGTCATAGTAATGACCGAACTAATGAACAACCATGAAAATAAATTACTAAAAAAACTAAACATTTTGTTGAATGACTCATTTAATTATCTCGATAAAAATTGGAAACCGGGAGTTTCATTAATGATTCCATCTGACGCACATCAATTTTAATACCTCATAACATATTAAAATAATATAAAGGAATTTGCTAAGCCCATACTTTGTACTATAATTGACATAAGGAATAGTAAGAAAGAGGGTTAAAAATGATTGATAAAACAGCAATAATTCATCCTTCCGCAAAAATAGCAGAAGATGCAATTATCGGACCTTATGTAGTAATAGGTGAAGATGTAATTATTGGTAGCGGAACTAGAGTAATTTCAAATGCACATATTGAACATGCTGAAATTGGAAAAAATTGTACAATTTCGCCATTCGCCACAATAGGCTCTGAACCACAAGATCTTGGCTATAAAGGTGAAAAAACAAAAGTTATAATCGGTGATGAAACAATTATAAAAGAAAATGTAACAGTCCACAGAGGCGCAGCATGTGGAGATTTTACAACAAGAATAGGTAATAAATGTTTACTTATGGTTGGTTCGCATGTCGCACATAACTGTGTTTTAGCAGACCAGGTAATTCTTGCAAATCTCGTAACCCTTGGAGGACATGTACATGTTGGGTTTGGAGCTTTTGTAGGTGGCATGAGCGTATTCCATCAAAATATCAGAATTGGTGATATGGCAATTATCAGCGGATTCTCAGCATCTCGTCAGGATATATTACCTTATTCTAAAGGTGAAGGAAGACCACCTGTTCCACGCGGCTTAAATATAGTTGCGATGAAAAGACGTGGAGTACCTCTGGAAATAAGAACAGCAACTAATGAAGCGTTTAAACTTTTAATTTCAGAAGAATATAATACATCTCAAGCTATCGAAAAAATTAAAGCTGAAATTCCAATGAATGAATATATTGAAAAAATGATAGACTTTATTCATACTTCAAAACGCGGAGTTCTTTTAAAATCCCATAAAACAGGCCATGAATGCCTTGCGGATGAATAAAAATTGAGAAATTCAGTAGTATTTTTTTTAAAAGTGATTTATTTTACAATAAATCACTTTTAAAAAAATGAGACGGAATAAAATTCCGCCTCGAAATAATGTAAAGCGTATCAAGCGATTCGGTATCACTTGACATTTTAAAAGAAAGTCTTTATTACTTAGATGATGTTAATATATATTTAGCAGCGTCAGATGCCGGTTCAACTGTTGCATCGTGGAATACAACAGGGAATACATCTGTCATGTGTTTAGCATCGTTTTTAACTGTACAAGGAGTTTGAACAGTGTTGCTAGCTTTATCTACAGTACCAGCACCGTTAGTAGCAGAACAAGTAACTTCTTTGTTTGGTAATGTTGTACCATTTACATCAATAAAACCATGGCAATCTTTAAGTTGGTTAGTTAATGCAGTATTATCCATTCTTGTACCGATAGGTAATTCACAACCTTTAGCGTTAGCGTTAAATGCAACAATAGAACCGTCAGCTAAAGTATATGCTAAATATGTTGTATAATCTGCTGGGATAACACCATCACCTTGGTTAACAATAGTATAAGCACCAGCACTAGACTTCCCATCCGTACCTGTAGTGTTACGTTTTAAGTTTATAACAGAACCATTATAAGTTTGACCTGTTAATGTACCGTTTAAGATAGCACAGAATGACATAACTGAATCCGGATGTTCTGTAGCAGCTGTGGCAACGTTAGTGTTACAAGCAGCTGCTGTACCAGCATAGTCAAAATCATATTGAGCTTGAGCCATCAAACCGGCTTGGTTTAATGTTGATAATGTTTTCTTAAATTGAGAACGGAATTTTGCACCGTTTGTGTTAGCAATCAATGTTGGAATAGTCATAGCAGCAACTACACCAATGATACCTAATGTGATTAATACTTCTGCCAAAGTAAAACCGAACCTTTTTGTCATAATCTTTTCACCTTTCTTTTCATGAGTTAACAACTTCCATTCAACAATAAGCACAGAAAGATTGATTTCTCTGCTTGTTATATAGAAATATATTATAATTATATCTTATGAATAGAATTTTGTCAATCTATATAGTTGAATTTTTACAAAATTATATCCAACAGATTGTTATAAAACAATTTAGTCCAAGTTAATTTTATAAAAAAAGGAAATGACAAAATGACTCTAAAACAGGATCTTGGAAAAAAAATACAAAAACTTAGAAAAGAAAAAAAAATTACTCAAGAACACCTGGCTGAACTTGTAGGAATTGATCCTAAAAATATAAGTAAAATTGAAAATGGTAACAACTATCCTACTGCCGAAAATTTAACCTCTATTGCAAAAGCTTTACAGGTTGATATATATGAGCTATTTGTATTCAATGAAGTACCAATAGAACAAATGAAAAAAGAAATTATCAATGCACTTGATTGCAAAAAAACAGTACTCCACTTATATAAATGTTTAAAATTTGAAAAATAATAACAAATAATAATTTTATATATAAAAAATATCAAACCTGATTATATTTATTCAAATGCATTATTTACAAGCCCACTGAATTATTATAAAATTTAACAGAAAGAAAGAGGTAGATTATGCAAAAAAATATTTGGGACAAATATGCAGAGGTTTTAGTTGATTACTCAACGAATGTAAAAAAGGGAGATTTGGTTATTATTAGAGCTGAATCTATACAAGCAAAAGATTTGGTAAAAGCTGTATACAAAAGAGTACTAAAAAAAGGCGGGAATCCATTATTGAGGACATCATTTGGCGATTTTGGAGAAGTATTTTTGAAGAATGCAACTGATGAACAACTTGATTATATTGATCCTATTACAAAAATGGAGTACGAAACTGCCGATGTATATATCTCAATAGGCGCACCTCTGAATACTAAAAACATGGCGCGTGCAGATTTAAATAAACTGGCACGCCGCGGGAAAGCCACAAAAACATTATCTGAAATGCTGATGAAACGTTCGGCAGAAGGCAATGCAAGATGGGTTATAGCAGACGTTCCAACTCAAGCTCTTGCTCAAGAAGCAAATATGTCGCTAGATGAGTATTCAGAATTTTTATTTAAATCATGCTATCTGGATTTAGATGACCCTGTTGCAAAACTAAAAGAACTTGATGAAAAACAAACCAGATGGGCAAACTACCTGGATAAGATTAAAAAAATACGTATTACCGGAGAAAAAACAGATATCACATTTAATGTAGAAGGCAGAAAATGGATAAGCTGTTCAGGAATCAACAACTATCCTGATGGAGAAGTTTTCACCTCACCTGTTGAAGACGGAATAAACGGAGAAATCTATTTTGACTATCCGCAAAATTATAGAGGAAATTCTGCACATGGAGTTCATTTGTTGATTGAAAACGGACTTGTTGTAAAAGCAACCGCAGATAAAGGTGAAGAATTCCTTAATGCCATGATAAATATGGATGAAGGTTCGCATGGTATCGGGGAAATTGCTATAGGTACAAATGATGAAATTCAAGAAATTACAGGTAATATTCTGTTCGACGAAAAAATAGGAGGAGCAATACACATGGCTGTCGGAGCCTCCTACCCTGAAACAGGCGGAAAAAATGTTTCAGGACTTCACTGGGATTTGATTAAAAACATGAAAAATGGCGGAAAGATTTATGCTGATGATAAACTTATATACGAAAATGGGAAAATGCTAATTTAAAATCTACTTTACCACAGAAAAAATTTACCTAAAAAATTTGCCATATTAAATAATAAATATTTATTATTTAATGTGGCAAATTTTTATTTCACGAGATTTATTACCTGTATAGAAACCAATTTATAGGAGTTAATATGCAAATATCAAGAATCCAAAGTCAATATTTTACAAATTACAATAATATACCAACGGCAAAAAACAACTTGCAAAATAACATAACAAACGGCGAAAAACAAACCATATCCACACATTTTTCGAAAATCCCGACCGGCTACAATTACAGTACAAACATTTATTTTGGAGAGTTCTTTGATCCTAATAGAACTGTTCCTCATATTGATTACGAAGAATATATGGCAATGAAGGAACCTACAAAAAAAAGATTCAGAAAAAAATATAATACCTTCGAAAAAACAATGAATCGCAGTGAAATGTTTGACCAAAAAGAGGCTTACCTGCCACTACGCACAGAAAGAAATATGGATGAATTTATTAAAACATCAAAAATTTATACAAAATACAAAGATCAACCTATTATATGCCTTGGTAGGAGTCCAAAATGGTTCTTAAATGCTGCGTTATGGATGAAAGACGGAATTGAAGACTATAAATTTGTTGCCTTTTCTAAATATTGGTACCGCCCTGATTCATACGATGGAATAAAGAGAATGGATACATTAGCACCTACAGAAAAAGAAGAAGCTGCGTACCGCAAATATTTAAAAAGAATAAAAGCCGATCCTCAAACTATAGTCGAAAATTTTGAAAAAACCGGAAAGAAAACTGTTATCACTGATTATATCTGTTCAGGAAAAGGTGCTTGCTCATTTTTAGATATAATGTCTCATTATGCAGAAGATTTAGGAATTTTGGAAAAATTTTCAAAATCAATACAGTTTGTAGGTATAGGTTCAATAGATTATATGGAAGATTTAAATCCTTACGCCGAAAGCATTTCCATACCACGTGTTCCAATGCCAAAAAGATTACAACCTTTTGAAAAAAATATTAAACAAGAATTCTACAACATGGATTATCCAATGTTTAGAGAAATGTTGCTAAATCAAAATACAAACGAATGCAGATCTACATACTACCCACATGAAACTTGGACTATTTATAGACCGGACAGATTTAAAACAGGATTGATTACAGACCTTAAAAAAGTAAAAGAAATGGTTAAAAATTTAAAAGGAGAACGTAAAAGTATGTCCTCATTTACTCCTGCAATGTTTGATTTTAGAAACCTACTAAATTTTAGAATTTTGGATGCTCTTAATGAAAGAGACCTATTGAAAGCTATACATAAATCTAAAATATAATAACAGTTGTTATAACAAAAAAGAACCGGCAAAATTGCCGGTTCTTTTGATATAAACATAAAATTAACGTTTTGAGAATTGGAATCTCTTACGAGCTCTTTTTCTACCATATTTCTTACGTTCTTTAACACGAGGGTCTCTTGTTAACAAACCTTCTAATTTAAGAACATTCTTAAATTCTTCATTAGATTTAACAAGAGCTCTTGAAATACCATGTCTGATTGCTCCACATTGAGATACAATACCGCCGCCTATAGCCTTCACTCTAACATCAAATCTGTCTTGAGTTTCAGTTAAAACTAATGGTCTGTATACAAGCATTTCAATTGCCGGTCTATTTCCAATATAATCATTTAATTTTTTACCATTAACAAAAATTCTACCGCTGCCCTTAACCAATTTTACAACTGCAATAGAGGTTTTTCTGCGGCCTGTTGCCATAATTTCTTTATCTGCCATTATTTAGCCTCCTTTTCAAGTACAACTGGTTTTTGTGCTGCATGAGGATGTTCTGGACCAACATAAACTTTTAATTTGTTGAATTGTTCAGCACCCAATGTATTATGTTGCAACATACCACGAACAGCATGTTCAATAACAATTCTTGGATCTTTTTCCATCAATTCTTTAAAGCTTGCTGATTTTAACCCACCAGGATATCCTGTGTGATGTAAATAAATTTTGTCTGTTTCTTTTTTACCTGTAACTTTCACTTTTTCAGCATTGATAACGATAACAAAATCACCAGTATCAACGTTTGGAGTGTATTCAGGTTTATTTTTACCTCTCAAAATGTTTGCAATTCTAACAGCCAAGCGACCTAATGTTTCGCCTTCCGCATCAATTACATACCATTTTCTTTCAACTTCTAGAGGCTTTGCTGAATATGTTTTCATTGCATTTCTCCGTTTTATTATTTTAATACATTACTTTCATTAAAGTTAATCCATAAGGACTAACTGTCATTCCCGCTTTTGTACGGTTTTTAGATTCCAGAACGTTCAACATGTGTTCCGGAGTTAGATTATGCCCTTCTATTTCTAAAAGGGTTCCGACAATAGTTCTTACCATATTATACAAAAATCTATTCCCTATAATATCAATAATTACTTTGTCGCCGACCTTGGAAACATTTGCTTCATATAGATTACAAATTTTGCTTGGGTTAAGCGTTCCGGAACTTTTAAAACTTGAAAAATCATGTTCACCTAATAAATAATTCAAGGATTTTTGCATCCTCTCTATATTAATCTCATACTTAATCCGCATCAAATCACCGTCAAATGCATTTTTACAACGTCTGTTTATAAATTCAAATCTGTAATGACGTTTCTTTGCTGATTTCTGAGCATGAAAAGATTTATCAACTTCTCGTAAGTCTGAAACAGATATATCATCAGGTAAAATTTCATTTATTGAATAGAGAAATTTTGAAGCAACAATCAATTCCTCAGTATCAAAATGTACTACCTGACCTCTGGCATTTACACCTTTATCCGTTCTGCCGGAAAAAATTGCTCTAACAGGTCGGTTATTATTTAAATCTGCGCCATACCCATCAGTATTGCACCGATTATTTTTTATCAATGTACTAAGTGCTTTTTCAAGTTCTCCTTGTATAGTCGGAAGAGCTATTTGTTTGCCGTTTTCAAACTGAATCTGACTGCCTGCATAGTTTTTACCGATATACTGAACTGAAATTGCATATCGCATTCTGACTTACACCAGTTGAATAAGTGCCATTTCAGAAGCATCACCACGTCTTGGTGGTAAATGATAAATTCTTGTATATCCACCTTTTCTGTCTGAGTATTTTTTGCTAATTACAACAAATAATTTTCTCAAAACAGTTTGTGAAGCTAATTTTTTATCAGCTTGAGGAGCTTCAAATACTTCACCGGTAGATAAATCCATATATTTACCTGTTTCTTTATTATAAATATATCTTGCCGCTTGGCGAATAGAATTTAAATCGCCTTTTTTTGCAAGAGAAATAACTTTTTCAGCATAAGGTTTCAATGCTTTAGCACGAGCCAATGTTGTTGTTATCTCACCATGCACAAAAAGTTCAGTAGCTAAAGAACGCAATAGAGCCTTTCTTTGGTCCTGTGCCTTTCCTAGCGTATGTTTTTTACACATATGTCTCATTGTTTTCGTATCCTTTACTTATTTTGTATTTGTATTGTCTTTAATAAATTTATTATCCGATTAAATCTTCTTCTTCCACTGGGCTTGGAGCTAAATCTAAACCAAAGTGATGAAGTCTTTCAATTACTTCGTCTGAAGATTTTTTACCGAAGTTTTTAATATTTAGCAAGTCATGTTCTGATTTTTTCAATAATTCTGCCATAGAATTAATGCTTGCTCTTTTCAAACAGTTATATGCTCTTACTGATAATTCTAGTTCTTCAATTGTCATAGTTGGAGCTTCTTCTTCAACACTCTCTTTTTCTTCCACTTGAGGAATCGGAGCAATAGCAGGTTGACCTGTTATTGAAGCAATTTGCATAAAGTGCTCAATAAGAAGATTTGAAGCCTGACTTAAAGCATTTTGAACATCAATTGAGCCGTTAGACCAGATTTCAAGAGTTAATTTATCAAAATCCAATGCATCACCTACACGAGCACTTTCTACGTTATAACTAACACGTTTGATAGGCATAAATGTAGCGTCTATAGGCAATACATCAATTGAAGCATCCTTTGCATCTCTTGGAACATCATGAGGAACATATCCTTTACCTGTGTCAACGATAATATCAGCATGGAATGACCCGCCATCAGCAACTGTACAGATTAACCAATCAGGATTAACCACCTTAACTCCGGCAGGTAATTGAATATCACTTGCTAATACAGGACCAGGTTTATCTACATCAATTCTTAAGTGTTGAGACTCTTTAGAATCAGTCTTTACAACTAATCCTTTTAAATTTAACATAACATCAATTACGTCTTCTAATACACCCGGAATTGCTGTATATTCGTGAGTAATACCTTCGATTCTTGCACTTGTAACAGCGGTACCTTCAAGACTTGATAATAATACACGTCTTAAAGAGTTACCGATTGTAGTACCGAATCCTCTTTCTAATGGCTCGATTACAAATTTACCGTATTGAGAACCGTCAGAACTTGTTGCTGTATTAACACATTTAATTTTTAATTCCATTATTTTATTCTCCTAGTTAAAATCTACTTAATTGCTAGTTATTTAAGCTAATGCTTATCCACTTACAATTCCTACTTAGAATAATATTCGATTACAAGTTGTTCCTTGATTTCCGGATCTAATTCTTCTCTTTCAGGAATTCTGTCAAATGTAATTTTTAATGCTTCTTTATCGATTGTCATCCAAGCCGGAGCACAAGCCATATCGATCATTCCCATTACATCCTGTATATATTTTGCACTTTTTGATTTAACTGTAATAACATCTCCTGCTTTTACCAAGTAAGATGGGATATCAACTTTTTTGCCATTTACAAGAACATGACCGTGATTAACAATTTGTCTTGTTTGTTTACGAGTAATACCAAAGCCAGCTCTGAATAAAATGTTGTCTAATCTTGATTCTAATAACTGCAAAAGAATTGTACCTGTAACACCTTTTCTTCTTGTTGCTTCGTTGTAATATCTAACAAATTGTCTTTCGCTTACAAGGTAAGTGAATCTGATTTTTTGTTTTTCAGCCAAATGGATAGCATATTCAGAAAGTTTCTTTCTGACAGCACCGTGTTGGCCTGATGCGGTTTGTCTCATAGAAGAAGTTAATTTTCTGTTTGACAAATCTTTTACTTTTTTATTTCTAAATAATTTGTTGGTAGGTCCTTTATATCTTGACATTTTTATATTTCTCCTTTTATTTGTACGGGGCATCTATGGTTTGCGTTTGGACTATTTACGCAAGCCCCCGCGATAGTTACTTTTAAATTTTAGGCAATAAGTTTTTAATTGCTTAAATTTTATATACAGGATAATCTTTGTTAAACAAAATTCATCCTATCTATATCAATTACACTCTACGTTTTTTAGGTGGACGACATCCATTGTGAGGAATAGGAGTAACATCCTTAATTAGAGTGATTTCTAAACCTGCAGCCTGAATAGCTCTGATTGCAGTTTCACGACCTGAACCAGGTCCTTTGATATGAACTTCAACTTTTTTCATACCTTGATCGATAGATTTCTTAGCAACCATTTCTGCAGCAGATTGAGCTGCAAATGGAGTTCCTTTTCTTGCTCCTTTGAATCCAGAAGCACCAGCTGTTGCCCACGCAATAGCATTACCTTGAGTATCTGTTGAAGTTACAATTGTATTGTTAAAAGTAGATTGAATGTGAACAACCCCTTGCAATACATTTTTCTTTTCTTTTTTCTTAGTTTTTTGTGGTCTTGCCATTTTTTTATCCTTTATCTTTCAATTAATTTTAAAATTTTACCTTTAAAACCCTGAAGTGTATTCAGGATAAGATAACTCAACTATGTTATCTTATTTTTTCTTAGAAACCGGTCCTGTTTTCTTTCCGCGTTGAGTTCTAGCATTTGTTTTAGTTCTCTGACCACGGCATGGTAATTTACGTTTGTGGCGTAAACCTCTGTATGAACCTATTTCTTGTAAACGTTTAATATTCATAGTAACTTCACGTCTTAAATCACCTTCAATATGGTAATTAGACAATTCGTTACGTAACAATTTAATATCTTCATCAGTTAAATTGTCTGTTCTTAAGTCTGGTGAAATACCTGTAGCTTCTAAAATTTTCTTACTTCTAGCCGGACCTATGCCGTAGATGTAAGTCAAAGCTACTTCCATTCTTTTGTTACGAGGTAAGTCTACCCCTACTAATCTTGCCATTTATTTATTCTCCTTTGTTTCTGTTGTTAGATTTTTTTTGATATGAGGCTTAAATGCTTCCTCACCACTTACCGAATCGTGCGTAAGTTCCACTTATATAAAATTAAAAATTGTATCTGCATAAAAATATCAAAAAAGATGCAATAAAATTGCTGCCAAAGATAAACTATCCTTGTCTTTGTTTATGCTTAGGATTTTCACAAATAACAGCTATTCTGCCTTTTCTTTTAATACATTTACACTTTTCGCACATTTTTTTTACTGATGATCTAACTTTCATTTTCTTTTCCTTTATATTATTTATTGTACTTAAATTTCTTTTTAGGTTTGACGCTAACTGAATCAATCACCTACTTTAATCTGAATGTAATGCGGCCTTTTGACAAATCATAAGGTGTCATTTCAACCTTAACTCTATCACCAGGTAAAATTCTTATGAAATTTTTTCTAATCTTTCCAGAAATATGAGCTAATATTTCATGATCATTTTCGAGTTTTACCTTGAACATTGCATTCGGCATAGATTCAATAATCGTACCTTCTAGTTCTATTACGTCTTTTGCCATGTTTTCCTCATTTTCGGCTTGCTAAACTTTGCACATACATGCGCATAGTTTAATAATACTTGCAAAATATTTGTTTGCAAGCAATTTTCTTAGGGTTTTAAGCTATCTTAATATTTACGCTAATATATTGTTTTTATAAAAATACCACACAACTATATAACACAACAAAGTTTAAAAATACTTATCCAATGTAGCTTTTCACATGATTGTAAACTTTTATTAAAATTTTTAATGTGCATATTTTTAATTAATTATCAATATTTAAATACACACATTTACTATTTATAAATTAGAATAAAAATTAAATTATAACAAATTACCATTCAAATCATACACCTGAATATTTAAACCTCTTACGGAAATCATATCCTTAAGTTGCTTAATTGCATTCGGAGAATATGCATCTGCAGGAATAATAATTTTTTCAATCGCATTTGCAGGAACACCTATCGGAACAGCCCGATGAGTAATATACGTAGAATGTCCTGCCATATTACCGTCTTTATACAAAATACTTCCAGCCTCGCCTTTAGTTACATTAAAAGAATTCTTCATTAACGTTGGAGAGACTCTATTTTTATTAACAACTACAACAACAGAAGTTCTTGTGTTAGACAATCCGCCATTTGAAAGCTTTGGCAAGAAATTTGCTTCCCCCGGATTATAACGTGGACGTGAGAAATATTCTTTTATTGTATAAGCTTTAGGAACATCCCAAAAATCTGCACATAAAGGAGTTTGAGTTGCACAACCTGTTCCGGTACCTATAGAACCTCTTACATCTCCTGTTGTTACACCTTTGTCTAAAATATCTTTAAGGTTTTTATAACTTGTTGAATGAAGCATTGAATCCTTAGATAAAATATTTCCAGTAGAAGTGGCCACTAACAGTTTATTTTTACCACTAGTCTTATACGCTTGATAAGACTCATCATACAATTTCTTTTGAGAAGGAGTCAACCTTTCAGCCATGGAAATACCTTTAACACCATCTGTTATTTCTGTAGACATTTCAATCTTATCAAAAGGCACATTATAAGTCTTTTTTGGCATAGTTGAGTCAAGTCTTCGAATATATTGTTCTATTGTTTCTCCAGGCATTTGCGGATTACACAAACATTTTTCCTTAAAAGTATTAAGATAATTTTTTCTGGCAATTAAAACTTCTTTTAAATATTCAGGATTTTTAACACCCATATTTTTAATATGAGTCAAACTATAACTAAATGTTCCTGTTACAGGATCAATTCCTCCTGCTTTTTTCTCATATTGAGCAGCCTTGTTAATAGTATCAACTATTTTTTTATCAGAAATTGCAGATACACGCTCTAAAGATTGTATAAGTTCTTCCCTTGTCATACTTGTAAGATAAGGACGCGACTGAGAATATCCGTTAAAAAAGGATGTTAACTCGCCAACATTTTCACCAAAATCAATACCTTTACGACCACCTCTGGCTCTAAAGCATAATGTCCCGCCGACATCCAGCCTTGCAGCATTACCAGCAGACATAACCACATTTCCATCTTTTAATGCATCCCAATTTGCCAACCAACAATCCATACCAAAACCTTCTCTGACAATTTTCACATCATTAGAATCAGGTAACCTGTTAATTGGCATAAATTTAGTTGCAACTCCAAATTTTTCAGTTTCAGAAGCCCAAACATTTTTTGGAGGAATTGTATATGAAACTATCATTTTCTTTGTCGATGGAATCCCGCCTAATTCATACAATTCACCTGCTAATTGCTCAGATCGAATTTGAGCTTCAGCACCATACTTTATATAATACAAATCATCAGTTTCTTTAAGTAACGCCCAATAGCCCTCATTTGAGCCGCTTCTGGAACCTTTAAATACCATAAACTCTTTAGGTGAACCATTAAACTTCAGTGTTGCTGGCTCCATTGAATATCGTGCAACTAAACTTGATATTTTTTGCTTTTTAAATTCGTTATAAGCAAGCTTTGTACCTATTTCTTGCCATTCTCTTGAGGTTCCTCCATAAGGTTTTTGGGCATATATCCCTTTTCCGGCTTTCTGCTGAGCTTTAATAAGATTATCTAAAACAGCATCATCTATTTTATTTATATCATCTAAAATTGAAGATGTTTTTGCTTTAGTTATACAATTCCCAACATAGGAACCCGCTTTAATAATTCCATTTACAGACATTATTTTCCCCTATGCCATTTATCCCCTATAAATATTAAAAAATTTTCATTCTAAATAATTGCATAATTTTAAAATGAATGTTAACAAACATTACACGGACAAAAACTATAGATTTTTACAATTTGCAAGAGTAATTTCATCGTGATAACATAAAATTATGCACACAAATTTAGAAACAGTAACGATAAGAAGAATGGAACCACAAGATGTAGACGGTGTTATTCAAATTGAAGAAGACGCTTATGGAGAACATCATTGGTCAAAAGAATCATTTCTAAATGAACTAAACAATGAACTTGCCAGATATTATTCACTATTTAATGAAAATGGAGAGTTATGTGCTTATGCAGGCTGTTGGCATATTCTCGATGAAGCCCATATAACAAACATTGCAGTTTCAATAAAACATCGCAGAAAAAAATATGCAGAAAGCTTATTAAAAAGAGTTATAGACGATTGTTATCTGGAAAAAATAAAATATATTACCCTTGAAGTCAGAGTTAGTAATACTCCAGCAATAAACTTATATTCAAAATACGGTTTTACATCATTTGGCACAAGAAAAGGTTATTATCAAAATAATAATGAAGATGCCCTCATTATGTGGACTAAAAATATATTTTTTGATGAATTCAAAAATACATACGAAAAAATTACAGAAGAATTGGAAGGGAAAATTTTAATAAAATGACAGAAGAAGTTTTAATCCCTAAAATGAAACGAATAGAAAAGCAACAAAGGAAGTTAAAAATACCCTTTCTTAATATTCTTCTTGTACTTTTTTGCTCATTACTAATTATTGGAGCCACATTTATAAATATAGATTTAAAACATTATATAATACCAACAACCATTTTTTCAGATAATCATTTAACAGCTGAAGACTTTATATACAGTTTTTATATTATACCTCAAGTACCTGTTATAATGTTCATTTGCTCAACTCTTGGGAAAAAAATGGCAGCAACAAGCATTATTTTATATATTCTTGGAGGGTTATTCCTTGCCCCTATTTTTGCACTTGGAGGAGGAATTCGGTATATTACAGAATATAGTTTCGGTTACATTTTTGCATACCTACCTGCAGTAGTTTTTGCCGGAAGTTTCCTCAAAAAATCCTATTCATTTAAAAATATGATTCTTGCAGCAATTACAGGTGTTCTGACTATTCATATTCTAGGAATAATCTATATGACAATAATTGCCTGTTTAAAACATGCTGGAACAGTTTTTATTACAGGTTGGATTGATGCCCAAAGTGGTCTAAAAATTCTTTATGACCTCATGCTTAGTTTTATATGTATTATTATTGGTAAATACATCCACTATGCTTTAAAATTTATTATGGAATAATATTGCCTGCATCCAAAAAATATGCTACAATAGCCATCAAGGATGGTGAAGTTATGACATTTATGAAAATTATTACAGATATACCAATACTTGTAGTTCTTTTGGTTTTCATAACATCTACAATTTATTGTTATTCAAAATATCTTGTTACTGGGAGAAATTTGAAAATTTTTATTGAATTTATATCCCAATTCAAAAAAAACGACTTGAATTTCAGATTTAAAGAAATTAATACTTGGATGAGCGGCAACCCCTATGTTTCTGCAATATGGTCAGAATTTAAAAACACTCTCGTTTTTTCTGAATCTGTAGCGTTAAAACAAGAAGGTCAAGATTTTAAATATCAAGATATCTCTTCAACCGTCCAAAATGTACAAACGACAGTAGACCCTCTTTATTTTTTTAATGAAGAAACACTTATTACTTCAAAATTCAATTTCAAAATGATACAAACTATCCCTACAGTATTAACAGGTTTTGGACCTTTATTCACATTTTTAAACATTGCAATAGCTTTCGGAAGAATTGATTTTTCTACCCAAGAAAAAACAATAGCATCCGTTTCAAATTTTATGACAAGTATGCAAACTGCAGCATTAGTATCCGTTATTGCAGTAGGTTCTTCTCTTGTCTATCTTATGATTGAAAGAATTTTATATAACAAAATGTGTAAAACACCTCTAAACAAAGTTCAGGAAATTATGGGCTCATTATTTGCCAGTATATCTTCCGAAAAATTCCTGTATGAACTGCTTAGAGAAACAAAAATTCAAAACAATTCTGCAGCTAATTTAATGAGCACTATGCCTAACCAATTCAAAACCGCATTTAATGCAAGTATGGCTAGTAATTTAGTTCCGTATTTAGAAAACTTAATTTTTGGACTTAATCAATTAAATAAACAGCTGAAAGAAACTGCAAAAGCAACAAAATCATCAGACGTAGTCGATGAACTGTTCTAAATATAAAAATACTAATTTTAAAATGCTGGAACGCAAATATGGCAATAATATACAGAGGAAAACAGAATAACGACGAAGATAGCGGAAATATTTTTTGGGTAACAATGGCAGACCTTCTATTAGGTCTGGCAATTATTTTTATTACCCTATTTGTCCTTGCTATGACAGGTTTTTCGCAACAAAATATTCAACAACAACAAGTTCAAATGGAAGTTTCAAAAAAAATTAGCGAAGGATTAAAGGAATCTGATATTGCTGCCGATATAGATAAAATGACAGGAGATTTAAAAATATCAGATGTTGAACTATTTGAACTTAACAGTTACGTTCTTTCTGAGAATGGGAAAAAACTTCTGGATAAATTAGCTCCAATTTATATAAACACAATATTTGCTGATAAAGAATTGGCAGGTCAAATCGGCAGTATCATTATTCAAGGACACACGGATTCACAAATGTTTGCAGGCATCAATTCAAAAGATGAACAATTTTTAAAGAATATGGATTTAAGTTTAAAAAGAGCAAACGCCGTTGCAGAATATATATTCACAACTAATTATGACAAAAAATACGCAGATTCCTTCAGAAAACTTCTTGTTGTTGAAGGTAAAAGTTTTAACGAACCGGTACTTGTTAACGGAAAAGAAGATTATGCAAAAAGCAGACGTGTTGAATTAAAATTAAAAGTGAGAGACTGGAATGTTTCAACAGCACTTGGATTAAGGAAAGATTAAAATGATTGATGAAAATAATATCTTAGAAACCATTAATATGATAAAACTGCACAATCTTGATATTCGTACAGTTACATTAGCTTTGAGTCTGAGGGATTGTATCTCTGAAGATATTGATAAAGTATGTGATAATATCTACAACAAAATCAAAAAATATGCTAAAAATTTAGTTACTTATGCTGATGAATTAGCAGATGAATACTCAATACCTATTATAAACAAAAGGATTGCCGTAACACCAATTTCGATTATCGGAGAAGCCTGTAAAAATCCAGATTATGTAAAAATTGCACAAACACTCGATAAAGCCGCAAAAGAAGTTGGAGTTAATTTCATAGGAGGTTTTTCGGCTCTTGTAGAAAAAGGATGCACAAAAGGTGATAATCTTTTAATTGAAAGTATCCCTGAAGCACTAGCAAAAACTGAAAGAATTTGTGCATCTGTAAATGTAGCATCTTCAAAAGCAGGAATTAATATGGATGCAGTTCTCAAGATGTCTGATATTATAAAAAAATCTGCAGATTTGACAAAAGAGAATGACAGCATCGGCGCTGCAAAACTCGTAGTATTTTGTAATGTACCGGGAGATAATCCTTTTATGGCAGGCGCATTTTGTGGTATAGGAGAACCTGAATGTGCATTAAATGTTGGAGTTTCCGGGCCAGGAGTAGTTAGAGCTGCAGTGGAAGCATTATCTGAAGATGCTGATATGAGCGAACTTGCTAATAAAATTAAAGAAATAGCATATAAAATAACATCTACAGGAGAACTTGTCGGACGGAAATTAGCTAAAAAATTGAATATTCCATTCGGAGTAATAGATCTTTCTTTAGCTCCAACCCCAGCCTTGGGAGACAGTGTAGCAGGCATATTTCAAGCTATGGGGCTGGAGCATGCAGGCGCACATGGGACAACAGCTGCACTTGCAATGCTCAATGACGCTGTAAAAAAAGGCGGAATTATGGCAAGTTCACACGTAGGTGGATTATCAGGAGCTTTTATTCCCGTATCCGAAGATGCAGGAATGATAGAAGCGGCTGAAAAGGGTTTTCTGACATTCAATAAATTAGAAGCAATGACATCTGTTTGTTCTGTAGGGCTTGATATGATTGCAATTCCAGGAAATACTCCATCCGATACTATTGCAGGAATCATTGCTGATGAAATGGCTATAGGAATGATTAATAAAAAAACAACTGCTGTTAGAATTATTCCTGCAGCAGGTAAAGATATAGGAGATAAAATATCTTATGGTGGTCTACTTGGAGAAGCTCCTATCATGCCAATCAATGAACTATCATGTTCAAAATTTGTCAAAAGAGGCGGTAGAATTCCCGCACCTATTCATAGTTTAAACAATTAATTAATTACTTACTTACTTAAATAAAAGGAATACACTATGGCTAAAGCAAACTCTATTACAAAATTCGATAATTCTCTCACAGAATTTCTTATCAATGCATTGGCAGATAAATATGGGGATGCAAAATCTTATGCATACAGATATAATAACCTTAAAGTTTATATGGACCCAAAAACAGTTGCCCAGCCGCATTTCTTTGTAGTTATTGGAATATCTGAGGCATGTTTTTCAATTGATGACGGGAAAAAAATAGAAGGCGGTCTTGGTAATGAAGACGGATATGTAAAAAGATGGGCTGATAGAACAAATATTCACAAAGAATTGGAAGCCCACTGGAAAATGATAAAAGAAGCTATAGCCGCAGAACAAGAAGATGATGCAACAAAAAAATCTGCAGTTACAGTAAGATTAAGACGCGCAGAAAAATCTGATGAAAATCTAAGTGTTGATATGACATCAACAGGTTTGAACAAATCTAAAAGACATGAAGCTGAAGAAAAAAGAAGAAGATTCCAAAGATTTAAAAATACTATTGATAAAAACAAAACTACTACAGAAAATAAGGATGAAGATAAAGAATGAAAACACTTCATGAAATGGCTGTTAAATTACAAGACTCTATCATCAAACAGCAAGATGACGCTCACAATACAACAAACTTAAATGTAACTAAATATAATAATTTAAAAATCCGAATGGATACCAGATACGCATATCCACATGCAATAATTGTAATTGGCATTTCTGAAGCCGTATTTAATATTGCTGACGGAACAAAAACAGATGGTGGGCTTGGACCTGATGAAAAATATGTTAGAAAATGGCTTACATCCAGTACTGTTATTGCCGATTTAAAAGAAATTTATATTGCAATGGGTGAACTTATTAAAGCTGAAGACTCTAATAAAGCAATATCTCAAGAAGGAGAAGCAGACGAAGTAAAAAAAGAAGCTCCAAAGAAAAAACTAGCTTTTAAAAATTTATTGGAAAATGCAATGCCGCTAGATGGTATGCTCCCTGAAGGTGAGGAAGCTGAAGAAGGCGAAGAACTGATTTCAATAGATGAAGAAACACATAAAACACCTGAACAAGCTCCAAAAGATGATTCTGAACCTGAAACCGTAGATGATATTAAAAAAGGGCTAAAAGACTATCTAAAATCAATGTTTAGAAAAAAATAATCTTAATTTTTCGTTTTTACAATATCTTTTGAACGAAGTTTTCTATGATAAGTTATAGCAAATCTATGGGCTTCATCTCTTATTCTTTGGATTAAGAACAGAGCACTGGATTCCCTTGGCAATAATACTGACTCAGAAATTTCAGGAAGAAAAACTTCTTCCTGCCTTTTAGCTAAACTAACAAAATCTATACCTGTTACATTCATTTGTTTTACAATTTGCATCACACTTGATAGTTGACCTTTTCCACCATCAATAATTATCAAATCCGGTTTTTCCCAACCTTTCTCCCCAAGCCTTGTTAATCTGCGCGTCAAAACTTCTTTCATTGATAAGAAATCATCAGGTTTACCTTCTGTAGTTTTTATTTTAAACTTTCGATATTCGGATTTTTTACTTAAACCATTTATAAATGTTACCATTGACGCTACCGTATTTGTTCCTTGGATATGCGAAATATCATAACATTCAATTCTGTATGGGAAATTATTCAAATGCAACTTTTCTTTTAAATAAGAACCTATTTTATTAAAATCTTCACGAATTTTAGACATTTTTGATAACTTAGCATTATCCAGAATAACCCTTGCATTTTTATCTGCCAAACTTTGAAGTTCCTTACCTTGTTGAGTTTTTCCATAACTTATTTTAACTTTTTTACCTGATATTATATTTAACCATTCTTCATACAATGATTTGTCTCCCACCGCTTCCAATTCATTAGAAACAATTCTGTCCGGAAATTCCAAAGCTAATGTATTATAATATTCTTTAAAAAACGTTGCAAAAAATTCTGTTCTATCTTCAAATTCAACTTCGTACGTAAAATCCTTTTTATCAATCAAACGTCCTTCCCGAATCATCATAATTACAATTGCAAGAATACCATCTTCATGCTGCAGTGAAATTATATCTTCGTTAAGCTTGGTGTTCTCATAAACAACCTTTTGTTTTTCAAGAGTTTTTTGTAAATCAAAATAACTGTCTCTGAGTCTTGCGGCCTTTTCAAATTGCTCAGAGTCTGAATACTTCTGAATCTGTGCCATTAGCTGCTTCATAAGCTCAGATTGTTTTCCTGATAAAAATAATTCTGCCTGATGAACAATAGCTTTATATTCCTCGCTGGTTACCATATTCTGACATGGAGCAAGACATTTGCCTATGTGATAATACAAACAAGGTCTTGTTTTAAACTTAGGAGTTTTACATTGTTTAAGCGGGAAAATTTTTTTTAAGAAATCCAATGTTGAATGCATTGCTCTAATATCTGTATAAGGACCGTAATATCGTCCTTTTTCCAGATTAATATTTCTTTTACGTACTATGGATATCCTTGGAAAATCTTCATCAGTAATAAGAAAATAAGGATATTTTTTATCATCTTTTAATAAGATATTATATTTTGGCTTATGTTTTTTTATTAAATGACTCTCAAGAATCAAAGCCTCTACTTCGGTGTTAGTAATAATGTATTCCAAATGATCAATTTGAGAAACAAGAACATTAACTTTTACACTATCATGATGCTTTCTGTTGAAATAAGACTTGACACGGCGTTTCAAAACTTTTGCTTTTCCAACATAGATAATTTCATTGTCCGAATTATAATAAATATAACAACCCGGCAATGATGGCAATAGTTTTAGGCTTTCTTTCAACTTATCATTCATACACAGGATTATAACATAGTTTTAACCGCGAATAAAATATTTATAATCTACTAGTTATAAAAATTTTTATAATTTTCACGGGCATAATCCTCAATTTCTTCTGCTACATAATACGGAAGAATATCTTCAGGAATATAATCTAAATATGGTATTGTAGCTCTTTTGACTGGCTGATTGAATCCATGTACATAATTATATGTATTGTGTGCTTTCTTTATAAAATTCAATACTGCAATATTCTCCGGGGTCAATTTTATTTTATTATTCAATATTAAATAGTCATATAGAGAACTCTGGGTAATAGTAAGAGTCAAATCCCCTTTTTTATTTGAGCCTAAATAGACATCCACCGGATAAATCTCACCAAGCGGATAAAGTTTTGAAAGCTTTTTTCTATTATCTTCCGACATGTATTTTAATGAGGATGTCAAATATGTCTGCCCAAAAGTTATTGAATTTGTTTTCATAATATTATTACTAAATCTCCTAAAAATAATTTTTGCCCAAACTTAATTATTCTTTGAAATATCAGCCACAATATTAACTAATTCAGAAAAAACAGGTCCCCAATCATCTTGAATATCAGCTTGTAATGGTTTTACAGATTTATACCAACCAACATTATCATCATCTAATTTAAACCAACGAAAATTGGTTTGTTTATTAAACAAACCAATGGTTTTGACACCCAATGCTCCTGCAAGATTCAATATAACATTATCGGTAGAAATCACCAAATCCATATTTTTAATAGCCTCAGCAGTATCAGTAAAATCTTTAAATGTTAATCCCAAATCAATAATTTCCGGATGTTTACTTTCTATTCCAAACTGCAAAGAATAGATATCAATACCTTTAATGCCTGTCAATATATTAAACTTTTCAATATCAATATCTCTACCGTGATAATTTGCGCTTTTATCACCAGCACAAGCAATTCCTATTTTTAAATTATTGTTTGATTTTATATATTTTTCTCTATATTCCAAAACCTTATTTTCTTCAATATCCAAATACTTTTCATAATAAGGAATATTTCTTGATTCAATACAAAGAGCATAAGGTGCATCTAAAAGAGCCATACTGGCATCATATTGCAAATTCGATAAATTTTCACTATCAGAAATAACCGAAATTCCTTCTGATATTATATTTGAATTTTTAATTAGGTTATACAAATTTTGTTGAACAACAAAAATAATTTTTTTAGCTTTTCTCTTCAAAAGAGGAATAAAACGACAATACATAAATGTATCACCAAACCCCTGTTCATAATGAACGAGAAGAGTTTTATCAGAAATATCAGATTCTAAATCCCATTTTTTAACATCATTAGGTAATGGATACTTTAAATTTTCATCCTCTATTAAAAATCTGTATCTAAAATACTTGTGCCCATTTTTGAAATCTCCGCAACTTATTAAAAATGCTCCATAATTATAATAATCAATACTTGTAGGATTGTTATCTAAAAGTTTTTCGTAAAAAAATGCAGCTTTTTCTTTTTTACCAAGTTTTTCATAACAAAAAGCCAAACCATGAAGAATCAATCTATCATCAGGTTTTAGTTTATATGCTTTTTCAAAATAAAAGACTTGATCTTCTAATGACTTATCACCGTATACCTTAGAATACAAATTCCCCACTATAACATAAATAACAGATTTTGTAGCATCAAGTTGAAGATATTTTTCATAGTACTTTATTGCCATTTTATAATTTTTAAGCTTTAAATTATAAAAATTCGCCATGGTAATAAACATTAATGCTTTATTCTGTTCAAACTTTTCATAGAGTTTCATAAACTCAATAGCCAAATCATTATAGCCTAATTTCGCCAAATGCTCTCCCACAAAAGCATAATCATCCATAATTAATTTTGATTTAACCATTAGAAAACGAAATAATACAAGCGGTTCAAAATCAGAACCGCTTAAAGACTGTTCTTTTGCAAATTTTCTTATTGTAACAAAAAGCTCGTTTTTCATACCTTCAGGAGCTTCCTGCTTCATTTTAGAAAATTTTTTATATACATTTAACACTTCCGGTGCAAAATTATTTTCATTAATATGTTCTAATATACACGCATCAAACAATTTTAATAATGTTTTAGAAATTCCATTATCATAAAAACATTCAGTATCACTGTTAAATAAAGTTTTAAGCTCTTCTCTAAGCATAAATCTATAATATCATATTTTCTGGAAATTTATTACTATAAAAATAGTAGAAATATTACAAAATTGTAATATTTCTACTAAACACATAGCAAAAAATTTTTTTTATAGTTATTATATAAAAAAATTTTAAAAGCATGCCTGATATGACTTTGCTTTAAACCGATTCACTAACCATTAACATAGAAAGGATATATTATGCCTGTTGGGAAGTTACAACCTATTAGCATGGAAAAAACCTTAAATTATATGTTTAAAAATTTGCCGGAAAGATCAACCAGAAAACTTGAAAATTTTGATGGACATAGACGAATTACAGTTTATCGAGGGGATGATTATATGAACAAAATCACGGAAATACTTGACCCTGAACATCCTCTTACATTTATACGATGCATGAAAAATACAGGAACTAAAAGTGAACCTAAATTAAAAACTGCAGTTACTGTCCTTAAAGGAATTGAAGAAGAAATTCAGGTATTTTTCAAACAATGGGGACAATCAGATAAAGGGCTCCGTGTAGATTTATATAAAGGTGATGATGTATCAATGCCAATTTGGTCAAAACACTATGATAACTGTGCAACTCTACGCCAAGATAAATATCTTGCAAGATTATTCGAAAAAATAACAGGAAAAAAAGTTTTATAATTAAATTATAAATTTGTTATAAAAAACCTTGAGATAATCCTCAAGGTTTTTTATTTTAATATAACAATACAGATATATCTATTAAACTTGTTGAATACAGACAAATATGATAAAATCCATATTAAAGAAGGCTCAAAATGTATGACGAACTTTTTAAAAAATTAGCGAAATCTGATTTTAGAAGCAAGTTTAAATTAAAACAAAATGATAAAAATTATATTGCCAAAAAGGGGTTATCGACAATAAAATCACACGCTTATGACTTTATAAAAAAAAGAATAGCACCTAAAGAACTTCCAAATGATGGCAAACAAACCCCTATGAGAGGACATCCTGTTTTTATAGCTCAGCATGCAACTGCAACCTGCTGCCGAGGCTGCATATACAAGTGGCATAAAATTCCAAAAGAAATAGAATTGAATGAACAACAAATAGAATATCTTGTAAACATAATTATGGAATGGGTAAAACGACAATTAAAATAATAAGGTGAACATGGAATACAAAACAAATGTGATGAGAATGCTGGATAAGCATAAAATTAAATATCAACATTATACCTATTCAAATACATCTGCAGTAAACGGAATTGATGTTGCAAAGGTTATGAACCAAAATCCATTACAAGTTTTCAAAACACTTGTAACCATTTCAAAATCAAAAAAATATTATGTATTTATGCTTCCGGTTGCAAAAGAACTAAACTTAAAAAAAGCTGCACTTGCTGTAGGCGAAAAATCCATAGATATGATAAAATCAAAAGAACTGCTTTCTATTACGGGATATATTCATGGCGGATGTTCCCCTATTGGAATGAAAAAATTTTTTACAACTACAATTGATTCTTCTGCAAAAAATTTCAATACTATAATTTTTAGTGCCGGGAAAATTGGTTATCAGATAGAAATGAGTCTTGATAATTTAAAAAAGATAATTACTTTTGAAATTGCGGATATTACCGATTAAATATAGGCGCCTTGCATTATTTAAACAACTTACTAAGCATACATAAGAATTAATTTTGGATTTACTCAGTTGGGGAATGTGTTTTTTACCTCATAAAACTAATATATAAAAAATAAGATAAGAAGAGGTTAAATATTATGGCTTACCCGTTTTCAAAACACGTTAAACTCACCAGAAGAAATCAAAAATGGATTAATACCATTGCCTGTGATAATTCGAAACCAATATATAAACTATCACCACAAGAAGCTCGAAAAGTACTGGAAAATTTGCAAAATAAATATCCGGTTGATGTGAAAGCAGACATTGTGGATAAAACAATCACTACAGAAGAAGGAGATATTGAAGTCCGAATTGTTCGTCCCGTAAATAATACAGAACTACTTCCGGTAATTTTATATTTACATGGCGGAGGATGGATTATGGGTGATAAAAATACTCATAACATCCTAATCTCTGAATTAGCAAATAAAACAAATGCTGTTATTATATTTCCTCAATACACCCGCTCGCCGGAAGCAGGTTATCCGGTTGCATTAAATCAATCCTATGGTGTACTTGATTATATATATAACCATCCTGAAGAATTTAATATCGATAAAGACAGAATAGCAATAGCCGGAGATAGTGCAGGCGCTAATATGGCAACAGTTTTGACGATGAAAGTAAAAGAAAATAATGGTCCATACATTCTTATTCAGGCTCTTTTCTATCCTGTAACAAGTGCAGATATGAATACTCAATCATATAAAGATTTCAAAGATGGTCCTTGGCTCACCAAAAAAGCAATGGAATGGTTTTGGGATGCCTATGCCCCTGAACAATATATGAGAGATGAGCCGTATATCTCACCATTAAATGCAGATATAAAATTATTGAATAATCTTCCGCCTGCCCTAATTATTACTGCTGAAAATGACGTATTAAGAGACGAAGGCGAAGAATATGCGAGAAAACTTGATAATGCCGGTGTTCCTGTTTTAAACGTAAGATTTAACGGTACAATGCATGACTTTATGATGTTACACGCTTTACACAATACAGAAGAATCAACTAATGCAATTTTATTAGCTTCTCAAGTTCTAAAAACTGCATTACATAAATAATAAAAACATTTAATTTACTCACAAACATGCTCTAATGCCATCTCCAATATCATTTTCACATGATGGTCATTAAGAGAATAATATACATTTTTACCTTTCTTTTGAGAACGTACCAGTTTTGCTGTTCTTAAAACTTTCAATTGATGCGATACAGCAGATTTTGTCATGTTTAAAAGAACAGCAAGATCCCCAACACACATTTCACTTTCCTCTAATGCCCATAAAAGCTGTATTCGAGTGCTGTCTCCCATTACTTTAAAAAAATCGGACAATTCATATAATAAACCCATTTCCGGCATATTTGGCTTAATTTTATTTACCAAATCACTATTACTAGCTTCGCAATCAGATTTTTTTATTTCCATTACCTTATAAAACTCCTTTAATAGGTACTTAAATTCTTATAAATCATACCATAAATTGAACAGTTGTTCAACTAATATTAAAATTGTAAAATTTACTGCTTTTAGGGTTGACAATTGAATAGTTATTCAATTATAATACTAATATAGTTGAACAATTATTCAATTGAGGACTCTATATATGTGCAATCATCACCACCACACAGAAAACCACTCCTACACTATTATTCGAGTTATTATTGCAAGTATCATATTTGCAGCAGGCATAATTTTTCAAACAGCTGAACAGCATAAATTTTTGATATTTTTTACTGCCTACATATTAGCTGGCGGTGATATTCTTTTAAAAGCTTTTAAAAATATTATTAAAGGAAAAGTTTTTGACGAAAACTTTCTTATGGGACTTGCAACTATAGGTGCTTTTTGCATACAAGAATATCCTGAAGCCGTTATGGTTATGATATTATACCAAATTGGCGAATATTTTCAGGATAAAGCAGTTGAAAAATCAAAAAATTCAATTTCAGAACTTATGAATATACGTCCGGACTGGGCAAATATAGAACAAAACGGAAAAATAGTTCAAATAAAACCTGAAAAAATACGCCCTGGAGATACAATTATTGTAAAACCGGGCGAAAAAAATACCTTTAGACGGCAAAGTAATCGAAGGCAATGCTGTTATTGATACATCTGCTCTTACTGGAGAATCTATCCCACGGGAATTAACCCCCGGAGACAGCGCCGTGAGCGGTTGCATAAACACTAATGGTGTAATCAAAATATGTGTAACTAAAAAATATTCAGATTCAACCGTCTCCAAAATACTTGAACTTGTTGAACATGCTGGAGAAAGAAAAACAAAAACAGAAAATTTCATTACTAAATTTGCAAGATATTACACTCCATTTGTTGTTATTTCAGCATTACTGCTCGCAATACTTCCACCAATAATAACAGGTTGCAGCTTTAATATTTGGTTGCAAAAAGCTCTAACGTTCCTTGTTATTTCTTGTCCATGCGCAATTGTTATATCTGTCCCACTTGGATTTTTTGCAGGTATAGGCTGTGCATCAAAATTCGGAATTTTAATAAAAGGCAGCAACTATTTAGAAGCAATATCAAAACCGGATTCAATTGTATTCGACAAAACCGGAACTTTGACAAAAGGATCGTTTAAAGTTACAAAAATTTTACCTCAAGCTGGAACTTCATGCGAAAAACTTCTGGAATATGCAGCAATGGCAGAGAATTATTCAAACCATCCTATAGCAAATTCAATAAAAGCCGAATACGGGAAAGAAATTCACTCAGAAAACATTAAACTTATTTCAGAAATTGCAGGAAACGGCGTTCAAGTAAATATTCTAGGCGACATAATTTTGGTTGGAAATAAAAAACTCATGGAACATTTCGGAGTTATATACACCGAAACAAATGAAAACGGTACAATAATATACACAGCAAAAAATAATCAATATATTGGCTGCATAGTAATATCAGATGAAGTTAAAGAACAAGCTTCAACAACCATTCAGAAACTACATTCTCTTGGAGCAAAAACTATAATGCTTACTGGAGATAATACAGCCACGGCAGAATATGTTGCCAAGACAACAGGAATAAAGAATTTTTACTCACAACTCTTACCTGCAGATAAAGTTGAAAAACTAGAAGAAATAATTGCTAACAAACACGATAACAAAAATATAATTTTTGTTGGGGATGGAATAAATGATGCACCGGTACTAACAAGAGCTGATGTTGGAATCGCAATGGGAGGACTTGGTTCTGATGCGGCAATAGAAGCTTCTGATATAGTAATTATGGATGACAATTTAAGTAAAATACCTCTTTGTATTAAAATTGCACAAAAAACAATGATTATTGTAAAACAAAACATCGTCTTTGCTATCGCGATAAAAATACTATTTTTAATTTTAGGAGGATTCGGACTAATAACAATGTGGGGAGCAGTGTTTGCAGATGTAGGAGTTACCCTAATTGCTATACTAAATTCATTACGTACATTACAAATTAAATGAAAAATATAATACAAACGGGTATAATAAATTATACCCGTTTGTATATTAAATACGAATAAAATTTATCTTATAAAATTCGTATAAGTAACTTCTTCTTTTTCCGGAGGCATAATACCAGCTTTTTTAGCAGCATCCATACTTTTTAAATACCAAGCCATATTTTTCCCCAGAATTCTCATAATTTGTACACCTTCTTCATCCTGCATAACCTGTTCAGGATTAGAACCGTGCACCATATTCCAGTATCTTGAAGATACTATAGGCATTTCAGTTATAGTAAAATACTTATTTATCTGATCCAGAGTAGCTGTTGTTCCCGCTCTTCTTGCAGAAGCTACTGCAGCACCGGGTTTCATTCTGTAAATATTTTTTGAAGCACCAGCATAAAATGCTCTGTCTAAAAATGTTGTCAAGATTCCAGAAGCAGATGCATAGTGAACAGGAGAACCAAAAATAAAACCATCAGCATCTTCTGCTTTTTGATTAAATTCATTAACCTTATCATCTATAACACATTTCCCTGTTTTACGACAGGCATTACAAGCCTTACAAGGTGAAATAGCATCTTTACCAGCATAAAAAATCTCTGTTTCTATTCCTTCATCATTTAATGCCTTTGCAACAATACTCAACGCTGTATATGTACATCCTCTTTCATGCGGTGAACCATTTAATAATAATACTTTCACAAATACCACCTTTACACTAAAATCTAACAGTATAATATTACAATAAAAAATATCTGTATTCACTACTTGACAAATATTGTATAATTAATATATGAACATAAAAAATTTATTCTGCCTTATACTATTGATTTTATTATCTTTACAGGTAGGAATACAAAAAACATTCGCTCTTGAAGATGATGATTTATTTAAAAATATTGAAATAAAAGATGGGATGGAGCTATCTATTTTAGATTGCGTAGCCTCAGCTTTCAATAATAGCCCAAAAATTAAAAGACAAAAGTATAACCTTGATATCGCAAAAAGCAATTTGGGAATAGCAAAAGCCCAATACTTTCCTGTAATCAATGCCGGCATTGGCTTTTACAATGAAAACAATTCTGATAATATTTATTATAATTCACATTATAGAGAGCTTCCATCAGTTGGAATTTCAGTGAATAAATTAATTTGGAATTTCGGTAAAACAACTGCTTACATAAAAATGGAAGAATTCTATAAAATAGGTGCCGAATATGAGTTTATGGACAGTCTATGCTCAACATTATTTGATGTAAAAGAAAAATACTATAACCTGCTTAGAGCAAAAGCTCTATTTCTTATAGCTCAAAATAATTTAGAAATAAACAAAAATTTTGTCAAACTTGCAAAAAATAAAAATAAAGTAGACTACACTACCGCACAATTAAATCTTAGTGAGGCAGAAGTAAAATATCTTGAAGCAACAAACAGCTATAATAATGCAAAAATTGATTTAAATAATTCTATGTATCTTGATAACCAACCGAATTATACAATCAAAAATACTCCTACTTTTTCTTACAATAATGAATTATCTTATACATCAAACATACCCAATAATTCTACACCTTTTGAACCCGAAATATTTAACTTTCCACTCGATAAAGCCGTAGAAATTGCATACAATAACAGCCCCGATTTGAGTGTTTTAATTGCAACCAAAAAAGCAATGGAACAATCACTTCTTTATATTAAAAGAACTTACCTCCCAGACCTTAACGCTAATGTTGGCTATGGATTCAACAACAGCACAAATAGTGCTAATAACAGTCTTCAGGTAGGAATAAATTTATCCTCGACAGTTAATCTTATGGAACTAAAACATAGTATCAAAGGTGCAGATGCTCAAGTTAATCTGGCAGATAATGAAATTTTACTTTTTAAAAAAGATTTATACTTTGAGGTAAAAAGAGCTTTCAATAATGTAACCAAAGCCCAAAATCAAATTCCCGCCGCAAAACTTGAAACTCTACAAGCTCTGGAAAATCTAAAACTCGTAGAACAAAAATACATAAAAGATGAGCTAAATTATGTTGCACTACAAAATGCAAGAAAAGAATATATTACAGCAATAGAAGAATACATTAACAGCCTGTATAATTACAATTTGGCACTTATACAAGTTGAAATGGCTATGCATTATCATATTGTTGACATACACCACAAATCAGAACATGCTATGCAATACCATTCAGAAGAACTTATTGAACATCTCAATAAAGTACTAGGATGTGATGAAAAAGATGTTCAAAAAATAAAAAATAAACATAATAAAACACATTTATAATAAAAAAACTGTTAAAATTATAGCCTATCGGGTAATATATCCTAAAAATTCATATACTATTATAAAATTGTTTATTATGACAAACGTGTTTAATATTGCATCATTAATAGTTATCTCCATATTAATAACATACATATTAATATTAAATAGACGTCTAAAAAAATTAAGAATAAAAGAGGTATACTTGGAATACCTTTTAAAATATGTTCCACTCGGAATATATTTTAAAGATTTATCAGGGAAAATAAAATTAGTAAATAATGAATTTTCGAAGATTACAAAAACCTCCAAAAATGAACTTATCAATAAAACAGTCTATGACATTTTCCCGAATATGAAAAATAAAATAGATGAAGATGATTCTCTAATACGTAAAAAAAAGCAACCTGTAAGCTTTGAAACCAACATAACTTTAAATGAGTATGAATCTTTTTTCAGAATTGTGAAATCTCCGGTAATTAATATTGAAGGGAAAGTTATTGGATTCATTGTATTATTTAAAAATATAAATGCAGAAAAAGAAGTTGAAGCTAACAAAGAATCTTTTATTGCAACACTAACACATGATTTAAAAACTCCAACATACGCCCAGCTGAACACTTTAAAAATGTTATTAAATGAAAATTTCGGAACACTTACACCATATCAAAAAGAAATACTTGAACTTTCAAAAGGTTCATGCGTTTATACACTTGATTTAATTTCTACAATTCTTGACACTTACTGTTATGACAACGGCAGGATAAAACTAAATAACACAAAATTCGATATCATCAATTTAATTTATACACTATGCAAAGGACTTGAAGGCTTAACAAAAGAAAAATCTCAAACAATCATCTTTGAACATAAAGATACAGAATGTTTTATTAATGCAGATATGCTACAAATCAAACGAGTAATAGTAAATATGTTATCTAATGCCATAACTTATGGGAATAAGGCTTCTAATATAAAAATAAAACTAAAAAACGATAATAATATATTAAAAATTTCTATAATAAACAAAAGTGAACCAATACCGGAAAAAGATTTATCAACTATGTTTAACAGATTTAAAGAAACAAAATTATCATGTTACAACAAAGCAAGCACAGGTCTCGGATTATACCTGTCAAAACAAATAATCGACATGCATAAAGGAGAAATTTTTGTTAAAAGTTATAAAGATGGAACATGTATTTTTGGTTTCAAATTACCAAAAGACGAAAATAAGAATAATAAAACTGAACAGATGACAAGCAAACAGAATAAAAAACTAATTAGCGGCAAATCAAATTAAATTTACTTTCCAGCACTGGAAAAAGCTTTAAAAGTAGTTACAATTCCAGCCCCAAGCCCCAGAATACTATTCACTGCAATTGAATTTTTTGTAGGCGATTTAAAAAATCTACATTTTCGAGAAATTATATCCAAAATAACTCCAAACCCGAACCAAGCAGCAGCTGTTTTCACACCTTCTTGCAACGGACTATTCTGAACTTCATGTTTTTTATATTTAGTTGCATTATGTGAAACTTTTTTATTTTTATTTGTAAAATAAATATTAGAATTTTGAACGAATTGTGTAGTTTGAATATTCATTATCATTGTACTTAGCGGGTAAATAAAAATTAAAAATATTAACACAATAATTATAGTACAAAAATATTATTTACAATATTACCAAAATAATAAATCTAAATTTATGAATTGACTAAACCAAAAGAATTGATTTAATATTTTTGCCTCTTGCTGATACTTATTTAGCCATTCTGATTATAAGCTAAAACAATAACAACCAGATTATAACTCTATTTACCCCTGATATACAATAACAAAACTGTAAAATTTGACATAAAACTTTTTCTAAAATATAATACGGAAAATTTGAATAAAAAAGGTTTTCTAGGGTTCCGCAAATTAAATTGGTCTGGACCAAGAGAAAACACACAAATTTGTGGACACGGAAGGATAAAAACCTGGGAGATGATAATATCTTCCCGGTTTTATTTTGTATAAATAGAAAGGATAAAAATGCATTGGTTATATTTATTAATTGCCGGATTGTTTGAAATCAGCTGGGCTGTCGGCCTAAAATTTTCACATGGTTTTAGTCAAATAGTACCATCTATACTAACAATAGTTGGTATGGTTGCAAGTTTTTATTTTCTTGCACTTGCTTTAAAAAATCTGCCGCTTGGAACAGCATACGCAATTTGGACAGGAATAGGTACATTGGGAACCGTAATTCTTGGAATTATACTTTTCAAAGAGCCTGCAAGCTTACCAAGATTATTTTGTATAGCATTAATAATCAGCGGAATAACCGGATTAAAATTACTGACACATTAATTTCCTGTAATAAAACTGTGTTTGATAAAAAACTTTCCAACAAAAAAGAGCCATCCAGGCTCTTAATTGGCTGGGACGGAAGGATTCGAACCTCCGAGATGGCTGGACCAAAACCAGCTGCCTTACCACTTGGCGACGTCCCAATATAAACTTTTCACATTTATTATTCTATATGGTGAAAAATTATTGTCAATAATTTATTTCATTAAACCCACCAAATTATTCAGAATAAATCAATTACATATTTATAACCGACATAAATGTTTAAACGGAGATTCTTCTTTTGCAAATACAATATCTACTCCCGAACCTACAATATTTTTAATCACAGGTAAAACAAGGATTTCAGATTCAAAATGTCCTATATCATACAAAACAATCTCACTATCTAAAGCGGTATGAAACTTTAAATCCCCTGTAACAAGACAATCAGCACCTAAGTTGTGTGCATCTTCAATAAAATCAGCTCCGCTACCAGCACAAAAAGCAATTTTCTTTAATTTATTAACCGAATAATTATTTACAATCCTTGCACCAGGAGATACTTTAACTAAAATCTGTGAGAATTCTGAAACAGAAATACCTTTTTCATACTCTATAACACGTAAAAATTCGTGTTCCACAACCCTTTTAATTGAACTTAATCCAAGAACATCTATCAAAGTATCTGTTGTCCCGCCAACTGCTTTGTCCAAATTTGTATGAGCACTATATATATCAATCTTTGGAATATAAGATTCAGAAATAAATTCAGATACACAATTTATACAAAACCTGGGATGATGTGAAATTATCATATCACAACCTTGTTCTATAGCTTGAATTATAATATTATCAGTAGGAGTAAGACAAAGCATAATTTTTTGAAACATTTTGCCTCGATGTTTCTATTACCCATCCTGTAGGATCCCAAACTTTCCGCAGTATCTGCCGGTGCAAAATTCTCTATTTTTTTTTATAATTTCATATTTATTCATTCTAAAATTCTCTAACTATATTATGCATCAAATTAATAAATATATTCTAAAATTTGCTTTGCTATAATTTTTTTCGAAGCTTTATCCAAATTTTTAATATTTCCGTCTTTACCAAGAATAATAACTTCATTTTCATCCGAAGAAAATCCAATATCTTTTCTTGAAATATCATTAGCTATCAAATAATCACAACCTTTATTTTGAATTTTTTCTTTTGCATTTTGCAATAAATTCTCACTTTCCGCACAAAAACCAATTATTTTTTACATCACTCGAAGATAACATTCTGCGGCGCTCACACAGTTCACGCCAAAATATCGGGATTTTTTATAAGAGTTAAAGAAATTTTCATCCTCAGACGTCTTTTTCAGCTTTTCTGATGAATAACTTTTTACCCTATAATCAGCAACTGCAGCCGCCATAATATTATATAATCTGCAGAATCAAAACTCTTCATTAAGCGCATTTTGCATATCAACAGCAGATTTCACTTTCACTGTTTTATATGGACACTCACACTCTTTTGTAGTTATTAATACAACATCTGCGCACATATTATAAGCCATATCTGCCAATGCTTTCCCCATTTTTCCTGACGAATAATTAGAAATATAACGAACAGGATCAATATCTTCAATTGTTCCGCCGGAAGTAATAACTACCTTTTTTCCCCGAAATTTATTAACATAATCCAAATTTTCTTTAACAGCCTCAAAAAGTTTATCTATAGAGCAAAGCCTGCCCTTACCGGTATAACCGCATGCCAAAAAAACCCTTCTCCGGCTCTAAAATTTCTATTCCTCGTGCAGCAAGTTTTTTTAAATTTTCCTGAATTATAGGATTGTTCCACATATTACAATTCATTGCTGGAGCTATAATTATTTTCTTTGAAAAAGCACAAGCAACAGAAGTTAACAAATTATCAGCAAACCCCTGAGCTATCTTAGAGATTGTATTCGCAGTAGCAGGTGCAATAAGCATAATGTCCGCTTCATCAGCCAAAGATATATGTTCAGGTTTCCAATCCTTCACATCAAATTCTTCAATATAAACTTCATTTTGACTCAAATTTTGCAATGTCAGCTTTGTAACAAAATTTAATGCATTTGGAGTGCAAACCACTCGAATATTAGCACCTTGTTTTTTAAACCTTCTTATAAGTTCACATATCTTATAAGCCGCAATACCGCCTGTTATTCCAATTAAAATTGTTTTATTTTCAAACACTTACAAAACACTCCAAATTAAAACAGTTGTCAAAATAAATATTACATTAATTCATTTTTAGTTATACTTTCAATCTCTTTGACTGCCTGTTCCAAATCATCATTAATTACTACATAATCATACTGCTTTGACCGTTCCAGTTCAATTTTAGCTTCATGCAACCTTTTTTGAATAGTTGCCTCATCTTCCGTATTACGACCGCGAAGTCTTTTTTCCAGTTCATCGACACCTGTCCCTGGCGGCGCTATAAAAATCAAAACAGCCTCGGGCATTTTTTTCTTAACCTGTAGTGCCCCCTGAGTTTCAATTTCCAGAATTATATTCAAACCTTCTTCAAACTTTTGTTTAATATATTTCTTCTTAGTTCCATAATAATTTCCGGCAAATTGTGCGTATTCTAAAAATTTATCTTCTATAACACATCTTTCAAATTCCTCTTTTGTTATAAAAAAATAATTAATGCCGTCAATTTCTCCAGGTCTAGGATTCCTTGTAGTACATGAAACAGACAAAACAAATTTGTCTGAATTTCGATTCATAAATTCATTTAAAACTGTACCCTTTCCTACACCGGAACAACCTGAAATTACAAATAACTTTTTATTCATAGAAGAATTATACTATGAAGATATGAAAAATAAATATATTAAAATTAATTTAATTAATTAACTCTCTTGTTTTCATACGAACTTCATTATCAATTTCAAAAATTTCATCAATATCAGGAAAACTTATCCATTCATGAGAGGACATGATTTTTTCTGTTATTTTGTATATATCATATAACCGAATTTTGTCTTGTAAAAATGCAAAAACAGCTTCTTCATTTGCAGCATTCAAACAAACAGTAGCACTCCCGCCAAGTTTTCCTGCATGATAAGCCAATTTTACACTAGGAAATTTTTCAAAATCAGGTTTTTCAAAATCAAGCCGCGCTATTTCTGAAAAACTGAAGCTCTTTGATTTTATTCCTTCAAACCTATTTGGGTAAGTTATTGCATATTGGATAGGAATATGCATACTTGGAACACCAAGCTGAGCAATAACACTTCCATCAACATATTCAATTGCTGAATGCACAATACTTTGCGGATGAACAACTACATCAATCTTGTCATAAGGCATATTAAATAAATGATGCGCTTCAATAATTTCCAATCCCTTATTCATCAAAGTTGCACTATCCACAGTTATTTTTCTGCCCATATTCCATCTTGGATGAGCAAGAGCCTGTGCTACCGTTGCATTTTTTATATCATCAATTGTTTTATGTAAAAACGGACCACCGCTTGCTGTTATTATTAACTTGGAGACCTGTTCAATCGACTTTATACATTGATGAATAGCACAATGTTCACTGTCTACTGGAATAATCTTTACTCCGGCTTTATTTGCTCTTTGCATGACTATATCACCGGCCATAACAAGGGTCTCTTTATTTGCCAAAGCTATATTGATACCACTATCAATCGCTTTAAGAGTTGGTTTTAAGCCTACTTTACCAGACACCGCAACTAAAATAATATCATTTTCTTTATTAGCGCATATTTCTTCTAACCCTTCAGAACCATATAATACTTGAACTCCAGGAATATCAATTTTTTCTTCTACTTTTTTCCCAACACAAATATACTTAGGTTTAAATTTAACAGCTTGTTGTTTTAAAAGCTCAATATTGCCACCGCCGGCCAACGCTATGATTTCAAACTTATCTTGCAGGCGTTCTATAACTTCAAGTGCCTGTGTCCCAATTGAGCCGGTCGAACCCAATATACTAATTTTTCTCTTCTTTTTTTCCATAAAATAATTATATTACAAAAGTTCCTTTTGTATTGTTTTTTCTTCTATTTTTTCAACACTTACAGGAAGCGCGAAATAAAAACTTGATCCCTTATTCTCTTCGCTATCACACCAAATAGTTCCTTTATGAGCTTTAATAAGCTGTTTGGCAATAGGAAGCCCCAGTCCTGTTCCTCCAACTTTTCGAGAAAGACTATTTTCAATTTGAGTAAATTTATCAAAAGCTTTTAACAAATTTTCTTCTCTAATTCCGATTCCTTCATCAATAACACTTACAATAATGTAATTACCATCCAACATTTTTATTTCATTATCAAAATATCTATTATAAGGTATATCTGATGCATTTTTAAGTTCGGATTTTATTATAATATTTTTCCCTTTTGGAGTAAATTTAATAGCATTTGATACAAGGTTAGTTAATACCTGCCCCAGCCGCTGCGAATCTGCATATATATCTGGGAGATTAGCTTGTTCATCTGTTTTAAATATTATTTCATGCTCCTTTGCGACACATTCAAAATTTGTCTTTACAGTTTCAATTACAGAATGAATATTCATAATTCTATAATTAAAGTCCATTTTTCCGGCTTCAATTTTGTTTATATCCAATATATCGTTTATTATATTGGTCAAATTTTCCACATTTCTTTTTGCCATATCAATAAATTTAACAGCATTTTCACCCAGTATTCCACATCTTCCACTGGATAGTATTGTAAGAGCATTTTTTATAGGCGTTAAAGGTGTCCTCAATTCATGGGAAACTATTGAAATAAACTCAGATTTTACACGCTCTAATTTTTCAAGTTCTTGATTCTTTTCAATTATTTCTTTATATAATCCTGCACTTTTTAAAGGTAAAGAGACTTGCTGTACAATAGTTTGAAAATATGTTGCATCATCAGTAGTAAATGGATTTTCTTTAAAAATTTCTATACATCCAAAAAAATTATCTCCCAAATCAATTGGGGCAAACATATTATCATATTGAAAAATAGAAAACGTAAACTTATTATTAGGATTCTTTATATTTTTTATAATTTTTAAAGTTTTATCATCAATTTCAAATGGTATTTTACTTTTTTCAAACAACGATTTGTAGTTCAAAATCGCACGCAATTTTAAGGCACTCATTAATTCTTCCGAAATATCATAAAGTGAATTTATAATAAGAACCGGTTCTTGTTCAAAACCAAATGATATTGTACAGGTTAAATCAAAACTTAAAGATTTATCCAAACCTTCAATCATATAATTTAATAACTTTTTTGTATCCAAAGTCCCTGCAAATTGAGAACTCGTACTATATAAAACATTAAGACGATAAAGGCTATCCGCTAAATCTTTATTCTTACCTGATAACTTATCTAAATTCTCTTTTGTTTTTAATTGAGTGTTTATAGTCGATAAAATAAGTGGATCTGAAAATGAATTAAGAATAAAACCGCTAACCAGTTTTGTTATTTCTTCATTTACATCTTCTCCGTTTGTCAAAAGTAAAATTTGAGAATTTTCAAGCCTTGATTTAATTTTCTTTATTGTTAACTGAAAATTCAAAAATTTTGTATTTTCATCAATAAGAATTATATCCGGAGAAGAAATATCCATACATTTAAACAATCCGGCTTCATCATAACAAGTATTAAAATTATAAAACTTGTTATCAAAAAGATTTTCATATTTTGAGATAACAGAATTATTTTCTGTTATTAATAACACATTCCCCATATCTATATTGTAGATGGAGTAAAATATTTTGCAACTAAGTAAAATATTTTAAAAAATTTGGCATGTATAAATAATAAATTCCAGAGAATATATTATTCTAATTTCTTAAAAGCTTTTGTACAAGAGCAATTCCCCGATTGTCTATCCGTATTTTTACGTACGTGAAACTGCGGACTTTATTTTTTATAAAAAATAGCTATACTTAAAATGTAATCGGTTAAGGTTCAAGCCCGGAAGTACTTAAAAACTTCTAAAGAAAATTTCTTTTGATGGTAAAACTGTTTGCCGCTCTTTACGGTAGAGGAGTATATTATGGGATATATTCATTGCTGTGGAGGACTACGCAAAACCAGGAGTTTTGTGCTTTCTCCCACAGAAAATTTTGTGCTGTGCGAATTGGATTATTTATCAAAATGTCCGGTTTGTGAACATTTAGTTATCCAATTGACACGGATAAATTTTAAAAACGAAATTTCAAGTATCAGATTTGTAAACAAAAAAGCAAAAAATTTTTGGAACAAATGTCAAAGTAAAATCCTTTATGAACGAAAATTTTTTGATTACTCAAAAAGACGAGGAGGAACTTTTTACCTTAATTATAATGAATTCGGTGTAAGAAAAAGATGCTATTCAAACTTTTCAAATCTCAGAATCGGTTTAAATACTACACTGTAGACTTTTTAAGCCTTCACTTACTATTCTATTTGCAGAGGGGATACTTGTAACATACCTACCAATCCCTCCTTCCCCTCTCTTTTTTTAAAACGGAAATATTATTAAACAATGAAAAAAGGGCTTAATGTAATATGAAGTTAATTAAATCAGATACAGAAGGAAGTTTGATGAAGTTATCACCGAAGGAACATGATGTGTTAACTCTAATTGCATGCGGTTTTACTGACAAAGAGGTTGCCTCAAAGCTTAATATCTCAATTAGAACAGTACAATCCCATCTTTCATCAATATTATTAAAACTTAATGCAAGAAATCGTGTTAATGCTGTTGTTGTTTATATGCACCTGAATCCCAAATGGAAGATAGAAGAAAGGTTTGTTGTATGATGAAAAAAATTATTTTACATTGGACTGCAGGCAGATATTATCCAACGCAGTTCGAAAAACAGTATTACCATTATCTTATTGACAAAGAAGGTCGAATTTATAAAGGTCTTTATTCTCCCGAAGATAATTTAAATTGTTCGGACGGTAAATACGCTGCACACACAGGAGGAGGTAATACCGGAGCTATAGGAGTATCGATGTGTTCAATGTATGGTTTTAAATCTGCAGCTTCTGTTGGAGATTTTCCTATTACTCCTATACAATTTGAATCTTGCATGGAATTTTGTTCAGAACTCTGCGAAAAATACAATTTACAAATTACTCCCGATACAGTTCTAACACATTATGAATTCGGCCAAAAAAACCCAAAAACAACAAGCTTTGGCAAAATCGATATTATATATCTTCCTCCATATCCATGGGTAGCAAAACAGGATATAGGAAGCTTTATACGTTCAAAAGTACGATGGTACAAAGCAAAAAGAGCAAGAGGTTAAAAATATGGATATAAACTATTTCAATTTATCCGGGGGAATCAATCAAGCGTTAACAAAAACAGAACTCGGAACAAATACTAAAACCATTTATTGGGCTGATTCTAAAAATATTGAAATTTACAATAATAGGGGACTTATAAAACAAAAAGGAAATACCCTACTATTAGCTCTTGAAAACGAAGATTCCATTACCGGCATGTGCGAAATGGAATCTGATGGTTTATACAAACTAATCATTACCACAATTTCAGGCAAAATATATATCTATTCCCAGAATTCAGGCACATTAACTCTTCTGGATAAAACACTCACAGGAACTAAAGTTCTATTTGCTAAATTTTTGAGAGGTGTAATCATAGCAACTGACTCGGATGCAATGTTTTACATCAAAGATAATACAACATTTGATATTGAAGATTGCAACTTAAAAGATACAACAGGAAGTATTTTTTATCCAGATTGCATTACTGTTTATAAAGGAAGAATCTGGTGTGCTAAAGAATCTACAATATATTATTCTGCTCTTGGAACTTATAATGATTTTGAAACAGAAAATGACGCAGGTTATATAAGTGATTTTCATACAGATACCGCAGATATTATCGCAATGCACACTTATAAAGATTACCTAGCAATATATAAAAAAGATAAAGTTTATCTTCTTACAGGCTCTAACCCTTCCGACTTTGCGATTTCACTTTTTGCAGACAAAGGAACTCAAGCTAAAGCTTCTATAGTTAATGTTGATAATAAACAATACTTCTTGAGCAATGGGATATACGCACTTGAACAAGTAGGAGAATTAAACCAAATCAGACTAGGTTCAGAAATTTCTTTAAATATAAAAAATGAATTTGAAAAATTTGATCCGTCAAGAATAAAAAATACACTAGCGCTGCATTATCAAAACAAAAATCAAACCTGGTTTTTTATTCCTTATCTTGCAGATGACTACTACCATATTATTTGGATAAATGATTATGTAAACCGTTCATGGTACAAAAGAGTTTTACCACAGAATATTACAACTGCTTGCAATTTTAATTCCTATATAGTAACTGCAGATTCAAAAGGTCGAATATATTATGAAGATTATGGAACAACATTTGATGGTATAGCTATAGAATTTATGTGGAAATCCCCATTTTTATCACTTGGAGATGTCCATCACAGAAAACTCGTCGATGAATTTTATTTTGTTTTAGATGATTTAAACGATAACTGTTTCAATTGTTCTATATATAAAGATTACGACAGCGGCTATTCAGACGATAAAGAACAAATTTCTTCACGACATTTCAATCATTTAATTTGGGCCGATGAACACTCACCCAATGAATCTTCATACTGCTGGGCTGATGAAAATGCTGAAGTTCCTATTTGGGCTATTGGCACAGATGTTCTGGAAAAAGCAGAAATTTGCGGAAGTTGTTATTCAGTACAAATATGTATTGAAGGCTCTGCCCCTGGGGACAACTGTGCAATAATAGGACTTCAATTTAGAGAAATATATAAAGATGATTAAGTGAAAACACCACTCATAAAGTATGTAACAGTTTTTAGAATGAAAGGAAAAAACAATGACAGATTTTACAACATCCTATTCTGCTTTTATTCCTGAGCTATGGAGTAAAAAGCTAAATCAAATGCTGGAAAAAAAATGCGTTATGATGCAATGTGTAAATCGGAATTGGGAAGGAGAAATTAAACAACAGGGAGATAAAGTTAAAATTATTACCCCAGCTGATGTTACCGTTTCTACCTTGACATCGGATAATATCGAATATGCATCTTTAACGCCTACATCAATGGATTTAGAAATTAATCAAAAAAAATTCTTTGCTTTTAAAATTGACGATGTAGCAAAAGTGCAAGCTAACAATGACATTATGGAAGCCCATCTAATAAATGCTAAAAAAGCTATTGAGCAAGTACAGGATTCTTATCTTTTAGCTATGCACACTGATGTAACAGCAGAAAATACAGTCGGAAGTGAAGAAACTCCTATCTCACTTGACAAATCAACAATATACGAAAATTTTGTTAAATTATCTTTAGCACTAAAAAATTCAGATGCAGTTTACTCCGGTGTACGTCCCTGGGTAGTAATTAATCCAAATATTGAAGCCTACTTATTACAAAGCCCAGAGTTCATTAATGCATATAAAGTAGCCGACGAAACTTTAAGAGAAGGAGCTATAGGAAGAATTGCAGGAATGGATGTGTTGGTTAGTACAAATCTTACTGATATAGATGATAAATATTACGTTTTAGCTGGTACAAATGATGCAATCACTTTTGCTTCACAATTAGCAAAAATTGAAAGTCTTAGAGACAAAGACAGTTTTTCTGATTTAGTTAGAGGTTTGTATTTGTATGGAGCTAAAACAGTTCAACCAAAAGCACTTGCCAAAATGATTGTAGCTGCACCTGCAGATATTGAAGATTCAGAAGAATTTTCCGGTACAGACGAAGTTGATATCTAGCTTCTGCGTTGAACTTAAAAATGTACTCTCTTTCCAGACAATAAAAGAGAGTACATTTTTCCCTAACTATAAGGAGATAACAGAATGTTTCTAAAAAACACAAAAAATAAAATTATTGAATTGGCAAAAAATGCAGTAATGGTTGCCGAAGCTGAACTGGGTAACGGAAAAGGAGAAGAAAAGAAAAAAATGGCAATCAATTATGTTTTAAAAAATCTTCCACTACCTACATTTATAAAAAATATCCTCTTTATAATTCTATCAGGCTTTATTGATGATGCAATTGAGCTTGCGGTTAACTATATGAAATCTTTGCCAAAAATACAAGGAGATTAATCTTATGCAAAATCAAATAAACGGACAAATTCCAAATGCTATTTCATCGCCTGCCGTAAATCCACAGGCAAATTCACTGACAAACTATGTCGATATAATTCAACAATTGGAACAGGCCATAAAAACTGATGTGCAAAGACTGCAAATTTTGATGCAGCAAGGCGTATTAAATCAAAATCAAGGGCAATTTTTGATGAGTCAATTGGCTAAAAAAGCAAATGAAATTAACATGTGTAAAAACGCTGTTTCTCAAATGAATGCAGTTTCAAATCAAAATACTCAAGCACAACCTGTTCAATCTCAAAATCCTACAAATCCTCTTGATTTATTCAATCAAGAAAATCCGGGATTTTTTAATAGCGGAAGCCGAGCTGCCGTACTAGACTATATCAAGAATTTGAATATGGATAAAGATGAAATAATTCAAATAGCAAAACTTGTTGAAAATTTAGAAAATGATGCAATTGAAAACTATTTGAAAAAATCTGCTCACGAAAAATCATTGAATGACGAGAACTATACTGCAAAGAGCAAATTAACTGCGTATGCACAAAACGCTCCTTCTAACAGTAAATATAGTAGGATTTTTACTCGTGAGGACATCGGCAATATGAGTGGTGAAGAATTCGCTAAAAATGAAAAATTGATTATGGAACAAGTAAAACAAGGCCTTATCAAATAAATTTAGCGTATTCAAATAAAATTCGGACAGGAATTTTATTCTTGTCCGAATTTTGAAAAGGAGTATAAATGAATTTTTTAGAACTTATAAATAAATGTTTATTAGAATTAAACTACAGACAAGTTAACTCATTATCAGAACTTGTAAAAAATGATCATAAACGTATTATCGCAATCCTAAATATAATAAACAAAGAAATCTGCGCAATTGAAGGTTGGAATTATCTACTACGAAAAACAAAACTCTCTTTACCTGCCGGAAATACAGAACTTAAAAACACAGTTCCTGGCAGAATATGGTATCTCTTAATCGACGGCCAAAAATACAAGTATTGTGAAAATGTTGAACCTTTTTTAACAGGAAAAGCTAAAATTGCTACTTTTTCGGTTTGTGCAGATAAACTTTTATTCCCAAAGTTTAACAAAGACAAATCTATAGATATTGTTTATTATACAAAAAATTGTGTTTCTGATTCAGAAGGAAACGAAAAAGAAGACTTTTCTGAACCGTCAGATATTTCTCTTATTCCAATGCCGTTTGCAGAACAACTTCTTGTATATGGAACATGCCTGCGCCTAAAAGCTAATCCTCAATATATAAAATTTACTTATTGGATGAGCATGTATAAAGAAGCATTACTAAACTTAAAATCAAAAAGTTCATCGTATGCACTCTCGGCACCTGTAGTAAGACTCTTCCGAAAATAAAGTCAAAAAAAACAGGAAGTCGTTTTCATTCCCCCCTGTTAAGATTTACACTAGCCGAAATATAAATAGCATGTATATTATACAAATTAATTAAGAAAAACACAAATTATGATAAGAAATGTAAAGAGATGAAACAATTAACAACACAACAAAAATTATTTGTATCCGAATATATAAAAACACTTGATGGAGAAAAAGCATTAAAATCTGCAGGTTATAAGGTTAAAAACTTGCAAAGTTTTTCCAGAGAACTCCTTGCAAAGGATTCCATTGTTCAGGAAATAAAATTTCAGCTAAAACAACAAATAGAATCTTTAAACGTACAAAAAGGTTATGTTATTCAGAAGCTTCTTCAAATAGCAGAATTTTCTCTTGAACAGGAAGATATTTTGGATAAAGACGGAAATTACACAGGAAAAAGAAAGCTCCGTGATTCTTCTGCCGGCTTAAAGGCCCTTGAAAGCTTGTGTAAATACCTTGGTTTTTCACAACAAAATGAGTCCAACCAATATCCGGAAGCAAAAATTATTACTATTTCAAATCTGGATGATGAGAAAATTTAATGAAAGGTTGTTTAATGAAAGAAAATAAAGAAATTGAAAAAATTTTGTTGAATGATTCTACTTATGAAAAATTTGTAAACACAAAATTCGAAAAAGAATTTAGCAAAGAAATAAAATCCTGTAAAAACAAAAAAGAAAAAATTATCACAGAAATAAAATCAGTACCAAAAGATAAACTTTTTTCTAAAAATGCCTGCTATCTTGTAATGAACAAAAATAGCAAAACCAAATCATTTATAAACGGGATACAGGCAGAAGCTTTTTTAGGAGGCAAAAACTCTCTTAGAGACAAATTTTTATCTTTAGAATTGGATTCCTTTGTCAATGGAGATTACTATGTTAAATTTCAAAAACTAAAAGTGTAAAAAACATGTGTAAATTTATAAATATTTTAATAAACCCCAAACATAATCTTTTCTCCAATTTGCACTATATCCCATTTATCAAAAATTGTTACAACAAATATTATAAATATTTGCAAGATGATTTTGCAAAATATGAGAGTGATATTTTTTCGTATATTGAACATTGTTTCCCATATTTTTGGGTTGTAACAACATACAATAATGAATTTATGGGTTTTGTATGTTTAGACAATTTTATTGGCGGAGGAAATACTCTATATAGCGCAGAATTAACAACATGTTTTGATAAAAAAGCATGGGGAACTTTTACCCGATATAGTGCAAAGATTTTTTTAAAAAAATGTTTTGATGAATTAGGTTTAACCAAGATAAAAGTTCAAGTTTATCCGGATAATTTTAGAACAGCAGCGCTGATGAAATGTTCAGGGTTTAAATATGAATCAACTCTAAAAGCTGAAACTTTACGTCAAGGGAAAATGCAAGATATTGATATATATGCACTGTATAGAACTTACTATTACAAAACGAGGTAATTTATGGATAGAAAAACAATCAATAAAAACTCTTTAGAATTAGATTTAACTAAAGAGCAATTTTTTATAAACAATATAATTGAAAAATATGATTATTTTGAAGATACAAGACGCTCCCAATTATCAGACAATAGTTTAATCAAAAATGCAATTTATAATTCTGATATTCCGGCAGTTAATAGTTGGGACTGTAAAATTCAACTACCGGAAATTTATGAACTCGCACAAACTCTAAAATCCCATATTATCCAAAATTTATATTCACATCCTGATGGAATGTTCGATGTATCAGGAGTTGACACTAAAACCCAAAAATATGCAAATAAACAAAAAGCAATGTTGGTCAATACCTTTGAAGCAATGAAAATTGAAGATGAAATGGAAAAAATAATAGACTCTGTAGTTGAAACAGGAGAAGTTACTCTTTTTGTAGGTTGGGAAACAAAAACCAGACCGATTAGAAGAGCGCTAACCTTAGAGCAGCAATTAGAAAATAATACTGAAGCTTCTTTTGTTATTGAAAACAAAATTATATATGACAATGCAAAAGTTAAATTTATAAACTATGAAGACTTTGTTTTCGATAAAAGCAGTGTTGATAATTGGGATACCTGTTCAAAAATCTACAGAACTTACTTGACGGTTGATGAAATAGAATCAAACAAAGCAAATAACATGTTGAATTTAGAAAAACTGGAAATATTGAAAGGAGTGATGGCCAGTAAGAAAACAAGAAATAGTTATAAATCATCCGATAAAAAAATTGAAATTCTAGAATTTTGGGGAGACATCGAGACCCCTTCCGGAGAAATACTAAAAAACAAATTGATTGTAGTTGCAGGCAGAAGAGTCATTATTAGATTCGAAGATAACCCATTTGTAATAAACCCATTTATCCATGCAAATATAATAGAATGCCCTTCAACAGGTAGAGGGATATCACCTTTACGAGTCGCACTAATTCTAAACAATATATCTTCTACAATACTAAACAAACAACTTGATGCACTTGCTCTTATGATGAATCCTCCATATTTAGCCCCTAAAGGATGTTTTAAAGGCCAGCAAGATGTAAGTCCGGGAAAAATTATTGAATATGATGCTTCATTAATGACGACTGTACCAACACCGTTAGCATTTGACAAAGCTATGACAGGATGGGACTTTCTAAATTATTTCAAAACAACAATTGAAAGTGCAACCGGAATATTTAAAAATATGGCAGGAAATCTTCAACAAGTCGACAGAACTGCGACTGAAATAAATTATTCAGTAAATGGTCAAGAAGCACGTCTTAATATGCTTTTGGAATCAATAAACCGAAAAATTATTGTCCCTATGGTTGAAAAAACTGCTGAACTTATTTCAAATTTTAAATTAGGTAATGAAATAATCCCCATAAACGACCGTGGAAAAACATTGTTTATAGATGTTGATGATAACATCAGAAATGCAAAATATGTCTATCGCTATGGAGACAGAAAAGCAACATTCGAACGCAAATCCAAACTAAAAGAATTATTCGAAGTTATTAACTCCTTTGCTCAAGTTGACATAGTAGCAAAACGTATTGATTGGTTGGAGTGTTTTAAATTTGCATTAGAACAATATGGTGTTGAAAATTCAAATAATTTTTTAACAGATGAACAAAAAAATAACGAACAAGTAAAAACAAAATCAAATATTCAATCTGCTTAAATAACTCTAAAATGACAACCTATTTGCAGGCAAATAACAAATGAAATATAAATTACTAAATGCACAAAGACAATTTCTAGAAATTCCTCATAATTATTCTTTAGATGTAGCTGTTTATCAGGGAGGTTACGGCTCTGGCAAAACTTTTGCCGGAGCTTTATTAGGCATTTTGTTATCACTTAAATTTCCCGGAATAAGAGGACTTGTTGGAGCCCAGACATATTCCCTTGTAAGAGATACAACTCTACAAACTTATTTTGAACATTTAGAAAGCATGGGATTTGTATCAGGACACGACTACAGATGGATAAGTTCAGAACAAAAGTTAGTTTTTTACAACGGCTCCGAAGTTTTATTCAGACATTTTGACGAACCGGATAAATTAAAATCTTTAAATTTAGGTTTTGTTGAAATCGAAGAAATGTCAGATGTACCCTATGATACATTTAAGATGCTTTTGGCTCGAATGAGACAAAAAATTTCTTCAAAATGGACAAATTTTACATATAGAATTTTTGGACACACAAATCCTGAAATACAAAAAGGTTGGATTTATAAAACTTTTTTTGTAAATCCTCCACCAAATTACAGATTAATTTGTGCTCCTACAACTCAAAACATCTATCTTCCTGAAGGTTTTTGCGAAGAATTAAAAAAATTATATGATAAAAATTATTACGAAACTTTTGTCCTCGGTAAAACTGGGAACTATAGCCAAAATCTGGTAGTTAAAGACTTTACGGATGAAAATATTAGAAATATTAAATATCAACAAGATTTTGATGTACATATAAGCTGTGATTTTAACGTTGATCCTATGGCATGGGTTTTGGCTCATAAAACAGAAGATAAAGTATTTTATTTTGATGAACTCGTTTTAGAAAATACAACTACCTCCAAAACCTGTGATGAATTTCTGCGCAGATACCCAACACATAAAGGAAAAATTATCATAAACGGAGACGCTTCAGGAGATAATCGCAGCTGCACAAGTGAATATACAAATTATGTAATTATAAAAAAGAAAATGGAAGCCTTCGGATATGAAGTAGATATAAAAATAAAAGCATTTAATCCACCCATAAAAAATAGAATCGCAGCATTTAATGCAAAAGTCCGTAATGCCAACGGAGAAATAGGACTATATATTTCCCCAAAATGTGAAAAACTTCTATACAATATATATAATCTTCGTTATATAGAAGGAAGTTCAAGAATCAATATTCCTACATACACTAAAATTAAACAATCTAAAGAACTAAAATTTTTATCTCACCCATTCGATGCGGCATCATATCTTGTAGATTTTTATTGGCCAATAGTATTATAAAAAACTTTAAGGAGATTCAGAGTTATGGAAACTTTATTATATTATTCACCTGTAATAATTGTTGTTCTTGTATTTTTAATCCAACAAAGAATAGTAGTTACACCAGAACAATTAGAAAAAAAACATAGAGAAATCCTAAAAGATATTGAAGAAAAATTTGTAACAATTAATAGTTATCAGGATTTGAAATCGCAATTTTGTGAAATGAAAGATAAAATTGACAAAATATATGACTGTTTAATCATAAAAAGCTAATAAAGTATTGTAACAAAATATTACAAAAAATCTCTAAATATTTAAAGTTTGGATGTAAAAATTCCGTAAATAAGATTAAGCAAAGGAATATTGTATTCGAAAGGATTTGAAAAGCAATGGGATTGGCAACTGCACAAGCAAGATTTTTAGGCATAACAGCAAGAAAAGCTGATTGTGAATACAAATCAACTGAACTGGCTCAACAAAAACTTGAAATAACAAACCAGTTATCAGATGTTGCTGCAGAATATTCAAATGCACTAAATTCTACAATGCTTATCTGGCAAAACGATGCTACAAACAAAACAACTAATGTAACATACAGCTTATTAATGACACCTTCCGCTTTAAATGATTACAACCCTTACATGATTACAACACCTTCAGGAGCAATTGTTCTGAATTCCGAATATGCAGCAGCAGCAAAAGCTGCCGGAATTTCTAAAGCCGGTGGTGTTGGTTCTCAAGAAGGCAGAGATAAATTTATAGCAGCACTTGTTCCTGGTGGTATAATTACTCAAGAAACAGCTGCAGCTATTACTCAAACAGATTATACCGGAGTAAAAAACGCTGACGGTTCTGTTACTTTAACAGAAATACCTGCTTCCAACACTGATAAAAGCGGTCCAACTCAAAACCCTGATTCTGTACTATGGAATCCAGCCGCAGGTATGGGTGCTCAACCATTAGATAAGGGTTCTGCAAGCATAATGCAACTATCAGATTTAATACTTAGTGAATCAATTGGTCAACAACCTATTGATTGGACCTCAATGTTTGTTACCTCAGGTAAAATTTCCGAAACAGAATATAAAGCTACAATGGAACAATTAAATAAAAAACTCATAGATGCAAAAAAAGCTGATATGGGTTCATCAACTCCGGAGGATACGTCTGATACAGCTCAAACTGATTATGCTAATAAAATTGCAGACTATAATACTCAAATTGCAAATGCAAGAGCAAACGGTGATGAAAATAATTTAAACAGACTTTTAGCCGAAAAAAATGAATATATTGCAGCAAACCCTATCAAAGCAGCAATGTATGATATTCAAGACTATCAGACTAAATATAGCGGAAATAAGATAAGTTTTGATGATATTTCTAACAATTTCCAAATAAGTGATAGTAACATTAAAGATTCAAGTTTTACTACATCCGGTAATGAGACTTTAATAAACGGTATTACAGTTGTTAAAAACGGCATAATTAACAAGTACCCAGCAGAAATTGAAGAAATGACTATTGGAGATTTATTATCTGGTAATATAGTTTTAATGATACAAAATAGCGACCACGATAAATCTAAAAATGCAATGTCTGAAACTGTAGAAAAACTTTTAACCTACATTGCAAAAATTATGGGGTATGGTCAATCAGGTGTAGGTTTAAACGTTGATGATGCATCTAACGATGCATTAGAATATGCGTTAATGATGACAACAAAACTTTTCTTAAGACCTGAAAATACTATTACCGGCGGCTCAAGACATTCTGATTCTGCTATGACAGAAAACAGTGCTTATATGACAGCAGAAGAATCAAACAGAATTGCACAAAGCGGAGATTATACAGCTGTCAGCTTGAGTAATATGATGTCTTCATTCTTAACATATTTTGATAACTACTTAAGCGGAGTAGATTCAAACTATGTTGTTGGTAAAACTGTTGATACTTCATCTTATGTAACAGACGATAGTTCATATATATATGTAGGAAAATCTACTGCGGAAGTTGCTTCCAGGGAAGAAACCCTTGCTGATTTCTTTGATGAATTATACAACAATATATGTGAACATGGATGGAGGCAAGATGATTCCGTTGACGATGAAGAATACCTTGCAAGTGCAATAAAAGACGGCAGATATTCAATGAGTTCATTGAACAACGATGGTTACTACTATCAAACAAGATACAATGAAACAGGTTATCTGGTTGAAGTAACGGATTCTGATGCAATATCAAGAGCAGAAGCAGAATACACACGAAAAAAAGCAGAACTTACATACAAAGAAGATTCAATGGATGTAAAATCTAAAAAACTTGATGCAGAAATTTCTTCACTCACATCCGAATATGATACGGTAAAGAACTTAATAAGTAAAAATATAGAAAAAACATTTACTATGTTCTCTGGTTAAAATAAATTTAATATTATATTTCAAAAAAGCTTTGCTTGTAATACAAGCAAAGCTTTTTTAGTTTGTATATTTTCTATCTCGCAATTCATCAGGCATAAATTGTTGAACAACATCAGGAGCATCATGTGTATAAACATAGCCAACCCCAAAACCATATTTTGCAGCATCTTTATAATGAGAATCCCTAAGATGCATAGGCGGAGGAAAATCTTTACCTTGTGCAATATCAGACAACGCAGAATCAATTGCGCAAACTGATTCATTTGACTTTGGAGCTCGGGCAACATATATAACAGCCTGAGCAAGCGGAATTCTACCTTCAGGAAGCCCGAGAATCTCAACTGATTTATATGCATTCAGTGCAACATTAAGCGCATTGGTATCAGCATTTCCAACATCCTCTGCCGCACAAGTTATAAGCCTTCTTGCGATAAATCGTGGATCTTCACCTGCTGTTATCATTTTTGCAAGATAATAAATTGCCGCATCCGGATTGCTTCCTCGTAAACTTTTTTGAAAAGCCGAAGCACAATCATAATGTTCCTGTTGAGAATACCTGGTATTTCTTTGTTGACATATTTCTTCAATAATTTTAACAGTAAGGATTCTTTTACCGTCTTTTAAATCACTTGCAAAATATGCATTTTCAACAATATTAAGAGCATATCTTGCATCACCTCTAGCCAGATTTATTATAAAATCTAAAACACCACTTTCACAATCCATAAGAGTATAATGCGATGCAAGATAATTAAACCCTTTTTTAATAATTGCAGACATACTCTTGTCGTCTATTGCATTTAATCTTACAACCTGAACCCTTGATAAAAGTGCCGGAACCACCTGAAAAGAAGGATTTTCAGTTGTAGAACCAATCAAGAACAATGTTCCATTTTCTAAATGAGGTAAAAGAGCATCCTGTTGAGTTTTTGAATATCGATGAATTTCATCTATAAATAGAATAGTCTTTTGTCCTGCCCGAAGGGATTCTTTTGCTCTTTCAACCGCATCCTTAATATCTTTAACCCCAGAGGTTACAGCTGAAATTTCAATAAAATTTGCATTTGTTTTTGTAGCAATAAGTCTTGCAAGAGTAGTCTTACCACAGCCAGGGGTTCCCCAAAAAATTAAAGAAAATAATCTGTTTGTTTTTAACAAATTAAGAATTGGACTATTCGGTGCTACCACATTACTCTGACCTAAAAAATCCTCAATTGTTTTAGGTCTCAAAATTTCCGCCAACGGAATTTGCTTATTTTGATTCTCCAGTTCCGTAAATAAATTATTCATAGTATAATTATATCATGAGTTTAGTGTTTTCACCTACAAACATTGAAACTTATAAGTTTATTGTGATATGTGGTATATAAAAACAGGGAGACGCTTTTTGAATAAAAATTTCTGGATTGTAATTATTACAACATTTGTAATCTTAACCGGAATATTCTTTACGTTTAGCAGAATACAACATAATAATGAAGTTATATTTTGGACTTTACAAATGAATGATTTTGCACCATACATTGAAAATGTTATATCAGAATTTGAAAAAGAAAATCCACAAATAAAAATAAAATGGATAGATGTACCGTTTTCAGAAGGGGAAAAAAGAACGCTGGCTGCAGTATTAAGCAGCAATCCTCCTGATTTGGTCAATTTAAATCCTGACTTTTCTGCAACTCTAGCTCATAAAGGAGCTTTATATGAAATTCCTCAACACGCAACAACGCAATTTAATTCTGAAATTTTAGATTCATTAAAGTATAACGGAAAAATTTATTCTATACCATGGTATGCAACAAGCGCAATTACTATTTACAATAAAGACCTTTTAAAAAAATCAGGAATTACACTTCCAAAAACATATCAGGATATTGCTAATTCTGCAGAAATAGTAAAACAAAAAACAAATGCCTATCTGATTTTACCAAACTTAACAGAAAATGATACCACCCTCAAGATTTTAAACAAATACGGAATTACAAATTCCGAAAATATAAATTCGAAAAAAGCGGTTAGCATTTTTAATATGTTTAAACAGTTATATATAAAAGATTTAATCCCTAAAGAAACAGTTTCTACTACTCTTCAAGAATCTTTAGAAAAATATATGTCTGGAAATATTGTTTTGATTAATGCAGGCGCAAATTTTTTAAATATGATTAAAGAAAATGCACCAACAACTTATTTAAAAACAGATGTTGCCCCACAAATAACAGGAGAATTAGGACAAAATGACTTTTCACTTATGAATTTTGTAATCCCGTTGAAAGCAAAACATAAGGATGAAGCTCTTAAATTTGCACTATTCATAACAAATGATAAAAATCAACTTGAACTTGCTAAATTAACAAATATACTTGCGACAAATAAAAAAACTTTGCAAAATGAATTTTATACAAAATACAATGAAGATGACCTGATGGCTAAAGCACGCGTAATAAGTGCAAAACAGCTTAATAAAATTCAACCTGTATTTCATACACAAAGAGCACAAAAAGATATAAATAATATTGTAAATTTGTCAGTTCAAGAAATATTATTGGATAACAATAATACTCAAACCGTCTTAAATAAATTGTCAAAAGAGTGGAATAACTTAAATGACGAATAAAATATCAAAAGTTAAACATAATTTAAAAAGGAGAAAAAATGAAAGCTGTAGTATTTACAAAAGATAATAAATTAGAATTAGTTAACAATTACGAAAAACCTGTTCCGAAAAAAGGAGAAGCACTTGTAAGAGTTACACTTGCCGGAATATGTAATACTGATTATGAAATTACAAAAGGCTACATGGGATATGTAGGAATTTTAGGACATGAAGCTGTGGGAATTGTTGAAGATGTTAATTCTGAAGACAAATCCCTCATAGGTAAAAGGGTAGTTCCTGAAATAAGCTATGGTTGTAAAAAGCCTGATTGCCCTTGGTGTGCCCAAAAATTATACAGACACTGTCCTGAACGCCATACTCTTGGAATATGGCGCAAAGATGGAGTATTCGCACAATATTTCACAATGCCAATCGAAGTATTATTCGAAGTTCCAGATAATGTTCCGGATACTCAAGCAGTTTTTGTTGAGCCTTTGGCTGCGGCACTCGAAATAACCGAACAACACCACATAAAACCTTATGAAAAAGTTATTGTTCTTGGAGACGGAAAACTTGGTCTTATAACAGCTCTAGCTCTAAATGCTCAAAATATCAACGTAACATTAGTCGGAAAACATCAGAACAAACTTGAGATTGCAAAAAAACAAGGCGTAAAAACAGAATTACTCACTAATTTTACAATAAAAAAAGAATATGATGTTGTTGTTGAAGCTACAGGCTCGATTTCAGGTTTTGAAACAGCACTAGCGCTAACAAAACCTAGAGGAGTTCTTGTTTTAAAAAGCACTGTTGCAGCTACAAAAGAATTCAATCTTGCCCCTATCGTTATTGACGAAATCACAGTTTTAGGGTCCCGCTGCGGACAATTTCCACCTGCATTAAGACTTTTAGAATCCGGAAAAATTGACTTTTCACCATTAATTTCTGCTAAATATCCTATTGATAAAGCAATTGACGCTTTTGAAAAAAATAAAGAAAAAGATACTCTAAAAATTCTTTTAGAAATATAAATTTAACAATTATAAAAATATAATCTAGGGGGATAAAAATTCAATCCCCCTAGACTTTCAATGAAAAATACTGTATAATAAAAATAATATTGGAAGTTTATGAGGATTGGTTAATATCGTGATTTCATTTGATAAAAAAACAGCTTTTACGCTTGCGGAAGTACTTGTTACTTTAGGACTATTAGGTTCACTTGCAGCACTAACAATTCCATCTCTTACATACAACTATAAAGGTAAAGTTTTGGAACAACAATTTCGCTCAACTTATAGTGAAATCCGAGAAATTGGCTCTATGATTAATCTTGAAAAAGGAGACGTTGGAGATTATGCTCAAAAGATAGGCTATGCTACCTGGGACAAAGAACTGATGGGATATGTTGGAGGAACAAAAATCAGTAACGCAAACTCCGGTTCCGGTATTTCTACGGAAATGGCAAGAATTTATCAAGATGGAAGAGCTCCACAAGGTCCTTACAGATTTAGAATTAACACAGGAAGAGCAATGATTTGTGATAATGACGGGATATGGCTAGATAATAAAGGGCGTATCTGGACCTTTAATGCAGAAAATAATTTTGCCTGTGTTGATATTAATGGTATGGCTGCCCCAAACAGGATAAATGTTGATATATTTGCATTTAAACCAATGTCAGCAAAAGAAGTTGCTGTATGGCAATATAATGATAAAGTAGAAAATGCCAATAATTACAGCGGAGCGTTTGTTCCTTGTGATTTAGACCGTCTCAGCGGAAGCTCTCCTAACGGGGATTATGCAAATAATAACCTATGTCCCGGAGGGGGAACCAGATGCTGTAATGGAGGAACTGAATATGCCTATGTCAAAGGCTCAGGGACAGGGGTTGATGCTTGTCCATTTAATGAACCTATAGAAAATATTGCCCCTCTTAAGAAAAATAAAAAAGGTGAAGTCATTGGGAACGGAACATCTTCAAGAGGAAAGACAATGACAGCATCTAACAACTATTGGAAAGATTACATTAACTATAAATAAATTTAATAAATCTAATTACCTATAGCAATATTTGAGTTGCTAATATTAATTTATGACTATCTTCTGTTGCTTGATTCTGGCAAAATACATAATTAAAAACAACCTTGAGAGCTTGCCCTTTTATAAACCAGTTCAAACCAACTGTATATTCTCTTTTTAAATCATTTGAAGCATCCCTATTTGGATCAAATTGATCAATTCTTCCTATTAATTGAAGGTGAGGCGTAAACTTCCAGCCAGCAGTAGCTGCAAAACCACATGCTTTATTCGGACTTACTCCTTGTGAGCCATTATATCCATCTGCAATTGCAGCTTCAAAATTTGTCCACAATTTTTTATGCTTATAACCAACATAAACACTTCCGACACCATAATTTATCTGATTATGACCGCCATTAAAACCGCCACCTATAGTAAGTTTACCAAATTTGCCATCATGGCTGCCAAAAGGCTTTACGTTAACCCAACCGTTAAATTCAGCTCCCGGCATTCCGCTGGTTATTTGCCTACCGGAAGAACCAACAGCAAGGTTATAGTCTATATAATTATAGTTACCTATAACTTTTACTGACAATGATCTTGAATTTCCAAAATTTCTGGCAATTTGCGATCTTGCAACAAATGGTAAAATAAAGGTTGAAGAACCGCCTTCTATGCCTGTTTGAACACGTGAATATCCGGCCATAATATGATGATGCTTAAGACTTGAATTCATTATATATGCATCTCCCATAAAACCGTCAATAAAATTATTGCCATGTTTATATACAGGATTGACATTTACCTTAAATTTATAATTTGGATCTCTAAAAGAACCATAAACACCAACTTCTGTTGTTAAATTATCATACTCTGTAGAATAATCAGGAGTAAAAAGAGCATTAATAGAACCTCTATATCCTCCGTATACCTGTATTTTATGAATAGGCCCTTTTTTATATTCAAAAGATAGACTATCCTTTAACAAAAAAGATTGAACATCAGTTCTTGTAATCTTACTATGTAATATTTTTCCGGGCAGCGTATCTTCATCAAGTTTATTATCATTATCTTTATCAAACATTCTGAAAATTTCAAAATTCAGCTCATTGTTGTCCATAATAGAATCATCATCATCATAGTCGTCTTCTTTGCTCAATGAAGATTGAGAATCCACATCTTTTTTAAGTTTAAAAAATGAACGTTTGTCTTTTGTTTTTTCATTTTCTTTTTCGTCAAAAAGTGTCTCGTCTGTTTGTAAGACGATTTCATTTTCTTGTGGAGTTGTAAGCAAGTCTTCAGCTATATCTTCTGCAGCTTGTGCATATACTACAGACGGGGTCATAAATAAAACTGCAAGAAGTATCAATTTTAAGATATTTTTCATTTTAAATTATTATATCATAAATTTTCTGGATTTTATATTTTTTTTGTTGTATGTTTTTTTTATGCCGAATAAAATTAAAAATAATAAACAAACAATTATAAATGCCCCGATTGTTGAAGCATTAAAAACTGCATATAACAATCCTACATATCAATTTCATATTCCTGGCCACACTAAAGGTCTGGGAACACTTCCATCATTTAGAAATCTTGTAGGCCGAAAAGCATTGATGGTTGATACAACAGATGAATTTGATAATCTTGGAACTTTAACTCCGGCAACCGGTCCAATAAAAGAAGCTCAAATTTTAGCGGCACAAGCATTTGGAGCAAAAAAAACGTTCTTCTTACTTAATGGTTCTACTATAGGAAATTTAGCTATAGCAATGGGGCTTACCAAAAAAGGCCAAAAAGTAATTGTTAACAGAAACTGCCATCGTTCTATTTTAACAGGACTAATTATCTCCGGAGCAGAACCATTATGGATTATTCCTGAAAAATTCAACGAGTGGGGAATCTGGGGAAACATTGATGCAAAATCAGTTGAAAATTTACTTAAAGAAAATGATAATGTATCTGCAGTTTGGATTACAAACCCTACATACGAGGGGGTAGTTTCTGATGTTAAATCAATTTCTGAAGTTTGTAAAAAATATAATGTGCCATTGATTGTTGACGAAGCACACGGTTGTTTATGGAATTTTAATGATAAATTACCTGAAACATCTTTAAAATTAGGTGCTGATATCGTTGTACATTCTCTTCACAAAACAGGAGGAAGTATGAGTCAATCGTCTATGCTTCACATTAGCGAAAATTCACAAATAAACGCTGAAGATGTTGAACGTTCTCTTATGCTTCTACATACCACCAGCCCATCTTTGATGCTTTTAGGAAGCCTTGATGCTGCCAGAGCAAATTTACAAAGTCCAAGAGGACAAAAACAACTCGCAAAAGCAATCTCGAATGCAAAATACTTGCGTTCCGAAATAGATAAAATGGAAAATATACATCAATTAAAATCCGATTTTGGGTATAAAACTGATGTAACTAAAATATTTATAAAAGCTGACGGGCTTTCAGGAAAAAGATTAGAATCAATTTTGGAAATTGACTTTGGAATAGAAGTTGAAAGTGCATCAGACGCAGGAATATTAATTTTAAGTAATATTGGTAATAAACGTTCAGATTTTGAATATCTGGTCGAATGTCTTAAAAAAATAGACACTCATGATTATAAAGACATCTATTATCTGGAAAATAAAAAACACATGCCAATGCTAACTCCTATTATTAAAAAGAACTTAAGAGAAGCATATTTTTCAGAAAAAGAAATTATTCCAAAATCTGAAGCAGTAGGAAGATTATCAGGAGAAGTTGTCGCAGAATGCCCACCAGGAATATCAATTTTGCTCCCGGGAGAACTCATAACTGAAGAGCATTTACCTTATTTAACTGATTACGAAACAATAGAAGTTATTAAATAATATTTGCGAAACTTAAAAAATATTCTTCTATAACATTCATCAGCATTGGAAGTATCCAAACCATAATAGCTGCTCCTAATACAGGTTTAAACAGAAAGCTTAATTGGAACACGTTTACCTGTGGAGCTGTTCGAGAAATTACACCAAGAATAATATCTTGAGCTAATGTTGCTAAAAGAATCGGAGAAGCTATTTGTAAGCCCATATATAATGTATTTGAAGACATTTTAATAAGTGCATCCATTTTTATAAGTTGCGGTAACGGAATATGCGCCGAATACATAGGAAAAATTTCAAAACTCCTCACCAGAGCCTTGAATAACCAATATACTCCTCCAAGATTTATAAAAATTAATATCCCCATTAAAGATATCATTTTTGTTAATATTGATACCTGCGCTGATGTTGTAGGATCAAGTGTTGTGGCAGAAGACAACCCCATTTGCATATTAATCATCTCCGCTCCGCAATCTATTGCAATTGTAATTAATTGGGCCATATATCCTATCATTGCCCCAACAACAATATTTAAAAGCAGAGATAAAGCAAAAGAATCACATTCTGTTAAACATTTTTCAGGATGTAAAAATGGTACTATAAAAATAGTTATAATAAGCGCAAACGGTAATTTCACAAGAGAAGGAATATCCTTTCGGTTAAATATCGGTGCAAATCTGAAAAACCCGAGCATTCTTGCAAAAACTAACGCACCTGCCATAAGGTAGGTGTTAACCGTTGGAAACATTTTTACTATACCTGCAAGAATCGGTTCCATTTTTATCTTCCTAACATTCTTTTTGTTTCAACTAAATCAGGTTTTGGCATAGGAGTTTTTGATGCCGGAGTATATTTTTCTCTTTGATATTTATCAATATATGGGACTTTTCCGGGATTTTTCATTATCTCATCAATAGAGTCTATATTTTTAAATCTGTCTTTCATTTCACCTTCAAAAGGCGTTGTGTACTTATGGTAATTTTCATCCAGCACAAAACTTTCACTATGCGGGACGGTATTAAATGCAAGAACCATTCCTTCCTGAAATAAATTAGTCAGAAGTCTTATAAAACCAACACCACCAATAATAATAACCAAAAATACACCCAAGATTTTTGGAGCCGCAGCAATTGTTTGTTCCTGCACCTGAGTAACAGCCTGCAATATACCAACAACAAGCCCTATTCCAGCAGCCACAAGTACACATGGCATCGAAATTGTCAACATTATTAAAAAACCCTTGGCTAAATATTCTAACAAAATTTCCATATTTTATCCTTTTATCAAAAATTTTAGTTATAACTTGTTACTAAACCTTGAACAATTAAAGCCCAACCATCAACAGCAATAAATATAAGCAGCTTAAACGGCATAGAAATAATTGTCGGTGATAACATAAACATACCCAGAGCAAGTAAAATATTTGCAACAACCAAGTCTAAAATGATAAATGGTACAAATATTATAAAACTTATTTCAAATGAAGTCTTTAATTCGCTTATAATATATGCCGGAGCAACTTCCCAAATTGAAATATCATCAGGCGACTTTGGTTTAGTCTTGTGTGAAAGTTCTACAAAAAATGTTAAATCACTTTCTCTTGTCTGCTTAAGCATAAATTCTTTCAATGGTTTAGAACCTTCATTGATTGCCTGGACCATGTCATGATTTTTCTGATATGGCACAGACCCCATATCATACATTTTTTGAAAAGTTCCTCCCATTGTATAAAAAGTAAGGATTATTGATAAACCAATAATTACTATCGCTGGCGGAACTTGCTGAGTACCCATTGCAGTTTTTAGCATAGAAAACACTACAACAAATCTTAAAAAACTTGTCATACAACAAAATATAAAAGGTAATAGTGAAAACATAGTCATCACTATCAACATTTGTAACACCGGATTTAAATTTTGTAATTGGTCCATAAAATTCTAGTCCTTATAGTTCATTAATTTTTTTCGCCATTTCACGAATTGTAGTCAAATTTTGTTTTGATTCAAACTTGTCAAAATCCAAAACAACATTTTGTTTATGCTGATGATTTTTGTATGATTCACGCCTATCCATCCCTCTGCGTAAATTAGTACCTGTATGATTTTTTTCTGTTATAGGCTCCAGATGAATTTTAGGTTTTATATCATCCACAATATTTGAATCAACTATTCTATTTTGAGGCATCTCTCGCTGAGGAATAATTTTTTCATAATAATTTTCTTTTTCGATTTTATGAAAATGTTCATATTTTTCCAAATCAGCTACAGATTTGCTATCATTCAACTTTGACAGTAAAGTTGTTCTATCAACATCTGAAGCTATTAAAAATTTTTCATTCCCTGCACGAACAACCATGAGTGATTTTCTCGGGTTAATATTCATTGTCTCTTCAACGCATAAAAATTTTGAAGAACCGGCACCCAATCCGCCGTTCATAAATTTTTTATACACAAATAAGGCAAAAAAGATTAGTCCTAACATTGCCATTGTATATACTGTAAAATTCGCTATATAACCACCCATAGTCTGTTTATCTCCCTTTATTTAATAATAAAAACTTATTAAATATTTTCATCTTCAAGTTCAAAATCACTATAATCAAATTCCTCATCCTCCTCACCTTGAGGTAAAGAATCTTCTTCCTGTTCTTCTGAACCCGAATTTTCATATTCATCTTCCGGATTTTGATTCTGTGAATAATCTTCCTCTGAATTTTCAAAAGTCTGTCCCGAAGATGAAACTCCGCCAGTTTGTGCAATAACATTATCAACTTTTACCCCGTATCGGTCATTGATTATTACTAAAGAACCACTGGCAATAGGTTTTCCCTCAACTTTCAAAGTAACTTTGTTGTCATATAATGAAGTCAAATCCACAACAAGCCCTTCTTCAATATCCTTCAGCTCTCCGAGCTTTATCTTAACAGCATCAAATTCGGCATACATATCAACTTCAATACTGTCCCATATATTTTTATGAGCTTCACTCATATCATCTCCTCCGTCATTTATTTCAGGTATAAGTAAATCCATATTAGGGTTTATATTAATTTCCATCTCCTCATCTTGAATAGATAATACCAATTTTTCTATATTACTGTTTTCAAAAACAACTACATCATCTTGTTCAAGATTTTTTAAATCATATAGTGAAAATTTTGTTTTTCCCACAATTATCTTTCCAACAGTTTCACTTTGCGGAAAGCTGTCATTTGCAAATTTTTCTCCTGTAGAACTAACATCTTGCGGTGTTAAAAGAGCCTGAGGAAGGGTTATTATAATTTTCCCCGTAGTTTTAACATACTCATCCGTATCCTTTAGCAAAAAAGTAAGATGTATAACATCAAAATTTGTTCGTTTTAATTCTGTAGGATTAGGCTCACTGAGTTGCTGTTTTATTGCATCAAACATAAAACTATTAAATGCTGTTATAACTTTAGCCTCAAGCTCAGAGATTTTATTTATATTAAACTTGTTCTTTGATTTTCCAAGTATTTTGTTTAATATAATCTCTATAGCCTTGTCAGTAAGTCTAAAAAACATATCATAATCTTTATCTATCCCAATTTTTGTAACAAAACAAGACTCATTATCTAATAGACAATTAATATTTTTACTCAGACCTATAAACTTCAATTCAAAATTTTTATCAAAAAATTCATCACACGAACTTTGAACAATTTCCGGAAACGTACTTCTATACCAGTTGTATTGCCTATACAGCTGATTTGTTGATATTGAATTTTGGAGTTTATCTTCCATAACAACTATCCCTGACTTATCCCCGGAAACATTACACATATTCCCACATTTACAATAAAGTATAATTAGAAATAATACATCAATCTTTTAATTGATATTTTCCAAAAGTCATCACGTTTTGAAAGAATTTTCACAAAAATCAACAGATTGATTTTTATAAAAATAATCCGGTTTATACTCTAGCCATTATAATGACTAAATAATCGGCTAAATTTGCCCTTTATTTAACCGCTTTGAAAAATTCATTTGAAATTAGTTGTGAATATTTATCTTTCTCATTTGCAGAAACTAAAATTTTATCATTACCGTTTTCGTCCTTAACAACTGAGATAATCCCAGAAATCTCACCAATAGGAAGTTTTTTCATTTTGGCGGTAAATCTTACATAAGGGATATCTTGCCCATAAGATTTCATCGTACCCTTTTCTGTTACATGGAACTCGTCGACTGCAGCTGATTGATATTTAATTTTACTAATGGCTGATTTTATTTTATCTTCCACATCAGGAGATTTTATATCATCCTGAGTCAATATAACTTTTTTACCCGAATCAACAACAACCATTTTTTGCCCGGAAGCCTTATGCTCTGCAAGTACGGCATTATAACCTAAAACACCAGCGGCTTTTTCTATTTCAAACTCTCTATTAATCTTAGAAAAATCACCAACCTTTTGAGCTCGCTCAAGTACCACATCTTTACTAGGGTTAATATAATTATTAAACTGGTATTTAATCCAATCTTTTCCTCCAAATGTAACAAAACCCACAATAAATACTGTTAGAAAAATTGACCTTGTTACGTTTTTTAAACAACCCATGTTGAAATCCTCTTGTTTTTATATGAATATTATAATATGAGCAAGTCTGAAATCAATCACATAAACAGTTGGGAAGTTAAATTAGAAGACACTACACCTGTAATGCAACAATATTTGCAAATAAAACAGGAGAACCCTGGAATTCTTTTATGGTACAGACTGGGCGACTTTTATGAAACATTTTTTGAAGATGCTCTTATAATGTCAAAAGAGCTTGAATTAACCCTCACCGGACGTGATGCAGGCCCAAAACTTGGTAGAATTCCACTTGCAGGAATTCCAGCAAAAGCCGCTGATGCATATTTAGAAAAACTGGTTCAGAAAAATTTCAAAGTCGCAATATGCGATCAACTTGAAGACCCTAAATTTGCTAAAGGACTTGTTAAACGCGGAGTTACAAGGGTTATAACAGCAGGAACTCTAACTGAAAGTAACTTATTAAATCAAAATTCTAATAACTATATCTGCGCTATTTATCAAGATGAAAAAAGTGATTTATATGGATTTTCATACACTGATATTTCAACAGGAGAATTTAAAGTAACACAAGCACCGTTAAATCTTATTCTGGCAGAACTTGCAAGATTAAATCCTGCTGAAATAGTTGCCCCTAGTCAAAAACAAGATATTAAACCATTTCAGATTGTTCCTGATGAAGTTATAAATCTTCCGGATGAAATAACAAAAAAATATAACTGTTCAAAAATTCCACCTTCGGTTTTCGAACCTGCATTTGCTGAAAATAATTTAAAACAGGTGTTCAAAACACAAAGCTTAGAAAGTTTTGGATATACAAAATATAAATTGGGATTTAGGGCTTCCGGAGCACTAGTTGCTTATGTATGGGAGACATTAAAAGGGAATATGCCAAAATTCGACAGAATTGAAGCTTACGAACTTTCAGAATACATGATTTTAGATGCTTCAACAAGAAAAAATTTAGAACTTGTAGAAACATTAAGAGAAAAAAATAAATATGGTTCTTTATTATGGGCAATTGATAAAACAAAAACAAATATGGGAGCTCGACTTTTAAGAAGCTGGATTTGCCAACCACTAAAACGAGTTGAAGACATTATAAACCGACAAAATGCAGTAACCGAACTTGTTGAGAATAGTGCTATTAGATATAATCTTTCAGAAGCATTAGAAAAAATATATGATATTCAAAGATTAGCAACACGTATGAGTAATGGTTCTGCAAGTCCTAAAGATTTTGTCAGCTTAAAATTATCACTTTCTATGCTTCCGCAAATATTAGATTGTACAGAAGAACTCGAAAATGATATGTTCTCATCAATACGAACATACAGAGATGAAATTTCTGACTATACACAATTGATTGAAAATACAATAGTAGATAACCCTCCTGTACTTTTAAAAGAAGGAGGCATAATTAAAGAACGTGTAAGCGGAGAACTTGATTACTTTAGAGATTTACTCACAGGCGGCGAAGAATGGCTTAAAAATTTTGAAGAAGAAGAAAAAGAACGTACCGGAATCAAAAACCTTAAGATAGGCTACAATAAAGTTTTCGGATATTTTATAGAGGTTACAAACTCAAATTTAAATATGGTTCCGCAAAGTTATGTAAGAAAACAAACTCTAACCGGAGCAGAACGTTTTATAACAGATGAATTAAAAAAACATGAAGATGATGTTTTATCTGCAAAATTTAAATCAACAGAACTTGAATATAAACTGTTCACTGATTTTAGAGAATATTCTAAAGAATTTGTATCTAAAATAAGAGAAATTGCAGAATGCATTGCAATAGCAGACGTAATAACCTCTTTAGCTGAGGTTGCAGTTGAAAATAATTACTGTAAACCAATAATCGATAATTCTGATGATTTTCTTGTCAAAAATGGCAGACATGCAGTTCTGGAAAAAATTCTACCTTTGGGAGAATATGTATCAAATAATCTGGAATTAAAATCAAATTCAAATTCAGCAGATTCTACACAATTTATGATTTTAACCGGCCCAAATATGGCTGGTAAATCAACTTATATGCGCCAAAATGCATTGATTGTTATTTTAGCGCAAATTGGGTCTTGGGTTCCTGCAGATTACGTAAAACTTGGGGTTGTAGATAAAGTTTTTACAAGAGTTGGCGCAAGTGATGATTTAACGCTCGGACAATCTACATTTATGGTTGAAATGATTGAAACTTCCTTTATTTTAAATACAGCAACAGATAGAAGCTTCATTCTGCTCGATGAAATAGGAAGAGGAACAAGTACTTATGATGGGGTTGCTATAGCTTGGTCTGTAGCTGAATATATTGCAACAAAAATTGGAGCAAGATGTATCTTTGCAACTCACTACCATGAACTCAATGTAATGACAAAAACATATCCACAGATAAAAAACTACAGGATAACAATCGCAGAAAATAATGGTGAGATTGAATTTTTAAGAAAAATAGTACAAGGCGGTGCAAGTAAAAGTTATGGTATTCAAGTAGCTAAAATGGCAGGCCTTCCGGCAACTGTGGTAAAAAGGTCAGAAGAATTAATGTTGAGAATGCAAAAAGATTTTTCAAATAACCTTGCATCTCGAAAGAAAATAGTAAATAATGAAGATGGAGTTCCACAATTATCATTGTTCGGAATGTAAAGTTTTATGCAGTTCTAGCAAAATATTTAGTGTTAGTGTTTTCATAAAAACAACAAGGAGTGTGTTTTATGATGAAAGTAGGATTCAATCCATCTATTAATTTCAAAGCATCTGATAGTCAATTTTCAACAGAACCGATGGCAGCTACAATTTCTGAAGCGGAAACAAAAAAACAAATTTATGATGAGTACTCAGTACAAAATTCAAAAAAAGAAAAAAGTTTTAAAGAAAGTACTGCAAGTTTTTGGAAATTTTTTACAGTAGCTAATCAAATGGCAAATGCAGCATTAAAAGGAATTTTCTATGGAGCATTGACTGGTATTTCATTTTTAACCGGCTCATGGTTGTTCAAATCTCTACCAAAAGCCTTTAGTAAAGAAGGTCCTTCATTATGGCAAACCTTACGTCATCCGTTCGACAATATCAGCAAATCAGGAAAGACTATTGCAGGAACAGCTACAGCAGTTGTACTTGCATACCATCTTATCAAAGGGAAACTTGATTCAAATCAGAAAACAGCCGTTATTGATCATAAATTAAAAGTTGGACACAGAGACGTTTAGAACAAAAGCTAAAGAAAATAATGCAAAAATGTAGTGCACTTACATTTTTGCATTATTTATTAACATTATAAAATCAAAAATTATTTATTACTTTATCAATCTATGATAATGTTGCGCATAAAAATCAGCATAACAATCTTCTAAAATAGCCTGCCTGCATTTTTTTGCAAAGTCAATTAAAAACTTAATATTATGAATGGACAAAAGGGTTGAAGCTGTAGACTCTTGACATTTCCATAGATGTCGTATATACGCTCTTGAATGATTTTTACACGCATAACAATCACATCCCTCAACAAGCGGAAGATGATCATCCTTAAATTTTTCATTTTTAATATTAGCTTTGCCATCCCAGGTAAAAAATGAACCATGCCTTGCATTTCTTGTAGGCAAAACACAATCAAACATATCAACCCCGTATTTTATACCATTTAATAAATCCTCAGGAGTACCAACCCCCATCAAATAACGAGGTTTATATTTAGGCAATAATGGAGCAGTCAACTGAGTAAAATAATTTTTGATATCAGTAGGTTCCCCTACACTCACACCACCTATTGCATATCCAACAGCGTCAAATGTCGAAATAACCTTTGCGCTCTCTCTTCTCAAATCATCAAAAAACGCACCTTGAACAATAGGAAATAGAGCTTGTTTAGGATTTGTTTTAGCTTTAAAACATCTATCAAGCCAGCGATGAGTTCTTTCCATAGCAGCTTTGGCTGTTTCATAATCACAAGGATAAGGAGCACATTCATCAAATGCCATCATTATATCAGCCCCTATATCCTGCTGAATCTCCATAGAAACTTCCGGCGATATAAAATGTTTTGTTCCATCTTTAGGATCTCGAAATTCAACACCATCTTCAGTTATCTTCCTCAAATGAGAAAGTGAAAACACCTGAAAACCTCCAGAATCAGTCAATACAGGCTTATCCCAATTCATCCAACCGTGAATACCTCCAAAATTCCGAATTCTTTTGGTTCCAGCTCTTAAATACAAATGATAAGAATTTGCAAGGATTATCTGCGCACCTGTATCCTTAATTTGATCACAAGTTAAAGATTTAACTGCAGAATTTGTTCCAACCGGCATAAAAATAGGTGTTTCAATCTTTCCATGCGGAGTAGTAAGAATACCTGCCCGAGCTCCTGTTTTGGCATCCTCATGGATTAATTCATAGTTAAAAAAATCTTTTTCATTCATAGTTTAATTATAACATAAAAAAGAACCTGCCTATTCAGCAGGTTCTTTTAAAGTGTTTATTTCTTAAGCCTTATCCAAATGCTCAACAACCAATTCTGACATTGATTTTCCATTATTGCATAATTCATCATCATTAAAATAAATTTTTATTTCTCGTTCGGCGCTTTCCACAGAATCAGAACCATGAACAACATTATATTCTTTTACCTGAGCAAAATCTGCTCTAATTGTACCTGCTTCAGCAGAATCAGGATCAGTTGCACCCATCAAATGCCTTGCACCTGCAACAACATTATATCCTTGCAGTACCATCGCAACAATTGGACCACTTTGAATATATTTTATTAAAGCCGGATAAAAAGGTTTACCCTTGTGCTCTGCATAGTGCGCTTCAGCCTGTTCATTAGAAACTTGAAGCATTTTTAATGCCACAATCTTATATCCTTTAGTTTCAAAGCGTTTAATAATGTCTCCTACTATTCCTCTTTGAACCCCATCAGGCTTTACTGCAATAAAAGTTCTTTCTTCTGTGTGCATAAATAAATCTCCTCTTAAAACATATAGGTTCATTATAGCATAAATCTTTTATTTTTGTATACAGTTAAATCGTGTTGGAGTCAGAAATTTCTTTTTGAGATAGTTTGTAACCGGCTTTTCAAAAAAGTGATAGATAATAATTCCAAATAAAATCGATACAATTATTCCAATTATAAATATTAATATTGGATGAGAAAGAACAAATATCCTTCGTGGCATAATAAATTCCGAATTAATAAGCTCACGGATAAAAAGATGCATAATATATATTGAGTATGAATATTGTCCTAACAGGCTTGATATATTATTTTCCAATATAATAGCAATAAATCCTAGTTTTTTTATAAAAGAATACAATAATACAGAAAAAAGAATTATAAAATTTAATTGTATATTATACTGCGGCTTAGCAGAAATACAAGTATAATTAATTATATAACTGAGAGAATATATCTCAAGTATAGTAAAAATAACCCTATTAACAATAGTTTTACTAACAGTTGTATTTATATTCAGTTGAAATATAAAATATCCAATTCCCAAACCTGTCAATGCCCTTACAATTCCATGGTTTATAACCACAAACGAAGTTCTCCAATTTCCAATGAAATTTGGAGCATTAAAATTAATCATAAAAGCTAATCCAAATATGATTAACAACCATATAAATAAGCTCACATATTTTCTATCAAAAATTTTATTTAAAGAAAAATAAAACAATGATGTCCAAAATAATGCATCAACAAACCATGCATGAGGTATACAAGAAGTACTTTTATATGTAAACCCTATAGAATCCAGCAATAATAATGCAGGAATATTGTTCACCAAATTAAATTTTATAGAAGTAAAGATAAGACTACTAATTGCAAACAGAACAATATATAAGTATATTACAGGTAAAAGTCTTATAAACTTTTTAACAATAAATTTTTGGAAAGTTTCTTCTTTTTTCATATTTTTAAACAGAAAAAATCCAGCAATTATAAAGAAAAAATCTACAAAAACAGAGCCTCTTCTAAAAAGATTAAATATATTTGCAAATACAGAATTATAATCTTTTAATAATATTCCAAAACTTCCTGGCGACGAGCCAAAATGATATAATAATATTCCAACTGCAAATAAAAATCTTAAAAAATCTACATTTTTAAAACGTTCTTTAGTTATATTTTCAGTACACACAATTCATATTCCTGCTATATAAGTACATATTTTTTTTATAATCTGAATTATCAATTCCTAAACATGATATATTAGTACCTATTTTAAAGTCAATTAGCACCATGGGTACCTTTTTTATCTATAAAATAATAAATATAATATGTAAAAATAGGATAATATATGATTTCTTTTCAACAAAAATTTGGAGCCCGAATAAAAGAACTTAGAAAAGCCAAAGGTTATACTCAAGAACAACTGGCAGAAAAATTAAATATCGGAGTAAGATCTCTTGGAAAAATTGAAACAGGAAACAGCTTTCCATCAATGACTACTTTAGAAAAAATAATAGAAACATTCCAAATACCAACAGTTGAACTGTTTAATTGCGAACATCTACAACCTGTACAAGATTTAAAAAAATTAACATTTGAAATGATAAATTCAAATCCGGACAAAATTAAAGATATTTATAAAATAGTTAAAGCATTAACATCATAAATCCTTTAATACAAAACTAGGATATTTAGAGTTTGTTGCAAACTTATTTTCGGCATTTATTATTTCAGAATAAAACATCTCATTCATTTTAACTTCTTGCCCATTTTGCAAAACTTTCGTTTTTGGTATTTTCTTCAGAACTTCAAATCCCTGCTCGCCGGAACCAATATAAGAATCTATTGTACAAGTAAAAACTCGGCTCTCATCCTTTGGATTCTGATTTTCATCCAACAAATCCTCACCATTAATTGATATTTGAATAATTTTATAACTTTTACTGTCAGAATCTCCTTTTCCAACAATTGCAATATTTTGTGAGCATTGCACAAATCTGGAATTTCCTTGAGTTTTATACATTCTATTCACAGTTGCATTTTCAAAAACTTTTTTTAACTGTGCGGTATTTATTTCAATTGTTTCAATTGTTGAAGCAGCACACATAACCCGCTGTAAATCATACATTGTAATTACATTACTATCTTCAAGACGCAAAGGATACATTGTAAATCCGGTTGAATGAAATGCAATATCAGTTTTACCAAAATTTTTCATAGAATCAGAAATAAATGTTCCCAAAGGACATGGTTCAGAATAACATTTTGTTAAATTAAGAACACGCTTAGCCAAAGGCTTTTTTAATTGTGTTTTTTCTTCATATTCCCTAATAGGAACTTCAAATTCCTGAATAAAACTTAGGTGTTCAACAGGAATCTCTTCAACACAATTGACAGAATTCTCTAAAATTATTCTATATAATGTCCTGGCAAAAGCAAGCGGATAGAAAATATTATTTTCAAAATCAGGCTTTATAGGGGAATGCTCATGCCCGCCTATTATTAAATCAATAGGAATACCTTTATTGCAAGCAAAAATTTTAAGATTCTTGCTATATGTATACCAGTGATGATTCAAAACTATTGTATGATTATATTGCTCCGGTATTGAATTTATTAACTTTTCAAAAACAATTTCCGGCTGCAACAACTCACAACCGAACCTTTTAACACACGAATTATTTAAACAAAAGCCTGTTATGAGAATTTTACTATTATTTATATTAATAATTTTGTACCTGTCAACAAACGAACAAAACTCGCCATTACAAGAATTCGTAAGATTTGCACAAACAACATGTATTCCTGCTCGTTTAAACTTTATTATTGTGTCTTTTAAAAATTCAAAATCCTCTTCCGAAAAACCAAAATCATTATTCCCCAAAGTTAAAATTATTTCTGCCTGTGGTAATAAATGTTTAAAAGTTAAATAAGCATTCACAGATAAATTTTTATCATAAATACCTTTAAATAAATCTCCACAGTCCAAAACTAAAAAAGGTTTATTTTTATCTTTCTCAAAATTATAAATACCGGAAAGCAATCGGCTCAAATTATTACTTTCCTGATGTGAATCAGTAAGAGCATAGATAGTAGTTTCCATATTAAAAATCCTTATTCTGAATAAACAACCAGCCGATAAGGGGACTTGAACCCCTGACCTACTGATTACGAATCAGTTGCTCTACCATCTGAGCTATATCGGCCGATTAAAATTTATAAATAATTATATTTCTGCTGCTCCTATATATGCAAGAATAAAAAATATCTTTAACGTAAGTATTGTACCAAAAATAAACAATACTAACCACAAACGAACCCACTTTTTCTGAGATTCATTGAATTGCTCAAAATCTTCCCACTGTCCGGATTTCCAAGCCCATTGATTACCTTTAAAACCAAACCAAATAGAAAGTGCCAGAGGTCCTATAAATGGAATAATACTTGCAGGAAGAACAAGAAGTGTTATATACTTTTTATGCATAACACCCCAAATCCAATTAAGTAAAAAAGCTCCCCAATTAAAATGTCTGAGTTCTTTTGGTAACGAACTATTCCCGTCTACCCATTCACCACAAAATTTACATTTTTTAGCCGCAGCATCAATTTCTGCATTACAAAACGGACAATTTTTAGTCTCAGAATTTTCCAATGTTAAGCTCCTTATTATCTACTACTCTTAAATGATATAACCCAAAGAGATGTATGTCAAATACTTTTATATAAGAAAATCCGCGCTGCATGCACGGATTTTCATAACATATATGAACAATAAATTTTAGTTTAAACCTAATGAAAACTTATTCATATTAGCGGTCAAATTCATAGCCGTATACATTGAATTTTGAGATTGCTTCACTGTAGAATACTCATTTTGGATTGAGTATAATTCTGCTTGAAATTGTTGTAATTTCTGAATATTATAACCTTCAGTCGAAGATTGATTACTCAAAGAATTTATTTTAGATGAAATACTACTAAGAATTTCTGTTAGAGGTGAATTATTTGATACACTTACCCCCAATTTTGAAGCCAGAGACTTTGCTCTTGATATAAGTTCCGCTTCGCTGGAACAAGTATTTTTTGAATTACTTTCATTGTTTGCCTTTTGAACCTGTTGTCTTGTTTGAGCTGCATTTATCAAACTTTGAGCCTGAGCCTCAGAGGTTACACTTGATGGATCTATCCCCAAAGCCTGCAACTTTTGCTTTGTCGATTCACTTAATGTGGATACACCTGATATACAATAGCCTCCGAGTGATGCTAAACTATTTACTGACATTATGCCGCCTTTCTTCACTCTTCATTTAATAATATTTTTTTAATTGTCAACATTATAGCTGTCGGTTTTATCAGATAAAGACTTTAAAATTTTAAACAGTTTATTTACATTATTTTACAGAAATTTTATTATTGTTTTAGAATTATGTTTTTTGTAATATTAACATGCGGTAGTACACCATTTAAGAAGGAGAACAAATATGAAAAAATCAATTAAAGACCTTGGAGATATCAAGGGAAAACGTGCACTAATCAGAGTTGATGTTAACGTTCCTCTTGATGAAAACAAAAATGTAACAGATGATACAAGAATTCAAGCTATTTTACCTACAGTAAAATTTTTAAAAGACAAAGGAGCTAAAATCATTCTTATGGCACACTTAGGTAGACCTAAAGGAGAATGGAATCCTGAATTCACATTAGAACCTGTTGCAAAATATATGTCAAAAGTTTTGGGTGAAGATGTACTATTTGTAAAATCTCCTGTAGGTGAAGGTGCTGATAAAGAACTAGAAGCACTAAAAGATGGTCAAATTGCACTATTAGAAAACATCAGATATTATAAAGCAGAAGAAGCAAAAGATGACGATATGACATTTGCACAAGAACTTGCAAAACTAGGTGATTTCTATGTTAATGATGCATTTGGCGCAGCACACAGAAAACATACTTCTACTGCAAAAGTTGCACATATACTTAAACCTGCTGTTGCTGGGTTGTTAATGGAAAAAGAAATCAGATGCTTATCACAAGCACTTGATAACCCTACAAGACCATTTACAGCTGTTGTAGGAGGAGCTAAAGTTTCTTCTAAAATAGGAGTTTTAGAAAATCTTATTGATAAAGTTGATAACTTAATTATCGGTGGCGGTATGGCTTATACATTTGTAAAAGCTAACGGCGGAAAAATAGGTAATTCTATTTGTGAAGATGATCAAATTGACGTTGCAAAAGCTATTGAAAAGAAAGCTGCAGATAAAGGTGTGAAACTTGTTATGGCAACCGATGTATTAGCAACTGATGACTTCTCTGGTAATGGTACTAATAAATTTGTTAAAATTAACGAAATTCCTGACGGATTTGAAGGCGTTGATGCCGGTCCTGAATCAAGAAAAGCATTTGCTGATGTATTAAAAGAATCAAAAACAATTTTGATGAATGGGCCTGTTGGAGCATTTGAAAATCCAAAATTTGCAGAGGGTACAAAAGCTGTATTAGAAGCTATAGTTGAAGCTACTAAAAATGGTGCTGTATCTGTTATTGGAGGCGGTGATTCAGTTTCAGCTGCTAAAAAATTCTGCAAAGCTGAAGACTTTACGCATGTTTCTACAGGCGGTGGAGCTTCATTAGAATTTATCGAAGGTAAAGTATTACCTGGAGTTGCAGCTTTAGACGAAGCCTAAACTCTTTAGGATAGATTTTTATAAAAATAAAAACAGGATAAATAATTTATCCTGTTTTTTATTAGCAAAATTTATCTTGTTTAACTTTATAAAAAATATAGAAAAGAGGAAAACTTATAATGAATATTAACTTTACCGGAATAAAAAATATTGGATACGAAACAAGAACATACAGACAATTAGTTCCCGAAAGTATAAACAGCAGAGAATTTTCAGAAGAAGAACAAGAACATTTTCTAAATCTTGAACTCACTGACGATTATAACGGTAATGATTTATCTGAATATAAAAGAATCATCCGTACCACAGATTTGCAAAATTATACAAACCCCGTAAACCCAAAATTCCTAAATATCATGATTTCCAAAGATGTAGTTAAAGATAATATTGGTTCTCAAAAAAATTATCAAATATGGATTAATGATTCTACAAATGAACTGGAAATAAAAGATCAAAATCTTCCAATGATAAGCTTTATTGCAAAAATATTAACAAAAATTTCTAATACCCCGGAAAATCAATTTATAATTAACAAAGATTATATAAATGGAGATGACGCAAAAATCGCCATTGTTATGAATGAAAATTTTGAAGATACATACAAAAATTATTATCCACAAAAAATCAAACAAGTTCATTCTCCTAATAATGTAAAAAATGGAGCAGCAAAAATGAATGAAGCAATTAAAGATATGATGTTCGATTATTTTTGTTAACAGTTTTGTTGACCGTTATAAAATTTGATGACATAATTATTCTATGAATTATATATTTTATTTTTTGATAGTATTTTCAATAATTGTCGGGGCTATAAACGGGACTTTACAAAATGTCGTCAACTCAATTATGAGCGGAGCCGAATTATCAGTAAAAATTGCAATTTCGCTCATTGGAATAATGGCCTTCTGGCTAGGAATAATGCGAATTGCTCAAAAATCAGGATTAATTGCCTGGATATCAAAAATATTAAACCCCATAACAAAATATTTATTTAATGAAATTCCACAAGATTCTCCGGCAATAGGAGATATTGCGATGAACTTTTCAGCCAATGCATTTGGACTTTCCAATGCGGCAACCCCATTCGGTATTAAAGCAATGGAAGAACTACAAAAAATAAACCCACAAAAAAATACAGCATCGAACTCAATGTGTTTATTTTTAGGAATGAATACTGCAGGTTTCCAACTAATTCCAACCACGGTGCTCGCAGTTTTAGTAGGTATCGGCTATAAAAATCCGACAGAAATTATTGCTCCAACACTATTAGTTACAACTATTGCATTTATTTCCGCAATTATAATTGCAAAAATAGGACAATTCCTTACCGGTACAACTAAGCATAAGAATCACAAGGAGGAAGTAAATGTCAAAACTACTTAACTTACTATCCTTATGGGCATTACCAGCTTTATTAATCGGCATTTTAACACTAGGAATTGTAAAAAAAGTGCCAATATATGAAGAATTTACAGAAGGTGCAAAAGATGGATTTAAAGTAGCCGTAAATATTATTCCGTATTTAGTTGCAATAATAGTTGGTATTTCAATGCTTAGAGCAAGTGGAGCTATTGAAATGCTTGCAAATATTTTAACTCCGGCATTAACTAAATTCCACATTCCTGCGGATACCCTTCCTTTGATGATAGTAAGATCTTTATCCGGCTCTGCGGCTTTAGGTGTATTTTCGGATATTGCTAATAATTTAGGACCGGATTCGTATGCTACGAAACTTGCTGCTATTATGGTTGGCAGTAGTGAAACAACTTTCTACGTACTTGCAGTATATTTTGGTGCTGTGGGAATTTCCAAAATCAGATATGCACTGATTGTTGGGCTGCTTGCAGATTTAATAGGAATTATTTCAGCAATTTTAGTTTGCCATTGTATGTTTGGCTAACATCCAGCCAACTTTGAGTATATTCACTTATCTCATTTTTGATAATTTCTTTTACCAAAATCGCATAATTTATATTGATACAATCTATTTTATCAATTTGTTCAACTGTATATCCTTTACTACCGCAATTATGACAAAAATTATCTTCAGGCACTACCTCATCATTTCTAATTGTGGCAACTAACTTCATTCCACAACAAGAACATCTGACAAGATACCACCTATTTTCAACTAACTCACCACAATCCGGACAATAATATATATCCTGTTCAATAGGTACATTAGGATGTTTGCATTTCTTATTGATAGAAAAAATTTCACTCCATAGCATACCGATTTTATAATGATAAATTTGAAGAAGTCAAAAGTATAGAATTTGATAAATACAGATAAAATGTAAACAAATGTAACAGAATATACAAACCTTGAAATCAGCTAAAAAAATTTTACTTTATATATACAAGAGAGATTAAAATAAGAAGAGGTCAGGATTATGTCAATTTCAAATTTGCAAGAAAAACTACTATTCTATACTCAACAAAAAAGTAGAATAAGTTCTAAATTATCTGATATTCAAATGCGTCAGTTATCTGCAACCCGATCAAATGCAACTGCACAACAGGAATATAATGAAAAATTAAGAGCATTATATTATGACGAAGAATATGGTTATGGAACTGACGAATATTCAGAAATTCTTCTCGAACTTCAAAATGATCACGAATTTGAACTGGCAAGTATAAATGCTTGGGAATCAGAACTTGAACTGCAGAAAGAAAATTTGGAAACACAATTAAATGAAATTTCAGGTTATGAATCTGCTTGGCAAAAATTATTACTATCAAATATCAAAAACGACTTTTTATATGGAGGATCCGGCGGCGGTAAATAACAAAACAACTAAATAGCAAATTTAAAGCAAAGGCTCGAATATTAAATATTCGAGCCTTTGCTTTAAAAGTATTTTACATATTGTAATAATAAAGTAGAACTCTCAAAAATATGCTATACTTTAATTAAATAGCATTATAGAAAGATTTGGGTATATATGAAAAAGATTTTGATAGTTGATGATGAACAGGATATTGTTGAAAGCTTAAAATTCGTATTAGAAGGATGTAATTATACATGTTACTGTGCTTATAATGGAGAAGACGGCTTAAAACTTGCCCGAGAAATTATACCTGACTTAATTATTCTTGATGTTATGATGCCAAGAATCAATGGTTACAAAATTAGTCGTCTACTAAAATTTGATAATAAATATAAAAATATCCCCATTCTTATGATTACGGCACGCTCACAAGAAGAAGACAAACTTATTGGAGAAGAAACAGGAGCAGATGAATACATCACAAAACCTTTTGACCTTGACGATGTAGTAAAAACAGTTCAAAAATATTTGAAACCGGAAAATTAAGATGAATATTATTACAAATAAAACACTCGAAACTCTAAAATATGATTTAGTCAGAGAAGGGCTCGTTCAGTACGAAGTTGTTGAACAAGCCGAAGAAATTGCAAATGCTCAAAATATAAATATTGGTCAAGCTTTGATTAATTCAGGATTTTTATCTGAAGAAAAGCTTATTAAATTTTTGGAGTCAAAACTCCATACTCCCTATGTAAATTTAGAAGATTACGAACTAGATCCTAATTGTTTAAAATATATAAACTATTCTGATGCAAGAAGATATAAAATTATACCACTATTCAAAATTGAAAATACTCTAACAGTTGCGATGGCAGATCCCAGAGATTTATTTGCTATAGATAAAATAATGGAAACTGCCGAATGTGAAATTGATCCGGTATTGTCATCTGAAGAAAATATTCTCAAAAAAATAGACGAATATTATAAAATTGATGTAACTGTTGGCAATATATCTACTGATACTACTCTTGGATACGATTGGCAAGATGAATTACATAAAGAAGACTTAAGCGATAATCATATCCAAAAAATTATTCGGGCAATATTAAAACAAGCAATTCTTGAAGGCATTCATGAGGTTACATTCCAAGGAGAAGACGAAGGACTCGGAGTTAACTTTAAAAAACATGGAGAACTTTCGAATAAAGGAATTATTCCTACTGTTTTGGTATCTTCTTTTGTTGCAAAGCTAAAAACCCTATCAGAACTTGACCCCTCTGTTTCAGAAGTTCCTCAACTCGGAAAGCTTTGCTTTAAAGTAGATAATATAATCGTTATTGCGAGTGTTTCTACATTCCCTACAATTATGGGTGAAAGAATTTTCTTAAAAATATACAAGCCACCAATTGCATTAGAAAAAATTATAACTTCAAAAACAGAACTTTCAGAAGTTAAGCAGGCACTCGTAAAACCGGGAATCATCTTAGTTTGCGGTTCATCTCTAAGCGGTAAAACACATGTAATTTACTCGCTTTTGCTAGAAGCAGCCAAAAATAAATCAAAAAATATTATGACATTAGAAAGTATTTCAAAATATGAACTTGCCGGAGTTAATCAATGCGAATTTAATGAAAATGTCGGTTTTAATATGGATAAAGCCGCACGTTTTATAGAATTCCAATCACCAGATATAATTTATCTGGAGGGAATTAAATCTAAAGAATCTTTCGATTATTTTTCAAGTCTAGTTTATAATGATAAAACTGTAATAATGGAATTTCTTGCAAATAATATGGAAGATTTAAGAAACAAAATGGCATTTTCAGATTTTGACACATTAAAAACTATTATAAGCTGTATGATATTCATACACTCACAAAATAGTGTCGAAGTATTTAATAAAGAAACTTTACAAAAATATTTAGGTTAAATTAATTGTTCGCAGCTGTAAAAATTACAAAGACCGGACACAATTCCCTAACTATTTCTTAAAAATTTAGAAACTTTATCAACTAATTTAGAAAATCCGGATTGTGTTTTAAAAGGTGCATTTAATGCCTCTATTTTTAATAATCTCAAAGTATTAGCATTATATGCCTTTTTCCAACTTTTCACCATTTGAATAGGATTATTTGTAGACGGACCTGAGGTATTCTTCAATATATTATATAAAATAACCTCATCCTTATCTAAATTTCTATTTGCAGCTTTAGTAATAAAACGTCTATCTCGTGTTGCTCCAACAGCAGCATTATAAATTCTTTCTATTTTTAACATAAATGGGGTATCCTCTACTTACCGAGTAAAAAACCGGTCAAGAAAATAAGACCGGTTCTTTACATCTTAATTATATCATATCTATACGGTTATTTACAACATCCGCATGCACATGATGAACAATCACAACCCAAAGCTGCACTAGCTTCTTCCATACGAACTTTTATACGTCCGTCTACTGCAATTCCTTCTCCTGTTTTTTCAGAAATTAACAATGGGTTGATATCCAACTCATCAATGAAGCTGAAATCATGAACCAATTGAGATAATCTCAATAATGTTTCCTGAATTTGATCCATTTGAGCCGGTTTAGTTCCTCTTGCACCTTCTAAAAGTTTGTAGGCTTTTACTGATTTAATCATTTCAGCAGCATCAACATCAGTTAAAGGAGCAATTCTAAATGTTACATCCTTCATTACTTCAATAAATACACCGCCTAAACCAAACATCATCATTGGTCCGTATTGAGGATCAGTTGCAATACCACAAACCATTTCACGGTTGCCTTTAACCATTTCTTGAATGATTACACCTTCCAATCCGTCAATTAAACCTTTTTCAGTTAATTTAGAAATTAAATCCTGATATTCAGCTCTTAATTGTTCTTCAGATTGAATATTAACTCTTACACCGCCAACATCAGTTTTGTGAGATGTAGTTTTGGAAGTCATTTTCATAACAACCGGATAACCTATTGAATTTCCAACTTCAACAGCTTCATCTTCAGTTGTCGCAAAACCAGACTTACATACTCTAATACCATAAGCATCTAAAACATCAATTGATTCTCTGGTTGTTAATTGAGCACGACCTTCAGCCAAAGATTGTTTGATAATTCTTTTTGCTTTTTCATAATCTACATCATATACAGGAATTTTACCTTCCGGTCTTTCCATCCATAATCTTTGTTGATTTAATCTATTCAAACCGTCTGCAGCTTGCTCTGCATACATAAAGAACGGCATATTAACTTCCATATCTGAAAGTTTTGTAAAGAATTCATTCTTAGTCATAAATACACCGATAATTGGTTTTTCAGGATGTTCTGCCTTAATTTCCATCAAAGCTTTGGCAACATCAATATCTTTCAAACCTAAGAATGGAAGATAAATTGTAATAATCATATCAACATTTTCATCAGCAATAACTGTTTTTAAAGTTTCCTTATAGTGTTCGATAGGAGCTGAAGCAATCATATCGATAGGGTTTTTAACTGATGCTGCAGAAGGTAAGAAACTTCTCAATTTTTCTTTTGTTTCATCAGTAATTTTAGCCATTTGCATACCATATTCACATACGGCATCGGTTGCCATAATACCAGGACCACCTGAGTTTGTAATAATTGCAACTCTGTCTCCTTTTGGAATAGGACAATTTGCAAATACTTTTGCGGTTTCAAAAAGATTTTGCAAAGAGAATTCTCTAATTACACCTGATTGTTTTAATAATGCAGCTGCTGCTTTATCTGCACCTGCTAAAGAACCTGTATGTGATGAAGCTGCTGAAGCTCCAGCTGCAGATCTTCCTGATTTCAAAGCAAGAATAGGTTTTTTCTTACTTACTCTTGATGCTAATTTTCTAAAGTTTTCAGGATTTTGAATTGATTCCATATAAAGTAAGATTTGTTGAACATCATCATCATTTTCCCAATACTCAATAGCTGTTTCAGCATTAACATCAGCCTGGTTTCCGATTGAAATGAATTGAGCAAAACCAAGATTTAAATCTTTTAAGATATTTAAAATACCGCCGCCTAAAGCACCTGATTGAGATACAAAACCAATGTTTCCACGTTCAGGCAAACTTTCTGCAAAACAGCCGTCCATTCTGATATCAGGATGAGTATTTACAACACCTAAACAGTTAGGACCAACACATCTCATACCATATTCTTTTAATTTTGCAACAAGTTGTTTTTCTAATTCTGCACCTTCAGCGCCTGTTTCTTTAAATCCGGCAGTAATTATACAAATACCTTTAATACCTTTTTCATTGCATTGATCAATTGTAGATAATACAAATTTTGCATTAACTACAATAATTGCTAAATCAACTTCTCCAGGTACTTCCAACACTGAAGTATATGCTTGTAGACCTTGGATTACTCCACCTTTAGGGTTTACCGGATAAATTTTTCCGTTAAATTTGTACTCTTCTAATCTCTTCATAATATCAGAACCGATAGTATGCTCTTTTGTAGATGCACCTATTACCGCAATGGATTTCGGTTTCATGATTTTGTCTAAAATGTTCATGTTTTGTCCTTTCCTTTTAATTTACATGATTTATATTTCATCTTTATCTTGGAATGCGCTCACAAATTTGTTACCAAATTTATTAAAAAATGCTTTTATTTTTTCACCTGCCGATACTGTCGGAAATGCTTTATTATATGTATCGATAGTATCCTTTGCTACTGCAGTATATAAATTAACCGTATCACTCCCGTTATCCATAGTTGATGCGTTGATTATTATATTTTCCATGAATGGTTTATCTATCTTACCCAAATGTTTCGATTTTTTAGCTATCATACTAATGGATTTGTCTTGATGGTTTTGTCTTATAAACAAATCAAACGGTTTATCTTTAATCATCTCAGCAATAGAATCATAAGCTTGTCTTACATATTTACATGGCAAATAACTTAAATCATTAACAATATGTATATTGCCTTGAAATGCTTGTTTATTCTGTTGTGAACTTGAGATTGCCGGAACTTGCATGATTTTACTCCTTATTTTTAATATCCATTTACAATCCACTCTCTCACTCTTAAAGTTGCGCCCAAATTTTCTGCTATCTGCCGGCATCTTTCAATATCAAGCCTTCTGCCTTTATAACCGTCAACAACTGACGCATCTGTTTGAATACCAATATCCGAACAACATTTTATAAAACTTTTTACTTCCTCATAAGCATTTTCAAATTTTGGCTGAGACAGTTCATTATATTCTTCAGAAGTGGCAGCATTTAAACTAACAGATATTTTATCTATCAAACCTTTCAATTCAGGAGCAATATTTCTTTTATATACATAATTTGCATGCCCGTTTGTATTTATTCTTATTTTTGTATCAGGGTAGTTTTGTTTAATATATGTAGCAACGTCTTTTAAAATTTCTAACTTTAAAAGAGGTTCACCATATCCACAAAAAACAACTTCAGATGTAATATCAAAATTTTTTAATTGAGCGATTACATCTTCTGCCGAAAAATCCTCTTTCTCTAACCATAATTTTTGTCCACATACATCATCTTTATCTTTTCTCAGACAAAAAATACAATCATTTGTACATCTGTTAGTTAAATTTATATAAATTTTATTTTCTAGTGAATAAACTAAAATATTTGACATGGCATATCCTTTGATAACACTATTATCATACACACACAAATAATTTACAAGTAGGAACAGTAGCATTCAGCACATAACAATTACATACAAGAATCCTTGAAAATAATCCCTATTTGTCATAAATTTAATGTATGTACGAAGATTATAAACAAATATTAGATAATTTAAAAATAAAATCACATTTTAGGGATTTAAAAAATTTTGAAAAAAAAGATGAAAAATATATTTATTACAAAGGCAAAAAACTTTTAAATTTGTCTTCAAATAATTATCTTAACTTCGCAGATAATAAACAAATTACAGAAGAATTTTTAGATTACGCCGGAAATAACTATTCTTTTGGGAGTGCATCTTCAAGACTGTTGACAGGAACGCTACCCGTATATAAAGAACTTGAAGAACTTTTATCCTCACTTTATTCAAAAGAATGTACATTATTATTTAATAGCGGTTACCACGCAAATGTAGGGATTTCTAGTGCCATTAATCAAAAAGGGGATGCCATTTTTTCAGATAAACTTAATCATGCCAGTATTATAGACGGGATGAGATTAGCAGAAGGAAAATTTTTCAGATTTCCTCATAACGATATGGATGCATTAGAAAAACTTTTAATAAGAGAAAGAAAAAATTATAATAATGTATTTATTATTACAGAAAGTGTCTTTTCAATGGATGGAGACATTGCCAATTTACAAAAAATTGTAGAACTAAAGAAAAAATATAATTGTCTGGTGATTATAGATGAAGCCCACGCCTTTGGAGTTTTTGGAGAAAATGGGCTTGGAGTAGCCGAAGAATTAAAACTAATTGATGATATAGATTTAATTGTAGGAACCTTTGGCAAATCTGTGGGCTCAATGGGCGCTTTTGTAACAGGATCTAAAATTTTAATAGATTTTTTGATAAATAAATCACGCTCATTTATTTTTTCAACAGCACTTCCACCTATAAATATCGCTTTTTCAAAATGGATTATTGAAAATAAATTTCCGCATACCTACACTAAAAGGAAAAGAATGCTTTCAATAGGGAAAAAATTCGGAAGCGACAGCCATATAATACCTGTTGTAATAGGAGAAAATAAAGACACTGTAGATTTATGCGAAATTCTTTTTCATAACGGATACTTTACCCTCCCAATAAGACCGCCGACCGTACCTGTTGGTACATCAAGAATAAGATTATCATTAACTTGTGAGATACAAGAAGATGAATTAAAAATTTTAATGGAGAAAATTCATGAAAAGTTACTGGTTAAATAATAAAAATAATAAAAATCTAATTGTAATTTTTTTAGGATGGAGTTTCGATGAAAATCCCATAAAATTCCTTGACTGCAGCGGTTATGATATTTTACTTATCTATGATTATAATAATCTTGAAATTCCGCAAGAATTAAAGAATCTGGAAAGCTATCATAATAAAATACTTATATCCTGGTCTATGGGTGTCTTTACCGCATACTTAATGAAAGATTTGTTTAAAAATTTCAATTACAAACTGGCTATAAATGGTACAGTTACACCTGTTGATGATGAATATGGAATTCCCGTAAAACTATTTGAATTAACACTTAAACATGCCGCAACCGGATTGGGTACCGGTGGAAAATTTTATAAAAATGTATTTCAAACAGAAGAAGAATTCCAAAAATATTTAAATACTCCTGTCAAAAGAACTATAGAAAATAGAGTATCTGAACTCCAAAATTTATATAATCTTATCAAAACAACTAATATTAAATATGAAAAATTTTATGACAAAGCAATAGTCTGTGAATTTGATAAAATTATTCCTCCTAAAAATCAAATCGCAAGTCATAAAAAAAATAATGTTCCGATTATACAATTGCCTTATGGACATGGCCCATTGTATAATTTTGAAAGCTGGGATGAAGTTGTAAAATGCAAATAGATAATAAACATATAAAAAAACATTTTGAAAAAAGCATGAATCATTATGATAAAAATGCCGTCGTACAAAATATGATGGCATCAAAAATGATAATTGAATTATGCAAAATTTCGACTAACTTTGAAAATATATTAGAACTAGGAGCTGGAACAGGATTATTAACAAAAAAAGTTATCCAAAATATAAATTTTAAAAATTATTATGCAAATGATATAGTAGATAAATCAAAACTGTTTATAAAAGAAATTATTCCAAATGTTCAATTCTTATGTGGCAATGCGCTAAAAATAAAACCTGCTAAAAAGGCAGATTTAATTATATCAAATGCAATGTTTCAATGGTTCGAAAATCTGGAAAAAGCAATTAAGATTCTAAAATTATCATTAAACAAAGACGGCATTTTAGCTTTTTCAACTTTTTCTCCGGATAATTATAATGAAATAACAGAGCTAACAGGTCTAAGCCTGAAATATAAAACAAAAGATGAAATTGAGCTAATTTTAATAAAACTGGGATTTAAAATTTTATATTGTGAAAATTTTTATGAAGAACTCCAATTTAAAACACCACTGGAACTTCTTGCTCACATGAAAAATACAGGTGTAAATTCTTTATCCGAAAAAACCTGGACAGTAAAAAAAGTAAAAGAATTTTGCGATAAATATTCGAAAAAATATCCAGTTGCAAAATTAACATATTCTCCAATTATTGTAATCGCCCAAAAGAACAATTAAACTTAAATTTTAGATAATTAGATATGAGCAAAGATAACCCTATCAATATTTGCAAGATCTTTTACAATCTTTATATCTTTAAAACCTGCATTATTCATTAAGTCTGCGACATCACCACTTTGTCCTAAACCAAGTTCAAATAATAAATATCCCCCGGCATTTAAAAAACTGAAAGCACCATCAATAATTTTTTTATAAAATTCTAATCCCTTAGCATCTGATGTATATAGTGCCAACTCAGGCTCAAATGTTACTTCCTTTTGAATTGATGCCTTCATTTGAGGAGGTATATACGGAGGATTTGAAACAATTATATCAAATTTTTCATCATTTCTTATTTTTGTATATAAATCAGATTTTCTGAATAAAGCTCTGTTAAATAATTTAAACCTTTCCATATTTGAAAAAGCACAATGTATAGCTTCAGTGGAGATATCAACACCTAGTACCTGACATTGAGTCAAAAGTGCTATCATACATGCAATACACCCAGAACCTGTACACATGTCCATTGCTGATTTAAAATTATTTTCTTTAATAATCTCAATAGATTTACGCACTAAAATCTCAGTTTCATCTCGCGGAATCAGGACTTTAGGATTGACAAGGAATTTCTCCCCCATAAAATCAGCCATTCCGATAATATATTGAATCGGCTGCTTTGTAACTGCTCTTAATTTTGCTTTTTCTTCAACCAGCTTTAACTTATTTTCATCAAGCTTTTTTCCGGTCAAAATATCAATCAAACTATATCCTGCAAAATGTTCAATAAGAAGCTTTACTTCTATATTTGCTTCATTTTGTTCTATTCCCGAATCTGTTAAAATTTTTACAATATCTTGTATTAGCACTAACTTTCCTCTTTTTGTATATCAATTTTATAGTCAGAATTGTGTTCTGTTATTATTTTGTCAATCATGTTTTTTGCCTCTAATTTAGAACTCAATTCAATTTTTTCTATATTATATTTTTTACATAAGCGTTCATAATAGTAAAGTTGTTTTTTTGTAGGAGGCTCTTTTGACATCTTTACCTCCTGCAAAAATTTACGTTTCTGTTTTTCATATTTTTTATTTGCTTCAATTATAGGACGCTGTTTCTCCTTATAATCATAATATTTTTTACACTCTTTGAGGTATTTTATAGTATCTGATTTAAACCATTCTTGTTCCAGAATATCAGCTAAAAACTCAAATCTCGAACAATTTAATTCTAAATAATATTTTTCATCAGCAACAAAATTTTCCCAAATCCCCTCAACTGATATATCATTCGATTTTTTTACCAACGCACGTAAAAAATTACACAAAGCTGCTTTTTGATTTTTAGTAAAATCCAAATAAATATGTTTTTTTATTTCGTACATACTACCCTGCAATAAAATAATACTGCTAACCATTATTCCCTAAAAGGGAATAACGAAGTACAATTAATTTTCGGCCTTTCGCAAACCATACAAATTGATGTACGTATCGATCCTCATAAAACCGTGTTTACTCGCGCCTATCGTTTAAACAAATCTTTGACTGAAAATTTGCGGGTTTTGTTAGACAAGCTAAAGTCCAGCAACTTTCTTGCAATAGGATTCGTCTGGCAAGATGACTGAGAGTTACCAAAAACTTCATTTTCTCTCATCTCTTTTTGGTTTTTAATTACTTCTAAGTTTTGTTCAGTCTTCTCAACCATGATTTTAATTATACCTCGTTATACTATAATAAACAATTTTCGAAATATTTAATTGCCTAAATTTATATAAAAAATATATATTCTTTACATATTGTTACATTACAGGTGAGAGACCGCGTCGTTACAAGACTTCCAGATATTACAGAATAAAGACTAGTTCTTTATCCAGCGGAAGCTCTTTACATAGTTACTACCATTAATATCACCATAAATTTCGGCTTTGAATACGCGCAAAATATTCTTTTTATCAAAATTTGGGATTTTATTTATATTACTGGTTGATTTTGGATTAATTTCATTTATATTGATACCAGGAATTGCATTAAACAATCTATTCAGCGAAGCATTACCAATTCGTCCCAGAAGAGTTGAAAAATTTTTGGATAGACTGCCATAAACTTCCATATCTGCAATAAGCGTTGATATATTGTAACTACCTGTGAGATACATATTCAAATCTTTACCCTTAGAATATATTTGAATATCATTCGCAATTCCATCTTTTACATGCACTTCCCCACTTATACTTTCAAAGTTTCCGGTTTTTAGAGGTGTTATTAAATCAATAATACCATTTATTGATAGACCGGTTATTCCGCCGGTGATAAGATTCCCGGCTTTTAAAAGATACTCAAGAGAACCTA
>CAKMWI010000003.1 GCA_928722015.1 Candidatus Gastranaerophilales bacterium | reverse complement strand
CTATCTTTCGGGCCACTGTTGTTTTTTTATAATTGAATTTTTGAATAAAATGCAAATATTCACGAACTTTAGAAAAATTCACATCTTCACACCTTTGTCCGTCAAGCCAGATTAAATAGCTCAAGATATCGGAATAATAGGCTTTTGCCGTATATTCCGAAAAGTTTTTTTCAATCAATATGTATGATTTAAACTCCTCTAAATCCTGTTTTGATTCTCCATTTAATACCATCTATTTACCCTATTGCCTTTTTACCCTAACTATTATACAATATTTTTATAAGATTTAGAATAGTTTTAAGCTAAAGAGTAGGAGAAAACATGAATTGTAAAAAATTATTAGTTACATCAATGATTTTAACATCTTGTATTCTTTGTGCACCTCATTCGTTTGCTGCTCAACCTATTAAAGCTCAAGTATCTAAAAGTTATGTTGACATTAGCAGATTGATTGAATATAACAATTATGATACGGCTGATCAACGAATAAAAGAGATTTTAAATAAAAATCCTAATGATTTGGACGCAAAAGCCCTACAACTAATCTCTCAGGCAAAGCAATACAAACTGGCTCCTGCACAATCAGAATTAGATAAATTATTAAAAAAATATCCTAACAAACCTGAATTACACTATGCACAAGGCTTAGTGTATTTGATGAGACAAACATCATCCGATGTTGAATATATTAAAAATATTACAAATCTCTCAAATGCTGCTATCAAAGAATTTGTAACAGCAGTAGGTTTAGATAGTACATATTATCAAGCTTATAATGCTATGGGTGTTGCAACTTTAAAACTTGGAAATAAAAAAGACGCACAGGATTTATTTAAAGTTGCATTGAAAATCAACCCTCAGTTTGCGCCAGCTTATGATAATTTAGGTAATATTGCAATGCTTGATGGAGATTTAGATCAGGCAGAAAAATATTATCTGCAGTCAATCAAATGTAATTCACACAATCCGACATCTATGTACCACATGGGACAAGTTGAATCAAGAAGAGGAGATTATACTAAAGCTTTAACTTGGATAAACCACTCTTTACACATCAATCCAAACTCTTCCCCTGCTTGGAATCTTCAAGGTGAATTGTATTTAAAACAAGGAAACCAACCGGCTGCAATAAATTCTTTCAAAAAAGCAATTAATGTAAAACCAGAAAATTCCCGTCCATATATCAATTTGGCAGGAGTTTACGAAAGAAGATCCGACCATGAATTTGCAATGGAAGAATTAAAAACAGCAATTATCTTGAATCCAAATTACAAAGAAGGTATCTATAGAGTTGCCAATATGTCATTGGAAACAAAAAAATATCAACAGGCGCTGGAATATTATTCAAGATTACTTGGAGATGCAACCTACAATAACAATGCTATTATAGGTCTTGCTAATACTTATTACGAAATGGCTAAAGATACTGCAGACAGCAGAGACTTTACAACAAACAAAGATGTTTATCTTGCTTATGACTATGTAAATGAAGCTATACAACGAACTCCAAATGATTTAAAATTGCATCTTGCCAAAATAAAACTTGGTAAAATTACACATCAAATGGAATTGACCAGAGATAATTTGAACTATATTGTACAATCAGCAAGTAACAGTTTGATGGACACTGTAATTAAAGGTGAAGCATATCTTTCATTAGGTCAAGAAAAAGATGCTGTTTATACATTTGAAAATGCTATTAATTTTGCTACAAGTATTGATGATGAACTATATCTGGCAGAAATTCTTGTTCAGCATAAGCAATTTAGAACAGCAAGAAAAGCTCTTCAAAAAGTTTTAATGACTGATCCTGATAATAGAATTGCATTAAACGGAGTTCACTATATTGACCTATGTGAAATGAAGTCAAATGAATTCTTTGAGATTGCGTTGAGACAGTATAAAGAAGGGAATTATGCTTCTACTATTGAATACTGCAACAGAGCAATTGACTTTTATCATAATGCCCCTTCAATTGCCAAGTTAAAAGCACAATCCTATGAAGCAGAAGGAAACTATCAAGGTGCGGTTAAATATTATACTCAATATCTTGCACTTGCCCCAAATGCTTCTGATAAAGCTGCTGTTGAACAAAGAATCAATGTATTCAAACAAAAAATATAATTTTTAATTCATCATGAAGAAAAAATTTGACATCAGAAAAACATTTGAAACTTTTTTGAAAGAGCCTCTTAGTATTTTAACTGAGGGGCTGTTTCAAATAGTTAATATTCAATCTAATATTTTTAACCAAGAATCATCTTTCAATGTAGATTTTGTAAACAATAAAACCCAACTAACCGTAGTTAATAATGAAAAAATGTATAATCTGTTTCAAACAGTTTTATACAAAAAGAAGTTAAAAGAACAAAAAGAAAAGGCGGCTAAATGAAATCACATTTGAACGCAAACTTTGTAATAAGCGCAGAAAAACTAAGCCAATGCCCGAATTTTACCCTTCCTGAATTTCCACTTTTAGGAAGATCAAATGTTGGAAAATCGTCTTTTATAAATGGACTAGCAAATAATAAAAAACTTGCAAGAACTTCAAATACACCGGGGAAAACAAGATTAATCAATTTTTTTAATTTTTCAGATTTATTTACAATTGCAGATTTACCAGGTTACGGATATGCAAAAGTTTCAGCAGAAGCTCAGAACAAATGGCAAAAATATTTGGAAGAATATTTGTTGAAAAGAGAACAAATAAGATGCCTTGTTCAACTTATTGATGCCAGACACGAAATTCAAAAAAATGATTTTCAAATGAGAGAGTGGGTTCTAGCTTATAATCTCCCGATAATAACTGTTGTAACCAAAGCAGATTGCCTTACAAACAACAAAATCCAAGGCGCTCTGGCTCATGTAAAAAAAGAATTTGGAGGAAAAGTTTACCCGTTCAGCGCTGTGAACAACAGGTATAACGAAAAAATACTTGAATTTCTAACCGGAAAAGAGGAATTTTAATCTAAAAAAATTGACCGGTATTCATACTCTTTAATTACCATCTTAAATTCAATTATAAACATCAACATAATAATTTAATAATAAGGTAAAGTATATTTATTATTAACAAATTATTTAATTTTAAACCTTGTCAATTGAGGGTGAGTATAAATACCGGAACTAGCAAAAAACATGAATTAAATACGTTCTTTTTCATACTAAATCACACTTTTATAGTTCTAAAAATTTTTTACAAATAACATACTAACCTATATTCTAAAAATAATAAATTTATATTATTCATTCGGGCATGCTCCTTATGCTGCTTCCTTGTTTCTACAGGATATTAAAGTTTATATAAAAAAACCATTATCCAGTTGGACAATTTAAAAGGATAATTCAGTCATATAAAAATGATAATTGCTCCCATTTTTTTTGTGATATTATAAAGGCAACAATAGGAGAAAGATTATGCATAATACAAGAAAAATTAAAGATGATTTATTTTGGGTAGGCGCAAACGATAGAAGACTATCGTTATTTGAAGGAGTATACCCTGTTCCAATAGGAGTTTCATACAATTCATATTTACTTATGGATGAAAAAACAGTACTTCTAGACACTGCGGATAAAACGGTTATACATCAATTTATGGAGAATGTAGAATATGTACTTAACGGCAGAACACTGGATTATCTTATAATAAACCACATGGAACCTGATCATTGTGCCGAAATTCCTGAAATTTTAAATAAATTTCCAAAAGTAACAATTGTTTGCAATACAAAAATTCAAACTATGTTAAAACAATTTTTTGATTTAGAAATACCTGAAGAGCAATTAATGCTGGTTAAAGAAGGCGATATATTAAATACAGGCAAACACAATCTAACATTTGTATTTGCTCCAATGGTACACTGGCCTGAAGTTATGGTAACTTATGATACTACAGATAAAATTTTATTTTCAGCAGATGCCTTCGGTACTTTTGGTGCAATCGATGGAAATCTATTTGCAGACGAAGTTGATTTTGATCATAGATATATGGACGAAGCTCGCAGATATTATTCCAATATAGTAGGCAAATATGGAGTACAAGTTCAAGCACTTCTAAAAAAAGCAGCAAATTTAGAAATCAAAATGATTTGTCCGCTGCACGGTTTCATCTGGAGAGAAAATTTAGACAAATACATTGATAAATATATAAAATGGTCAACATATACACCGGAAATACAATCTGTGCTTATACCTTATGCTTCTGTTTATGGAGGAACCCAGAATGCCGCAGAAATTTTGGCAGCAAAATTGGCAGAACTAGGGGTAAAAAATATTAAAATATGCGACACTTCCGTAACAGATGCATCATACATTATAGCGGATGCATTTAAATATTCTCATATTGTATTTGCTTCAACAACATACAACAACGGAATATTTGTTTCCATGGAAAATCTGTTACACGATATTGTTGCACATAATCTTCAAAATCGTAAAATTGCAATTATTGAAAACGGCTCTTGGGCACCAGTTGCAGGGAAATTAATGACTGATTTAATTTCACAACTTAAAAATATTGAAATTATTGAAAACAAAGTAACCCTGAAATCAACTTTAAAAGAAAATCAGCTTGAAGAACTGGAAAACCTTGCAAAAGCGATTGTAGACACTATGGAAAAATAATAAAAGTCTAATACTTGAAAGGAGAGAATTATGTTAGATAAAAAAATGGAAAAAGCATTTAATGATCAAATAAATAAAGAATTATATTCAGAATATTTATATTTAGCAATGAAAGCAATTTTTGCAGATATGAATCTTCCAGGATTTGTAAACTGGTTTGACGTTCAAGTTCAAGAAGAAAGAGCTCACGCTATGGGTATGTTCGATTATGTATTTGAACGCAACGGTCAGGTAAAACTTGAAGCCATCGACAAACCTGAAATCAAAGGCTCAACTCCGTTAGAAATTTTTGAACAGGTTTTGGAACATGAAGAATTCGTAACTTCAAGAATAAATGCCCTTATGGATGTAGCTGATGAAGTTAAAGACAGAGCGGCTTTATCATTCTTAGATTGGTATTTAAAAGAACAAGTTGAAGAAGAATCAAATGTTGGTAATGTATTAGCAAATTTAAAACTTATTGGAGATGATAAAAAAGCATTATTTATGCTGGACAAAGAACTTGCAACAAGAACTTTTGTTGCTCCTGTTATAGGTTAATAGTTATAACAAACTAAAATACCTTACACTACTATAATAGTGTAAGGTATTTTTTTGGCTAAGAATTCAAATTGTTAATATATGTAACAAAACACATCTAATATCTAAAGTTTTTACCACACAACTCCGATACATAATTTGTAATTAGCATAGAAAACTTTAAGGAGTGTAGTTAATGTCTGAGAAAAAGATTATGGATGTAGAAGATTTAATGATAGATTACGCAGAAATGACCAGCTTTGATTTTGGTTCATTAAGTAATGAAGAAATGGACACACTAAACAGAATTACAAATAATGAATATATGAAAAAACCATACCCATTTAAATATGGTAACTACAAATTGGTAGATTTTTTCCATTCATTATTATCAAATGAAGGCTAATAGCTGAAGATTTTGGAGATATGTGTAATGAACGAAAGACAATTATTTGAATCAGGATGCTTTTTACCAAGTTGGACAGAAGATATAAAGCAAGAAGACTCAATGCCAATATCTCAAGTTCATCTAAGACGTAATAAAGATTTGCGAACATTACTAGCAGAACTGGATGAAATCAAAGAACGTATTCAAGAAATTCAAGCCAAACAATGGCACCTTGCAAGATTACTTCATTTTCATGAAAATAATTTTGCAAAGGATTAACGGACTACCAGACACAATAATGTTAATAAAGATTTAAGCCATAACTTCGTTTATGGCTTTTCGTTTATATAATAAAAAACTAACCAGATAACTGATTAGTTTCCAATAGAATTCGGTTCAAGGTTGCGATTACACTATGTGGTTAAAATACATCCCATATCAATACATCAAGCTGTTTTTAACTTTTTATCAGGTTCCCCCACCGTTTCCAATAAAGAATCTATTACTTTAGGCATCTGACAAATAAACGAATAATTTCCTTTAGACAGAGAACACTTTTTACAATCACAATTTATGTAATAACATTCAAGAGCCTGCTCTGTCCAATTCTGCGTAATAGAATCCGAAATTTCATCATTCCCGGGAGAATATAGTTCTAATCCATTAATAATAGCTTCGTCCATATAAACCTCCCAAAATTTAAAACCTACCCAATATTATTTTAATTGTTTAAGCTTTATTTTAAATCCTCTATTTAAAGGAGATTTTCACCAGAAGCTCTTGCACTTTCCATTTCTTCTTCTTGTTTGTCTTTTAACTGCTGAGGGGTAAAACGGTATTCCATAATATAATCATCCATAATGAATCCCTCTCCTATTTCTGTCTCAACAGAATCAATAATTTCAAACCCCCACTTGAGATAAGCATCTATTGCATTACGATTTTTTTTATTAACAGTTAAAATAATTTTCTCATAATTATTAGAAAGAGCAAAATCCTTGATAAATTTAAAGGCCTGAGTACCAAAACCGGAATGCCTAAAATTTTCTTTTATATATAATTTAGACAAAAATAAATAATCTTGTTTTAAACTGAGTCCAAAATAACCTATATTTTCCTCTTCTGCATTTATAAAAAAGTATGTATAATGTTCTGTTTTAATTTGATTACGAATAGCATTTTCAGATTGAAATTTTTCTACCATATAATCAATCTGCACTAAAGATAAAAGACTAATCCAGTATTCATGCCAGATGTCAAACGCCAAGTCTGACAATTCTAATATATCATCATTTTCGACCTTAATAAACTTGACCATACTCTAACTATAACACAAATGTTAAATTTTGGTTAATAAATAAAGATTTAATAAAAAACAGTATAATAATATAATTGTAGGTAATAAATAAGAAATTGAAAGGAGTACATTATGAGATTTTTAATCAAAAAAACACCGGACAATTTCATCAAATCAGTAAATGACGAAATTAGTTCCATTCTAAACAGACATTTTGACAATTTTTATCCAGACTATGGGTACGAAGAAGATATGGATAAATTATCAATGCCAGTAGAAATTACAGACAAAGACAAAGAATATGATATCCGTGCAGAATTACCTGGAGTAAAAAAAGAAGACCTTGATATTGATGTAGATAAAAACTACATAACAATAAGAGCTAAAAAAGAAGAAGAAAAAAATGAAGATACAAAATCTTATAAAAAATCTGAATTTAGATATGGTGAATTTTCAAGATCTGTCTATCTTCCGCAAGATATTGATGTTAATAAAACAGAAGCAAAAATGGAACATGGAGTATTAAAAATTTCTGCTCCAAAAATGTATGCAGAAAAAGAATCTGTTAAAAAATTAACAGTAAAATAATAACAAATATAATATCAAAAGCCGGAAAGTATACTTTCCGGCTTTTGAGTATTTTATTCGAAAACATAATCACTAATAAAAAAACTTTAAACAGCTTCAGATTCCAAAGTCATATTATTCATAGGATTCCAACCATCTTTTAAATTATTTTTAATAAGATTTTGATAATATTTTTCTTTATAATCCAACAAATCCATCTGTTGTTTTAACTCTTCCATCTGCTGTTGAGCTTTTATTTTAGTAGCCTGAATAATACCATAACGTTCAGGAATAGTAGTATCACCAATAATGCATAAATCAATATAACGTTTTATAGCTTTATTTTCTGTTCCAACAGAACGCAAACATTTAACAATTCTAACCCAATCCAAATCACTATCAGAAAATAATCTTATATTGTTTTCATTTCTTTTTATAAAAGGAAAAAATCCACTCTTTGCCCAAAATCTCAAAGTATGTTCAGATACATCCATTTTTTCGGCAACTTCTTTAATTGTATACATAATTCCCTCCTTGAAAAACATCTTATCATAAAATTTTTTAATTGATAACTACTCTCAAACTAAAAGGCATTGCATAATGCAATGCCTTCATTTTCAGTAGAGTTTCGGGATTTTATATAAATTTATATAAATTTTAATCATTCATTAATAGTCTGCTTTAATGTTTTCAAAGCTGCCAAAGCCTTAGGGAATCCGGTATATGGCATTACCTGAATAATAACAGCGGCAATTGTTTTAGCATCATTGCCAACTTTCATATTCCCCACAATATGGCTTTTGAGAGTTTGAATATCTCCTGTTGTAACAAGAATACTCAATACCAATAATTCACGAGTTTTTACATCCAATCCTTTGCGGGTATAAAAATCACCAAAACAAACTTCCGTAAGCATTCTGGCGACGTCTTCACCCATATTGTCCGGTAAACCTTTCATTGACTGTAATATTTCATCACCATATAATTCATTCTGAATTTTATGACCCTCTTTAAATCTGTCTTGTTCCTTCACTGTCATAGTACCTTCCAGTGGAGTTTGAATTCCGCGTTCTTTAAAAACTTCATTTAAAACAGTTATTGCATTTAACGTCTTTGGAAAACCTATAAACGGAGCACATTGATAAATTGCTTCTCTAAGTTCCACCGGACTCACACCAACATTAAGTGCAGCATTAATATGAGCTTTTAATTGAGGAAGAGTTTGTTGAGTAGACAACGAAACAACAGTTATCATCTCTCTAGTTTTTATATCCAGTTCACCGACAGTAAATACTTCACCAAAAATATATTTTTGTAAAATTGCCATCATTTCAGCATCCGAACCGGTTTTTGTCAAAGCCTCACCGCCAAAAAGCTTATTATAATTATCTTTACATATTTCAATTCTTGTCATATTATTATCCTCTTTCTTTGCTAATGCTGCAACTGAAAAATTTCCATGTATAACTAAAATCACTAAAAGCAATGAACATATTTTTCTATACATAAGCCACCTCTAATATATTAGAAATATCTTGAACAATAAGTTCCTTTGTTAAATGATAACGTTCATAAAGTTGCTCAATTGGAATTCTGTCTGTAAATTCTTTTTTCCCGCCAAAATTCAACACCTTTACAGCCGAATCAGAATAAAATCTTGCAATTTTTTCACCAAAACCGCCGTTTAATTGCCCGTCTTCTAACGTAACAATTATCTTATGGTCCTCTTTTAAGTTCTGTAAAAGCTCCTTATCAATTCCTGAGATAAATCTTGGATTAATAATTGTCGCATCAAAACCAAATCGTTTTTTCAATTCATCTCTAACTTCATTAGCCAGCCCAAAGAAATTACCCAGTCCTAAAATAGCAACCTTTGTCCCTTTAGATTCAACTTTAAACTTATTTAATTGTGAATAATCCGTAGTATCAACCACTCCAGTTGACACCCACACATTAGGAACTCTTATTGCAACAGGATGTTGGGTTTGATTAAGCGAATATTCCAACATCGCAAGATATTCTTCTTTTGAAGTTGGTGATAAATAAACAATATTCGGAATATTTGAAATAAGCGGAATATCAAACGAACAAAGGTGAGTGGCATCAGCTGATGATAATCCTCCCCAATAAACCAACATTGTAATAGGAGAATTATTTAATGCCAAATCCTGAGACATTTGATCATAAGTCCTTTGTATAAATGAACTCATTACACAAAATACAGGTTTTGCACCACTTTTTGCAAGAGCAGAAGAATACGCAACAGCATGTTCTTCTGCAATACCAACATCTGTATATTGTTTGCCAAGTTTCTCCCTATAATCTTTTGTAAAACCAAAAACTCCTGGAGTACCGGCATTAACAGCTATAACCGTTTTATCTTTCTGAGCTTTTTCCATAATAAAATCTTTTGTAACAGAATTATAATCTTCTGTTGTTACTGTATCCTGACTATCTTCTTTTTTATCAAGAGTTCCAGGTAAAATCCAATGGAATAATTCTTTGTTTTCTTCTGCAATATCTAATCCATGTCCTTTAATCGTATGAATATGAACAACTACAGGACAAGAATTATCTTTTACTTTTTTAAACACGTCAATAAGTTTTGCTATATCATTACCTTCTTCCAAATAATGATATTCAAATCCCAAAGATTTAAAGAAATTACATTCAGCCTGCCCTTTTGTTTGTCTTAAAAGACGTAAATTATCATAAAGTCCGCCATGATTTTCAGCAATAGACATCTCATTATCATTTACAACAATAATAATATTGCTATTTAGAGTTGCAGCATTATCAAGCCCTTCAAGAGCTTCACCGCCACTTAAAGAACCATCACCAATCAAAGCAATAACATTACCACTTTCACCCTTTAAATCTCTTGCTTTAGCAACACCGGTTGCCAAGCTTACTGAAGTGGATGTATGTCCTACTTTAAACAAATCATGTTTACTTTCCTCCGGTGCAGTATAACCGGTATAAATATTATATTTATCAGGGTCAATAAATCCTTCTTTTCTTCCGGTCAAAATTTTATGTGAATAGCACTGGTGAGAAACATCAAAAACTATTTTGTCCACAGGAGAATTAAACACATAATGCATCGCAATTGTAGCTTCTATGATACCTAAATTAGGCCCCATGTGTCCACCTGTTGTATTCACTTTTTTAATAATTAGTTCTCTTATCTCATCAGAAAGAGTATTAAGCTCGGTAATAGATAATTTTTTTAAATCATCAGGGGTGTTAACTTTGTCTAAAATCATTTTGAATTCTCCTTCTTAAAAATCTAAGCTCTTTTTATATATTACAATTTGAGAGCAACTATCAGTCAAGCCCTAAAATTTAACAAAATTTATAGTTTTTATAAAAATTCCTGCATGTTCTTATAAATTATTTTTATAAATCTGCTATAATTATGTTATGAGAGAGAAATTTTTATATTCTATTATCTGTTTATTATTTATATCTATACCTGCATTTGCAGACAAGTATGTTCCGAATTTTAAAGAAATGAAAACAATCAGATGTGATGTTGAAGAAACCATATTTACTAAAGAAAATACTCCTGTCTCTCACAATAAATACTTCAGAATTTTTAATCTTGATGATACAAATAAAAAAATTTATCTGCAAAAAGCCCCGGTAGATAAAATTTTATATTACGAAGCAGATAGAATAGAATTTAACAGCCAACATTTAACAGATGATTTTATAATGCTAAGCAAAATAACAATTGATAGAAAAGACGGCAAATATTCTTCTGAGTCAACTCTTACCTATGATAACGAAATGTTTGGGATAAGACATGCAAAAGCCTCAGGTAGCTGTCATTTGATAAATTAAAAATCGTTACATTTTAATAAAAAAAGTCAATTTCCCAAACATTTATTTTTTTATTAATATACAGGGGAAAATAATAGATATGGAAAAATTACTGACTGAAATATTAGACTGTAATATTTCTGCACAGATGCCTTTATTAAATGAGAATACTGCATCTGTCCTAGCTGATTTTTGCACAAATGTAAACAAAACCCCAAAAAACTTGAGCGCTTGTGTCAAATATTTCAGTAAAATTAATGATATTGAAAATGATCTTTCAAAAGTTTACTTTTGCTTTAACGATATCATAATCAATGAAGAACTTTCTAATAGAAAAGTCCGAGAAATTGCTTTTGAACTGGCACAAGCAATAGATGAAAATTCTGTTGAAAAAGTTAAAGCTTTAAAAAATAAATATGGTAACGAAAAAGAATTCGCAACCGCAAAAAACTTTTTAAATAAAAAATGCAAGGAAGTCTGGGATGTATTTGAAACAAAAAATAAAGTTATAAAGGCACCTTATGAAGCAATGAAGATTCTTGGAATAACAAACCGTCCAAATCTTTCCTTTGTACTCGAAGACTCGCTAAGATATTATGAAAAAAATAATAACTCAACAAGTGCTAATATTATTTCTAATATTTTAAAAAATAAAAATCTTTCTTACAGCATGGAAGATATTCACAATTTTTTAAAAAAAATGCACGAAAAAGAAAATATTAATTATAACTTTAAAACAGTAAGTTATTTGATTTCAGAGCAAAATTACGATAGAGAAAAACTTACACAACTCGGCGTAAATAAACAAACTTTGCACTTAGCATTGAATGAGTTAACATTTACACAAAAATTAAGATACACATTTAAGAATGTTTTTACTAAATCTTTGCAAATAAATCGTATCTTGCTCAAAATTATTAATAACATCAACACTCTCCGAAGATTTTAATATTGTTTCAAGCGTCATATTTTTATCGGGATGAATTATATCCATTATCCTTTGCCAATCATAATCACCTTTTGATATATTTAAATGGATATCAAATTTATCACTAATTTTCCCATCGCTCAGATGATAACAATCAGGATTTAAGTCATTAAACTTTCTCATATACTCGTACGGATTAAATCCCAGATATACAGCAGAACAAAATGCATGCCCGACATCAAGGCAAAAACCGCAAGAAGAATTTTTTTGTACAAATTCAATTTCTTCAACTTTTGAACCCTGACAATACATTTGAGGATGTCTTCTGGAACAATATGGAATATTTTCAACGTTAACAGGCAAATCTATGTTATTTAACTGCCGCACAGTCTCTTCCAAAGTACCGCCCATGCCACAATGAGCAACAATATACATTGCATCTAAAGCATTCTTATAATCTTTCACCTGAGAATAAACTCTTTTATTTTCAAATTCAAATTCTTTTTGAGAAAGATTAACACCCTCACTAAATTGCGGTGCATGTATCGTAAAAGGAATATTATATCTGCTTTTAAAAATTTCCCACTGATGCAAATACTCTATCTGATTAGGAATAACAAAAACTTCGATATAAGAAAAACATTTTTTCTCCCACAATTCAATTGTTTTATCCTTATAAATATTCAACTGATTTGTAAAAAGTTTTAATCCTAATCTTAAATTATCCATATCTGTTCTACCTCAATTATAATCTTAACATAATATAAATTTTTGTTAAAACACATGTGCAAAAATTTTCTTGTTCTGTTTTAATATGAACATGGCGCTAGAAATACTAACAAGACAACCTATAAAATTTTATGAAAAACAGGGGATAAAATTTTTTGAACCGTTCAACGCGGTAGATAAATTCAAAAAACCTGTCAAACTGTTTTTTGATGAAACTGAAGAACTAACTACTCTAACGGCAGAAAATCATCAAAAAAAACAATCCCTATATGGTTTGCAATTTAATATTGCAAAAAGAGAAATGCAAGGGGTTACTTTAGCCGCTGACCCAAGAAAAGAAGGACTTGGAGAATTATTAAATCTGGCTGCACTTATTGAATTCCATAAAAACAATCTCAACAGGTTTAAAGTATTTTCACTAAAAGAATCTATACAGTTTTATGCCAGATACGGTTTCAAGATAGTCTCTGATGATGTTGATTATATCCTTAACGGATTAAAATTGGTTATGAAATCTAAAAATCCAAGACTGGAAAACCTCCGTAGAGATGCTGATTTCTTTTATCCAAAAATCGCAGGAACTCAAAAAAGTGATGACCCTTTTTTGAAAGAACGCGGCTGTGAGGTTATAAGTAATTATTTAAAATATTTAGCAAGAAATAATAACAAAGTAGATTCATCAAAACTGGAATACAGCTCTAATATGATGTTTACTGATTGGGAATTTGAAACAAACAGAGATTACTTAAATTCACTGCTTGACGGGCATGAAATTAATTACAGAGTATAAATAGAAAAACACAATGAAAATAGAAAAATTTAAAGTAGAAGAGTGGTTTAATAAATATGAAAAAGATGCAGTATATGATCTTGCAGATACATGTGTTGAATCTTTGTCAATAAATGAATTATTTGATATTACAGGAAATAAAGATAAACACCTAAACGAACTCTTCAATAAAAAATTAAACTACGGACAAATACATGGCAGCCAAAGACTAAAAAAAGCAATCTGCTCCCTATATACAAATCAAAATGAAAATAATATCACAATAACACATGGAGCAATAGGTGCAAACCAACTTGTTATGCTTAGTCTTGTTGAACCTGGAGACAAAATTGTTTCCATCATTCCTACATATCAACAGCATTATTCAATACCAAAATCATTTGGAGGAAAGGTAAGTTTATTACATCTTAAAGAAGAAAATTCATGGCTTCCTGACCTTGAAGAACTTGAACAATTAACTGCAAAAAATACAAAACTCATTTGCATGAATAATCCAAACAATCCGACAGGAGCAGTCATGCCGGATAAAATGCTCTATGATATTGTTGAAATCGCAAAAAAATCAAATGCTTATATACTTTCAGATGAAGTTTACAGGGGATTGAATCATAGTTCCAAACCTTTTTCAATTTCTATCGCCGATATTTATGACAAAGGAATATCAACCGGCAGTATGTCAAAAGTATTTTCACTTGCGGGTCTTAGATTGGGTTGGATAGCAGCATCTGAAAAAATAATAAAAGAAATTAATCATCAAAGAGAATATAATACTATCAGTGTTGGAATTATTGATGATTATTTTGCAACACTTGCAATAGAAAATAAAGATAAAATTATAAAAAGAAACCTTGAAAAGATAGCTATCGGAAAAAATATATTAACATCTTGGGCATGCTCAGAACCCAAAATTCATCTTGTCCCACCAAGCGGAGGTACAACAGCATTTGTAAGATATGATGCTAATATTCCTTCAAGCATTCTTTGCAAAAAACTTCAAGAAGAAACCGGTGTTATGATTTTGCCTGGCGAAACTCTGGAAGCTGAAGGATACTTAAGAATTGGTTATGGTAATAATTTTGAACAACTACAAAAAGCACTAAAAATATTTTCACATTGGATAAATAATTTAAAATAAAAATCCGACTCCCGAAAAAGAAAGTCTCATCAAATTGATAAGACTTATAAATATACATTTACCCCACCTGTATGTTATCATACAAAAATAGTATTGTCAAGTCTTATATTTTTATTACAATAAAATATTTATGAAAACTTGCCACTATCATTAATGGATTGCTGAATGCTCAATTATGGTGTAAAATATTGGATATGAAAAAGGTAGGTTTAATTTTTATACTTTTTATATTAACTTTCTTACCCTGCAATGCTAAAATTAATCAGGATACTAAATCTGAAAATAAAACTGACTCATTAGTATTTATATATCATATTCCTGATGATGAACCTCAACAGGATAACTCGAATACTAAACAAGAAGATAATCCATATCCTGGAATTACCACTGATGATGTTACCGCTGATACCTCCGGAAAAAATACGGATGAAGAAAATGAAGACTATGAAAATGGCGAAAGTGAAGAGTTAGATGACTACCAAATAGGTGATATGTATACTGATGTTTTGCATGGATATGCTGAATACAACGAGGAAGAAGAAGATGCCATAACCCTTGACAATCCTGATGAAAAAGTCAAAAAGCTTCATATAAAAAAACCTGCTAAAATCAGCAGCGAGGATTATACAGATTTAAAAACAGATTCTTTAAAATTTGATACCTATAAATATTCTAAATACACTGCTCCTGAATATAGTATATCGCCTATGTCCAGTACAAATTACAGACAACTTGGCGGATTTTCCGCAGGCACAGTTTTTAATCAAGGAATCGATTATGCCGAATTAGAACAATCTTCAGGAGTGTTTACAAAATATCAATACAAACAGGTAGGACTAAGTTTGTCATATATGAAAACAGTAAACACCACAAATAACAACTATAATGATAATTTTTATTTTGCTCCTGAATGGAAACTAAATCAATATTTCACGTTGAGAGAAATTTTATCCGCGGATATTACAAAAAACAGACAAAAAGCTGAATTTATACTCTCAATAAATCCTTTTGGGAAAAAGGATATAGACAGGTTGAAATTTGAATTTGGAGTAAATCAAACATATTACATGGATAATTCAACAACCCGTAATCAGGTTAAATTTTCAACAAATTTTAAATTGTAAATTTATAAACATATTTTTGTACGTATAATAAAATTTTGTTTATAATTGAGTTAAGGGGATGAAAGTGTGCCGGTAAACAATTCTGATTCAGAAACTAATAAGCAGCAAAAAAATAGGAAAAGAAAACACAGCAGAAAAACAGGATTTTATTATTCTTTTCTAACTATTGTACTGATTTTTTGCTTAATTCAAATCGGGTACGGTGCAATTTTAAATGTCTCAAAAATTATTTCATATAAAGGGAAAATGGTTACACTGCAAAACCTGTTAAAAAAAGCACAAATGAGAAATCAGGATTTAAAATCAGAGAAAAAAATGATTACTTCAGACAACAGCCTGGAAGGAATTGCAAGAAATAACCTCAAGATGGCAGGAGAAGATGAAGTCCTGATAATCATAAATAAAAAAGTGGAAGAGCCTAAAAAGAAAAAATCTATATGGAAATTTAAAAATTTTTCGTTTAAAAAAGAAAAAGAGAAAGAGGTTCCAACAGGTCAAATTTATATTCCACAGGAAGTTGTTGAAGAATAGAAACGGATAATTTATGGAAAACACACAAAGTTTACAATACATCAAACAGGCATTTGAATTAAAAAATCAAAAGTATTATAAACCTGCAATTGAGATGCTTTATAAAGCATTAGAACTAGAAAATGATAATATTGAGATTTTATACCAAATCGGAGAATTATATTTTCTGATGAATAATTATACCCGCGCTCTCCAATATCTGGAAAAAGTTCAATCAATAAATCCCACACATATTGACAGCCTAAAACTTACACGTACTATAAAAGAGCGCCAAAATGAACTTGATAAAGTTTTAGATATTTCTGAAAAATTGTTTAATGATAACCCCAATTCAGAAAATCTCAAAGAACTTGTAAAAATACTTGTGAAACTTAAATTATTTGAGGAACTGGATAAATATAAAGATTCAGAATATTTTAACATTGATGTCCAAATAGAATGCGCAAATGCTTTTTATAACAACGGAGAAACAGAAAAAGCTAAAAATATTCTAACAAATTGCAGTAGTGAAGATGAGAGAGTTTTATTACTGAAAGGCAAAATTAAATTTGACGAAAAAGATTTGGATGCTGCAGAAGAAATATTTTCAAAAATTGGTAAAAACACTCAAAATCCTGAAATTTTAAATTTTTTAGGTCTTTTTGATTTAGAAAATATGAAATTTATCGATGCTATCAAAAATTTTTCAAAAGCCGCAAATTTAGACAAATCTAATTCAAAATATTATTACAACCTGGCTAATGCATATTTTTATAATGGCTGGCATGAAGAAGCTCAAAAAGCCTACACAAAAGCACTCTATCTAAATCCTGATAATCTGGATTACAGGTACTCTCTGGCATATTTATATTTTGATGAAAAAAATTATATAAAATCAAAAAAAGAAGCAGAAGCTATCCTTAATATAGATGCAAATCATCCGCAAACAAGAGTATTAAAGGCTCTACTTGCTGCAGAAGATAAAGATCTTTTAGGTGCAAAAGAAATTCTAGAAGAAAATATAGCAAAAGGTTTTTGTGATGATTTCACAAAAATTTCTCTCAGCAGAATCTATACCGAATTAAATATTTTTGATAAAGCAAAAAAACTTATTGAAGAAGTCATCATAAAAAATCCGCAAAATCTCAATTATCTGAGTGATTTATCAGAAGTTTATATAAAAGAAAAAGATTATGAAAAGGCTCTTGAGCTGGCAGAGAATATTCTAAAAATCAACCCTAACTATATACTTGGAGATATATTAGGAGCAAGAATTGCATATCTGAAGGAAGATTTTGAAAAAACAAAAGAATACGCCCAAGAAGCTATTTCTCTCGATATTAATTGCTCTGAAGGTTACTATTATCTGGCTTTAGCCAGAGAAAAAATGGATGACTTTGAGGAAGCTGTAGAATGCATGAAAAGAGCAATCCTCTATGATCTTAATAATGCAAAATATTATGCAAAAATGAGCGAATTCTATAAGAGAAAAAAAGATTATAAAACCGCACTGGAATACATCTCCGAAGCAGAAAGCCTGAATAATTCTAATGAATACAAATTTATGTATTCAGAATTAGTTAAATTAAACAGAAAAATAAGAAATTAATAAAATTAATTTGATTCAAAAAAAAACATAACTATAATACATAATATAAACTTTAGGCAGCGAGCGGGAGTATAGCAATTATGAAAGAAAGAATAAAATTTACAGCAAAAATATTAAGTATAACAGCAATATTAATGTTGCTTCATTCAAATGTATACGCTGCTCAGGATAATCAGATGACTGTTCCACATCAATATCCGGCAAAATATACACCTGAATACATTCAACAAATTAGGCCAAACTATAAATCAGTAGGTAAAGATGAAGTTTTTTATGTAGCCTTGGATATGCTAAAAGACACAGAAGGAATGTTTTCACGCAACGCAATTTTAGGAAATAATTTGTCTGAACGTCCGGTAAAAATAGAATTTAAAAATTTAGGAGAAATTAAAAAGGAATACGAAGAATTTGATGCTCTTGGCTGGAAAAAAGGAAAAAATTTATATATCTACATAAATATAAAACATCAAGATGCTCCTGCCGGTGCACTGGCAGCTTTATTATCTCATGAAGCATTACATCAGGATGAATTTAATTCTCTTGCAGAAGAAATATATGCTTGGACAATGGAAGCCTTTGTTTGGAATGATATCTTAAAACTGTATCCTGAAAGCAATCAAACATCCAATGCTCTGGTAAAAAGAGAAAATTCTTTAAAAAAACTCCTTGAAAAAGGAAATTATACAAACAAATATATAAAAAAAGAAGTCTTAAACAATCCGGGCTATACAGGCTTACCTTCATATTCACCTGGATTTGATAATTTATAAAAATTTTTGAATAATTATCAGACTTACACAAAAAGTATATTGATTCTCAAAAATACTTGATGTTAAATGAAGTTATGAGAAGAAGGATAAAAGCAGTAATATTTTTAATCGGAGCAGCAATAACATTATTTGCTGTTAATGCTTTTTATCTCGCTAATCATAATCCTATGCTTGAAGCTGATACAAAAACCGTTGATACCACTAACATTTCTGCACAAAAATTGTTTGATAAAAGCTGGCAAATAATAAAAAATGAATACTATGACCCAAGTTTTAACCATCAACACTGGAGTCGATGGAAAACTCGTTATCAGGGAAAAATTAAAACTACAGATGACGCTAAAGTTGCAATAGAAACAATGATTGCCAGTCTGGATGACCCATACTCAAGATTCCTTACAAAAGAAGAATTTTCAGAACAAAACACTTCCATTACTTCAAAAATTTCTGGTATTGGAGTAAATATAGTTAATGACTCAGGAAAAATTCGCATAATTAGCGTAATTGAAGAAACTCCGGCTCAATTTGCAGATATCAAACCCGGTGATATAATTTTATCTATTAACGGGAAAAAAGTCAGTGGTCTTTCACTTGCAGAAGTATCAAATCTTGTTAAAGGACCAGTAAATACTTTTGTGAACATAGATATATTGAGAAATAGTACCAGAATAAGTAAAAAAATTATTAGAAAAGAAATTAAAATAAAAACAGTAAAAAGCTCGACTGATAAAAATATAGGTTACATACAGATTTCCAGTTTTATAAGTACATCTACACCTAACGAATTTCTTGAAGCATTAGAAAATACACAAAATACAAAAGGTTTAATTGTAGATTTGCGCGGCAATACCGGTGGTTTACTGACAAATGCAATATTCATAGCCAATTTATTTATAGAAAAAGGTCGCCTTGTAAGTATTGTAGGAAGAAATGGGTACAGATATGATGTTATGGCGCAGGATACTAATCTTAAAATTGAAAAACCTATTATTTTGCTTGTAAATGGAACAAGTGCAAGTGCAAGCGAGATTCTCTCAGGAGCAATGAAAGACTACCATAAAGCAAAAATTTTAGGTACTAAAACTTTTGGAAAAGGGATGGTACAAAAAATTATTCCTATGCCAAACCAAACAGGATTAAATTTGACTATAGCTAAATATTTAACTCCAAAAGGCAAAGATATTAATAAAAAGGGAATTACCCCAGATATTGAAGTTCAGTTTACTCAAAAAGATATTAATGCAAAAAAGGATATTCAATTAGAAACTGCTAAAAATATACTTAATCAGATGATTGCACAAAACAAGGATTAAGAACTTTCTTGACATCTGCGCATGTATCACGTATATTATAAATACGGATATGGCGACATGGCCAAGTGGTAAGGCAGAAGCCTGCAAAGCTTTTATTCCCCAGTTCGAATCTGGGTGTCGCCTTTTAAACAATATCAATAAAATTTATTTATAAAAGGTCCATTTAACAATGGACCTTTTAATTTTTTGTAAAATTTCTCAATAAAAATAGCCGCTTATACGGCTCTATATTCGGTAAAAGGTTAGTGTGTAGGAGAAAATAAAGAAAAAGAAAATGGTTTGTGTACATGATATATATTCCCATTTTCTAATGAAAAATTACATATAAATCAAAAAGTTTTACAATTCTTAATGTTTTTATAATAATAGAGATGTTTACCTGTTTATAACATTCTTACTCAATATTTCCAAATTTAAAACTTATACATTTATTTGCATTAAGTCTTTTTTTTAAGTAAAATATTACTAAACATTATAAGGGGATAAAATGAGAATCGAGGCAAAAAATTTAATTAAGATATATGGGGACAGAAGTGTAGTAAACGACGTATCTTTCAACATAAATAAAGGTGAAGTTGTATGTTTGCTCGGACCTAACGGTGCAGGTAAAACAACAACATTTTATATGGTTGTCGGCCTTGTTAAACCAAACAAAGGAAGCATCACTTTGGACGGCCAAGAAATTTCATCATGGCCTATGCACATAAGAGCAAAAGCCGGTATCGGTTATTTGCCTCAGGAAGCTTCCAGTTTTAGAAGCCTTACAGTGGAAGAAAATATCAACTTGGTTCTACAAATGAATGATAAACTTACTGAATGTGAAAAGAAAAAGAAACTTGAAGAACTTCTTTCTGAATTTGGTGTAGCCAGACTTCGTAATGCATCTGCCATTTCATTGTCAGGTGGTGAAAGAAGACGTGTCGAATTAGCAAGAGCATTAGCAGCAAGTCCTGATTTTATCTTACTTGATGAGCCTTTCACAGGAATTGACCCTATTGCAATTGGCGAAATTAAAGATAATATCAGAAAATTGTCAGAAGATAAAGGTTTAGGTGTTCTTATTACAGACCACAACCCTAAAGCAACCCTGTCAATTACAGATAGAGCATACGTAATTTTCGATGGTAAAATAAAAATTCAAGGTAAAAGTGAAGAAGTTGCAGTTAATCCGGTTGCTAAAGAATTCTATTTAGGAAAGGATTTTTCATTATAATGCAGTTTAAAATTCCTAAAATTACTATTTACGATAAATATATTTTCAAACAAGTAACAATGGCTTCTCTTGTTGCAATTTTATTATTCACAATTGTATGGATTGCCCCTGAAATTCTACTAAATACAATAAAAGGAGCTTTAGCAGGAGAATATGGATTAAAAACAGCAGTTTTATTATTATTTTACGAGTTACCAAAAATTTTAGACAAAGCATTCCCGGTAGGTTTGTTATTGGGAACACTATTCACATTTGATAAATTAAGTAAAGATTCAGAAATAACTATTTTCCGAGCAGTTGGAATGTCTTTTCCAAGAATCATTGCTCCGGTCGTAGTATTAAGTTTAATTTTTACTCTTTTATGCTTTATTACCGGTGATAAAGGAACTCCTATGGCCGCAGAAAAAATGAGAGCAATAAGAGGTTCTGTGCGAACAGCACAATACATCTATACACAAAAAGATAAATCCGGTCATCCACTAATGGCTGTTATTGTATCCAAATCAACTAATAAAAAACTACAAAATGTTATTGTATTAGACTTCTCCAGTCATGTTTATCAAGATGTACACCAATTATCAAACATTTACTCTGCTAAAAGCGGTTATGTAGAAAATGATAAATGGGTTTTGAACGATATATCTAATTATAGAATATCAAATGACGGAATTTATTTAATACAGCATATAAATAAGATGAATGTTTTGGAAGGGGAAGCAGCATCAAATGCATACATTTTAATGACATATTCAACAATGAAAGAACGTGATATTACAAATCACAATTTAAAAAAATATGTAAAATTATTGAAAAAAGAAAATTTATCCGAAGAATATCATTATATATTAAATAAATACCTACAAAGATTCTTCCACCCGTTTGTTTGTGTATTGCTTGCAATATTAGGGTGTCTTTTAGGATTCAGCAAACCTAGAGAACAAAGACTTGTAGGATTTACAATAGCAATTGGTTGTATATTCATATACTATATAACTTTGCCATTTTTCGATTTATTGGCAGAAAAAGAAATTCTCTCACCGTTTATTACCGCAACGTTTCCAACAATAGCTTTTACTATTGCTATTTGCGGATTCTACAAGTCAAAGGATTTATAATATGAAAAAATTCACAATATTTTTAGGGATTATTTTGGGATTGATGAGTTGTTGTACTGCTTTTGCAGCAGGAGATATATCTGTTGATAAAAACAATGGTATCTATCATGTAATTTTAAAGGGTGAAAAAATAAAAAAACGTATAAAATTTGTTGCCGCAGAAGACTTAATTACAAACAGAGAAGCCCACGTCAAAGCAAATGCAACTCTAACTGTAAATGCAGGATTCTTTGATCCGAAAAACGGAAAAACTATCTCTTATATCGTTACAGATAGAATAACATCAGCTGATCCTATGTTTAATAATGCATTACTTGCAAATCCATATTTCAGAAGAAATATGAATAAAATTTTAAATAGAACAGAATTCAGAATTATGCAATGCGGGAATAAGTTTCAATATGATATAGTTTCCCACAAATCCGATGTACCTTTTGGATGTTCATTAATTACATCTGCCCAAGGCGGTCCGTTAATTTTACCTGAACTACACTTGGAAGAAGAAGCATTTATCGAAAAAAATGCAGAAGGTGAAGTTGTACGAGAATCAGCTTTTGTGTTACATAAAGTTCCAAGAACTATTATAGGACTCAAAGGTAGTGATGAATGCCATATTTTAATTATCACTGATGACAATCCCATGGATATGTACGAAGTTCAAAAACTGTGCAAAGATTTAAAACTCGATAGAGCAATGGCTTTTGACGGAGGAAGCTCCACATCTATGAACTACAAAAAAAATCTTGAAGTTATATCCAAAAAAGGAGATGGCGGAGGCAGAATGTTAAAATCGTTTATGCTTGTTCAATAAAATTGACATAATCTTAGACCTTTAAATGAAATAAGTATTTAGTTTTGTAAACAAAACTTTAAAATATTAAAGTTTATAATCTTTGTTGTCGAATATAAAACCAGATAGAGATAGAAGAGATAAATGACTTTAGCAATAATAAACTTATAAGAGGAGCTTTATGGTTGAAGATTTAGAAGTTATGTCTTTTGACATTCCTGACGGAATTTTGGACGAAATTCAACAAAATATTGAACACATTATCCAAACTTTTGACATTCCCGAAGAAAATAAAATGGAAGTTATTAAACAAATCAACTTTATGTACTCCAGAACAAAATATTTATCTTTAACAGATGAACTGACCGGATTGGCAAACAGAAGATGTTTTGAAAATACTTTTGAAAAAGAATTTTTAAGAGCAAAAAGATATAATAATAAATTAACTTTGGTAATATTTGACATTGACTATTTTAAAAAGGTAAATGATACTTTTGGGCATCAGTGCGGTGATTATATTTTAAAACAAGTCTCAAATGCGGCTCTACAAACATTCAGAAAAACAGATACCGTTTTTCGATTTGGCGGTGAAGAGTTTGTTGTAATTTTGACAGAAACAGATATAAATCAATCCATTATACCTTTGGAAAGATTTAGAAAAACTGTTGAGACTTTAGATTTAAACTATCACGGGCAGCCTGTTAATATTACAGTAAGTATAGGAGCCTGCCAATTAACACCGGATATCCACAGCAAAGATATTTTACTTGAAAAAACAGATAATGCATTATACAAAGCAAAAAATTCAGGCAGAAACAAAACTATTCTTAATAATTGTCAGTAATTTTTAAAATATTTTGATATTTCAACCAACCTGTTACAACGTGCTGAACATTATCTATTCTAATAACACTAGCATTCGGTGTAACACCGGGTTTAACCCAATTCGCAGAATTTGGCAAACCGCCGGCTTGAGGTCCTGTTTTTACCTGCACCTTACTCAAGAACATATTACCAATAGATAAAGACTTAAATATAATTTTTTTCAATGGCTCATTATTAGTACAAAAATATATCGATGCTAAACCTTCCATAATTGTGCCAAGGCTACAAGGTCTTACATTATCTTTAAATGCCCCATAATAACTGTTATTAGAATTTGTAATCTGGCTACTCAAAGTAGGTATAGCCATTTGTTCAGCATAACTTCTCAATGTATTTATTTCTTCAACAGTAGCATTTTTTGATTTGAACAGCATCTCAACTGCCAAAACAGACCAATGATCAAATGGGATTTCTAAATCTAAATGTTTTCTGCTTGCTGCCAAATATAAAAGGATTTTTTTAGCTGCATCAAGCCATTTCTGTTGTGGATCAACTTCATAAAGATACAAAAGACCTGCTGCTGCCTCACCTGGATAAAATACAGCTTCTGCTTCTTTATTTATCATTTTCTTTTCAAAATCATAGTATGCATAGATATTACCATCTTCATTTTGCATACACAAAAGGAATTCACCCAACCCGCGTAAAATTTCAATATCAATATTATCTTCACCATCACCCGCAAGATTTGATAATGCACATAAAGCTACTCCGGCAGCTCCGGATTTTGCTATCGGATACTTAATTCCCTCTTCTTCAGGTAGTGAAATTACTGCATATTTATTCTTGCCTAATTTCTTTACATATCTGTCAACAAAATATTTTGAAGAAGTAATTCTGCTCTCATAATATCTTTTTTCCAGTCCGTACTTTTCATACATATACATTGAATACAACGTGCCGGCATGACGCAGAGAGTTGTATGTTTTGTTTTCGTATGTAATCTCCGGATCAACATTTTTTCTATACACAAACCTACCATCTTCTAATACATTCCTGCTTATATACCCCATTGATAAACCTATTTCGCTATAATATGGTAAATCTTTGGTATTTTCATGAGTATTTTTTCTTGCATCTTTATAAAGTATTGACACAAAAATAGCAACCAGCGTTATGAATATTGTAGGAATATATATTGTAGGTGATGATAAATCAAACATAGAATAATTATAGCAGACTAAATAAAATAAATAATAAAACATTTGTATGATTTTTTACAAATAAAAAGACCTCTCAAATGAAAGGTCTTTTTATCAAATAATTTATAAAATTTATTTTTTCTTATTTTTAGCAGCTTCTTTTTGTTGTCTAACTTTATCTGCAGCTCCACCAGTCGCTTCATTAACTGTCTTATGTAATTTTTCATTAATAATTTCAGGATTGTATCTTTCATCCATAAATTCTATTTTTGACTTTTTCTTAGCCGCTTGAGTCAATTCATCAAGAGCTTTTATTTGTTGTTCATTCATTAGATAATCTTTGATATCAGATTTAACTTTTTCATAAGGCATAACACCTGCTGCTCGTCTGTCTGTAACCATAATAATATGGTAACCAAACTGTGTTTTAACAACATCAGGAATTGTATTTGGTTTTGCCTTGAATGCAGCATCGGCAAATTCTTTTACCATTCTGTCTTTTGCAAAGAAACCTAAATCTCCGCCTTGTTTTGCAGAATTTGTATCTTGTGAATATTTTTTAGCATAAGCTGCAAATTTAGATTTATCAGCCTGCAATTCTTTCGCTAATTTTTCTGCTTCAGCTTTCTTTTGAGCCATAATTTCTTCAACTTTAGCCTTTAACTCTTTATCATCAATCTTTTTCTTAGGATCAGAAGTTAACTCTTGTTGAATAAGATGAGGATTAGCATCAATCAAAATATGAGAAGCTCTAACTTGTTCATCATGTTTAAATTTATCAATATTTTTGTCATAGAATTTTTTACAATCAGCATCTGTAACTTTAATTTTGCCTACAGTATTAGCGAGCTTTTGCATTCTAACCTGATTATTAACATCTTTTTTAAACTCAGAAACAGAAACTCCGTTTTGTTTTAAAACATCCATTAACTGGTCTCTACTGCCCATTTTGTCCATAATTCTCTTAATTTCGGCATCAACATCTTTTCTTGTAACCTTAATACCTCTTGCATCAGCTTCTTGATCCAAAATTTCTTGAACAATCAATTGATTAATTACTCTTTGCTCGGTCATAAGATAGAAAAAACCATCTTTATTACTCTTAATATCCATCATTCCACCAAACGGAGATTGAGCAATTTGTTTATCCATCATTTCGTTATATTCTTTTTGTGTAATAACTCCATCATTAATTTTAATAATCGCCTGTTGATTCTTTATTCCACATCCTGTAAATAAAAGAGCAGACAGCATCAGTGTTGCTAATATTTTTGAACCTTTCATTTAATCTCTCCTTATTTAATATTCATAACTAACCTTGTGTATATAATAAAACAAATCAGTTAAAATGTTAAATACTTCATTAAAATTTACATAAGAAGCGTTCAAAATCAGAATAGAAGAGCCTTCCTGACATGAAGCTGGCGCTTGCGTAAATTTTATTTTTTTAGAAATTGTAATAGGCAAAACTTTTTGTACTAAATTCCATTCTGCCTTTGAATATGGTGTATAAATTCTTATACTGTCTCCTGATTCTCTAATTGCAGCAATTTTTATTTCAGTAGCAGAAAGCCTCAATCTGATTAATTTTATCAAATTTTCAACACATTCAGGCGGTTTAGCAAAACGGTCTGTCCACTCTTCAATAATATAATCCAATTCCACAGGGGTTTTTACATCAGCCAGACGTTTATATTCTATCATTTTCTGTTCTGAAGAACCAACCCACTCATCAGGAATATATGCTGTTACATTGATGTCCACAATAGTAGGAGTAACCTTTTCAACCTTTTCACCTTGAAGTTCTTGAACAGTTTCTTCTAATAATTCGCAATATGTATCAAATCCGACATTTATCATATGGCCATGTTGTTTAGTCCCTAAAATATTGCCAACTCCACGGATTTCAACATCGCGCAATGCGATTTGATAACCACTTCCAAGTGTAGTAAATTCTTTTATAGCTTTCAACCGGTGCATTGCATCTTTTGTAATTTCTTTACTTTTTTTATAAAAACAATAACAATAAGCTTGACGTTGAGATCTCCCAACACGTCCTCTCAATTGATACAACTGTGCAAGCCCAAATCTATCAGCATCATGAATAATCATTGTATTTGCATTAGGTATATCAATTCCATTTTCTATAATCGTTGTAGCTAATAAAACATCATATTCATGATTTGCAAAATCTACAATCACTTCTTCTAATGCTTTTTCATCCATTTGGCCATGCCCGATTGCAATCCTTGCATTTGGAACAATTCTTTGTAACTGCGTCTTCATTTCCTGAATAGTTTCAACCCTATTATAAAGATAAAAAACCTGCCCTTCCCTATCCAATTCATGGTTTATGGCGTTTTTAACCATATTTTCATTCCATTCACCTACATAAGTTTTTATAGGCAATCGATTCTTAGGCGGGGTATTAATAACAGACATATCCTTAATTCCGGATAAAGACATATACAATGTTCGAGGAATAGGAGTTGCAGACATCGAAATGATATCAATATTTTCCCTTAATTGTTTTAATTTTTCTTTATGACGCACACCGAATCTATGTTCTTCATCAATTACTAAAAGTCCCAAATCTTTAAAAACTATTCCATCTTGCAAAAGTCTATGCGTACCTATCACAACATCACACTTTCCGGTTGCAAGATTTTTTATTGTCTCTTTTTGTTCTTTTGAAGTTCTAAATCTTGATAATAATTCAACTCCAACTCCAAAAGGTTTAAATCTTTCAGAAATTGTCTGATAGTGCTGGAGTGCTAAAATAGTCGTAGGAACGACAACTGCAACCTGTTTACCTGAAGTTACAGCCTTAAAAATTGCTCTCATTGCAACTTCCGTTTTACCAAAACCCACATCTCCGCAAATAAGCCTATCCATAGGTTGTGGAGATTCCATGTCCTCTTTCACCTGATCTATTGCTTTTAACTGATCAGGGGTTTCAACAAATTCAAAAGCTTCTTCCATCTCAATTTGCCAGTTTGTATCAGGTAAAAATTGTATTCCCTCCTGCATTTTTCGTCTGGCATAAAGTCTTAACAAATCATAAGCAACAACTTCAACTGCTTTTTTAACTTTAGCCTTTGTACTTTCCCAATCTTTACCACCCATTCTGGAAAGTTTAGGTTTTACTGAACCAGAACCCCTATATCTGCATAAAAGATTTATTTGTTCTGCCGGAATATGCAATCTATCTTTATTCGCATACTCTATAGTAAGATAATCCTTTAACTGACCGTCTATTTCTTGTTTTGTCAACCCTTTATAAATACCAAGACCATGAATCGTATGTACAACAAACTCTCCAGGTTTAATATCATTAATATTCTCAATAAATTCGGGTTTTTCTTTATAATACGATTTTTTAGTTGTCGTAATTTCTTTTGAACGTTTATTAAATAGCTCTCTATCAGTAAAAATTATTGTTTTAAAATCTTCTAAAACACAACCGCTGCAAACAATACTTTCTGCATATTCTACAGAATAAATTTCCCGTTCTGCAAAAATTTCTTTAACCCTTTCCGGATAATCAGTTGCTATAATTATTTTGTAATCTTTATGCTCATTAATAAAATCAGATATCAAATCAAAATCAGCCTCAAAATTTCTCAAGGGCTGGGCATTGAACTCAACAAGTTCCCCCATCTGCCCATCAATAAAATTATTAAAACCAATTTTTGTAAAATATGAAGTTTTCCTCAGAAATTCCTCATAAGTAAAATGATTTTTACCTTCTATTTCTTTGATTAGTCCGAGCTTTAAATTCTCCTCAAGTTGTTTTTCAAAATTATCATTAAGAAACTCATACTTTGAATATATTTCCGCTGTTTCATCAAAAACAATTGTATAATCACTAAAATAATCTAACAAACCGACCATATTCTTGTTAAAAAAGTTCTGATAAACTTCAATCCCTTCAAAATAACTCTCTTCCGGGACTTCTTCATCTATACTTTCAACCTGAAGATTTCTTACTATATTTTCTTGTCCTGCAGTAATAAACTTATACACAGGAAGAATATTAACTTGCTTAACTTTTTCAACAGATTTCTGGGTTTCGTTATTAAAATATCTGATATCAACAACCTCATCTCCCCATAACTCAATTCGTACAGGGCTTTTATCCAAGGAATAAATATCTGCAATATCTCCTCTTATACTAAATTCCGAAATATCATTTACCATTGTAGATTTTTTATAACCCAAATCTACAAGTTTACGTGCAAGTTTTTTCAAATCAATAGTATCACCTATTTTTATTTTAAAAGAATTTTTATTAAAAAAATCAGCATTCGGAAACTTTTCAAGTAAAGCTTTCACCGGACAAATAACAATATCCGGTTTTGAATTCATAATATGAATCTGTTCTGAATAATCATAGAGATTTGGCAAAACTGTTTCATACATAGAAATATTTTGGAACGGCATTACAGAAACACTAAGTCCAAACACCGAATTTAAATCACTCTGATATTTCAAAGCATTCTGTTCTGTAGAAGTTATAAATAAAACTTTTTTCTTTGAATAAGATTGAACTTTAGATAATAAAAAAAGTCTCAAAAAGGACGTTAAACCCGTAACTGCAAAAGATTTTCCATCTTTAATACAGAATCTAAATTCTTCATAACTTTTACTTATATCATCTTCATTTATTTTAAACATATAAAATATTATATCTTAAAATATTTTATTTATCCTATATTAACACATATTATGAATATGAACGATTAATTAAGAAAAATTACATATTATTTTAAAAGAATTTAATTTATTTATGCATTTATCTTAGACGCGCTCTTTTCTACCAGTAATTTTTTGATTCTTCTATCCTCTATTTCAAGAACTCTAATTTTTAAATTTGTAATATATATTTCATCTTTTGTTTCAGCCAGCCGTCCAAGTTGTTTTTGAACAAGACCACCTATAGTTTCAACTTCCTGTTCACCTTCATCAATTCCAAAATATGTAAAAAACTCGGTCAGTCTGGTAAGTCCCTTTACTATAAATCTTTTATCAGAAATTTTCTTTATATCTTCTGCATCTTCTTCATCATCAAACTCATCATGTACATCCCCAAAAATTTCTTCTAAAACATCTTCCAAAGTGATAATTCCTGAAGAACCCCCAAATTCATCCACAACAACTGCAATTTCAGTTCTATTTGTCTTAAAATCTTGTAAAATAACATCTGCTGTAGTTGTTTCCGGCACAAGAAGAGGTTTTCGTAAACATTTACGTAAATCAAAATCATCGTGTCTTAACTGACAAGAATACATATCTTTTAAATGCAAAATACCTAAAATATTATCAATACTGTTTTCATAAACAGGATATCTTGTATATTGATTTTCAAGAATGATTTCTTCCAGTTTTTCTAAATCTATATCAACAGAAACAGCAATCACATCACATCTCGGTACCATAATTTGTTTTGCGGTAATATTAGTAAATTTAAGAGTATTTTTTAACAAAAAATTTTCTGTTTCATTTAAAACTCCGCCTTTATAACTTGCATCAATAATCATATCCAATTCTTCTTCCGTATGCACAGAATGAGCAGGATGGGCAGGAGGAATTCTCAAAAGTTTTAAACAAAAATTACCAAAACCATTCAGAAGAAAAATGAAAGGTGTAAAAAGCTTAGCAATAAAAACAAGCGGTCTTGTAACTTTTAGAGTTGTAGCTTCCGGATACTGAAGGGCAATTGATTTTGGCATCAATTCTCCTATAACAACATGCATAAAAGTAATTAAAACAAACGCCAATGCCACAGCAATTGTATGTGATGCAATTGTACTTGAGACATAAGGTAAAAAGTCAAATAACGGATGTATTATTTTAGCAAGAGTAGCTTCGCCAACCCAACCTAACCCGATACTTGCTATAGTTATACCCAGCTGAGTTGCAGCAATATATCTGTCTAATTCTTTAAGAGCTTTTACTGCAATCTCTGCAGTTCTATTACCTTCATTTGCCAATTGATTTATCCGAGTTTGTCTTACACTGACAAGTGCAAACTCTGATGCAACAAAAAATCCGTTTGCAAAAAGAAGAAACAAAATTATACACAAATTAATTAAAATCATATCCTCTCCTATTATCATATAACATTTATTGTTTTTATTATACAAGATTTTCACATGTTGACAAATTTTACATAATAGTATAAAACATTTAAATAAAACTGTAGACCTTTTTATTACAACAAAAATTTTTTATGAAATAAAAATGAACATTTTTTATTCCAACTCGTTAACTAAATGTAGAGGTTAACAAAGTAGAAAAATTAGAGTTAAAAAGAAAGGAAGTAAAATGAAAAAATTATTAATTCTAGCAGGAGTAATCGCTTTAACTGCAACAACCCAAGTAATGGCTAATGAAAAACCGACTCCTCAAGGTCCTTGTCCATTACAAAGTCAGGAAGCTCCTAAACCTGAATTTGGATGCCCAAATAAAATGAAAAAACCATGCTTTGACATCCAAAAATTTGAACAGGATTTAAAATTAACTGATGCTCAAAAAGAACAAGCTAAACAGATTAGAGAAAAAGAAGCAGAAGCTGTTGCTCCGCTAAAAGAACAAATAAAAGCTAAACATCAAGAAATGGAAGCTATATTTAACGAAAGATTAACATTAAAAGAAAGACAAGAAAAATTAGCTCCTATCCAAAAAGATTTGCATGCTTTAAAATTACAAATTCGTGATATTCATAAACAAAGCAAACAAGATTTCGAAGCTATCTTAACTGCAAAACAGTTAAAAACATTACACAAGTTAAAAGCTGAAGCTAAAAAAGAATTCAAATCTCATCATAGAAAAGGAGATATGCACAGAAGACCGCCAATGCCTCCTTGTAATATGGAGAAAAAACCTGTAGCAGAAGAATAATTAAATTATATCAAAAGGTATTAAAAGGCTGTTGTATATATACAACAGTCTTTTTTATTATAAAAGCATAAATAATTATTGACTTTAACCAAAATATTATTAAAAACATGCATAAACTAGTACAAACAGATGATTTTTTTCAGAAATATTGAGTAAAAATCAAAAATATTCGACAATATTAATAAATAACATGTAGAGGTAGTAAAATGCGAATCAATGGCGGAATATATTATAACGAAAATGGATTAACCACTTCCATACGCGCTATGCATGTACAAAGTGAGCTAATTGGTATAAGCAACGAAAATGTTGGAGGATTTGACAAAATCGGTTATCAGAGAAAAGAACCTGTTGTCTCGTCTTTTGTCGAATTTTTAGGTGTTCATGCCATTTCTACAACAAAAGATGACAAAGTCGGACGTATAGCTGTTTCTTCAAATCCGTTAGATATAGCACTTGCAAATAAAGGATATTTCCAAACAGAATCCGAAAATGGCATTAAATTAACCCGAGACGGTAGATTTAAAATAGGAAAAGATGGTTCGCTACTAACACTTGAAGATGCACATGTTCTTTCAAATGCAGGTACACCTATCCAATTTCCATTTATTCCACAGGATTTAAAACAGATAAAAATTGACAAATCCGGAAAAATTACTCTTTTCAATCCGGAAACAAATAAATTAACAAATATAGGACAATTAGGAGTTGTTGATACAAACGGAATTCTTGTAATGGATCCAAATGTTAAACAAGGATATAACGAATATTCCAATGTTGCTCTACATGAAGAATTTATTAAAATGATGCCTTATATGAAAAATTTTGATGCCAACAGACAAATGTTTATGCTTCAAAATGCAAACCTTGGCAAAGCCATTTCTCAACTAAGTTCAGCTTCTTAAAAAAGAGGATTTAATAAATGTATAACTTACAAGCAATAATTTCAAAAGGTACAAATAACGCACTTATCCAATTTGAACGATTTGGACAAATCGCAAATAATCTGTCAAACGTAAATACAACAGGTTATAAAAAAGTAACTTTTGAACAAATTCTTAAAGAAGACGGATACCTTACTGGTGCAGTTAGGACAGATTATTCTCAAGGTTCAATAAGAATCACAAGTAATCCCTATGATGTTGCAATTGATGGACCTGGCTTTATTCCTGTAGTATCACCATCAGGAGAAGTGCAATACACCAGAGACGGAGCATTTAAACAAGGTAAAAACGGATATCTCACAACCAGTGATGGATGGCTTGTTGGAGAAGGAATACAAATACCTACAAACTGTTTTAAATTTGAAATTAAACAAAACGGGGATGTAATGGCTTACGATTCTCGCGGAGCAAAAGCACGAAAAGTCGGAACCATCCCGCTTGTAAGATTTGACAACCCCGACGGTATGCAATCTGCTGATATGAATAGATTAATTGCAACAGATGATGCAGGAGAAGCAAGACTCATAAAAAACCATGATTGTTTTAAACAAAACAATCTGGAAAGAGCAAATGTTAGTATCTATTCTTCAGCAACAGATTTATTAAGATTAAATGCTTCTATGCTTGCCAGTATGCAAATGTTGAAACTGGCTGATACAATGTATAATAAATCAATTAATATCAGAGAAGGTTAATAAAACAAATTATTGAAAGGCATAAGAAATAATGTATACATCTTTAGACAGCATGGGTAAAGTTTCACTAATGATGGATTTGATATCTCAAAGACAAAGAGCATTGGGTTCAAACGTAGCTAACGTTGATACTCCGGGATATATAAGACAAGATATTGAATTCGGTCAATATCTAAGTACAATGAATAGTCCACTGGAAACAAAATTATCTGAAAAACTTGGTCCATCCGCAATAGCAATGGACCAATCAGAAGAGCCCGTTAATCCTGCAAATGAACTTTTACAAATGCAGGAAAACTCAATCCTTTATTCAATGGCAACAAGAAGAATGTCAAATATAGTTACTGAAATGAAAACCGTTATAAATGTTGGTAAATAATTAAGGCAGGTGATATAAATGGGTTTAATGGAATCAATTGATATTGGAGCAAATGCACTAAAAGTTCACGGAAAAAGAATTGATGTTCATGCAAAAAATATTGCAAATCTCGATACACCTAATTACGTTAGAAAAATCCCTGTACTAAATGCTACAGATGACATTTCATTTCACGGATTGATGAATACAATGAAAGAAGATGTTTTTGGAGTAGGAACACTTCCATATCTGCAAGGTGGAGTTAATTTTTCCGGTGTCGTAGAAGATCCAACTCTCGGAGAAAAAATATATAAACCGGGCCATCCGGATGCCGACGCTAACGGATACATCAGAGCATCAAACGTTAATGCTATGGTAGATATCGCAGATGCTTTGATGGCCCAAAGAGCCTACGAAGCTAACCTAGCTCTTGTTAATATCTCAAAATCAATGGCCCAAAGAGCTTTAGAAATAGGAAAATAACAGTTTAATAATTTTTAACGGGAATTAAAATGTTAGATAACATCAAAATTCGTCAAGAAATACCGTCTGACAGAAAAAAAAATTTTTGAATTAATAAAAAATACTTTTGCACAAGCACAACATACTGATGGTGATGAACACAATTTAGTCGACAGATTAAGAGAAAGCACTGCTTTTATTCCCGAACTTTCACTCGTAGCAGAATATAACAATGAAATTATTGGGCATATTCTATTTAGCAAAATCAAAGTTGGAGATTCAGTGCAACTGGCTCTGGCTCCTCTTTCCGTTGCCACTAAATATCAAAAACTTGGAATTGGAAGTAATTTAATACAAGAAGGACATAAAATTGCCAAAACAATGGGTTATGAATATTCCATACTTTTGGGATATCCTTCGTATTATTCAAAATTCGGATATAAACCTGCCCATATTTTTGGAATTAAAAGTCCTTTTGATGTTCCAAAAGAATTTTATATGGCAATAAACCTTCAAGGGAAATCAACAAACCTTAATGCAGTCGTACAATACCCTCAAGAATTTTTTAAATAAAAATAAAATGAAATACTATTTTAAAACACCTAAATATCATCTGAAAAAGCTACAGATTATACAACAGACATAAATAGTATAATATAAATTTTGAGACTTTTTTGATATATTTATTACATAGCAAATTTTATTTTTAGCTATGTTGTTAATAATATATGATTATAAATAATTTTAATAGAACTAATAAAAATTCATATTTATCCCATATCAATTTTAAAGCCTCTTCAGACAATATACCGCTTATTGAAGCTTTGCATCAAATCAAAGAAACTGACAATTGTGAAATTTTTGATATTTTTATTAAAGAAACTTCAAAAGATACAGAATTATCATCTCAAAAAGTCCGTTGTCTAGTTGGCAGAGGCTCTACAGCCGCAGCATTTGAAACACCGGAAGGTAAAATCCTTAAATTATCTATAGGAAATCATTTTCCAATGAACCGCCCACATGAGAGTTTTGATGTCCCTTTGTATGCAAAGGGAAAAATAGGTAAGATTCATTATTATATAGAAGAAAAGTTATACCAGCACGGATTGTCTCCGGAATTTGTTGATATTGTAAAACAAGCAATTAAACAAAAAGGATACAAAACTTTTGACTTTTATGATTATGATGTTCAACAAATTGGAATATCCAAAGATGGAAAGCTGTATTTATTAGATCCGGAATGTGCAAAATACAAAACTATATTCCATGCTATATTTGATAAAATTAAAAATGGAATAAAAAAACTAAGATAATATTAAAACCTGGTATAATCTTACATTATTTAACTATTTAAAATAAAAAAACGATATCAAAAATCATCCGCTTTTCATAATATCTATGATGTACTACCTTGGAATTTTATATCCTCTTAGTCAATAAAAAACATTTAAAAAGATTATCTTGAAAAAGTATCGATGAAAGAGACTGTCTTAAACATTCGCATTAAAAAAGACTCATTACAGAGTCTTATAATGGTGTCGTGAAAGTTTAAACTTTGGAACTTTTTGACAAGAATAACTTAACATGAAATAAACTTGTAAATAACGCCTATCAGATAATTGTGTTAGCTATGAAAGAGTCAATACAGGAATACTATAATATGAGAATAGCTTTAGGGTTAGAGTGTGTCTGATTTTTATATACTAATATCTATTGTATAGCAAACACATGTCCCAACTATAAACAACAACATAACAAATAAAACCACAATAAACACAATTGCAAAGTGCCTTAAAAACAGCGTGAGCTGCCTCTGGTTTAATGTTTAATGAATTGACGAGGCAGGCATGATTTAATAGTATAAGTGTAAGGAGAAAACGGAAATGACGGATGAGTTAAAAGATATAAAAACGATTTTTCGTATAATTCAGTCTGTACCTTCTAAAAAGCTGAACCCATCAAGCAGTGGTTAGCTAAAGTAGGACAAGAGCGAGTGCAAGAAATGGCTGACCCATCAACTGCTATAGACCGTACAAGAGAAAACTATAAAAACTCGCTCGTTCCAAAAAATGGATACAACAGCGTATGACGGGGCAGGAGACCAGAAACAAACTTACTGACTACTGGTCTGAACACTATATTAAAGAAGGTGAAGCAGATTAAGAAGAAAGATTAGATTTAATTCCCTTGAGCTGTGGAACATTTGAGCTTTACTCTAAGAAAGTGTCTTAATCCTGCTAAAACAAGCTGTATGTGTAGGTACTGTGCTGATATGGCAAACTCATCTTAATGCTTCTTAACAAAAAACAATCCCCGACAGGAAGATGACTATATATATACATAGGGAAAAATTTAGGTAAGCAAAAGGAGATATTATATGTTCAAATTCTTAAAAGTAATTTTCGGCAAAGGTAAAGAAATACCAAATGTTTGTATGCACAAAGATATAGTAAAACAAATATTTATGCAAGAAAAGTATGTTCCACCATGTAAATTTGCACCTCCAATATCGCCAAAGTATCTGCCGCACAAAGTTGTGAAGCCTGAATACACAACGAGCATTGCAAATTTAAAAAGATGTGCTTCAATCACAAAGTTAAACATTTAATATATTGAGCAAGTAAAATCAATATGTATTTATTATTAACTTTGTTCCAGCATATTCACAAAATGGTTTGTCGGTTGGGCATACTTGCCCAACAAATAGTTTATAAAAATAAAAGTGGGATAAAGCAACTTTACATTTATGTCGTGGCGGGACTGTCTTGCTACACCTCGCATTAAACAGGTCTACGCTTTTTGCTTTAAACGGCGTTTGCCGTAAGCAAAAAGGCTCCGCCCTCTGCTCGGCTTGCGCTGAACCCGTTAAAGGCTTCGCCTTTGGATTCGGCGTCCTCTTATCACCAATAAAAAAGAGTCCTTAAGGACTCTTTTTTATTGTCGTAGGGGTTACTATTTTGGAACCCTGCGACAATGAAACTATACCACAAAAAACTTTGCCTAACAACATTTATCAACGCATAGTTTATATTATGAAACAGTCAACACAAGAATACTACAATATGAGAATGTTGTTAGGGTTAGAAAGTAACTACTTTTTGTACATAAATTGACAAACTACTACAAATAAAGGCAGTGTAAGCAAAATTAATAAACTTAATAATGCCCCAATATCAATAATTATGTTGGGTTGCTTATCTTTTAAATAGCTCATCCTAATAACATAATAAATTATCAATACAATATGAACAGTATAAAAAGATATGTTAAACCAAAAGAAAATCAGTATATATAAAAGTTCACCGAACATTTCACCATTTATTATTGGCTGGCTACAAAAACATGTTAATACGACTAATGCTAATAAAATATAAGTAGCAATACTAATAAGGTGATATAAAGGATTTTTACGTATATTAATCATAAATGGTCGACTCGCAACTTTTTTGGTTAAAATAATGTCGATGGGGGGACTTGAACCCCCACGGATTTCTCCACACGCCCCTCAAACGTGCACGTCTACCATTCCGCCACATCGACAAGGTAAACTATTTATATTTTTTATAGCTTTGATTATACCATAAAATCACAATATTTTCATAATTGATTTTAATACAAATAAAGAAAACATATATAAAGGACAAAAATTCAAAACTATTCCTATTATAAAAATTCTTGAATACCCTATCTCATGTTCGCAGAATATCCTTAATCCATATTCCCCTCTCACTTTATAATATGAGTTTTCTGCTATAGAAACCAGCAATAAAAATATTATTGCAAACATTTGAATTTTATATAGTGATAAATACGGATATATCAAATGCTCCAGCATATAATTATATATAAATTCATCTAAATCTAATCGCATGTGCAACTGAGTTGAAGCTAATGATATTGAAATCATAAAAAAAATAGTTATTGTTAAACTTAAATAACCAATTAATGCTATTAAATTCCAACTGATTAATTTTTTAAACCTAGTAACTTTCATATTTTAAATTTTATTACAAACCTGTCCTACTTGAAAGATTTAATACATCAATAAAAGATAATACCGATGCAAATTCATTGAACAAATGCTTATATTGATTTATATCATCAATTTTTCCAAACAAATGGTTCATTTCAAATAAATCCTTTCTTGTGTGGAGCATGACAAGCATTGAATTTCCAAAAATAGAACAGCACATTTGATGTACCCTAAAACTTGTTTGGATTTGCATCAACCTTTCCAAAAATGCAGTATTTAAAAGATATCTTGCTTCAATTTGCCCTTGACCGTTTGCAGACCGGCTATCTACCCAGACATCATATTTTTTATTAAATCTTGCTGATTCTAATTTGACTTTTTCATAACCCTTTGGAATTTTCGTCATTGAAAATTTAGTTAAAATCAAAACTCGAGACTTGATTTCTTTATTCATTTTAAACCGCATTGCAAGACCTTTGAACATACGATGGTAAGTTCTATATTTGTCTTTAGCATTCCACCCGAAATCTGTTTCTACCATTGTCAGAGCAACATCATTGTACATTCCGTAGAAAGCATCATCATCAGTACGTTCTGTTATCTTTTTGTTGTAAAGTTGTGAATTTTGAAATACGGAATTTTTGATATCATATATTATATTGTTATCTATGGTCTTTGTTGCTAGTGATGCTGCATTATCTGTTTCTTCATCATCAAGAATAATATTGCTTGCATTTAGCATGCTTGTTAAAGAGCGGCTTGAACGGTATTGAAGATTACCAAAAATTTTTAACAATTGGGGAAATAGTGTTGCTTTGATTATATTTTGATATATTTTATTTGTATTATGTATATTTGCAATAACTGCAGTAACAAAACAAACAGCGGCTAATATAAGATGAAAATTTAAATCATAATTATGTTCATTTCTCCCGGGTATCATTCCAAATGCGGCAATAAAAAAATAAAATCCGAATGACTTTAAATTTAATAAGCTGAACCTGTTTGATTTTTGAACATCTTTCCAGATATCAAGCTGCTGCTGCATAATTCGAGCAAATTTTATAGTAAATTCATTTTTATATTTATCCATACAATTAGTTGCCATCTACCTGCTCTTCTTATTATTCATACAAATTTAATCTATATTTAAAATATTAACATAAATCATTTATTTAGGCACAAAAAAGGGAGAACCGTATTCTCCCGATAAAATTTTTATGCATATTGCATATTATAAAGTTTTTTATAATCTCCGTTAGGAATCGATAAAAGCTCATCATGCGTTCCCAATTCAGAAAGATACCCATTATTTATAACCGCAATTCTATGAGCATTTTGGATAGTGGAAAGTCTATGGGCTATAACAAATACTGTTCTATCTTTCATTAAATTATCTATAGCTTGCTGAACAATATGTTCAGCCTGATTATCCAGAGCAGAAGTAGCTTCATCCAGAATTAAAATAGGCGCATTTTTCAAAAACGCACGTGCAATACCAATCCTTTGTTTTTGCCCGCCGGATAATAATACTCCGCGTTCTCCAATCTGAGTGTCCAAACCTTTATCCAAAGTTTTTATAAAATCTTCTAAGTATGAGTTCTTTATGGCCTCATGAAGTTGTTCTTCAGTTGCATTCAAATTTCCGAGCATAATATTTTCTTTTATTGTACCTTCAAATAAAAAATTATCCTGAAATACAATAGCAATATTTGCCCTTAAATCATCCACCTTTATTTTATTTATTGATATATTATCAATCTTAATGTCGCCACTTTTAATTCCATAAAATCTTGGCAGTAAATTGACAATTGTTGTTTTACCGCCTCCTGAATTACCAACCAAAGCAATAGTTTCACCTTTTTTAACTTCAAAGGAAATTCCTTTCAACACAGGTTTGTCTTTTGTATAATGAAAATAAACATTTTCAAAAGATATTTTATCATTAAAAGCAGGGAAATTAACTGCATCAGCTCTATCCTGAACTCCGGGCTTCTTGTCAAGTTTATCTACAACTCTTTCCATTGCACAAAAACAAGTAGTCATATTTTTAGCATTATTACCCAATCCCTTAATCGGTGTATAAAGCATAATTAACGCTGTAATAAATGAAACAAACTGTCCTGCTGAAAGTTTTCCTTTAACAATAAGATAACTCCCCAAACCTATCACCGCACCAATACCTACAGAAACGATAATATGCATCATTGGAGATAACCACCCTACATGCTGGGTTATTTTTATCCGTAAACCAAAAACTGTTTTTACTAATTTTTTAAATTGTTTTGTCTTAATATCATAAAGATTATATGCAGCAATAATTTTATTTCCAGCAAAAGCTTCATTATATGTAGTTAAAACTTTAGCATTTTCACCTTCGGATTTGTTATAAACATTCTTTATAGTTGATTTAATCCTCATTAGCGGAATCATTGCACAAGTCAAAACACAAACAGCTATTATTGCAAGTTGCCAAGAATTATAAAACAAAACAAATATTAAAGAAATAGATGAAAATAATCTTGATATACAAGTTTTCATATTTGTTAAAATTCCGCTACAAGATTTGTCAGCATCATTATTATAAGCTTTCAGGATTTTTCCTGAAGTCTGCCTATCAAAAAAATATGACGATTGATGCATCAATTTTTTATATAAATCAATTTTTAAATCATTTGTAACCTTACCGCCAACCCAATCATTCATATATGTAGCCAGATAATTTAAAGTTCCTTGAATTGTTGTAAAAACAATAATCAAAATCGGAATATACCATGGCGATTGCATCTGTTTATCTAACATAACAATATCCATATATGGTTTTAGTGCTAAAGCAATAACTGCATCTAAAGCTCCTATTGGAACAGCAAGCCCCAATGCTAAAAATGTTCTAAAAATGTAAGGTTTAAAATAAGGTAATATCCTTGATAAACTATAATAGTTTTCATTATCCTTATACTTTTCGTCTAATTTATTTTTTATATTTTGTAAAAGCTTTTTCACTTTTTTCATTTTCTCCTTATATATTTTATATAAATTTGCATCATATTTATCCTTTATTTTCAATGATTTTCTTTATCAGCTCAACAACTCTTTCTGAAGCTTTACCGTCTTCCATGCAACCTTTTTCCCTCAAGAATTCCTCAACCTTTTGTTTATACAAAGAATAATCAAAATTTTTAATGTTATCCATCAATTCACCATTATTCTCTGCAACCGGAAAAGGAGTCGATTTTAGCGGATAATAAAAACCTCTATCATTATCAAAATCTTCCATATCCGTTGCATAAATAAATGCCGGACGTCTTGTAAGCATAAAATCAAAAATACAACTTGAATAATCAGATATAGCAATATCAGAACCCACTAAAAGTTCTTGAATATCTGAATATGTTGAAACATCAATAATATTTTCATTATGCGGGATAATCTGTGATGCATATTTAACCAGATTTGGATGCATTCTCACCAAAATTACCCATTCTCCGCCAAATTTTTGAGTAAGAATCTTGATTAGATTTTTATATTCCAAACCATAACAATATAAACCATAATTATCTCTATATGAAGGAACATATAAACATATATGTTTTGACTTAGAAATATTTAATGATTCATAGAGTTTATTTTTGAGCTCTGTAGTATCTTTATAAAAAATATCATTGCGAGGATGACCAACCTGTAAAATTTCACCATGTCCCCAAAAATTTCTTTTGAAAACATCTTCCTCAAACTTGCTGTTTGAAAGAACATAATCAAGCATTTTTGCATCCTCAATTCCATAAGGAACCCAATCATTTTCGATTTCAGTAAGCGGAGAATCTACACCTATTTTCTTTATACCTAAGCTTCCATGCCAGGTCTGGATATAATATTGACCCGCTTTTTTATTCAATCCTTTTTTAATATGGTATATTTTTCTCTGATTATCAATCCAGATTTTTGCTGTTGCTAGTTCTTTTAGCGCTTCCGGTTTTTTATAATTAACAACCTTTATACAAGAAGGAAAATTAGAAACAGCTTCTTCCGAAGTATCTTTACATAACCAGACCATTTTATACGGCAGATTTTGACGAATGATTTCTTGAGCAATATATTTCGGATTACAACCAAAACCCTTTCCTTTAAAATTTAGAAATACAATTTTATTATTCTCTATAGGTAAATTTTTATATTTTAAATTAAAGAACGTTCTAATATTAAATCTAAATGTAAAACCTAAAATACAAATTATTTTAACACCCGGTTCATTTGTGATTGAAAATATTTTTTGAAAAATATTCATTAAAAGTTTTTCGCCTCCATTTTTATTTCTTAAAACTCTCTATCAACCGTCTGTACATTTCTTCAAGACTAACCTGTGCTTCCCATTTGGTATCTATATAGTACTTTGTCGTGTCCAAATAGTACTTTGTAGTATCCGGATATAAACTCTCATTAAGCTTAATCTCTAATTTAGAATCCGGATATTTTTTACTCAACATCTCTGCCATCTCTCTTATGGAACAGGTAGTTTTTGGATTAGCAATATTATAAACTTCACCATTTTTTCCTTTTTCAAGCATCAACAGAATAGCAACAACAGCATCCGTAATATAACAATAACTCCTTATGGTTGCCCCTTCTGTATGTAGCACAATATTTTGTTTCTCAATAACATTACGGGTAAATTGCATAAAAACTCTGTTATCATTATAGTCAATACTTGAACCAATTGTTTGGGATAATCGCGCAACTTTTACCGGTACGCTATACTCTGTAAAATAAGAGTAACACATATTTTCTGCCAATCTTTTTCCCAAAGAATATGAATTACGAACCTTCATTGTATCCATATATCCTAAATCAATTTCTTTTAAAGGTTCTGTTCTGTCTAAACCAATATTACCGTAAACTTCCATAGAAGACAGATAAACAAGACTCTTTATTTTTTGTTTTTGTGCATAATTCAAAATATTTTTGGTACCCGATACAATTGTGTCAATTGTTTCTACAGGAGTCTCAACAAAACCCTTTGATGCTGTTCCATTCGCAGTATGAATAACAAAATCAACATACCCTATATCTATAGGAGTTGTTATATCCTGAATAACAAATTTTAAATTATCAGTTTTAATATCTTTAAACTTTGCTTCTGCTTTATTTTTATTTCGCACTAGAGCCAATATCTTAATATTTGTATTATAAATTTCGTTTGCATATAACAATGAAATTATTGTCTGAGAACCAATTAAACCAGTAGCTCCCGTAACTAAAATTGTAGAATTTTTAAAAAATTCCCAATTGACTAATTTTGAATTTATAATTTCCTGAGTATCAAATTTTTCTATCTCTGTCTTAAAATTCATTATTTACTCTCCGTTTTCACAATACCAAAAGCTTCCATATCTTCTTTATAGCGTATGAGTGCTCTTAAAATATACAAATCTTCTATCGTAGTAATTTTAATATTACCGCGGTTTCCTTCAACCATATATGTAGTTTTATCCAAAGTTTTATACAAGGTACATGAATCAACGATATCCGTATATTTTGGATTAACTTTTCTGGTCTTTTCGTGAGCTTCAATAATTTCACCAAGATGAAAACTTTGCGGAGCTTGAGCGGCATAAGTATGTTTCCTATACGGAACATGTGCAGGATTTAGGCCATTCTCACTTATCAAAATAGTTTCAAAACACGATGTACAAGTAATTGCATTACCATTTTTTTCAGCACAATCGATATTTGCACTGATAACCTCAGATGTAATATTTGGTCTTACACCATCATGAATCAAAACTATAGACTCATCCGAATTTTCACTCTGAGCAAGTTTCAATGCATTATATATTGAATCCTGTCCTGTAGAACCACCCTTAACTATTCCAGCAGTCTTGGTTATATAATAATGCTTAACCAAATCATGCATGTAATCAAAATAATCAGGATGAATTGCTATGTAAATCTTATCAATTTTCTCATGCTTTTGAAATAATTCAAGGGTATGAATAATAATTGGTTTATCATTAATTTTCAAAAATTGTTTTGGTGTCGCATCAACTCCATTATTCAATCTCTGTCCGGTCCCCCCGGCAAAAACAATAGCTATATTCATCCTTAATTCCCGCCTCTCATAATTTCTTCTACCAAATCTACAACCCTGTTTGAAGCGTTACCATCTTCAATACATCCTTTTTCTTCCAAAAAAGCATCCGCTTCTTTTTTATACTTCTCAATTTCAAAATTTAAAATATTCTTCACCAGTTCTTCATTATTTTTAGAAACAGTAAACGGTGTTTGCTCAATCGGATAATAAAATCCGCGGCTACTGTTAAATTTTTCTATATCCGTTGCAAAAATAAATCCCGGCTTTTTAGACAAAATAAAATCAAAAATACAGCTTGAATAATCTGTAATCGCAATATCTGAACTCAATAAAAGTTCTTGTATATCAGAATAATTTGTTCCATTAATAACTATATTTGAAGAGTCTTTTATTCCATATCCAAACATTCTCTTTTTAAATTTTTTCACCCTGGGATGAAATCTGGCAACACAAACCCAATCTCCGCCAAATTTCTTTTTACAGGCTTCTAAAACTTTTACATAATCTAATTTAAAACAGCTAATATCATCATTATCTCTAAATGATGGAACATATAATAAAACTTTCTTATCAAGTGGAATATTTAACTGTGTAAAAACCTTTTTTCTAATTTCAATTTTTTCTTCTTCAGATTTAAAAAATACATCATTGCGTGGATGACCGAATTCTTTTATATTATGAGCATTCCAAAATGCATTTTTATAAACTTCTGTTTCAAATTTACTGTTAGATATCCAATAATCCACACATTCAGAATTATATTTCGCAAATTTTGCCCAGTCAGAATCTTCCGTTAATAATTTAACATCTTTTTCAATTTTTTTAATTCCTAAACTTCCATGCCAGGTTTGAATATAACATTGGTTTTCCTTCTTCGAAACACCCATAGAAAAAAGTTTCACAAAATGATAGTTTGTAATCCAAAATTTTGCAGAAGCCATTTCTTTTAAACAATCTCTTGATTTATATTCAACAAAACGAATACCGGGCGGAAAATTTTTTTTAAACTCATCATCAATATCTTTTCCAATCCAAACCAAATCCAACGGTAGTTTTCTTTTGAGAATCTCAAGGGCAATATATTTTGGATTGCAGCCAAAAGATTTGCCAAGATAATTCATAAATAAAACTTTATTATCCTGAACAATCTGGCTGTCGCATATTTTTTTATTTTCCTCAGTAATTTTAAATCTTATTGGAATACCAAAAATAACTATACGCTTATATTCTCCACTGTTTGTAATAGAAAAAATATACTCTAAAGGTCTCAATCTGCTCATTATAAGATTTCTCCCTTCAGTTTTCTTAATTCCGATAATTCTTCATCAGTAAAAGCGTTTTCATCTGTATGATGAGGACAAATACTTTTTGGAAATTCCATATAATTTCCATATATATTTGTCAAAACAAATTCCACATTATTCGGACAGTTAAATTCATGACCCTCAAATTTAATTTTTTTTAAAGGAAAAATATGATTATAATCATAAATCCAATTATTCCATCTGTGAGGAAACTCAATTCCCCAATGAATAGATGGTCTTAATCTTTCGTCCACTTCAATTTTTTCATTAATAATATTATGCGTAATTTTTTTCAAAAATTTTAAAAGCTTAGTATTATCAGAAATTCTAAACGGATTTAAACTGAGCAACTTACGAATAAACTTAATTTTTTTATTTAAACGTTTTTTATCCTTTCCTTGAACGCCTGTATAGTAAAAATCAAGCGGAAATATATCTACAAAAACCTGACGAATTTTTCTGTGTTGAATTTTCAAAATACAAGTGGCAGAAGCATTTTTATCACGCCAAAAATCGCAATATAAATCCGGATTTGTAGTACAAGCATTAAAAATAGCAGGAAATTTTTCATAATCTTCCCGCATCATATCAGTATCAATATCATCATCCCAAGGGATAAAACCTCCATGGCGTTTTGCACCTAAAAGACTTCCCCCGCTAATCATATATCTTATATTATGAGAAGTACAAATTCTATCCATCTCTATAAAAATAGACAATAAAGCTAATTGATACTCCCTTAAAAAACCTTCTGCCTTAGGAACTTTCGTTATATCAGAATATTTGGAATAGTCAATACTCATTCTTTTTTTATTTTCAGATTTTAAAAGTCTAATTTTGATACCCAAAATTCTTACCAATTTATGACTATAATCAGCATCAGTTACTGAAAAAATGTTCAACAAAAAACCTTTTAAAATACGTAAAAATACGTTTTGAGATCGTGCTTTCTCTTCCATATATCCCTATATAACTTAATTCCAACTATTCTTACTAGCCAAACAGCTATTAACCCTATGGCTAATACTTATAGATATAAACTACTCCAAAAATCTTGATAAATCAAGAATTATTAAGGCTTATTAAAAATAACAAACAACAAGAGAACCCCAAAATTGAGGTTCTCAAAACTACTACACTAACCTTTTACTGAAGACTTACATTAGGGCTTTCGTACTCAATACCCATTTCTCTAAGGGTTTTAATAAAATTTTGAGCACAAATCCTTTGAGCTTCAGGAGGAACTATTCTCAATATTTCAACCGTTCTTGAAATAACCGGGTCTTTATCATACCAACGATTATTAGCATTCACAGGTTTAACCATAGCATAAAATTTATCAATAGTTTCTTTAGAAACTTTTTCTTCAATTTTTTGTAAAAATATTTCAGCTTGAGCTCTAAGCTCTGTTTGATAATTTCTTAACAGTTCAATAACTTCTAATAATAACGGGTCATGATCGTACCAACGTTTATAAGTAGGACTCATTATGTGTACCCTCCGTTAGGTTTACCTGGGAATCGTCGTCTCTTCGTTCAATTTTCCCTCCTAACAATCTTATCTTATTTTCAAAATTTTCGTATCCTCTATCTATATGATGTAATTTTTCAACAACAGAGTTACCTTCCGCCATAAGAGCAGCAACTACTAAAGAGGCTCCTGCTCGTAAATCACTTGCAGTAAGAGTTGCACCGGTTAATTTTTTTACACCTTTAACAATTGCATGATTCCTGTCTTGATGGATATCTGCACCCATTCTGTTTAAATCAGGAACTTGCATAAATCTGTTTTCGTATAAACTTTCTGTGATTATACCAACGCCATTAGCCGTTGTAAGTAATGTCATCGCCATTGACTGTAAATCCGTTGGGAAACCCGGATAAGGCTGGGTTACAAAATTTATTGAATTTAGTCTGTTTTTACAACTAACCTCCATTGATGTAGGGTCTAAAAGTTTAATATTAGCACCCATTTTTAATAATTTATCAGTAAAAAATGTTAAATGTGCAGGATATATATTTCTGATAATTCCTTTACCTTTTGTCGCAATAATTGCAGTCATAAAAGTTCCTGCTTCAATTCTATCCGGAATTGTCGTATATTCAATAGGATGTAAATCTGATTGTTTTACTCCGTTGATAATTATTTCAGAAGTTCCAGCACCTTGAATATCGGCACCCATCGCATTTAAAAAATTTGCCAAATCAACAATTTCAGGTTCCTGAGCAGCATTCTGAATTCTTGAAGAACCTTCGGCCAGTACGGAAGCCAGCATGATATTTTCAGTTGCCCCTACAGAAGGGATATCTAAATATACATCAGAACCAATTAACTTGTTTGCCTTTGCATGAACATAGCCATTTTCTATTTTAATCTTTGCACCGAGAGCCTCTAAACCTTTAATATGGAAATCAACTCTTCTTTCTCCAATCGCACAACCTCCTGGTAAAGCTACCTTAGCTTCTCTGCAACGTGATACAAGTGCTCCCAAAACAATAAAAGATGCCCGCATTTTACTAACCAGTTCATAACTCGCAGTTATATTAGTAATATCAGTAGCATCTATCGTCAGAGATTTTTCTTCTCTATTATAACTTGTTTTTGCTCCTAGTTGTGCAATTACACTTAGCATAATTTCAACATCTGTTAAATCCGGCACATTATAAATTTTTGATTCTCCCTTTGCTAAAATTGCAGCTGCCATAAGCTTTAAGACAGAATTCTTTGCACCACCTATTAATACTTCGCCTTTTAAAGGAGTCCCACCTTTTATATAAAATCTTTCTACCAATTTTGCCTCCGAAAGGAAATCCTAATGATATCTTTATAACATAATAATACAATCAGTACATCTTATTGTAAATAAATTAAATAATGTAAAGATAATAAAATAATTTCAGAACAATATAACAATATAAAAATTTAATATTATATTATTTAATAAATTTTACCCAAAAAAGCAATATGAGATTTTGATTTACCATACCACTTTTTCAATTAGCTCAATTTCATAGCCATCAGGGTCTTTAATAAATGCTATTTTTGTACCTTTTCCATTTAAATCAAAAGGTTCATATAGATACTCATAACCCAAAGAGTGCATTTTTTCAGTAAATTTATCCAAAGATTCGACAGAAAAAGCTAAATGTCCAAATCCATTTCCTAACTCATAACCAGATTCAGGAACTTCATCATTTGCCGTAAGCTCTAGTTGAGTTGTGCCGTCCTCATCATTCAAAAAATACAACCAACAGTCATCTAATCTTTTTTTCTTATCTAATTTCATATTTAAAAGTTCTGTATAAAATTTTACACTCTTTTCAGCATCTTTAACTCTAATCATTGTATGTAATAATTTCATTTAGCCTCTCCTGTTTATCTATTCTCCTATAAGAATAACATAAAAAGATATACGGTAAAAGTAAAACAAAAAATCATTCCAAAATTAACTTATAGACTTAAATGTTTTTGTAGTATAATTATAAAATAAGGGATAAGAATGAGAAAAGGAGCAGGAATGTTTGGAGTTATCTTAGCCGGAGGATCAGGAAGCAGATTATGGCCACTATCAAGAGAATTATATCCAAAACAGCTTTTAAATTTATATGCAGAAAAAAGCTTACTTCAATCTACTTTTGAAAGACTAAACAAATTTATTCCTGCAGAAAATATTATAAGCGTTTCGAATACAAAACATAATGCTAATGTCAAAATGCAGTTAGGCGAATTGAGCAAAAAATCAATTATCCTTTCTGAACCTATTTCCAAAAACACTGCAGGAGCAATTGCCCTAAGTGTTAAATATATAATGGAAAAAAATTATGCTGATGAAACGATTCTTGTTGTGCCATCTGATTTGTTAATAGAAGAAAATGACAAATTTGTTGAAACAATTAAACAAGCACAAAAATTCGTTGACGAAGGAAAAATTGTAACTTTTGGAATTAAACCGACTTATGCTGAAACAGGATTCGGGTATATCCGATGTGAAAACGGAAATGTTACACAATTTACAGAAAAACCCGATTGTAAAACAGCACAAAATTATTTGAAAGATTCAAATTATTACTGGAATAGCGGAATTTTTATGTTCAAAGCCTCTGTTATGATGAATGAATTTGAACAATATTCACCTGAAATTTATTCTATTATAAAAAATATAACATGCTCTGACAACTCAATTCCATTTACCGAATTTGAAAAAATTCCTAATATTTCCATCGATTACGCAATTATGGAAAAAAGTAAAAATATTGCTATGCTAGAATTGAAATCAGATTGGAAAGACCTAGGTTCCTGGCAATCAATATATGAAGTTAGCCCAAAAGATAAAAACAACAATGTTTTTGTTGGACATGTTATAGATAAGGATTCAAAAAATTCTTTTGTTTATTCTTCTTCTAAACTTGTTGCAACAATAGGATTGGAAGATACAGTAGTTATTGAAACTGAAGACGCAATCCTGGCATGCAAAAAAGACAAAACTCAAGATGTTAAACAAATTTATGAAACCTTAAAACAACAACACGACGGAACTCAAAAAATTCATAAAACTGTTTACAGACCATGGGGATTTTACACTGTTATTGCAGAAGGCAAAGGATTTATATCAAAAATTATTCATGTAAATCCGGGACAAAAACTTTCTGTTCAATCGCATAACCACAGAAGTGAACATTGGGTTGTTTTAACCGGTACGGCAAAAGTTATTTTAGAAAGCAAGGAACACATACTGTCTCCAGGACATAGCATTGATATTGCTATAAAAGAAATTCATTCTCTACAAAATCCATTTGAAGAAGATTTAGAAATCATAGAAGTCCAAAAAGGTGATATCTTATCAGAAGATGATATCATCCGTTACGAAGATATGTACGGAAGAGTTTAAAATTAAACATTCAACACATACTATAAATCTTTTTAACGAATGATATCAGTTTAGATTCAAATGTATGAAAAGTTTAACAAATACCTTCACGGAGTCTAACAACAGCAGCACCCCAAGTCATACCGGCACCAAAACCGCATAAAATTGCTGTTGAGCCAAGTTTTATTTTCCCTTGTTCAACACCTTCTGCTAACGCTATTGGAATAGAAGCTGCAGATGTATTTCCATAGTACTTAATATTTGAAATAACCTTTTCATCAGGGTATTGAAGTCTCTGCTGAAGCGCCTCAATAATTCTTTGATTTGCTTGATGCGGAATAAGATAATCAATATCTTCTGCAGTCATACCGGCTTCTTCAATAGCAAGATCAACATACTTTGGCAAAGTACTTACAACGAACTTGTAAACATCTCTTCCTGCCATGCGAATATGTGTTTCTACCGGATCACAAGGTTCAACCAAAGGACAATTTTCACCAGGCATATTCATATAAATATACTGACCAATTTGACCATCCGCTCTGATATCTAAAGATAATATATCATCAACACCATCTTCAGCTTCAGTTACCACCATAGCACCGGCACCATCGCCAAATAAAATTGAAGTTCCCCTATCTTTCCAATCAACAAGACGAGAATTATTATCCGCAGCTATAATTAATACAGTTTTATATAATCCTGAACCGATTAATCCGCGCGCAACCTGTAAAGAATAAATTAAACCTGTACAAGCTGCTGTTAAATCAAAAGATGGTATATAATTAGGAATACCCAACCTTGCCTGTATATCACATGATAACCCCGGATACAACTGAGGAGGAGCAGAAGCAGCAGCTATAATGCAATCAATTTCATCCAATTTAAAACCGGATTTGTCAATAGCTTTACGAGCAGCATCCACGCCCAAATCGATTGCATCTTCATTACCAGAAACAACTCGTCGTTCCTTAATACCTGTTCTGGTATATATCCACTCATCAGAAGTTTCATAGAGTTTTGTTAAATCATCATTTGTAATAACTGTTTCCGGTACACTATAACCGACACCTGCAATTCTTAAAGGTTTTACACTCTTTGACATAATTTTTATTCCTATCTATTTATATTTTCCGCAATTTTAGAGTTAATATCTTTATTTAACACACGAACTGCAGCTCTAACAGCATTTTTCATTGCATAAGATGAACTGCGTCCATGAGCAATAACCGAAATACCTTTAACACCCAAAAGCAGCATGCCACCAAAAACTTCCCAATTAATTCTTTTCAAAATTCGTCTTAAAAAAGGTTTTGCCATCAAACCAATTATGCAACCAACAAAATCAGATTTAAATTCACTTGAAATCATTTTTAAAAGCATAGATGCTGTGCCTTCAGTAACTTTTAAAGCAACATTACCGGCAAAGCCATCACATACAACAACATCACACTTATTTATAAAAAGTTCTTTTCCTTCAATATTCCCAACAAAATCAATCCTACCCTGCTCATGCATGTCTTTTAAAAGCGGATAAGTTTCTTTTACAAGAGCATTACCTTTACCTTCTTCTTCACCAATACTCAAAATACCGACTTTAGGATTTTCAATACCAATGATATATTTTGCATAAGCAGCACCCATTTCGGCAAATTGAGTAAGCATTTCAGGAGTACAATCGCTGTTAGCACCACCATCAATTAAAACCACAGGTTCTTTCATTGTAGGAATTGTAACCGCAATCGCAGGTCTGGTAACACCATGTATTCTTCCTAACCCAAACAAACTTGCAGCCATAGCAGCACCGGTTGAACCGGCAGAAACAACGGCATCACATCTGCCTTCTGCCACCGCTCTGACAGAAGCAACAATTGATGAATCTTTTTTCTTACGAATAGATTGCCCTACAGCTTCACCCATTCCAATAACTTCAGAGGCATGAGTAATTGTATAATCAATTTTATCAAGATCAATCTTGATTCTTCTTCTATGTCCTTTAGTTCCGCAATCAGAATAAATACAGCCTGCATTTTTTATACGTTCAAGCTCGGATTTTATCTCATCTTCTCTGCCGACCAGTTCCAATCCGACTCCATATTCTTGTGCAGCCCACAATGCACCTTCCACTATTGCTTGCGGTGCATAATCACCACCCATTGCATCTATTGCTATTCTTGACATACTTTTCTCTCTCCAAAGTCTAACAGTAATTTATTTTTTGTAAAGCAACAACAAAATATTGTTGTTGCTTTACAAATTTAAATTATTCTTCAGTTTTTTCTGTCTTTTCAACAGGTTCTTCAGTTTTAACTTCCTCAGTTTTTGCTTCTTCAACCTTAGCTTCTGCTTTTGGAGCAGCTTTTTTAGTTGATTTTTTCGCAGTTTTTTTAGCAGGAGCTTCTGCAGCTGCTTTATCTGCTAATTTTACAGGCTGGCCTTTATAAGTGCCGCATGCTGTACATACTGTATGTGTTAAAACTGTTTCGCCACAATTAGGACATTTTGTTGTTTCAGGTTTTGTAGCTTTCCAATTAGCTCTTCTGCTACCTTGAGCAGAATGACCTGTTCTTTTCTTAGGTACTGCCATTTTTGTTTTTCCTTTTTTATTTTCTACTAACTAATCTTTTGGGTTAATTTGGATATTTTTAAAGACATCCAGTCTTGGATCGGGTATATCTTCTTCAGAAAGAAAAACCTTCCCTTTACAATTAATACCACAAACTTTTTTATTTGGAAAATTTAATATTACAGATTGATACAATAAGTCATAAATATCTATTTCTTTTGAACCATTCAAATCTGTAACAAACTGACCGTCTTTAATTTCAAATTCCTGTCCGGACTCTTCATAATCACCTAATAAAGAACTTTTCGAGTATAATTCATCAATATCAAAATCCAAATTATATTCAAATTTATCCAGACATAAATCGCATTCCAGATTAACTGTACCGGTAACATGTCCGGATATTTGTATAAATTCACCAAGTGATTTGGCACAAAGCTCGGCATGAATAGGGGTAACACAATCTAAACCCTCAATTTTCTCATCAAAAGTACAGTAGAGAGTTTTATTGTCAGCATTTTCCAAATCTTCTATTGATAATATCTTTTCCATAGCTTTTAACATTTATATTTTGAAAAACATTATACATATTGTTCTTCTTGAATTGCAAGAGCTGCAATCTGATTAGATATAAAACAAACTTTTTTCAACGGACCTTCTGTTTCTTTTTCAATAAGAACGGCATTTGTTGATTTCATTGTTTCAACCAGTTCTTGATATAGAGCTTGTGCATCTTTCACATATAAAACCAAAGGTGCAGTTGAACCTTTGATAAAAACAAGTACTGCATAACGTTTTTTAATATTTTGAGCATTAATTCCCTGAGGATTAAATTGTTGCGCCATAATTTTCTCCTTCTATTTCAATTAAGAATATATTAACGAAAAATACCGTCAAAATCAAGAGTAAAAACAGTTATATCGTATTTAACTTGTAAAAAGCTAAATTTGCACTTTTATATCAAAATTTGTTCTAAATCATCCTCAAGCAAACTTCTTTGAAAAGCTTCACACTCTATTACTTTATCAAATATCTGTGAAAACTTATCATTATTTAATACCTTGGATAAATCATTTATTGTCAATAGTTCTATATTAAAAAATAAATTATTCTTTTCTAATATTTTTATAAATCCAACTTCCTCATACAACTCTAACAGTTCAACAAAGATACTGACAGATTTACCCAAAAAACTGGAGCAGCGAATAAATTCAATTTTGCCGTTATTATTATGCGCTGCAAATTTTATCATACCGGTAAAAGTTTTTAAAAACTCTTGCTCATCAAGAATTTTGGGTTCATAATTCATAAAATGAATACCTTTTGGTTGAGCTTTTTCTAAAATATTATCCAGAGTTTCTTTATCCGCAGGATAATCAAAAAACATTACAACATCGCAATGTGGAATGTTCTCTCTAGTAAAGGTTTTTGACGATATTTCTTTAAAAGATTTTATAGTATCTAAAACATACTTACTTTCTGCAAAAACTCTTATATTTAATTTAGAATTTTTGATATAATCGTTCACATTAGGTAAAATACCTGTTTTGGCACGATTATCATAAATTTTATACACTTTCGGGATATTTTCATTCTCATCTTTTATAACATCCGAATGGATATCATCAATTATAAGTTGTACAGAAGTATTCCCGTTAAACTCATTTAATTGAGGATGGAATGCAATATCAAGGTTATCACCACTACTTAAACCGACATCGCCCTTTTGCCACCACACAGATGTAAATTCATAAGCATCTTTAGTAACAATCAAACGCAAATGCGAGTTATCTGAACCCATAAGTCTTTTTTGTTTAACCTTTAAATTGTTTATAGCAAAAACAGGACTAGGATTCATTGCTCCAAAAGGTTCCAATCTTGAAATATTTTCAACCAAATCCTCTGTAATATCTGACGCATCCAATATTAAATCTATTTTCACAAAAGGTTTTAAATCTTGAGAAGATGTATATTCCTTTACAGTTTCACAAAGAGCCTTTTTAACGTTATCAAATGACGATTTTTCTCCGGAAAAACTTAAACCGGCAGCCATTTTATGCCCACCAAAGCCATCTAATAAATCCGAATTCGCACTAATCACATCATATAACGGAACCCCTTCTATACTTCTTGCAGAGCACCTATATTGATTTTTTTCTTTAACATAAGTCATTAAAAACACCGGTTTGTAATATTTTTCAACCAGTTTGGAAGCAACGATTCCAATAATTCCGATATGCCAATTTTCACTACACAAAACAATAGCTGAATTTCTGTTTCCTTCTTTTTTAACCATTTCATCAGCCTGAGCAAAAACTTCTTGACAGAGAGTCTGACGAACTTTATTAAGTTCATTCAATGTTGTAACCGCCATTTGAACTTCTTGAGGATTATCAGAAATTAAAACTTTAAGAGCAGATTCAACCGTATCAAGTCTTCCGGATGCATTTATCCTTGGCGCAACCCCAAAAGATATCATTTCCGAAGTTACACCTTTTGTAATATCATAACCGGCACTTTCCAAAAGTTTTTTAAGACCTTCATGTTTTCCTTTTGAAATAAGTTCAAGTCCTTTTGCCACAAAATATCTATTTTCTCCAAGTAAAGGAACAACGTCGGATACGGTTCCGACAGCAACAAAAGGTAATATATCGTAAATATATTCAGTTTTTCCATATTTTGATAAAAGAGCTTGAGCAACTTTGAATGCTACGCCACAACCGGCAAGATATGTTAAATATTCTATCTGTTTTGCTGATAAATTTTCATCTAAAGCATTTGGAGCTTTAGGATTAATAATAGCATAAGCAGGAGGTAGAATTTCTGGAGCTTCATGGTGATCTGTTATTATAACATCAATCATTTTAAAACTATTTATAAACTTCACAGCATCAACATCAGAAATTCCGCAGTCAACAGAAATTATAACTTTTGGTTTTACCGTCGTCATCAACTTTATAAGAGCTTTTTTATCAAATCCATGCCCTTCATTTTCTCTGTCCGGAATAAAATAATGAACATTTGCCCCTAAATATTTTAATGTTTTATACAAAACAGATGTCGAAGTAACACCATCAGCATCAAAATCTCCATATATAATAATAGTTTCAGCAGTATTAATTGCATTAGATAATCTTTCAACAGATTTTTCCATATCCGTAAAAACATTTGGCGAAGTGATTTCCATTTCTAACGGATTAAGAAATTCTTTTATCTCTTCTTCGCTTTTTATACCTCGCGAAATTAATAATCTTTTTATCAAAGACTTTTCTTTTGAGTCTGTGTTATCTAAAATCCATTCTTTTTTCATATCCCAAGTCCTTTAATAAAAATAATAACACAAAATCTAAATATTTATTCAGCAAAATCAATCGGGTATAATGGATAATATAGAGTTATTAGCCAAACTTTTAATAAAAAATAAACTATTTATAATTCATATTTTCATATTAAATTATGTAAATTTCTTTTTATTTAAAACAAAATACACTAAAATATATAATATAGTTTACAACTATGATGGAGGAAGTATTTATGAAAAAATTCTCAAGAATTATTACCCTAACTTTAAGCTTAATTCTTGTTTCAAGCACAATGGCTTTAGCAGAAACAAGCTTCACACCGTTAAATTTTGATGACAGTTCAGCAATAAGTACAACTACAACAACTAATGCAGCTGTATCAACAACAAATGCTAAAGGTACAGATCTTCTTGACCCGAGCCAAGTTACAGGCGGAACTAAAATGCAAAATTCTATATTACAAATTGAAAATGCACAAGTTGAGATTAGAAACAGACTTCTAAATTATAAAAATCAATATGCAGAAATAGACGCTCGATACGCTTCAACAAAAGCTGAAAGAAAAGCTGCAAAAAAACAAATTAAATATGCAGAAAAGAAAATCAAAAATCTTGACAATGCAAAGAAAAAAATTAAAAAGAATTTTGAAAGAAAAATAAATATTTAAGACATAATAAATTTATTTTATTTAAACAAAGGAAAAGACTGCCTAACTGTAAGTTAGGTGGTCTTTTTTTTGAAATCATGATAAGATTCAGTTATCATGGAAAGAATTTCAATACAAAAACTCGTTGAAACATACTGTAATAAACAGAAACATGCTCAGGAAGTAAAAAGGTTATCACTGATTATTTTTCAAGAAATAAATGAAAAAATAAAAAATTTTTCCGAAGAAGAAAAAAAACTTCTAGAAGCAGCAGCCTTACTACATGATATAGGATATTCAATTGAAGAAAAAAATCATCATAAACATACACAAAAAATAATTCTTGAACATGAAATATTAGAATTCACACCGCGCCAACAACTAATTTTATCATGTATATGCAGATACCACAAAGGAGAACTCCCGGATAAACAAACTCATCAAATTTACTCAACACTTGACAAAAAAGAACGCAAAACAGTAAAACAACTTGGTGGAATTTTAAAAATTGCAGATGGTTTAGAAAACAAAAAGTTGGGGGAAATAACAAATATCAAACTAATTTATGATAAAAAAAACAACATAAGCGAATTTATTTTAACTTTAAAAATATCAGATACAGATAACAAATCAAATATAATGAGAGCTATACGCAAAAAAGATTTATTTGAAATTGGATTTAAAACACAAGTGATATTCAAAATTGCATAAATATTAAGATACACAAAAAAGCACTTGATTTTAAAAAATGTTTATAGTACATTTATTCATGCGAAATGAATAGCAGGGTAATATTTATAATAATATCTTCCTAAATTCAAACGCGGGCTGCTAGCTCAGGTGGTTAGAGCGCACCCCTGATAAGGGTGAGGTCGGTGGTTCGAGTCCACTGCGGCCCAGATTTTACAACAAGAGCCGAAAAGGCTCTTTTTTAGTGTCTTTTCAAGTTCTAATCTGCGTTTCCGGCGATTGGAAATTTTTAATCAAATTTTTAAAAATCGTCAAAAGTCTTTTGTACTAACTATTTTCAGAGTTCGAGTCCATTTTGGAGTCTATAATAGGTTTCTGGGACATTGAGACAGGGAAAATTTAATAAAAAATCAAACAGACAGCCGATTTGAGGCTGTTTTTTAGTATTGAGATGTAGGGGACATTTTTTGCACTCAAGTACTCTTTTCTTGCACTCTTTTGCACTAATTTTCTGTCACCCTGAATTTATTTCAGGATCTATCCTACTCACAAAGCCTATTCTAGCCTAGCGCAATAAAGTGCAAAAAAGTGCAATTTTATTTTTGCTTGCAAATTGGGATACCCAAAATTATCAATGAGATTTAGATATTTACTTAAGTAATTTTATATTTTGCATCTAATAAATTTGGGATTTTACTATGATTTTCAATACTAAAATTATTTTCCAATGCATTCCAACAATAATTTTTATGCTCTGTATTTGTCAAATTACTTGCAAAGTAAGGGTTTGCGCTAACAAGTAATTGTTCCTGTGATATTTTCTTTAAATTATCATTTTTAAATATTGATTCATCGAGATTTTTAGAAATAAAAACTTCTTCAAAATAAGCAAACACTAAAAAATTAATAATTGATAATTGTTCATTTTCATTTTGTATTTTTAATGTATCAAAAAAATTATCATAAAGATTTAAATCATGTGCGCAAAAAAGCATAATAATACTTTCATTTTCTAGAGGGTAAATACAAAAATGAATATCATCAGCATAATCAAAAGAAGGAAAATCAAAAGTACTAGCTAATTTTTCTCCTTGAAATCCAAAAGAAATAATGGAATTATCTTGTAATGCCAATGGAACCACATAATTAAGCTTTTTGAAGTAACATAGTTTGTATAAATCTTTATTATTTAATAAATTTTTTATTACAATGTTAGCCCTCTTTTGATTATAACAATAATTGTGTTCAGTTACTTTTAATAAATGTTGGAAAGAGTTTGTGAAAGAAATATCTGCAACATCTTGCATTTTGTTTTTTATTAGATTATTGTATAAAATTTTTTCTTGATTATGCTTATAAGCACTATATAAATGATTTTTTAAAGCAATTTGTTTTAAAATTTTTTGTGTTGGTTCTTTATTATAATTATCTAAAGTTTCATAATCTTTAAATATTAAATTATCACAATCTCTGCAGATAGAATGAAAAACTTGCGTTTCATTTAATCCATTTTCATCATTTACCATTTTTGTAGAATTCAATGCTTGTGTATTTAGCAATTTCCCATTTTTACTAATTTTTTTTAAAATAAATTGAGGAATTGTATGCGAATTACAATATTTCACATCTGTCTTTTTACATATAGCGCATCGTTTTCTCTTTTTAGATTTATGAGTACTTTTTTTTAAGTTCGAACAAAATTTATTGAATTTGATAAATTCATCTTTATTTTTAGGCCCTTGTCCTTCAATATTTAATGTTTTGTAGTTATTATTCACATATTTATTATACACAAACACTTGACTTCTGTCTCAAAACGAGTGATGAATGTGTTGCACCAAGCATTACAAGGATTTTGAGACAATGGAAAACCAATTTGAGACAATCAAATACACCCCTGAGAAGGCAAAACAAAATGCTCTTGCAAAACTTGATTTGCTCCGCAAATGGCAAGAGTTCCGCCGCAAAGCAGTAAACAAACTTCAAGCAGACTATGATTTTGTAAAACTTCATAACACCTCAAATTCCTACCTTTTCAATGTTTTAGGTAAAATCTCACGAGGAAGCCTGCACCATTGGAAAGCAAGCTTTGACGGGACAGAAGAATATACAATGTTAAATCTTTAGTATAATACGTTTCTTATAATATATTATCAAATTTACCCGGCTTTGTATTTTATAATTCTTATATATTTATAAAACAACCTATACAAACTAAAAAAAATAAAAAATAATTTTCAAATAATGAGAAGCCGATACAATAAGTACCGGCCTGTTTAGTAAGTAAAAATATGATTAAGATTTTGTTTTATTAATTTTTTATAACTGACTACCTACAGCTTTATATAATTCTATATAATCTACAAGACAATTTATTTTATCATTAACAACCTGCTGATCTGTAAATAGCACGTTTTCTTTTACCTGCACCAAATCAAGTTTAGAAATTGTACCTTCATTAAATCTATGTGTACTATACCCGAAATCTTCTCTTTCTAATTTTGCTCTGGTTTCTATATCTTTATATTTATCATTATCCAATTTTATTGATACTAACGCATCGTTTATTTCTTGAATAGCAGTTAAATTTGTTTTACGATAATCATTTAATAATCTTTCGTATTCATCTTTTTTTATTTTTAAATTCGCAATTCTTCTACCACCTGTAAATATCGGCAAATTCAAACCTCCACCCAGAGCTGTTAATGCATTTTTTGTAGACCATAAGCTTCCTATATCACCAGCGAGGAAAAATGCCAAACCAGTTATATTGATAGAAGGTAAAAATTCTTTCTTTGCTACTTTTACATCAATTCCTGCTTTTTGAATCATTTTTTCTGCTTTTATATAATCCGGTCTTTGAGCAATGATTTCCGAAGATATTTCTGAAGGAATAGCTCCAGCAAAATTCAAATCATCAAAATTTGCTCTTGTAATCTTTTCTGCATTGTTTGGATTTTCACCAATCAAAACACAAAACTGATTTAGAAGCTTTGTTCTTTGTTTTTTATATTCTGTCAAATCAGTATTTCCGGCAATATAAGATTTATTTGCTTTAACTGTATCTGCAGTTGATGTCAAACCTTCTTTATTTCGTAAAAGCATTAAATCATAAATAAGTTTTCTATCTTTTACTATTTCTTCCTGAAGAGCTATCATTTTATCAAGCTTTACTATATTCAAATAAGTTGTTCCTACTGCTGAAGCTATTGATATATATGCAGCTCTTTCATCCTGCAAAGAAGCTTCATATTCTTTTTTAGAAGCATTTGTTTTGTCATGATTTTTAAGAAATAAATCAACTTCATAATTCACAAAAGCCGGCATTGCAAAACCCCAAGAAGAATCAGTTGTCCCCGGCATTTTTGCATACCCTGGTCCAAAACCGGCCCCTGCAGAAGGAAGTTCATTCGCAAATTGAACTTTTATGGCTTGATAATATTCGTCAACAGCTATAGTAGCCATTTTTAAATCATAATTATTTTTTATAGCTTTATCTATATAACCGTTTAAAATATCATCATTAAAATTTTTCCACCAATCATAATTTATATATTCATATTTAAACTCATCGCTTTTTGCTCTTTGTTTATGTGTTTTTGAAATAGATATTTTTTTTGGTTCTTTAGATGAACTTTTACCTATTGCAAAACATGATACAGGAGCAATATTTGAAAATATGAAACTCGCCAATAATAATATAACTATCTTCTTTTTCAATGTCTTATATCCTCTTAAAATTAATTACTTGCATTTTCTATATCAGTATGATAACATAATATTGTTGCAAATGCAACACATTATTTTTACAACAAAGAGAAAAATATTTATATAAATTTATGTATAAATGTGAACACTATATAGAATCTATATATTATAAATTAGAACAAACTGCAAAATATTGCAGATATCTTGGTTATCAAATTTTTCAAAATTTAGATACACCGATTACAATGGATGAATTTGTTGCTCTGGATGTAATTATGGTTCATGGCGGTATATGCCAAAGAGAACTTGCAAAAATTATATTAAAGGATAGAGCAAATACAGGAAGAATACTAAATTCTTTAGAAAAAAAAGGTTATATTACTCGTTATGCAGATACAAAAAATAACAGACTTGTAAGAAAAATGACCATGACAGAAGAAGGTATTGCCATTACCAAACAGGTTTCTGATCAATTAAGAGAATATATAGATAAACTTCCTAAAATTTTTTCTGATAATGATAAAAAAGAATTATTAAAATCACTGGAAAAATTTAGAAATTGTTTAGAAAAAGAAGTAGAAATGAATATATAAAATAAGAGGTTATAAAATATGGAAGAAAAAGTTCAAAATGAGCAAGAGCAAACTCAAGAGAGTAAAAATCCGCCAAAGGGTGTAAAAAGAACAGTTGCAGGTATTGTTATTGCAGTAGTGGCAGTACTTACAGGTTTTTACATACACAATGAAATGAAATACCAATCAACTGATGATGCTTATGTAGAAACAACAACCGTAAATGTTTCACCAAGAGTTTCAGGGCAAATAGAAGAGGTTTATGTAACAGATAACCAACATGTCAAAGCTGGAGATTTAGTTGCAGTTATAGATGCTGAAGATTATAAAATACGACTTGAACAAGCCGACTCTATGTATGAAAAAATAAAATTAGACCAAGCAAATGCAAAAGCTAATTTAAAAGCAGCAGATTCCGCAATTGCTCTAGCCAAGAAAGACTTAGACCGTTATACAAATTTATATGAACAAGGAGCTGTTTCAAAACAAACATTAGATGCTGCTCAAGTAAAATATGATGATGCAAAAGCGGGTTTAACACAAGCAAAACAAGCCTTGTTCTCTGATAAAAACGGAACAACCGTTGCTGATGCTAATTTAAGATCTGCTAAAGCTTCAAAAGATAAAGCAGCTTTAGATTTATCTTATACAAAAATCTATGCACCACAATCAGGAACAGTTTCTTCACGCAGAGTAGAAAAAGGTATGTGGGTTTCTGCAGGTTCTCCTTTATTTACTCTTGTTCCTGAAGATGTATGGGTTGTTGCAAACTTTAAAGAAAATCAACTTAGACACATGAAACCCGGTCAAGAGGTAGATATCAAAGTAGATACTTACCCTAATAAAATTTTTAAAGGTAAAATTGACAGTATACAAAGAGCTTCAGGAGCCAAATCAAGTTTATTCCCTCCTGAAAATGCAGTTGGTTCTTTCGTAAAAATTGTTCAAAGAATACCTGTAAAAATTGTATTCACAGAAAAAATAGATCCTGATCAATATAATATTGTACCGGGAATGTCTGTAGTACCAAAGGTAAGAGTAAAAAAATAAACACTCATAAAAGATCCGTGGCACTAAGAATTTGACAAATTTAATAAACACATATAATAAAATTGTCTTGTAAAAATATTTTCTTAGTGCCCTTTTATATTTATTTATAAAATAACATAAAGAGGGAACATGTCAGAAGAAATAAAAGAAAATCTTGCACTGGCTGACGATGACGAAAAATATTTACCAAAAAATCCTTGGATTTCAGCAGTGCCAACGTTATTAGCAGTTTTTATATATGTAATTGACGGTACAATTGCAAATGTAGCACTACCTCACATGGCTGGAAGTTTTTCAGCAACAAGAGATGAGAGTATGTGGATTTTAACAAGTTATTTAATTGCAAGTGGTATTATTATTCCCTCTGTTGATTTTTTTAGTAAATTTTTTGGTAGAAAGAATTTCTTCATTATTAGTATATTATTATTTACTATAGCCTCAATGCTTTGCGGTATGGCAAAAAATCTGGGAGAAATGGTAATTTTCAGAATATTACAAGGTGCAGGTGGTGGAGGAATTGTTCCGATATCACAAGCTCTCATGATGGAAAGTTTTCCAAAAGAAAAAAGAGGGACGGCAATGGCTGTTTTCGGAATGGGTGTTATTATAGCACCTATTGTTGGTCCTGTTTTAGGCGGCTGGATTACCGATAATTGGTCTTGGCCTTGGATTTTCTTTATAAATGTTCCTTTTGGTTGTCTGGCCGCAATATTATCTAAAAAAATGTTATTTAACCCTCCATATTCACAACGTCAAAAAGACGTAAAAATGGATGGTTTAGGATTTTTCTTTCTAACAATATGGCTATTATGCTTACAAGTATTTTTTGATAAAGGTAATAATGCCGATTGGTTCAATGCAACATGGATATGCTGGATTTTTGGAATATCTTGCACTGCAGGTATTTGTTTCTTTACTTCTCAAATAGTCAGAAAAGATACCCTTGTTGATTTATCTGTATTTAAGGATAGAAACTTTATTATTGGAACAATTATTCAAGTTATAATGCAAGCCGTACTTTATGCTTCATTAGCTATTTTGCCTCAATTTTTACAGAGTATGATGGGATATACGGCATTTTTAAGCGGTTTTTCTATGATGCCAAGAGGTTTGGGAAGTATGACCGCAATGATAATATGTGCATTGATTGCAGATAAAGTTGATAAACGAATTTTAGTTTGTATTGGATTAACATTATTAGGTTCAGCAGGATTAGTATTCGGATTTTTGAATTTACAGATTGCAAGTATGAATATTATGATTCCTAATTATATAATGGGATTAGGTATGGGTCTGTCAATGGTTCCTATTATAAATTTATCAATGGAAACAATCGCGAATCACCAGATGACAAACGCCAGTGGTTTACAGAATCTTTTAAAAAACATAGGAAGTGCTGTCGGAACATCTTTAGTTGCAACAATGCTTACAAGATTTGCTCAAATTCACCAATATATGATGGTTGGTAAACTAAACGATTTAAATCCGGCATTTGTAGAAAGAGTACAATCAACAACAGCAGCCTTATCACAGTACACTCACATTTCTGTTGCAAATTATATGGCTCAGTATTCACAATACGGAACGCTACTAAAACAATCTAATCTATGGGCATTTATGGATTCTTTCCGAATTTTTGGATTGATGTGCTTTATGCTTATTCCTTTGTTATTCTTATTTAAGAAAAGCAAAATTTAATAAATATTTTATTATTTTCTTATTTCAATATCTGCCGGCAAATGATTATCTACCTTTTGTTGCAGTTTTTTGTAATTATTATAAATTTTCTTCTTTAAATTTGTTGAACTTACACCATCACCATAAGGAAAATAAACAACATCAACTCCCTGTTTTTTTAAGTAATCGTACTTGCCGGCCCAATCGTCTCCGACAACAAAAATATCAAAATGGAGTTTATCAACTTTATCGGTATGATCAAGTGATTTTTGAGGAATAACTATATCAGGACCTTTGATAGCTTTCATAAGAGCAATTCTTTCTTCAAAAGGAATTATCGGTTGCGATTTATAAGATGCAACAAGTTCATCCGTATTTACGCCAACAATCAAAATATCTCCAAGAGCTCTTGCATATTCAATCATTTTTAAATGATTAAAATGCAACATATCAAAAGTTCCTGAAGTATAAACAACTGTTTTATTACCTATCATTATTCAACTCCTTCAAAGTTTCCTTCATTGCAAATAAAAATCTATCTATATCAGACTCCGTAATATTACCAAAATTGCCGACCCTAAATAATTTCGTTTTCAAATCGCCCCCTGAAGGTGCTATTTCTATATTATATTTTTCGCGCATAATCCTTACAATTTCAGAAGCGTCATATTTTTCTGTAAAAACACCGGTTACACAATTTGCAGGATATTTAGCTACAGGAACAAATCCAAATTCTAAAAGTCCGTCTCTAATTCTCTTTGTAAGAGCAAAATATCTTTGTCTGTATTTGTCCAACCCTTCTTTTTGTATTTTTTCAAGTCGCTTCTCCAGCTGAAAAAGTAAACTAACAGCAGGAGTAAACGGTGTTTGATTTCTTTTCCAGTTGTTTATGTGATCAAAAATGTCAAAATAAAAAGACCTCAAATCTGATTCTTTTGCAAAATTTAAAGCTTTTTCACTAATACTCATAAACCCCAATCCGGGAGGAATTGCCATTGCTTTTTGAGAACTTGATACAGCTACATCAACTCCCCAATCATCTGTTTTCATTTCTTCTACAACTAAACCTGAAACACAATCAACGACAAAAATCGTTTCGGGAAAATTTTTAATAATTTCACCAAGAGCTTTAATATCTGTTAATGCACCCGAAGAAGTTTCATCTAATGTAGCAAAGACAGCTTTAATATTCTTATTTTTATCAAGTTCTTTTTCAATAATCTCAGGATTTACACTATCCCCAAAATTAACTTTTACTTCAATAGTTTTTACACCATGACACCGACAAATCTTCCCCCACCTGTCTCCAAATGAACCTCCGTTTATATATAATGCAGTATCACCACGCGATAAAACATTTGTTACTGCGGCTTCCATAGCTCCTGTTCCGGATGAAGCAAAAAATACAACAGGATTTTTTGTTTGAAAAACGTATTGCAAATTTCTAAAAATTTTCTCAAGTCTTTGAGAATAATCAGAAGTTCTCATATAGACCTGAGCTTTTGCTCCTGCTTGTAATACATCTTCTTCTATCTCTGTTGGTCCCAAAACCATTAACAAATTTTTATCCATTATTCTCACCTATAAATTCATTTAATTCTTTTTCATTTTCAAAAAATTCAAAATTATTATGTCTTGGATAACATTCATCAGGAAGAGTCATATAGTCTCCGAAATTTTGCCTTAACACAAAATCTGTGTCATTTGGACAAGGAAAACTAAGACCTTCGAATTTAATACTACCTAATGGCAAAATTTTATTATAATCAAAAAAATAATTTTCATATCGATGAGGGTAATCTATACCAAAAAAGATAGAAGGTTCAATACTCTTATCAACAATGTGCTTATTCAATATTTCATTATCTCTAATTTTTGCAAAACGTAAACGCATTTTATCCGGTCGTTTTATAAAGAACGGATACAGAAACTTGTATAATTTTCTTGATATAATCTTTCTTATTTTCTTAGTAAGTTCTAATTTTTCCTGAGAATCAGTCTTTTTATAATAAAAATCATAGGGAAAAACATCAACTGCTATATTAGGCAATTTTTTATGTAAAATTTTTAAAAAACATTTATCCTTACCGTTATTATTAAAAGATAAATAAATATCATCATACCCCGGTATTCCGTCTTTAAATAGATTGATAAATCTTTCATAATCATCTCTCATCATTCCCAAATCAACATCGTCATCCCAAGGGATAAAACCTTTATGACGAACAGCACCCAATAAATTTCCAAAATCTAAAAAATATGAAAGGTTATTTTCTTTACATAACTTGTCAAAAATTTGTATCATTTTTAAATTTGCCAGCTGTATCTTACGTAAAGTACCTTTTGCAGGTGGTATTTCTGTAATAGGACAATCCAACTTTAAAAATTGTTCACTATATTTTTTTACATTTGATTTACGGTGTCTTATCCGTAATCCTAAAATATTGATAACAATAAACCCTGACGACTTTGTATCAATTGAAAAAATTTTATCTAATATATTTTTAACCAAAAGAACTTCCTAACTTGAATAAATCTTTATTATTTTATTACATTTTATAATAAATGGTACAACAATGAACCTTAAAAGTAAACATTATTGTTTTATGCATAAATAAAGTAAAATAAATCTTTAAATTTTCCTTAAATACGTGTAAAATAAAGCCTTATAAAATCTTGGACGAAACATAAACAAAGGTCGATATTTTATATAATTAAATATTGACACTATTTGATTTAATTTTGTCCATCTGAACGAATCTTGTTCTGAAATTTTCCAAGGAGTAATTTTTAAAATATCAAAATACAAATTTTTCCAATAATTCATTGAACCAAAAATCCATGGCTTTTGACGTCCGACATAGTGAACTATTTTTGGTGAACTTGTGTAATCTGAACGGTTTATAAAATTAGAAGACTGAACATTCCATGCAGATTCAACCTGTTTTATATTTCCCTGACAAACTACATTTATTATCTGCTGGTCGCCTACTCTAATATGTTCAAATTCTTTTTGAGTATATTCCTCAAATTTTTGTTCTATATTATCCTGTCTTATTTTTTTTAAGTTAAATAATAAAACTCCGGCATTAAAATATAAATTACCTTTTTCCAGCGGAGGAACCCAACCGCTTGAAGTCATAGCTGTATCCATAACTCCAGCAGCATAATACTGTTCAATACAGGTATTAAATAAATCAGATATATCAGAGTTAACAATAACATCACAATCCAAATATAAAACTTTATCAACATCAGAAAGCAATGAGGCCAATTTTAACCTATAATATGTTGATAATGATATATAAGAATGAGTTCCTATTTGTTTATAAATACTAAACAAATCTTCATTTATAGGTACAAAAATAATATTACAATTCTTTATGGATTTTAATGATAGAATTTTCGCTTTATTTTCTTCACTTATTCCACCATCCAGTATATAAAAATTAAAATCACCATCTACTGAATTAGATAAAACAGAAGCTATTACAACACCTGCATATTTACTATAATTGTTATCTGTTGACAGGCATACATTAATTTTATTTGACATTATCTTTTCCTTTTTTCAGTTCTATTAATTCCTCTTCCCAACAGTATGCAGATTTTATACTTTGTTCCAAATCCTTTTCAGGATGCCACATTAAAACATCTTTTGCTTTTGTGTTGGCAGCTACAAGAATAGGAGGATCTCCTGCCCTACGCGGCATAACTTTTACCGGAATATTTTTATCAGTAACTTTTTCACAGTTTTCAAAAACCTCTTTAACACTATTTCCCTCAGAAGTTCCAAGGTTAAAAAAGTTTGTTACACCACCTTGCTCAAGATATTTTAATGCAAGAACATGTGCTCTTGCTAAATCTTCTACATTTATATAATCCCTGACGCAAGTTCCGTCTTTTGTTGAATAATCATCACCATACATTTCGAATATTTTCTCACTAAAAAATGTTGATTTTAAAATATTTGGAATCAAATGAGTTTCAGGTTCATGCCATTCACCAACTCTTTTTAGGGAATCTGCACCTGCAACATTAAAATACCTTAATCTAACAGATTTTAACCCGTAAGCGGTATCATAATCATCCATAATATTTTCAATCATTAACTTTGTTTTTCCGTAAGGATTTATAGGTTTTTGAGGGTGATTTTCGTCAATTGGAGTATACTCGGCATCCCCATAAGTTGCAGCAGTTGAAGAAAAAACTATACGCTTTACATTATGTTCAAGCATAACTTTCAAAAGATTTAAAGTTCCAAAAACATTATTATAATAATATTTTTGAGGGTCTATAACAGATTCTCCAACTTGCGAATATGCGGCAAAATGAATAACCCCTTTTATTTCTGGATAAAATTCAAAAACTTTCTTTATATCAGCAGGATTTTTTAAATCACCTTGAATAAAATCTAAAAATTTGCCTTTTAAATTCAGATTCCTAAGTCTATTAACAATTTCAATATGACCAAGTTCCAGATTATCAAAACCTATAATATCATACCCGTTTTCCAATAAAGAAATAACCGTATGTGAACCAATATATCCTGCAGCACCTGTTACTAAAATCATTTTTACCTCTATGAATATTTTCTATATTAACATAAATAATTACAAAAATATTTATACTTGTTAATATTTTTAAGATTTAGACTAGAAAAATCACCTACAATAGTTTATACTATACTTGTAGTAATAAATTTGTGTGGAACGTTTTTATAGGATTTAATCTTTGATGGATAGATATTCCATCTGTTTGAAGTATTGTTTTTACAACAATGTAATGTAAAATTATTGAGTAATGTAAAATTATTGAAAAATTTTATCAAAAAATTGTTTTCAGAAAACTTTTAGAAGAAAATTACAGGTAGATAAAATCTTGGAAAAGTTAAATAACAAACAAATAAATAAACAAAATTCTAAAGAAAAGAAGAATTTAAATTTTAAATCTATCGAAGAAAATAAAAGTCCGATAGAAAATGCTCCAATGATTTCTGTTCCAAAAAATCCATTTGCACCAGAACACCCTAATGAAAAAGAAATAACAAAAATAAAAAAAACCAGAAAAGAGCTCAGTGAACTGGTTAAACCTATTTCTGTTGCAGAGGAAATCAGTTTAAATAGTATTGTTGAAACAATAAATAACTTTAATACAAGCAAAACTAAATCAAAAATATATACTCCGGAATATAAATCAATCATAAATCCGTTAAACTCTAATATCAATTATTTTGACATTATGAAAAGAGTTTCTGATGTTTTTCAAAACAACAACAGCATGGCTGATTTATTTTCTCAGTTAAACGATATTTTCATGAATAAATTAATGTGGAGCTTTGTTGGATTTGGATTATTTCATGAAAAATCAAAATGTTTAAATTTAAAAATTCATAGTAAAACAGGAAACTGTTATTCTTCTAAAATATTTCTATCTGATGAAACAAATCCAATAATACAATGTTTTAAAACAAAATCTATTATAGATAAAGATAATATAAATTATTTAAATATACCGTATTTAGTAAAAACAGGTTCCGTAATATTCCCAATGATGTCTATAAATAAATGCATTGGTATAATGATTGCTGGAGAAAACATCTCAAATATAAATACAAATATGGTAACATTTTTATCTAATTATATGGGAATGTTTATTCATAATGCTCAACTTTTGGAACAGACAAATAAATATGCAAATACAGATACTTTAACTTCTTTATACAATCATAGAGGTTTTCAAGAAATTCTGGCAAAGGAATTAGCAAATGCAAAAGCAAGTAATACACCATTATCGGTTGTAATGTTTGATGTTAATAATATCTCAAAAATAAATAGAGAACTCGGACATGCAAAAGGTGATGAAGTTATAAAAATAATTGCGGAAAAAGTAAAACAAAATATAAGAAATACAGACTCTGCAGGAAGATACGGCGGAGATGAAATAGCTATAATTATGCCTGAAACAGATACAAAAGATGCAAAATATCTGGCTGAATATATAACATATTGTTTATCTTGTTGTTTTGTGGATGACGTGGGTCCTGTCAAAGTTTCAGTTGGTATATCAACATATCCTGAATGCACACAAGACCAAGAGAAATTATTAATTCTGGCTGAACAGGCAATGTTTATATCTCAAGCAAAAGGTTATAAAGAAGGAATGTCTGCAATTATAAGCTCTTCAGACTTCAATTTCTGGGATGATGTAGCATTGAATTCATTTGCTGAAGTATTAGCAAAACGTCATTCTCAAATAGGTATAAACTTTGAAGAAGAACTTGTTCACAAATTTAATCAAGAAGAAATTATAAACCACAACCATTTAATGGAAATGGTAACATCTTTAGCCGGAGCTATTGATGCAAAAGATCCTTATACAAAAGGCCATTCAACTTCAGTTTCCAGATACTCAGAAGCATTAGCAAGAGCTATAAACTTACCTGAAACAGAGGTTGAAAGAATAAAAATAGGTGCACTTCTTCATGATGTTGGAAAAATTGGTATACCTGAAAATGTATTAAAAAAACCGGGTAAATTAAATGATGAAGAATGGGAAATTATGAAACAACACCCAACAATAGGTGCCGAAAAAGTTTTAGCTCCGAATGAAGCTTTAAGAGATTTAATACCTATAGTAAAATATCACCATGAAAGATTAGATGGAAAAGGTTATCCAGAAAAACTAAAAGGTGAAGAAATTCCACTTGCTGCAAGAATTGTATCTGTAGCAGATGCTTATCATGCTTTAGTTAGCGACAGACCATATAGAAAAGGTATGCCTATAGAAAAGGCATGTGCAATATTAAAAGAAGGTGCAGGTATTCAATGGGATGCTGATTTAGTAAGACAATTTATTTCAATAGCTCCTTCTTTGACAACAAGTGTTTAATTTAGATATTAGAAAATATTCTTTTATTGAGTTTTTGATTTTATATTAATATAACAAAATTAATTATATATTTATATTTATATTTATATAATATTCTTCATGATAATAGATTTTAAATATTTGTAGAAAACTTCTGAAAACACGATAGTGTAAAGGTTTCAGTATCTAAAAAGTTTGTAGAAAACTTTTTAGATACTTTAGATAAAATGTAAAAAACTTTTTTCTTATATTATTTTTATTAATTTAATGTAGAAAAATAAAAGTTTTCTACATTATTTATACATATTTTTCTACAATTAATTTTATAAAATTTTATTTATAGTATAATTTTTTTATAATAATACTTGGAGAGGGATATGGAATTAAAAGAAAAGATTTGCAATTTTTATGATAAACTTGTTTGGTTTGGTGAAAAATATACTGAACCATTGACCATATTAGGTTTAGCTGTCTTATTTTATTTTATATTTTTTCATGATATTGGTTCTTATTCGTTAATGGATGTTGATGAAACAAGATATGTTGCTATGGCAAGAGATATGTTTCATTCTAAAGATTTTTTAACTTTATATTTAAACGGAGAGTATTTTTTTGAAAAACCTCCATTATATTTTTGGCAAGAATGTTTATCTTTTGCTTTATGGGGAGGTAAGGTTAATGAGTGGACTGCAAGATTCCCTGTTGCGTTGTTGGGCTTTTTATTTTCATTTGTTGTTTATGGACTTTCCAGAATTTATATAAGTAGAAGATTTGGTGTTTTTACATCTTTGATTATTGCTACATCTTTAGAATTTATTATGTTAGCCAGATATGCAATTTTAGATATTGTTTTAACTTTTTATATTGGTCTGGCTCTTGTTTCTTATTTTACAATTTATTTTTGTAAAGAAAATCAAAAAAAATATTTTTGGTGGAGTTTTTATATATTTTCCGGATTGGCTGTAATGGCAAAAGGTATACCTGGTGTTGCTGTGCCTTTTGGAATAGTATTTTTTACTTCAATAATGGCAAAAAAGTTCAAAAATATATTTAAACCAATATATATAATTCCGGGTATGATACTGTTTTTGCTTATAGTTTTACCATGGCATATTGCGATGTTTAAAATGCATGATCCTTTATTTTTTAATGAATATATTATAAAACATCATTTGGAAAGATTTTTAAATACTGCTAATAATCCTATAGGTAGAAAACAACCATTCTATTATTATTTTATCGTTGTATTATGGGGATTTATCCCTTGGGTTTTTTCAATGATTGCAGTTTTTATAGATAAAATAAAAAATTGGGGCAAATTAAAATATGTAGAAAAAATTAAAAATTTTAATTTTGATAAGCTTGATAATACTCATAAAATGATAGCATTATGTTGGGTTGCTGCAGGGTGGATTATGTTTTTCTTTTCTTTATCCAGCACAAAACTTGCAACCTATATTTTGCCAATATATTTTCCGCTAGCCGTAATTGTCGGTTTAATGTGGATGGATTATGTAGATAAGAAAAAACATGAAAAATCAATAAATATTTCTGTACAAATTTTTGGCTGGTTTTGTACAATAGGTGGTTTTGTAGCTATGTTTACTCCATTGTATTTGCCGCCTCAGTTAAACCATGATATAGCAGAAGTAAGATGGTTTGCACTAATTTGTCTTTTAGTGTTCGGGATAGGAACTTTACTTTTTGTTAGATACAAAAAATATATGGGAGTATTTGTTTTCTATGTTTTATTTATGACTGTGGTTTCTGCATTTGCAACCGAGGAATTTTTTGAAATTGATTATAAATTCGGGCAACAGGATTTGGTCGAGTTTGCAAAATATGCAAAAGATTATAATTATACAATTTCTGCAAATGGAATGGATAGAAAATATTCACTACTATATTATAATGATGAAGAGGTGGATTATAATCCAAAAGATATCGATATCAAAGCTATAAAGAAAGATTTAAATAAAAAAGGTAATGTTGTTATTGTTAAAAATAAATATATAAATGAGATAGAAGGTGTTTTGGAGTATGTTGTTATAAAAGAAGGCAGACGTTATACAATGATAAAAGGAAGAGAGTAATTTTTATACGGAGTAGTAAATGTTAGAGCGTTATGAAAAATTTTTGGATGAATTTGATGAAGTAATAGATTTTTTATTTAATGAACAAAAACAATACATCCATTGTAAAAAAGGTTGTTCAAGATGTTGTGAAAAAGGTGAATATCCGTTTTCTCAACTTGAGTTTTCTTATTTAACAAAAGGGTATGTCAATCTTCCTGAAAATACCAGAATTCTTGTACAACAAAATATAAGAAATCTGAAGATGGATAAAAAAGAATTTAAAGGAGAAAGATTTGAGCATAAATGTCCTTTTCTAATAAATGGAGAATGTTCTGTATATAAATACCGTGGTATTGTTTGCAGAACATTTGGACTTTGTTATTATGATGATATAAACGGTTATGTAAAGCTTCCTGGATGTGTTCACCAAGGATTGAATTTTTCGGATGTTTATGAGGAAAAAAGTCAAACTTTAAATATTCAAAATGTTCCAAAAATAAATTTGAGAATAGATAGAGTTCTTAAAAGTGAGCTTTCAGAAAAATATGAACTTGAAAGCGGACAAATAAGACCGTTACTTGGTTGGTTTGAACAACGGTAATATATAAAATTTTTATTATGTTTTTTATCTTTTTATATTTTATAAAAAGAGTTATTGTGTTACGGATTATTTCTTTCTATTATTGTTTTTATTTTATTTTTAATTTTATTTATTTTATAATTAAGAAAAGAACATTTTAAGGAGTAAAAGGGTATGAAATTTATTATAAGAAAAGAGGATTTATATAATGGAATTAAGATAGTAGAAAGAGCTACTTCTCAAAAAGCTGTTCAACCTGTGTTATATAATATATTGATAGAGACTCTTGATAATAATTCTATCCGTTTAACTGCAACAGATTTGGTGTTAACAGTTATAACTTCAGTTGATGCGCAGATTGAAGAACAAGGAAAAATAACACTTCCTGCTAAAAAATTGAATGAAATTGTTTCTAAACTAGGTAATGATTTAGTTACTTTTGAAACAGAAGGTGATGGAACTGAAGTAAGTATAACTTGTCAAAAATCTAAATTTGATATTATTGGTATTTCTGCTTCTGAATTTCCTCCAGAGGTTTCAAATTATCAAATGGATGATTCTAAATGTTTTGATGTAGAATTAAAACCGTTTTTAAAAGGTATAAGACAGGCAGGTTTTGCTGCCGCAAATTACGAAGTTAGTAATCTTTTATCAGGTATTGTTTGTGATTTTTCGAATGGTATGCTTGAAATAGCTTCAACTGACGGTAACAGACTTGCTCGAGTTAGAGAAAAGTTATCTAGCGATATATCTGAACAAACCCAGTTAATTATTCCATCAAGGACATTGAATGAGTTTTTAAAAATGAGTTCTTTTATTGATGAAGAAAATATCAAAATTTGTAAAGATAAATCTACTATTCTGTTAAAAACAGAAAAAACATTAACAATATCCAGATTATTAGATGGTCAGTTTCCTAAATATAACCAGCTTATTCCTTCAGAAAGTCCTAAGCAGGCTATAGTAAATGTTTCTCAACTTATTTCAGCTTTAGAAAGAGTATCTGTAATGGTAAATGATAAAACCAGTATTGTAAAAATGCTTTTTGCAGATAATGAACTAACTCTTTCTGCAGATACTCCTGATTCCGGAAAATCAGAAGATAAGATAGATATTCAGTATACAGCAGAAGAGTTGCTTATAGCATTTAATTATAAATTTGTTCTTGATGCTCTTAGAATAATTGAAAGCGATGAAGTTATAATTGGCTTAAATGCAAGTTTGTCTGCAACTGTTTTAAAACCAAATAGTGATGAAGATTTTATTTGTTTAATTATGCCTGTTCAAATTAGATAATATTATTTTATTAATCTATCTGCAGCTGTAATTATATATAGAGAGGTAAAAACTATGGAGACAATGGAAAAAGCAAATATAGATTGGTGTAATTTGGGTTTTGGTTATTATAAAACCGACAAAAGGTTCGTATCTAATTATAAAGATGGTAAATGGGATGAAGGTTTTTTAACTGAAGATGAAAATATTATCTTAAATGAAAGTGCAGGAGTTTTACAATACAGCCAAACTTGTTTTGAAGGTATGAAGGCATATACAACTGTAGATGGCAGAGTTGTTGTATTTAGACCAGATTTGAATGCCAAAAGAATGGCCGATACTGCTAAAAGACTGGAAATGCCTGTTTATCCGGAAGATAAATTTATAGAGGCTGTTGAAAAAGTAGTAAAAGCAAATTTAAGATTTGTTCCTCCATACGGAACAGGAGCTACACTGTATTTAAGACCTTTTATGTTTGGTTCTGCACCTGTTATGGGAGTAAAACCTTCTTCAGAATATCAATTTAGAATATTTGCATCTCCGGTAGGACCATATTTTAAAGGTGGTGCAAAACCTATAACATTAAAAGTAAGTGATTTTGATAGAGCTGCACCTCGCGGCACCGGACATGTTAAAGCTGGTTTAAATTATGCTATGAGTTTACATGCTATTGTAACTGCACATAAAGAAGGTTATGATGAAAATTTATACCCTGATGCATTAACACGTACAAAGGTTGAAGAAACGGGCGGTGCAAATTTCTTTTTTGTTACTAAAGATAATAAAGTTGTAACTCCAAAATCAGATAGTATTCTTCCTTCTATTACAAGAAGATCTCTTATGTATGTAGCTAAAGAGTATTTACATCTTGATACAGAAGAAAGAGAAGTTTACATAAGCGAATTAGAAGATTTTGCAGAGTGTGGTTTATGTGGAACAGCTGCTGTAATTTCTCCTGTTGGAAAAATTGTTGACCATGGAAAAGAAATAAGTTTCCCTTCAGGAATGAATGCAATGGGACCTGTTTCTAAAAAACTTTATGATACTTTAACTGGTATTCAATCAGGAAAAATTGAAGCTCCTCAAGGTTGGATAAAAACAATCGCTTAAATTTACAATGAAAGAATAATTTTTATAAAAATAAAAGACCGGAGTAACATTCGGTCTTTAAAATATGCTTTTATTATGAATTTAATTTGAAATATTTATTTTTTTACGTCATCTTTTACAACAATTAAATTGTTCATAATTTTCATTGCGCAAGTTGGAAGAACAACATGTTCCAAACCATCAGCAATACTGATAATTTTTCCAGCTTTAAGGACGACTTCTTCTCCTTTGTACATAAATTTGTAATCGGTTTCTCTGTCTGAACGAATAGTAATTTGGTCTGCCATAAAATTTACCCCTTACATAATGGTTACAGTAAGGTATTATACTATTTATTTTCATAAAAATCAAGTTACTAAAAAATAAAATCTTATATAATTTTATTTTTCAATCATTTTAAAACAGTTTGTTCTATCGACAATTATTTGTTTGCCTTCTTCAAGATTTTTAATGGAAACCTGATTGTTTTTAATTTCATCTTCACCCAGAATGAATGCGTATTTTGCTATTTTTGACGCTTTTTCTAGCTGTTTTGTAAATTTTTTATTTGTTAAATCAAATTCTACATTGAATCCATGATTTCTCAATTCTTCAACAAATATAAATGCTTCAGCAGGGTAGTTTGATACAATATAGCCGTCAAGTTTTTTTGAAGCTCGAGGTGGAAGTAGTGAAATTAATCTTTCCATACCCATAGCAAAACCAACAGCAGGAGTAGTTTCTCCGCCAAGCTGTTCAACCAAACTGTCATATCTTCCGCCACCGCATACAGCATTTTGTGAACCAAGATTATTTGACTTTATTTCAAAAACTGTTCTGTTGTAATAGTCTAATCCTCTGACAAGAAGTTTATTTTCAACAAAATTTACTCCCATTTTATTCAGATACAATTTTAATTCTGAATAGTGTTCCGCACAATCTTGGCATATAAAATCCGAATTTATAACGTTCTGTACTTCCGGTTTTTCAAATATTTTCTTACAAGATTCGACTTTACAATCTAATAATCTCAAAGGATTTTTTTCATATCTGTTTTGACAATCTTCACAGAGATTATTAAAATAAGGTTTTAAAACCTCTTTTAATTTATTTTTAAAATCTTCACGACATTTCGGACAGCCAAGCGAATTTATTTCAACTTCTAAATCATTAAGTCCTAATGCTTTAAGATAATTAACTGCAGTTAATATAACTTCAGCATCAGCGGTTGGTTGTTTTATTCCAAACATTTCAACACCAACTTGGTGGAATTGTCTTTGTCTTCCAGCCTGTGGTCTTTCATATCTGAACATTGGGCCGTGGTACCACAATTTGACAGGAGCAGATAGTCTTGACATACCGTTTTCTATATATGAACGGACAACTCCGGCTGTGTTTTCAGGTCTTAATGTTATAGAACGGTTACTTTTTTCAAATGTATACATTTCTTTATTCACAATATCTGTGGTATCACCAACACCTCGAGAAAAAAGTTCTGTAACTTCAATAATAGGAGTTCTAATTTCTTTAAATCCATATTTTGAAAAAACTTCATCAGCTTTTTGTTCTATAAAATGCCACATATCAATATCTTGCGGCAAAATATCTTTTGTTCCTTTTAATACTTTTAAAATCTCAGCCATATTATGATTATATGGCTTCAAAAACTATTGTCAAAGGTGTTTTATATTATAATTTGAAAATATCAAATATTTTTTGCAGATAAAAATGAAAAATTTTTCATTTTATCTCAATACAGGAATATTTTTATTTATATAGTTTATAATAGGGAATAAGCATTAAGGTAAATATTTTAATATTTTTCTTGCACTATGTTCAGGAATTCTTGAATACATAATAGCGTCAGTTAATGCGATTTTATCAACTCCTGCCTGAGTTATTTCGTTAATATTTTCATTCGTTATATCTCCTGTTATAAATACAGGAATATCTATGTTATTTTTTATCCATCGTATATCATCCATGTCGACAGATTCATTTATTTTTGACGGCGTTGTATATATCGGTCCGAAAGTTGCATAGTCAGCTCCTTCATTCATTGCATCAATAATTTCATCAGGAGTTTTGCATGATTTTCCAATTATTGAATTTGTTCCAAGAATTTCTCTTGCTTCAGAAATACTTATATCTTCAGCACCTAAATGGACACCATCGGCCTCTACAATATGTGCAATATCTGCTCTGTCATTGACTATAAATGTTGCACCATATTCATCACATAATGTTCTGATTTTATGTCCTAATTCAACTCTTACGTTATCAGGAATAATTTTTTCTCTGAATAGTATTATTTCGACTCCGCCTTGCAAACTTGAAGCAATTGCATCTAAAAATTCGTCTTTTGAAATAAATTTATCAGAATTTGTAATTAAAAACAGTTTTTTCTTTTCAAGTTTTAATAGATTAAATTGTTCTTTTAACTTATCCCACATAGATACAACCTTTTTAAAATAATTGTAACATGAAAATAAATCTTATTTAGTAGAGTATAAGGTTATCTGATAATAGTTATTGTGTATTTTTTACTGTTTAAAAAGTGCCTATTGTTTACATTTCAAGTATTTATTATATAATCTATTTAGACGAATTACAGAATAAGGGAGTTTTATTATGACAAAGAAAATAGCATTTTTGTTTCCTGGACAAGGTTCTCAATCTGTTGGAATGGGAAAAGATTTGTATGATAATTTTGATGCTGCAAAAGAAGTTTTTGATACCGCAGATAAAGTATTAGGGAAAAGTATTACAAAAATTTGTTTTGAAGGACCGGAAGATGATTTAAAACAGACTGTTAATACTCAACCTTGTATAGTTACAATGTCAATTGCTGCATTAGAAGCTTTAAAATCACAATTTGATATTAAACCTTATTGCAGCGCCGGACATAGTTTGGGTGAATATTGTGCTATGTATTGTTCAGGAGTAATGAATCTGGAAACTACATTAAAAGCTATTCAACAGAGAGCTGATTTAATGGGTGCAACAAAAGGTGGTGCTATGGCTGCTATTTTAAATGCACCTGAAGGTAGTATTGAAAATGCACTAAAAGAAGCTTCAAATATTGGCTATGTAGATGTTGCAAATTATAATTCACCTGCACAGGTTGTTATTACTGGAGATAGTGAAGCTGTTAAGAAAGCAGGAGAAATATTATCTGCAGCAGGAGCTCGTAGAGTTGTTCCTTTAGCTGTTTCTGGAGCTTTTCATTCTAAATTTATGGAAAAAGCCGGTCATGAGTTTGCTTCATTTGTATCTGAGTTAGATATAAATAATGCAACTGTTCCTGTTTATACAAATGTTGATGCTAAATCAACTATTGATTCAGAAGAATTTAAGAATAAAATGCCACGCCAAATTTATTCTTCAGTTCATTGGACGCAAACTATTGAAAATATGATAAAAGATGGAGTTGATACATTTATTGAAATAGGTCCGGGTAAAGTTCTTGCCGGTTTAAATAAAAAAATAGATTCAAATGTAAAAACATATAATATTTTCGATAAAGAATCTCTGGAATCAACAATTAGTTCTTTAAAAGAAGAAATGGCTCTAGCATAAGGATTATATTAATGAGAAAAATAATTAATTGTCTTGTACTATTAATATTATTTTTCGGAGTTTGTACCTGTACTTTTGCAAATAATTCTGCAAATCTTCCTCAGTGGGAAAAAAATATGAAAGAAAACAATGCAAAGCTCAGGGCTAATTTATTACAACAGTTGGAAACATTAAAACAAAAAGAACTTGGATTTTATGATACTTATGTTAGAAATTGTACTCCGGCTACATTAACAACTCTTGGAACAGCAAAGGTTTCCGGAATGAAAGATGGAATGTGTGAATATAGCAAAACGGTTGGTTCTAAAATGACCATGTCATGCAAAATTCCGGCAGAAGAATTATCAGGGTTTGTTGATGAATCAATCAAAATGATAAATGCAGGTCAGGAAAGTGCAAAATTTGACGAAATAATTGCTAAGTATTGTGTGGAGCAATAATAATATAAATTGATAAACTTAAGATAACAAATATTACAAAATAAGGAGAATATAACTATGACGGACAAAAAAGTAGCATTAGTAACGGGTGGCTCTCGCGGCATTGGAAAGGCTTGTGCTTTAGAATTAGCAAAAGCAGGTTGTGATGTTGTTATAAATTATGCTGGAAATTCAGAAGCTGCAGAAAAAACAGTTGAAGAATTAAAAGTTCTAGGTTCAAATTCTGAATGTTATAAATTTGACGTATCAAATCAACAGGAAGTAGATGAAAATATTGCTAAAATTATTGAAAAATACGGAAGAATAGATATTTTACTTAATAATGCGGGCATAACTCGTGATGATTTGTTCATTAGAATGGATGCTGATAAATGGAATGCTGTTATTAATACCAATTTGAGTAGTGCATTCTATGTTTCAAAACCGGTTGTAAAGCTTATGATGAAACAAAGAAGCGGAGCTATTATCAATATGTCATCTGTTGTAGGTGTTTATGGTAATGCGGGTCAAGCGAATTATTCAGCAGCGAAAGCCGGTTTAATTGGTTTTACAAAATCTTTAGCAAAAGAAGTGGGTTCTCGTGGAATCAGAGTTAATGCTGTTGCTCCTGGTTTTATTGCAACTGACATGACTAAAGATTTGCCAAATATTGATGAATACTTAAAAGCGATTGCGTTAAGAAGAATGGGTAAAGCTGAAGATATAGCTGCTGCTGTAAGATTCTTAGCTTTAGAAACTGATTATATTACAGGTCAGGTTTTGGAAGTAGATGGCGGAATGATTATTTAGTTTTAGCAGACCATTATGATTAAAAAAAAGAGAAGTCTATTTAGACTTCTTTTTTTACTTTTACTGTGTTCTTATGACACGGTAAAAACGAGAAAGTTCTCAAATGTTTATTTAGCTTATAAAGTAAAGTTTTTTAACAAAAGGTAGCAGCTTTTGTAAATTTCTTGCAAAAAAGGATTCAGCAGTTTATAATGTAGCAAGAAAAGTATTTAGTAATACACAAATAATAAAGAGGAAAAGAAGATGAGTACATTAGACACAGTAAAAAAAGTTGTAGTAGATCAATTAAGTGTTGACGAAAAATTAGTTACACCTGAAGCTCGTTTTACAGATGATTTAGGTGCTGATTCATTAGACACAGTTGAATTAGTTATGGCTTTAGAAGAAGAATTCAAATGCGAAATTCCTGATGAAGACGCAGAAAAAATTCAAACAGTTCAAGATGCAGTTTCTTACATCGATAGCAAATTAGGTAAGTAATTATCTCACTAATTGAATTTTGAATTATTCAAACTGGATTTTTATATTTGCGAGGGTGAGATGTTTTCATTTCATTCTCGCATTATTTATTATTAAAGGGGATATCTTAAATGGATAAAAGAAGAGTAGTAATTACAGGACTGGGAGCTGTTACTCCTTATGGTGTCGGTGTTGACAAGTTCTGGGAAAGTTTAAAAGCCGGAAAAAGTGGTATATCAACTTCTGAAGCAATTGATATCAGCAAACATGTTGTAAAGATTTCCGGAGAAGTGAAAAATTTCAATCCTGAAGATTATATGGAACCAAAAGCTGCAAAAAAAATGGATAGATTTATTCAGTTTGCAATGGTTGCGGCTGATGAAGCAATAAAAGATGCCAAATTGGAAGAACTTAACGATATTGATCCATATAGAGTCGGGGTTATTGTAAGTTCTGCTGCGGGAGGATTCAAAACTTTTGAAGAAAATCACAAGAGAATTATTGAAAAAGGGCCTAATAAATGTTCTCCATTTACAGTGCCAATGATGATTGTGAATATGCCTTCAGGAAATATTTCAATGAAATATGGTTTTAAGGGTGTAAATAAAGTTGTTGTATCAGCTTGCGCAACAGGTTCTCATTCAATTGGTGATGCATTCCGTTCAATTCAGTATGGTGATGCTGATATCATGGTAGCAGGTGGTACAGAAGCTACAATATGTGATGTTGGTGTTGGTGCATTTTCTGCGGCAAGAACACTTTCAAAACGTAATGATGAACCTCAAAGAGCTTCACGTCCTTATGATAAAGACAGAGATGGTTTTGTTATGTCAGAGGGGGCTGCTGTTCTTATTTTGGAAGAATATGAACATGCTAAAAAGCGTGGTGCAAAAATATATGCTGAAATTGTAGGTTATGGTCAAACTGCCGATGCTTATGATGTTGTTGCTCCAGCTCCTGATGGTGCCGGTGCTATTAAGGCAATGGAATTTGCATTGAAAGATGCAGGTTTAAAACCTTCTGATATTCAATATATTAATACGCATGGTACAAGTACAGGATTGGGTGATAAAGCAGAATCTAATGCTGTTGCTAAAGTCTTTGGAGACAAAAAAACAAATCCTAACTTGTTTGTAACATCAACAAAGAGTATGCATGGGCATATGCTTGGTGCAACAGGCGCTGCAGAAGCTATTGTTTGTGTTAAAGCTCTTAATGATGATATTGTTCCTCCAACAATCAATCTTGATAATCAAGATGAAGAAGTTGCTGATTTGAATTATGTACCATATAAACCGGTTAAAGCTGAATTACATACAGCTTTATCTAATTCATTCGGGTTTGGTGGACAAAATGCGTCATTGATTTTTAAAGAAGTCTAATGAATATATATATTTGTTACAATATTAATACGACCATGTTTATTTTTTGAACATGGTCGTTTATATTTCGTTGTATAAATATAAGGTTAGTAGTTTTAACATTTTAAATTAGATAAAAAGGATAAATGAATGAAAAAGATTTTAACCGGTTTGTTTATACTTATTATTTTTTCAAATAATTATGTTTATGGTGAAGTATTTACTGCGGCTTCTTTTGTTTCCGGCGGATACAGTGTTAATATTCAGAAAAATATATCCAAGGATTCTTTTTTACGATTTTATCAAATTGATTCTAAGAATATAAAAGCGGGGTTTAATAATTTAAGCAGGGATTCAGAAAAAAATTTCCTTAAAACACTCACAAAAGAGGAAAAAAAGAATTATAAACTTGTAAAAAAAATTCAAAAGCTTATATTAGAAGAAAAGTGGGGTGAAGTTTTTTCAAAATATCCTGACTTTTTCCCTGCCTATATTCAATATTACGATTATTATCACTCAAAGAATGATTATAAGAAAGCGTTACCTGTACTTGTAAAAGTAAACGAAATGAATAAAAAATATCAGGTACTGGAGCAAAATTCTTTAGATTATAACCTTGCAGTTTTGTATTTTTATAATTCACAATATGCGACTGCTCTCAGTTATTTTAAAAAGTTAGAGCCTGTTCAAGATGAATCAATTATTTCTGCAATTGCTGACTGTTATTACTATACCGGTAGTTATTATACCGCTATAAACTATTTAAAAAAATTAAAAGTACTTGATTATCATAATAAAGAAACTCTTTATGCTTGTTATTATGTTTTACATAATAAGTCAGAAGCAAATAAGTATGCCCATGAACTATTGAATGAAATTTACAGTTATTCAAATTTATTAAAAGTTATAAAAACAACGTCTGATAATTCTGCTAAGTTATCTTATGCTTATAAAGCAAGAGGATTAACATCTGTAGATGAGGAAATTTTAGAAGTCAATAAAATTATATCAGAATTGGAACAGGCTAAATTAAATAAAAAAGCGGCTGGAATGAGTCAATTTGTAAAAATTCCTCAATGGTCTGAAATTGTGAGACAACTGCCTAAAAATATAGAAGCTGTTGAAATATCTACAAAGCAGGATGAGTTTTTTAAAAATGCAAATTTATATTTTTCACGTTATAAAGGTGTTCAATTAACCAATGCTTTTAATTCTCTGAATCAGGATTTTAATAATTATATTCAACTTAAACAAAACGAATATTATCAACAAAAACAATTAGAAGCTCAAAAAGCAATTATAGAAGAACAACAAAGAAATAATATAATCCAACAACAATTGTTATATGAACAACAGGTTAGAAATAATCTTGAGCGACAACATTTTTATTATATGTCCAGACCGTATTATTACCACCGGGGATACTATGGTTGGTGGTGGTAATGATGCAGTATGTTAAATGTTTGATTTTAATATTTTAAAATGCTATATTATCTTGTATGGAGGATGAGTATGAGTGAAGATTGTATTTTTTGTAAAATTATAAATGGGGATTTTGGAACGGAGTTTGTTCATGAAACAGAAAATACTGTTGTTTTTAAAGATATAAATCCAAAAGCGCCTGTTCATCTTTTAGTGTGTCCTAAAAAGCATATACCATCATTGATTGAACTTAATGATAAAACCTTGATGGCTGAGCTTATGCAATCAGTTAAGGATGCTGCAGAAAAATCTGGTCTTAATGCATATAAAGTTCAAATAAATACAGGAAAAGAAGCAGGACAAGAAGTTATGCATTTACATATTCATGTATTAGGTAAAGCGTCTTAGTTTTTGTTAATAATTGTTAAAAAAAATTTTTATTATTAAAGTTTGGATAAAGATTAACCGATTTACTTTCTATAAAAACTATTTAGAAATATAGGAGATATGTAAATGGTAGATGGAGTAAATCAGCCGAAACCGGCAACACAGTATTCAACACTGAAACTCAAAGGTAAAGATGGTAAATCGATTGATTTAAAAAATTTGGAAGGTCTTCAAAAAACAAAAGGGAACGAAGTCTTATTTGAAAAGTATGATAAAGATGGCAATGGGGTTATTGATAACAAAGAAGCCTTAGTTATGCGAAATAATCTTCAATCTCTTGCCGGTAATGGTACTATTTCGAAACGGGAACTTAGCAAATTATTTGGTAAGGATAGTAATGCTTTCGAGGCATTAAATCGTCTTACAGACCAGCAGATAGCCTTTGCACAAGGCAACACTTATCAAGAAGTTAATGGTGATGTTACAACCCATCTATTTAAAGATAATCCTGCTGACAATTATATAGCTACTAAAAAAACTAATGGTACGGAATATGCTCTTCAGGATGGATCTAAAGAAATCAGATATAGTGATGGTTCAAGAGAAGTTCAAACTAAAGATGGCCAAACAAGATTTTACAATGCTGGTAGCGATACCCCGGTGGCAATAGTAAATGCTGATGGAACATCAATAGTTCAATTGCCGGATGGCAATACAACTGTTATGAGAAATGCAGACGGCGTTTTGACAAGAACAATTCAGTTAACAGATGACGGAAAAGAAATTAGAACTGATTATGAAACCGTTGATGGCAAACAAATAACAAGAACCTATGATGGAATTGCGGATGATGCTCCATTGACAGCTATTACTGTTACAACCCAAAAAGGCGGGCATGTTGTTGAGAGTAAGTTTGCTTCCGAAGAAGATATGAAAAATGGTAAACCGTCTGAACAAATAACAGATGCTCAAAATCCGGTATTAAAGCAAATTACCAGATTTGCTTATGATGATAAGGGTAATGTTAAAGCGGAAATAACTGATTCTGCAGGAAATGTAACTACGAAGTTTACAAATTCTAAAGGTGAAGCAATCCCAGAAAATATGTTTGCTATGGTAACAGATCAATCTGGTGTAATAGATGGCGGAGAGCTGGCAGAAGTTGTAGTGGAAGCAAAAGCTCCAACTACAGCCGCAAAAACATTGAGACAACAATTACAAGCATCTTTAGGTAATAATTATGAAGTTGGTTATGCAAAAGACGGTTCTATAGAGGTACGAGCAAAAGATGGCACTCTTTTAGCTGATTTAACAGAACAAGCTAATGCAACTCTTAAAGCATCTAATGTTACAACCGATGTAATAGATGGCGGAGAGCTGGCAGAAGTTGTAGTGGAAGCAAAAGCTCCAACTACAGCCGCAAAAAACTTGAGACAACAATTACAAGCAGTATTTACAGATTATGATATTGGTTATGCAAAAGACGGTTCTATAGAGGTACGAACAAAAGATGGAACTGTTTTAGCTGAAGCTACCAGAAATGCCAATGCTATGCTTGCAACAACAGACAGTGAAGATATTAATACTATATTGTCAAGTTCTGATGTGATTAACAAAGATGGACAAATTGACAAAGATGAATATAATAATTTCATAAATACAATGCTTTCATCTGTTGGTTTTACGGTAAATGATGGTAATAGAGCACAAGTTCAGGAATTGATAAATAATAGTTTTACTTCTTTAGATACAATTTCTTCTGATGGTAAAATTACAAAAGAAGAGTTAGAAAAAAATGCTAAAGAAGTAATTCGAAAACTCACAGATGATATAAATAATATTGATATTATTCAAATGGGTGATGATAATAACACCGGACGGCTTGGTGATGATACTTATTTGACTTAATATTTGAAATGAAATTTTTATATGATAGCATTAAGTTACGCTAATTTTAGCGTAACTTTTTGTTTTGTATAAAAAGAAAGGATTGAAAAAGAATGAAAAACGGTATAGAAAACGGTTATTATCATGAGATTACTCCTGGTGGATATGGAATTGCTATTAAAGCAGGAAAAGTTTTATTTTCTGAGAATTCTCCGTTTCAAAAAGTTGAAGTTTTTGAAACAGATTCACAGTTGGGCAGAGTGTTAACTCTGGATGATTTAATGATGACAACTGAAGGTGATGAATATCATTATCATGAAATGATAGCTCATATCCCTATGATGCAACATCCTGCACCGAAATCTGTTCTTGTGATAGGCGGTGGTGATGGTGGAACTATTCGTGAAGTTATGAAACATAAAACAGTTGAAAGAGCTGTTTTGTGTGAGATTGACGGTTTGGTTATTGAGGCTTGTAAAAAATACTTGCCTACAATTTCATGTGAATTGGACAATCCTAAAGTTGAAATTCTTGTACAGGATGCAATTGAATATATTAAAGATAAAAAAGATGAATTTGATATTGTTTTAATTGATTCAACAGACCCTATGGGACCTGGTGAAGGCTTGTTTACTGATGAATTTTATACTAATGTGAAAAATTCATTAAAAAAAGGTGGAATTATGGTTGCTCAATCAGAATCTCCTTTTGCGCAAGCAGAATCTGTTAAAAAAATGTATGAACAACTTAAAAAAGTTTTTCCTACAGTTGCAACATATACTTCAAATATTCCTACTTATCCTGGTGGATATTGGGCCTGGGCATTTTGTTCTGTTGATGTAAAACCTTTGGAATACTATAACGAAGAGCGTGCAGCAGAGATTATTCCGACATGTAAGATTTATAATAAAGAATATCATAATGCTCGTTTTGCGCTTCCAAATTATTTGAAAGAATTGTTGTAAATTTATTGATATAATAATTAAACGCGGTGTGTATTTTATACTCACCGCGTTACTAATTAATTATTTGAAGTAAGTGTATTTTTTAGATAAATTTCTGCAAGTGCTAAATCGGATTTTGTAGTAATTTTTATATTCCTGTAGTCTCCTTCAACCATATAAACATCTTTTCCCAAGTATTCTATCATTCCGGCGTCATCTGTAAAATTTTTGTTTTGTAATTTTTCATGCGCAAATTTGATAAGATTATATTCAAATGCTTGCGGTGTTTGAGTATTATATAATTTTGAACGCTCTATGGTTTTTATTATTTTTCCTTTTTCATCAACTTGCTTTATTGTATCAATTGTTTTTGTCATTGCCGAAACAGCTTTTTTTTCAATAACTTTTTCAATTGTTTTTTGTATAATTTCAGGCGATATCATAGGACGCGCACCGTCATGAATTAAAACATAATCACAGTTTTGTATTACTTTTAGTCCATTGTATACTGAAGCCTGTCTTGAATTTCCGCCTTCAATAATTTTGACATTTTTATAATCTTTAAAAATTTTTGATAAATCATTTATAATTGCAGTGTTTGCACAAATAATAATTTCTTCTATATTAGATGCAATAAAGGCATCAATAGTGTATTTTATAATTTCTTTTCCATTTATTGTTACTAAGAGTTTGTTTTTATCTGTTCCAAATCTGGATGATGTACCGCCAGCTGTAATAATTGCGCATATTTTCATACTTTAATCCTTTATTTATTTTTAAAATGGTTAAATAAATTTTTTTCAACATCTTGTTTTGAATAATGGAGGATGTTGTTTTGTATTTTTAAATTTATACCTAAACCTTCTTTTACCTGACCTATTGTTGTTGCCATTGTGTCAGAGAAGTTTTGTGGAACTGTTGCTATTATTTGGTAGTCTTCTCCTCCAAAAAGAATTAAGTCTTGATAATTTTTAAATATTTTTAAATCTTTATCATAAGGTATTTTATCAAAATCAACTTCTAATAATACGTTACTATCATTTGCTATAGTTGAAAGAGCGTCCATTAAACCATCTGATGTATCCATCATCGCATAATTTTCTTCTACATTTGTTGCAACAATTTTGCCAAATTCAGTTTGGGCGTATGGCATTAAATGGGCTTTTATGAATTTAGTATTTGTATTTTTTCCTGCCAAAAGAAGCTGTAAACCTGCTGCACTTGAGCCGTGTAATCCTGAAACAATAATTTTTTGTCCAGGTTTTGCATTTTTTCTGGAAGAAATGTTTCGTCCTGTTGTTGAACCTATGGCGCAAATGGAAATAAAAATTTTTTCTGAACCTGTTATATCTCCTCCGACAATTTCAATTTCATTGTTGCAGGCCTTTTTGCATCCGTCGTAAAATTCATCTATAAAATTTTCATCAATGTCAGGCGGTAAAGAAAGTGATATCGTAATATATTTTGGTTTTGCTCCGCTTGCTGCAATATCTGAAATATTTACCATAACAGATTTAAAACCAAGTTCAAATGGTGTTGTGAAATTTTTTTTGAAGTGGATATCTTCAACAAGACTGTCTTGGGAAACAACAATACCCAAATCTTTAAGATATGCACAATCATCTCCGATGTATTTTGAGTTTAGAGATTTTTTTATTATTGAAATAAACTCTTTTTCTTTCATCACATTTAAACTATATCATGCTCAATCAGCGAAATAAATTCCTGTACAAGAGATGTTTTCCATTTTTTTCCGCTATCGGTTTTAATAATTTCAATAGCATCTCTTGATGATAATTTAGCTCTATAAGGTCTAGGTTCTATTAATGCAAAGTATTCATCAATAATTAGGATAATTTGTGATGTTAGTGGAATTTCATCTTTTGCAATTTTATTAGGGTACCCGGAACCATCCCAATTTTCATGGTGGTGTTCAATTATAGGAAGAATATCTTGAACATAGGATATTGGTTGTAAAATTTCTTTAACTGCAATTACAGGATGGTTTTTAATTTTGTTTCGTTCTTCATCTGTCAGAGGTGTTGGTTTTTGAAGTAAATCCTGAGGGAGCATAAGATTTCCAATATCATACAGTAAAACTGCGACCCTTAAATTGTCAATTTCTTCTTTTGGTAAATCAAATCTTTTTGCTAAACTTACAGCCATAAGTACTTTATTTTTTATAACTCCTGATGAATGCATAGGGTTATATAATTTTGTTAGCATGTCTGCAACAGCATATAAGGAATCACTTGATGTTTCGTTTTTATTTGCAGGAGCTTGGAGTTTTAAGCAAAGTTCTTTTGAGAGTTGTTTTGCCATTGGTACACGATTTTTAGACAAAATATCAATAAATGTATTAACGGCAATTTCTTGCCATGATGTTTCAGTAATAGGTTTGGCTAAGGTTACTCTGTTTCTGCCATTTCTTTTTGATGTGTACATTGCCTGGTCTGTTAATTCAAGCAATTCTTCGGCATTTTCACTGTGTTCGAAATATGTTGCAACTCCTAGACTTCCTGTTATGTGTCCTATTGTTTCAATTTCCTCATGTTCAATTGATTTACGGATTCTTTCTGCTGCAACCATAGCGCCTTCCGAACTTATACCAGGTAATAGGATATTAAATTCTTCTCCTCCGATTCTAGCAGGAACATCGACAGAGCGAGCATTTGATTTTAAAACTTTAGCGATTGTTTTTATGGCCAAATCACCGTAAAAATGTCCGTGTGTATCATTTATTTTTTTTAAATAATCTAAATCTATACCAATAATTGAAAAAGGCTGGTGTTGACGTTTTGCACGTTGAACTTCTTTTTCCAGGGCTTCTTCGAAGTATCTTCTGTTATACAAACCTGTTAGAGCATCAGTTACGGCTTGTTCTCTTACGGCTTGGAATAAGTCTGCTATTGTTATAGCCATTTCTATTTGTTTTGCGAATAACCCTAAAAAATCCATTTCCGCTCCGGCTAATTCTTCTCTTGATGAGAATACACAGAACCAACCAAATTCTTTATTTTGTGTAATTAATGGGATTACTATTACTGATTTAACAGGTTGATTTGATATAATTTTGTTTACAATTTCTTGCGAAAGTTCTGGTAATACAGCTTTTAGAGAAAGGTCAATAGATTTTGTCTGGAGGATTGTTCTTTGACGCATAGTATCAGCAAAGACACTTTCATTATCATAATTAAGCCTTCTTGTTTGAATTCCCGGAGAACCTATAATATTATTCAATCTTTCAATCAATCCGTCATTAGATTGTGCAAGAATTTGTAAGAATTCACCATTTTCATCGGCGCATTTTCTTATAATTGCACAATGCATATAGCCAAGTTCACCTTGTGTACTGTTTACAATTGCTTCCATAACATTTTCCAGCGGAGTAGAAGAATTCATCATATCCCAGATATGCTGGAGGGTAAACATACGTTTATTTGCATCATTTAATTCTTCGGTTCTTTCAGCAATTTCTTTTTCCAGTTCAATATTGCGCTCATAAATTTCAAGGTAATCACGTTTTTCGTGGTAGATATTATTTTCTACTTCCGAAACTTTTCTTGTTACTTCTTTAAATTTATCAAATAAACCCATTGATATTCCTTGCTAATAGTGGACTTCAGCTATAATTATAACATTTTTTTATGAAAATATCAAGGTGTTAGCGCAGTCAACAACATCTTTAGGATTTGGAAATTTTGTACATGCATTGATATTTTTTTTGAGATGACATTTCCTTTTAAAGCAAGGTTGACACGGCAGTCCGTATCCGCCAAGGGAGATGTACTTATTTTTATTTCCGTATGGGCCTAAAACTTCTTTTGGGGTGCAGGTGAAAATTGCTATTACGGCGGGGTTACCTGTTGCCCAGGCAAGGTGTGCACTTCCGCTATCCGGAGCCATAACAAGTTTTGCGCGTGAAAAAATTTCCATAAGCTCCATTATATCAGTTTTTCCTGCAAGATTAAGATTTTTTCCGTTTGAAATGTATTCAATTAATTCATTATCTCCAGGACCGCCTGTAAATACGATATTACATGTTTTAGAAAGTTCGTCAACAACTGCTTTCCAATTATTTTTGTCCCAGTGTTTATTGCCCCAGGTAGTTGCAGGTGCAATTGCAACAAGAGGTTTGGTGTTATCAATACTTGCTAACATTTCATCTACTTTTTTTATTTGTTCTTCATTTCTTGGTGGTAGAGTTACTTTAATTTTTTCCGGATAGATTCCAAGATAATTAGCATATCTCAGATAATTCAAAACGATTGGAGAATCTGGTGTGTAGGATATATTATCAATCCATTCATTACCACCTAATAAAGAAAGTTCTCTGCCTTCTTTGGAAATAATTCTTCTTTTTGCATTACAGAAGAGCATCCAGTATAAACTTTTGAACATCATTTGAGAATCTATTGCTATATCAAAATGTTCATTACGAATTTGCTTAAGTATAGCAAGATATTCTTTAAAATTTTCGATTGAAGGCCCCCTTTGTTTCCATTTTTTTATTGGGACGAGAATAGTTTTATCAACACAAGGATTGTTTTCAACTACTTGAATTCCTTTTTCTGAAACTAGCCATGTTACTTCATAACCGGCGTCTTTTAAAGCATTTGCAAGTGGAATATTAAAAATTACATCACCAAGTGATGATAATTTTATTAACAAAATTTTTTGCTTTTTTTTATCCATATCCACAGTCCTTGTTCTGTAACAATATATCAATTATATGCTAAAATATTAATTTAGTCTATTTGTTCTGATTTTTTTAAAAATGTTATGTATTTATCCGAATATTTTTTTTGTTTGATTATTTGGAATTTTGTAAAATCTACTTCAACGACATGTTCTAAAATTATGATATTACTTTTTATATTATTAATAGCATTCAAACTGGCTTCGTATATTCCAGAATAGTATGGCGGGTCAATATATATGATATCAAAGTTGGAATCTAATTTTGGACAAATTTTTATACTGTCTCCCAAAATGAGTTTTAAATCGTTATTTTTTTCATATTTTTTGTAATTTAATTTTATAACTCCATAAACTTTTTTATTTTTTTCAATTGCCACGATTTTTTTAAAACCACGCGAAAGAGCTTCAAGTCCCATTATTCCTGAGCCTGCATACATATCAAGAAAACTGGACTCTTCAAAATCAATCATGCATTGCAATGTGTTAAACACACTCATTCTAACTTTTGATAGAGTCGGGCGTGTAATATTTTCATCCGGAGCAAGTATTTTTTGCCCTTTGAATTTTCCGGCTGTAATATTCATAAGTATAATTTATCATAGAAAAGTTGTTAAGTGAAATTTTTATATATGATGTTTTTAATTTAATATTTAATGGCAAAAAATTGTTAAATTGTTATTATTAATTTTTGTTACAAATTTTTAAATTATTGAAAAAATGTGCCGTAGAAATACTTATCTATTATAGAAGAAAGTATTTACTAAATTAAGGAGAGCTTTCCATGGCAATGGATAATGTAGAAGATATTAATTCAGTAGATGAATTACGTAAAGCACAGGCTGCTGCGCAAGCCCAGGGAACAAGTATTACAAATTACAACCAATGGGAACAAATTTTAGAAGATTTGCAAACTGCTGGAATTGAGTCTACAGGTTCTTTTTCTGGAGATGTACAATTGCATTCTCAAGTTATGCAGAGGTTGGAAGCGTTTGTTGAACAGGTTCAGCAAACTCAAAAAGAACAACAAATGAATCCTAAGAATGATGAAGCTGCTAAAATGAATGATAAAACGGTTCAGGATAAAGATCAAATTGTCAAAGCTAATGTTGCTAATGGTGTAAGTTCAGATATTATGGCTAATTATATGAAATACTATCATTTATTTTAATTGTTTTTATTGATTTGTTATTGTCTGTGTTTTAATCATGTTTTTTAAAGAAAAATTTTTTAGTAACTTTGCTGCCGGTTTTTCAATCAGATAATAAGTTATTATGCCAAAAATAATTATTACTGTATATAGGCAGATAAGATTAGCGTAAGGATGTAATATTACCCAATTTTGGCAATTTTTATAGACAATATTTAACCATAAATCTTTTATGACAAAGTGGGTCATAAAGATTGAATAAGCAAATTGTCCTAAAAAAACGGATAGATTATTGTTTAGTAATTTTGAGAGGTATCCTTTCTTAAATATAAAGAGCAGAAATAATCCAATAAATGCAATAATTAAAATCATTGGGTTATTATAGTTCATTTTTTGCAGGCATGTATACTTGAAGATAAAACTAAATAAATAGATTTCTGTAAAGGTAATTATTATGGTTACTGGAAATTTAAACTCTATAAATTTTATTTTTTCTATATTTTCTTTGTATAGATTTGCGATAAAATATCCCACACCTAATCCTGCAAAAGCTCTTAGCATTCCTCTGTTTAAACCACTATATACATTGTCGAAATTGCTTCCGCTGCTATGTATCCAAAAGGCATAACAAAAAAAGATTAAACATGCACAGATGAGGTTAAACATTTTTTTATTGATTATTTTGTATAAATAAAAATAAAAACACATTGTCCAGAATAGTGCTGAGACAAACCATGTACAAAAATTATTGCCATATTGTAGTGTTATTCCGCAGTTTGATATATTTAGCAGAGAAAATACGTTTTCATATTTTAGGAATTTTATAGGAGTAAATAAAGAAATAATCCAATATAGAAAAATACTATAAAAAACAACCGGCATAAGTCTTTTTATTTTTTTTATCGCAAAATCAGTAAATTTTTGTCTGAAATCTGTTGTTAAAAATAGAAAGAAACCTGCAATTATAAAAAAGAAATCGACTGCCATAAAGGCGTATCTGGTAGTAATTAATTTTTCATATAGCGGTATATTGTGTATGAACGATTTTAGAATACCGCCATGCATGTGTTCCCATATTATGCATAATGAAAATAAAAATCTAAGTATTTCTATATTTTTTAATTTTTCAATACTACTCATTTCTATATCTTATAACTTATATTTTTATATATAATAACACAATACAAGTTCTAAAACAATTCATTTACAATTAACAATAATGAATAAACAAGAACTTTTAAAAATTTTTGGAAGAAATGTAAAGATTGAGCGTATAAAAAAGGGATTAACTCAAGAGCAATGTGCAGAAATACTTGGAGTAAGCGCTAATTACTTTGCTTGTATAGAAAACGGGAGACAGAATATGTCTCTTGGAAAAATTTTAGAACTTGCAACTACTCTTAATTTTAAATTAGAAAATCTTTTGAATTTTTGGGATTAAGCTTCTTAAGAGAATCTATGGTTGTTAACATTTATGAGTTAATTTTTTTATCCTGCGTTGAATATTTTTTATAAATATTAGCTACATTTTTATACATAACAGGTAAATTTACAATTTTATGTGTCAAATAATACGGATTTGTAAATACTGAAAACGCCTCTGCACCAACTGCAGAAGTTGCGTTAACAGTATATCTTAGGGCTTTATTATCAAATTTTTTATCTGTTTTTTGTCTGAAAGGATTGTTACTTTCATATAAATCATAAGTAACCGTATCAATTACCTGTGGTAGAGGAGTTGAATCAATCCAGCTCGAAAACAATGAAATATTTTGACTGAAGGTTGTTTGTATCGAATTCATATAAATATTAAATAAGAAAATAAATAAATTTGCCAGATTTCTTTTCAGTTTTTGTTATATTGTTGCATATTATTGACTCTGTAATTTATTTTTGTTGTAATCTATGGAGGACTTTCATTCTCTTAATTGGCCAGAATACAACAACAGCACGTCCAATAAATCGGTCTTTTTTCAATGTTCCCCAGTATCTGCTGTCTTGAGAATTTTCTCTGTTATCCCCCATCATAAAATAACTGTCGTTATCTAATTTAAAAGGTCCGCATTTCATAACCTGATCACTCATTAAAAGAAGTTTATTTGTATCTTTATCCGGACAAGGCGGGTATCCATAAATGCTTTGAATATAATCTTCTTCGTATTTTTTGTCATTTATATAAACATACGCAGAGCCGTCTTTCTCCTGTTTGATTTCAATTTTGTCTCCTGGAAGTCCTACAACTCGTTTTATATATGCTATATCATTACACCAAAATCCTGTTAGGCGTGAGAATAGAGGTATTATTTTTTTTGAAAGGTGCGTTGATGGAGGGTAGAATACCATTATATCTCCACGCTGTGGCCCTGTGAAAAATCTTGAATATCTTTCAACAACAATTCTGTCTCCTTCAAGTAATGTGGGATGCATTGATGCTGAAGGTATCCACCGTATTTCTCCTATAAAAAATCTTATGATAATTACCATAACAAGTACAAATACTACTGTTTCAATAACTTCACATGCAGCACTTTCTTTATAGTTTTTGTATAGCTCTTCTATTTTGTCAAGTTTTAGTTGTATTTTTTCCGGAAGCTTTGCTTTAAAATGCATCCAGGATGCATCTTGTTGTTCTTTTATTCTTGTTTTATAATTTTCCCACATTTGTGTAAATTTATTCATTATTTAAAAGCTCCAAAAACTCTTTTAATGCTGTTTTATATTGATTTTCAGGTAGATTTTTAATTTGCTCAATCGCTTCTTGAATATAATTATTTAACAAAGTTTTGGTTTTTTCAATACCTGATATATAGTTTTCTGGACTTTGTGCGTATATAACAGGTGCATTATAAATCCCTTCTGCTATATCATTATTTGCAGGTTTTGAAGAATCTGTTTTTGTTAAATTGGTTATGTCATCTCTTATTTGGAAAGCTATTCCAATGTTTATTCCGAGTTTGCTTATTTCATCCAAATTTAATTTTTCTTTGGAAAGTATAGCACAGCAGACTAATGCTGTTTCAAAAAGATAGGCTGTTTTGTTTTTTGATTTTTCAATATATTCATCAATTGTTCCGATTTTGAATCTGTTGAAATTTTGATTAATTTCTCCTATGCACATTCTGTTGAGTGTATATGCGAATCTTTGAAGAATTTCATTTGAATTAATTTTTGCAATTTTTTCCATTGCAACTGATAAAATATAATCTCCTGCAATAACAGCGAGTTTATTATCAAATTCTTCACAGGTTGTTTTCTGCCCCCGACGTAATTCACTTTCATCAATAATATCATCATGAATTAATGACGCATTATGAACCAGTTCTACTATTGTTAAAAGTTCTAATTGTTTATCTGTTAAGTCTTTGCCTGTTGCTTTTGTATATAAAATTGGCAGTAATGGGCGAATTCTTTTTGAAGGAGCTTTTAAAAATTGGATTATATGACTTTTTAAAGGTTCAGCAACTTGTATTGAAGATGCCATTTTATCTTCAATAAGTGAGAGTTCTTGTGATGCAAGATTTTTTATTTTGTTATATTGTTTATTAAAGTTCATTTTATTTTGCTTTTTTCAGTTTTAAATAGTTTACCTTATCCCAGCTTAAATCTATATATTTAATCTGGGCATCTACTTCTTCAATTTGTGGTAATATTGTGTAGATTCTTTTTATTCTTTCAAAAACCGTGCTGTCTAATGCCCCTAATCTTATACTTGTAGTATGAATTTTCACATAAACATCATTGGGATTACGCATATCAATGTATTCCACCTTTTCTCCTGAATATGTCTCAACCGCTTTTACTATTTTTTCAACATATCGAATTTTTTTTACGGTCAAGCCTTTCCCTGTATGGAAACTTCTTGTTAAAATTTTTAATGCAGATTTTGTTTCTGCAAGATTCATATAATTTTTATTAGTAATTAGGATTCCATCAGAGGTAAAAAACGCAACGGGTTTGGCTTTAAGGTCAGTTTTAATTATTGCTATTGGAATTCTTTCTCTAATAATAATTTGTATTCTAGCAGGAAAGCCGTATCTGCGTACATATATATTTTTTATAACTGGAATTTTAAACAATTCTTGTTTAATAGGTTTTACACTGACCAAAAATATTGGCAGCTTTGGAACATATAACCCGCGCATTGCTTGATAAATAATAGGTGTTGGTACAATTTTATTGTTTATAATTTCTATAGTTTTGCTATCATTTTTGGTAAATGCATCTTGTGGGAGGTACCATTGCGGTAATTTGAAAAACTGATAAGCCGCAAGAATCAACAATATAGACACAATAAATCGTAAGAAAGATTTCATCCGGTTTATTTTTTTCCGTTTTTTGCGAATCTTTCTTTCAATTTGTTTGTGTTTTACAGAATGTTTGGCAAGAGCAAATTCGTCTTGAGATTCTTCTGTATATTTTGCATTGTCGTTATCTTTTTCGGTCATTATTTATTTAATCCTGCCCCATTTAAGATAATTTGAACCAATTGATCATAACTGATTCCCATAGCTTTGGCTTGTGCCGGTAAATCACTTGTATCTGTCATCCCTGGTGAAGTATTAATTTCAATAACATAAGGTATGCCATTTTTTCCTACCATGAAATCAACTCTTGAAAATCCGTTACAACCGGCTGTTTTGTGAGCTTTAACAGCTATTTCTTTGACTTTTTTAGTCTGTGATTCATCTAACGCTGCCGGAAGAATAAATTCACTCATTCCAGGAGTGTATTTAGATTCATAGTCATACCATTCATGTTTTGTTCTGATTTCGAGAATTTCGGTTGCAAAAGCCTCTCCGTCCTGCTCCAGAACACCGACAGTCATGAATACACCATCAATGAATTCTTCAATCAAAACATCATCATTATACTTTATAGCTTCTTCATAAGCTGCTTTTAATTCTTCTTTTGAATTTACTTTTGTCATTCCAAAACTGGAACCTTCGCATACCGGTTTTGTAAATACCGGGAATTGTAGTTCTCTGGTTTTTTCCATAACATCTTCACCCTTTTGAACAAAAGTCGATTTTGCAAGAGGTATATCAGGACATGTAGAAAGAATTCGTTTAGTAAATTCCTTATTCATGCAGATGGCTGAAGCCATAACTCCACAACCGGTGTAAGGTATTTTTAAAATTTCCAAAATACCTTGTATGCATCCGTCTTCTCCGTATTTTCCGTGTAATACGGTATAAGCATAATCATATTTTCCTTCTTTAAGTTTTTGAGCAATGTTTTCATCAACTTCAACAAGTTCAGAATTTTTGTAACCAAGTCTTTGCAAAGCGGCAAAGCAACCTTTACCTGAACGTCTTGATATTTCAGCTTCAGAGGACATTCCGCCGCATAGCACTGCTATTTTTGCTTCTTTATTTATTTTTTGTACAATATTTTGCATAATTCATTTTCCTTTTCGTTATTTCCGCCTAAATATCTTATTTCCGGTTCTAATTCTATATTATATTCTTCTTTGACTTTTTGTCTCATCTTGCACATTAGTTCCAGAATATCTGTTGAGCTACCCGCTCGAATATTTACAATGAAGTTTGCATGATTTTCCCACACTTTTACGCCACCGCAATTTAGCTGTTTTGCTCCGACTGAATCTAAGAGTCTTCCTGCGGAATTATTTTTTGGATTTTTAAATATACTTCCACAGTTTGGTAGTGCTAAAGATGGTTGATGAGATTTTCTAAAGCTAAGATTTTCATCCATTTTTGTTTTTATTTCGGTTATATTTTTAGGAGAAAGTTCAAATTCAGCTTCAAGAACAATTAAATTTTCATTTTGGCATCTTGAAGTTCTATAACTAAAATTCATTTCATCTTTTGATAGTTTGATTAATCCTATATCAGAGTAGCAAGTAACGAACGTTAAACAGTCGCTGATGGATTGAGAATTTGCTGAGGCATTCATGTATACTTCTCCACCGATTGAACCTGGAAAGCCTATCATAAATTCCAATCCGGAAAGGCCGTAAGTACACACTTCTTGAGCAAGTTTTGGTCCTTTGACTCCACAACCTGCTATTACTTTATTTCCGGAGATTTTTATTTTATTCATTTTTTTTGTTAAAATTATTTTTCCGTCATAACCGCTGTCAGATATCAGGGTGTTTGACAAATTGCCGAAAACTTTAATGTTTGGATTTTGTTTCAAAATTTCAGTAAATTCATCAATATTTTCAGGAAAAAATACTTCTGCTATTTTCCCTCCGGTTTTGAAAGAAGTTAAATTTTTTATATCAAAATTTTTTTCAGAATTAATTCCCAACCTTTACTTTCTCCTCGTTCAGAGCTAACAATTCTTTTCCTAAATTTGTAATTGTTCCTGCCCCGAGGCCGATTATTATATCTCCGGATTTTAGGGTCGGGAATAATTTTTTTGCTACATTTTTCATATCTCCCGGAATATTTTCACACGGAATATCAATTTTTTCTTTTAATTCATTGGTAAATGCTACAGAATTAACTCCTTCAATCGGATCTTCGCTGGCTGCATATACATCTGTTACAATAACTCTGTCTACATCTGAAAATGCTCCCATAAATTCATTCCATAGATTTTGTAACCTTGTGTATCTGTGTGGTTGGAATACTGCGATTACATTTCTATTTTTGAAAGATTTTGAAGAAGAAAGTGTTGCTTTGATTTCTGTCGGATGGTGGGCGTAATCATCATATATAGATATGCCGTCAAATTCTCCTATTTTTTGAAATCTTCTTCCCATACCGCAAAATGTTGCAAAATGTTTGTTGACAAGTTCCATGTTAATTTTTGACTGGTGTAAACTACCCCATACTGCAAGTGAATTGTATACATTGTGTACACCTTTTAATGAAATTTTTAAAGTTGTTTGGAACTTACCATCATAAAATATATCAAAAGTTGTAAAATCTTCGGAGTAATGAATATTTTTTGCACAATAGTTTGTATTTCCTCCGATTGAATAAGTTACAAATTTCGCATTATTTGCCAACGTATGTTCTGAAAAGTATTTAACAAGTCTTTTTACACCTTCATTGTCAGTATTTGCCATTACAATAGCGTTTTTACGAAGATTGGATAAAAAGACTTCAAATGTTTCAAGAATTGATTCAAGTCCGTTTTTATAAAAATCTAAATGGTCTGGTTCTAAATTGTTAACAACAACTAAATTTGGAGAATACTTAACTATTGTACCATCACTTTCATCCAATTCTGCTATGAAAAATTTGTCTTGTGTTGAATTAGCATTAGTATTAATTTCTGGAATTATTCCGCCAACTATATATGATGGTTTTAATCCTGCTTTTTCCATGACATAAGAACATAAACCGCTGGTGGTTGTTTTGCCATGTGTTCCTGAAAATCCGATAAAATATTTTTCATCTTTTGAGATTTCTGCAAGCAAATCTGAACGATGCCATATAGGTAGTCCTAATTGTTTTGCTCTTTGGATTTCCGGATTATTATCCCGTATTGCTGTACTTGCTACTACAATACAATTTTGTGGTACATTATCGGCATTATGTCCTATTGTAACTTTTGCTCCAAGTCTTTTTACTTCTTGAACGTATTTGCTATCGCAGATATCTGAGCCTGAAACTTCATAGCCATTTTGTAACAAATATTTTGCCAGTCCGCTCATTCCAACTCCGCCAATTGCTATAAAATGATATTTATTTTTCAAAATTCTTATCCCTACTATTTATATCTTCTCTACTTCTTTAAATTATTATAATACTAAAATAATAATTCTGATTGAATATTATTATTTTTTTACAATATTGTATGTATATGTGCAAAAATTTATCTGTTTTGTTTTAATACATATATTATGTTAATGTTTGCGCCTTTAAAATCTCCTAAAATTACGGATTTTATTACTTATGTTTACAGAAGTAAGACTTCAGGGGTGTATTTTTATAAAATGCTAAATAAGGAGGGTATGTTGGTTGGGGAAATGAAGGCATATCCTGAGGTTATATATGATAAATATCGTCGATTTTCTCCTAATGCTGATGTTTATCGTTCGTTTTTTATTGATAGGCTATTTGCTTACAAAAAAGGAGTTGGCATAGGTAAGGCATTTATAAATATTGCTAAAAGAGAAAGTTTTCGAAAAGTTTGTTTTGGTAATATTCATACAGTAGCATCATCCGTTTTTGATAAACAGAATCCTCCGTATATTTTTTTTAGAAAAATGGGATTTGATTTTAATAAATATTCATCTAAAACCAGAGAATATATTGATGATTGTATCAAACAGAATAAACAAATTGAAAATAATAAATGTATGATGGATATACCAATGTTTATTGATAAATGTGTTTTAAATCAGGATAAAATGTTTAATAAATTTTATGAACTTAGAAGAAAATTTCCGGAAATCTTTCATTGTCTTTAAAATTACGGACATTTTGGTGGATTAAGGTTTGCACCGCATATTTTACAATATTGAGGTTTTACACCTTTATCTATTTTAAAAGTTTCTCCGCAATGTTCACATTTATACGTATTTTTTTTTGAAGCGATTATTATTATTGCAAGAAATATAAAAATTATAAATTGTACGGCTGCTGCAATAAGTCCAAGACTTATAAGTGTAAAGCCAAGTGTAAAATCAAATGTTGGAAAATAATAATAGTATGGCAAATCAATATCTGAATAATAATCAGGTGCTTGTGAGGTGCTGGTTGATATTTCCGGTACCGTAACTGATCTTGTTACCGTTACACTATTTTTAAAGTATTCATTTCCCATAAAAGACGCTTATTTTAGTACTATTATTCTATATAATACCATATTATTGGAATCTGTGCTATACTTAATGTGAAAATGAGGTTATTATGTACAGAATCGGAACGGGATATGATATTCATAAACTTATTGAAGGTAGAGATTTAATTATTGGCGGTGTAAAAATTACTCATGAAAAAGGACTGTTGGGTCATTCTGATGCAGATGTTTTGATTCATGCAATAATTGATGCTCTTCTTGGAGCGTTAGCTCTTGATGATATTGGTACATTGTTTCCTGATACTGATCCTAAGTATAAAGATATTGATAGTACTATTTTATTAAAGCATGTTTATACACTTATTAATGAAAAAGGATACTCGATAGTTAATCTTGATAGTAATATTATTGCGCAGGCACCTAAAATGATGCCTTATATTCCAAAAATGAAAGTTATTTTATGCAAAATTTTGGCACTTCAGCCTGAAAACATTTCTATAAAGGCTAAAACAAAAGAAAAACTTGATGCTGTGGGGCAAAATCTTGCAATAGAAGCTAATGCTGTAGTTCTATTAGAAAAAAATATATAAATGAATTTTTAATATCAAAATATAAAAATTCTGATAAATTTGACCTGTTAATTATAGTTTTTATTATTTGTTAAATTCATTTTCTTTTACAAGGAAGGTTCTGGCTTCATAGATATTATTCATTTTTTCGATTGGGGCACATTTATCTCCTACTGCAGCACAAATACCTATTTTACCTTTTGTATTATATTTGGCAAAATCTTTTCCAAGAAGTTTTGGTAAATCTTCATTAGGAACTATTTGAAGACCTATACTTCTTATTCCGAGACTTTCATATTTCTTTAATAAGGATTCCATTGTTTGGTTTAACTTTTCTATATTAAAATTGTCAAATACAGCAGTGTTTTTATTAGCCAAAAGTTTTAGAACTCGTTCCATTTCAGCATTGCTCAGAGCACCGTTAAATGCCGGTTGTTGACGGTTTGTGTGATTGTAATTTGTATTAATAAAGTTTGGTCTGATTGGTGATATATACATATTTTCTCCTTTGTGTATGTTTAAAACCCTGATAAAAAAATTTTTGTCAGGTAGAGAAAATTTTTAATATATTAATAATCCAAACTTAAACTCCTGAAACATCAGGTAAGTCAATACTTTTTAATCTTTGTTCAATACGTCGATACCATTTTAGGTGTTGTTTGAATAGAATTTTATAGTCATCCATATTGCCTTGTGATATATTTTTGAATTGTTCATCACATGTTTCTGTAAGTTGAGCTTCTAAAAATTTTGTATAATCTTTTCTGTCAATATTTGGATCTGTAAGTTCAATTCTTTTTCCAAAGTCTACAATAACTTCAGGTCTATTATCTCTTAGAAAACAATAGTCTATAGAAACAGGAATTAAATTGACTTTTCCATATTTTTTTACTGCGCGTTGTGCAATATAAGTTAAACCTGTTTGAAATTTGAATGGTCTAAAGTGCGGAGGTCTGATAATTCCTTGAGGAAATATACATAACACATTTCTCAAATCGCCTAATACATCAACAGAATATTGTAAAGCTTTCATTGCAGATTGTGCTGATTTTTTGTTAACAGAGTATGCACCCCCTCTTCTTAAGAGTGGAAATCGATTTAATTCTTCAACCATTAGACGAATTTCTTTATGGCAAATTCTATGTGTAATATTATATAAGACAATACCATCCCACCAATTGCAGTGCGGTGCAAATAAAATTGTAGGAGTTTTGGTGTCTCGTTGAGTATAATTTTCTACCCCATTGTAGCGAAAAGCATAAAACCTGTTTTGTAGCATATTAAAGAAAAATAAGCTTGCAATTGTTAACCAAAACTTGTTAGTTTTTGCGGGTTTAAATTTCTCCTCTTTATTTCTCAGTTTAGTCGGCGGGATATCCGAATATAATTTTTCCTCAGTTACCATAGATTCATTGTACCCTAATAATCATAAAAATAAAATATTCAATTAAGAAAACTTAACCCTTATAATAATACGATTATCAAAGAAAAAAAGCAAGTTATACACATGTATTAAGTTATAATTTAAATCTTTGTTACAAATCACCAAAATACAGTTGTTTTGGTATAATAACGGCAGGAGTTACAGGAGGCAAAATAATGGTAAGTGTTTCAAAGTGTATTGGTATAATGGCAGGTGTCGGTGTTGTTACAGGAGGGGCTTCAACATATTTTTTTCAGTCTAAATTCGATAGAGTTACTTTAGAGCAAGCTAAATCTTTTGCAAAGGATGGAAAAATTCCTGTTGGAGGCAGGACTAAAGATGGCAAGATGTGGGATGGTCAAATTAGTGTTGACGAATTTAAAAAAAGTTTATCCTCAAAAAGAGCTATGTTATCCGGAATAATTGGATTGGCTTCAGGGGTATTAAGTGCATTGATGGCTGGTTTGACTCTTGCTCTGCGGGGTAAAGTTAAGTAGATTGTTGATATAATATTTACAATCAGTGAATATAAAAAACATCGGATTAAAATCAATCCGATGTTTTTTAATTGATTAGTATTTTACAATTTATACAGAAGCTAAAGATTTACTTCTTTCTAATTGTAATGTAACTGTTGTGATATCACATACAGAACTTGGTCCGAAGTATTGGATAGCACCAGGGAATAAATATCTGTCATTTAATGCCCAGTCTTCTCTGTTTTCTTCCAATTTTTTGAACACAGGCCCATCGAGTTTTACAAGTGCTTTTTGGATAACAGGTTTCATTTCTCCGTGGCGTTTTTCCATGTTCATCATCATTGTAAGAGGAACTCCTCCTGCAATCCATTCATCTGCAGGTGCAGTTAAATTTCTTACAGATGATAAATACCCTGTCAAACCATTTGAAATTAAAGCATAAGCATTATAACCTAATGAATAGCAATAATCTGCATCAAAGTTTGATGGGAATGCACAACGACCTTCGTAACCAAAGAAATGTGATTGTGCAGAGAATTTTCCAATATAATCACCTTGTTGTTTCAACTCTTCTAATTTTGAAGAAATCATTTCAATTAAAAGTTTTTCAGTTTCAATTTTAGAAACTTGTACATTACCATGCGGATCGCGGTCTGCTAATAATTGACCTTTAATTAATGCTGGTAATGAGCTGTAAACTTTTGCATTTGCTGAATCTAATCTGTTTTCTACAATATCAAATTTTTCTCTTATTGTCGTTGCATTGACAAAGTCAGGATCTGATTCTAATGAAGCCATAATATCGTTTAGATTTGAAATCATTGAACTCATTTCTGGTATGAATTCGATTAATCCCTCAGGGATAACTGCTATACCAAAGTTTTTGCCAACATTTGAACGTTTTACGATAATGTCTGTCATATAATCAATTATTGAAGACAAAGACATTTTCTTAGCTTCAATTTCTTCTGAGATTAAAGTGATATTTGGTTGAGTTTGAAGAGCAGCTTCTAATGCAACGTGAGATGCACTTCTTCCCATAATTTTAACAAAGTGCCAGTATTTTTTTGCAGAATTTGCGTCTCTTTCGATATTTCCGATAAGTTCTGCATAAGTTTTTGTGGCAGTGTCAAAACCGAAAGAAATTTCAATTTGGTCATTTTTTAAATCACCGTCAATTGTTTTTGGACATCCGATAACTTGAATTCCGGCATTATTTTTAACAAACCATTCTGCTAATAATGCTGCATTTGTATTAGAATCATCTCCACCAATTATTACAACTGCAGAAATTCCTAATTTTTTGCATACAGCTAATGATTTTTGGAATTGTTCTTCTGTTTCCAGTTTTGTTCTTCCTGAACCTATAATATCAAAACCTCCGGTATTTCTATAGTCGTTGATGAATTCATCAGTAAATTCAACATATTTTCCGTCAATAATACCTGATGGTCCGCCTAAAAATCCATATAATTTGCTTGATGAATTAGAATTTTTTAAAGCATCATATAGTCCTGCAATAACATTATGTCCACCGGGAGCTTGACCACCGGATAGAATTACACCGACATTTCTTGCTTCAGATTCTTTTGATAAAGATGAAGATTTAAATGTTACGGTTGGTTTGCCATAAGTATTGGCAAATAACTTTTGAATTGCTTCTTGATCTCTAACTGATTGAGTTGCAGCTCCTTCAACCATTTCTAAAGAGTTTACACCATTTTGTAAACTTGAAGGAAGTTTTGGTTGATACTGTAATCTTTCAATTTGTAATGGTGAAAGTTTTGTCATTTAATAATTCCTTTCCTTTTATAAGATGTAGTATACATGCTATATATTACTACAAAAATGAAAATTTATATAATATGATTCTATGGTTTATTTACCCCATTTGCCACTACAAATTTTCGGTTTCATTTTTGCTTCAATAAATTCTGGTTTAATTTCTTGTGATTTTTGTGAAATTTCATTTTTATTTCTTTTCCCGAGCAGTTTTCCATCAGAACTATACAAGGCAACACTTTCTGGTATAAGTTTGTTATTTTTGCAATCAATTGTTTCTTCAATAATTGTATAAGCTATATCTGATACGGAATCAGTTTTGGTGTTAAGAATTTTTATTTTTATAAAATATGATTCCGGTGAGATTTTTTTTATTGCTCCGCGTGCAATATACACATTATCTTCAAATTTTGTCCAGTCTTCGGCGCTTAGAGCAGTTGTGCAGATGCATAAAAATGCGAATAATGACACTAAATATTTTTTCATATAAGTAAATCCTCCTGTAAACAAGTCTATTTACTTATATCATTATCGGCAATGCTTATTTGGCTGATATTTATGTATAATACTTTATCTTAAGATAAGTTCTGGTTAAACATGTTAAATATTAAAAAAAAATAAATTTCGCTTGTGAAATAACTTTGATACTTTATAATGTATGTATATAATAATGTTGTGAAGGGAAATATTATGACAAATAAAAATTCAAATCCGTTTAAAAATGAAGACGTGATTAAAGACGAAAATAATGAAAAAAATTCTGAAGATACTGTTGTAGAAGATATAGCAGAGCCGGAGCAAGAACAAGTTCAGGATGACAAAAAAGATAGTAAAGAAAGTAAACTTCAGGAAGAATATGATAAATTAAATCAACAATATATAAGACTTGCTGCTGATTTTGATAACTATAGAAAACGTCAGGAGCAAGAACGTGAAAATCTTATCAAATTTGGAACGGAATCTGCACTTAAGAATATGTTGGAGGTTCTTGATAATTTTGAACGTGGTGAAAAAGCCTTAGAAAGTGTTGAGGATTGCGAAAAAGTTAAAGAAAGCTTTAATCTTGTTCATAAGCAAGTTATTGAAACTCTTGCAAAACTCGGGTTAGAGGAAATAAATGCAATTGGAGAGGAATTTGATCCTAATTTTCATGAAGCAGTGATGCAAACCCCTACAAGTGAACACCCTGAACATACTATAATTAACGAATTACAAAAAGGTTATAAGATGGGGGATAAGGTATTGAGACCTACACTGGTTAATGTTGCGACTGCCGAATAATACAAATATTATCGGTTATTTATCAGACTCGGAAGGATTATTGAAGGAAGTATTAGAATAGAATGACAGATTATTATGAAATATTAGGGGTATCAAAAGATGCCACCAAAGATGAAATAAAATCAGCTTTCAGAAAAAAAGCGAGGCTATTGCATCCTGATGTTAACAAGGCTCCGGATGCAGAAGAACAATTTAAAGAGTTGGGTAAAGCTTATGAAACTTTATCTGATGATAACAAAAGAGCAACCTATGATAGATATGGTGAAGATGGTTTGAAAAATGCCGGTTTCGATACGGGCGGACCTTTTGCCGGCGGTTTTGGTGATATTAATGATATTTTTGAAACCTTTTTTGGAGGATTTGGCGGTTTTGGTTTCGGTGGCGGTGTTGACCCAAATGCTCCGCAGCGTGGTGATGATTTAAGATATGATATCAAATTAAAATTTGAAGAAGCTGTTTTTGGTATCAATAAAGAGATAAAATTTGATCATCTTGAAACTTGTCCTGATTGTAATGGTACGGGTGCAGAAGCCGGTACCCAGAAAAAAACTTGTCCGCAATGCGGAGGTACAGGTCAGGTTAAAACAGTTACAAGAACTCCTCTCGGTAATTTTGCTCAAATTACAACTTGCCCTCATTGTAAAGGCTCAGGTCAAGTTATAGATAAACCTTGTAAAACCTGCCATGGCAGCGGACATGTTAATAAAGAGAAAAAAGTTGAAATAAAAATTCCTGCAGGCGTTGATAATATGTCAAAAATAAGAGTTTCCGGCGGTGGGGATTGTGGAATTAATGGTGGTCCTAATGGAGATTTATTTGTAGTAATCCATGTAGAATCTTCAAATTATTATAAACGAGATGGAATTAATGTGTTTACTGAACTTGAAATTTCTCCTGCACAGGCTGTTATGGGTGATATTTTAACTATCAAAACTCTTGATGGTGAAAAAGAAATTCAAATTCCAGCAGGAGTACAGCATGGTAATCTTGTTAAAATTAAAGGTGCCGGTATACCTATTATTTCCAGACCGTCTCAGCGTGGAGACCATATAGTTATTTTGAAGGTTAAAATTCCGACACGTTTGACCGAACAGGAAAAAAGACTTTATCAGGAGTTGTATGAGTTACAAACCGGTAAAAAACCTCAAAAATCTATCATGTCAAAAGTCAAGGGAGTATTTAAATAATATGCGCAAATTATTATTAGCTTTAATGTTATGTTTCTTTGCATCAGGTACATCTTTTGCTGCCCAAGTTCCTAAAGAGGTTCAGGATTTTGTGAACAAAACTTTTCCAAATACAAATTTCAGGTTTGATGGAGTTATAATTCTTCCTGATAATACAATGTATTTGCCAATATTTCCGGCAAAAGTAGAAACTGTTGAAAATATTAATATAAAAACTACGTATCCTGCTAATGAAACATTAAAGCAAAAACCGGATATGGTTATTTTAAATAATAATTATTCTCTGTTAAAAGTAATAAATACTAATGGCAAAAAAACTGTTATTAATATGATTAATCCGCCGGATGAAATTCAATCCGGATTGTTGCCGCAAGATATTCTTTTGCCTAAAGGCCTTGTGATTCCTGAAACATTGAAGGGTATTATCGGAAATGTTGATGTTTCTATAGCTCAAGATACAGGTTTGAGAATAAATAATTCAAAAAATAAAGGGAAAAAACATATTATACCTGTAGAACAGTTAAATAATAAAACTTTTTATATTGCAACAGGTTCTAATAAAAATATTCAGGTTATAAGTTCAAATAATAAAGTTCCTGAATATTCTCTTGAACAAGAAGGGGTAATAAACGATATTAAATGCTATAATGGTGAATTTTTACTCGTAACATATTTTGATTCTAAAACAATGAATATTATTTCTTTGAAAGATGAAAAAATAATTAAACAAGTGCATTTTGAGATTTGTCCTGAGCAAATAATTATAGATAAAAATAATAAAATTGCTTACATATCATCTGGTTCAAATTCAAGTATTTATATTTTTAGTTTAGAAACAATGACATTAAAAAAACAACTGAAAATTAATGGCTTATGTGAAAAACTTACACTTTCTGAGGACGGTACAAAAATATTTTATGTTGACAGGAATAAAAATGATATTTGGGCAATTGAATTAGACAATAATTTCTTGTTAAAAAATATAGGAAGTTTTCCAAATATTTCTAAAATTGCTTATGTAAATGGAAAAATTTATATAATAAGCAGAACTCAAAACAGACTTGCTATTGTTGATTATGAAACTTTAGGTCTTATGGCTGAATTGGAAGTTTGTGAAAAACCTGTAGATTTATATGCTCATAATAATGAATTATATATTTTAGGGGCAGCGGAGAATTTGGTTGAGGTTTTAAATACGGATGAAGATATTATAACAGACAAACTCTTTTTAAATACAAATGCATTTGCAACAAATATTACGCCTATTGAAAATACAGATATGATTATGATTACAAATGCGCGTTCAGGATTGTATTCTGTTATAGATACTGCGTCAAAAGAAATTGTGAAAACGAGCCCTCTGGATGTTCCTGTTCGTTCAATTGTTATTACAGATAAGGTCAAAACAATAAAATGATAATCGATACATTTGATAGTACAACTCAACAAGTATTAAAGGATTTAGAAAAAACTCAAAAGCAATTTTGGAATATATCAAGAACAACTGCTGAGTTTATATATAATTTAATTGTTGATTCAAAAGCAAAAAATGTTATTGAAGTCGGCACTTCTAATGGTTATTCCGGTATTTGGATTGGAAAAGCTCTAAAAAAAACCGGTGGAAAGCTTGTAACAATTGAATTTTATGATAAGCGGCTTGATATTGCGAAGGTAAATTTTGAAAAATGCGGAGTTGCAGATATTATTCAAACTAAAAAGGGTGATGCTGCAACAATTTTAGAGTATTTACCGCAAGATTATAAAATTGATTTTGCTTTTGTTGACGCAAATAAAGCTCAGTATATCAAATTTTTTCATCTTATTGAACCTCATTTGAATATTGGGGGATATATTGCATGTGATAATGTAATTTCTCATGCTTCAAAAGTTCAAACTTTTATTGATGATATTAATGCAAACCAAAATTATGAAAATGTGGTATTACCGCTTCCTGCGGGGTTATCCTTGGCGAAGAAGATAAGATAAATTAATTTCAAAGTTAATATTATAACTTTATTAAATAGAAAAGACCTGAAATAAACTTCAGGTCTTTTCAGTTTCGACTGTCAATCAAATTTTATTGTATCGATTGGATGCTGAGTTTGTATTAAACAGCAATTTTCATTGTTTTTTCAATAATTTCGTTAAAGCTATCTGCTTTTAATGATGCTCCACCAATTAAAGCTCCATCGATATCTGATTTAGACATTTGTTCTTCAATTGTAGATGGTTTTACAGAGCCACCGTATAAAATTCTGATAGAATCTGCAGCAGAAGCTCCTGCAACTTCAGAAACAACTGAACGAATCATTTTGATAACTCTGTTAGCTTCATCTGCATCACAAGATTTTCCAGTACCGATAGCCCAGATAGGTTCGTATGCAATTACTGATTTTGCTACATCTTCTGATGAAATTCCATCTAATGCAGCTCTAATTTGAGATGCAATATGAGAATCTGTTACACCGGCTTCTCTTTGTTCTAATGTTTCTCCACAGCATATAATAGGAATTAATCCACCGGCTAAAATAGCTTTTGCTTTTTTATTAATCATTTCGTCTGTTTCAGAGAAGTATTGTCTTCTTTCAGAGTGGCCGATAATAACAAAAGAACATCCTGCATCTTTTAACATTTCAACAGAAATTTCTCCTGTATATGCTCCTGAAGATTCCCAGTGGCAGTTTTGACCTGCTACATATAATTTAGAGCCTTTGCAGCCGCAATCACAAGGAATTTCAGCTACTTGATTTAAAGAAGTAAATACAGGTGCAATTACAACTGTAGGTAATTGAGGTGCATTAAATTTTTCTACAAATGACTTGATTCCTTCATATAAAGCTTTTGCATCACTTTGAAGTAAGTTCATTTTCCAGTTTCCTGCAATAATAGGTTTTCTTGACATAATAGTATCTCCTTTATAATACCCTGTAATACAAGCGTATTTTATATTAAACATAAATTTAACGCAAGGTTGATGAGCATTATATAACTCAGCTATTTGTGTCGGGTAATTTTGTTCTAATAATATGGCAATGATATCGTTTATCGATATCATTGCCATATAAAATTTTGTATATTTTTTAAATTACATTATTATTTAACAACAATATTAACAAGTTTTTTAGGAACTACAATCACTTTCACAATGGTTTTTCCTTCTGTTAATGATTGAATTCTTTCACTATTTAGTGCAACTTGTTTCATTGCTTCCTGATCTAAGCTTTCATCCACTTCTATTTTGTCTTTAACTTTTCCGTTAACTTGAACAACTAAAGTGATTGAACTTGTTTTTGCAAGGTTTTCATCCCACTTACACCAAGGTTGTTCATGAATTGAGCCGGCTCCCCCGAGTTCATGCCATGCTTCTTCTGTTAGATGGACAGCAACTGGCGACATAAGTTTCATGAGTGAAACGATTGCAAAACTCAAGACATTCTTATCTTCCTCGCTAAGTTCAGAAGCCTTTTTATATTTTTCTCCTTGCCAGTCATAGATTGCATTTGTCAGTTCTCTGTATTTAGAAATTACAGTATTGAATTGAAAATCATTAGAAATATCATTTGTAATTCCTTTGATTGCAATATGAACAGTTCTTACTAAATCGTCATTTGATTTTTCGAGAGGGAAGTTCAGTTTGTAATCAAGAGAGATGTTATTTTGATTTGTTGAAATCAGTCTCCAAACTCTGTTTAAGAATTTGTAACATCCTTCAACACCTGCATCTGACCAGTCAAAATCTCTTGCCGGAGGTGAATCTGATAGTATAAAGAGTCTTGCTGTATCTGCTCCGTAATTTTCAAATATTTCATCAGGGTCAACAGTATTACCTTTAGATTTGGACATTTTTGAACCATCTTTTAATACCATGCCTTGAGTTAAGAGATTTTTAAACGGTTCGTCAAAGTCTAAAAGGCCACAATCTCTTAATGCTTTTGTAAAAAATCTTGAATATAATAAGTGTAGAATAGCATGTTCAATACCACCTACATATTGGTCAACAGGTAACCAATGATTTACTTTATCTTTATCGAAGCATTTTTCAGCATTCTTTGCATCTGAATATCTCAAGTAATACCAGCTTGAACAAACAAAAGTGTCCATTGTATCTGTTTCTCTGACAGCATGTCCTCCACATACTGGACAAACAGTGTCTTTAAATGTTTTTGATGTTGTAATAGGTGATTTTCCGACAACGGAAAAATCAACATCTTTTGGCAGTAATACAGGTAATTGATCTTCAGGTACAGGTTGTATACCACATTTATCACAGTATACAACAGGAATTGGTGCTCCCCAGTATCTTTGACGTGAAATTAACCAATCACGAAGTCTGTATTGAGTTTTGAATTCTCCAAAACCTTTATCTACGGCCCATTTTGTAATAGCTTGTTTAGCGTCTTCATTTTTCATCCCGCTAAATTCGCCTGAATTTACCAATACACCAGGTTCGGTATATGCTTCTGTTGAACAATCACTTGGATTTTGTTCATCTTGGATTACTACTTTCATTGGCATATTGTATTTTTTAGCGAAATCATAGTCTCTTGTATCATGTGTTGGTACTGCCATAACTGCACCTGTTCCGTATTCAACAAGAGCATAATCAGCTGTCCATAATGGGAATATTTCTCCATTGAATGGGTTTTTACAGTGGGTTCCTAGCGGCACACCTGTTTTTGTTCTTTCAGTTGAAAGTCTTTCTATTTCACTCATTTTGCGAGCATTTGCTCTATATTCTTCAACTTTTTCTTTATTTTCAGCAGTTGTAAGTTTTTCAATATCTGCATATTCCGGTGCAACTACAAGGTATGTAATACCAAACACTGTATCTGGTCTTGTTGTATAGACAGGAACTTCCATTTTTTCACCGTTTGGGGCATCAATTACAGGGAATTTGAAGATAGCACCTTTAGATTTTCCAATCCAGTTAGCTTGCATTGTTTTAACGTTATCTCCCCAACCTGGAAGTTTATCCAAGTCTTCTAATAAAACATCTGCATAATCTGTAATTTTAATAAACCATTGAGATAAATATTTTTTCTCAACAATGCTATCACATCTCCAGCATTTGCTATCAATAACTTGTTCGTTAGCAAGTACTGTTCCGCAATTGTTACACCAGTTTACGGCAGCTTCTTTTTTGTAAACCAATCCTTTTTTGTATAGTTGTAAAAATAACCATTGAGTCCATTTGTAATAGTCCGGTTTACATGTTGTAACTTCTCTATCCCAATCGTAAGACAAACCTAGCATTTTTAATTGTTTTGTCATATATGCAATATTTTCATCTGTCCATGTTTCAGGGTCAGCATTATGCTGCATAGCAGCATTTTCTGCGGGAAGCCCAAAACTATCCCAACCTATTGGGTGTAGAACATTGAAACCATTTGCCTTTTTAAATCTGGCGATAACATCTGTGATAGTGTAATTTCTTACATGACCCATGTGTAATTTACCTGAAGGGTATGGAAACATTGAAAGGGCGTAATATTTAGGTTTATCTGAAGTATCAGGAGTTTTGAATGCTTTTGTTTCTTCCCAAATATTTTGCCACTTTTTCTCTATTTCTTGTGGAAAATAACTTTCTTTCATATTTTCTATACTCCATTTGTTCTCTGTTTCAAGTATAGCACAAAGAAATAAATTAAAAATTTTTGCATAAAATATGTTATTGATATTTTATAATTTCTCAAGGAAGGTTCGGAAACGCAGTTTCAGATGACTCGTTTCATTCAGTCGCGTTTTTCTCTTTCTTTGCTTACGTTTCTTTCTCTTTTACTCGCAATAAAAGAGAAAGAAATGAAGTAAGACAACACAAATTATTTAATAAAATTATTTTTTTAGAAAAAGCATTCTCTATGTCCACTTTTTCTTTTTGTTTGCGAGGCAAAAAGAAAAAGTAGACGGAAAAAGAAAAACACGCTTGGTCAAATGGCTCGAGTTATCAGGGAGTTTCTCCCCGAACCCCTCAAATTTTTTAGGAAGGTTCGGAAACGCAGTTTCAGATGACTCGTTTCATTCGGTCGCGTTTTTCTCTTTCTTTGCTTACGTTTCTTTCTCTTTTACTCGCAATAAAAGAGAAAGAAATGAAGTAAGGCAAGACAAAGTTATTTAATAAAATTATTTTTTTAGAAAAAGTATTCTCTATGTCCACTTTTTCTTTTTGTTTGCGAGGCAAAAAGAAAAAGTAGACGGAAAAAGAAAAACACGCTTGGTCAAATGGTTCGAGTTATCAGGGAGTATCCTCCCCGAACCCCTCTATGATAAAAATATTTTTTTATATCAATAACATATTTTATGTAAACTTTATTATTAAAGTTTAGAATTTATGCTATTATAAAATTATGGATTTCGAAGAAAAAACATTAAATTCTAAAGTTGTATATGAGGGGAAAGTTATTACCGTTATTAAAGATGATGTCGAAGTGGCTGACGGACATAAATCTTTTCGTGAAGTTATTTTACATTCAGGGGGAGTGGTAATTGCTGCAATGAAAGATTTGGATACTATTCTTATGGTTAAGCAGTTTAGATATCCATTAAAGCGTGTTAATTTGGAACTTCCTGCAGGAAAACTTGAACTTGGTGAAAATCCTGATGAGGCTTGTAAACGTGAACTTGAAGAAGAAACCGGTTATAGAGCAAAAACTTGGAAGTCGCTGGGTTTTATAAATACAACTCCGGGTATTTGTACTGAAAAACTTTATTTATATCTTGCATCAGATTTGGAATTTGTAGGCGAGCATCCTGATGAAGGTGAAATAATAAAATGTTTTGAATATAAATTATCAGATATTATGAATATGATAGATGCAGGCGAAATTAATGACGCTAAAACAATTTGTACTATAGCTAGAGCCTTTATGAAACTTTAGGAAAGATATTTTAATCTGTTAAAATATTGGATAAAAAGGGGTATTAACTGATGATTAAAATGATTGCAACAGATATTGACGGAACAATCTTAAAATGGGGGTTAGACTTTACTCCGGGAATGAGAAATTGTGTGGAATGTTTAAAAAAGAATGGAATCAAACTTGTTCTTGTAACCGGTAGAATGCATTGTGCAACTCTTCCTGTAGCCAAGGCTTTGGGTTTGGAAACACCGATTATTTCATATCAAGGAGGTTTGATAAAAGATTTTTCGGGGAATACCCTCTATCAACAGAATTTGGATTCCTCTGTTGCAAAAGAAATTATTGTTTGGGCAAGAAAAAATAATGTCCATATTAATCTTTATCTTGACGATAAACTTTATGTGGAAAAGGACAATGATATTGTCAAATACTATACGGACGGAAAATTTATAGATTACACAGTTTGTTCATTTGATGATTTAGAAATAGAAAATGTTAATAAAATTTTAGCAATAGATTTAAATGATGAGCATCTTGTAACAAGTTGGGTTGAAGAGTTACATAGAACTTATCCTGATTTATATATAGTGAAATCAACTCCTTATTTTTGTGAAATTGGTTCTGCAAAGGCTAAAAAATCCTTAGGTGTTAAATTTTTATGTAATATGTGGGATATAAAACCTGATGAAGTGTTGACTATCGGGGATCAAAATAATGATATTGACTTGGTTCAATGTGGAGGAATTGGTGTTGCTATGGGAAACGGCACCCCCGAGCTTAAAGAGTGTGCCGATTTTATAACTGATAGTGTTGAAAATGACGGTTTTGTAAAAGCGATAGAAAAATTTGTTATTCCTGTTCGGGAATAGTAAATTTTGTCCCGCATCTTGAGCAAAAGATTTGTAAACCGTTTTCTTCCGGATCAACATCAGTAAGACCCAGAACTCTTGTTATTCCTTTTTCATCCTTTGAAATTTTGTATTTGAGTTTACATTCCGGACAAATTGCGTAGGTTAACTCACCAATTTTAGTGATTTCAGCCTTTTGTGATTCTTTTATTTTTTTGACGGGTTGATTTTTTGTAGTTGTAGAATCACCATGGAAATTATCGACAAATTCTGCAAGAATGTTTCCTATACCGCCCATAGGAACATAATTTCTAATAGGTTCTATGACAACGGCATTACCGTAGGCAATAACTTCTGCAGTTGAACTTGTTCCATACATAACTGGGGTTATTTCAAATCGAAAATTAATAATCGCATTTGCACCGATTTTTTTAGCGGAAGATAGCATTCTATCCCAGGCCCTTTGACGGACTTCATCCGAAAGTTCTGTGTAGGATGTTAATTCTCCTCCTGTAACATCTTTGCAGCCCATCATTGTATCTTGAACAATATCTTTTGCTCTCATTGATATTCCCCAGACAATGCCTTTGTAATCCATTACCTGGTATCCTTCAAATGTTTCTTTTTCTGTTACAAGAATTCTGTTTCCTACTTCTGGTCTTGTGCCTGCTAATAAATCTTCACGATTAATCATATTTTATCCTTCCTTTATTAACCCACTCCATAATAATATTAGAATATTCTTCTTCTATTTTTAATAAAGCTTCTTGTTGCTTTACGTAACCTTCGCAAGTTTTGTTTGTTTGTAGTTTATCACATCCTTTACAGATATTTTTTCCTGAGCGTTTTTTGTTATAGATATGTTTCATAATAAAAAATGCGCAGATACTTGTTATGCCTATAAAAAGACCTAATTTAAAGCATATTATGAAAAATGCAGCTAAAAAAATTCCATCATAAAATCTTATAAAATCTTTTGTTATCCTGCTAAATCTTGCGTATATCGGCGGATAAGAAATAAAAAATGTCAAAAGCATTCCTGCAAAACCGAGGAAAAAATATTTGTTAAAAGTTACATCTTTAATTGCAATAAGAGTTAATATTAGCGATATAAAAAAACCTAAATATAAGAAAAAACAGCTCCTGCAAATATACAGTCCGAAGATTTGTAAGGTAAAATCTTTGTATCTTGAGCATAGAGGTTTGTGCAAAAATATAAATCTATAAAAATGTTTATAGAACAAATATTTATAAAGAATTGATTTATTTAATTTTATTGGTAATGCTAAAATCATTAAAACTCAACTGATTTTATATAGAGTATATGTTTATATGTTATGGGATAAAATTTATTTTCTCATCATATAAATTAATGATTGTTAAAATTTTTTTAGATATAGCAACTTTTTACTTGTTTAGTTTTAAATAGTATATGAATATTTCTCATTTAAAATATCCACCATTAAAATATAAGTATAAAGATAAACTTCCGGATAAATTGTTGATACATAGTTATTTTGATTATTTCGGACATGCTATTGATCAATTTGTCATGGTATCAACAAAAAAATCTGATGAGGGAAAGCATGCTTTTATGAGATGTTTTCCGGAAAATATAAAGCGAGATTCTCTTTTTGATATTCCTTCTTTATATGTTCAATTTTTATCTTCCAATTGTAGTGGTTCAGGCTTTGGAACGGCTATGCTTGATTTTGTGCGTAATTATAGTAAGAAGATTGGATGTGGCGGTCGTTTTCATTTAACTGCAGATGTTTCTTTGATGCCTAACAGGGTTCCTCATCCGTTTTATAGAAAATACGGGATGAATACAGGGATTCATAAGGTAGATAAAAAATTGGATAAATTTGTTAAAAATGGAAAAGATGCAACATATAAAGACTTTAAAAATGTAGAAATGTATTATCCTCCATTGCAATCAAAAACAAAAACTACATTCTTGTCATTACTTTATAAAGCATTAAAGTTTAAGTATGGGTTAGAGTAATTCAAATTTTAATATTCCATTTTCCAACCGGCTTCAATAACTTTATTTAAGCAGCCGGCAGAACTCGGGGTAGAGCATTTAGAAGCATCTGTTTCTTTGTAATCAGTAATAGAGCCATCTGACTGGATTGTCATATAAAATACATCACGTCCGGCTATATTAGGTTCAGATGTTCCGTTAACATCAACGTTCACATGAGACTTTCCGTCGTCTTGAAAAGACATACACAAAGAAGCACCGTTTGATGTTTGAATACAGTAATCACCGAGGAGTTTTCCTGCATCTGCACCTGTTATAGATTTATAAGTTGCGGCGACACAAGATTTTGCAACTCCCGGAGTTCCACAATTTCTTTTTACAGGCTTAAAATAATTATTTAAAAAGTACCCGGGACCCTTTTCACATTTACCTTCATCTGCGTTAGAACAAGAATTTTTAACTCCTGCTGTTGTTTGGTAAAAATCCATGGAATGTTCTTCATTCATAACACTTTTTGTTGCATCGGAAAGTTGGGAATATACTTTTTGCAATTGTGCAACATATAGTCTGTTTTTATAATTTTTCATAACCGCAGGTATTGTTAAGGCTGCAATAACCCCAACAATTCCAAGTGTAATTAAAACTTCTGATAGAGTAAAACCTTTTCTCATGATGATTTCCTTTTAGTATTCCATTTTCCAGCCGGCATCTTTAACTTTTCTCAAACAGCCTGCTGCATATTTGGCAATATGAGCTTCTGCGTTAGCTTTGTTGCAGTCATCCGCATTACCCCAATCTATGATAGTTCCTTTTTCTGAAATATTCATTACAAATACATCTCTTCCTGTCATATTAGGTTCAGAAGTTCCGTTTATATCAACAGCAACAGAAGGAACATGATTAGCTTTATTATATTCTATGCAAATAGCAGCACCGTTTGTTGTTTGAATACAATATTCTCCATAAAAACTTCCGGCAGCAGCCCCGTCTATATTTGTATATTTATCGGCAAGACATTTATCTGTACCTGTTTTACAGTTTCTTCTTATCGGTTTGAAATAATTATTTAGGAAATATCCTGCACCGGCTTGACATTCACCTTTAGCTGCATTAGTACATGAATTGGGTCTTGCAGCTTTTGTTTCATAGAAATTGCTGCAATGCTCATCATTCATGATGGCTTGAGCTGCATCTGAGATTTGAGCATAAGTTTTTTCAAGTTGTGAAACATATAGTCTGTTTTTATAGTTTTTCATAACAGCAGGAATTGTTAATACAGCGACAATGCCGATAATTCCTAATGTAATTAAAACCTCTGATAGAGTAAAACCTTTTTTCATAATGATTTCCTTTTAGTATTCCATTTTCCAGCCGGCTTCCATAACACTGGTTAGACAGCCGCATGCTTTTTCATAAATGTTTTTGCCACTGTCTGTATTACAATGGCTTGCAACACATCCTTGGCTTCCTGCAGAACAACCGCTGGAATAGTCTGAAATTGCGCCGTCGCTATGAATATCCATAACAAATAAATCTCTACCTATAATATTAGGACCTTCAGCTCCATTAACATCTACAGCAAGACTCATACAAGTATTCTTTGAATTAAAAAATCCGCAAATAGCTGCACCACGTGAAGTTTGTATACAATAATCCCCACCTCCAGGAGTGCCAGCAATAACACCGCTGATAGTTTTATATGCATCTTGTCCGCCGGGTAAGCATAAAGTTGCACCTTTTCCGCAATTTTTCATATCAGGTTCAAAATAAGTATTTAAAAAGTAGCCCAGACCACTGGTACATTCTCCTCCATTTTTACAAGCGTCATTTTGAACACTGCCTGAACGAGTTTCATAAAAATTATCTGAATGCTCATCATTCATAGCTGCCAGTATTGCATCTGATAATTGTGCATAAGTTTTTTCAAGTTGCGCAACATATAATCTATTTTTATAATTTCTCATAACTGCAGGGATAGTTAAAACGGCGACAACACCGACAATTCCTAATGTAATTAAAACCTCTGCAAGTGTAAAACCCTTTTTCATATTTGTCCTTTTCGATTAGTATTTCATTGTCCAGTTATCCTGGATAATTCTGTTTAGACAGCCGTGTCCGTATATATCAGTACCACATTGTGCCGGATCTGAATGGCTCATAACAATATTTTTTGATGTATCAATTCTAAAACGGAATAAATCTCTACCACCGATGTTAGGACCGTCTGTAGAATTTATATCAACCATAACAACACATTCGGTTGCTGATTCACAAGTTAAGGATATTGATTCTCCACCTTGTAATTTTGATTTTCCACCTGTAATCAGTGAAGATATACTGGCACCGTCATTATTTGTGGCATTAAGTTTTCTGTATGAATTAGCAAATGCTGCGTCTCCATTCTTTTTTGAAACTTTAAAATATGTTTCTATGAATTTTGTTTGTCCTGCTGCGTCATTTGGTTTGGCATAAGCAGTCTGATTAAAGTATGAAACATTGTTATCTGTACAGGCACGTTCCATTGCATCAGTAAGCATTTCATATACTTTTTTTAGTCTTACTGTATATAATTTGTTATGATAATCTTTTAAAAAGCTGGGAAGTACCAACATAGCAATAACACCTATAATTGCCATTGTAACCAATAATTCACCAACTGTCAGGGCTTTCCTCATATTCTCAATATCCTGTTTTTGCAAATATATATTTTAAATTATACTACTTTTTTTGCGTCTTTTCAAGTGTGCAATAATTTGCAAATATTCTTTATAAAGCTGTCATTGTAAATTATTTGTAATATATTTTATTTTTGTATTTCATAATGTAAAGTGAAGTTTAAAAGTTCAATCTAAAGATTGAAAATTTATTTTTTTTCTATTTTTTAAAATGAAAAGTGTTGATTTCACACGTTTTGAGGCTAATTCTAAATGTAAAGTTTTGTAAAAATTGCTACATAAATAGTATAGTTGTTTAGAAATTATGTCGATACATGTGGTATAATATATATAGAAGATATATATTATAATTAAATCGCATTTAATAGCCAGAAAATATTTTGTTATAATCAAAATAGAAAGGCAGCGAATATATGAGCAACCTACAATTTCAGAATGACTTGGACAAATTAGTGGAGATCTTACCCGACAAAATTAGGCAGCATATTACCTATGAAAAGATGGAAGATGTAATAGAGATTGTTTTGGATATTGGTCGGCCTCCTGAAATTCGACATTCCGACGGGAAGATAGAATATATTGATGTTTCAGACGTTTGTTATGATGATATTTCTTATATAACATCCAGAGTTCAGGAATTTACTTCCGATAATCGTTCCGGAATACCTGGAACACTCCACAGAATTAGTGCCATAAGAAATAGGCAAGGAAAAGTTGTAGGGCTTACGTGTCGAATTGGAAGAGTTGTTACAGGAACGATATCTTGTATAAAAGATATTTGTTTACAAAATAAAAGTATACTATTTTTAGGTAGACCTGGTGTAGGAAAAACTACAAAACTTAGAGAAATTTCGAGACTTGTTGCCGATGAGCTTGGTAAAAGAGTTGTAATTGTTGATACATCAAATGAGATTGCCGGGGATGGAGATACTCCTCATCCTGCGGTCGGACATGCGCGAAGAATGCAGGTAAGGCAACCTGAATATCAAAAAGATATTATGATTGAGGCTGTTGAAAATCACACTCCGGAGGTAATTGTTGTTGATGAAATAGGTACAGAAGCTGAAGCTCAGGCTGCAAGAACAATAGCAGAGCGTGGAGTTATGCTTATTGCGACAGCCCATGGTAATAGTTTAGAAAGTTTGATTAAAAATCCTACATTATCAGATTTGGTCGGTGGTATTCAATCGGTTACACTGGGTGATGATGAGGCTAAACGTCGTTCTTCACAAAAAACTGTTTTGGAAAGAGAGAAACAACCAACCTTTGATATTGTAATAGAAATTCTGGATAGAAATACTTTAGCTGTATATAAAGATACTGCAGAAGCTGTGGATTATATTTTACGTGGCTGGCCTATTAGACCTGAAATCCGTAAAGTTGATAAGGTTTATAATTTTACAAATACTCAGGAACCTGTACCTGCTAGAGTTCCTAATGTGATTGATAAAATTAACGCTCTTGATAACAAAATTGAACATCCGGAAAGTTTGAAGTTTAGTTTCTCCAGACAAAAGTATGTTGATGATGTAAAAAAATTCAAAAAGATATATCTTTATGCTGTATCAAGAAGTATTGCGGAAAAAGTTATCGAGCGTCTTGATTTGAATGCTGAAATAACAAGAAATCTTGATGATGCCGATATTGTTATTGCTCACAAAAATTTCATTAAAGGCGGAGCTAAAGTTTTGAGTACAGCAGAAGAAAACAGGCTGCAAATTTTCTACATCAAAACAAATTCTATGGCACAGATTCAAAAAGTTATAAAAGAGGCTCTTGATATTGCGGAAGTTAATGAAAAACAAACATTCTATGATATAACCGAAAAAGCACTTGATGAAGCAAAACTGGCAATAGAAAAGATTCTTGCCGGAGCTAAAGATGTTGAACTTACTCCGCAGAATCAACAAATTCGAAAACTTCAGCATGAACTTGTTGAACAACATAATTTGGAAAGTACCTCAATAGGCGAGGGTGAAAATCGCCACTTGAGAATTGTCGGTGGTCAAGAATATAAAGAAAAATTGGGTTAAAGAAATACCCATATATTTAAAAGTTTGAACCTTTCCATAGGGGCGGGGAAAAAACGTCATTCTGCCAAACCCATGGGAAGGTTCCCGTTTTTAGAAAATAGTTTTTTGCATAAGTATAGGATAGTGCTGTTTGTGTGGGAAAATTTTTATAAATTTTTGTAAATAAAAAGCAATTAATAAGCCAAAAAATACTTTATATATAAAGATAGGAAATTTACAAGGGTTGATTATGAACGGTATAACAAAGATTGTTTCTGAAAATTATTTTAAATATGATAATTCTGATTATGCACAATCTTTGCGCAAGATTTATGGTGAGGATGGATACAAAAAGTATAAAGCTAAAATGAATAGTATTTTGGCTGAAAAAGATTTAACAAACCCTGTTGCGGAGTCTAAACAGCAGTATATTCAAGCAAAGAAAGAACAATATTTTGCTGCTGTTGCAAATTTTAAGAAAGCAAGTAATATTTGGGGTGAATATAAAAATCAGTATGCTTTAAATTTGAATAATGTAAGAATGTCTAATGGCGGACTTTCTCTCAGTGGTGCACAAAAACAGTCTGCTTTACAAAATTCAGGTGAAGGTGCTGTTTCTGCGTTCAAAAATTTTAATGATGCACAATTTGAAAAAGATTATGCTCTTAGCCTATACAATGATGCAACCCATAGTGGGATGAATCTTTTATCTTAGTCTTGCTTTCTTAATTCTTTTTAACATCATGTATTGATTTTTTTTTTTGAACATATTATGATTGCCTTGTAGAGTGCTTACGCCAATAATCACTCAACAAGAAAAGGAAAACTAATATGTCAATTAACTTAAAAAACAAACAAGAAATCGTTAAGGAATACGGTAAAAATGAAAAAGATACCGGTTCTTCTGCTGTTCAAATTGCTATGATGACTAAAAAAATCAGCGAATTAACAGAGCACCTTAAATCAAACAAAAAAGACTTTGCTACAAAAAGAGGTCTATTAATGATGGTAGGTAAAAGAAAGAGATTACTTTCTTATGTAAAATCTCAAAACCTTGACGAGTACAGAGAATTGATTAAAAAGTTAGGTATCAGAGGTTAATCTGAAAAATTTTTAAAGGACTGGCTTTTAATGGTCAGTCCTTTTTAAATGGGGTTATGTTGTATGAAAACTTTGAAATCTATGCGTTTGCATATAGGTATTTTTGGAAAAACTAATGTTGGAAAATCTTCTTTATTAAATAGGATTACTAGTCAAGATGTTTCGATTGTTTCTGAATTTGCCGGAACAACTACGGATGTTGTTGAAAAATCAATGGAACTTTTACCAATTGGACCTGTTAATTTTTTGGATACTGCAGGTATAAATGATGAAACGGCATTGGCAGCAGAACGTATTGAAAAAACAATGAAAATTCTAAATAGAGTGGATATAGGGGTAATTGTTTGTGATTATGCGGGTATTGATGAGTATGAAAAGTCTCTTATAAATAAATTTAATGAACTAAGAATTCCTTTTTTAATTTTGGTTAATAAAACTGATATTAAACAAATTGAAGAATCTGTTTTGGAAATTATTAAAAACTACAGTGAATATGTTCTTATTACTTCAGCGAAAGAGGATAAGGATTTAATTTTTAAATTTAAAGAAATGCTTGTGAAAATGCTGCCGGATGATTTTGTAAATTCTCCAAAAATTGTCGGAGATTTGGTTAAGGAAAACAGTACAGTGATTCTCGTTATTCCAATTGACAAAGAGGCTCCAAAGGGAAGAATTATTTTACCGCAAGTGCAGGTTTTACGAGATTTGTTGGATAACAACTGTTTGAGTTATGTTGTTAAAGAAACTGAATTAAAACGTGCTTTAGATAATTTAAAATATCCGCCTTCTCTTGTTGTTACAGATTCTCAGGCTTTTAAACATGTTGCGGAAATTGTTCCGGAAGATATTTATCTTACATCATTTTCAATTCTTTTTGCGAGATTAAAGGGGGATTTAGATATTTTTGTCAAAGGGGCAGAGGCTATAGAAAATTTGAAAGATGGAGATAGAGTTTTGATTTTGGAAAGTTGTACCCATCATGCAATTGACGATGATATAGGAAGAGTAAAAATACCACGATTATTACAGCAAAAAACAGGTAAAAATCTTTTGATTGATAATATAGCAGGACATGATTTTCCTGATATTTCAAAATATTCTCTTGTTATACATTGTGGTGCTTGTATGACTAATAGACGTGAAATTTTATCAAGAATCATTATTGCAAATCAAAAACATATCCCTATCACAAATTACGGGGTTGTTATTTCTTATTGTTTGGGCATTTTACCTCGTGCAGTAAAAATTTTTGGAAAATAGTTTGTTAAATGTTTAAGAGGTTTTGTTTTGAGTCCGAAACTTGTCGGAGATATAGCTTAATATTGCTCCGCCAATTTCTTCATTGGGGTCAAATGTTTGATTTGGGTTGTGCGGTTGAATTGAATTTTTTATGAGCATATTAACTAATGGGCCAAATGCATCAGGAACTTGTATTTTACGATAAATACCTGCCAAAAAAGTTTGTATGTTAGGAGATTGTGTATTGTTAAATCTTGAAAAAACAGGATACATCTTGTCTATACCTTGTGTTCCATTATCTATCATCCTGTCTATAATATAAAGAGTTTCTGTAACTTGTGCTTCATTATTGGAATGAGTTAAGATGTCTGCTAAATAAGGAAGGGCATTTTCTTTTTGTTTTATGAAATAATCTACTTCATTTTTATCAAAGAGACAGTAATTTCTATTTTGCGTTGGTAATTGACAGGAAGCACAAATATAACAAGGTTTTTGTTGTTGTGTTTGATATATTTGATGTGGATTCTGATAATTTATTGTCTGTATTTGTTGTATCATATAAATCCTTTTGAAAATTTGTTATAGTTAAAATTTTTACGAATATACAAATGGAGGACCATTTTTAATTTCAAACAAGATATTTTCAGCCATTGTTTTTAATTCTTCTTTAGAACGTTTACCACTGTCAACTTGTTTATAAAATTCTTCTACAAGCGGTGATATAGCTGCATCCTTTTTCGATTTAAAGTTTCTTAATTCTGTTGAAACAAGTCTTTTTTGAAGGTCTAATTCTGTTTCTGCATTTATCTTTTTGACTTGGACTTCTTTTATTGCGTCTCCTGCAAGTTTGCCGCCATAACTTATTGCAGTAATGCCTGTAACTCCCAAAAATAATTGTTGAAATTGAGGATTAGTAGTATCTAATAGCCAGTTATAGAAAAATGCTCGATAATCATCTACAAAAGAATTGAATGCCGGTTTTGGAGTGCCATCACCGCCGATATGCGGATTAACTTTTGTAGTTGAAGTCTTAAGTTTTTCAATAATTTCATTTATGAATTGAGTTTTTTCGTCTGCATTGCCCCATTTTAACTTGTTGACTTGTTCTTTTATAAAAGCTTCTTTAGCATTTATGCTGATAAATAATATTTCAAGATTAGTTTTATCAATATCTTTTGTAGCGTTATTTGAAGTTGAAACTATAGATTTTATTCCTTGAATTATATCATCAGTACCTTTTTTCAGGTTAGCTTTACTTTTAGATAAATTACGTAATGATATAAATCCTAAACCGATAATACTTGCTACTGTGCCTACACCTAATAAAATATTACCTAAGTTAGAAAATTTCTTTTTGGGAGAATCATTGTTTTCAGATGTAAAAGGAAGAGTAGAATATTTTCTTTTTCCAAAATTCGGCAGGATTTTATCGTTGTCAGGGTTTATATATTTTTCGAAATCAGCAGTATATTTTGACAACATACTTCTAATGATTTGCATTTTGCCTGAAAATGATTGTGTTTCTACATCAATTAGATTTTCCTGAAGATTTTTTTGAATGTCAGCTTCTTTACGTTTTACCCACACATCTTTGTATCCGTCAAAAAATGTTTTACCCATAAATGACATTGCTGTTAGAGCTAAAACTCCTGCACCGGCAATAAATGTTTTTTGATTTGGATTTTGAACAAATTGATAAATTACTTGATACATTTCATTACTTAGTTGAACATTTCTTGTAACTGAAGGAAGCCATTTTTCTTTGGCCAGTCCAACTGAGACTTTTGCACTGTGATTTAAAAATGCGGTTAATATTGCTATAGAACCCATAACACTAAGTGCAATTCCACTTAATGGAATTAATTTTTTATCTACCGAAGATTCATCTTGATAGAGTTTTTGAGGCATAGGTACTTTATCTGAAATAATGAATGTATCTTTAGAATTATCAAGAGTACATTCTTTATCCTTTACACAATTATTAACCAGTACTCCTTCTTTTGTTGTAAGGTTATTTTTCTTTTGAGAGCTGGTTAGATTTCTTTGTTGTCTTAATGTTTCCGCATCGTTTAACGGATTAATGATCATCCTTTTCTATATCCTTTTCATCTTCATTTTTAAGTTTTTTGTATAATTTATGAATAAAAGTTTTTAATTCAAAAGTTTTTTTTGCCTCGTCGATTTTTTTATCTTCATCATCTGCTTCTTCTGTGTCTGAAATAAAAAATATAGATTTCAATTTCTTTTTAATATTTGATAACACTTCTGAAACTTTTTTTTGAACAGCTGATTTTATTTCTCCATATATGGCAGTTAATTTGTCTGAAATATCTGCTAATTTTTGAGTTATATTTTGTGTAAAATTTATTATTGCATTTGGCAAATTTTGAATAAGATTTATGGTTTTTGCTGCAATATTTGTCAATATAAAATTAATTGGTTTTGCTATCAGTGGAGGAGTGGTTTTTGAAATTAAGTTTGCCAGTTCCATGATTTTTTGGTGAGTATTTGCTATTGATTTTTGGAAATTGGCAAGAGCTTGCAGGTGGTTTTGTTGTGCGATTTGGGCTTGTTGTCGGGCATGTTTTTGTGCTCTTAGCATGGCTCCTATTGCCGCGCATTGGTTGTAGGTCATCTCACCCACATTACGCGGGGTGTCTCGTTTTGGTTGTAGAATTCCCGCCGGCCATCCCGTTACAAATCGGGCAGGCGCCCAATGGCAGTCCATGTGGACATGTTCCGGTTTTTACAGTATGAGAATGTAGTGCTGTTGCTCCATAAGACATTAAAAAATCCTCTAGCTATTAGAGGACACATCAAAAAAATTATGCATCTATATCCAATCTGCACGTGAATATTGATGTTTTTCTTTGAGTGTTCCGACTTTTACGGCTGCGGCTACAGTTGAAGATGTTCACTTCATTTCCTCTTATTTGATATTAATTTAAGCAAAAAAACATGTCAAATTTACATTGTTATTTTGAGAATAATTGTTACAATTTTTTTATTTTGAACGCTGGAAAAATGCTGCTATTTCTTTATGTGGGAAAAATTTGCAAATAGGTCTTCCATGCGGACATGTGTAAGGCATTTTAGTTGTTCGCCATTTTTTTTATTATTTCTTGCATTTGCCATATTGATAATTTAGTGTTTGCTTTGACTGAAGCTTTGCATGATGTAGTAATTAGTATTTTTTCTTCGAGGTTATCAATGTCTCCTTCAATATTTTCAAGAATATCCGCAAGTATTTCTTTAGGATTAACTTTTGATAACAATTGTGGAATTTTTCTAAAAATAAGCTCTGTATCATTTAAAAATTCAATACCGTACCCAAAGCGTTCAAATTTTTCCAAATTTTCTTTTATGAGAGCGGCTTCTGTCGAGGCTATTTGTATGACATCAGAAACAAATAGCATTTGAGAGATTACATTTTTTTCTGATTTTAATTTTTCATATATATAGCGTTCTTCTGCAATATGCTGATCAATTATTTCAAGACCTTCTTCTGTTTCAACAAGAATATATGTATCTTTATATTGTCCGACAATTTTTTCTTCTGGTTGTTGAGGAGCTTGTGGTTGAGGTGAAAATATCTGCTGTTGAGCTGATTTAGGTGTTTCTTGTTGTGAAAACTTAGGAGTTAAGGATTCTTTTTCTAGGTTTTTCATTCCTATATCAGAAATGTACATGGTATCTGTTTGTTTATCAATGTATAACTCTTTTGGCTGTTGTGGAAACTGTAACAGTGAAGATGTTTCTTCAGTTTTTTCACTATATGAAAAATCGGCTACAGTATTATTTGCGGGGTAGTTTTTCTCTACATAATTTGATAATCCTGCTTCAATTGCAGAGTATACAAAGTTAAAAATTTGATTTGGATTTTTATAGCGGACTTCCTTTTTGGTAGGATGAACGTTAACATCTACATCGTGCGGCGGAATTTCTAAATTCAACACAACAAATGGATATTTGTTATTTGCTGTGAGATTTTTATATACCATGTCAATTGCTTTTTGTAAAATCGGGCATTTTACGCTTCTTGAATTTATATAAAGATGATAACTTTTTTTGCTTGATCTTGTGTAGTCAGGAGTACTTACAAAACCGCTTATTTTTAAACCTGACAGGTCATCTGTTTTTAGAACTTCTTTCAGATTATTAGTAACATCTGCAGAATATACCTCTTTGATTGTTTGTATCAAGTTATTTTGACCGGTAGTTTTTAAAATTGTTTTTCCGAATTTTTTTAATTCAATTGAAACGTCAGGATGAGAAAGTGCTATAGATTGAACTATTTCTTGAATATATGAAAATTCAGTGTTGGCACTTTTCAAAAATTTTAAACGAACAGGGATATTGTAAAATAAATCTTTTATTTCCATAATAGTTCCAATTGCGCATCCGGTTTCGGTTTGCTGAACTTCAGAATTTTCGCATTTTACTTTTGTGCCTGTTTCAAAATCTTTTGTTCTTGTAATACAGGTTAGTTTTGCAATTGATATTATACTGGCAAGAGCTTCTCCTCTAAATCCCAAAGTTTTAATTTCGAATAAATCTTCATCTTCTTGAAGTTTGCTTGTTGCATGTTTGGAAAATGCAAGCATAATATCTTCAGGATGGATGCCACAACCATTATCCGCTACTCGTATATCTCTGCAATCGTTTGTAATTTCTATGCTGACTTTTGTTGCGCCTGCATCAATTGAATTTTCTACTAATTCTTTGACAACAGAAGCCGGTCTTTCAATCACTTCACCAGCTGCAATTTGGTTAATTAAATGTTTTGATAATTGTTTGATTCTTGTCATAGATTTATTTTGCTATCAATCTCCAACTTCAATCTACATCAAACACAAAATCATCTGAATGTTTGATTACAAATTTGAAACAATTTTATAAGATTGGATAGTAAAGTAAAAGACTTGGATAATAATATATTACAAATATTGGGGGAACATTTTGGTAAAAAAACTTATTTCGAATTTAAAAATACAACCGAAGAAGCAAGCTGACTTACAGATTGTAAAAGAGTCTGAAGTTAAAACAACCAAATATAGTGATATTAATCTGAAAAAATGGAGAGATTACGGTCATATTTTAACGGGTACACTATGGCAGTTCCCTTCAAGATTGCGTGAACATGGTCATTCTAATGAGTACCATGGAAATTATATTCCGCAGATTGCTCAGCAAATGTATGAACGTTATACAAAGAAAAATGATGTTGTCCTCGATTTGTTTTTTGGTTCCGGCACATCAGGTATAGAAGCTTTAAATATGAACAGGCGTTGTATTGGGGTTGAATTGAAAGAAGATTTGGCAGAAAGTGTTTCTGAAAAATTTACTCCAAAACAGCTTGTAACAGATGTAAATATAATATGTGCAGATTCAACAAGTGAATTAGCTGTTGAAAAAGTTAAAGCAAGATTGGAAATTATGGGGGAAGAAAAAGCCAGTTTTTGATGTTGCATCCGCCTTATGATGATATTATAAAATTTTCTG
>CAKMWI010000002.1 GCA_928722015.1 Candidatus Gastranaerophilales bacterium | reverse complement strand
TTTTTTTATGAAAGTTATTCCGAATTATACAATAATAGCCCCTAATATTGGCGCCAATGCATCAACAAGGGTAAATAAATCTTTTACAGGAGATTCTTCTTCCAATCAGGTGAATTCTTTATCAAATGTAACTCCTGAATTTAGTGTGAGTACTCCTATTTCATATCGGCATATTGAAGATATTAAATTGAATGATAATTTAACAGCAAAATGTTATAAACTTGCTAATGGACAAAAAGTTGTTATTGTTCCAAAAGAGGGTACTACTGTTGTTAAAACGTATGTTAATACCGGTTCTTTTAACGAACCTGATAATGTTAGAGGAATTAGTCATTATATTGAGCATAATTTGTTCAATGGTTCAGAAACTTTAGGGAATAAAGTCTTTTTTGATGAAGTTAATAAAATGGGAGCTAAAACTAATGCTTCTACATCTTTTTCCGTAACGGATTATTATATAAGTTCTAATTTGTTGGATGATAAAGATTTAGAAAATAAAATAATGCTTCAGGCTGCGCAGCTTCAATCACCTACATTCTTGCTTGACAAATTAGAAAAAGAAAAGAAAATTGTTGATTCTGAAATAAATATGTGCTTATCAGAAAATGAAAATTTAGGATATTCTCAAACAATAAAAAATTTGTTTAATGTAAAATCAAATTCACTTGATCTTGTTGCCGGTTCTACTGATAATATAGATGCTCTTACAAGAGAAGATGTGATAGATTATTATAAGAGTAATTATTATCCTTCGAATATGATAACAGTTATAACCGGCGAGGTTGAGCCGGAATCAACAATGAAGCTTGTATCAAAATATTTTACAGGGACTAATAATCCTGTAAATGAGAGAAAATTTGAAAAATTGACTCCTATTACTAAAGCCGTTAGACAAGATATTATTTCTCCAAAATCTGTAGCCGGGAAGTCTTCTGTATTTATCGGTTTTGTAGGTCCGGAAAATAATAATACAAAAGATAAAATTTACATACAGGCACTTTCATGTTTGGCTGCCGGGTTATCAAATTCTAGAATAGCAGCACTTGAAAGTAAGTATGGAACATATATAGGTCTTGCACCTGAACGATTGAGTTCTAATCCTAAAGATAAATCTATGCTAATGCTTCAATGTGAAGTATCAGAAGCTAGAGCAGAATTATTATTAAAAGAATTATATTCAATTATTGATAATTTATCAAAAGTCCCACCAACGGAAGAAGAGTTAACGGCTATAAAAAATAGATTAAAGAAAAATCATAATGAAATTTTTGAATATTCTCATGCTCTAAACTCTCAGATAGGGATGGCAATGTTGAATGGGGATGTTAGTCAAGTAAAAGATTTTAATTCTATTGTGGACTCGATGACCGCTGATGATATTGTAAATACGGCAAAAAAATATTTGGATTTAAATAAGGCTGCATTGACAGTTGTACATCCAAATCAAGTATCACAAGATTCTATAGAAGATAAATATAATTTTGCAAAGATAACTCCGTTATCTGTTATTTCAAGTGTTTCATTTACCGGGTTAAATAAAAAAGTCCCAGTTGATACCGCTAAAATATCAGAATATAAATTACCAAATAATATGGATGTTATTCTCAATGATATTGATACTGATAATGTAGAATATATGCTGACAATTCAGGAAAAAAACTGGACTCCTAAAAAGGCAGCTATTTCGTATATTTTATCAGATATTATAAATAACAGCGGTTCTAAGAATATGTCGTTTGAGCAATATAATAAAGAGTCAGATATCATTGCTATGGATTCTTATATCATTGCAGATGATTATGGATTAAAGGCCAGAGTTAATTTTCCATATACTTCTACTGGAGAGGCATTAAATTTGCTTAACGATAAATTAAAAAATGTTGATATAACTGAAGAAAATTTTAAACAAAGTGTATATCGATTACGTGAAGATTTTTCAAATACTGAGCCTTCACCTTATGACAACTTTGGAAAAGTTATATATGAAAATACACCGTATGCATACACTCCAAAAGATTTGTTGGCAAGTTTGGATGATATAACTTTGAATGATATTAAGGATTTTTATAATGACCTTTTTGTAAAAGGTCAGGGGCAGGTTATAGTCTCCGCACCATTTTCAAAACATCCTGAATTAAAACAGAAAGTTTTTGATTCAGCAGGCGAATATGCTTTACTGCAGCCTAAAGATATTTCTCTTAAAGACTCATACAAGCCACTTAATGCTAATCAAGTTTATACTGTAGAACATAAAAAAAATCAGGCAGAGATACTCGAAGGTTTTAAGTTCAGCCATAATAATAATGCTAAAGATTTTGTATGTATTTCTTTGTTAAATTCAATTTTAGGAGGCTCACCTGCATCAAGACTTTTTTCTGATTTAAGAGAATCACGACATTTGGCTTACTATGTTTCTTCTAATTATGATTTTGTAGATAATATCGGGATAATGAGCCTTAATATTGGCACAACTACCGAAAATCAAGAAACAGGACAAAAATCGTTTGATAATATCAAAAAATCAATTGATGGTTTTAATGAAAATATTAAGAGGCTTACAACAGAAACTGTATCTGCAGAAGAGTTAGATAATGCAAAAAAATATTTAAAAACTTCAATACTTGCTTCCTTGGAATTAAATTCAGGAAAAAATGACCTTCTTGCAAGAAGTGTGAAAACTCCTTATGGAATAAATTATATTAATAAAAAATTAGAACTGATTGATTCTATAACACCTGAAGATATTTTAAATACTGCAAAATACGTATTTAGCGGACCGGCTGTTTATTCAATTGCTGCAACAAAAGATTCGCTTGAATATAATAAAGACTTTTTAGAAAGTTTAAAAAGTACTAATAATTAGTTAGTACAATCAAATATCTGTTGTATAATATTTCGAGTTCCATCAAATTTTGCAAGTTTTCCGCTTTGTTTTTGGATTTCGACTAAAAGAGTCTTATTTTCAACTAGTTTTGTTATCATTTTATATAAATTTTCAGCATTTGTATCTGAATCTTCTAAATATAGTCCTGCACCATTTTGAACCATATATTTTGCATTTTTTCTTTGATGATCGGCTGCAGCGTAGGGATATGGTATAAATATCGGAGCAATAGAACTTGCACAAAGTTCAGATATACTTAATGAACCTGCTCTGGATACAGCTATATCACACGCTTTTAATATTGTTACCATATCATCAAAGTATGGTTGTATTATAATATTTTTATCTTTTATGTAATCAGGATAAATTTCTTTTAGTTTTTCAGCAGTCCGGTCAAAATTTTTTTTGCCAGTTTGAAATATTATTTGTAAATCATAATTTTTGGATAGTTTTTCTAATATTGGAATAATTGCATTATTTATAGTTTGTGCGCCTTGGGAGCCACCCATGATACAAATAGTTAACTTATCATCTAGTTTTAAATCTTTTCTTGCTTGCGTTTTTGTTAGTGTACTAAATTTTTCTCGAATAGGATTTCCGTTAACCTTACAATTTTTATTATGTAATTTTTCTTTAGCACTATCAAAAGCTACAGATAAACTTTTTGCATAGGGGGCCAATTTTCTTGTTACCAATCCCGGATTTGCATCACAATCATGCATTACAAAAGGAATTTTCATTGTCATTCCGGCTAATAATACAGGAGCTGATACATAGCCTCCTGTTCCAAAAATTACATCAGGTTTATATTTTTTTATATATTTGCAACATTTTATCCATGCTAAAATCATCTGGCATGTCCATTTTATAAAACTAAAGCTTAATTTTCTTGGCATTCCGGATGATATTACAGGTAAAAATTCGTAATCTTTATCTTTGATAATTGTTGCTTCAAGGTTATTTGGATTGCCTATATAGTATATATTCCCGGTATTTTCTTCTTTAAATAGCATATCAGCTACAGCCAACGCAGGATAAATATGTCCGCCTGTGCCTCCTCCTGTTATGAAATATATTTTTTTAGTCATTATTTTCAGTCCTTATTTTTTTTATCCTTTGTTTTGATATATTTAGTAAAATTCCTACCATAGCCAGAGAAACGATAATAGATGTTCCTCCATAACTAATAAATGGAAGTGTTACACCTGTTACCGGAAGTAGAGAACTGGCAACAGACATATTAAGAAATGCCTGGAATCCAAATATAACTGTAATTCCTATCGCTAAAAGTTTTCCGTATAAATCAGGACATCTTTTTGAAATTCTCAGTCCTCTATATACAAGTGCGACAAATAAGCCTATTATAAATATACATCCTAAAAATCCAAATTCTTCTGCTAAAATTGCAAAAATAAAATCTGTATGACACTCCGGTAAATAAGCTCTTTTTTGAATTGAGCCGCCATATCCTGTTCCACTGAATCCTCCGGAAGCAAAAGCTATTAATGACTGTATGATATTATAGCCTTTTCCTTGTGCATCACTTCCAGGATTCAACCAGACATTAATTCTGTCCATTTGATAGCCTTGCAGAAGTTTTGGTAAAAACATTAAAAATCCTGCTCCCATAACACCACCAAGAGCAGCTACAACTTTTAAAGAACCTTTAGCTGCGATATACATGCAAAATGAAGCAACTAGAAGTATTATTACCATACTCAAGTTTGGTTGTTTAAAGATTAAAAATAATATGACAAGTATTGGTATATAAACATCTGTCCAATTTTTAGGATTAAGTAAATCAACTCCATTTTTAAAATTAGAGGCTAAAAGCATGCAAAACAAAGGCTTTGCGAGTTCAGATGGCTGTAGTTGCATAAATCCAAGATTTATCCATCTTTTTGCTCCATTGATAGTTACCCCAAGGGGGGTGAATTGTAAAATTAGTAGCAAAATTATTACTATCCATAAAAATTTGTTATTAAATTTTTCCAGTTTTTTATAGTCAAATTTAGCAAAAAATCCCATAGCAAGGAATCCAACTCCTGCATAAAGCATTTGTTTTACTAAAAAAGAAGCAAGATTAGTTCCTTCTCTCAGACATTTTGGAGCTGTAGCTGAAAAAATTGCCAAAAATCCAATAATAACAAGAAAAGTAACAATTATTAAAAGTGATTTATCAGGAGCAGAGAGTATAGTATCAGATTCTTTTTGTCTCCTTTGCCGTCTTTCTTTTCTTTCTCTTTCCTGTCTTTGACTAGATTTATACTCTCGATAAGACATATTCCTTGAATACCTCTCCTCTGTTTTCATAACTTGTAAACATGTCAAAGCTTGCACAAGCAGGTGATAGCAACACTACATTTGGATTGAGTTCTATACTTTTATCAATAGCACTTTCTAATGTTGTTTCTTTGATAATATTTGTAAATCCGTTTTGTAGTAAATTTTTTTCAAATCTATCTGTTGCTTCTCCAATTAAAATTACTGTTGTTATATGTTTTTTTATAGATTTGCAAAATTCAGTTAAATCTGTGTTTTTGTCTCTGCCGCCAGCTATCAGGACGGCATTGACATTATTAAATGAATTTATTGCAACAATTGCCGCTTCTGGATTTGTAGCTTTTGAATCATTATAAAAAGTTATTCCATTTAATTCTCTGACTTTTTCAAGTCTGTGTTCCGGAGCTTTGAATTCCATAATAGCTTGCTTAATAGTTTCATTATCTATATTTACAAGTTTTGCACATATTATTGCACACATGATATTTTGATAGTTATGTTCTCCAATAAGGGGACACTGCTCAAGTTTTATAATTTCTTCTTCTATGCCGTTTCTTTTAAATATTATTGAATTATTTTTTTCGTAACAGCAATTATCTCCAATATTTTCAGCAAACATAAAGATTGTTCCTTTAGCTTCTTTTGAAAAAGCCATAAGTTTTTCATCTTTTGCATTTAAAATGGAGTATTGTGCATTTTGCGGCTCTTTAAATATCCTTGCTTTTGCATTGAAATAATTTTCTAACCCCTGATGCCAGTCAACATGATCTGGTGTAAAATTTGTCCATACGGCAATAAATGGTTTTATTGATGGGCTCATTGCTAGTTGGAAAGAACTAGCTTCACATACAAAATAATCCAAATCTTCTTCTGCAATAGAGCATGGTGGAGTTCCTATATTCCCACAAGCTTTAGTGTTAAGCTTTTTTGATAATATATGTTCGGTAAGAGCGGTTGTTGTTGTTTTACCATTTGTTCCGGTTATTATGATAAATGGGATATCGCACTCTCTATAGCATAGTTCAAGTTCTGATATTATTGGGATATGTTTATTTTTTAGTCTTTGTAATATTTCACTGTGTGGTGGAATTCCAGGGCTGGTAATTGCTAGTTCAGCTTTATTTATAAAGTCTTCACTATGACCGCTGAATTCTGTATGAATCCCTTTTTTTTCCAAATCTTTTATTTGCATAAGTTTGTCATCTGTAATGGGTTTTCCTTCGCTTAAATAAACTTCTGCACCATGTTGATTTGCAAAATTTGCAGCTGCAATACCACTTTTAGATAGTCCTAATACTAAGACTTTTTTCCCTTTTATGCTCATTATAAAATTCCTCTGCTGAATATTTCAAATAAAATTATTGCTATAATTGACAGAATTAAAGAAACTACAGAAAATACAGCAACTACTTTCTTTTCATTCCAACCCAGCATTTCAAAATGGTGATGAATTGGAGCCATTTTAAATACACGTTTCCCTGTAGTTTTAAAACTTGTAACTTGAATAATTACAGATAACGTTTCTATGACAAATACTCCGCCTATAAATATCAATAAAAATTCAAATTTGCCAAGTACAGCTAATGTACCTAATAGTCCGCCAATGGCAAGAGAACCTGTATCACCCATAAAGACTTCAGCTTTTGGTTTATTGAATTTGAGAAATCCTAGCAGTGCGCCTGCTGCTGCTGCTGAAATTATTGCAAGTTCATTTTCTCCAAGTGCAAATGAAATTAGTGAACAGGCAATAAATGCCGGAACTCCGCATCCTGCAGCTAAACCGTCCAGTCCATCTGTTAGATTATAGGCATTTGATGCGCCTGTTATTATGAATACTGCGAAGAATGGGTAAAACCATTTTAAATTTAGAACAATATTTCCTATTGTAAAATTACAAGCTGTTGGATTTGTTATTATTAAAAATAATGTTGGTAAAAGGGCAATGGCTATTTGTCTGAAAAGTTTTCCTCTTGCAGTTAATCCGTCATTACCTTTTCCTTTAATTTTTATATAATCATCCTGAAATCCTGCAAATGTATAAAATGCAAGAGTTATTATGGTAATAAGAGCAACTGTTGTCATTCTTTGAGCCAGCAGAAGGGCTGTTACTGATGCCATGATTATTGCTGCAATTATGAATACTCCACCTGTTGTTGGAGTTCCTTGTTTTTTTGTATGATTTTCCGGAGCTACATCTTTAATGTATTGCCCTATCATTTTTTTCTTTAGCATATCAATGTATGGTACGCCGAATAACATACATAAAACCATTCCTAATAAAAATGCGATGGTTATCATTATCATAATTTACATATCCCTCTTTTTATGTTTTCTAAAATCTCTTCAAATTCCATACTGCGTGATGCTTTCAAGAATATTGTATAACTGTTATTCAAATTTTCAAGAATGTAACAAGATACTTCTTTGTTTGATTCAAAGTTTTTAACTTCAAATCCTTTTGCTACAAGTTCTTTTCCTATTTCTTTTGCTAAATTTCCTACTGTTAAATACTTAACTTTTTTGTTTAGATTTGCTAAATACTGTCCAACCTCTTTGTGATATTTTATTTCGTCAACACCTAATTCTCCCATATTCCCAAGAACAACAACCGGATTTTCATATAGTTCTACAAATGTTTTAACGGAGGCTTTAACGGATTCAGGATTTGCATTATAGCTGTCATTAATAAATTTTAAGCCTTTTATGTTTACTTCTTCCCATCTTTTTTCAATAGGGCGATAAGAAGATAGTCCTTGTCGGATTTGTTCTGGAGACATTCCTAAAATAGTGCCTAATTCTATAGCTGCAAGAGAATTTTCTATATTATAATCTCCTTCGACATTTAATTCATAGGTATTATTTTTGTATTTAAACTTTGAAAAACCTTTACTTTTATTCAATATTGTTACATCTTTCATTGAATAATAAATTTTTTTACCATGAAAGTTTATATTGTTTTTTATTCGATTTTGTTCCCGAGCAATAAATATACCGTCAGGTTTTAATCCTGATATTATTTCGCATTTTGCTTTTGCTATATTGTCTAAACTTCCAAGTCTTCCTATATGAGCACTACCGCAATTTGTTATGATTGCATAATCTGGTTCAAGATGGTCTGATATAAGTTTTATTTCACCCAAACCTCTCATTCCCATTTCTACAATTAGTGTTTCCGTTTCTTTATCCATATTTAATACAGTTTGGCAAAATCCGATTTCATTATTATGATTAGAAAAAGTTTTATGTGTTTTAAATTTTTGGCTTAAAACACTATACAAAATCTCTTTCGTAGTTGTTTTTCCTGCACTTCCGGTTATTGCAACTGTAATGGGATTAATTTTTTCTCGGTAGAATTTTGCAATATTGAGATAGGCAGATAGTGTATCTTCCACTTTTAAAATGAGTTCTGCGTTATCAAAAATTTGGTCTTTTGTTGTAAAATAAGCTTTTGCTCCTGCTTCTAAAGCATTTTGTATGAATTCTTCGCCATCAAAAGATTTTCCTTTTAGTGGTAGATAAATGTCCCCTGAGTGTATTGTTCTTGTGTCAGTAGAAATTTTCAGTTGGAGGTCTTTATTTGTGTTATCTTTTAAAATTTTTGCCTTTGTAGCTCTTATTAATTCTTCCTTATTAAACATCATAAAACTATCATACTTCAAACAATTCTAACTAGACATGAAAGTTAATAAATATTAAAACGTTTTACAAGAATCCAATATTTTACTTGACATAGTATTTGGTCTGGGGGATAATAACTATACGTGATTACTCGGGTCAATCGTTCATAAAACCCCAAAAAGGTTACGAAACCCCAATTGAAAGGAAATGAAAATGTACGCAATTGTAGAAACTGGCGGAAAACAATATCAAGTAGAAGAAGGTCGCTACATTGATGTTGAATTATTAGATGGTGAAAAAGATTCAAAGATTGTATTTGACAAAATTGTTATGCTTGTAAACGGCAAAAAGTCAAAAGTCGGTCAACCTTATGTTACCGGAGCTTCTGTAGAAGGTAAAATTGTTTTACACGGCAGAGCTAAGAAAATTATTGTTTACAAACAAAGACCTAAAAAAGGTTATAGAAAAAAACAAGGGCACAGACAAGGCTTTACAAGAGTTATGATTTCAAAAATCAGAACTTCTGCTAAGAAAGCTTCTGCAGAAGAATCTGCAGCTGAATAATGATTAGTTAGACATTAGGTCTGAATAATCTTTAATAGATGTAATTTTATAATAAAGGAGAAATAAAAATGGCACATAAGAAAGGTATGGGATCTACCCGTAACGGCCGCGACTCCGAAGCTAAGCGTTTAGGCGTTAAAAAATTCGGCGGTGAAGCTGTTAAAGCCGGTAATATCCTTGTTCGTCAAAGAGGAACTAAAATTCATCCTGGTAATAATGTAGGTATAGGTTCTGATGATACTTTATTTGCGTTAATTGATGGCCAGGTGAAATTTGAACCATACAGACGCGACAGAAAACAAGTTAGCGTTTATGCAGTTCAATAACTAAATAACTAAATATTAATTAAAAAAAGAAGTCAGGGTTCAACCATGACTTCTTTTTTTGTATATTCTGTTTATTGTTTATACTTCTGCAAACATTTGTTCTTCTGCATCAAGAATTTTATCCGAGTTTATTCCTGTTGTGTTATAGTGAATATCTTGTATAAAGTCTTTATTTTCAGAAATATAAGTGTATCCGTTGTTTTTACCCAGTTGAACTTCTGCAAATTTATTTTCTAAAGATTCCGGAATAACGTTACGAGTAAATCCTGCTCCTGCTGTTTGAAAACCGTATCCGAAAGAGCCAAGTGTAGCTTCAGTTTTTCCCAGATTTGCTTGTGATGCACCGTTTAGTTTAGTTATGTTATTTACTTTGCCGTTAAAATTAATACCGTCAACCATCTTCTTATCTCCGTCTTATGCTCTCTATACTTTAATAAAGTATTTTTAAAAGTCAAAATTTCGGAGATTGTTTATTTTGTTACATTTCTTAATTTAGTATAACTTATTCTAAAATTTCATAAAGAGTTAAGGCTTCTTGTATACTAACATTTCCACTTGGAACTTTTAAGATTTTGACAGTAACAGTTCTATTTGCATATTCAATTGTTATTATATCATTTTCTTTGATTTTTTTTGCGGGTTTAGCAATGTTTCCGTTTACCAATATTCTACCCATATCTGATACTTCGTTGGCAACGGTTCTTCTTTTTATCAGTCGTGATACTTTTAAAAATTTGTCTAATCTCATAGTTATTATATTTTAGCACATATTTATATTTTATGGTATAATTTTAGTCAGGGAGATTGGAAATTTTTATGAAAAAGTTTTTATTATTTCTATTTTTTATAGTTTTAGTTTGTAGCTTTACTGTGAAAAAAGTTTTTGCTGAGAATATAAAATTTGTTCAAGTTGCGGATGCTCACTTATCTACTGATTCGGAATACTCTCAGAAAATTCTGCAAAGTGCTGTAGAAGATATTAATAACCAATCTGAAATTTCATTTGTTGTATTTACCGGTGATAATATAAATAATCCAACTCAAGAAAATTTGAGAAAATTTGTTGAAATTGTTAGTAAATTAAAAGTTCCTTATTATGTTGTTCTGGGAAACCATGATGTTTATAAGTCTAAAGATATGTCAAAAGTTCGTTATTATGAAATATTACGCGAGAGACATATTTTTTATCCTCAAAGACATCCAAATTACGAATTTAAGAAAAATGGTTTTGTATTTATCATTGTTGATGGAGCAAAGGAAGTTATTCCCGGTGCTGTTGGTTATTATAGGAAAGATACCCTTGAATGGCTTGATGCAGAGTTGACAAAAAATGAGCAAAATTCAGTTGTTATTTTGCAACATTTTCCTGTAGAATATCCTGAAGGAGCTGAAACTAGATTGAAAACTCATAAAACATATAGGGTAGAAGATTATCGTGAAATTCTCGAAAAACATCATAATGTTTTAGCGGTCGTATCCGGGCATTTTCATACGAATTTTGAAACAATGAAAGATGGTGTTTATCATATATCTTCTCCTTCGTTGATAACACTTCCGCAGGCTTATAAAATTATAGATATAGTTACAACAAAAGAGTTTTCACCAATAATTTATACTCAATTACGCGAATTTGTAGTTAAGGATTAAATTTTCGGATGTTTTTTGAATAGGTTTTTTATAAATTTACCAATATCCTTTTTAAATATAATTGCTGAGCATAATGCAATGCTGGCAAATCCGATTTTTAGAATTGTTGGAAACTTGTGTTTTTCTGGTGCTTTTGCTTGTTTTTGAGTTTGATAGAGATCATACTGCATTTGATTATATATTTGTTCTCCTTCTTTGTATGAATATACTTGAACTTTCGGAAGTTTATCAGGAGGATATAATACTCCGACATTAGTACTTCCGTAATGCATAATTTTATTTGCAGGATTGTCTATCTGTTCTACCATATATTAATAAAAACATCAATGTTGCTAAAATTGCTTTTGGCACTTCTTCTTTGCTGCATTATGTAAATAAATATTACTATCTATGTTTTTTTGAAAAAATATTGTTGCAATTTAGTTATGTTTTATATATATTAGATTCATAGCCGCAGACAATTAGCAGATGAAAATCTTTAAAATTCCAGCTAATCGAGGTTACACGAAAGTAAATATATTTAGACTTGTGTGTAAGATTTTGCGGTAAAGCTAAAAAGGCAAAATCTTTTTTAGTTTTTAGGTCGATAATATAAATAAATGATTGCTTGGCAATCTAGTAGAAATTAAAGGAGCTAAAAATGGCAACAAAAGCATTTAAATCAGAAAAAATAGATGCGATTAAATCAAAAATTGAAAAAGCTCAAGTTGCAGTTATTACTGACTACAAAAGTTTAACCGTTGAAGAAATTACAAAATTAAGACGTGAAATTCAAAAAGACGGTGGCGACTACATGGTTACCAAAAATACTTTGGCTAAAATAGCAGTAAAAGGTACAGCTTATGAAGTTTTAACTGAAAAACTAACTGGACCTGTAGCTTTGGCTTTCGGTTTTGAAGACCCTGTTAGTCCGGCAAAGGCTGTTACTAAATTTATCAAAGAAACTAAGAAAGGCGAAATTTTAGGCGCAGTTCTTGATGGTAAATTATTATCAGTTGAAGAAACTAAGGCTTTAGCAGCTCTTCCTTCAAAAGACGAGCTTTATGCAAAAATGCTTGGTTCTATCAATTCACCGGCATCAGGTATCGCAAATTCTATCAATGCTGTTCTTTCTCAACTTACAAGAGCAATGGCAGCAGTCAGAGATCAAAAAGCTGCATAATATATTTGCAGCAAATTTGTTTAGGCAATTGTGCTTAGATATTGTATTAGTAAATTTTTAAATTAAAAATAAAAGGAGAAAAACAATGAGTGTAGAATCAATTTTAGAATCAATTGAAAAATTAACTTTATTAGAAGCAGCTGAATTAGTAAAAGCTATGGAAGAAAAATTCGGCGTATCTGCAGCAGCTCCTGTAGCTGTAGCAGCAGCACCTGCAGCAGCAGCTGCAGCAGCAGACGATGCTGATGCTGAAGTTTCAGTTGTATTAGCTTCTGTTCCAGCAGATAAGAAAATCGCTGTATTGAAAGAAGTAAGAACTTTAACAGGTTTAGGATTAAAAGAAGCTAAAGATTTAGTAGAAGCAGCTCCTAAAGCAGTTAAAGAAAATATTAAAAAAGACGAAGCTGAAGCTATCAAGAAAACTCTTGAAGCAGCTGGCGCTGTTGTTGAAATCAAATAGTTTGATTTCAAATAATAAAAATGTTATAATAAACGGGCAATGCATTTTGCAGGTCCGTTTATTTTTTGTGAGGATTTATGCTTTATTATGGTATTCTTTTATGTATAGTTATAATTTCTGTATGCTTGATAATATCTTGTATAAAACGTGCCAATGATAAAATTAAAGCTCTTGATAATGAATATGTTTATATGAATATGAATATTGGTGTAACTAATTCGTGTACTCTTCATATCATAAGTTTTCCTGTACAAAATAAAGTTGAAGTTTTAAAAGAGATTAGACTTCTGACTGGTATGAGTTTAAAAAAATCAATAGCTCTTATTGAATCATTGCCTGCTATTGTTTCAAATAATCTTTCCTGTGAAGAGGCTCAATGTCTTAAAACTAAGCTGGAAAAGCTCGGAGCTGTTGTTGATATTGAGTGATATATTGTTTTTGTCCCTTATAAATTGCTTTTAACAAAATCATGTGTTATTATAAATAAGTACATTATTTGTTTAGATACGTGAGGGCAAAATATGATTGATATGGCGTTTTTATATGGTGCAATTGCAATTATGTTAGTTGTAATTTTTGCTGATTTGTTAAAACGTAAGTATAATGTTGATTTGGATAATTTTGAACCTGACGAATTTAAAGCTTGGTTTCTATCAGGTATAAAATCAGGATTCAAACCAATGCAGCCTTCAACAGCTTCGAAACAAGTATCGAATGTAAATATTATAAAAAAATCTACCGGTACATATTCTCTTATCTTGGTTGATTGTGGGGCTAATAAAGCTACCGTAATGGCTACTTTACGTCAAATAACCGGGCTAGACTATATGGCAGCAAAAAATATTGTTGAATCTGTTCCTGTTGTCTTTATGACTGATATATCTAATAAAGAAGCTGATTTAACTAAGAAGGCTCTTGAATTTGTGGGAGCTAAAGTTGATATAAAATAATAAAGTTAATTTAAATAATATTAAATAAAAATAAGCACTTATTTTATAAGTGCTTATTTTTTAACTAATTGTTGTTTTATTGTTTATATTGAAAATATAAATCCGCCTTTATCAGCATTTTTAAGTGCTTCGCCGTCAATTTTAGCTCTTAGATTTTTTATATATTTATAGACATAGTCTCTAGGAAGTTCTAATAGAGTTGCGAGATCTTTAGCATAAACTATTTTATTTTTATGGGATGCAAAATAATCAAAAACTTTCTGTTCTCTATCTGTAAGGGCTTTTTTGAAAACAACTCTAACGTCATCTCTTAATGCATCACCAGTTTTGTCAGTGGTAATTATTTCTTTTGCTACTGTTTTTAATGTTTTTGTAGCTTTTTTTGAAGATGTTTTGGTTTTAGTTAATTTTAAGTCTGAAGCTTTTGGCTCAACTATTTTTTTTGATTCTTTAGAAGAATTTTCTTTTTTAGCAACAGAATCATCAAGCTTTAGATTTTTAGCTGAAAAAGGTGATATATAGATTTCTTTTTCTTTTTCATAGGCTCTATCTGCTATAGTACTAAGTCTTTCTGCTTTTGAAGACCATTCAGGTTCATTAGAAACAACTGGTTGACCATGTAATACTATGTCAATTAAATCGTTTGTTTCTTTTTTCTCCTCAACCTTTTTCCCTAATCTTGCAGCAAACTCCTCTAATGTAATCTTTTCTAATGAGCTTCTCCATTGTTTAATCTCTTCTTTGCTCAAGTATTCAGACATTCATAATCTCCTTACTAAAACTATTCCTTAAATATATCCTTTTATACCCTATAATTTAGCATAAAACTTGTTCCATGACTCAAAATGTTTCGCAACGTAAATTTTTATTTATTTTGTTAACATTTTACCTGAAATTATTGCTTTTTCTGTAATATAGTGTATTAGTCAAGAATTCCTGTATCTAAGATTTTTTGTACTTCGTCAGACATAATTTTATGAATTTCATCGATTGATTTTGTTCCATCAATACTAATAAATCCATATTCATTTTTCATTAAATTGTATTGTTCAAGACATTTATTTTGGTAAATTCCGAAGCTTTTATAAAAATCTGTAGAAAATCCTACATCACGTCCGCTTTCATAAAAATCTAAACCTGTTGTTCCTATAATTCTTTTTAATAATGTGTCCACTGGCATATCTAAATAAAATACCAAATCCGGTTCAGGAGCATAATCGTATAGATTTTTTACCCACTCAATATTTTGACCTCTAACAACATCACGAGCAAGTGCAGTGTAATAATATCTGTCTAAAAGTACTACAAATCCAGCTTTTAGTGCCGGTATTATTTGATTTTCAAGTCTATCGGCAAAATCTGCAGCATATAACAAGCTGTATGTTGTTGCATTTAATAAGTTTCTTTCTTTTGCATCATCGATAACTTTTGCTATTAATCTGGATGTTTTCCATTCAGAAACCATAACTCCATAACATTGATCTTCTAATGATTGTTTTAACAAATTTAATTGAGTTGATTTTCCGGAACCATCTGTACCTTCAATTACAACCAAAAGCCCATTGTATTTATGTTTTCTTTTGAATTGTTCCATTATATTTCAACTCCTTTATCTAATAAAATTTTTTTTAGCATTTTTCTAATTTCAACTTGTTTTTTATGTATTGTATCATTAGCATTCAGGGTAACAATATCAAATTCATCGAGCATTTTTTTATATTCAGCAATCACTTTTGATTGAAAGAGAACATAACTTTCATAAGGGTCATTGCTTAATTTTAAATCCATTCCTGCCTCATAAAATTTCGGGGCTCTGTTAGAACAAATTCTTTCTAATGATGTTTTAGGGTCAATGTCAAAATATATAGCTAAATCGGGTTTAATAGCAAAATCATAAACTTCTCTTACCCAATTTGGGTCAACACCTCTTGCAACATCTCTTGCAAAGGCTGTATAGGCATATCGGTCAGCAAGAACAATAAACCCGGTTTTTAGAGCCGGAGCAATTACTTGCTTCAGTCTGTCTGCAAAGTCAACAGCGTGCAGAAGGCTAAACGTTCTTGGTGAAAGCATATTTTTCTTTTTAGCCAGCTTGGTTGTTTGAGAAATTAATTCAGAGGAATTCCATTCTGTAAAAATGACATCTTTACCTGTAGACTTTAACCAGTCCCTGAGAAGGGTAAGTTGAGTCGATTTTCCTGAGCCGTCAATGCCTTCTACACAAATTAGTGTTCCTTCATAATGATGTTTTTCTGTTAATTTTGACAAAATTAGTCCTCTTTCTTTTCAAGCAGTCTTGTATTTATTTTTCCAAATTTTGCTGACAAATTATCTATAAAATGTATCAGATATAATTCCGGTTCAAGATCTTTTTGATCAAGGTCTATTATTGCTCCCCATTCGCTTCTTCCGTGGTGTGCTGCAATCATTTTAGCGACTCTTTTGAATCCTGCATTCATGCATATACTAAATCCATATTGAGAATGAGATATCCATTCTTCTCTAAAATTAGGTGCATAGTCGATTAATCCGGTTTCTGTATCAATTGTGTATTCAAATATTTTACCAAAATCATGAAGCAAGCAGGCTGCATAAATTTCACTCGGGTTAGCCTTATATGCAAATTTTTCCATATTTAGTTCTGCAAATTCTGCGCATTCTACAGTATGAACCAGTAATCCTCCAATATAATTATGGTGCATAAGTTTGGCAGCCGGCATAATTTTAAATTGTTCGGAGTGTTTTGAAAACAGTTCTGATACAAAATTTTTCAACTCTTCATTTTTTATTTTTTCTATAAATGCTAAAAGTTTTATCCAATACTGTTCTATTTCTTTGTTATCAAGTCCCAGTCTTGCTTCTTTAATTAGTTCAAGGGCAGAGACAAGACAGTTATTGAATTTTTCATTAAAACTTGCTGATACTATCCTGACTAAATTTCCTGTCCTAAAGATTTTATTATCAAATCGATTTAAGGTTTCTTCCCACAGTATACAGTTTAGGATACTATCATCAACAGTATTTTTTAATTGTAGTTTTCCCATTTTTGTTCCGGCTTTAGTATCTCCTATTGAGAAAATAACTACTTCATAAGTGTCTTCTGTATTGAACATGTTTTATTCCTTTATAATTTAATAATATAGTGTATAAGAATATTTATATATTGAAAATATTTTTCAATATTATTATTTTAAGATTCAGTATAATCAGACTGTTTTTTATTTTAATTTTTTTCTCTGTTTATAATTTTATCATTATTTCCCCAGACAAAAGATGATCTGATTTCTTTTCCTATTTTTTCAATTTTGTGATTAGCATTCTCTTCTCTGAGTTGATTAAATACCTTACAACCGGTTTTCATTTCATTGGTAAATTCATCAGCGAAAGTTCCGGATTGTATATCTTCTAATATTTTTTTCATTGCTTTTTTTGATTCTTCGCCAATAACTTTTGGACCTCTTGTCATATCACCATATTCTGCTGTATTGGAAATAGAATATCTCATATCAGCTAGACCGCCTTGATTTACTAAATCAATAATAAGTTTCATTTCGTGTAAAACTTCAAAATATGCCATATAAGGTGAATATCCAGCTTCTGTCAAAACTTCAAATCCTGCTTTCATAAGAGCAGAAACACCTCCGCAAATAACTGCTTGTTCTCCAAATAAGTCGGTTTCTGTTTCTTCTTTAAATGTTGTTTCAATGATGCCCGCACGTCCTGCACCTATTGCAGATGCATAAGATAGTGATATTTCTTTTGAATCACCTGCTGGGTCTTGATATATTGCAATTAGTGAAGGAACGCCCTTACCTTCAGTATATTGGCTTCTTACTGTATGTCCGGGACCTTTTGGAGCAACCATAATAACGTTTATATCCTGAGGTGCAATAATTTTTTTATAGTGAATGTTAAAACCGTGTGAAAACATAAGATATTGGCCGGGTTTCATATTCGGTTTTATTTGATTTTCATAGACTTCGGCTTGGATTTCATCAGGAATTAAAATTTGAACAATGTCAGCCCATTTTACGGCATCTTCTATAGGCATAGTTTTAAATCCGTAATTTTTTGCTTTTTTATCGGAGTTTCCACCCTCTCTTAGCCCCAGAACTATATTGCAACCTGAGTCTTTTAAATTCATGGATTGTCCGTATCCTTGAGAACCAAATCCGATAACTGCAATTTTTTTAGACTTAATTAACTCTTGATTAATATCTTTATCAAGATATATTTTCAAATTATCCATATCCACCTCGATTTCTTTTCTGTCTATTTATGTTAGCACGAAGAGGTTTTTATTTCCAGTAATAAAAGCGGAACCTTTGATAATTTTTTAATCCGGTATATTATTTTAGTTAAATATTGATTATTAGATTATATCAAATGATGTATATTGATTAATTTGTGGTAATTTGATTTTCTCCAAATATAAAAACTTTCCAATCAGAGCATTCTTGTTTGACAGGTTTGTAATAGTCCTTGACAAGTATTTGTTGTGTTTGTATTGGTATATAGTTTTGAGCTTTTAGATAATCTCCAAATTTTTCGGAGTTTTTTGTATATTTTTTCTGTTTTATAAGGGGATAAAATGCTCTTTTCTTTTTGGCGATTTCACAAAGCATTATATTAATTATGTCTTTGTATTCAAAATCGTAGCCGCTATTGGTAACAAAATCCAGAATATAGTTTAGGTTATCGCAAGTGGTTATAGAACAATAACCAAGAAGTTTTTTATTTTCTTCAAAGACATATCTTGTTTTGTAGTAATCTGTAAAACCTTCAAAGAATGGATTCTGGAATTCTTTTTTGTATCGAGTTAATGAAGGTTTGTACATATTTATTAATTCAGAATTGTATAATTCTGCGATATTATCAGCGTCAGAGTCTTGCGCATAGCGCCATTTTATTGAAGATTTCTCTGGCGCCGGTTTTTCTATTTTCCATAGGGTTTCAGAGGCGCATTGCCTGAATCCGCATCCGTTTATGAATAAATTAAACAGTTCATCATGGCATTCATCTATTGTTACGGTAAAAGAGGTTGCTCCTTTTTCTCCAAATTTTTGTATGATAAACCCTACAAGATATTTTCCTATGTCGTAAAGGTTTTCTTTGAATATTAATCTTGTAATGTTTATCTTATACGGATTGCCAGGTGTTCTTATTGTTGTAATTAGTCCTAAAATCTCATTGTTATCTATTAATATGAATGATTCAGATTTGAATTTCATTGAAAGTGGTAAAATTGCATTTATAAATCCCAGCGGTTCTTCCATTAGAGATTTTGCCAATTTATCATTTTCGTCGGTGCATAGATATGATATTAATTTTTTTAATTTAGGATAGTCAAAACACGTCAATCTTCTTATTTTTATCATATTTATATTATACAGCCTAACACTATTGTACGCAACTAATATTATGAATAAAATTTTAAAACAAAAAACAAGAGGTGAAATTTTTCACCTCTTGTCCAATTATATGTTATACAACATCTATACTATTATTATTTAGATGATGTTAATATATATTTAGCAGCGTCAGATGCCGGTTCAACTGTTGCATCGTGGAATACAACAGGGAATACATCTGTCATGTGTTTAGCATCGTTTTTAACTGTACAAGGAGTTTCAACAGATGTAGAAGCCTTATCTACCTTACTTTTACTACCAGGAGCAACAGCAGAACAAGTAACCTCTTTATTTGGTAATGTAGTACCATTTACATCAATAAAACCAACGCATTTTGAAAGTTGATTCTTGATAGCATCTGCATCCATTCTTCTACCAATAGGTAATTCACAACCAGCTGCTTGAGGATGGAATGCAACAATAGAACCATCTGCTAAAGTGTATGCTAAGAAAGTTGTATAACCACCAAATGTATTAATAACACCATCCGCAGCATTTACAATATTGTACGCTGTTGCAGTAGAAGCACCTTTATTATCTGTAGTGTTACGTCTTAAATTTGTAACAGGACCATTATAAGTTTGACCGGTTAATGTACCATTTAAAATAGCACAGAATGACATAACTGAATCTGGATTTTCTGTAGCAGCTGTGGCAACGTTAGGGTTACAAGGAGATGCTGTACCAGCATAGTCAAAGTCATATTGAGCTTGAGACATCAAACCGGCTTGGTTTAATGTTGATAATGTTTTCTTAAATTGAGAACGGAATTTTGCACCGTTTGTGTTAGCAATCAATGTTGGAATAGTCATAGCAGCAACTACACCAATGATACCTAATGTGATTAATACTTCTGCCAAAGTAAAACCGAATCTTTTTGTCATAATCTTTTCACCTTTCTTTTAAAATAAAACTATAACATACGCTTTACATAACGATTATATTACTATTTTTTTTTAAATCTGTCAACCATTTGGATGATTTTCAGCATTTTAAAAGGGTTTTCCTTCTATTTACTCATTCAGTATTGAGCCAAGCTTTAATTTCCAAAAATACTATCCTCATAATTTACGCTTTACATTTTTATTAAACCCAAATTGATTAAGTAAATAACATTAATTTCTTTAAATTAATTCTAAAGTATTAATTTATTTTTGATAAATTCTGATATCCCTTGAAATTTGTGCATTTTAGCTTTTGTAAAATATTGTAAATATTTTCCCTAGACGTTTAAGTTATGAAGATTTGTTAATATATATATTTATAGGAGTGTATTTAATTTTGTTTTAATAAAAAACTACAGGTATTGTTTAATAAGCCTGTAGTTTTATAATTTTTAGTTATTGAGAAATTTTATTTTAAATTATCCTCGTTCTAGTTCATAAATTTTGAACTCTCCAGGTTCGAGTTTTTCGAAATGTAAGGTTTCCAGATTTTCTATTTCCTGTTGTTCATAATCTTTTTCGTTCCTTACTATTTCATATTTTAAATTATAATCCCCCGGGATATGGATTTGTTTGTCAAATATAGCATATCCTTCTACAATTTCTTTGTAAGTTTCTCCTGTTATAGCTGTTTTTGTAACTTTTTCTGTAGGATATTTGTGATTTGATATTATAAGATATGCGGTTTTCATTGGTTCTCTGGTAATCATCCAGGCACTGAAACCATCTTCATCATCGATAATGATTTGGGCTTCACCATCGCATATAATGCTATTATTCTTTACAAATCGGTCCAGAGCATCAAATTTTCTGTAAAAATCTTCGTTATCAGCTCTTTTCATTGCTACTTCTTCCCCTATAGTGTATTCTACACCGCCGCATGTGAAGCTTTCATCTCCATCAACGTACATAACAGGGCGTTGTGCATATTTACCGCCAGGTAGTAATTTATATTTAGCCCATTTGTAAAGAGCTCCGTTTTCTCCCAATTGCGCTGGGTATTGATCTATACAATGGAATTCCCCGTCTTGGTTGTTGTAAGTTTTTAAAATAGATAACATATTACCCTTTTTGAATTTGACGTTGTAATTTGTTAGGTATTGGTTATCTTCCATAATTTTTTCAGGTGTTTTATCAAACTGTGAAATGATGTCATTTCCCCATAAAACATCGAATTTCATGTCCTGATGATATTCTTTATAATAATTGTCCCACAGCATGTATTCTGCTAAAGTTGCAAAATATGGAATTTTTTTCTTCATTGTGGAGTTGAGTTTATTTAAGACATATCTTGGAGCTCTATAACTTATAGGTCTGCCATTTTGTTCTGAAACTTCATCTACAACATGGTCTATGTGATCAATTCTGAATCCGTCAAAATTGTAATCTTGTTGTAGTTTTTTCATACTATCTATAAACAAGTCTATAACATCCTCATTGTATTTTCCGTTTTCAAGGTTAACAAAATAGTATGGTGTTTGGCAGTCAAGGTTTGCAAGTGCTGTAACGTCATCACCTTTGTAGTCAAAGTGTTTAAATATTGGATAACCACCGCATTCGCTCATTCCATCATATACCGGAACTCCTGCAGAACACCAGGCTCCACCTGGAGCAGGCCATAGACCTTCGTTTATCAATAGCTGGATTGTTTCAATTTGTTTTGTTATATCTTTTTCTTCTAGAATTTTTTTGTCATTTTTAAATTCATGAACCTTAGCAACCAAATCTTTTACTCGTTTATGAATTTTTTGTTGATATGTTTTTTCAAGCATAGCATTTGAAAATTTCTTTTTATGCTCAATCATTATACCTTCAAAGTTATTGTATAATTCCTGAAAAGCAGGACTCAAATCTCCAGAATTGCCTTGTAAACGTTGAGTATATACGTTTTTTGCAATTTGAATATCATCCTGGTCGTGGTCTTTTGATAAAAATTCAGCAACTTCATCAACTTTAGTAAGCAGCTGTTTTTGTAACTCTGTAATATCGTACCAACGGGCTACTTGCGGATTAGCCAATACAAACTTTGAAAATCTTCCGGTTTGTGGAAGTATATCGTATATAACTGGATGTCCTGCAAGTTGTGCCATTCTTATGAATGTTTGAAGTTGTTGTTTCGCATCCATACCTGTAATTTCTTCAATATATTCGTCTTTTAATTTTTCGCTTACTTCGCTGCTTTTAGGAAGATATGCGCATCCAAATTCTCTAGGATGAAACGGAATCAAGTATATTGTAGTATTATAAATTCTGTTATCCAAATTCCCTGTTGGTAAAATGAGTAATTGTTTAAGCCAGTCAAAAAATTTTCCAGGTTCTTTTGACTCGTTACCGTTACCAAGAGCTGCAAGATTTATTAGTTTTATATTATGTCCTTCTTTTTTAAACCAATCAGCAGATTTTTCCTGATGTCGTGCTAATACACTTATTTGATTTGACTTAAACGAAAACTTGTCATTTTTGAATACATGATTTTGTTTCCATTTTTCTTCTAGAGCAAATAATGTTTCCTCATTTGTCAATTCTTCCTGTGCTTTTTGGAATGAATATGTTAAATATCCATATTTTTGGATATGCATAGATAAATATTTTTTTCTTATTTCCGGAATATTGTCAAACGGATATGCTTTTTTTAACTCTTCGTATACTCTGTTAAGTTCTGCATCTTTGGCAGTTTCCTGTTCTTTCTTTGTAAATAAAAAATCTAACATAAATATCTCCCTATGATATAAAAATTATACCATAAGAAAAATTTTATTTTGCAATATTTGAATATTACCTACATAGCTAATAGTATTAAATTGTTTTAGATATACATTGTAGTTATATTGAGGGTTATATTGAATTATTTAATGGAGAATTTACAAACATGACAGTAAAAACAAAAAAAATTTCAATTGTTATTGTAGAGGATTTTAAATTAACAAGAGTTGGGTTAAGATGTGCGTTGAATGCAAATCCTGATCTAGAAGTTGTTGCTGAATCCGAAGATGCTATTGATGGTATCAAACAAATTGAAAAATTGCATCCTGATGTTGTATTAATGGATTTAGGACTTCCAAAAATGAATGGAATAGAGGCTATGATTAAAATAAGGGAGTTCTCAAAGGATATTAAAATAGTAGCACTTACTTCCCATGATAGAGAAGAAGAAGTTGTGGCCGCATTAAGTTCCGGTGCTAATGCATATTGTTTAAAGGATATTGATCCAACCAAGCTAGCCGAAGTAATACGTGATGTTCATCAAGGTGTATGTTGGATTGATTCTGTTGTTGCTAATTTAGCACTTAAAGCTATTCCAAAAGTTGATAATGTTGGTCTTCTTGGTCATAAAGTATCGGAACAAACAAGAATTCCTCTGACTGAACGCGAGTTCGAAGTTTTAAACCATCTTGTTGCAGGTAAAAGTAATACTGAAATTGCAAAAGAATTAATTGTAAGCGTACATACTGCAAAAGCTCATGTTTGTTCAATTTTACAAAAAATGTGTGTTAATGATAGAGTTCAGGCAGCAGTTAAAGCAGTTAAAGAAGGTATGGTATAAATACTATAATTTGCTTGTATCCAGTACGTATGCAGCAGCTGCAGAAGCAGGTTCAACAGTGGCATCGTGAAAAACAATCGGGAATACATCTGTCATGTGTCCTGCATTGTTTTTTACGACACAGTGATCGTTAGAGCCTATTTTGTTTTCACCTGCAGAGCAGGTAACTTCTCTGTTAGGAAGCGATACTCCGTTTACGTCTACAAAACCAACACAAGTAGATAAGTCAAGTGCTGGGCCTGTACCATCAATAAATGCTTGTGTTAATCTTGAACCTATAGGTAATTCACAGTGTACTGCATCCGGGTGAAAAGCTACTATCATTCCGTCAGCAAGTGTGTAGGTAAGATAAGTTGTGTAATTGTTTGGAATTGTATCTTTAGTTTCGAGTTTGTATTCTACAATTTTATCATCACGAGTATGTCTTCTCAAATTTGTTAGTGGTCCGTAATAAGCTGCAGAAGCTAATGTTCCGTTCAAGATTGCGCAAAATGACATTATTGAATCGGGGTGTTCAGTAGATGCTGTTTCAATATTAGTTGAGCATTTGGTAGCTGTACCTGCAAAGTTAAAATCGTATTGAGATTGAGCCATTAAACCTGCCTGGTTTAATGTAGAAACTGCCTTCTTGAATTTACTTCTATATTGAGCACTGCTGATATTTGAAAATATTACTGGAATTGTCATCGCTGCTACAATTCCAATTATTCCTAATGTAATTAAAACTTCAGCTATAGTAAAAGCGTATTTTTTGTTCATAACCCGTGCCTATAAATAACCATTATATATTATAATTATTTTGGTATTTTTGTAATTTGTCAATTAGTAAACTTAAATTTATTACAATTTTATTACCTATTATTTATAATTTTCATTTAACAATTCAATAACTGTTTCAGAAGGTAAACCAATTACATTATCCAGACTGCCTTCAATTTTGTTAATATAGCCTTCAGGCATTTCTTGTATTCCGTAGGCACCAGCTTTATCATAAGGTTTGAATGTTTCAATATAATATTTAATTTGTTCATCTGTTAATGTTTCAAATGTTACATAAGTTGTTGTTGATTTGATTTTAAATTTCAAATTTTCTGAATTAATTATTGCAACACTGGTAACAACAAAATGTGTTTTTCCGGACAATTTTTTTAATATTTTGAATGCATCTTGTTTATTTTTGGGTTTTTCTACTATTATATTATCAATAACGACTATAGTATCAGCGCCTATAACTAAAGCAGGTTGTTTTAGAGTTTTTGCAACGGTTAGTGCTTTATTGTATGCCAGATTTTCGACATATTCATAAGAGAAATCCGTCTCATCATGTGGTTCCACATACGAAGACGGAATAATTTCAAAATCCAATTTTAGTTTTTTTAGAATATCTGCTCTTCTGGGAGATGAAGAGCCTAGGATAATTTTTCCCATGGTGTGTCTCCTTGTTTTCCTTATTTTATCAAAAATAAGTACAATTCAACACAAAACTTTTTAACGTTGTCCCATAGATTTTTGATATCTTGCGCTTCTTGCATTTATTGCATAGCAAGCAATATTCAATCTCTGGCGAAGTTCCATCATATTACGCACTGTAGCCGCATAATCATTCATTGCTTCCAGCATTTTATTGGGATCAACCATTGATTCCATATTATCGTGGTTGTCAACTTGTTCTTCCTGATATTTTTGTACTAACATCTTATCGATGTAATCATCTGCACCAACGCCCATGCGGTGTCCTCCCTATTGATTTATATCCTGTTCCTGTAAAAAATATATCCTAGATATTCCTTATATAATGATAAAGTATTTTTGATTCTAAAAATTGCTTTTTTTTATAATATTATCTTAACAAATCTTTACAATATGGAAAGTTTATATATTTAGCGCTTTTATAAAATTACTATGGAGTTAACCAATAATTATAACAGTTATAAAAAATATGTTTCTGATTACGAGTCATGGCGTGATAAACAGGATTTAGCTCAACTTAGGCGACTTTCTTATTTAAAACAACATCCTGATAAGATGAATTCTGCTGATATTGAGCGTGGAAAAAGTTTATTGCATGCAATAGATGTTATGGATGAATATTCTCAGGCAAATGCCGAGGATATGGAAGTAGCAACAGAATTTGCTACCGGTCAGATTGTAGGTTTGGCGACTATGATAGGTATGTTTCTTGGTCTGCCTTTTTCTCAATCAAAGGGTATTAAGGCTTTGGCCGCAAAGCTTGCTAAAAACAATAAATTTGGTATAGACGCTATTGTAGGAATGGTACCATCTATAATTGGTATGTTTATTGGATTGGCGGCAAGTTTTCCTGCTGTTGTTTGGTCAACAAAAGCCCAAATTAGCGCATCTCGAAAAGGAAGATTTGAAGCTATGCGTAAAGATTTGAACAATCCTGCTAATTTTGCGGTTTTAACACCTGACCAAAGGAAACAAGCAGAAGAATTGTCTAAGACAATTGAGCTTGAAGATAGGGATAAAAAACGAATTGAACAACGAAAAGGCTTAGGTGCAAATCCTTTTACCGCTTTTAAAACTTTGAAAAAATATTTTTCTGAAGATGGGGAATTTTCGAAACAAAAGGCTGAATTTGATAAAAAATTAAAAGAAAGAGAAAAGCAATTTGATACCCCTCTATCATCAGAACAGGTAAAAAATGCAAAACGTGATCAGCAAATTTTATCAGAAATGGTACGAAGAATGGATATCGCATCACAAGATTATGCTGAAAATACAGAACTTGCAACAAATACGCTTACTACTCTGGCTCTTGGTACTGGAGGATTGGTGGGTTGGGCATCTAATAAGTTATTAAAGCTTATGAAAATTAGTTCAAATAATAAATTCGCAAAGTTTATTCCGTGGGTTGTTGGTGCTGCTATCCCTTTGGTCATGGGTATATACTCTGCACAAGTGCAAAAGCATGCCTCTCGTATCGGTCGTTTTAAAGTTAGACAGGATATGCTTAATAATCCGGCATCATTTGTTTACGTCGAAGATTCCGAAGCCGCTAAAATGAGTGATGTTAAACTTCCTAAGCGTCAGAAAAAGCCTAATATCTTTAAATTTTTTATTCAATTATTGAAAGACAATAAAGAATACCAACAGTACAGAAAAAACAAGAGTCTTGAAGAGTTGAAGTTCCATAAGGCCTTGGAGCAAATTGAACTTACTCCTGAACAGTTGAAGGAAGCAAAAACATTACAAGCAAATGTTTTTAATACTTTTAACAAAGTCGATGAAAAATCTCAAGCATATTCCGAAAGTGTAGAAGCTATTGGTGAAATTGCCAAACAAGGTGTTTCAACTTTTGGGTCTTTAGGGGCCATGGCTGTTTCAACGCTAATGATGATTAATATGTGTAAAAATCCTGAAGCCATAAGAAAAGCCGGTGTTGTAAAAACTGTAGCTAAAACAATGTTACCTTTTGCCTTTATGTTGCTACCTGTTATTTTAATTGATATTTATACAACAAAGGCACAAAAGAAGGCTTCAAGAGTTGCGGATATGCTTGCTTTAAAAGAACTTGAGGATTATAGACATTATGCAGATTACGGAACAAATGGCTAGGTGTTAAATATCTGCTCTGTAGTAAGGTAGATAGTGTAGATATGATTTATTCTTTTACATTTGGTATAATTTGTGTGTTTTAACAAAATTTGGAATTATATAAATTAGTGTAGTAATCTTTTTTATAAATTATGTTATAATACCTCTATGAAAGAGATTTTTATCACTGCTCCTGTCAAAAAACCTGAAGATATTCTTACTTTTTGTAAGCATACAGGTTGTCGTGATTTCTATGTTTATTATAAAAAGTTTTTGAATGGAAATTTTGATTATGTAAAAGAATTTGTTAATAATGCTCGTATTTCGGGGAGTACAATATTTATAAATTTTAAACATGATATTATAGAAGAAGAATTGCCGGAAATAAAAAAATTCCTCAAATATCTTAAAAGTTCAGGTATTGATGGTATTTATATAAACAGTTTTGCAGTTTTAGAGGCTATTAAGGTTTTTAAATTACCGTTTAAGGTTATAATTGATTCCTATTTTGATATTCATAATCTGGCCGGTATTGATTTTATGAATAGTTTTCACAAAATTGATGGTATAATTATAACAGAAGAAATTTATCTTAAAAATATAGTTAAAATTAAACAATTTACTAAATTACCGCTTTCTATAGATTCAGATAATTTACCTTGGTGTGCTGAAGATATAATTAAACTAAAGGCTATTGACAGTGTTGTTATTAAGGGAAAATTTCAAACTTCTGAAGATATATTAGAGGGCATTGAGCTTATAGAAAAAATTTTAGATAAGCCAAAGTTATTTAAGAAGCAAAAGTTACCATTTAAGCACGTTAGAAAATGTATTTATCAAACAAATCATTTTTCCGGAGAAGTTGTTAGTGCTGAGGGTAAAGATTTTAAGTTTAATAGAAATATACAATCCTTTGACTGGGATATAAAAAGGGTAAGAACTCCGGGGAATTTACTTGTAACTGATAAGTACAGGTTAAATTTACGTTTGACAAGTTTGGCACAAATTGCTGAGTTAGAAAAATATATAAAGAAAATTGGTTGTAATCCTATATATTCTATAGAGTATGGTGAAATTGTTTCCACTGCAGATTTAGCCGAAAGAAGTTTTTCTGAGGTTTTGAATAAGGTTAAGTCTTTTTGTAAAAAATATAATATTAAATTTCAACTTTCAACTCCGAGTATATTGATTGAACGTGATTTTGACAGAGTTTATGAATATGAGAAAAATCTATTATTATCTTCTCCTGCTCCGGATTCTTTAATTATTAATAATATAGGATATTTTTGGTCTTTCATAAATGATACGGATATTAATCAAATTCCATTCGAAATAGGTCAAGGAATTAATTTATTAAATAGTATGTCTATTAAATGTTTAAACAATCTTGCACCTATAGATACTGTTGATTTTACATCTTTTGGGGACTATCATTCAGCAATAATGACTCTGAAGAAGATAAAAAATAATATTCCAAATAAAAAGTATACAATAGCTGGAAATATCAGGGTTTCCAGCATGGGATTATGTCCGCTTAATAATGATAGTGCCATTGTTTCCAGATTGTCTTGTAAGGCTCCTTGCCATAATGGGTGTTTTGCAATGAAAGATCCTTCTTTAAATATGATTTTCCCATTTGTTTGTGATGGTTTTTGCAGAATGCACATGTTTAAGGATTCAATAATGGAAGATTTTTCATCAATTGAAGAATTATATAATGCAGGAATAAACGAATTTGTTTTTGATTTTAGTGCTCTTCCTCCAAAATATATCACATTATTATTAAATAAATTTTTTACGGATATAGAAAATGTTAAATAACTAAATAAATATGACAAAAAATCTTTTTTGCGCTATTATATATATAGTAGTACGTATATTAGGGATTAAAACATGACAAATTCAAAATCTGAAGAAATGGTTATAGGTATACCAAGGGCGATGTCCTTTTATAATAATTATCCGTTTTATTACGGATTTTTTAACGACTTAGGAATTAAAATTATATTATCAGATGTAACAACTAAACAAACTATGTCTGATGGTGCAGCTTTAGTTGTTACTGAAACTTGTTTACCTATTAAAGTTTATATTGGTCATATTTTGAATTTGATAAATAAAGGGGTAGATAAAATTTTTGTTCCTTCCCTGCAATCTATTGATAATAAAATATATAATTGCTCTAAGATTAGAGGTTTGCCTGATTTGGTAAGAAATGTTATAAAAAAACCTTTTACTATGGTTGAAGCAACTCTTGATAAATCTGAAAAGGGACAGGGGTTATATGAGTTTTTAGCTGAAGCTGTTAAGCCTTTTGGTATTACAGATATGAAGCTTATTAAGCGTGCTTCAAAAGCAGGATGGAGGTGCTATAACAATTTTTACGTAATGACAAAATCAGGTATGCCATATTCAAAAGCATTAAGCTATGCTTTGCAAGGTAAGGTTGTTATTGCCAGTACATCTAAAGAATATCCTATTTCAATTGCACTTGTTGGTCATGGTTATAATCTATATGATGAACGCGTGTGTATGAAAGTTTTGGATAAGCTTGAAAAAATGGATGTTAGAGTTTGTACATCTCTTCAGCTATCAGCTGAACAACTTGATGAAGGTATCGCTAGCCTTGGTAATGAGAAATACTGGGCAAATGAGGATGAAATGACTGGAAGTGCAGGTCATTATCTTAAAGATAATAAAATTGATGGGGTAATTACCATTACAGCTTTTGGTTGCGGACCTGATTCTTTAATGGTTGAAAGAATTACAAGAAGAGCAAAACAGTTTAATAAACCGTTATTAAATTTGACTATTGATGAACAGACTGGTGAGGCTGGTTTTGTTACAAGATTGGAAGCATTTGTGGATATGTTATTCAGAAAGAAGCGAGCAAGTATTGTTAATAAATTGAATATTGAAGGTAAGGAATCTGAATTTGCTCCAAATACTGAATTTATAGAAACAAAAACTGTTAAATAAATAAAAAGCACACATATTATATGTGTGCTTTTTATTTATTATTATTTAGTCTTTGATTATTGTATAGTTTGAGCAAGGGCGATAAGAACATCTTTATCCCATTTTTTGCCCGCTTCAGAATTAAGTATTTCTATTGCTTGATTGCTGTCCATAGCTTTCCGATAAGGTCTATCTGAAGTCATAGCAGAATATGCATCAGCTACTGCGATTATTCTTGAACCAAGAGGAATTGATTGTCCTTTTAGTCCTTCAGGCGTTCCGGAACCATCTACTCTTTCAGTCTGATAAGTTATATAAGGAACTACTTCAGACAGAAAGTTTATATTCATTAGCAGATTTACACCAACATTTGTATGGTTTTTTATTTTTTGTAATTCTTCGGCAGATAGTTTTCCGTTAGTTGCAAATATTTTTTCAGGGAGTGTAATTTTTCCTATGTTTTGTAATAGGCCTGCATAATATATCAGGTCTGTTGTTTTTTCATTAAGTCCCATTTTTTTGCAAATTCCACGAGCAAGTTTTGCGGTATTTCTTGAATGGGATACCGTATACTGCCCTTTTCTATCTACGGCATTTGCCAGAGCTTCTACAAAATTTTGTTGATAATCGCATAAATCTCCTATTAATGCGGTGAGTTCGGCTCTGGATTGTTTTAACTCGATTTCTGAAGTTTCAGGATTTTCAATGAGCTTGTTTGTATTTTCAATCTCATTCTGAAGAGTTATTGTTGTGCCGAGTAAGTTTGCAATGCTTATTACTAATTCCAGATAATCTTCTTCGAGTTTCTTTTCTGATTGTACTTCAATTGTACCAATAGGCATGGCGGCACTCCTCATTGGAATACAGGTAATATTGTTATTTTCTATAACATCTTGGTGCATTATTTCTTCAAATGAAATAATGCTATCAGTTGTATTTTCTCCGGAGTTCCCTACCATTATAAGATTATTCTCGTCTTTTATAAGGTATATTTTACAATTTTCTACTTCAATCATTTGAACAATAGATTTTGCAATTGATGTGTAGATAGCCTGTTCTTCATTTGTTGAAAAATCAAGAACACATAAGGTGTTTTTGGAAGAATAAATGTCTGTCAGTTCTTTAAGCTGATTATGTAGTCGTTCCTTTTTGTTTGCTTTAGAGCTTATTTTTTTTGCCAAATCTTCGGAGATTAAACTTTCTGAAATAAAATCACCGAGATTAAGAGCAAACATTTCTTCTATAGGATCGTCTCCTGCAAGAAATTCTGATTGCCCAAAAAGTGATACTCCTACCTGCTTTTTCTCTTCTTTATCCATAATTTTTCCTTTTGAATACATGCCTTCTTTTTTTATTTACGGCAAAAATTTTTATAACTTTAGCCTAAATTTATAAAATTCATACTAAAGTATGGTATTTTTCCATCTAAAGTTTGTGTAATTTGTTTCGAAAATGTTACATTTTAGGTGGTATTTATCGAGTCTATTAGACAGGTGGATAATTTTTTTTGTTTGTACTATTTGCCATAATTTTTATATGGCTGAAGAGAAAAAGAAATTAAGTATAATTGTACCTGTTTATAATTCAGAAAAGTTTTTGGATAAATGTATTAAAAGTTTACTAAACCAAACTATGTCTGATTTTGAATTAGTGTTGATTAATGATGGCTCGACAGACAATAGTCTTGAAATTTGTAATAAGTATAAACTCTTGGATACAAGAATTAAAGTATTCAATCAGGTTAATTCTGGACAAAGTACTGCAAGAAATGTTGGTATAGATAATTCCACGGGTGAGTTTATTGCTTTTGTAGATTCTGATGATTGGGTGGATGTTAATTATTTTGAAAAATTAATTGATGCGTGTGAGAGAAATGATGCTGATATTTCTTGTTCTTCAATTTTACGGGTAAGAAAATATTCAAGGAAATTCAGAATCAATTATAGTGAAGAAAAAATTTATACTGATTGTCAGCAAAAAGTGGACGTGGCAAGAGTTCCTGATATGTGTTATGTGTGGAATAAGGTGTATAGACGCAGTTTTATTAATAAAATTAATTTAAGATTTATTGAAGGAATGTATTTTGAAGATGTAGATTTTGTTACAAGAGCTGTTTACTATTCCAATAAAATCGTTACTGTACCAGGGATATACTATTATTATTGGACTAATAGCGCTTCGACAGTGAAAACTATGCTTAAATCTGATAAAAAACGTAGAGATTCTTTAATTTCAAAAAAATATGTTCTTGAATTTTTCAGAGAACATAATTTAACATCTCGACCGCGACACTTGATAAAGCGAAAAAATTGTATCAAATGTTTTGGTATCCCGCTTTTTAAAATTTATGAATGGGAAACTCGTAAAGTGTATTATTTATTTGGTGCAATTCCAATATTTGAAAAAATCTCTTATGCCTAGTGGTATAAGAGATTTTTCTTGATATAGAATTATATATTTTTTTGATTAATATCCAATAGCCCAATTGAAATTGTTGGTTGCAGTCTTTGTTGGTGCTGAAATGGTTTTTGTTGCATTTAGGGCATTCACTTCAATAACTTTGTCTGCTTTTTGTAGTAAATTATATTCTCCAATCTTACTATCAACATTATTGAAGGATTTAAATCTATCCAGTTCAGCTTGCAAATCTTGATTTTCTGCATTTAATCTTACTATTTCATTATCAAGATTATTTAGTTTGGCTTCATAATTCATTGCAATATAGTAGCTTACAAATGTAACAAGAATTGTAAGTATAAGACAACCGCATAAAGATTTATTTATTTTTCTTGTAACCATTTCACGAATAGTCATAGGCTTTACTTGGTAAAATGAGCCTTCTATAACCGGAGTTTGTTCTTGTATAGTATTATCTACATAACCATTTTTATTATAACTTAGTTTAATATCTTCAACTGTAACTTTTGCTGTATTTAAATTCATTCCCTAAACTACCTACCAATAAACTCTTTTACTTCTTTATTTTTATATATCGCGCGACTCGCAATTTTGCACTTCTTGATGGAGGATTTTCTTGTATTTCTTCAGCTGAGGCCATTATTGGTTTTTTATTTACCAACTCCAAAATTGGAGGAGGACAATTACATATTATTTGGTTTTTATCACAATGGCATCGGGTTGAATAATACTTAAATGTGTGTTTCACTACTCTATCCTCAAGAGAGTGAAAACTTATTATACTAATTATAGCACCAAAGTCTAATAAATCAAATACATCATTTAATGTGTTTTTAATATTTTGTAACTCTTGGTTTACTTCAATTCTAATTGCTTGGAATACTCTTGTAGCCGGATGTATAGAGGATTTAATTTTAGGCGTACAGTTGACAATCAGGTTTGCTAATTCTGTAGTTGTTTCTATTTTTTTTATTTTTCTTTCTTCTACAATTTTTTTTGCAATTCGTTTTGAAAATCTTTCTTCTCCGTATTCAGAAAAAATTTTGACTAAGTCTTCTTCTTTGTAACTATTTACAACATCATAAGCAGAAAAGTTCGAATCCATATTGAATCTCATATCCAGAGGTGCTTCTTTTGAAAAAGAAAATCCTCGTTCTTGTTTTGTAAGTTGATGATATGATGCTCCAAGATCAAATAGTATTCCCCCTGTAATTTTTTCAATGTTAAGATTTTTTAATGCTTGTTTTATATTTGTATAAGAATCTTTAACGATTGTTAAATTTTTATAATTTTTCAAACGTTGAGTAGCAGCATCGATTGCCTCTTGGTCAACGTCAAAGGCAATTAGTTTTCCGTTTGGAGAAATTCTTTGCAATATTAGTTCACTATGTCCGCCACCGCCAAGAGTACAGTCAACATAAACAAGTCCGTCTTTACATTCAAGAGCGTCAACTGCTTCATTTTTCATTACGGTATAGTGTTTGAAATTATTCATATTATTATCCTAACATAAATATTTTATGCAAAACAAAAAGAGGTACATGTAGTACCTCTTTTTTGTTATTGTATCCTTTTTTATTTTTTGTTACATAATAAATCCGGCTAAGCCTTGTTCGTCAAAAATCTCTACAAATTTATCATAAGTACAGCTTACTTCTTCTCCGCTTTCATCAATAATCTGAATTACATTTTGTAAATCAACATCTTCTACTTGCGGAGCTTTAGAAATAATCATATAAGTGTTTGAATCTTTCACTGCATTATCTTTGTGTTCCAGTAATGTTGAGTCTTCAAATTTAAATTCCATTTGTTTACCTCTTTTCAATTTTCGTAACCACATTGTTAATGTCGGTTTATTATTTGAAATCTTTAAATTTTTTGTTTTAATATTTACATTTATTAACAATAAAAATTTAATAATAAAAAATAAGATGTCAAATTTATTTGGCATCTTATTTTTGTAACTTTGTAAATTAGTTATTTTAGATTAGTTTTTTATTGCCTTTTGGGTTCTGTATAAAGATGTTTCTTTTCCAAGAATATCGAGAATGCCTACCATATCAGCACCGCATGTTCTGCCTGTAACAGCAGCTCTAATTGCCCACATTGTAACTTTAGGCTTAACACCTTTTTCTTTCCATTCAGCACGGAACTCGGCTAGTTTTTCATGAAGATTTTCTTCATTCCAATCCCAAGTTTCAGCTTTTGGTAGAAAATCTTTTAGTACATTTTGAGCCGTTTCAGTATCAAGTGTTCCGGTTTGGGTCTCCGGTTCAATTTCAACATCTTTACCAAAGAAGTATGGTACTGCATCTGTAATATCTGACAATAATGTTAATGGTTCTTTTGTTATTTCTACCATTTTGGTATATTGTTCATCTGTTAGTTCATTTAAATTATATTTAGTAAGATAAGGTTTCAACATTTCTTTTAATTTTTCTATAGGTAGCATTTTTATATAATGACTGTTCATCCATTTCAATTTGTCATATTCAAATATAGAATTTGATGAAGATATTTCGCCTATTCTAAAATCTTTTGCTATTTCGTCTACAGTTTTAATTTCTTCCCCATCGGATGGAGACCAACCTAAAAGCGCAACGAAGTTAATTAGAGCTTCTGTTAAATAGCCTTGTTTTACAAAATCAGATACAGCAGTGGCTCCATGTCTTTTTGACAATTTGCTTCTATCAGGTGCAAGAATCATTCCCAGATGTCCAAATCTAGGTACATCAAAACCTAAAGCTTCAAATATAAGTATTTGTTTATAGGTATTTGAAATATGATCTTCACCTCTTATTACATGAGAAATTTTCATTAATGCATCATCAATTACAACTGCAAAATTGTAAGTTGGTGTTCCGTTAGATTTTTGTATAACAAAATCACCAAGCAGATTTGTATCCATGTGTAGTTCGCCTTTTACAAGGTCATCAAATTTTAAAATAGAAGAATCATGAAATGCTTTTTGTGCTTTTGCAATATTAAATCTGATTGCCGGCTTTCTGCCTTCAGCGCGAAGTTTTGCTTTTTCTTCTTCTGTTAGATGTTCACATTTTTTAGTATAAACGTATGGCTTTTTCGCAGCAGCAGCAGCTTCTTTTTCTTGTTCTAATTCTTCTGGAGTGCAAAAACATTCATAAGCAAATCCTGAATCCAATAATTTTTGAACATATTTAGGATAAATATCGAATCTTTCAGACTGAGTATATGGACCGTATGGACCACCAACATCAGGTCCTTCATCCCAGTTTAATCCAAGGGCTTTTAAACTATCGAAAATATTATCTATATATTCTTGAGCGGTGCGTTCAGCATCTGTATCTTCAATTCTAAGAATGAATTTTCCACCCATTTTTTTTGCAAATAAATAATTAAATAATGCTGTTCTAGCCGTCCCAATATGTAAATTTCCGCTTGGGGACGGTGCTATTCTTACTCTAACTTCTGCCATTTTTTCCTTCTTTCTTTATATATCAGCATTCAAAGAATACCACAGGGGTAATTGATTTTCAAGTTCTCGGGCTGTCTATTGCTGCTTTTGGATATATGAAATTTAATAATGTTATTAACTAGAATATTTTGTATGGATTTAATATATTTTTAGGGTCAAATGTTTTTTTGATTAGTCTCATATAGTCCAATGCTCCTCCATCAACAACTTTGGATATATATGCTTTTTTCTCTAATCCAATACCGTGCTCTCCGGATAATATACCTCCTAATTTTACTGTTAATTGATATATTTCGGATTTTGCAATTTTATAGTGTTTATATTCATCTTTATCATTGTAATCTATTGGAATTTGCGGATGTACGCTTCCATCTCCGACATGTCCAACCATACAAACAGTGAGGTTATGTCTTTTGCAAATATCTTGAACACCTTTTACTAATTTTGCTAAATTACTGCGGGGTACAATAATATCATCAGTTGTAATATTTGGTTTTAATTTTGTGCATGCAGCCATGGATGATCTTCGTGCTGACCAGATATTGTCAGATTCTTCTTTTGTTGTTGAGTATTGTATATTTGCCGCATTATTACTCCTTAGAATTTCACAAATTGTTTCTCTTTGGTGAGAGATGCTTTCTTTGTATCCGTCAATTTCAATAATTAGTGCCGCCTCTTTGTCGCATAAGAGTCCGGTTGGGTAAAATTTTTCAACGGTTTGAATAGCATTTTTATCCATAAAATCTATTGTAGCCGGGAATACCTGATTTTCTATAATTTTATTAACTGCAAGTATAGAATCTTCAACGTTATCGAAATAAGCCATTACGACTTGAGTAGTTTCCGGTTTTGGAATTAGTTTTATCGTTGCTTCTACAACAATTCCAAGAGTACCTTCTGAACCTATAAATAAACTTCCGAGATTGTATCCGGTTGCATTTTTTATTGTATTTGAACCAGTCCTGATGAGTTCTCCGTTAGCCATAACAACTAACAGGTCAATAATATAATCTTTAGTTGAACCGTATTTGAAACATCTGGCCCCTGCAGAATTTTGAGCTATACTTCCACCAATAGTTGAGACTTTAAGATTTGATGGATCTGGAGGATAGAAGAGTCCTATTTTTTCGACTTCATTTTGCAAATCTCCAACAATAACTCCTGGTTGAACTCTCACTGTCATATTATCCGGATTAATTTCCAATATTTTGTTCATCTTTGAAAAATTTAAGATAATTCCTCCATGTGTTGTAACACAGGCTCCTACAGTATTGGTGCCGGCTCCTCGGCAAATAATAGGTATCATTTGCTTATTTGCAATTTTTACAACTTTCTGTACCTGTTCTATATTTTCAACAAAAACAACGGCATCCGGTAGGGTAGTCTTTGCATAAGGATCATTTGACGCATCAATAGAATATACATACCTTTCCTCTATTTCTGAAAGTATGTTTTCTTTGGGTAATGCTTTATTTAATTCTTTTATTAAGTTATTAGTCAACATAAGATGCCAATTTTTCTATATTTGTGCTGAGTTTTGCAAGTTGTTTATCTATTTTATCAATTTTTCTTGTAACTTTAGAATCATCAATTTCTTCAACTGCGGATAGAATTTTTTCAAGAGAAATTTCTAATCTGTCTATTCTTTCTTGCTGTTCTTCAAATCTATCTTCTAATGCTCCAAGTTTAGATATTTGTTTTTCAAAATAAGATAATCTTTCCTGCTGTTCATCGAATTTTTCTTCAATTGAATTTAATATATCCGTTTGTTCCGGTAGAGTTTCTTTTAATCCTTCAATAGCAGTTTTAATATCAATAATTTCTTCTGAATTGGTTGATATTTTGTTCATGCTTTCACTGGCTGAATCTATCCATTCACCCATATATATCAAAGCTTGTCTCATTACTTTGTCAGAATCAGATGATTTCTCAAGAAGTCTGGTTACATTATCAACTTTAGTAGAGATTTGGTTGGTGATAATTTTTCCAAAATCTTCTAGGCCGCTATTGAGGGCATTGTATGATTCATCTGAGTTTATAAGTAACTTTTGTGTTTGTTCTTGAATATTTATAATATCATTTTTTAAGTCTCTTATTTCATCCTGAGTCATTGAACTTTGAAGTTCTTCTACAGAAGATGTTATTCTGTAGAGAGTGTCAGAAATATGTGCTAATTCACTAGATTGAGTCTCAAGTTCATTATTTTGAAGTTCGTTAAGTGCAAGTCTGAGTTTTGCCAAATCTGATTCTATATCCTGCATAGAATATGTATAATCAGGGTCTTCATTAGAATTTGTTATCTGTTTTAATTGTTTAGTTACTTCAAAAAGATTTTTGTTGATAACATCAGTTTTTTCTTCGACGAAATCTTTAATGTCTTCAGATTCTTCAATAAAAGATACTTGTTCAAATATGGTTACAACTGCCGCCATAATTGATTCTTTCATATCTTTTAGAGTTTTTTGAACATTTTTATTATTTGAGTTCGCATTTAAATTTAAATTATTAACTTCTAATGTTAATTCTTTTAAGCATTTTTTTACTGCATCAGTTTTATTATTATGTTCAAGTTTTTCGATATAATCCATTTGAGCCAGTATCAAATGTTTTACATCTTCTATATCTTGTTGTTTGTTAAATGTTTCTTCACTGCTTGATATAATATCAATTTTATGATTCAACGTTTCAAGCATTGATGTTATTTTGGCATCGGATTCGGAAAGCTTTTCAACTTTTTCTTGAACCGGTTTAATTGCATTAACTTTTTCATCAACATCAAGTAGGGTATATTTAATATCTTCGACATTATTAGCATTGTCAGGAATAGACAGTGCTTCAATTTTGCTTTCTATTACTGCAAATGTTTCTTGTAAATTATCTAAATATTCATTATCACTTATATTTGCAATAGTGTCTATTTTTGCTTCAAGAGTTTTTAACGAATCTTTTATCTCATTAATTTGATCGTAATTATCGCTTAATGCTAAAGTATCGAGTTTTTCGTCAAGAATATCAAGAGAATCTTTTATATCTTCAATACTTTCATAATTATCTGAAGCTGCCAGTATATCAACTTTTTTATCAAGAGTATTTAATAGCGTAGTTATTTGTTGATTTTGTTGGCTTTGGCTATTAATATCATCACCATAAATTCGTTCAATCGCATCACGAATATCTTCCATCAAATCATAGTCATCACTGGCTGCTAAAATATCAATTTTTTCATTTATTAAAGCCAACATTGACTGGATTTCTTTACCGGATTCACCGCCACCAATATCATTACCATTAAGTTGATCCAAAGCTTGTTTAATTTCTTCAATCCATTCGGAATTGTCAGATAGTGTAAGAATATCAATTTTACCATTGATTTCTTCAAGCATTGATTGAATTTCACTACCTTCAATATATCCTTTAATTTCTTCAAGCCAATCTTTATTTAATGTTTTTGAAAGTAGTTCAATTTTGTTATTTAAGGACATTAGCAAGTTATTATTGCTTAATGTTGGTATATTCAGTCCTGAAGATATGGATTTTTTCTGTTCCTGTTGAGGCAAAACCCGTTCAATATCAGAACGAAGATTATTAATATCTTGTTTTAGCAGGTCAAATGCTTTAATAAAATCAAAATTATTTGCACCTACAAGTATTTCTTCTTCGTCGTCGTCATAATCTTCATATTCCTCAAAGTCTTCATCATATTCAGCATCAGACTCCTGTTCATTGTCTGTTAAATCATCTTCTTCAATAGAATCTGTATCTATGTTAGTATTTTCGTTTGATTCATCAATGTCAAAATCACTATCTTCTGAATCTTCTGTAAAATCTTCGGTTGATAATATATTTTCAGAATGTTTCTTCTTTATAACTGTGATTGTGTCAATTTTTTCTCTAATACTATTTAAGACTTCGGTAATTTGAGGATTTTCATCTGATAGTTCACCGATTAAATTGGAGAATTTATTGAAATCTTCCTTTATTTCTGCTACAACTTTTGCATTGTTGTTTTCTTCAAACACTTCTTCAAATTGGTTTGTAGCAAATTCATCATTAATTTTGCTCTTTTCAATACTTTCTTTTTGAATTCTGCTTAATTCTTTAATTTTTGATTTGAAACATTTTTTCAAGTTATCAATTGCATTAACTATTTCTTCATTATTAATTGCAACAGTAAGCATTGATTTGATTTCATTATGCTGAGCTGTAACAGTTTCAGTTATTGATGTTTTTATATCATCTGCAACTTTGCCTAAAAATTCTTGCTGTTCATTTTTGAATTCACTTATCTGTTTAACAAATGAATGTAATTCTTCCATTTGTTGAGCATTGGGAGGTGTTATATGTGAAAGTGAAGTTTCTAATTCTTCTTTTAAGTTATCAACTTTAATTATTACTGAATCTATATCTCCAAGAATAAAGTCTCTAAGATGATTCTCTGTGTTTATAAGTCCTTCAGAGATTCTTTCATAGGTTTCTTCGAGTTTATTAAATGTACTTTTTGAATACTTTGTGCATTCAATGATATCAGCTTGGACAGATTCATGCAGAATTCCAAGTTGTTCTTTAACCTTTTCGCTTTGAGGGCCTTCAGGCATTTGTACAGACAGGCATGATATCATTTCTTTAATTGGTGCAAGTTCTTTTAATAATCTGTCTGTTTTTGAATTTAAATCACTGATTACATCGGTATTGATGAGTTCTAATTCTTGTTGAAAATCCATCAATTTATTATCTGTAACTGTTAATCTTTCATACAGTTCAATATTGTCAGTGCTTGCGTGTCTGAGTTCTTTTATAAAATCTAGTAAAACAGCTGTTTTTTCTTCAATTAATTCTGCATTATATGCAAAACCGTTTTGCATACTGAGTTCAACATTTTCAGTTAAATTTTCAAGATTATTGCCGATTTCTTGCAGTTTTTCAGAAACGAAAGATGATATTTCCTTTCCTGAAAATTCATCTTTTTCGCTTAAAGCTTCAAAAGATTCTCCCAGTTTTAAAATTTGGTTTTTTATTTCGTTTATTTCGGAGAAAGATGCTGAAATATTTTCAACAGGAATTGTTTTATCTGTTGTTATAGTTTCGTATTCATTTAATTTTTCAATAATTTGTACAAATTGATTTTCTGTGGATGTTTTGTAATCGGATAAAGCGTTTTCAAGCTGAACAAAGCTGTTTTGTGTATTTTCAGTCAGAGAAGTCTTTGAAGTATCCAAAATTGTTTTTAATTCATCCAAGTATTTTTCTATTGAATTTATTTGATGATTTCTTTCTTGTTCGATTTCATCAAAATTAGATTTTTTATTTTCTAGAATTTCCTTGAGTTCTTTGATTGCATTTGTAAATTTTTCATTATCATTATTTAAATTTGAATTAATATATTCAGAAAGAGATGTTAATTTGTTTTCTACTTCTGAAATTTTATTTGATAATTCGGAATTTGAATTTGTTATATTAGTTTCAAGGTTATTTGTAAATGTTTCTAAATTTGTATTTACATTTGATATTATTTGAGAAAAGTCTATATTGTCTAATTTTTCCAGTAATTCCTTCTGAAGCGTTTTACATTCCTCAATATTTTCGGACAAATCAACAGTTCCTGTTACTATTGTTTGCGTAAAATCTTTTAAATCGGCTATGAAATTGCAGAATTCCTCTCCGGTTGAGATTGAAGAGAGTGAATTTTGAAGTTCTACTAATTTATTAATTATAGAATCTTTATTTGATTCATTAGAAGTTATTATTTCTGTTTTTAATTCGTCAAATTGAGAATGAACATTTTCTAAGAGGTTATCTAGAGATTCTTTTTCTGTATTTTGAGCTGTTTGTTCAAGCATTGTGATGATTTTTTCAGCAGAATGAAGAATATTGGAAATATCCTCTTTGTTTGCAAAAAATTCTGATTGTTTAGATATAGCTTCGGCATTTTCTTTGATTTTTGAATCAATAAGCCATTCTTCAATTGATGAAGTTTTGCTGTATATATTTTGGAATTCATCATCAAAGTTGAGGTTATCAATCATTTGTTCAATTTCATCAGTTTTAGATACTAATTGTTCTAAATCTGTTTTGCTGGATAAATCATTTAATTTATCTTCAATATTTAAATTCTGAGTCAGAGTATTAAAATCATCTTTAGTTGGAATATTATCAATTTTTTCTGAGATAATATCTGTTTTTTCGATTAAATCGTCGATAGCCTTACTGCTGTGTTCTCCGTCAGATAAAATTTTATCAATATCTTCTTTTTGAGGAAGAAGTGATAACATTTTTGAAACGTGATTTTTTATATCATAGCTCTCATTTTCAAAAGAAATATCATTTATTGTAGATATCACTTTTGAAGCAATAACTTCATTCAAATCTATAATAATATTTTTTATAGTTAGAAGTTCTTGTTTTAAATTTGTAATTTTTGAATCTATATCGTATACTTCACCTTTATTTTTTAAATTTTCGATATCCTGTGCTAGGCTGTCTAGTTTGTGAAATAAGTTTTGCAAAGATTCTTCTAAAATTTTTGTATTTGGAAGAGTCTCTATATTTTTAGTAACTTTTGCTAATGTTTGTTTAACTTCGTCAGTATGATTGACCAAGTCTTCTGTTTTTAATGTGATTTTGGTGAATTCTTCTTTTGTTATTGAAGAATCTAATTTTTTATCAATAGTTTTTGCTGATTCCTTTATTGTTTCTATATCAGATTTGTCAGCTAAGGTTGTAATTTTTTGAGAAATTTCTTCAGATTTTTCTATAATAGAATCTATTACTCCGCGTGTAAGTTTTAAACTTTCATTTGTTGCTATGTTTGATAACAGTTTTTCAAGTAGAAAATCTCTTTCATTTATTGATTGTATATATGTTACAATTCTTTTTACTGAATCTTGTATTACTTGTATATTTTTGGAATTTTCTTCATCTTCAGTTAATTCTGTCTTTAGCAGAGCTGTAATTATTGATTTTGTATTTGTTGTAAGATTTGATGAGCAGTTTTTGATACCCTCATTTAGTTGCTCAAGTTTGTTTTTTATTTCTGCGACAGCATGAATAACTTCATCTTTGGTAAGTGTGTTTAAAGATTCAAGAAGTGATTCAATTTCTTCAACAGTTTTTCTTTGGTTTTCTTCATTTTTGTGTAATTCTTTTAAATTTTTGGAAAAAGTAGATAAAAATTTGTTTAGTGATTTATTTTTTCCATGCTCATCTGATTTTTTTATAACAGAGTTTATCGCATCATCTATATTGTCAAAATTGGATAATATTATGGAATTGCGTTGAGATACTGTTCTTGTTTGGACAGTTAGATAGTCTTTAATTAGCTCGATAGAAGTTTCATTATCTTGCAGAAATTCAAGTTTAGTATATAAAGCGGCCAATAACTTCTCAAATCTTTCTGAATTTGTGTTATCAGCTCTTCTCATCTCCTTTAATAAATCAACGATTAGTTCCAAATTTTGAGCCATTTCTTAGTCCTTAAAAAATCTATCCCTACATATATAATATTAGCAGGCTTAGAATTTTTAGTAAATTTAATTTTGTATATTTATTACAAATGTTAAGATTAAGTGATTTCTTTCAGGTGTTAGTGATAAAATATAAATTATACGAAAGATAGGTTTGAATTTTTATACTTGGAAAAAGAGGGATTTAATGAATCGTATAGTTATTGATAAAACAAAGTGTAAAGCTTGTTATTTATGTATAAAAGAGTGTCCTAAAAAACTGATAAAAATTAGTGAGGACACAAATAATTTGGGAAATAAGGTAGTAGAATTTTGTGATCCTGAGCATGAATGTTTGGGGTGTGCAATGTGCGCTACAAGGTGTCCGGATTTAGCTATAACAGAAGTATACAGAGGTTAGGAATATGGCAGTTGAATGTATTACCGGTAAAAAAGTTTTAATGAAAGGCAATTATGCAATTGCCAATGCAGCAGTATTGGCTGGCTGTCAGTGTTATTTTGGGTATCCTATTACACCACAGAGTGAAATAGGTGAGTTTATGAGTGGAAAGATGCAAGAGCTTGGCAGAGCTTATGTTTCTGCTGAGAGTGAGTTGGCTGCAATTAATATGGTTATAGGAGCATGCTCAACCGGAGTAAAAGCGATGTCATCTTCATCATCTTGTGCCGTATCTCTTATGCAAGAAGCGTTATCTTATGCTGCATCGGATGAGTTGCCTGTTGTATTAGTGAGTGTAATGAGAGGCGGACCGGGCTTAGGAAACATTTATCCGTCTCAGGGTGATTATTTTCAGTCAACTAAAGGTGGTGGCAACGGTGATTATAAGTTAATTGTACTTGCTCCTGCTACGGTGCAGGAATGCGTTGATTTGACATATAAAGCATTTTATCTTGCACAAAAATATAAAAATCCTACGGTTTTATTGGCGGATGGGTTATTGGGGCAAATGATGGAACCTGTTGAGTTTTATGATTATCCATATCCGGAAATAGATAATTCTTCTTGGTGTTTGTCAGGGGCAAAGGATAGAGAAGGAAGAATAATCCGCTCTTATGCACCTTTGGCAGACAATCAGTGTGTCTTTTTGGAAAAGCTCTTTGCTAAATACAAAAAAATTGAAGATAACGAAGTTGATTTTGAAGAATTTGATACTGAAGATGCAGATATTGTACTTGTAAGTTTTGGTTCTACTGCCCGAAATGTAAAAACTGCAGCAAAAATGTTGAGAAAACAAGGAATAAAAGCAGGAATTTTAAGACCGATTACATTATTTCCATTTCCTAGTAAAAGACTGCAGGAATTAGCACAAAAAATTAAAAAATTTGTGGTGGTTGAAGTCAATATGGGGCAAATGGTTAATGATGTTCGATTGGCAGTTAACGGTGTAGTTCCGGTTGAGTTGATACATAAAGGCGTTGGTACTCCTCCTCCTCCGGAAGATATTGTTTTACAGGTTATAGAGGGGATAAAATAATGGAAACTCAAGTTTTTAAAATAGCAGATTCTTTCAAAAAGGATGCCAAATATACTTTTTGTCCCGGATGCGACCATGGTGTTGCCATTAGGCTTGTTGCCGAGGTTTTGGATGAATTAGGTGTTCGCGACAATACTATTGTTGCAGCTTCAATTGGATGTTCTGTTACAATTTACGATTTTTTGAATATTGATGCTCTGGAAGCACCACATGGCAGAGCAATGGCAGAAGCTACTGGTATAAAAAGAGCAAGACCGGATAAATTTGTTTTTACATATCAGGGAGATGGCGATTTTGCTTCAATCGGACTTGCAGAAAGTATGCATGCCGCATTGCGAGGAGAAAAAATTTCAGCTATTTGTATTAATAACACAACTTATGGTATGACAGGTGGTCAATTAGGACCGACAACTTTGTTAGGGCAAGTTACAACAACTTCACCAACAGGCAGGAATGTCCCATACTATGGTTATCCAATTAAAATTGCTGAGCACATTGCTCTTTGTGATGGTACAGCTTATAGTGCAAGGGTTTCCCTAGATACGGTTGCAAATATTAATAAGGCTAAACAGGCTATAAAGAAGGCCTTTGAGGTTCAATTAAAGGGCCTTGGGCTTGGTTTTGTTGAAATTTTATCAAGTTGTCCTACTAACTGGAGAATGTCTCCTGAAAAAGCTCATGAAAGAGTTAGAAATGAAATGATGCCGGTTTTCAAGCCTGGCGTGTATAAAGATATAACAGTTAATTAGTAAGTAAAGGTATAATTTTATGGAAAAAGATTTTATAATTGCAGGGTTTGGCGGTCAGGGAGTGCTGTTGGCCGGTGAAGTTTTGGCTAATGGTTTTATGCTTGATGGAAAAAATGTTACGTGGTATCCGTCTTATGGTGCGGAAATGAGAGGAGGTACTGTTAATTGCAGCATTGTTATGGCTGATGAAGAAGTAAGTGCTGTTCAAAAGTCTCAGGCCGATTATATTATTGTTTTAAACCAAGCATCATTTGATAAATATATATCTTATGTAAGAAAGGGCGGCTATATAATAGTAAATACAACTTTAGCCGTAGAGCGTAAAATAAGAAACGATATTAATTATATCTTTGCTCCTATCACTCAGATGGCCGAGGAAAAATTAAAAAATATAAAAATGTCTAATATTCTTGCATTAGGTATTTTGTCTAAGGTTAGCGGACTGTTATCTCTAAAAACATTGGAAAATGCTTTATATAATGTGATTCCTCCGCACAGAAAAAATCTTATTCCTAAGAATATAGAAGCTTTAAAACTCGGCTATGAGTATGATTTATTAGCTATTTAGTTCAAAATCACCTAAAAAGTTGATTTTAAATTTGTTCTAACAGTTTATTCTTTTAGAGTGATATATAAGAGGTTTATTCAAGGTGAAACGAGAACTTATTTCTTCTATTCAGGAAAAAGAATTACAACTGGCGAAATTAAAAGAACATATCAATAAAAGTAAAATTTGTTCGGATTTATATGATAAGCTCCTTTTAGAAAAAGCTATATTAAAAAAACAGCTGCAAGATTTACAAAATGATACTTTAGTAAATCGTATAAAACATTTGCTTCCTCGTCAGGAAAAGCTTATTTGTGATTATTTTAAAAAATAAATTTTAGTTTTCTGTTTTTTATTATAATAAATTTTGGTTCTATGAGTTAAAAAGTCGTATAGAGATTGCTAAGTACTTGTTTTTTTTATAGGTTTGTTCTATACTAAAGTGTAACCCTAGATTAAATAAGCTATAAAGGTGGTGAAAATATAAATGGCAGAAGTTAAAGTTGGCGAAAACGAAAGCATTGAAAGCGCTTTGAGACGTTTTAAAAAGAAAATCCAAAAAGCTGGTATTCTTTCTGAAGTTAAAAAACGCGAAAGATATGAAAAGCCAAGTGTAAAAAGAAAACATAAATCTGAAGCTGCTCGTAAGAGAAAAGTTTAAGATTTTGTAATAATTTACTAAAAGAGGAAGCTTAACGCTTCCTCTTTTAGTATTTTTCTGTTTTTTGACGTTTAGTCTTTTAATATACTGAATCCTACAATTGAATTTGTACTTATATTAAACCATTTAAATTCTGTAAATGATTGTATGTTGCATTCACATTCATCTCGTCCACAGTTACAGAGTTCTTCAATTCTTGCTATTTTTACATTTTTAAGTGATATTAAGCAATCATGACAATTTTGGCATTTATCATAGTATTCGTGTATTGTTCCTATAATTTGCAGATGATTAGTTAGAATTAGCACTCGTCTTGTAGAATTTTCTTCCATAATGTTGTTTATGACTTCGCCTAGATTTTTTGACATAAAACCTCCTTTTGGGAGTATTATTTGTAAAAGGGCTAAATTTTTCTATTAACCAAATATCTATTAGAACGATTTATTCTCAAATATATTTTTATTTTTTAATTTTTCTTTTGGTACAATCAACCCGCAATGTTGACAGGCAAATAGTGTATTGCTGCTATCCAAAGGCATAAAAAGATGTTCACAATTTTCTGAATCTTGTGATAAATCTTGATTTTCATTTTCTATTAAAGGATTATAACTATTTTCAATCTTTTTTTTAGTGCCTTTAAAAGCTTGTATTATAAGTTCAAATATATACATAATTATAGAGAAAAGTTCTCAGGTAATAGTTCGTGAATTTTATAAATTTTTAGCTCATTGCCTATTTTCAAAATTACATCAGTATTTTCGTCTGCAAATTCACTTATAACCTGTCTGCAGGCTCCACAGGGGGTACATTTATCCATTTTGGGTGAGTAAACTGCGATTGCTCTTATCTTTCTTTCGCCATCTGCGATGGCTGAGCCGATAGCATTTCTTTCCGCACATATTGTTAATCCAAAACTTGAATTTTCAAAATTACATCCAGAGTATATTTTGTCGTTTTCTGTTAAAACACAAGCGCCTACCGGAAATTTTGAATATGGAACATACGCATTTGCAGATGCTTGTATAGCCTTTTCCATCAACTCTTCAAGGTTCATAACTAATCCTCTTTTCTACATTTTAATAATTATAATATATCGATTTGTAAAAAATATTATCCCTTAATTGTATGAATGATTTTAATATTTGTAAAAATAAATAAATAAATTTAAAGTTTATTTGTTTTTATCCGTAATACAGGGTAGTAGATAAAACAAGGATGAACGATGGAAGTTTCTCGAATAGGTGCAATATCTCCACAGCAGATAGATTGGCGCAGGTTAACTGCAAAAGAAATTATAAAGTATGAGCAACAGGGTATTGAAGTCCCTACACAATACCTACAGTGGGCTCAGGAATTTAGAGCTTCATTAGATTCAAATGATGAAACTACCTATGAAATGGCATCTGAATCTGCATCATCAATATCTGCACAGCCAACCAGTACACCGTTATTGGCTGATGAAACTTCTGTTTCAGAGGAAAGTGTTTCTGTATCAACAGAACCCACTTCTGAAACCGGTCAAGAAGAAAAGACTGCTGCTCAGTCCAAGCGTGAGGATTTGCAAAATGCAGGGGTAAGTCTTAGAAATCAAGCAACAATTTTTACTGCTGATAGTCAACAAACTTCTAAAGCCGCATTAGAATCTGCTTCAATTATAGAGGCTACTCAAGCACAGTCTGTAAATGAGATTGAAAATTTGGAAAACTATATGACTGAACTTTTGGCAAAGGCTGAAGCTGCACAGGCAGAATTAAAGAATGAAGTTGCTAATTTAAATAATGATAAAGGTAATAGTTCAGCAATCGGCAAAATTAATCGGTTACAACAGCAACTAGAGCGCTATGGTGTTACTGCGCAATCTTCAATATCTGTTTCAGAGGCGGATTTTAATCAATTTGAATCTACTATAAATGCTCAGACTACATCTATTTCTTCTGCCCAAGATTTTGGGGCAGAAACGGTAGGTATTGGAAATGAATTGTTAACTTCAATAAAAGGATATGCATTTTGGAGAATTGTTGATTATATAGTAGGTAATAAGGCTGTTGCTGTTGGTTCTGAATCTGTTCAAAACTCTGAAACTGCACAGGATACTCAAAACGGAGCAGCTTCTGTAAATTCAGAAAATATGGCCCGTGCTGTTTCTTATAAAGGACAAGTGGAAGCAAGAACAGGTGTTGCAGGAATATCAGCTTCAAATGAATCAGATAATAAGGGTACTCTGGATGGTAAGGAACCTGAATCTGATAAAGATGTTAAATCTTCTCAAAATGACGGTACTGACGATACTGCAAAATTAAGTACCAATATCGATGAAATTTTAAAACGAAAGATTAGAAAAGGCGAAAAAATTAATATTTAGTGAGTTAATTTTTCAAAGATTTAATAGCTTCTTTTATGTTATTTGATTTGTATATATAATTGCCTGCAACAAGCGAATTTGCTCCGTAATTTTTACATATTTGAGCTGTTTGTGCGTTGATACCTCCATCAACTTGGATTATAAGATGTTGAGGTGCACAATTTTTTATAATTTCTATTTTTTTTGCGCAGCTATCAATAAATTTTTGTCCGCCGAATCCTGGTTCTACAGTCATTATAAGGACTAGATCTAGTTCTGATAAATATTTTTTTATTAATTCCGGCGTTGTATTTGGTTTTATTGATAATCCGGCTTTTACTCCTAAATTTTTTATTTTTGTTATCAAAGGTATAATTTCAGGTTCATTTACTGCTTCATAATGAAAGGTTATAATATCTGCTCCGGATTTTGCAAAATCATCAATATATTTTTGTGGATTGTCTATCATTAAGTGGACATCTAAGGGGAGCTCTGTAACTGCTTTTAAAGATTTTACAACTGGAATTCCAATAGTTATATTTGGTACAAAATGTCCGTCCATAACATCAACATGTATCCAATCCGCTCCATTTTGCTCAACTTTTTTGATGTCTCGTTCAAGGTTTGCAAAATCTGCAGAAAGTATTGATGGTGAAACTATAATATTTTTTCTCATTTTATATAATTCCTAACTTTTGACAGGCGGTATATGCGCATTTTTGTTCAGCTTCTTTTTTTGTATTTCCTTTTTCAATAGCCAAAATTTCATTATTATACCTAACTTCTACTTCAAAAATTTTTTTATGTTCTGGACCTGTTTCGTTTAATACTGTATAAATAGGTGTAGTTTTGTTTTGTCCTTGAGTATATTCTTGTAGGATTGCTTTTGCGTTAAATTTTTCAAAATGGTTTTTTACTTCTGTTATATAAGGTTCAAAAGTCGTTTTTATATAATTGATTATTTCGTCAAATTTTCCGTCAAGATAATATGCACCAAGTATTGCTTCAAATGCACATGCACAAATTGAGTTTAAATTTCTGCAACCCTGTTTTTCTTCATGTCGACTCATTATAATTAGTTCTTGTAATCCGTTTTTCTTTGCTATATTTGCTAATGTATTATCTGAAACAATAATACTTCGAATTTTTGATAATTCTCCTTCTTGAGCTTCAGGATAAATATTAAACAATACATCCGAAATTGTTAATTTTAGAACAGCATCTCCTAAAAATTCCAATCGTTCATAGCACTGATTATATGGAAGTGATTTTTCCTTAGTAAAGGATGGATGTGTTAAAGCATACTGATACAAATCTGCAGTTACTGTTTCTATTCCAAATATATCAGCAACTGATTTCATTAGAAAAGTCCTTTTACATATTGAGATAATGTATGTATCCATTCTGTATGGAAAATAAAACATTTACAGAAATAATACATGATTGGCAGTGTTAAAATAAAACTGTCTGTTCTATCTAAAAATCCTCCATGCCCAGGTAAACTGGTTCCGGAGTCTTTAACTCCGGCATCTCGTTTTATTAGAGATTCTGATAAATCTCCAATTTGAGCAAAAGTTGTACAAAGTATTCCTGCAAGAAGTGCTATATACCACTGAACACCTAAATATAAACCAATTACCATAGCACCAATGATTGCGAAAAAAGCACCGCCAACAGAGCCTTCAATAGTTTTATTTGGACTTATTACCGGTGCGAGTTTGTGTTTCCCAAATTTTGAGCCTACATAATAGCAGCCGATATCTGTTAATAGTATAGAAATAAACATCAATACTACAAATCCTAAACCGCTATCATATTTATCACATGATAAGTCTCTTAGGAATATTAAATGAAGCGGAAACCATCCGCAATATACCATACCTAATAATGTTGTAGCTACGTTTGCAATATATGGCTGGCGTCCTCTAAATAATACCCACATAAAAGAACCCATTGCACATATTGTTAAAGTTATAGCTACCAAGTCAAATCTTTTAAAGTATACAACAGCTGCTAATATTGCTTCTGTTAAATAGATAACCTTAAGGCTTGGATAAAATCCTTTATGGTTAAGCATTTTTACATATTCTCTTGAGCCTGCAAATAGCATAAATGCTAATAAGCATAATAAAGCTAAATCACCCCATATTATACAAAGCATAACAATAGTTCCCATAATGAAACCTGTTAGCATTCTCTTTGCATTATTATTCAAGCCTAAGTCAATCATTATACAGTCATAACCTCTTTTTCTTTTGCAGATACTGCCGTGTCAACATTTGCAGTGTATTTATCTGTAAGTTTTTGAATTTTGTCTTGATTATCTTTTACCATATCTTCAGGTAAATTTTCATTTTTTTCAATTTTTTTCAAATTATCTGACATATCTCTTCTGATATTTCTAATTGCTACTTTAGCATCTTCTCCTAATTTTTTTACCTCTTTGGCAATTTCTTTTCTGCGATCTTCTGTTAAAGGCGGGAAAGGTAATCTTATACAAATACCATCACTGTTTGGAGTAATTCCTATTTCAGCTTTGATAATTGCTTTTTCGATTTCTTTCATAATGGATTTGTCATAAGGAGTTATAACAAGAGTTGTTCCGTCTTGAACTGAAACTTGAGACATTTGTCTTAATGGAGTAGGAGCTCCATAATATTCAACGATAACTTTATCTAAAATTCCGGGATTGGCACGGCCAGAACGAATTGTACCAAATTCTTTTTGTAATTGGGCAATGGCTTTTTCCATTTTTTCTTCCCCGAATAAAAATAATTCATCTAATGCTTCTGACATTTTTAACCTCTTTCATTATTAACTAATATAAGTTCCCACTTTTTGACCATTTAATATTTCTTTGATACCGTTTTCTTTTTTGAAATCAAAGACAACTATTGGAATATTATTTTGTTTACATAATGCGCATGCTGAAGTATCCATAATTTTTAGACCATTTTTGATGATATCATCATAGGTTATGGTTTCCAATTTTTTTGCTTGCGGATTTGTATTTGGATCATCCGTATAAACGCCATCAACTCCGTTTTTAGCCATTAACATTGCTTGAGCATTAATTTCGGATGCTCTTAATGCGGCAGCGGTATCAGTTGTGAAAAATGGGTTTCCTGTTCCTGCGGCAAAAATTACAACTCTTCCTTTTTCAAGGTGTCGAATTGCCCTGTGTCTGATATATGGTTCAGCAATTTGATTCATTGTAATTGCTGTTTGGACTCTGCATGGAACATCTATTTGATTAAGAGCACTTTGTAAAGCTATAGCATTCATCACAGTTGCAAGCATTCCAACATAATCACCTGAAGCTTGATCCATTCCTAGTTTTGCGCTGTTTTTCATCCCTCGGAATATATTACCGCCTCCGACAACAACCGCAACTTCTGCACCTTCTATTGTTACTTTTTTTATTTCATTTGCAATCATTTTTATCGGGGCTTGATCTATTCCAAACTGTTGTTCACCCAACAGCGCTTCCCCGCTAATTTTTAGCAAAATTCGTTTATATTTCAACTCAATAGTCTCCCTTTACAACTGTATTCTTTCATTTTATCTTATATTAAACTTGTTTGAAAGTAAAGTTGCTATCACTCATTAGCTTCTTGTATTGCAATAGAATCTATTCCTTCAATATTTTGAAAAGTTTTATATAAGTCTTTTATTGGTTTTCTTGTAATGATATCCATTACACATGTTATTTTTGTTGTATTTTCATCAGTTCTCAATTGCTTTTTTGACAATTCAGAGATATCTTGATATTTTTCGATAATAAATTCATGGATTTTTTTAGCATATTGGTTTTGACATACAATAACAAGTTTTATTCTTTTTGTTCTTTTGGTGCTGTTAGGCAAAACTTTTCTTTCAAAGACTCTTATAGAAACAAGGGTTAGTATTGAGAGCAGAGTGCCGGCAAATGCTATTTCAAACATGCCTGCTCCGCATGCCATACCTATACTTGCAGCAATCCACAATGTTGCTGCAGTTGTTAAACCAAGAACAATTGGTCCGTTGCGAAGTACAGTACCTGCACCGATAAAACCAATACCTGTAACAATTTGAGCTGCAACTCGAGAAGTATCTCTTACACCTGTTGCCTGATCGATTATCACATTATCTCCGGGTGCAAATGTAGGAAATCCGTAGATTGAAATAAGTGTAAATACACAAGCCCCTAAACATACTAAAATGTGTGTTCTCAATCCTGCATATTTATTTGTTAATTCCCTTTCTAAACCTATGCAGAATCCGAATATAACAGCAATCAGTATTCTAAGCATATAGTCAAGGTTAATAATATTTGTTAAGTGGTCTAAACTTACTTCCATAACTCTCCTTAAAACGTTTTTTATTATCTTACTTTACTCTGCGGATCCAGTATATCTCTTATGGTATCACCGATTACGTTAAATGCCAAAACCGATACAAAAATTAAAAAACCAGGAGTCAACAGCCAAGGCCTATACAGAATATTAGTAAATTCCTGGGCTTCTTTAAGCATATTTCCCCAGCTTGCATCAGGCTGTTGGATACCTAAACCAAGAAAACTCAAACCGGATTCAGACAATATATATGACGGGATTGATAATGTCATTGCAACTATTACAAAACTTGTTGTTTGCGGAAGAATATGTTTTATAATTATTCTTAATTTGGAAGCTCCGACGGCTTTAGCGGCTTGAACATATTCCTGATTTTTGATGGATAAGACCATTCCTCGAACAACTCTTGCAAATCCTGCCCAACCGATAAGAGCAAGTATAATTACTATTAGTAAAAATCGTTGGGTACTTGTCATTCCTGACGGTAATATTGATGCAAGAATTATTAATAAGTAAAAACTTGGAATTGACATAATTGCTTCTGCAAATCTCATCATTATCATGTCAACTTTTCCTCCAAAGTAGCCTGATATACCTCCATATAACAACCCAATAGGAAATAACACAAATAATGCAAGAAAACCTATTGTCATGGATATTCTGCCGCCAAAAAGAAGTCTTGAAAAAACATCTCTCCCGTTAATGTCAGTTCCTAGTAAGAATAGTCTTCCTGTGTTGTCTGTCGTAACAAGGTGTCTATTCATAGGAATAATTCCTAAAAACTTATATGGCTGTCCTTTTGCAAAAAATTTTATATAGTGTTTTTTGGAGCGATCAAGGGAGTACTTTATTTCCAGTTTGTCATTGTCAAATTCTCGGATATAATTGTAAGTATATGGCTTTGAAAGTCTGCCTTCAGGGGTAATTGTAAATATTTTAGACGGTGGAACGTATGCCATTGTTCGGTCAGAAAAATCTTTTGTGTATGGAGCAATAAAATCTGCTAAAAATAATGCAATATAAATGATTCCGAGAACAAGCAATGAAATTCTCGAAAATTTATCTTTCCACAATTGTTGTAAAACATCTTTAATCATGATTTTACCCTTATTCTCGGATCTGTTATAATAAGAAGAATATCCGCAATTAAATTACCTAATACAAGCATAACTGCGCCCATCATCAAAGATGCCATTACCAGATTTATGTCTGATTTTAACACAGCTTCTAATATTAACCGCCCAAGCCCAGGATATTGAAAAACATATTCTGTTAAAGCAGCACCTGACAACAATCCTGCAAATTCAAATCCTAATAATGTAATCATTGGATTAATAGCGTTTCTGAGAGCATGTTTATATATTACCGAAATTTCACTTAATCCTTTTGCTCTTGCAAATTTTATATAATCACTGTCTAATACATCTAGCATATTAGCTCTCATTTGTCTTTGTAAACCTGCTAGTGATATTGTAAACAGAACCGTAACCGGTAGTATAAGATGATGCGCTAAATCAAGGAATTTTTCTCCAAAATTCATTTCTGCAAAATTTGGGCTTGTTAATCCTCCAATCGGGAACCATCCTGTTTTGACTGCGAAAATTAGCAGTAAAACAGCGAAGAAGAATGACGGTATTGCCATTCCTATACTTGTAATGACTGTAAGAATTCTATCAAACGGAGTTTTCCAATTTACTGCAGCGATAATTCCTAGAGGAACTCCAATTAGCCAGGTTAATAAAATGACTATTGTTGTAAGAAGCAGGGTATTTGGTATTCGTTCTTTTAGTTTTTGACTTACTTTTTCTCCGTTTGATGTTACGCCCAAGTCTCCTTTTACAAATGAAAGAGCCCATTTTCCGTATTGAACTATAATTGGTTTATCCAATCCCAGCCGTTTCCTTTCTTTTTCTACGGTAACAGGCGATATTGATGGATTTAATTTTAGCTCTGCTAGGGGATCCACAGGAGAAAGTCTAATTATAAAAAAGCTTATTAAAGATATCAAAATTAGAAGCGGTATTGTTTGAATGATTCTTTTTAATATATATTTTAATGCATCCATTAGTTTTTTCCTCCGCTTTTACTTTTTTGTGATTTTATATTGTTGTTATTATCAATATAAATTTCTTCAATGTTATGTGTAATTCCTCCCAAGCTGGAAGGATAAATATTTTTGAATTTATCTCTTATTGCCACAATTATTATTGGTGAATAAATATAAATAAATGGTTTTTCATTATAGGCTATTTCTTGATATCTGTCATAGTATTTTTTCCTATCTTTAAATTTTGTAGCAAGTGCGCCTTTTGTAAAACATTCATCCAAATCTTTTTCCCAAGGAAGAATATTAGCTTTTCCTTCTTGTGGTGTTCGTTGATTAAACATGTGTAATCTGCCGTCGGAAAGCCATACATTTTTACCTCCGTTAGGTTCCAGGGGAGAACCTGTAAGCCCCATTATTACCATATCCCAATCAAAAGTGCTTACAAGTTTATTAACAAGCGAGTTGAATTCAATTGGTTTAAAGTTTACTTTCATTCCAAGGTCTTCCAGGTCTTGTTTTACCATAACACCTATGGCTTCACGTTCAGTATTTCCTGCGTTTGTGTATAAGTCAAATTCGACCCTGTTGCCGGTTTTATCAAATAATCTACCTTTTTTATCGAGATAAAATCCTGAGGCTTTTAAAAGTTTTTTTGCTTTTTCCAGATTTTTATCATAAGGTTTTAAATCTTTATTCAGATAAATAGAATTAAGACTTTCAGCCGTAAAAAGCGGCTCTCCTATACCATTTGCAATGTTTAATACCATATTTTTTCTATCTATTGCAAAGTCTACTGCTTTTCTAAAATTTAAATCTTGGAACCATTTTTGTTTTATAGGATTAACATAGTATTGCCCTTTGTCATTTTTTCGGTTGTTAAGATTCATTGATAAATACATTGTTCCTGTATTTGGACCAAGATTGTAAAGTTTAAAATCGGAATGTGGCTCTAAAGATTTGTATCTGGCTACTTTTGAACCTTGCAAGGTTATTACATCAAGTTCTTTAGCTTCAAATTTTAGAATTTCATTATTTAAATCTCCGACAATTAGGTATACAAGTTTGTCTAAGTAAGGTAGTTTTTGATTTGCTTTATTTATTTCATAGTAATTAGGATTTTTTTCGAATACAACTCGTTGAGCAGGAATATATTCTTTTAGTTTAAAAGCTCCTGAGGTTACGAAATCTTTAGGTTTTGTTGTTGTAGATAAAAAAGAATCAAAGTATGCTGCGCCTTTTTTTACAGCTGGCATGAAAATATGTTTCGGTGCTATTGGCGTTGATAGCATACGAATAAATGGAGCGTATGGTTCGGGTGTTGTGAATTCAACAGTATAGTCGTCAATCTTTTTTACTGTTGGAAGTTTGTCATTAATAATTAGTGAGTCTCGTGTTGAGGTATCTCCCATACCTGCAAATATGATATCACGCCAGGTAAATACAACATCTTCTGCTGTAATGGGTCTGTTATCAGTCCATTTTACTCCTTTTCGTAATTTTATTGTATAAGTTTTTCCATCCGGAGAAATTGAAAAGCTTTTTGCCAGTTTTGGCACGGGTTTTCCTGTTATAGGGTCGGATGATAGTAACCCATCATACATTATTCCTGACATTAGAGCAGAAATGTTATCTTTGCTGTTATATGGATTAAATGTTTTTGGACCTTCTCCTATAGTTGAAGATATTAACTCTCCCCCGAATTTGCCTATAGGCGTTTGAGATTGCAAATAATCAATTCCATTAATTGAAACATTTTTTGCCGTAGGATAGGTAGTAGAGTATGCTTGTTGTTCTTTTTTATTAATATTGTTGTTTTCAACAGGATTATCTTTTACAAGGCAGCCCTTGCAAATAATTGCTACTAATATTACACATAATAAAACCCTAAAACCTCTCCTAATCATGCCTTTAGAATAACACAAAAAGATTTAAAAGTATTGTATTTGTGGATAGATATTTATTGTATAAAAGTAGTAATACTAAGAACTGTATTTTTTATAAAATAACATTATGCTATATAATATCGACATATTATGTTATAAAAGGTTACATTTACTTCAATAAAATAAGTATGCTATATTTACAGCCGGAGATGCTACTGATGTCGGAACTTTGTCTCCTTTATTTACAAAATAGGAACATAGTAGTATTTGGATGAAACCTTATGCAAAATTTTAAAATTTGAATATTTCTAAATTTATTGTTTTTTATTCTAACATTACGAAATGTTGTGAGAATTTTCTATTCTTGTTGCAATCAGTCTTTGTCCTGTAGTAAGATTTTATTAAAGTCTGTCTTTTGGGCATGCTTTACTTTTGGGAAAGTTAATTATGAATTATTAGATTATATCAGACTATGGAGGTTAATGTGTCAGACAACAGCAGTACTTGTTTAGAAGAATCTTTGAATTTATCTGAAAATGCAATCAAAGTTCTTGAAAAAAGATATTTAAAGAGAGATAAGGATGGAAATTGTGTTGAAAAACCTGCGGATATGTTTCGTAGAGTAGCAGATACAATTGCTTCAGGTGATTTGAAGTTTGGAAAATCTCAAGCTGAAGTAAAAGAATTATCTGATAGATTTTATAAAGCTATCACTAATCGTTATTTCATGCCAAATTCACCAACTTTAATGAATGCAGGTCGTGAATTAGGGCAGTTAGCAGCCTGTTTTGTTCTTCCTGTTGAAGATAGTTTGGAAGGTATTTTTGAAACTGTTAAAAATACAGCTTTAATACATAAATCAGGTGGCGGTACAGGTTTTTCATTTTCAAGATTAAGACCTAAAAATAGTGTTGTTAAATCTACTATGGGTGTATCTTCAGGTCCGGTTTCTTTTATGGAAGTTTTTAATGCTGCAACTGAAGCTGTTAAGCAAGGTGGAACAAGACGTGGTGCCAATATGGGTATATTAAGAGTTGACCACCCTGATATTTTGGAATTTATCAATTGTAAAGCTGATAATAATAAATTAAATAACTTTAATATATCAGTTGCGATTACTGATAAGTTTATGGAAGCTTATTTAAACGGTACCGATTATGATTTGATTAATCCTCAGAATAATGAGGTTGTCGGAAGAATGAATGCTAAAGAAGTTTTTGACTTAATTGTTGACGGTGCTTGGAGAAATGGTGAACCTGGTATTATCTTTATTGACAAGATGAATTCTGATAATCCGACTCCGCTAGTGGGGGCTATCGAATCAACTAATCCTTGCGGTGAAGTTCCATTACTTCCTTATGAAGCTTGTAATCTGGGTTCTATTAATTTAGGTTTGATGATGAAACAATCTTCTAACGGATGGGAAGTAGATTGGGATTTATTAGAAAAAACAACAAGAACAGCAATGAGATTTTTGGATAATGTAATTGCTGTTAATAACTATCCGCTTCCTCAAATTTCTGAAATGGTACAAAATAACAGAAAAATTGGCCTTGGTGTTATGGGCTGGGCTGATATGCTTATGAAAATGGGAATTTCATATAATTCTGAAGAAGGTACCAAATTAGCCGGACAGGTTATGGAGTTTATTGATTATATTTCTAAAAAAGAATCTATAGAACTGGCTAAAGAACGTGGCAGTTTTAACAATTTTAAAGGAAGTATCTATGATTCAGATAATTACTTATTTAATAAGTATAAAGGTAAATCAGCAGGTAAAATTTCCGATGAGCAATGGGCTGAAATAGATGCTGATATTAAAAAATATGGTTTGAGAAATGCAACGACAACTTGTATTGCTCCAACAGGAACTATTTCAATGATTGCCTCAGCATCAGGAGGTGTTGAACCGTTATTTGGACTTGTATTCTCAAGACTTATCATGGATGGCACAGAAATGCTTGAAGTAAATCCTATTTTTAAGGATTATATGGTTTCTCACGGATTATATTCTGAAGAATTGATGTCTCAAATTGCAAAAGAGGGTTCTATTGCTCATGTTAACGGAGTATCTGATAATGTAAAACAAATATTTGCTACAGCGCATGATGTAACTCCATACTGGCATGTAAAAATGCAGGCAGCATTCCAACTTCATACGGATAATGCAGTTTCCAAAACGGTAAATTTTGTAGAATCTGCAACCAGAGAAGATATTAAGGAAGCTTATATATTGGCATATAAAAATAATTTAAAAGGTATTACTGTTTATAGAAATAATTCACGTCAATTCCAACCTATGAATCTTGACGATAAGAAAAAGGAAAAAACTATAGAAGTAAAACCAGTAGAATCAAAGCCTGAAGTTTCAACAAGAAGTGAGAGTGTAGAAGAGTACAATCCGACCGGAGAAATAAAAACTGTTAAATGTCCTGAATGTGGTACAGAAATTCAAATGGCAGAAGGATGTTTTATCTGTTTGAATTGTGGATATTCCGGTTGTTCATAGTTCTCTTAAAAATAAAAAAAGAGTCCTTTATAGGACTCTTTTTTATTTTCGTTATAAGAAGTTTTTATACAAGTTCTATTGCATTATTAAAGGGTAATTCTTTTAGAATATTTTTTATATTTTTAGCAGCAACTTTATATCTAAATTTTTTATTCTGATTTTTACAAGTCCCGTAAGTAGAAATCAAAATAATAGTTTTTGTAGCTTCAAAAATATTTAATTCGGAAATATCGATTACTTCATCATTATAATTTTTTATCTTTCCAAGTATTTCTTTTTTGTCTATTTTTGATGATGTTATTTTAAAAATTTCTTTCATATTTCTCCTTATGTATGTTATTTCGGATAAATTTTGTTAATTTTGATAAAATGATTGTAAAAATACTGTATTTGTAGGATATTTATTGTATAATTTTCATGAGTTAAGAGAGGTGGATATGGTGGCTATGACATTGAGTAAAATAAATGAGTTGGCAAAAGAAGTTCTTGAAATTGAAGCAAATTCTATTCTACGATTGAAAGATACAATTGGAGAGGAATTTGATAAAGCTATTGATATTTTATATAATTGCAAAGGGCGTGTTATTGTTACAGGAATGGGAAAATCCGGGCTTATCGGTAAAAAAATTGCTGCTACTATGTCCTCTACCGGTACTCCTGCGTACTTTTTGCATCCTGCAGAAAGTACACATGGTGATTCAGGGGTTATTACCAGAGAAGATGCAATTATTGCTATTTCAAACAGTGGTGAAACCCAAGAATTAATGAATTTATTACCGTTAATTAAAAGATTTGGATGCCCTATGATTGGAATGACAGGAAATTTGAATTCCACACTTGCAAGAACAAGTGATGTAACCCTTGATATTTCTGTTGAACGCGAAGCTTGTCCTTTGGGTAAAGCACCAACAGCAAGTACAACAGCTACTCTTGCAATGGGAGATACTCTGGCTGTATGCTTGATGGAGAAAAAAGGTTTTACAAAAGAAGATTTTCTTATGTATCATCCGTCAGGGAAATTGGGTAAAGGTTTAACATACAAAGTCAGAGATTTAATGATTACAGGTGATAAAATGCCGCTTGTTTCGGATACTGAATCATTTACAAGTGTGATAAATACTATATCTGAGTATAAGCTTGGTATGGCCATGGTTTTGGATTCGGACAATAAATTATCAGGCGTATTAACAGATGGTGATATAAGAAGAACTATAATAAAATATCCGGATTCCTCAAATATCAAGGTTAAGGACGTAATGACTTTAAATCCTAAAAGGATTACATCAGATGCTTATGCAGCTTCTGCATTAAATCTTATGGAAAAATATTCAATTACGGCACTTGCTGTTGTAGATGATAATAATATTCCTGTAGGGGTTATACATGTTCATGATTTGTTAAGGGCTGGAGTTGCATAATGGATTTAAAACAACGGGCTTCAAAAATTAAATTGTTAGCATTTGATGTTGATGGTGTTATGACTGATGGCAGCATTACTTATGATGAAAATGGTATTGAATATAAAACCTTTAATGCTAAAGATGGTCATGGCCTTGCTAAAATGTCAAAAAATGGCTTTATAACTGCTATTATAACAGGTAGAAATAATGGAACTGTTAATAGACGTGCATTGGATTTAAGGGTAACAGAAGTATATCAGGGTGTTAAAAATAAACTTCCTATATTAGAAGCAATTATGGAAAAGTATGGATTGGATTATTCTGAAGTTGCTTATATGGGAGATGATGAACCAGATATTTGTATATTGGAAAAAGTTGCAATAGCAGCTTGTCCTGTTGACGCTGTTGATAGTGTTCAGCAAGTCTGTAATTATAAAGCCTCCAGATGCGGCGGACGAGGTGCCGTGAGGGAATTATGTGATTTTGTCTTTAATTCAAAAATGGAATCTGAAAAATCAATTGAGGTTAATAATTGATAAATTAAATAAAATTTATTGTAAAAATTTAGTTTATATAAGTATAAAGAGGGGATATTAGTATGTATGAGATTAAAACACAGGCTTTTTTTTCAGCAGCACATCATTTATTGAATTATGATGGGGAATGTGAAAATCAGCATGGTCATAATTGGATGGTTGAGGCTTTTGTTCAGGGTGAGAGCTTAAATAAAAGTAATATTTTAATTGACTATAAAGTTTTAAAAAAAGAATTGAATGCAGTTTTAGATACCTTGGATCATAAGGATTTGAATGAACTTCCTGAATTTAGAGGTGAAAGTCCGTCTAGTGAAATGATATCAGCTTATATTTATTCAAAACTAAAAGAAAAAATTGTTCAATTAAGTAAAATTACAGTATGGGAGACTCAATCATCATGCTGTTCGTATTTTGAGGCTGAATAGAGATTTAATGAAAGAGAGAATATAAAATGAATTTTATACAAGCAATATTGATGGGAATTGTTCAGGGGTTAAGTGAATTTTTACCTGTATCGAGTTCTGCACATCTTGTTTTTACATCTAATTTTTATAAAGTTTTTAAGAATATTCCAATAGTAGCGCAATCTAATGAGGAAGTGTTTTTTGATATTATGCTTCATCTTGGAACTCTGGTTGCTGTATTGATTTATTTTAGAAAAGATGTTTGGGAAATTTTAAAAGCATTGTTAGTTGCATGCAAAAATCGCGATTTTTCTGAACATAAAGCGAAATTAGCTATTTATATTATTGCGGGTACTCTTGTTACTATTGCTTTGGCCCTTCCTTTTAATGATTTTGCGGAGCATCTTGTATATCATCCTGCATTAGTTGGAGGTTTGTTGATTGGTACCGGAATTGTTTTATTTTTCAGCGAATATTTATCTAAAAAGAGAAAAGATACTTCAGCAAAAGTTAATTTAAAGCAAGCATTATGGATAGGACTTGCACAAGGTGTAGCGGTATTACCTGGTTTTTCTCGTTCAGGATGGACAATGGCTACCGGGTTATTTATGGGACTTAACCGAGAAACAGCTGCAAAATATTCTTTTCTTTTGAGTATTCCTATTATTTTGGGTGCATCAATGGTTTATCCTTTGGTAAAAATTGATGTTGCTGAAGCTGTTAAATATAATTGGTCAGCCATCTGTATTGGTACAATTGTCTCTGGTATTGTCGGATATTTATGTATTAAATATTTCATGAAGTTTATATCAAAATTTTCATTAAATGTTTTCGGCTACTATTGTGTAATAATGGGTGTTTTTACACTTATATTTTTCAATATTTTTAAATAAAAATTTTGTTAAAATTTGTAAATATAAATTAAACCAGATAACAAAAAATAATCTTGACATGTATTCTAATGAAAGAAATGCGGAGTTATCATGATTTTACCAATTAGCAATTTTAGTGATAGAAAAATATCTTTTAATGCAAAAAGCGAGGAAGAAAAAAATGTATCTTATGATAAAGATACATTACTAAAAAATAATTTTTCAACTCGTAGCAGAATTGCTATGGATAAATTTATAAAGGCTTTTACTGTTTATCCGGCAAAAGGTTTAAATGGAAGTAAAAATTCAAATTTTTATGAGTTTTTAACAATGGGAACTATGCCCTACATAATAGGAAGTTTGACATTGATGGCGATGTTTAACGGAACAAATAGAAAATATACTCCGACTGAGAGTTGGAAGGCTTCTGCGTTAGGACAAAAGATGGCTCTCGGAGTTTTATTGTATGCTATCTTTAAATCTATATCAAAATCATTTATTAATGTTCCGGTAAGGGCTATGACCGGTGTAGATACTCAATTGCCTTATGCTAAGGTCAATTATCAGTTGCAAGAATCTCCGGATGATTATAATTTAACAAGTATTGAATACCATAAAGTCGGCGAGAGTGTTGATTTTCCTTATTGGACTCTTTTGTATGGAGATACCTCAAAAGGTGAAAAGTTGAATTATAGATTTGATAAGATTGCAAAGAAAAACGGGTTAGGAGAAAATTTAAATGATTCAGATCAGGAAGTAAAACCTATGTATAAAGAGGTTCTTGTAAAATCATCTCTTGCCAGAAGTTTTTCTTCTTATTTATGGGCAGCTACTGGTGTTGCACTAGCTTTTCAAAAACCATGGGAAGCTTATTTTAATATAGCAACATTAAAGTTTTGGAAACCAAAAGAATTTGCGCATTCTTTAAAGATATTTGGAGAAAGCTTTGTGAAAAGTGCTAAAGAACTCTATAATGGTCCTATTGGTTCTCTGTCAAAATTTGAAAAACATGCAGGAAAGGCTCTGATAGGAACAGCTTTAGGTGTTACAATTCTTGGTATTGCAAACTCTGTTCATATAACTAAAAAGCCTTCAAAAACAAAGGCTTCAGATGTTATTGATGGTAAAAAAGAAAGTATGGTGAGTTAGATGAGAACAAATTTAATTCAATCATACGTTAATGGAACACCGTTAGTTCAACAATATAATTCGGACAAGGCAGTAAAAGATTTTGATGTAAACAGAGAATTATCTAATCGTACATTTATAAAACCTTTACCTAGTAATGGAAAATTAGTTAAAAATACTATATTTGATATGCCTTCAGAATTATTTAAAGATGCAAAGTATGATTTAAACGCTTTTCACCATGCCATAAAAGGGGAAGCTAATGATCATGAGCTTGGCAGATTAAATGATGTTGGAATGAAAATAGGTGGTCTTGCAATAGCAACATATCTTTTTGCTAAGAAACAGACTCCATTAACCAAAATAATGGAATTTATTGGCTTAGCATCATTCTTTGGAGCTATGGATCTTTGGCCTAAACTTGCACTTCAGTTGCCGGCTTATTTGATTCATGGATTTAATATCAGACAAAAATATGAAGATAGTTATGGCCGTAAGAAACTATTCTATCAAGATCATCAGTTTATTCCTTGGGATTTGTATTCTGATAAAGAAATTAATAAAATAGGTGATAGATTAGGTATTCCTAAAGATATTCCTAATCGTCGAGAATTTATTCAGGAAAAAATGCGTAAGATTGCGTTGCAAAATAATACAATGTGGATGCTAACAGCAGGTTTTGCAACTCCTATTATGAGCGGTTTAATATGTAATGCTCTTACTAATACAGTTGCCCGCTATCAGGGTGAAAAGCTTAATAAAAAAGCTGATATGTTATTGTCTAATTTTACTCAGGAAATTCAAAAATATGATTTCAAAGAGAATACAAACTCCCTTAATGAAATCCTTACAAATAATGCGGGCAAGCCTATAACAGAAGAATTGTTGGATAATATTCATGCAAATCTTACTGATGGTTTGGATTATGTAACATCAACAAGTGTTAAAGATGATTTAAAAAATATGCTGCCGAGTTCTGATGCCTATAGTTTTGATACAGACGCATTAGATAAAGTCAGAAATGCTCTGAAGGAGAATTTTTCATCAGTTTCTTTGTCAGAGCAAGAATTAGCACAAATATTACCGGATAATGATTCTATCATACAAGGTTTTACGCAAAAAGGGTTACTAAATCCGGAAGTAAAAGATTTCTCAGAACATTCAAAATTTATTCAGGATTTAATGGATCAGAATATTGCTAAATTTATAGAAACTCATCCTGATAGTATAACAGCTAAAAAGCTTAATTTTGCAATGAAAAGTTTGGTTCATGCTCCAGAACATGGTGCAGATTCAGCATTGGCTTCTGTATTTAAGGTTAAACCTGCAGCTGTTTTAACTGATGATATTATAAAATCTTTAAAATCAGCATCAGATGTATTAAATCAATTTAAAGCTAAAAATGCTGTCTTGGATAGATTTGCTTATATAAAAACAGCCCAAGCTCCGGAAACAATTCTTGCTAATTGTTGGAATGATATAACTGGTGAATTATTGAAAACTTTGAAATTTACTCCTGAAGAGATTAAGAAATCTAGAATTGATAGAGAAATTGTTGGAGATATTTTAAGAAATAAATTTGAAAATATTGTTTCAAATGATGAGACTTACGCAAGTGTAATAACTGAATTACAGAAAAAGCTTTCAGATTTACAGAGTAAGATGGCATCTTTGGATAATACTATTGATGATAGTGGAAATTTATATCATTCACTTGTGAATTCTACATTTGGTGAAACAGCTGATTCCTTGAGAGCTGCAAATATGCCATTAACTGCAGAAAGACTTGTTGGTTTTGATAATGTAACTCAATCTTCATTAAAAGAAGTTCAACTCTCATTTGTTACTGATAGGATAAAAGGTGTAAAAAGTTCTTTTTATAGACTTTTAAATACTCTTGATATGTATCATAGGATATCAAAAGTTGAAAATGTTGAGAGTGTTTTAAATTCCAGTATGCCTAGGGGTGTAAAAGAAGAACTTGTAGAAATGTGTAAGCAATTGTTGATAGAAGGTAGAACATCTGATTATGCTGTCAAATTCCATTCTTTCAGATATCCTGAATTGAATCCTAACCTTGAAAATGAAGAGGTTAGAAAAGAATATTTCTCTCAAATTGAAACAAAAGCAGGAAAAGTTATTAATAAGTATATGGACAAACATCAGCCTACAGACCTTGTAGAGCTGGCAAATGATAAAAATTTCTTTGAATCAGCAATGAAGCTAATGTATGATTGTGAGCTTCACCCTGATACAATGTCTAAAATTAAAGACTCTGTGTTCTTTGAAGATTTTATTAACTATCGAAAATCTGTATTAAATTATCTTGGTGGTGATAAATATTTTGCTAAACCAAATCATTTGGTAAACGGTACTGAGGTTACTTCATCTTCAGAATTGAAATTCCTTTTGATGGGATGTGCTCCTGATGATATGTTTTCTAAATTATGTAAACAAGCATACAATAGCAATATTTGGTTCAAAACATTCGGAAGACTTGGAGCTGCTCTTTTAGGTATAACAGTTTTATCTCAATTCTTTATGGGGCACATGAAGGTTCCAAAAGCACATAAGGAGAATAAGTAATATGATGAATGTTTCAACAAATTTAATATCCCAAAGGCTTAATTCTCTGAATCCTGCTACAGCTGATAATCAACAAAATAAGCAGGTACAGACTTCTATTGAATCTTCTGTTTCATCTCAAAATTTACTATCAAAATTTTTAAAAAATCAAGCACTGATTAATTCTCCTGCAGTTGTGCATGTTTCTAATGTGCAAGCTGAACCTGTAAAACCTTATAAGAATGATTTAAGAACTTTATTTACAACTAATGGTGCTAAAATCCTTGCTATTATTCCTAGAACTTTTAATGCAAAAGATACTAATGGTAATGAATATATTGAAGGTGGAGAACAGCATGGAACATTTTTAAATGCTATTGACAGATTGGATGAAATTAAGTCTGAAGGTTTTAATACTCTTCATATTCTACCAATCAATCCTCCGGGGGTAAATAATGCTATGGGTACAGCAGGTTCTGTTTATGCCCCTGCAGATATGTTGAAAATTGATCCTATGTTAGTGGATAAAAATGATCCGCGTTCAGATAAAGAGCAATTTAAGGCATTTATTGATGCTTGTCATAATCGCGGTATTCGTGTTATGGTTGATATGCCTAGCTGTGCATCTTACGATTTGTATAATGCCAAACCTGAATTGATGGCTCATGAGAGAAATGGTTTAGCTAAAACTCCTCAAGGATGGTTTGATATTCGAATGTTCCAGCCTTGGGAAGATGAAGGAAAAAGAACTCTTAATCCTGAGCTTTTAGAATATCATCGAAAGTTTGTTGATATGATGATTGATGCAGGTGCGGATGGTATAAGAGCTGACGTTGCAAGGGCTAAGCCGCCTGAGTTTTGGGATATTATTATTCCGTATTCCAGAAAGCGTAATCCTGAATTTGCATGGTTAGCTGAATCTTATACTTATGAAGATGCTTCCCCTCAGGCAAATATGCCTTATGATAGACCCGAAGATTCTCTTCGTGCAGGTTTTGATGCTTATTATGGTCAATATCATATCTTCCATGAATGGAATACAGCAAAAGAATTACATGATTATGTTATTGATAATTTAAATATGTCATATAGAGTAGATTCGGGTAAATCTTTGATTGGTTCCTTTGCAACTCATGATGATATGTCTCCTATGTTTAATGGTGGGGAAGTCTACTGTAATCTGGTTTCCGGTCTTGAAGCAACTTTACCGATGTTGAATCCTTATTTTGTTGATGGCTTCCAGTCTGGAGATTATTATGATTATTCATATAGAGACAAGTATTCAACAGAAACTCGTACTGATAATCACGAAATGACTGTACATCAAGGTAAACTTGATATATTTAATTTGTCTAGAAAGCCTGGTGGTGATAAACCGGAAATAGGTAAGTTTATGACCGCTTGTTTAAATTTCCGTGATAAATATGGTGATGTTATTAAGCGTGGGTCATATATAGTTCTTGATAAACAGAAAGATAAACTGGATCAAGTTATTGCCTTTGCAAGACATAGACATGGTAAGACTTTATTAGTATTAGCTAATAAAAATGTAAATAGACCAGTAGCTTGTGTTGTTGATGTTCCAACCCTGAAGGCTAATCAGAAGCTTGTTAATCTGCTACCATCATACGGAGAAGAAAGTACATTCCAGGTTTCACAGGGCGAAGTCGCTGTAAATCTTGGTCCTGGTCGAATACATGTTTTTGAGATAGATACACCATATATTGAAACTTATACTAAAAAAGTTTATAAACAACATTAGATATAAAAAATAAATACAAGTTAAGAGAGAAAGATACGAGTCGATAAACATCGGCTCGTATTTATTTAAAGATAAAATAGTTTATTGTGTAAAAATATTTATTATTTATCAGAAATATATCCATTAATAGCAGAATAAGCTGCTACATAAGGTGAAGATAAATATATATATCCTTTCGTATTTCCTAATCTGCCTTGGAAGTTTCTATTTTGAGTCGTTAGACAAACTTCATTGTCTGCTAAAATACCGGCATGTATACCTACACAGGGTCCACAACCAGGTGGCAAAATTGTTGCATTAGAATCTATAAAAATTTCTAATAAACCTTCTTTTAAGGCTTGTTTATATATTTCTCTGGAGGCCGGACAAATAAGCATTCTTACATTATTGTTTACTTTTTTACCTTTTAGAATTTTTGCAACAGTTCTTAAATCTTCTATTCGACCATTAGTACAAGTACCAACATAAACCTGATCAACTTTAATGTTGTTCAAATCTTTAGCAAGTTTTGTGTTGTCAACAGTATGAGGACAAGAAACTGTATGTTCTATTTTTGAAGCATCGATTTCGATAACTCTTTCGTAAATGGCATCCTTATCTGGTTTGATTGATATGAATTTTTCACCTCTACCTCTTGAGTCTAGATATTCTTTTGTTTTGTCATCAGCAACAAAAAGTCCGCATTTTGCTCCTGCTTCAACTGCCATATTTGCAAGCGTGAATCTTTCAGACATACTCATATTATCGATAGTTTCTCCACAAAATTCTAAAGCTTTATATGTAGCACCATCGGCTCCAATCATTCCTATAAAATGTAACATTAAATCTTTAGAGCAAATTCCTTCTTTAAATTTGCCGTTAACGACAATTTTAAAGGTTTGTGGAACTTTAAGCCAAGTTTTTCCTAATGCCATTGCAACGGCAATATCCGTTGAACCCATACCTGTTGCAAATGCCCCTAGAGCACCGGATGTGCATGTATGCGAGTCTGCTCCAACAAGAATTTCTCCCGGGTTGACAAAAGATTCTACCAGTCTTTGATGACATACACCGGAACCTACTTCGGATAGGGTTGCGCCATATTCTTTTGCAAATTCTCGCAATACTGTATGCATATTGGATAATTCCTTTTTAGGGCTTGGTGATGCATGGTCAATAAATAAAATTGTACGTTCTGGATTATTTAGTTTTTCTTTTCCAAGTTTTTTAAATTCTTGAACTGTTAAAGGCCCGGTACCATCTTGAACTGCGCATACATCAACATTTGCAATAACTAATTCTCCTGCTTTAACGTTTTTCCCTGCATGATTCGATATAATCTTTTCAACTAAAGTTTGTCCCATAAGTATTACCCTCATAATTCTATTTTTATATATTAACACAAAATCTATTTTGTATTTTTTAATTTGAATTTTTGATAAAACTGTAATGATATATACTTCAAAATCTTAGAAAATCTTTACACATTGCTTGACGAAAAGCTTTGTTTATTGTATATTTATCTCTGTCAGAAGTTAAAAAGTTCAAATACGATTTCCATACGGCTTTAATTAGCTTATTTTTGGCGTATTTGTTATATTCCTACCTAACCCGGTTGGAGAATATAAATGTTCTAATTATTAGAAGTAAAATTACAAGAAAGGTAAAAATCAATGGAAAACAATGAAGAATTAAATGTTACAGAAGCTGCAGTTGATGAAACTGTTACAACTGAAGAAGTTGCAGTTGAAGCTGTTGCAGAAGAAAAACCTGTAAAATCAAGAAAAGGTCGCGGCAGAAAACAAAAAATAGAAACTACAGAAGAAAAACCACAGTCTGAATGGACAGAAAGAGTTGTTCAAATCAGTCGTGTAACAAAAGTAGTTAAGGGTGGTAAAAAATTAAGTTTCCGTGCAATTGTTATTGTTGGAAATCAAAAAGGTCAGGTTGGAGTTGGATGTGCAAAAGCTTCTGAAGTTATTATTGCTATCCAAAAGGCTATTGCTGACGGTAGAAAAAATCTTATTACAGTTCCAATTTTTAAAACAACAATTCCTCATCCAATCACTGGAAAATCTGGTGCTGGTGAAGTTATGTTGAGACCTGCTTCTGCTGGTACTGGTATTATTGCCGGTGGTGCTGTTCGTTCAGTTTTAGAACTTGCAGGTATTGAAAATATTCTTTCAAAATCTTTAGGATCAAAATCACCTTTAAATGCAGCTAATGCTACTATTGCCGCATTAAAAGCTTTGACTCCATTTAGCGATGTTGCTAAAAAACGTGGATTATCAATGGCTGAATTTTTAAACTAGTTTAGTATAAAGAATATCTATTGAAAATATAAGGAAATAAAATTATGACAGATAAAAAAACAAATTCAATTAAAATTAAACTTGTAAGAAGTTTAATCGGTACTCCTGAAGCTCAACGCAAGGTTGTTAGAGGTTTAGGGTTAACAAAAAAAGATCAAGTTGTTGAACACTCAGAAAGTGCAACAATTATGGGTATGGTAAACAAAGTTTCACATCTTGTTGAAATTGTAAAATAGTTGCCATTGTTAATAATTAATTATAAAGTACAAAGAAAGAGGAAATAAAATGTCAAATATAACATTAGCAGATTTAAAACCTGCAGAAGGTTCTACATCTAAATCAAAAAGAGTTGGCAGAGGTCGTTCATCTGGACATGGTAAAACTTCTTGCCGCGGTCATAATGGTGAAGGTCAAAGATCTGGAAACTCTTCTAAAAGAGGTTTTGAGGGTGGTCAAATGCCAGCTTACAGAAGATTGCCAAAATTGAAAGGCTTCCAAGTTTATTCTAAACTTAATTATGCTCAAATCAATGTTGGCAGACTTGATGCATTGGGTCTAAAAGAAGTTTCTTTAGATTCATTGAAAGAAGTATTAACAATCCATCCATCTTGCGTTGGTTTAAGAGTTTTAGGTAACGGAGAAATAAAATCTGCAGTTACAGTAAAAGCATCTTATGTAACTCCATCTGCAAAAGAAAAAATTGAAGCTGCTGGCGGAAAGGTTGAGTTAGTATAATGGCACAAGGAGCAAAAATGCCTACAACTGATGATTTGATGTCCATGTGGAATGCATCAGGATTGAAACAAAAGATTCTGTTTACATTTTTGATGATTGCTGTGTGGAGATTTGGTGTTCAAATGCCTTTGTACGGTATTGATAATCAGGCTTTTGCTAATATCGCTCAGGGAAATAATATAGTAGGATTTCTTGATTTATTTTCCGGTGGTGCATTAGGAAAAGTTTCAGTACTAGCTTTGGGTATTGGACCATTTATCACATCATCTATTATTGTTCAGCTTGTTTCTGTCGTTATTCCATCTTTGGAAAAATTACAGAAAGAAGAGGGAGAGGCAGGTAGAAGAAAATTGTCTCAGTATACCAGAATATTTACTGTTGTACTTGCAATTTTTCAATCATTTATTTTTATGTTGTACTTGCATCATTTACCAAAAGCGATAATTTCTACAGTTAATCCTGTGGCATTTTATGCAAGTTCAATATGTGTTTTAACAGCAGGTGCTGTTCTTGTAATGTGGATTTCTGAATTAATAACAGAAAATGGTATAGGAAACGGAGGTTCTCTAATTATTTTCTGTGGTATTTTATCTGGAATTCCTATTTACGCACAGAGAACTATGCAGTTAGTCAAATCAAGTTCTCAAATGCAGATAGGTTTACTGATATTGCTTCTGATATTCTTTCTTGCAATGATATTGATTGTCATTATGCAGGAAGCTGTAAGAAAAGTTATTATAGTAAATCCAAAAAGACAAATTGGTAATAAAGTTTATGGAGGTATGAATTCTTTTATACCATTTAAACTTAATCCTGGTGGTGTTATGCCTATTATCTTTGCTATTGCTATATTGTTGTTTCCATCAACTATTTTGGCTTTGGTAGGACAGGCTAACTTCAAGTCTGCTGCAGTTAAGAATTTTGTACTGAATTTGAATCACTATTTAAGTCCTGACGGGATTACGTATTATTTCTTATATATTGGTTTAATTATTGCGTTAACGTTCTTTTACGCTTCGATTATGCCTAATATGCAACCAAAGGATATCGCTGATAATTTGAAAAAATACGGATCATCTATACCGGGTATAAAACCTGGCAAACCAACCGCAGAGGCTTTGGATAAGATATTGTCAAAAACTACGTTTATTGGAGCTATAGGGTTGGGCATAATTGCACTTGTTCCTTCATTCGCAAGTTATGCTACCCATATCGAAACCCTTCAAGGTATTGGGGCTACGTCTCTAATAATCATGGTTGGTGTTGCGCTTGATTTGATTAATCAAGTAAGAACTCATCTGTTGGCAAGGAATTATGAATCATTCTTAAAAGAATAAGTTTATAATTTCAATTTATATTTAAATAAACAATAAGAGCAGTATGCAATACATATACTGCTCTTATTGTTTGTCTAATGCCTTTATATATATCAGTAAAATAAATGTCTATTTTTAAGTTTTCTGTTAGCAATTTTCTTTGTGAATATTTGAGGTTTTTATTATATTAAAATGCAAAATTGTGGTTATAATTGTACTTATCAAATGACGCCTGAGGCTAATTATAATGCTACAAAGCGTGGAGCTGTTGCTGATACGGATATTGGTGTTGGTTTGACTGTCGCAGCTTATTCAGTTGCTGGAGGTTTTTGCAAAGCTGTTAGCTCGTTGCCTTTGTCGGAACAAAAAAATATAATTAATTCTGTTAGAAACCAAATAAACAAGGGTAGATTAAAACAGGGTCAAACTCCATTAGTAAAAACTTTTTCTAAAACGATAAAATCAAATATGAAAAATCCTAAAAAGCTTCTCAAAACGTTTGCAAAATTTGCAAAGGGGCCACTTATTGTTTGTACAGGATTAGGTTTAGTAATTGATTTGATGAAAAATATTGGTAGAGAATCATAAATTGTAAAGGCTCAGTGAATTTTATTAAAATTCATCGCGCCTTAAATCTTATCAAAAGCTATATTAAATAAGTGAGCCTAAAATTATATTATTTTTATAATCTGTAACTTTTACATATTGCAAAGTATTATAGAGGTCTTCTCTTTCTGAATCTATTTGTATAGTAAGATAGTTTCTTGTGATACCTTTGAGTTTATTTGTGTGTTTGTCTCGATGTTTTTCGATTAAAACTTCGCAGGTTTTGTTTATATTTTTTTGTATAAAATTATCGTATTTGTTTTTTGAAATATTTTTTATAATTGAAGCTCGTTGATTTTTTATGTTATCAGAAATCTGATTATTCATTTCTGCACCGATAGTCCCCTTTCTTTTTGAATATGGAAAGGTATGAATTTGTGTTAATCCTGATTTTTCTAAATTTTTACGTGTAGTATCAAAATCTGTATCTGTTTCTCCTGCAAATCCTACAATAATATCGCTGCCTAAGAATGGCAGTTCAAATGTTGAATTTATTTTATTAATTAGCATTAAATAATCTTCTGTTTTGTAAAATCTGTTCATTGAAAGTAGAGTTTTATCGTTTGCAGATTGCAGAGATAGGTGAAAATGTGGGCAAAACTTTGTTGAAGATTTTAAAAATTCAAGCATTTCATCTGTAATTTCTGTTGGATTAAGAGAGCCCAGTCTGTATCGTTCAATTGTAGTTTTTTTTTCAATTTCTTTTAATAAATCTAAAAGTGTCAGGTTAAAATCTTTTCCCCATTGACCAATATGGATTCCTGTCAGCATAACTTCTTTAAATCCATTATTTGCAAATTTATTAATTTGTTCAACTATAAAGTTAGAATCTGCACTTCTACTTTTTCCTCTCGCTTTCCATATAATACAATAGGTGCATCTATTATCGCAGCCATCTTGTATTTTTAAACTTGCACGAGTTTTCGCTGTGTCTTCTAGTTCAATTTTATTGAATTCACCCAAATTCATTATATCTTTTGCGTGTAGTCTTTCATCCGATGTTATGTAGTCGAAAATATGTAGTTTTTCGTCATTCCCGATTACGTAATCTATAAAATCGTTTTTCAGTAGTAATTCTTTTTCAATTTGAGCTACACAGCCAGTTGCAATTGTTATTATATCAGGTCTTTTGTGTTTTGCTGCCCTTAAAAGGTACATTGCTTCATTATCACTTTTGTGAGTAACGCTGCATGAATTTAATATATAAATATCAGCATCTTCTATTTTATTTGTTTTTTGTAGGCCATGTTTTAGTAAATTTTCTTCAATTATTGCACTTTCAAATTGGTTAGATTTACATCCCATCGTATGGATATTAAACTTTTTCATTCTATGATAATATAAAAAACAATTTCATTTGTAAATATTTGTGTATTTATGTTATTAAAATAGCAAAAAAATTTACTTTCTGTTTTTAAATGTGTATAATCAAAGTGTGAAAGGTAAAGGTGTTATATATGCAAGTTAATTCGGTCAGGTCTTTAATGGTAGGAAAAACTCCTTTTGGAACTAATAATGATCCTGGGGAAGGTAGGATGCTTTATCCTGAAACTATGCTTCAAATTGCTAGATTAGATGATAAAACAATCAGACAGCTTGCTTATGCAAAGGCTTCGCATGATGTTAATGATAAGAAGCATAAAAGAATTTCTAATGCTTTATATTATTCAATACCATTGGCCGCAGGGCTTGCTGCTGCTGTAAAAAATCCGAAATCTATGTCTGATTTAATGAAAACAGCTAAGTTATTACCTAAAACTGATTTTAGCAGATATGTAAGATTGAATCGTTTTGTTAATACGGCTGTTTCCTTAACAGGTGCTATTTTAGCAATTGATGCGACTTTTGGCTTAAAGAAAATTTTGGATAAGAAAAGTTCGTCAATGCGTGAGTTTTCAAATAATCACCCGGTATTAACCGCTTTAGGAACTGTTGGAACTGCATTTTTAGCAATTGTGGGCTTGGGTAAAGGTGCTTCTAAGTTATCAAGTAAGTTATTATCAAAAATTCCTGAAAAAGAAATTGCCAAGACTACAGCTGAAGTTGCAAAGAAATTGAATAAAAGTAAAGTATTAAATTTCGTATCTAAAAAACTTGCAAAAGTTCCATCTGGTATAAAAAATTTCGCATCAGGTGTTTTGGATTACTCACCTATATTGTTAATATGTTCTAGTATAGCTCATTCATTTGGACATGAAAAAGCAAAGGCTACAGAATATCAAAATAACTATCGCGATATTAAAACAGCACAGGCTTTAGTTAGAGAAGGTTTAGCCAAAGCTGCTGAAGAAGTTTAAATATTAAACTTAATAAAAATATATAAAAAGGATATCTGTATTTTTTGATATCCTTTTTTATTTTATAATTAATCTATGAGAGTTGTTGTTCTTGGTAAAGGTTTGATGCTGGCAAATATTGTTTTAGGTGCTTTAGATGCCGGAGCTGATGTCGTTGGTGTTTTTCGTTATGAAGAAACCTCAACTTCGAGGCTGAAGCTGTTTTTTCAGGATTTTTTCAAACCATCACCGGAAGTTACATTGATTGAGAGTTTAAAACTTAATCGAATAAGGTTAAAATCTGCCAATAGTGAATTGTTCCGCAAATTGATGTTAACATTAAATGTTGATTTGATTATTGTCGGAACTTGGAAGGAGCGTATACAAAAGGAAACTTATAATATTCCTTCTATTGCAACAGTAAATGTTCATCCGTCTCTTCTTCCAAAATATAGAGGACCAAATCCTTATATGCAGACAATTCTTCATGGTGAAAAATATTCAGGGGTGAGTCTTCATCTTCTTACTGATAAATTTGATGCTGGTCCTATTCTCAAACAAGAAAAGGTTGAAATTTTGGAATCAGATACATCCAAGGAGCTGCGAGAAAAAAGTGTTCATTTAGCTAGAAAGCTTGTAGATGAATTTATACAGGATTTGAATGATAAAATGATTACTCCTATTGCGCAGAGTGAAAAGTATGCAACTTATTATCCGAATATTACCGGTGATGAGAAAATGTTGGATTTTAAATTTCAAACTTCAGACTCTATATCCAGGACTATACGGGCGCTTCATCCGTTTTTACCATGCTATATTGAATATAAAGGTAAATTTTTTATTGTAAATCCTTATAACTTTCAAATCTTATCAGAGGAATCACCGTTTAGTCCGGGTGATATTATAGCTAAAAATTCAGATAGGGCGTCTATAACTGTTGTTTGTGCGGATAAAAAACCTATTAGGTTTGTTGGTCTAAGGCTTTATAAAGCTGATTTTAGAACTAAAAATTTTATAAAAAACAAAGTAGATGTTATTTCTTAGTAGTGAATTGGTGTCTATCAAGCATAACCATTAATATAGATATATCTGCTGGTTTAATTCCTCCGATTCTTGAGGCTTGAGCTAATGTTTTCGGTTTGATTTTAGTTAATTTTTCTTTTGTTTCTGAAGATATATGTTCAATTGCAAAATAATCTATATTTTCTGGAATTTTGAATTTTTCTAATTTGTCGGATTGTTCAACTTGCTCTTCTTGTCTTTTTATATATCCTTCATATTTTATAATAACTTCGATTTGTTCATATACTTCTTTTGGAATCATTAAATCGTGTGTAGTTTCATCAAGTTCTTGTATAATTTTGTAATTTATATTTGGGCGTTTTAATAGTTCTGATGCTCGAATTCCTCTATCAATGTGTTCATTATATTTTGCTAAAATTTCATTGACAGTTTCTGTTGGAGATATTTTAACAGATTCGAGTCTATGTTTTTCTTCTTGTATAAGTTTTTGTTTTTTGCAGAATCTTTCATACTGAGCACTATCGATAAGTCCTATTTTATACCCAATTGGGGTTAATCTTTCATCTGCATTATCTTGTCTTAATAATAGTCTATATTCAGATCTTGATGTTAGCATTCTATATGGATCCTGGATATCTTTTGTTACAAGATCATCAATAAGTGTTCCTGTATAGGAAGAACTTCTTGACAGTTCAAGCATTTCTGAATTATTTAAATAATTATACGCATTTATTCCTGCTATTAAACCTTGAGCTGCCGCTTCTTCATAGCCACTGGTTCCATTTATTTGGCCTCCGAAAAATAATCCTTTAATTTTTTTAGACATTAAAGAATGTGTTGTTTGTACTGCTGGTATATAGTCATACTCAACTGCGTATGCAGGTTTTATTATATGTGCCTTTTCTAGTCCAGGTAAGCTTCTTATCATTCTAGTTTGAACGTCAGCCGGAAGACTTGTTGAAAATCCTTGAATATATGTTTCATAAGTTCCTAATCCTTCAGGTTCAATAAATATATGATGTGAAGGATTTGATGCAAATCGTACAATCTTATCTTCAATAGATGGACAATACCTTGGACCTACACCATGAATCAATCCTTGGAACATTGGAGATTTATCCAAATTTGCACGAATTATTTCATGAGTTTCTTCTGTTGTTCTTGTAAGGTAGCATGGGTAAGTTTTTCTGATTGGTCTATCAGGTTTAAATGAAAAGAAGCTTAACTCTTCATCGCCTGGTTGTATTGTCATTTTTGAATAGTCAATTGTTCTTTTATCTACTCTTGCAGGTGTGCCTGTTTTTAATTTTTTGGTTTCTATACCCAGCTTGTGTAAAGAATCAGAAAGACCAATTGCAGCTTTTTCTCCTAATCGTCCAGCACTATAAGAGCGTAAACCTACAAAAATTTTTCCTTCCAAAGATGTTCCAGTAGTGAGTATAACTGCTCCTGCGCTATATTCTATACCAAACTCATCAACAGCACCGGTAATTTTATTTCCTTCAACTATCAGGTCTGTTATGCAGCACTGTTTAAGGTAAATATTATCGTTGCTTTCGATTAAGTTTCGCATATATCTAGTGTATTCAGCTTTATCTGACTGTGCGCGTAAAGCTCTAACCGCAGGACCTTTAGAAGAATTAAGTACCTTCATTTGTATATAGGTTGCATCTGTAACTTCTCCCATTACTCCGCCAAGGGCATCAATTTCTCGTACAAGTGTAGATTTTGCAGGCCCTCCTACTGCGGGATTGCAAGGTTGTAATGCAATATTATCAACATTTAGTGTACAAAGTAACACTTTTGTCCCTAACTTAGCACAAGCTAATGCTGCTTCACATCCTGCGTGTCCGGCACCTACTACAATTATATCAAATTTATTATGCATATAATCCATAAAATTATTATAGAGCAAACAAATCTGAATCGCTTCATTTTTAGTTTTTCTGTTACTTTTTTAATAAATTTTGCACAACAAATTTAACGCTTAATTTATTAAACGTACTTTTAACACTAAAAACAAACCATACACACTCTAATGACAAAATGCAGAAATTTAAATTTTAAAATCTATCCTTCGGTAGTTAGCTCTTCCCAGATGCTTGGTACAACAATCAATGCTGTGTACACGATAAAACCGAATAGAATTAAATTAATAGCCATGATAGCCTCCTTTGGTTTCATTTATATTAATCCCATTTTTTTAAGAAAAATAACAAATTTTACTTCAAATAGTTGAAATATTTACAAAAGTTAATATAAAATAATGGTATGAAAAGTTTTACTCAAAAAGATGTAAAGACTCTGTTTTCAACGCTTTGTTGCTCTGTTTGTAAAAATGAATTTTCTGTAAATTCAATTAAAATTATAAAAAGGGATTGCGATATTATGGTTTGTAGTTTATCATGCGAAAAATGTGGTAAAGATTTTGGAGAAGTCGTTTTTAATTTTAATAGAAAAGCTGCAATACATACCCCGTTGGAAATCATTGAAGGTCCTCCTCCAATTACTTGCGATGATGTAATTGATGCTCATAGATATATAAGACAAAATTTAAAATAGTTTATCAAATATTTTTTTGTTCTTGTTTTATACCTTCTGGAGGTTTATTTAAAATGCAGATACAGAAAAATAATTATATACAATTTACCGGAGTTGGTGTTATTGGCAAAGTAAAATCAAAAGATTTGAATAAATTGGTTAGTTTTATTTCAGATCCGGAAAATCAGCAGAAAATATCTATTCTTGAAAAATCGTATTCTTCTGATGTCTTTTTAAATACTACGGCTTCTGTTATAACATTAAAACATAAAGAGTTTGGTTATTTGACCAAATTTGGTATGGATAGAGTGAGTGTTTCTAATTTTGTAAAACATTTTGATAATGTTTTGGAACACTGTACTAAAGCTATAGATTCTGCAGAATTAAAAAAACTTGAACATAAGAAGTGGATTGATTCTGTTATTCTTCAAAATAAAAGAGCATGAGATTACTCCATGCTCTTTTATTTAATATTTATTTTACTATTTATTTAAGTTTGCTGTACTTTTTATGTGTAATTCCCTTAGTTGTTGAATAGAAGCAAGTCCTGGAGCATCGCTCATCAGGTCTTTTGCTCCTGCATTTTTAGGGAATGCTATAACATCACGAATAGAATCAGTCCTTGCTAGTAGAGCAACAAGTCTATCCAAACCTATAGCTAATCCAGCATGAGGAGGGGTTCCATATTGTAGTGCATTTACCATAAATCCAAATTTTTCTTGAGCTTCTTCTTCTGTTAATCCTAAAGCTTTAAATATTGCAGATTGGACTTCAGAAGAGTGAATTCTTACAGAACCTCCACCAAGCTCAGTTCCGTTATAAACAATATCATAAGCTATTGATTTAACATTACCCAAATCTCCTGATTTAAGTTTATCCAAGTCTTCGATACAAGGAGAAGTAAATGGATGGTGCATAGCCATGAAGCGACCTTCTTCATCAGACCATTCAAACATAGGAAAATCAACAATCCAAAGGAGATTATGTTTTGATTCATCAATTAAATTAAGGGTTTTTCCAAAATGTAATCTTAATCTTCCCATAATGTCATAAACAGTTTTTGGTCTGTCAGCAACAAAGAAAATGATATCTCCAGCTTGAGCCTGTGCTCTTTGTTGAATAGCTTTTGCCTGTTCCTCTGTTACAAACTTTAATACAGGTGATTTAGCTGTACCATCTTCGTTATAAATAATATTAGCAAGAGCTTTAGCACCGAATGATACTGCAAGTTTAGTTATATCATCAATTTCTTTTCTAGAGAATTTAGCTCCTCCAGGAATTCTTATTCCTCTTACTATGCCACCGTTTTCCAGTGTATTTTTAACAATTTGGAATTCAGACTGCATAATGATATCACCAATATCAAAAAGTTCTAATCCAAATCTTGTGTCAGGTTTGTCAGAACCAAATCTGTCCATAGCTTCTTGCCAAGGCATTTGGATAAATGGAGGTTTTATTTCTACTCCTGCAGCTTTGAAAGCATCTACAAGTAATCCTTCTACAACCTTTATAACGTCTTGTTGTTCAACAAAAGACATTTCTAAATCTACTTGAGTAAATTCAGGTTGACGATCTGCTCTTAAGTCTTCATCTCGAAAACATTTTGCTATTTGATAGTATCTTTCGATTCCACCAACCATAAGCAATTGTTTAAAAATTTGTGGAGATTGCGGAAGTGCGTAAAATTTTCCTTCTTGTACTCTGGAAGGAACCAGATAATCTCGGGCACCTTCAGGTGTTGTTTTAATAAGAATAGGGGTTTCTACTTCCAAAAAATCTAAGTTATTTAAATATTTTCTAATTGCTTGAACGATATTATGTCGCATAACTAATTTTGACAACATAGGTTCACGTCTAAGGTCTAAATATCTGTATTTTAGTCTAATATCTTCCGAAACATTTTCATCATCAAGCACAAAAGGTAAAACTTTGGATGTTGATAAAATTTCTATCTTTTCAGGATACATTTCAACTTGTCCTGTAGGATATTTTTCATTGTAGGTTTCCGGAGGTCTTTTTGAAACTTTACCTGAAACTGTAATAACATATTCCGATCTTACATGCTCTAAAGTTTTATGAACTTCCGGATTGATTTGTGGATTTGCAACTATTTGGAAAAATCCGCTTCTATCTCTTAATTCTACAAATAAAATTCCTCCTAAGTCTCTTATACAAGAAACCCAGCCTGACAACGTTACATTTTCATCAATATTTGTCAAGTTAAGTTTTCCACATTCGTGGTCTTTAAACTTTGTTTTAATCATCTCTTATTTCCCTTTTTCGTCTATTTATATTGCAACTATAATCATAACAAAAACAGAAAAAAAAGACTACAATATGTAACATTTGTAATCTTTTTTAAGTCTTAATCATCTATATCGTCAACAATTTGACAAGAATGAACAATGTTTAAATTGATATTATAATAACTAACCCGTTCTGGTTGGTATTCAACATTTTCTCTATTCATGATTATACAATCGTGAAGAGAAATAAACATATTGCCGCAATTCAATGCATAAAATAGTAAATTTTCAGTTGATGGATTTTCAACAACTGAAGGGATAGGTAAGTATAGTTTCCCTCTGATTAAATGTTCTGCTGTAGTAATCAATATGGTTACGTAATCTTTTCCTGTAGGAATTTTGATATTTTGAAATTTGTTATCTTTTTTTGCTGACATATTTTCCCTCTTTTCTTGTATTTATTCTATCATAAATTTATTTATTGGACAATAGTAAAGCTTTTTAGTAAACTTTTGATATGATTACTTTTGATAGTTTAACGTTAAAGGCTTTTATTCTGGAGCAAGCTGAATTTTTTGCAGGTGCCAGAATTGTTAAAATTCAGCAGCCAACCAGACGGGAATTTTTGTTTACTTTACGCAATAGAGGGGAAAGTAGACAATTTTATGTCAATATTACTCCGCAGATGTACCATTTATGTTTTGTATCAAAGGAGAATATCAATACTCGCTTAATAAATATTCCTCAAAAGCCTCCAATGTTTTGTATGTTATTAAGGAAGTATTTATCTAATGCTAAAATTGCAAAGGTAAACCAACCTGAATATGAGCGAATCTTGGAATTTTATATAGAAACTTATAATGAGCTTGGAGATAAGATATATTTATGTTTAGCATTTGAATTAATGGGAAAACATTCAAATGTTATACTATATAATTATGATACAAATATAATTTTGGGTTGTGCCCATAATATAGGTGCGGAAAAAAGTAGAGAAAGAGAAATGTATGGAGGAATTCCTTATGTATATCCTCCAAAACAGCAAAAAACTGATATTTTGACATATAATGGTGAAATTAATATTGCAGACTTACCAAGTAAATTTTATTGGTTTTCCAGAGGATTTGCTTCATTATGTTCAGATAAGAATCTTAATCAGTTGAAATCTTTTGTAATGTTAAATAATATTTCCCCTTGTATATCTTCGGATTATAAAATCTTTTCATTATATTCCGAGCTTATTGGCAATTTCATTGCATGTTCAAACGTTAATGATATGATAGATGAGTATTACACGTATCATATTGCTCAAGATAAATTTAAAAATTTAAAAATTTATTATAGAAGTTTGATTGCTCAACGTCTAAAAAAAGCAAATCGCTCATTAGCACAGATGGAAAATCAATTTGTTCAGAGTTCTGATGGCGATAAATATCGCTTATATGGCGATTTAATAATGGCTAATTTATATAATTTAAAAGATTATTCAGAGAAGATTTCTGTATTTGATTATGAAAATAACAAAACTATTGAAATTAAATTGGATAGCCTTAAAACATTAAAGGAAAATGCAAATAGCTTTTATAAGTTATATAACAAGTCTAAAACTTCTTGTTTGAAATTGACTGAATTAATAAAAGAAACAACCAAACAAAAACTATTATTTGAGTCTATATTGTATTCCATAAATATTGCTGAAAATATTGAGGATTTATTCGCTTTGTCGGACGAAGTTGAGGAAGATAAAGTTATACCCAAGATGATAAAATCTTCTACTGAACCGATAAAGGTTGAACTGGAGAATGGTGCCAGAATTTTTATTGGTCGAAATAATAAGCAAAATAACTATATTGTATCAAGATTAGCGAATGAAAATGATTTGTGGTTTCATGTAAAAGATTGCGCCGGTTCACATGTTTTGCTAAAATCCGATAGTGTAACCGATGAGTTAGTTTTGGAATGTGCAAAGCTTGCTAAAAAATATTCAAGTGCAAATGTTCAATCTAAAGTAGGGGTAATATACACAAAACGTAAATATTTAAGAAAACCACCCGGAGCTTCATTAGGTTATGTTACATATAAAAATGAGAAAGAAATATTAATATAGGAGTATTACAAAATTATGAATTTGAAAACATCTATGGCTATTTTATCTTCAGTAATTATTCTTTGTTGCGGTATTTTTGCGCTTGTAATAAATTTTGACAAAACAAGTAAACTCGATAAAATAATGAAAAGCTTGGAACATAATGATACATCCAAGGCGGTGCGAGTGTATAATACTCTTTCGTCAGAAGAAAAGACAGATTTAGTTTCTATTCTGGATAAGAATCCTGAAAAATTTCCGCCTGTGTTTTATGTATTAACAGCAGATTTTGTTTATAAATCAAACAAAGATAAAGCTGTATTTTTTTACTTTTTAGGAAATTTGCTTGCAACAGAAGATGCTATGATGTGTAAGAACTCTTCTGCATTAGAGCAACTTACTAAATATCCTATATTAGCAAAAG
>CAKMWI010000001.1 GCA_928722015.1 Candidatus Gastranaerophilales bacterium | reverse complement strand
TATTCAAGTGCAAATGTTCAATCTAAAGTAGGGGTAATATACACAAAACGTAAATATTTAAGAAAACCACCCGGAGCTTCATTAGGTTATGTTACATATAAAAATGAGAAAGAAATATTAATATAGGAGTATTACAAAATTATGAATTTGAAAACATCTATGGCTATTTTATCTTCAGTAATTATTCTTTGTTGCGGTATTTTTGCGCTTGTAATAAATTTTGACAAAACAAGTAAACTCGATAAAATAATGAAAAGCTTGGAACATAATGATACATCCAAGGCGGTGCGAGTGTATAATACTCTTTCGTCAGAAGAAAAGACAGATTTAGTTTCTATTCTGGATAAGAATCCTGAAAAATTTCCGCCTGTGTTTTATGTATTAACAGCAGATTTTGTTTATAAATCAAACAAAGATAAAGCTGTATTTTTTTACTTTTTAGGAAATTTGCTTGCAACAGAAGATGCTATGATGTGTAAGAACTCTTCTGCATTAGAGCAACTTACTAAATATCCTATATTAGCAAAAGATACTTTGGCTTACGTAAATTCTAAAATTGAAGATGCAGACTATTCCATTGGTATTATGCAAAAAACCTTAGACTGGGATGATGCGCATACTAACAGGTATAATCCTAAATGGGCTTGTTATCATGGAATAAGTTCAATTTATAAAAAGTCTGAACTTGTTGATGAAACTGAGTTTAAAAATATCCGTGCACAAGTTAGGGATGAAGTCAAAAAATCTATTGAATTGCGTCGAGATAAAAATAAATTTGAACAATTTTTAGATGAGCATCAAGCTTCTATAAATAAATAATATTTGTGTTAGAATAATTGTGTTGATAGGTGAATATATGCCGCATTTTTTTATAAACTCTGCACAGATTGAAAATAATAAAATTGAAATTTCCGATAAAGAAAGCTATATTCATATAGCAAGAGCTCTTCGTGCAAGAGCTGGAGAAAAACTTTTGCTGATTGATGAGAATAAACTTCAGTATGAGTGTGTTATCGTTGAGATTACAAATTCAAAAATTATTGTGTCAATTGAAAAATCATATCCTTCTAAACGATTTTTGGATTTTGAATTGTTTTTGGCACAAAGTCCTTTGCGCAGTGATGCACAATCTTTGTTAATTGAAAAAGCAACAGAACTTGGCGTTTCTGCAGTGTTTCCTATATTAACTGATAATTGTGCATTGAATAAATCTGTTATAGATAGAAAAATTTCAAAGTGGCAAAAAATAATGTATGAGGCTTCAAAACAATGTGAAAGAGCCGTGGTTCCAACTTGTTTTGAACTTTCAACAATTGAAGATATTTTAAACAATTATTCTTTTGATAAAGTTATAGTTTTTTGTGAGAGAATTGCTCAGAAAACTATTAGAGATTCTTTTAAAGAAGTGCCATTAAATAATGGGGATAAAATTCTTGTGATTATTGGCCCGGAGGGTGGTTTTTCACAGCGAGAGTTTGATTTTTTTAAAATAAAAAATTTGGAAATGTTGACTCTTGGTGATTTGATTTTAAAAGCTGAAACAGCAACTGTTGTTGCTCTTGGAAATATTATTTATGAATATTCAAATTTTAAAAAATAAAATAAAAGAAGATAAGTTGTTAAATAATATATCGTCTTTTTTTGGTAATGAAGTTTATATTATTGGCGGGGCTGTCAGGGATTATTTACTGGACAAAGCTACTATTGATAGAGATTTAATTGTAGTTGATGAGGATGCCAGGGAGTTTTCTTTAAAACTTGCAGAATTTTTGGATGGTAAATTTATAGCTCTTGATGAATTAAATAAAATTTATCGAGTTGTGCTGCCTGACAAAGAAAACTTTTTTGATATTACTAATCCCGTAGGTGGGTCATTGGAAAAAGATATTTTACGTCGGGATTTAACTATAAATTCTATTGCCGTTAATATAAAAACAGGTGAAGTGATAGATTTATGTAATGGAGTTTCGGATATAGAATCCGGAGTTATAAGAGGGATTAGTGATAAAAATTTTGCTGAAGATCCTCTAAGGCTGTTAAGAGTTTTTAGATTTCAGGCTATTTTAGGATTTGTAATTGATGAAAATACTTTATTGACGGTTGAGAAATATAAAAATTTGGTATCTTCTCCTGCAAAAGAGAGAATTGTTTATGAACTAATGAAATTGTTCAGTGGAAGTTTTGCTCATCTTGCATTGTTAAAGATGGATGAGTGTGGTGTTTTGAATAAGATATTTCCTTTTGTTGATGAGTTAAAGCAAGTTCCGCCTAATTTGCATCATCATTTAGATTTGTTTAATCACTGTATAGAAACCGTACGGCAGGTAGGGGTATTATATGAAAAGTCTAATACTGAAGTTAAAGCACACATGGATTCGGTGGATTTTGGCGGTTTTTCAAGACTTGCACATCTTCGTTTTGCAGCTTTTTTTGCATGATTTGGGAAAATTTTCAACCTGGACAGTGGAGCCTGATACTGGTAGACATCGCTTTATCAAGCACGATGAGGTTGGTGCAAATATAGCTAAGACATTATTAAAATCAATGGGCTTTTCCAATAAACAGGTTGAATATTTGACTCTTATGATAAAAAAACACATGTATCCGACTGCGGTGGTATCGTCTCCGGAGCTTTCAGATAAGGTAAAAATGAGATTTGTCAGGAAAATTGGTGAAAATGCGATAGATAATATTTTGATTGCGCAAGCTGATCGTTTATCCGCTAGAGGTCCAGAAATCACTGAAGAAATTGTTAATGAAAATATATCTTTATTGAATAGTTTGTTGAATTTTTATCTTTCTGCCAGAGAAACCTTGACTCCTTTGCCAAAACTTTTGGATGGATATGAAGTTATGCAGCTTCTTAATATAAAACCTTCAGCTCAATTAGGTAGAATAATGACTGCATTAAGAGAAGCTCAGATTTCAGGGGATATCGTTACAAAAGAGGATGCTAAAAATTTTATACAAACTCTCTTGTAGGATAATTTTACTTTAAAGTTTTATGTTAAAATACTTTTATCTATAAATAAATATTAGAGGTAGGGATATGAATATAAATTTTAATAATGATAAATTTAAAAAAGTAAGTATAGTTGTCGGTTCTGTTTTGGTTGTATTATATGCGGTGTTTTTGATTTTACCGTTTGTTTTATCGCCTATAGCAAATTCTTATTGTCAGCATGTTGAAGATTTAATAAAAACATCTACAGGTTTTGATGCTGAAATGGATGGGTTAGGTATTATCACATCCCCAAATTTGTCTGCCGGGATTAAGGTTAAAGATTTTTTCTCTTTCTGTTCCTACCTCTGAAAAACCATTTTTAAAAGCAGAAAATTTCAGAATCAGATTAGCTTTACTTCCATTACTAATAAAAAAGGTTCAAATTGATAAAGTTTCTGCGTCATCTGTAGATGCAAATCTTGTAGTAAAAAAAGACGGTTCTTTTTTAGTTGAAGATTATCTGGTTCAAAAAAATAATCCTGAATCAGAGCCTATGACTTCGCTTCCTTTTGGCTTGCATTTATCTAATCATTTGCCAAATGTGAATGTAAAAACTTATAAAATTGCGTTTGTTGATGCAATTGATTCTAATGAATATGTTGTTGATGGTGAAAAATTTAAAATATCAGATTTTGTTTTGGATAAAAAGATTAAATTTTCTACAAATGGTAATGTTATTTTAGATAATCGTGCAGTGTCTAACTATGATTTAAATATATATAACAGAATTATGCCGGATATTCAGTTGGAAGATTTGGTTTTTCCTAAAAAAGTTGTGTTAGATTCTGAAGTACAAAAAAATAAAGATGTTCAATCCTTGCCTTTTAATATAATTGAAATTTTTAAGTCTATTAACAAAAATGAGTTGACTGCAGATATTTCTGCAAAAATTAAAGTTTCTGGCTGTATAAAAAATCCAAATATAAAAGGTTCATTAAATTTAAATGCGATGTCTGTTGCTGTTAACGGGAATAAACTTCCAGAAAGTTATGCAAACTTAGTCTTTAGTGGTAATAAAACTGATATCGATTCAATTTTCTTTTCATCTGTTGATGAAAACGAAAAAACTCAAATTATCGGAAATTTCCATACTGGTAAGAAACCTGCTGTTGATTTGACGCTTCGTTCGAACGCACAGTTTAATAATATTATTAGATTTGTTGATAGTATTGCTCAGTCTTTTGAAATTGAGGATTTTAAAACTTTGTCTGCAAAAGGTGGTATTGATGCGGATTTCAATATTAATTCTGATATGAAAAAAGTATCTTCAACCGGATATTTAAGAGTAAAGCCGTCTAAAATTTCTTACGGATTATATAATCTTTCGATTGATAATATTATTGCAGATATTGATTTGATGAATAATAATATCAATATAAAAAAAGCTGGATTTTCTATATTATCACATCCTTTATCTTTAACAGGCACAATAGAACCTGATTCAACTACCAATCTAAAGTTATATGCGGATAAACTATCTGTTAAAGGTTTAATTGCAGCATTAGGACAGATTGCATTGTTGAAAGAAAACGATTTTAATAGCGGAACATTGTCTTTTAATGCTCTTATAAAAGGCAAATTGAATGAGTTAAAACCTTCAGTAAATGCCAATGTTACAGGACTTGATGTTTTGAACAAGCCTTCCGGGACAAAATTAATATTATCAAGAGCCTTCGTAAAATTAGCAGCGGAAAGGAAATCTCTTAATGGAAATGTAGATATTAGTTCATTGATTTTTAAGCACCCGACAATTGAAATTTCGGTTCCTAGTACCAAAATTGTGATGGACTCAAAAGATATAAAGGTTAAAAATTCTTATTTATTATTTAATAACTCTAGAATTGATATAAAAGGTTCAATTACTGATTATTTAACTGACAAATTAAATATTAATCTATCAGCAAATGGAAATTGCGGGCTGTAGATATTGTATCTGTAATTCCTTATGATATGCGTAAAATGTTTCCGGCAGCAGGATCTTTACCTCTTAAAATTACGGTTAATGGTAATACGAAAACTCAAAATATATCTGTTAATATTGCTGCTGATAAAAATAATTATGTAACGTTTGCAGATATAAACTTATTGAAAAATAAACCAACAAATGTGAATGCAAATATGAAAATTTCTGCAGATTCATTAACATTTTCAAATTCCGGTATTTATTCCGGTGCTAAACAGATTGTTTCTCTGGCAGGTAGTATTTCTCATTTGTATTCTGAACCTAAGTTGAATTTGGATATTTCCGTTCCTAATGATATTTCATTTCCTATTTGGGGTATGGGTAATTCAAATATAACAGCAAGAGGGGCTGTGTCAGTTTATGGACAAATGTTTGAGCCTAAATTAAAAGGTGTAGTGAATGTTGCAGATGTATCTATTAAAGATATTGCTTTTGCTATTACAAACTTGACTGCTCATTTGAATGGCTCAATTTTAAATGGTACTGCTACTGCTGATGAATTTAAATCAGGTGGTATTGTAGCACATGATATATCTTCAAAGTTTGCTTTAACAGATTACAATGATTTTTATTTGAGTGATTTAAATGCAAGGGCTTTTGATGGTAAAATAGGCGGAAATATATCATACTCAATTGCAGATTCTTCAATAGGAATTGATTTAACTGGAACTGATTTGAATTCTACGGATGCTATTTACGGTGCTGTTGGTATAAAAAATGCTTTGACAGGAATTTTAGATTTCAAAGCTAAACTAGTTATGCAAGGCTTAACAGATAAAGAAATAATTCGTTCAATGAAAGGTAATATAAATTTTAATATTGATGACGGTAGATTTATGGGCATAGGTCGTTTAGAAAATCTTGTTGCTGCTCAAAATGTTTCTTCAAATTCTGTTTTAAAGGCTGCAATATCTTCATTGACTACGTTATCAACTATACAAGAGGCTAATAAATTTGACAGTATTAATGGTGATATAACTTTGTCCTCCGGAAATGCAAATATTACGAATATAAATGTTGCAGGACCATTGATGGCATATTATGTTAAAGGTACTTATTCTATTATTCCTAATACTGCAAATATTGTAATTTTGGGAAGATTAGACAGCAAGGTTGTTTCATGTTTAGGAGTATTGGGAGATTTATCTGCTGATAAACTTCTTTCTTATATTCCAAAATTTGGTGCAATGACTTCTAAAATATTAAAACAATTGACTGCAGATCCTTCAACTGAAAATACCGCATTGATACCAGCTTTGACAACTGGGTCTAAAGAATATAAAGATTTTAAGGTCTTGTTTAACGGGCCGGTTGAAAGTGCTTCTTCTGTTAAGAATTTTAAATGGTTATCAACTTGTGATACTTCTTCTATAGATTTGAGTAAAGATATTCAAAATGCGAAGGATGCTGTGAAAACAAACATAAATGAACGCGTTGAAAATGCAAAAACAAATGCTCAAAATATAAAAAATAATGTTAATACTATTATTGAAACACAGAAAAATCGTGTTGAAAATGCAAAGCAAGAGTTTGAGCAAACAAAGCAAGATATTCAACAAATAAAAGAAAATTCAAAACAGAATTCAAAAAACTTAAAAGATTTACTTAATAATGCTATTAAGAATTCTCAAAAACCTGTTGGAACTTATCAACCTGCAGATACTACAGAGACTCAATCAGTGGGAGAATAGATAAAAAAGAGGATTTAATAATCCTCTTTTTACAGGTAATTAGCTAATATATTTTTTACATAATTTTGAGTTTCTTTATAAGGGGGAACTCCATCATACTTATCAACAGCACCTGGACCTGCATTATATGCCGCCAGAGCTAAAATAATATTTCCATGATATTTATTTAGCATAGATTTTAAGTATTTAACTCCGCCTTCTACATTTTGTGTTGCATTATAAGGATCGTTTACTCCAAGGGCTTTTGCTGTTGCCGGCATCAATTGCATTAATCCCATAGCGCCTGTTCTTGACGTTGCATTAGGATTAAAGCCTGATTCTTGTTTTATTACTGCTTGTACAAGTTTTTCGTCAATCCCATGTTTTTGAGCCACTTGGTTAATCATGCTTATAAGTTGTGATTTACTTCCGGTAAACGAAGTATGGTCAGATATCCCGTAATTTCTTCTGGCGTCATTCACTTCTTGAATGGCATTTAAAAGTGTAGAATTTGTTAAATTATCAGTATTAATATCATTATTATAGATGTTCCCATTAACATTTAATGATTTTGGATTTAATAATAATGAACCAAAGTTAGATTGAGCAGTTCCTGATAAAACTTTTTCAAAGGATTGAATATTATTAGAACCCGGAGGATATATTGTATCTAATGAATTTGATGCTACTCTGTCCTGAGGATTCAATTGTTTGTTAACATTGTTTATATAATTATTAATTTGAGCAGAACGTTGCATAGCTGCAGTTTTGCCACCTGAGTTTAATAGACTTTGTATCATTTCAGAGAACATACTATTATACTACCTCCCATATACATTATTATTCTACTCATAATTAGAAATTAATGTATCCTCCACATGGTTTAAGGTTGTATAACAAAAAGTCAATAATAATATTAGTCATGTTTCTAATAAATTATTTTATAAACATACAATCCCCATAAGAAAAGAATCTATATTTATTTTTTATTGCTTCATCATAAGCTTTGAATATAAAATCTTTTCCGGCAAGAGCACTTACAAGCATTAACAGAGTTGATTTTGGAAGATGGAAATTAGTTATCAATCTGTCTACTACTTTGAATTCATAAGGCGGATATATGAATAGCTCAGAATGGTCATGGCAAGCTTTTATACAACCATATTTTTGGTATGCGGTTTCAAGGGTTCTAACTGTTGTTGTTCCAACTGCAACAAGCTTTTTCCCATTTCTTTTTGCTAAATTTATTTTATCTGCAGCTTCTTGTGTAATTTCGAAGGTTTCTGAATGCATTTTATGGTCCAATATATTTTCACATTTTACTGGTCTGAATGTACCTATTCCAACGTTCAGAGTTACATAAATAATTTCTACACCCTTTTGTTTTAATTTTTCTAAAATTTCGTTTGTAAAGTGCAAGCCGGCTGTCGGAGCCGCAACAGAGCCTTCGTCTTTTGCATAAACAGTTTGGTATCGAGCTTTGTCGAATTGTTTTAATTCTTCGTTTTGAAGTTTTCTTTCTATATATGGAGGTAATGGAATATTACCTACTTTATGGAGAATGTCAAATAAATCTCCTTCGTGTATAAGTTCAATTAGCCATTCACCGTCGTCTTCAAGCTTTTTTATAGTTTTGATTTTCAATTCATTTGATATATCTATTAATGTATTTTCTTTAACTCTTTTAGACGGTTTTATAAGACAGCTCCATTGATTTTTTTGTTTTTCTTCCAGTAGTAATATTTCTATTTTTGCTCCGGTTTCAGTTTTTATACCATAAAGCCTGGCAGGTAAAACTTTTGTATTATTTAATACAAGTATAGAGTTTTCATCAATATAATCTGTAATATCAAAGAAATGTTTATGCTCAATTGTTTGCTTGTTTTTATCTAAAACAAGCATTTTTGAATTTTCTCTTTTGTCGGCCGGCATCTGAGCAATCAATTCTTCCGGTAAATTATAGTCAAATTCTGATATGTTCATTTGAAATTATTCCTATTATCTAAATTTTATTATACATAAAACAACCCCAATTAAGAAATAATTGGAGTTGTTTTATTCCTCGTGTATATTTAATTATTTCTTTCCGTCAACTTTTTTAGCTTTTTTTAATTCTTCATCATTTACAGCTTCTTTTTTCTTTGCCTGTTCATCGTCAATTTGTTTATTTATTATGACTGTTTGTATTATTTGAATAACATTACTTGTTATTAAGTATAACAATACCCCAGCCGGAATTGGAATTATAACAAAAGTAGCGATAATCATTAGCGGCATGAATGTACCCATAGATTTTTGCAAAGCTTGTTGAGTAGGATCTGTTGTGTCAGTCTTGTTCATAGCCATCATAATTTTTTGAGATATGAACATAGTTACAGCAAATAGAGCAATTAGTAAAATTACATCCCAATGAAGTGTTTTATTAACAGGTGTTGTTGGAACGGTAGCTGTCAAGATTCCATTTTCAACGTTTTCATCACGAACAAATGTTATTGTTTCGTTTTCTCGAATATTACTATTAGTTATTGTTAAATCAGCTTTTTGAATTTTATTAATTTGGTCAAACTTTAATTTGCTAAAATGGTTAAGGCTGACCTGTAACTGAACATCTTTTCCGGGTTCTAATTCACCTACTATTTCTACAGCTTGAGCCGGATCTGTGAGTTTTACATTTTTAATTGTTTCCCCGGGAAGATATACAGTAGCAGTATTTCCAAGAATAAACTTATCGCCTTTTGCAGCCCCCAATGTCCCATTCTCGGATATTCCTGCTGTAGCTCTCATAGTTGTAGCTAAACTTTTAATAAATAAAAAGTGTTGATCTCCTGCAACTTGAATAAATTGCGGGCTAATTAATGCTGAATACAACAAAATGAATATCGGCATTTGGATTAAAAGCGGTAAGCATCCACCCATAGGGTTAAATTTATGCTCTTTGTAAAACTCCATCATTTTTTGTTGCATAACTTGCGGGTTGCTCTGGTACCTATCTTGAATGGCTTTCATTTTTGGCTGCAAGGCCTGCATCATTTTCATTGAGCGCTGTTGCTGTACATTTAAATGCCACATTGCAGCTCTGACAATGATTGTTAAAAGTATTATTGCTAAACCATAGCTACCAACAAGGCTTGCCAGTTTACTTAAAAACCATATTGTCCATGATATAAAATCCACTTTCCCTAATCCTCATATAATAGTGTAAAATCTCTCTTGTAAGAGTCTATTATAAAAAATACATCAAGTCAACTTTTGTTGTTAAAATCTAAAATAAATAAAAGGATTATATGTTCCGGAAGCGATTGCGGCAACAGATAAAACAAATAATATTAATAACCAGGCATTAACAAGAATTTTTCCATATTTATTTTTTATGTAAATCATATTTTTAAATATTGGAGTACAGCACAATACAGAAATTATGTATACAACAGTTTCTATAGGTCCAATATAATATGTGGTAGAGTAAATAAAGTTTTGTTGATTCAGTTTGAGTATTCCAAGCATATTTTGAATATACTTATAAGCATAGCTCATATTATCCGCCCTGAAAATCGTTAAAGCAACGGCAAGAATTACAATAAAATATGTATGTTGTAGTATTCTGGCCCATAATTGAGGGTGGGTTTGTTCAAATTCTTTGAGTTTGAATATTTTTTCCAAAACTATGACCAATCCGTTATAAATGCCCCATATTATAAAGGTCCAGGATGCCCCATGCCAAATTCCTGTTAATAAGAATACCAGCATAAGTTTTATCATACTTTTATATCTGCTGCCACGCAAAGGAATATTGCAGTATACGTATTTTTTGAACCAGGTGGTTAATGATATGTGCCATTTTCTCCAACCTTCGGAAAATGATTTTGAAGCCCAAGGATAGTTGAAGTTTTCTTTAATGGTAAAGCCAAAGATAAGACCTAGTCCTATAGCCATATCTGAATATGCACTAAAATCAAAGTATAACTGCATAGTATATGATGTTGAGCCTAACCAGGCTACCCAATGCGGAAAAGTAGAAGGCTCCATGATAAATATTTTGTCTACTATTTCTCCAAGTATGTTAGCTAAAAACATTTTTTTTGCCAGTCCAATTATGAATCTTTTTGTCCCTATAATAATTTTATCTGTAGTTATTTCTCTTGAATCTATTTGTTTATATATATCTTGGTATTTTAGAATTGGACCTGCTATTAATTGCGGGAAAAAACAAATAAACAGTGCTAATTTATAAAGGTTTGTTTGAGCTTTGCTTTCTCCCTTATAAACATCAATTATATATGACAGTGCCTGAAATGTGTAAAATGAAATACCTAAAGGTAAAATTATATTTAGTGTATCAATATGGCATTTTAATAATTCGTTGATATTTGTGATTATAAAATTTAGGTACTTAAAATAAATTAAAAAACTTAATGTCAAAAGGATAGTTGTTATTAGTGTAAGTTTTTTGTATTTTGGATATTTTTCGATTAAAATGGCTCCGCTGTAGTTTATTAAGATAGTTAGGAGCATTATTATAAGAAATTTTGGTTCTCCCCAAGCATAAAATATTATACTTGCAATTAATAGGAGAATATTATGAAATTCTTTTTTTGTACAAAGGCATAATACTAATAGAATTGGTAAAAATACAAAAATAAATGTCATTGAACTAAATAGCATTATTTTCTCCTCTTATCAGGGTATAATTCTAAAAACCAGTCAGCATTATCCTGATGTAAAATAATAAATAATATATCCGGTTTAAAATCTAGAATTATTGATTCAAAAACATTCATGTCGAGATTAGATTCTCTAATAGGAGGCATTTCTTTGAAGTTTCCTCTCCATTTATCTATTTGGTAAAAATTAGTACTCAAGAATCTGGACATGTTTTCTTGAAAAGAATCACCTAGGATAAATAATTTATATTTTCCATTTTTGTTGGTATAAGTTTGATGTAATCCATCCTCAACAATATCTATATTTTCAGGATGTTTGTAGTTGTAGTATGTGTATTTTGTATTCAGTAATTTTTGATAATTAATATATGCAAGGCGATAGTATGTTCCTTCCTCATATAAATCAGCACTACTTCCTGCTCTTACGAGATTATTGGTTGATTTTTTATATTCAGAAAGAGGTGTTATATGTATGTCTGGGAAATTTTTCGATATTTGTTTGATAAATATTTTATAGAGTTCATAAGCAGCTTCATCTGTTGGATGTGTATCTGTTTTAAAGAAAACAAATTTATTTTCTTTCTTTAATGTGAGCAGTTCTTCTTCAGGATATAATATTTCATAGTTCAGGTCTTTATAAATTTTTTCAACTAAGGTTTTGACTTTATTTTGTTTTGTCGACTTTTTAGGTAATCGCATTAAATCCATATCTTTGTATAGGATTTCTTTTGATGGAACTACCATTATATATAATTTGATATTGTTCTTATTGCAAAACTCTTTGAGTTGCCGAATGTTTGTTGATATTATATTTAATTGATTATTTGTATATTTCTTGTATCCATGAAAATCCTGATTTGCCAGCATCCATCCGTTCGACTTATAAAAATGTATAGTTGGAAATTTTACTAAATCTCCGGAACATATAACTTTTAGATTGTTATAAAGTTGTATAATTTGGTTTCTTCCAAAAAATCTGTCATTAAACCAATTTTCAAATTCATGTCCAAATTTATAGTTAAAGTGGTTATCTTCTAACAGTTTTGGAAATTTTGCAAGAAATCTTTCTTCAGAATCGGAGATACTATCATGATTTATGATACTGATTGGTAGAAAGAGCATGCAAAAAATTGTAATAATAAATATAGTATTAGTGGGATTGTTTTTTTTTAGTATATCGATAATTATGAAAAATTTTGAGTAAATTATATAGGAAAAAGTTAGAATAATGAAAAATAAAGGAAAGTTAAATTCTTCATTTGAAGAATAATCCAGCCAAGCATAATTTGTTACGCATAGAATTAGTATGCTAAATAAAATTGCAGCTATATTTAAATTTTTCATATTTCCTCAGTAATAATCTACATATTTACAAATATATGTTAAATTTTTATACTGTGCAACATTTTATAATTTGTTTATTTTTTCTTAAATAAAAAAAGTCTGACTTAAGTCAGACTTTAAAAATGGTCGGGATGACATGATTCGAACATGCGACCCCCTCGTCCCAAGCGAGGTGCGCTACCAAGCTGCGCCACATCCCGATTTTGATTTTTTGTTCACTTTTTGCGAACAATTTCAGTTTAGAATAAAAAAAGTTGTACGTCAAGCATTTTTTTATAGCTAAATTTTACATTTTTATAAATATTTTATCTTTTAGCTTTGTGTATGATACAATTATTATATTATGGTTAGGCTAATAAATAGAAAAAATATGGGACAACTTACGAATCTTGCATATTCTATTATGAAGGTTCAAGAATGTTTTACATATATTACGGAATTTGAGGTACCAGCTGTGAAGCCTTGTATTTATGCAATGTGGCATGAAAATCAATTTTGTGTTCATGGGCTTCCGGATAGGGCAAATGTAAATATTTTAATTAGTAATTCCCTGGATGGGGAAATAATTGCAAAGGTTTGTGAGAAGTGGGGGTTTAAGACTTGCAGAGGCTCTTCGAACAGAAAGGGAGCTGTTTCCGGTACTTTGAAAATGATATCAAAATTAAAACAGGGTGAAAATATAGCAATTATGGTAGATGGTCCAAGAGGACCTTTGCATAAAGTAAAACCGGGAGCTGTAGTTTTAGCAAGAGAAGCTAATGTTCCTATTATTCCAATTCATTGGTATTCTCCAAATTTTACATTTGTAAAATTTCCTTCTTGGGATAAAATGACTTCGCCTATAGGTCCTTGTTGGTTATTGAATTTATATGGCGATCCTATTTATCCTGAAGGTAAAACAGATGAGCAAATTGCAAAGGAAGTTAGGGATTCTTTGCTAAATTTAGAAAAAATCGCTCCTGAAAAATATAAAGAGGCTAAAAATTTGAAGTTATGGAAACGAAAAAAATAACAGTTTCAATCTTGCAAATGTCTTCAATTCTCGGGGATATTGATGCAAATTGTAAAAAAATCGAAGAACTTGTTGGAAATGAACTTCCAAAAGGGAGTGATGTTCTTGTATTGCCGGAAGTTTGGACTGTCGGCTGGGCTTGTTCTTATTTTCGTAAATCTGCTCAAGTTTTAGAAAATAGTAGTGTGATTGCTTTTCTTTCTTCTCTTGCAAAACAATATAATATAAATATTATTGGAGGAAGTTTTATTACAAGAGATTCGGACAAATATTATAATACTTGTCCAGTTATTGACAGATGCGGAAATTTATTAGCAGTATACTCAAAGAATCATTTATATTCTTATTACGGATGTGATGAAGGCAGTTATGTTTCACCAGGTGATTCTCCTGTTTTAGTCAATATTGAAGGAGTAAATTTTGGATTGACTATTTGTTATGATATAAGATTTCCTGAAATATACAGAGCATATAGAGTTGCAGGTGCTGATATTTTTGTTAATTGCGCAGCCTGGGGGGCAAAAAAGCCGGTTCCATGGGAGGTAATGACAAAATCCAGAGCTGTGGAAAATCAGACTTATATGATTGCTCTTACACAGAGTGGATATATAGATAATGGAGAATATAATCTCGGGGAGTCCAGAATTATTGATTACAAAGGCGATGTGTTAACATCAATAATGAAAGGTGAGGGTATTAGAACTGCAGATATTTATTTAGAGCCAATGTATGATTTTAGGAGTATGTGTACCATATTAAGTGATATTAAAAATAATTACGAGGTTAAAGTAGTATGCGCAAAATAATTAGTCTTTTATTGTCATTATGTTTTTCGATAACTGTTGCCAGCGCTGATTCCGTTACAAAAACGATAAATTCGTTAAATATTAATAAAAGTGCTATTTCAGTATCGATTAAGGATGTTGATACTGGTAATTGTGTATATTCACTTAATTCCAAAATGCCGATGATGCCTGCATCTACATTAAAGATTGTAACTTCATCTGCAGCATTGGATACATTAGGTCAAGATTATGTTTTTTCAACAAAATTGTATAAAAGTACAAACAATGATTTATATATAAAATTGGGTGCTGATCCTTTTTTAACTTCATCTGATATAGAGCAGTTGATAGATTTGGCTAAGGCTAAAAATATTATTTCACCCAAAAATATATACTTAGATGCTTCAATTTTTGATAATGTGGAGTGGGGGGAAGGTTGGCAATGGGATGATGACTTGAATCCATTAATGCCTAAATTTAGTGCATACAATTTAGATGGAAATTTGTTGAGAATAGAAATTACACCAACTAATAATAGTACCCCGGCATCGATTGTTACTAAACCTTTTTATCCTTTAACATTTATGAATTTAGTAACAACTGATTTTTCTGAAAAAAATAATAGTGTATCTATAGATAGAAATAACAGTATTGCTCCAAATGTTATAAATGCGACAGGTACTGTTTCAAAAACAGAAATTATTAAAATTCCTGTTAATAATCCGAAAATGTATTTTACATTAAGATTAGAAGATGCTATTCGTTCTAAGAAGTTAGATTATTTTAATCCTATAAGAGTTGCAACTTTGCCACCTTCTAATGTTTATTTGGTCGGCGAAATCAATCATGAGGTTTCTATTGCAATGTCTTCTATTTTAAAAAATAGTAATAATTTGACTGCTGAAACTTTATTTAAATTGGCTGGTGCTGTTTGGGCAAAATCATCCGGAAAAATAGACAATTCTCTTGGAATGCTAAAGAATTATCTTGATAAGTTGGCTATAAATTCTGAGGATGTAAAAATTGTTGATGGAAGTGGAGTTTCAAAAAATAATCTTATGACGGCAGATTTTATGTCTTCTTTTTTGGTTTTGAGGGCAAATGAAGAAGATTTTGATACTTTTAGAGCATATTTACCTACTCCGGGGGAAGGAACCCTAAAAAACAGAATGTTGTATTTTCGAAACAATCTTAATGCAAAAACCGGTACATTATCAGATACTAGTGCTATTGCCGGTTACATAACAACTAGAAAAGGAAAAGTTTATGCATTTGATATAATGATTAATGATGCTAAAACTTCTGCTGCAGATAAGCATAACATTGAAGAACAAATTCTTCGTCAGGTATTTGTAACTTATTAATAGAAAAGGATTTTAAATATGTATGAACCGGAAGTTACTATTATAACAACGACATCAAATATTGTTGATAAAGGGCAAACCGATGATTTTACTTTATTAATAAATTTGCTTGATAGGCAGACTTATCCCTATGTAGAACATTTGATTATTGATAATGCTTCTCAAGATGGCACTGTTGAACTTCTTAAAGAATATAAAAACAATGGTTTTATTAATTTTTTCTCTGAGCCTGATCATGGTAAATTTGATGCTTATAATAAAGGTATAATGCGAGCAAAAGGAAAGTATATTGCATTTTTAAGTTGTGATGATTTTTATCATGATATTACTGGAATTTCAGATGTTATCACTCTTATGGAAGAAGAAAATGCGGATTTTTGTTTCTTTCCTTCATATTGTTGTCATCCTGACGGATATGTATTTTTATTTACGCCTGCAATGTTGAACGCTTTTCAGGTTACACCATGTCCTAGGCAGGCAATGTTTTTTAAGCGGGAGGCATTAGAGCAATTAAGATATTTTGATGATAAGTTTAAGCTTTTGGCCGATTATGATTTAACTATAAGATTAATGTTAAACGGATTTAAAGGGGTATTTTTTGATGGAAATATTGTAACTTATAAGTTAGGAGAGCAGGTTGCAAAACATACTGTTCAAGTTGAAGCTGAGTGTAGTCATATTTTTTATAAAAATTATAAAAACATGTATCCTATGACAAATGAAGTTTTAGACAGAATGGTTAAATTTTCTGAAGTACCTCGACCTCTTCTTGAAAAATTTGCAGATAAATTTCCTCCAGAAGATAGAAATTTATTTTTTGAACGGTATGAAGCTATGTACAATTTGCGGCTCCAGGCTGTACAAAATATGAAAGCTCAGGAAAGAAATAACAGAGGATAATTTTAAAGTTAAGAAACTTATTAAATATTTGCAAAATATATTTTCAAGTTTATAATTAAGTAAGATAGTATGTTTTATAGAAAGTTAGGGAAAGATGAGTGAACAAAGAATAGCGGTATTAGGTTGTGGCCTATGGGGTAGAAATATTGTTCGTAATTTTTACAACTTGAATGCATTAGAAATGGTCTGCGACCTTGATGATGAAAATCTTGCTAAGGTAAAGGAGCAATATCCTGGAGTAAAGATTACAAAAGACTATAATGATATTTTACATAGTAAAGAAATTACCGGTGTTGTTGTTGTAACGCCAAGCCATACTCATTTCAAATTTGTTAAGGCTATGTTGGAAGCTGGCAAGCATGTTTATGTCGAAAAACCTATTTCAACTGTAGCGCAAGAGGCACGTGATTTAACAGATTTAGCTGATAAAAAAGGTTTGATTTTAATGGTTGGGCATCTTTTATTATACCATCCTGCTGTTAACCGTTTAAAAATGCTTGTTGAGGATGGTGTTTTAGGAGATATCGTATATGCCCAGAGTGATAGATTGAATATAAATTATTTTAAAAATGATAGGAGTGTTATGTGGGATTTAGCACCACATGATGTTTCTATGATAAGTTACGTCTTAGGAAAAAATCCTAAACGTGTAATTTCAGCTATTGGTTGTTCTTCCGATGGTAATGATATTATGGATATAACTCATATAGGAATCCAGATGGAAGGGGGCGCTATTGCACACATTACTGATAGTTGGATTACTCCTAGAAAGCATGTCCAATTATTGGTAAGGGGAACAAAAGCTACTGCAATTTTGGATGATACGGTTCCTGAACATAAATTAACTATTTATGATAATTTTAAGGCCGGAAATAGTGAGAATGTTCAGCTTGATTATCTTGAAATTGAACCGTTGAAATTGGAATGCCAACACTTTATCAGTTGTTGTGAAACAGGTAAAAAAGCAAGATCTGATGGTGAAAATGGTTTTATAGTTGTAAGTATCTTAGAAGAAGCTGAAAAAATTATGCTTGGCGATAGAGCAAAAAATCTTGATAATTTTGATTTTGCTTGGTCAAGAACGAAAAAATAGTAAGAGAGGATATTATGGATATAAAAAATAATACGGCAAATATTGTATCAATAACCCGTATTTTTGTAGCTTATGCTGCTATCGGTTTGCTTTTTATTGATAATAAAAATGCATATATTTGGTCTGTTATTTTAACAGCAATTGCATTTTCTATGGATGGTGTTGACGGTTATATTGCAAGAAAATATAACCAAGCCTCAGAGTGGGGGTCAGTTCTTGATATTATGGGGGACAGAATTGTTGAAGCTTCATATTGGATTGCTTTTGCAGTTTTAGGTTGGTTGAATATTGTGTTTCCATTAATTTGTATAGCAAGAGCATTTACTACTGATAGTATAAGAAGTGTTGCCTTATCTAAAGGGATGACTGCTTTTGGAGATAAATCTATGCAGTCTACTGCTTGGGGTAAATTTATATGTGCGTCTAAATTTATGCGAATAAGTTATGCTGTGGCAAAGGTTGCTGCATTTATATTTCTTATAATTGCATATATTCCAACTTTGCCATCAACTTATGCGGAAGTTATTAAATTTATTGCAGTTATATTGGCATGGTTTGCTATTATATTTTGTGTGGTCAGAGCAATTCCTGTTGTTGCTGAGAGCGGTAAGCTATTCGAGAAGAAATAGAGGAATTATAATATTATGTCCAAGTTGAATATAGTTTTATATGAACCTGAGATACCTCAAAATACCGGAAATATAGCAAGACTTTGTGCCTGTTGTGGAGCAAGTTTATATTTGGTTGGCAAATTAGGGTTTTCTTTGAGTAGTAAGTATACAAAACGTGCAGGTTTGGATTACTGGGAGAGTGTGGATTTACATAAACTGGAATCTATGGACGAGTTGTACAATGAATTTCCTGATGGTACATTTTATTATTTGACAACTAAGACTGATAAATTATATACAGATATAGAGTTTAAAGATGGTGATTTTATTGTGTTTGGTCCAGAAACGAGGGGATTACCTGATAAATATGTCAAGGATTCTCATGCCAGAACTATTCCAATGAAAGACGGGCAACGCAGTTTAAATTTATCAAATTCGGTGGCAATTGTAGCTTATGAGGCAATAAGACAAAATGGACTTTAAGCTTCCAAAACGAAAAGAAAACTCAAATAAAGCAACTTATGGCAGGGTATTAAATATTGCCGGTTCTGATTACATGCCTGGTGCTGCTTATTTATCCAGTGTGTCAGCATTGAAAATAGGTTGTGGTTATTGTTTTTTATGTTCAACAGAGAAAGTTATAAATGCTGTAGCTTCGCAGACTCAAAATATTGTTTTTCTTCCTTATTCAGAATTGTTAGCTAATATCAGTTTGGCAACTGTTGTTGAAATAGGATGTGGCTTGGGCTTAAGCGACACTGCTGTAGAAATTTTTAATACAGCTATTCGTAATATTCCGCAAGAAACACCAATTATTATTGATGCTGATGGTTTAAATATTTTATCAAAGTTTCCAGAAGTTTTTATTGCAAGACATTTTAGAAAATCTATTTTAACCCCGCATCCAAAAGAAGCTGCCAGACTTCTTTCTTGTAATTTGGAAGATGTACTGTCAGATTTGGAAAATTCGGCAAAAAAAATTTCAAAGATTTATAACTGTATAACTGTTTTAAAAACTCATAAGACAATTGTGGTTTCTCCTGATTTGAAGCTGTATGTGAATAGTACCGGAAATAATTCAATGGCAAAAGCTGGTTCAGGAGATGTCTTAGCTGGCATGATATCAGGTTTGGTTGCTCAAAATATGGATATATTCGAAGCTGCTTGTTTGGGTGTATATTTACATGGATTATGTGGAGATTTTGCAAAGGAAAAGCTTACCGAATATTCAGTAATGGCTGAAGATTTGATAAGCTTTATTCCTACAGTTATAAAAAGTTTATAAATTATGCATTGAAGTCAATATGCTGTAAACTAGAATTTAAAGCTTCGCTTCTAGGAGTACCATGTGCTACCTGCCAGCTAAAGCTATTTTTTTGACTTTGAGTCAGATCATTTATTGATTCCACTATAGAATGAGACTTTTGTGCAGCTGTTTCTGTTGGAGCAAACGGACTTGTATATGTTGATTCAGAGTTAAGTGAATCTAAAAATCTTAAATAGCTATCACCTTCTTTTGCTTTTGCAACTGTTTCTTCTGCGGCTTTTACCTCTGCAGGTGAAAATATTTTACTTGCTTTAACGTAAGCATGTTTTGTTGCACTTTCTAATCCTTTAGTTAGCATAGTTTCTCTGCCTGTAAATGTTACTTTGTTAATCATTCTTTTTCTCCTTTGTTTTGCTATTTATATTGTATTAGTTACTATTCTAGTAAACTACTTTAATTTTTGAAATATATAACCCAACCAGATAATGTTGCTCTCCGATTGGGTTATTTAAGGTTTAAACTTTTATCTTTTTTATAGTAATTTGAGTTTTTTTTTTTTAAGGTATTTAGCTTTCTATTTGTTCCATTATTTCAAAAGGTCGTTCTGCTACTTTCATTGTATTTCTGGTAATAATACCTCTTTTTAATTCAGTAAAACTTGCTCTTTTGGAACGAAATTTGTCTTTTAAAAATTCATAAGCTACTTTTGGATCACATTTTGAACCACAGGTAAATAAATCTACTGCAGCATATCCTAATTCCGGCCAAGTATGTATTGCTAAATGACTTTCAGCAATTATCACTACACCAGACACTCCATAAGGGCTAAACATGTGGAAACATTTTTGAACAATTGTAGCACCACATTCCAGCGCTGAATCAATCATGTATTTTTCAACTTTATCTAAACTATTTAAAGTATTGGGGTCGCATTCAAAAAATTCTGCAAGTACATGTTGTCCTAAATGGATTTCATCCAAATTAGAGTTCATTTGAAACATGTCTAAAGGTGAGTCTGTCAATTTATTATTCTCCTTATCATAAATGTATATTTTCACACTATTTAATAATATAATAAAAAAAATTTTTTTTTGTAATATTATTGATATTTTATTTTTTGTTTGCGTTATTAATGGTTATAAATACACTTATATAACAGTTTTCAACATTTTTTCTTATATTAAGTTTTATTAATTATATTTTCAATTGCTCTATTTTATTATAAACTTATTTTATGAATAATAAAGTTTTGGTTATTGATGATGATATTGCAATAAATGAACTTATAAAGGTTAATTTAGAACTCGCAGGATATAATGTTATTCAGGCGTATGATGGCGTTAAGGGATTTGCGTTGGTAAAACAAGAATTACCTTCTCTTATTGTTTTAGATGTAATGATGCCTGATGTTGATGGTTTTACTGTGGCCAAAAGAGTTAGACAAAATGAAGAAACAAAATCAATTCCTATTATAATGCTCACTGCATTATCTCAACTCAATGATAAAATAAATGGATTTAATATAGGTGTTGATGATTATCTTGTAAAACCTTTTGAGGTTGAGGAACTTTTGGTTAGAGTTAGGGCTCTTTTGAAAAGAACCAAACAAATACCGGAATCTGCCTCAACGAGGGATTTATTGACTTTAGGTGAAATTACATTGTTACCTGAGCAGTATAGTGTTAAAATTGGAGATAAGCAAGCCAAGTTAACACCTATAGAATTTGATATATTTAATCTTTTATTTCAAAATCATGGCAATATGGTTTCTTCTGCAAAATTATTAAAAGATATTTGGGGCTATTCTCCAGACGATGATATAGAAACAATAAGAGTTCATATAAGGCATTTAAGAAGTAAAATTGATAAAATTTCAAATGGTAAAAAGTATATTGAAACAATATATGGCGGTGGATATAAGTTAAATATTTAATTAAACACTTATAAGGAGGTTATATGAGAAAAGTATTCATAGGGGTTGCTTTATGTTTGCTTATTAATACTTGCAACTGCACAGCTTCTGAAATAGTTTCATCATCAAATCTTGGCTATAATATTCAAAGTAGTTCTTCTTATGGTGTTATTGAAGACGAAATATTATATCCTATTTATTATCCGGAAGTTAATATGTATGGATATGAAAATGGGAAAGGTGTATCGATATTGCCGCCAAAGTATGAAAATGCAAGGCCGTTTTCAGAAGGTATGGCCGCCGTCTATGACGGATATCGGTGGGGGTATATTAATAGGGATGGGGTTTATGTCATTAAACCTCAATATGGAGCTTATAATGTCTGGGGAATGCAAATTGTTAATCCTTTTGTGAATGGGACAGCTGCTGTATATTTAGGAAATGGTAATGTGAATGGTTTTTCGGATTGTCCGGGGCCTGAAGAGTATGCTTTAATTGATAAATCCGGGAATATTGTCAAATATTTTGATACACTTGCTCCATCTTGGTATGGTTCTGAGGGTGGCAAAGTAGGAGAGTATCATGCCAGCTTGAATGGTAAGGGATATCTTGTTGATGGGCAAGGTAATATTTTAAAACAGGAATATTAAAAAAAGAGGTCTTATAATTAAGACCTCTTTTTTTACATTGTTTTAAATAATTATGCTTGAGCTTCTTCTGCAGGAGCAGCTTCGGCTTCTTGAGCAGCAGCTTCAGCTGCAGCTTTTGCAGCTTCTTCTTCAGCTTGTTTTTTTGCTAATGCTTTTTTAGAAAGTTTTACTGTTTCTTTTTTTACATAGTTTAAAGTTCCGTCTTCGTTGCAGTTTTTAATTAAGTATGCAACAGTTTCTGTAGGTTGAGCACCTTTAGAAATCCAATCCAAAGCTGTAGCTTTATCTAATTTCATAACTTTAGTTTTTGGATTGTAATGACCTAGTTCTTGGATAGGTCTGCCTTCTCTTTTTGTTGTAGAGTTGATAACGATAATTCTGTATGTAGGGTTTTTCTTAGCGCCCAATCTTTTTAATCTGATTTTTAACATTTTAATTTCCTTCTTTATTATTCTTTGTCTTGATATATCGATATTTCAACCGCCGCTTGTTGAATTATCTGAACAGGGTTAAAGAGGAATTACCCTGCTGTATCTAAATTTAAGCATAAATAAATTTTCTGTGCAAGAGTTTGTAAATAATTATGGCAAAATAAGGGGTTTTGCTGCGTAATTCTTTTGTATGAGTTGATTTTATTATTTTTTGCGATAAAATTTGGAAAGATACATGTATAGTAAAAAAAAGGATATTGAAAATGAAATCAACATTAACAAAACTTCAAGACAATTTAGTTAGTTTAAATATTATTATTCCGGCTAAGGAAGCAGATTCAGCTTATAATACTGCAGTAAGTCGTATTTCACAGCATATTAATATTGACGGATTTAGAAGAGGTAAGGCACCAAAGGCTGTTATTGAAAGACACGTAGGTGTTGATAGAATTCAACAGGAAGCTTTAGAGATTGTTTTACCAAAACATCTAGGTCAGGCTATTTATGATAATAATTTGGACGTAATTACTCAACCTGCAATTACAGATTATAAATTTGAATCAGGTAAAGATTTAGAGGTTACTGTTGAGGTAGAAACAAGACCAGAAGTATCTTTAGGTGCTTATAAAAGTTTAGATATAAAAACTGAGGTTCCGGCAGCTGATCCTGAAGCTTTTGATAAGGCTTTAAATGGATTTTTAACTCAGCACGCTTCTATGGAGTTAGTATTAGATAGACCTTCAAATGAAACTGATACTGTAGTTTTTGATTTTGATGGAACCTGCAATGGTGAACCTATTCAAGGTGGTTCAGCTAAAGGCTATGCTTTAGACTTAGCTCATTCTAATTTTATTCCTGGATTTGCAGAACAACTTGTTGGACATAATATTAAAGATGAATTTGATATTCAGGTTACATTCCCGCAAGATTATCATGATGAAAAATTAAAAGGTCAGCCTGCTACATTTGCTATAAAAATTAATGAAATTAAGAAAAGAGTGCTTCCAGAGTTGACTGATGATTTTGTAAAAAAATCAAGCAGATTTTCTACTGTAGAAGAATTAAAGGCTGATATTCAGGACTATATAACTCACCAGAGAGAAAGTCTAATGAAGTCAAGTGCTGAAAATTCTGTTTTCAAGGCTGTTGTTGATTCTACATCTGTAGAAATCCCTCAAAATATGATAAATCGTGAGGTTGAATCTTTAAAAGCAGAATATCAGCAAAGACTTGCATACCAGGGTATGGATTGGAATACATTTGTACAATCTCAAGGTAGTGAAGAAGAATTTAATAAAACTTTAACTGAGGATGCTAAGGCTAGAATTAAAAATTCATTGATTATTGATAAAATTTCAAAGGAAGAAAAAATCTCAGTTGAACAGTCTGATTTTTCTGAAAAAGTTTCTCAAATGGCAAGTGTATACGGTCTTGCTCCACAGGATTTGATAAAACAATTTGGACAAAATCCTGATTTCTTGACATCTTTATCTCAACAAATAGTAAATGATAAAGTTAGAGATTTCTTGGTTAAAAATAATAATATTGAATATGTTGAAATTAAACCGGAAAAACAGGCAGTTGAAGCATAGTAAATTATGAGTATAATGTTAAAATAAGAAAGGGAATTAAATCATGAGTTTTGTACCTGTAGTTATAGAACAATCAAGTAGAGGTGAACGATCATTTGACATCTTTTCAAGATTACTAAGAGAAAGAATTATTTTCTTAGGAACTGCAATTGATGATATGGTTGCAAACTTGGTTGTTGCTCAGTTGTTATTATTGGATAGTGAAAATCCTGAAAAGGATATAATGTTATACATAAATAGTCCGGGTGGAAGTGTAACTGCAGGATTTGCAATTTATGACACTATGCAGCATATTAGAGCAGATGTTTCTACTATTTGTTTAGGGCAAGCAGCTTCTATGGGTGCATTTCTTCTTTCTTCTGGTACTAAGGGTAAAAGAATGGCTCTACCTCATTCTAGAGTATTGATTCACCAGCCTTTAGGCGGAGCTCAAGGACAAGCTACTGATATCGAAATTCAGGCTGCAGAAATTATAAGAATTAAAAAATCTTTAAATGAAATATTGGCTTCTAATACAGGACAATCTATTAAAAAGATTGAAAAAGATACAGATAGGGATTATATCATGACTCCTCAAGAAGCCCTAGAATACGGAATGATTGATAAAGTTATTTCTCGTGATGTAGTAAAATAACAAATTGGAGATATTATTAAATGCCTAAGCATGATGATGACAAATTAAAATGTTCTTTTTGCGGAAAAACGCAGGATCAAGTAAAAAAATTAATTGCAGGTCCTGAAGTGTATATCTGCGACGAGTGTGTTGAACTTTGTAATGAAATTTTAGATGAAGAATTCTTTGAATCTAAAGATAAAGATGGTTCTACAGATAGTGAAAATCCTGAAAAATCTGAAAAACCAATACCAAAGCCACATGAAATTAAAGAATATTTAGATCAGTATATTGTTGGTCAAGATGATGCTAAAAAAGTCTTGTCTGTTGCTGTGTATAACCATTATAAGCGTTTAAAACATAATAAAGATACCAGTAAAGATTCTGTAGAAATCCAAAAATCAAATATTTTGTTAGTTGGTCCTACAGGTTCCGGTAAAACTTTATTAGCCCAAACATTGGCAAAAATGTTGGATGTTCCGTTTGCTGTTGCGGATGCAACTACATTGACGGAAGCCGGTTATGTAGGTGATGATGTTGAGAATATTCTTTTAAGGTTATATCAAAATGCTGAATTCGATTCTGCTAAGGCGGAAAGAGGTATTATCTATATTGATGAAATTGATAAAATTTCAAGAAAAAGTGAAAATACTTCTATAACAAGAGATGTTTCTGGTGAAGGGGTACAGCAGGCTCTTTTAAAAATGATTGAAGGTACTGTTGCCCATGTTCCACCTCAAGGTGGACGTAAGCATCCGCATCAGGAATTTATTGAGATAGATACAAGTAATATTTTATTTATAGTAGGCGGAGCATTTGTTGGTTTAGAAAAGATTGTTGATGCAAGAGCAGGTGTCGGCAACTCTGTTGGCTTCGGCGCTAAACCTGCAATGTCTCAGGCTGAAAAGGAGGCTAATGCTGTTAAATTATTGAAAAAATTACAGCCTGAAGATTTACTTAAATTTGGTTTAATTCCTGAATTTATCGGGCGTGTTCCTGTTTATGCAGTTTTGGATCAGCTAAACGAAAAAACCTTAAAGATGATTTTAACTGAACCTAAAAATGCAGTATTAAAACAGTATAAAGCTTTATTAAAAATGGATGGCGTTGATCTTGAATTTGAACCTGAAGCAGTAGATTTAATTGCAAAAGAAGCAATTAAACGTAAGACTGGAGCAAGAGCATTACGTTCTATTGTTGAAGAAATAATGCTTGATGTAATGTATGATGTTCCTACGAAAGAAAATATTGACAAATTTGTAGTTACTGCGGAAATGGTAAAGAATAGAAAAAATGCTGAATTGATTCCTCTTCCTACTAAATCGGAAAAGGATAAAGAAATAACTGCATAAGTATTTTAATTTTAGTAAAAGAGGTGGATATATTGTCCACCTCTTTTAATTCTATGTATAAAAGCTTTAATATTTTAATTCATTGCCAAATGCTATTTTTTATGTAAAAATAAATTTAGATGGAGATTTGTGTATGGGAGCTTCAAAGACTTTAATTCTAATAGACGGTCATGCCTTAGCGTTTCGTCAATATTATGCGTTAGAGCGTACAAATATGCAAACAAAAGATGGAACTCCTACTTGGGCTGTATATGGCTTTTTTAAGGCGATTTTTGATTTATTAAAGAATAAAGATTTAGCTCCTGATGCTATCGGTGTTGCTTTTGATGTTTCACATCATACGTTTCGAACAGAAAAATATACGGAATATAAAGCTAACAGGGAATCTATGCCTGATCCTATGCGGATTCAAATGGATTTGATTTATGAAGGTTTAAATGCATTTAGTATCCCTATATATACAAAGGAAGGTTTTGAAGCTGATGATGTGATTGGTACAATATCCAAGCGGGCCTGTGAATTAGGACATAAAGTTCTTATTTTAACAGGGGATCAGGATTCTTTTCAATTGATTGAAAAGAACGGGTGCGTGAAAGTTATTATACCTTCAAAGGGTGAGTTATTGGAGTATGATTGGGATAAGGTTTATCAAAAACTTGGAGTATATCCGAATCAAGTGATTGATTATAAAGCTTTGCGCGGGGATACTTCTGATAATATTCCTGGAATTAAAGGTATTGGAGAAAAAACTGCGGTTAAACTATTGTCTGAATTTAAAACTGTAGATAATGTTTTGAATAGTGCAGATAAAATTACAGGTAAATCAGTACGTGAAAAAATTGAAAATGGCAGGGAGCAGGCCGAACTTAGTAAGTATCTTGCTACAATTGTGCGGGATGTTGATGTTTCTTTTGATTTTGATAAAACTAATATTGTGCTTCCTGATATCGCTAAAGTAACAGATTTTCTAAGAAAAATGCAATTCTATAGTTTTCTTAAGAATATTGAGTTTATATTAAAATCTTTTGATAAATCTGACTCTGCAAATCTTTCAATATCAAATTTAACCGATTTTACTGATAATAACCGGATTGAGCCGGTTTCACAGAATGGGCAATTGGGATTATTTGCTCAGGCAGTGCAGTCTGAAGTTAATAAGGTTGAGTTTGATTATGATACAAAGCTTATTACAGATACTATTGATTTCGAGCAAATGTTGGCTCATTTATCAAGCCATACAGTAATTAGTTTAAAGGTCTTTGCAGATGTTAAAAATGCGGTTAACACCGATATATATGGTATTGCATTAGGTATAAATAAAAGTTTTGAATATAATAGTTCATTTATAATAAAGAATGAGCATCCAATTTCTATTTCATATTATATTCCATTAGGTCATAATATTTCACAGCAACTTGATTTTTGGTATGTTATTGACAGTCTGAAATCTTTGCTTGAAAATTCGGATGTAAAAAAAGTAACTCATGATGTAAAAGTAGAATATAATATTTTTAGAAATTTAGGAATTGAGATAAAAGGCATTATATTTGATACGATGCTGGCAAGTTATATCAAAGACTCAAATTCTTCATCTGAATTTGATATTCAATGTATGGAAAGAATCAATCATATTCTGCCAACTATTGTAACAGAAAATAAAAAGGCAAAATTTTCTGACAATAATATAAATACCGTAAAAAGTTATGCTGGTGATGTAATTGCAAGTTTGTTTGAACTTACTAAATATTGGGTGGGTGAACTGGATGAAAAAGAATATAAAATCCTTCGAGATATTGAAATTCCTTTAGCTCACGTACTAGCTGATATGGAATATATCGGGATTTCTATTGATGAAGATTATTTAAAAGTTTTAACTTGTGAATTGGATTCTAATCTTTCCGAATTGGAAATTAAAATTTTTGACCTTGCAGGGGAAAAATTTAACTTGAATTCTCCAAAACAGGTTGGAGAGATATTGTTTGATAAATTACAATTAAAAACTCGAAAAAAAAGGGGAAAATCTAAGAATTCAACAAGTGCAGACGTTTTGAATCAGCTTGCGCAGGAATATGAAATTGCAAGACTTATTTTAGAATACAGGAAATATTCAAAATTAAAGTCGACTTATACTGAGGCATTACCTCTGTTGATTGATAAAAAAGATAACAGAATACATACTACTTATAATCAAACTGTTACAACTACAGGTAGGCTCTCTTCTTCTAATCCTAATTTGCAAAATATTCCAATTAGAACAGAAGAAGGCAATAAAATCAGACAGGCTTTTGTACCTAAGGATAGAGAAAATTATTTTATATTGTCGGCTGATTATTCCCAAATAGAGTTAAGGTTGCTTGCTCATGTTTCTGAAGATGAACATTTAATTAATGCTTTTAAGTCAGGGGTAGATGTTCATACTCTTACTGCATCAAAAGTTTTTGAAGTTCCTCTTTCCGAGGTTACAAAGGATATGAGATATAAGGCTAAGGCTGTAAATTTTGGTATTGTTTATGGACAAAGTAAGTATGGATTGGCAAAGGCGCTGGGTATTAAGCCTGATGAAGCAGATAATTTTATAGAAAAGTATTTCCAGACATATCCTGGAATTAAGGCTTATATGAATAATATGGTTGAAAAAGTGGAAGAACTTGGTTTTGTTGAAACTATTCTTGGACGTAAGCGTTATTTGCAAAGTGAGATATCCAGTCCTAATGCTATGGTTCGTGAATTTGCCAAGCGTGCAGCTATTAATCAACCAATGCAAGGGTCTGCAGCAGACTTAATAAAACTTGCTATGATTGATTTTTCTAACAAATTAAAAGAGCATAATTTAAAATCAAAAATGATTATTCAAGTCCATGATGAATTAGTTGTCGAAGTTGAAAAATCAGAATTGGATTTTGTAAAAGAGTTAGTATTGCAATCAATGGAGTTGGGTCAGCCTTTAAAAGTTCCTTTATTGGTGGATGTGAATGTAGGTGAATCATGGAAAGAATCTTAAAATTTATATTAATAATGGCATGCATATTGTGTGGAACATGCATTCCGACATTTTCTGCAGAATTAATGAATTTAAGCACTTTAATTACTGCGCAAAATGTACCTTATGAAAGTTGTACAAAAGTGTTCAATACTGATAATGTTTCATTGTTATATTTAACAATTGCTGCAATAAATGCAAATCGATTTACTGTTGAAGAAATTCAGTCAACATCAGGATATGTTTTGTTTACAGCTGTAAATAAAAGGTTCTTGGCTACTGTTACAAACGTGAATACAAATCAGGGAATGTTAAAAATTACACCAGAAGACAATAATTATTTTTTTCAACCGGGAATTGTTTTGAATATATTTAAATATGTTGACTTAAATGTTCAGAATAAGCCGGAAACAGTGAAGTTAAATTAAGTGAAGTTAAATATTTTAAATGCATTTTGTGTTGTTATTTTGTATACGGTTTCTGTGCTAATATTTCTAAGTTTTGCAATTTCTTCAGCTACATATTTTACGTACAGAGGCTGATTTTCTTTACCTCTGTATGGAACTGGTGCCAAATACGGATCATCTGTTTCAAGTAACATAAATTCCAAAGGAATATTTTGGGCAACTTCTTTTGTTTTTTTTGCATTTTTAAAAGTAACAACTCCACCGAGTGCTATATAGATTCCATTTTTAATACACTCTTTTGCAAATTCAAGGCTGCCGGAAAAACAATGTAAAATAGCTTTTGAATTTCTGTTGTGTTTTTTTAAAATTTCAAGAGTGTCAAAATATGCATCTCTGCAGTGAATATTTATTGGTAAATTCATTTGATTGGCAAATTTAATTTGTTTAATAAAGACTTCTTTTTGAAGTTCTTTAAATGATTTGTCCCAATAGTAATCAAGTCCGATTTCTCCAATACCTATTATTTTTCTATTGTGTTTTATTATTTCTTCCATATCATTAAGGGTTTTATCCGTAAAATATTTGGATTCTTCCGGATATATTCCTATGTAGCCATATATATTTGTGTATGGTTTTATAAAATTATCTATTTCAAAAATATCTTTATTATTTGTTGACGGTATAATAGTTAAAATACCTTCTTTTTGAGCATTATCAATAGCTTGCTCTATATTAGTTTCTTTTAACATATTTACATGAGAGTGAGTATTTACTATTTTTATATTGTTCATACTTCAATTATATCATGTGATTTTATATGTTCACCTGTTTAAAATTTTTTGTTGATTGTGATACAATGATTATATGGAAGAGAAAAATTTAAAAATTTCCATAGCTCATTTGTATCCAAAACTTTTAAATCTATACGGTGATATGGGAAATATTATTACCCTGAAGAAAAGATGTGAATGGCGTGGAATTCAGGTTGATTTTGAAGAAATTAATATAGGTGATGATATCAAGAATCATGATCTTTACTTTATTGGTGGGGGGCAAGATAAACAACAGGAGGATGTTGCTTCTGAATTATATTCACATAGGTCTGAGTTATTGGCCCAAAGGGATGACGGTGCTGTCTTTTTAGGTATTTGTGGCGGGTATCAACTTTTTGGGCATTACTACAAACCTCATGATAAGGATAAATTGGCAGGAATTTCGTTGCTGGATGCTTATACAATTGCTGGGGGAAAAAGATTTATAGGTAATGTTACGGTAAAAACTGATTTTCTGGCTCCTAATACTCTTGTTGGGTTTGAAAATCATAGCGGATTGACTTATCTTGAGGGCGATACGGTCCCGCTTGGTATTGTTAGTGTAGGAAATGGTAATAACGGTAAGGATGGGTATGAGGGAGCTCGGTATAAAAATGTATTTGGTACATATCTTCATGGTTCCTTGTTGCCTAAGAATCCTCATTTCGCTGATTTTCTTATTACACTTGCTCTAGAAAAAAGATATGGTGAAAAATTTGTTCTTTCTAAGTTGGATGATGATATTGAAGTGCAAACCCATAATTCATTGGTAGGAAAAGCATACTAATTTTTCTATTTATAGCTGTAATGCAAAATTTTGGCACAAAAAAAAGGCTATAATAGCCTTTTTTTTGTTAGGTATAATTTATTTAATATTTTTTACGGCTTCAATTATTCTTTTTGAAGCTTCTTCTGGTTTCATTGGTATTTTTTCACCTGTTTGACGAATTACAAATTCTACATTTCCTTCAGAAATAGTTTTCCCTACCGTAATTCTATATGGAAATCCAATTAAATCTGCATCTTTAAATTTTACTCCAGGTCTTTCATCTCTATCATCTAAGACTGCTTCTACACCATTATCCAAAAGCTCTTCATATAGTTTTGTGGCTATATTCATCTGAACTTCATCTTTTGTACTTACAGGTACAATAATTGCATGATAAGGTGCAATAGCTAATGGCCATTTTATACCCCATTCATCGTGGTGGGCTTCAACTGCTGCCGCAGCTGTTCTGGATATTCCAATACCATAGCATCCCATAATATAAGGTTTAGCTTTACCATCAGCATCAAGATAGACTGCATTCATTGGTTTTGAATATTTTGTTCCAAGTTGAAAGATATTTCCTACTTCTATTCCTCTGGTAACTTTAAGTGGTTGTCCGCATTGAGGACATAATTCACCTGCTTCAACCAGTCTGATATCTTCATATTGTAGTTTTTGTATTTCTAAATCATTTAGATTAGCTCCAACTAGGTGAACATCATTTTGATTTATCCCAACAACAAAATTTTTCATATTTTTAACAGTAGTATCTGCAATTATTGGTAGTTTATCAAATCCTTTAGGTCCTATAAATCCAGGAATTGCATCGAATCCATACTGTTGCATTAATTCTTCAATCTCACATGAAGTTGCGATTCTGATATCCATTCCTCCTACTGCATTCATAAGTTTAGTTTCTTCAACAGCTTTATCTGCTCGAATTAGTGCCATAACAGGTTTTTTATCAATAATATATATTAATGATTTCAAAATCAAAGTTGTTGGAATATCTAAAAACTTAGATAACTCTTCAATAGTATGCGTATTTGGAGTTTTAACTATTTCGGTTTTATTGAAGTATTCTTTGCCATCGACAATGGCTTCCGGCAAAGAAGATACGGCATGGTTAGAGTTTGCTGCGTAATCGCATTTATCGCAGTAGAATACATCATTTTCTCCGGAATCAGTATCTGTTATTACCATAAATTCATGAGAAACACTGCCTCCGATAGCTCCTGAATCAGATTGAACTGCTTTTGTTTCTAATCCACAGCGTTTAAATATTCGAGTATATGTATCCCACATATTTTTGTATTCTTTATCTAATTCTTCTTGAGATGTACCAAAGCTATATGCATCTTTCATAATGAATTCACGTCCTCTTAAAAGGCCAAAACGAGGTCTTACTTCATCTCTGAATTTAGATTGAATTTGGTATAGGTTTGTTGGCAGTTGTTTGTATGATTTAAGGACATCTCTTGCAACCGCTGTAATAATTTCTTCATGAGTAGGTCCAAGACACATTTCGCGGTTATGTCTGTCCTTTAACCTCATTAATTCTCTTCCGTAAGCTTCCCATCTTCCTGATTCAACCCATAATTCTTTAGGTTGAACAAAAGGCATTAAAAGTTCTTGAGCGCCTGCGTTATCCATTTCTTCGCGAACAATATTTTCAACTTTTTTTAAAACTCTCCACATTAGAGGTAAATAGTTATATACACCTGATGTTAATTTTTTTATATATCCGGCTCGTGCAAGCATTTTATGAGATATAACTTCTGCATCAGAAGGAAATTCCCTCATTGTTTGCACAAATAATTTTGACATTTTCATAATAGCTTATTCCTCATATATTATCCAATGACTTAATTTTAGCACAAAAATATTCTTATTTTAGTTTATTTAGCTCTTTTTTTACGGTTTGTATAGGAATAGATAATGTCTGGTTATGTTTTATTGCTTCATTCAAGTATAATTTGTAGTCTGGAATATTATCCATATTTTTATATATTTCAGCAGTTATATAGTATAAATCTCCCGAAGATTCACAATTTGCAATTGCATCTTTCATAATGCTTATGGCTTCATCATATTTTTCCTCTTTGGCTAATATTTTGGACAGTATTTTATAGGCTTCAGCATCAAGCGGATTCAATATTATGGTTTGTCTTAAATTTTCTTTAGCTTTTTGAATATCCCCTTGTTCATAGTAAATTACTGCTAGGTTGTAATATGCCCAACTATAGTCTGGAGAAAGGCTAATTACTTTTTCAAATTTTTCTTTTGCTGATTCTGAATCTCCAAGCTCTTTCATTATATTACCTATATAAAAATGGGCATAAATGTCTTCATCATTGAGGTCAATCGTTTTTTGAAAATAATCAACCGCTTTAATGTAGTCTTTCATTTTAAAATATACAAGTCCAATGTTAAAATAGGAGTTTGAATCCTTACTATCGGCTTTTATTACTTTTTCAAAGCATTTAATTGCGTTTTTAAAGTCTTTTAATTCTGTATATACCAACCCAAGATTATAAATGGCATCGATTGATTCCGGTTCGAGTTCAATTGTTTTAAGATATGCATCTTTTGCTTTTTCAAGTTTTTTCATTTTTTCATATACTATACCAAGGTTATAGTATATTCCGTCATCATAATTAAACATCTTTGATAAATATAAAAGATGCTGTAATGCTTCTTCATTAAATCCGCAATCCATCAATAAAACGGCTAATTGACGTCTTGCCTGAAAATTAGAGGAATCTTCCTTTATTAATTTTTGTAATTCTTCTATTTTATCGAGTTTAGACATAGTAATGTATTTAAATTACAGGAACGTCAATAGGTTCTGTTAGTATTACATTTAAGATTTCTTCTGAATTAATTTGAACGTCTTTACCCAGTCTTATTGCATCTGCAATACTGTCGTATACGAAATATCCGGCTGTACCAAATGCTCCTCCTATAGCGGCTACAGGTACAATTACGTATTGCCAGCCGGAATCGGTTACGTCTTTGCCCCAATTTATTGCATTTTTAGTAACATTACCTGATTTTTTGCAGGTTTGTCTCCAGGCGTCCCAGTAACCTTTTGTTGTAGTTATTCCTCCATCATTTGTTAAATCTTCTCTTCCTATAATCGTCAGTGATAGTGGCAATTGGCGGCCATTTGGAGTTACTACGTGATCAAAATCAAGATAAAGAATTGGTCCTTTTGACATTCTTTTTGCAGGGATAATTTCTTTGATGTTTCCTCTGACGATAGAACCCATAGGTAAAATAACATCATTATCAGCAGTCTGATCTGTAACCAGCATGGCTGTAAAATTACTGCCTTTTCCACTATATCCGGTATTTATTGGAGATAACATTTTTAGAGCAAGTTTAGTGCCTGCAGGGATTCTTTTTGTTTTTGCATTGGCATTAAACGGTGCGGCAAATGCTAATTGCGCTGTCATTAATATTGTTAATATTACTGCTAATATTTTATTCTTCATAATTAATCCCTCTTCATTCTGTTTCGTTTGTATTTTAACATATTCTTTAGTTTTTGTTAATATATTTATTGCAAAGCTTTAAGAAAACGAATTGCTTAATTTTAATCCTACTGTCCCTATTATTATAAATATAATAGATAAGATTTTAATAAGATTAACAGGTTCATGAAATAAGACTATCCCTAAGATGGCTACAAGTGTCATTCCTACAGCACACCAAATTGCATAGGCTATCCCTATATCTATTTCTTTAAGTGCAATTGAAAGAAAATAAAAGCTTATAGCATAAAAAATTATAAACAGGATACCTGGTAATATAATTTTAAAACCGTTAGAAAATTTCAGCATTAGAGTGCCGCTAACTTCAAACAATATCGCCATAGTTAGAAATAGTCCGCTCATAGTGATTCCTTTCTTTTTATAACTCTGTCTAATCATAGCATTAAAAAAAAGAGCCTGTAATAGGCTCGTTGAATTAAGAATAGCTGGAAGTATGAAAAAGATTAATTATATTAAATGTAATATATACGCTTTTTGAAATTAGTAGTATGTACAATCCTGTATTAGCCATTTGGCTTAAGAATATGAAGTTTTATTTATTGATTGAATATTTGTTTTTTATATTGTAGAATATCTGTACATAATTATATATATGTTTAGTAGAAAGCAGACAGTGAGGGTGGAAGATAACTATGGAAATATTAAATAAAGCAACAGTTGGAGTTTTTGGCGGTTCAGGTTTTTATAGCTTTTTAGACAATATTGAAGAAATATCTGTAAAAACACCTTATGGCGAAACCAGTGATAATGTGTTTTTAGGTAAGATAGGAAATCATAATGTAGCATTTATGCCAAGACATGGACGCAATCATTCAATTCCACCTCATCTTGTAAATTACAGGGCAAATGTTTGGGCAATGAAACATCTAGGTTGTAAACGAGTAATTTCACCTTGTGCTGCAGGTAGTTTGCAAAAAGAAGTAAAACCTGGTGATTTTGTTATTTGTGATCAATTTGTTGATTGGACAGATGGCAGAAAAACAACTTTTTTTGAAGGACCGGTTGTTCAACATCCGTCTCCTGCAGATACATATTGTCCGGAATTGAGAAATTTAGCTATTGAAACAGGCAAAAAACTCGGTATTACTGTTCATGAATCAGGAACTGTTGTTGTAATTAATGGGCCGCGTTTTTCAACAAAAGCTGAGTCTGCTTTCTTTACAAAGCAAGGGTGGCAAGTTATTAATATGACAGCTTATCCTGAAGCTTATCTTGTTAAAGAATTGGATATGTGTCCTTTAAATATTTCACTTATTACTGATTATGATGCGGGGCTGGTAGGGGATGTTCCTCCTGTTTCTCATGATGCTGTTATTGAAGTATTTAATAACAATGTGGCGAATTTAAAATCTTTATTATTTACTATGATAGAAAATATTCCACATGAACAGAATCATTGTAACTGTATGAATTCTACAAAATTGGATATATAAAATATAATTATATTTGAGGAATTATGGCAAATTTTATTATATTTTTAGATAGAATTGTGAATTTGTATTTGTATTTTGTGCTTGGCGCTTGTATGCTGTCGTGGGTACCTAATATAAACCCTGATTATCCATTCTTTCATTTTATTTTTAAATTTGCCGGCTTTTATTTAATTCCACCGGTAATGGGTGTTTCTTTTTCACCAGCTATTGTTATGTTGGCTGCCGGTTTATTATCTATGGCTCTTAGAAAAATTTTTAATAAATACTATGCTAATAAAGCTCCTCAGATAATTGTTTTGACAAAAGATGAATTGTTAGAAAAATTAAAAGAGGAAAAAGGAAAGGGTAACGATGATGGCAATTAAAATTGTTTATGCAATTGCAAATTGTTTTTATATATATTTAATGATGATAGTTATACGCTGCTTTTTGACCTGGATACCCGGTTTAAATTGGAATAATCCTATTTTAAGAGCATTACGTGAGTCAGTTGATTTATATTTAGACTTGTTCAGAAAATTTATACCACCATTGGGAATGTTTGATTTATCTCCAATCGTGGCGACTTTTGTGTTAATTTTTATACGAAATGCTATTGTATATGGAGCATTATTTATATTTGCAGCATTAGGATGGTTATAGGTAATTAGAGTATGAAAATTGTAATATATGGCGCAACTGAAGTGGGATGTCTTTTGGCAACGGAATTTTTTGAAGACCATGACATTACTGTTATTGATAAAGAAGAAAATAGGACTGATGAATTTGATAAACTTGATATCAGTTTTGTGCAGGGAAATGCTTCAGATATTAACGTTTTGAAATCTGCTGATATTTTAAATTCAGATGTGTTTATTGCTTGTACCGCATTAGATGAAGCAAATATTGTTGCTTGTTTATCTGCTAAAAAAATAAGTGGAATACGAACTATTTGTTTTGTTTCTAAGGAAGAGTATAAAAATGCAATGGAATTAGATAAATCAAGTGATTATCTTGGAGATTTCTTTATTGATTATGTTATTTGGCCAGAAGCTTTATTAACACAAGAGCTATTCAGAATAGTTACGGTTGCACATGCTCTTGATGTTGAAAATTTCGCTGATGGTAAGGCAAGATTACTTGAGTATAAAGTAAAACCGGCCTCATCTATAGTAGGAAAAATGGTAAAAGATTGCGGTTTTACTAAAGATACAATTATTGTTGGAATAAAAAGAGACAACTTATTGTTTATTCCAAATGGTTTAACTGAGATTAATGAAGACGATAAGTTGATTTTTATGGGAACTTCACATTCTCTTGACATTTTGGCAGGAACATTTTTCCACGAACGCGAACAGGTAAAAGCTGTAGCTATTATTGGCGGTGGTAATGTAGGTTTTATGCTGGCTAAATATCTTGAGGATATGAAAATAAAAACTAAAATTATAGAAAAGGATTATAACAGATGTGAATTTTTATCACAGGAACTCGATAAAACACTTGTGATTAATGGAGATGGTACAAGATGCCTGAGATGGCACAGCTGCTTGGAACAACCAGAAGCGCAGTATATACAATTCTTGATAATCCAAAGTATAGTCATTTTTTTGAATTCATTGTGATTGCAGAAAAGAAAAGGATCACAAAAGAGAGTTTTCAAAAATTCCTGGAAGGTCAGGATCGGTATAAGCTGGATCCATCGAATGATTATGAAGAACTTGCACAGGAACAGAATATTGCCCTGGCTAATTTCCGGCGGAAGAAATTATCACAGACCGGAATACGAGGAAGCAATGGAAATATAAAGTATCTTACTTTTGATGAAGCTTCCTATCTGGCAAAGGTCAGCAGAAGCATGATCAACAAGTGGGCGGATAAAGGAAAGTTCACAGTAATAAAAGTTGGCAGTCGAGTTAGGATCCGTCGGGATGAATTTGAGGACTGGATGGAGCAAAGAGATTTGGAAAGGAGTATGCAATAATATGGCATCAATAAGAGAACGAAACGGAAAATTCAATGTAATCTATTCTTATACGAATGAAAAAGGTGAGAGAAAACAGAAATGGGAAACCTATGAAACAAAAGCCGAAGCTAAAAGAAGAAAAAAAGAAATTGAATATAAAAAAGAGATGGGATCATTTGTCGTCCGTAAATGCAAAACACTGGACGAGCTTATTACAGAATATGTTGCACTTTATGGCAAAGAAAACTGGGCGCTTTCTACATATGAAGGAAATGTCTCTCTTATCAATAACTATATTCTTCCGATCATTGGTGATACGAAACTCTCAGAGATCAATACCCGTTTCATCGAAAGATATTATCAGAGTCTTTTGAAGAGACGTGCAGTTATCAATCCATTGAATAAAACCAGTCGAAATGAATTTGTATCTTCCAGTACGGTCAGGGATATTAATAAGCTGCTTAGAAACTGTTTTGAACAGGCAGTGAAATGGGAGTTGATGGAGAAGAATCCTTGCACCCATGCGACTGTACCAAAACATAAATCACAAAAAAGAGACATCTGGACAGCGGATACATTGATGTATGCGCTCAGTGTCTGTGAAGATGAACGATTAAAGCTCGCAATTAATCTATCTTTCTCATGTTCCCTGCGACTTGGTGAGCTGCTTGGTCTTACCTGGGATTGTGTAGATATTTCTCCTGAGGCAATTGAAGAAAACCGTGCATATGTCTTCATCAACAAAGAATCACAGCGTATAAGAAAAGAATCTTTAAATGCATTGGATGGAAAAGATGTGTTGTTGGTATTTCCGACAAATCATAAGAAGAATTCTACGGTCCGTATTCTGAAAACACCGAAGACAGAAAGCAGTGTGCGTAAGATATTCTTACCGAAGAGTGTTGCTAATATGTTGGTAGACTGGAAAGCTGAGCAGGATGAAATGAAAGAAATCCTTGGTGATGAATATATGGACTATAACCTGGTTATGGCAAGTACCTTTGGGCTTCCTCTTGGTGATGGAGCAATCCGTGGTCCTTTAAAGAAACTGATCGAGGACTATAATCTCCCACCGGTTGTATTTCACAGTTTTCGTCATAGCAGCGTTACTTATAAGCTGAAATTGAATGGTGGAGACATCAAGGCGGTACAGGGTGATTCCGGCCATGCTCAGGTCAATATGGTTACGGATGTGTACTCTCATATTCTGGATGATGACCGAAGGAAAAATGCAGAGCTTTTTGAAGAAGCGTTTTATGAGAAAAAGAATCTGGATCCACAGATGCATGTACAGCAGGAAAATAATAATGCAACTGTTGCTGATGAAGTCGATCCGGAACTTCTGGCAAAAGTGTTGGCAAATCCAGAGATGCGGGCATTGCTCAATTCACTGGCGAAGACGATGAAGTAATTAGTCTATCTCCATAATATCTATTGGAATCTCCATCATTTGATGATGGAATGATGGAGATTCAGTTACAAAAAAGGTTACAGATATTTTTACTGAATAAAATTTGCCAGTCAAAAACGCATGGACAAACCGTCTCGTATGCGTTATATTATTTATAGACAAGAAAATATCTTGTGCTTTCGATAGGAAAGTTTAATTGAATACTGTTTACCATGATCGAACGTACGAAGCATGGTGGTCATATAACAGATGTCGATGGTAATATCAAGGCATTCCCCAATTATTAGCTGGAGCAAACAATCAGCTAACTTTCAGAGCTTTACAGAGCTTGACAGAGGGGGTATTCAGAATAACTCGAATTGAATCGGAAACAGTTTTATATAGTGTCCCACTATGGGTTTACCTTACCTCAGATTGACAGAGAGTGACAATAGGTTGGAGCTCTCCTAAGCGAGGGGTCGGAGGTTCAAATCCTCTTGGCGACGGGCTTCAAAGCGTTCGAAAATGTTAGCTGGATTAGCTGACAACGAACGCTTTTGTTATTTTCTAAATCACGTTCGTGAATCAATTTTGATTTTCTAACCACGTTCGTGACACAAAATTCCATTTCAAAATGATCAATTTCCAGCTAACATTTGGGTTCCGCTCTGTTGTCACCCCTTATTCGGGGATGTAAATCAGAGAAAAGGCGGGAAAAGAAACAATCTCTCCCAAACCTGCAAACATAAATTAGCTGAAACAGTACTCAATTCTATTAGCTACAGCTAATGGTCAAACAGCAATGTCTGTTTGGAACTTTACTAAGTATAAAAGTTCCAGGCAGGCATTTTTTATTTCCTGAATCCTGGAGGAAAGGAGTCAAGATGACTGAGCCAAACAGACAATCAGGAGAAACGAAGAAAGAATCATAGAAATTGAGATTGAGCGTTTTCGACCGTTCAAAGAGCATCCGTTTCAGGTGAAAGATGATAATAATACTAATCTTAGTGATACTGAAATGAATGATAATAAATCTAATCATATCTGTGGATGAGAAAAGATTTGATAGCGATAACCGCTTTGAGGATTATCAGGCTTATGAAAACCTTGTCAAAGAGACCGTTGATTATGAATCACTGGAAGTAACCCATCATGATGATATGCGACAGGTAGATGAAATCGTGAACCTGATCGTAGAGACTGTGATGTGTAAAAACGACAAGATATTGATTGCCAGCAACTGGTATCCGGCATCACTGGTAAAGAAAAAATTTCTGATGCTGACCTATCCACATATCGAATATGTCTTACACTGTATGACGCGCATCTCGCAGCAAGAATGCCGAGGCATTCTTGAACTTAAGGAGGATATGAAAATGAGCAAAAACAATGATTATATTCAGTTACCACCACTAAAAAAAGACACACCGTCCGATGTGGTAGTACATGAAAGTACCGGAGGATTCAAGAGAAAAAGTTAAGAATCTGCTTAAAGATGCAAATGAAAATGGAGTAAAAATAAGTCATCAGGCACCAACACTGTATGATGTTGTTCCGAAAGAAGAAATTGCTGAATTTGAAGAGCTTATGCGCAAAACCATAGCTGACATTGTATCAGAAGCCAGTAGCGTTGCCTGTTGGGTGTATGTGCAGAAATATGTGAAGCACAAAACCCTAAACGAAATGCTGCAAGAATTGCCAGACATAGGTCAATTCATCCTAGCTATGGATACCTGGTTTGAAAAACTGATGGAGAAATAATCTAGGAAAATAGTTTAAAGTTTACATGTTATGATCATGTATGAAGTTAGAACAAAATAAAAGAATTGTGCTATACTATTGTTCAAGAAAAAAACTCATTGACATATTTCAATCTATTTAGGAGGATAAACGATCATGTGTACAGCAGCAACTTATAAAACAAAAGATTTTTACTTTGGACGAACCCTCGATTATGAATTCTCTTATGGTGATCAGATAGTAATTACACCACGTAATTATGCGTTTAATTTTCGCCATGTTGGCGATATGAAAAATCATTATGCAATTATTGGAATGGCTCATGTTGCAGAGGATTATCCTTTGTATTATGATGCTATGAATGAAAAAGGAGTGGCAATGGCAGGACTGAATTTTGTCGGAAATGCTGTTTATGCCGCGATTAAGCCAGATGTGGAAAATATTGCACAGTTTGAATTTATTCCGTGGATTTTAAGTCAGTGTTCTTCTTTAGTTGAAGTTCGCGAGCTTCTTGAACGAATTAATATTGTTAATACTCCTTTCAGCGAGCAATTACCATTAGCACAATTACACTGGATCATTTCTGATGAGAATGAGTCAATTACGGTAGAATCTATGTCAGATGGTTTGCATATTTATGATAATCCAGTAGGAGTGCTTACGAATAATCCGCCATTTCCACAGCAGATGTTTCAACTAAATAATTATATGTATTTATCTCCTAAACAGCCCAGAAATACTTTCTGTGAAAATTTGGCTCTTGATGCATATAGTAGAGGTATGGGAGGATTAGGTCTTCCGGGAGATCTCTCATCTTCCTCACGCTTTGTACGTGTAGCTTTTACAAAGGTAAATGCAATTTCAGGTGAATCAGAGGAAGAAAGCGTTAGCCAATTCTTCCACATTCTCGGATCTGTGGACCAGCAACGAGGATGTTGCGAAGTAGCGGATGGAAAATATGAAATCACATTGTATACGTCGTGTTGTAATGTTACAAAAGGTATTTATTATTACAATACTTATGAAAACCATCAGATCAGTGCAGTAGATATGCATGTAGAAAATCTGGATAGTGATAAAATGATTTGTTATCCAGTAATTCAAGGAGAACGAATCAACTATCAAAATAAATAATGTTTTGAAATCAGGGATGAGGTAGAAAGGAAAGTTCCATGACAAAAGATGAAGTAAAAAAACTCAGGATGAACAGTCCGGAATCACTACAGTTTTTAAATAATGCTACAAAATTTTATAATTTAATGATGATGTATCGTTGTGCTATTCGGGAGATACAAACTAAACTTGAGGTTTTGGATGATGAATTTTCAGTTGAGAACAATCGAAATCCTATTTCTTTTATAAAAACAAGAATTAAGCAGCCCAATAGTATTTACGATAAACTGCAGAAGATGGGATATGAATTTACAACAGAAAATATACAGACATATCTCAATGATGTAGCAGGCGTTCGAATAGTTTGTGCGTTTATTGACGATATTTATATGATATCAGATTTGATTACCCAACAGGATGATATTAAAGTTATTGAAAT